>NZ_VIUA01000006.1:0-573922 GCF_007828395.1 Rhizobium sp. ERR 942
GCAAGGTGGCTCAGACCATGGGTTCGATACAAAATCGAAAAGGCAAGCTATGAAACTATGATTGAACTTGACGGCGAAATCCTCATGTGAGCTTTGGGCATTCTGCTGCAGGCGCTCCGCAAGCGCATCCAGATCGGGCAGAAACCAGACCTCGCGACCCCTATTGGATTCATAGACGAAATCGCGCAGGGCATTACTGTCCGCGATCCATCCGGAGACGTCGCCGAGAATAACGAGCTGTGAACGATAGTTGACGAATTTCTGGATGATTGCGCCGGCAATGCGGGTTGAGAGCCGGAAAAACTCCTCGCTCAGCCGTGATGTCGGAACGACCACCAGCTGTGCTTCAGCGTCCCACGCAGCGCTGATCCAATCATTCACATCCCTTTCGCTGGCGAGCAGCGGACCGTTGTCATCGCCGATAACGACTTTTCGGCCGGAAAATTCTTTGACGGTGTACATGCTGGTTCGACTTTGCATTCCATCGAGGGAAAGGTTGTTTGTTGTTGCTCTAAGTTGATAGTGGTTTCAAGGCGTCAGTCACCATCCTTATGCTTCATTGATATCCGCAATTCTTTTTCGGAGATCGGAGCCAAATCCTAGCCTAAGGCGTTATCGCCGCTGCGTCATATCACTTGATCTGATGATCTCGTCCGCAATAGGACGATGAAGGCGAGAACGTGACTCACAAGGAGCAGCGGCACGTAAAGCGTCGGTATATAAATGCCTGCGCCGAAGAGACCGGGATTTCCGATTTTCGTTACGCCCATGTAATAGGCATTCAGAAGATCCAGAGTTCCCCAGATGTTGAATATCCAGACAACCGGAATGGCGATCGGCGACCGCCAGGAAAGGGCGGCCATGGAAGCGAGCGCGAGTATAGCCGAGATGAGATCGCCCCATCCGACCTTGTTGGCAAAATCCGAGCTCAACTGCGGAGATACGAATCCGGATACCAGAAAATTCATCCCCAAGAACCGGAACGCATGGAAAGCAGCAAGAAGTCTTAGAGCCTCATAACGCCGCATTGTGCGAAGCGCTGGCCAGACATAGACATAGGCTATCACCGAACTTGTCAGGAAGGCGCCGGCGACACTTAGAACGAATGGGAGATTGAGTTCCGGTGGCATCTCGGTTTCCTTCGTGTTTATCTTTCTGGTCTGACGGCATCGAAATCAATAAGTGTATTTCGCTGCCTTCGGGCGTTTAGGCATTGGCCAAGAGCAGGCGGAGCGGCAAAAGCGGACCGATCGCGATATATTCGTGATCCATGAGATTTTGCTTGGCCAACGGCAAGCCTTCCATGATTGCGTGAGCGTCGGCGACATCTCTCGAATCCAGCAGGAACACGGCTCCCCGGCCATCGCCTCGCGAATACCATTCGCGTATTTTTCCATCGAGATAGAGCTGCGCGGTCCGCCGGATTTCATCTGGCATGATAGCCATCACCCGCTCGCGTGTGACGCCCGCCTTCACGGTGAGGATGACCATCACTCCGGTGACTACGGGTGAGACGGCTTGCGCTTGAGCAGGGGTTGCGTGATCGTTCATGGAAGTAGCTCCTGTAAGAGTAAAGACCAGGAAGAGGTTGCAGAGCCGGGACGTCACAAACGTTCGGGCTTGGCGTTTGCGATGCTCCCGATTTGCAACTCACGTATAAGGCCACTTTCCATGAGCGACTATTCTCGATAATGTCGACGAGTTATGAAGCAGAACTTCACAGTCAGACAGGGTGCACTCGATGGCGTGGAGGCCTTTCTGAGCGTCGCCCAGCATTGCAGTTTTCGCAAAGCAGCGGCCGAACTTGGGGTAACGCCATCGGCAATCAGCCAGGCGGTACGCTCACTTGAGGCGCGCGTCGGCGCCGCACTTTTTATTCGCACGACGCGCAGTGTCAGCCTGAGCGAAGCCGGCGAACGATTTCACTTGCGCGCAAAGCCTGCTTTCGAGGAGCTTGTCGCGGCAAGCGAGGTCGCGCGTGACCTTGGGCAGCGGCCTGCGGGACTGCTGCGCCTCACCGTACCGCGGGCAGTGATGCCAATCCTGCTGGAGCCGCTGATCGCATCCTTCTGCCAAGCTTATCCTCAGGTCGAGGTGGAGATCGCCGCAAGCGCAGATCTGGTCGATATCGCTGCCGAGGGATTTGACGCCGGCATCCGGCTGGGGCAGTTCATTGCCGCTGACATGGTTGCGGTTCGGCTTACCCCGCCCTTTCCGCTGGTGGTCGTTGGTACCCCCGAGTATCTTCGCCGGCGGGGAAGGCCCGAACGTATCGATGATCTGCGCCAGCACGCCTGTTTGCGCATGCGCCGCTCGGACGCGTCGATCGCACCATGGTCCTTTGTCGATGGCAACAGGCCGATCGAGGCAATCGTCTCAGGCCCGCTGATCGCTCGTGATTTTCCCACCATTCTTGGTGCGGCCGGGGAGGATATGGGACTTGCACAAGTGCCTGAGCCGATTGCCCTCAGCCTGATGAAAGCAGACAAGCTCGTGCAGGTTCTGGAGTCATTCGCGCCGTTGGCGCCGGGAGTGTTTCTATACTATCCCAACCGCCATCAAATGATGCCGAAGCTGCGTGCTTTTATTGATCACGTAAAAAGCCATTCGGGCGCTATCAGCAAAACACAAAGACGCATCGATGACAAACGAACACGCGAGCCGAAAAAGCGCTGATGTCGGAGGCGTTGACCGGATTGAATTGAAGTTACCAGGTGCTGCGGGCCAGGATGTGAGGTCTCGACTGCGGTTGCAAGGGCGCCATTGCATCTGATACGCCGCGCTGATCTGTTTCATTCAGCGCTACCACCTTCTCATTTCCATTCGGTTGTCTGGATGTATTCTAACGCTTTGTTTTAATGTGTTTTGGAACTAAAGGTCGTGCGAGACCGTTTATCTCTGACTTTGACACGGCGCTGACGTCGTGCCCGGCCGGCTGGGTAAGCGGCGCTTTTGAGGAGTGTCTTAATATGAGGATTTCATCTGGATTTCGTTCGGTCGCGGTTGCCGCTATTGCTGCCGCGGGGATCGGCTTTGCCGGCGTCGCGCATGCCGATAGCGGCACGATCCGCTTTTCTGTCTATAAGGCGGCTTTCTTCGTCGGCGGCTCCGGAGGCGAGGGCACACTGACCTTCCATGGCCGCAAATATCCCATCTCGATCGGCGGCATCTCGGGCGGCCTCGCCTTTGGTGCCTCCAAGACCTATTTCCAGGGCACAGTGCGCAATATTCGCCGCGCCCGCGATGTAGGCGGTGTCTACGGTGCTGCCGGCGGCGGCGGCGCGATCGGCAAGGGTGCTCAGATGATCGTCATGACCAATGACAAGGGCGCCCAGCTCGAACTGACAGGCAGGCAGGTCGGCCTGCAGGTCAACGCCGATCTCAGCGGCCTGAGCATCACGGTGAAGTAAGGTCACCAGTCCAAGCCTATGGTGCAGAAGAGCCCGATCGGCGGAATTAGCGTTCGGGCTTTTCAGGAGAAGGTATGGTTTCCTCCTTCTTTCCATGCCTCGGAAGCGCGCGATGAACAGCTTCTCCGTCGGCGTCAGATGTCGTATAGCCGCCACCCTTGACGAAGTACCAAGCCAGCCCGCTGGTACCAGTATTGCGCTGGTCATTGGAACGGGCCACGATGACGTTGTCGGCCTGGCACGGGGAGAACGATTGCTGCTCCCGGTATTGCTAAAAACAAAAGGCTCTAGACGAGCACGGCACCGCCATCCACGATTACGGATTGGCCGGTGACATAGGCATTGCGCATGAACGACAGGTACGCTTCAGCGATATCCGACGGCTCGCCGACACGTCCCACGGGCAACTTCCCGCCCACCGAGCGGAAGATCTGGTCCCGTGCCTCGGATGGGATACCGGACCACAGATCGGTGGCAACCATTCCGGGCGTCACAACATTGACGCGCAGAGGCGCGAGATCGAGGGCAAGCGCGCGGGTCAGGGATTCGATTGCGCCGCAAATGCTTGCCGCGAAGGCAAAACCTGCCGGCGGCCGCCGGGCCGAGGTTCCGCTTGTCAACACGATGGACCCGCCATCGCGCATGTGTGGCTGTGCCGCCTTCACGGCAGCGACCGCACCCCAATAGCGCAATTCAAAAAAGCTGCGTGCGGTCGCCAGATCGATTTCGACGACGGGCTTGCCGAACGGCAAAGGCTCGCCTGCAGTGAAGACCAGGTGGTCGAACGCGCCGAGCGTCGAGAAGAATGCCGAGAGGGACTCCATCGACCTTATATCGACGACCGCACCTGTGGCGGTTCCTTCCGGTAAACGCGTGATGGCGCCCGCGACATTCTCTTGTTGGCTGGAAGCGATGATAACGTGAGCCCCTTCATGGACGGCTCCTTGAGCCACCGCAAAGCCGATACCACGAGATCCGCCAAGGATCGCGACCCGCTTGTTATGCAACATGACTTTTCCTTTCGCAGATGCAGATGGGTTATCCGTTGAGTGCGGCCCGCCTCTTGAAGGAAAGACTACTTCGATCTAATCATTCGATCGATAATGTATCTTGCATATTAATTTATCAATCGGCCAAAAATTTGGATCCTTTTCTCGACCTCATCCACCTGCTTCGTCCGCGCGCCACGCTCTGGGGCGGGATCGAGGGCTATGGCCGATGGGCGGTGTCGTTCCGCAAACGGGACGACCTGCTGTTCTGCTGGCTGGAGCGCGGCGCCTGCCAGCTGATCCGAGCCGACAAGGAACCGCTCCTGCTGCAGGAAGGCGACTTCGTCCTCATCAGAACCGACAAGAGCTTTGTCCTTGCCTCGGACGCGCAAGCTGCTGCTCAGGACAGCGAGGCGATGGTCGCAGCCACAGGTAAAACGCTTCTGAGGATGGGTGCAGGCTCGGAAGCGCCTGTGGTATTACGTGGCGGGCGGTTCGTCTTCGATACGGCGAATGAGGGCCTCCTCACTTGGCTCATGCCATCCTTTGTCCATGTCATGCGTGATGACGTCTCCTCTTGGCGTGTTCGCAGTTTGCTGAGCTTGAACCTGTCGGAGTCATCGCAACCGAGAGCCGGTAGCGACTTCGTCATTACGCGCTTGATGGAATTGACATTTGTCGAGATTCTTCGCGGCGCCGTCCCTGACGCAACCCGGGAGCACAGGGGCTTGCTCGCCGGATTGAATGACCCCGTGACAGCCCGGGCGCTGACGGCACTGCACGAAGACGCCGCGAAAGACTGGACGCTGGCAGACTTGGCGCGGCTCTGCGGTGTTTCCCGATCCAGCCTTTCGAGCCGGTTCCGCAGCGTGGTCGGCATGGCGCCGATCGGCTATCTTCAGCACTGGCGTATGGCCGTTGCGAAGGATGCGTTGCGTCGCGGTGACAAAACTATTGGCGAGATCGGGCTCGCCATAGGCTTCCTGTCACCAAGCGCCTTTAGCACCGCCTTCACCCGATTTGTCGGCGTCTCGCCCAAGACGTTCGCCGCGCGGGAGCGCCAAGCCCCGTCGTGAACGTGTGCCCTCGATAGCAATTGTCCCGAGCCAGCCACCGTTCCAGGCGCACGCGCGCCTAGAGCCGGATGATTTTAGGTCGAGCCGACCTAAAATCTGAAATCCGTTCCAGAACCAAAGAAGTAGAGCGTGATGTCGTTCGAAATCCCCTCATACTTTTAGGCATCACGCTCTAACGCAGGGGACCGGAAGCGGACAGACCTAAACGAGAGGAGCATCCCTTTTGAAGCCAGTCGATGCTTCGATGGAGCGATGCAACAAAGCCGGAATAGATACTCCCTGTTGATCCAGGCGGGGCGTGTAAGCCTTCTCGAGTCGCTCCGCCTCCTCGTCGCTCAACACGACCGACAGCGAAGCCACGGCATCGTCGATATGCTTGGTCTTCAGTGCGCCCACGATCGGCGCAGCGACCACGCGATTTCGACGTAACCACGCCAGGGAAATCTCGGCAGCGCCGACATTACGTTCCGCGGCGATGGCATTCACCGCTTCGACGATTGCCCGATCGCTGGCCGCCGTATCCGGATTTTGCTGGGCACCGGACGGTTCGGTCTCCGTCCGCGTCGTCGTCATCCCCCATGGGCGGGCCAATTTCCCACGCGCGAGCGGACTGTAGATCAGGGTCGACACACCCTCATCGGCACAGAGCGGGATCATCTCGCGTTCTTCTTCGCGCGCGACCAGATTGTAATTGTGCTGCATAGAGATGAAGCGCATCCAGCCGTTGGACTTCTGGATGTGCAACGCTTTGGCAAACTCCCACGCCTTCATCGACGAGGCGCCGAGATAGCGTACCTTGCCCGCTTTCACGGCGTCGTGAAGCGCTTCGAGCGTTTCCTCCCACGGGGTCAGCTGGTCGCGGCGGTGTATCTGGTAGAGATCGATATAGTCTGTGCCGAGCCGCCGCAGGCTGTGATCAAGTTCAGCCATGATGGCCTTGCGCGATAGCCCGATCGCATTGGGGCCGTTGCGTGTCGCGCCCGCAACCTTGGTGGCGATGACGACAGCATCCCGGTTCACGAAATCCTTGATCGCGCGCCCGAGGAATTCCTCGCTTGTGCCGGTAGAGTACATGTTGGCTGTGTCGAAGAAGTTGATCCCGGTCCTGAGGGCGTGATGGATCAACTCCCGGCTCGAGCTTTCTTCCACTGACCAGGCCGGATGGCCCTTGGCCGGATCGCCGAACCCCATGCAACCGATGCAGACGGGCGACACGTCGAGTCCCGAGTTGCCGAGCTTTACATATTGCATAAACGCCTCCACCGTATAGAAACGGACATATGTCCGATTTCTCGATATGGATATGGACAATTGTCCGTTTAGTCAAGGCTGATGACCGAAACCCATAAGCGTCGCGCCGACGCCCGCACCAATCGCGACCGCATCCTGGCTGTCGCACGAGACGCCCTTGCAATCGATCCAACGGCCTCGCTGCATTCCATCGCCAAGGCCGCGGGCGTGGGGCAGGGCACGCTGTACCGCCACTTCCCGACCCGGGAATCGCTCGTCCTCGGCATCTATCGCGACAGTATCGACGAGCTGGTGAGCCTCGCACCGTCGCTCCTCGAGGCGTTCAAGCCACTCGAAGCCTTCCGAAGATGGGCGGAGCGGTTCGTCGATTACGGCCGCAAGAAGCACGGTGTCGCGGATATGCTGCGGGCCGCCATGACCGACCAGGACTTTCGGGAAACCTATTGGCCCATGGTCGACGCCGTCAGGCTTCTGATGGACGCTTGCGTCGATGCGGGCGAGGTCTCGAAGCCGGTCGACGCCGAGGACTTTCTGCAGTTGCTGGCCTTGCTCACCCAACTACCGCCTACAGCGGAAGGCACAGCACGCAGCGAGCGCCTACTAAAGCTAGCCTTCCACGGGCTGGAGCGAAGTGAGGATCACTGAGGCTGCCGGTAACTCGGACGATTGGCAGCTTACTCGTCGCTCACAGCCAGAAGCCGATTGACCTCCAAGGTCCCAAACGTAGCCGGCGCAATTGTAACGTTGAGGAGAAATCCAGCCGGTGCGCGCCTGCGTCAAAAGGTTAGCGAAGGGCCTGGCTGTCGCTCAATTGCTATTCCGTGCTACCGACGGAGCAACTTACACTACAATAGCCAAAACTATCTGGCTGTATCCCCCGTCACTCCCACTCGATCGTGCCGGGCGGCTTCGAAGTGACGTCGTAGACCACGCGGTTGATGCCGCGGACTTCGTTGATGATGCGGGTCGCGGCGCGGCCGAGGAATTCCATGTCGTAGTGATAGAAATCCGCCGTCATGCCGTCGACGGAGGTGACGGCGCGCAGCGCGCAGACGAATTCGTAGGTGCGGCCGTCGCCCATGACGCCGACGGTTTGGACCGGCAGCAGTACCGCGAAGGCCTGCCAGATCGCGTCGTAAAGGCCGGCCTTGCGGATTTCGTCGAGATAGATGGCATCGGCTTCGCGCAGGATTTCCAACTTCTCGCGCGTGATGCCGCCCGGGCAACGGATCGCGAGGCCGGGACCGGGGAAGGGATGGCGGCCGATGAAGCTGTCGGGCAGGCCAAGCTCTTTGCCGAGCACGCGCACTTCGTCCTTGAAGAGTTCGCGCAGCGGCTCGACGAGCTGCATCTTCATGCGCTCCGGCAGGCCGCCCACATTGTGGTGCGACTTGATGGTGACCGAGGGACCGCCGGTGAAGGAAACGCTCTCGATGACGTCGGGATAGAGCGTGCCCTGGCCAAGGAAATCGGCACCGCCGAGCTTCTTGGCCTCATCCTCGAAGGTCTCGATGAAGAGGCGGCCGATGATCTTGCGCTTGGTTTCGGGGTCGGAAACACCCTCGAGCTCGCCGATGAAGCGGTCGGAAGCATCGACATGGATCAAATGCAGGTTGTAGTGCTCGCGGAACATGGCGACGACGTTTGCCGCCTCGTCCTTGCGCATCAGGCCGTGATCGACGAGAATGCAGGTCAGCTGGTCGCCGACTGCTTCGTGGATCAGCAGCGCGGCAACGGAGGAATCGACACCACCGGAAAGAGCGCAGATGACGCGCTTGTCGCCGACCTGATCGCGGATCGCCTGAACCGCCTTGGCGCGATAGGCCGACATCGACCAGTCGCCCTTGATGCCGGCGATATTGTGGATGAAGTTGCCGATCAGCTTGGCGCCATCGGGCGTATGCACGACTTCCGGATGGAACTGCACGCCGTAATATTTGCGCTTCTCGTCGGCGATAAAGGCGTAAGGCGCATTCGAGGACGTCGCGACCACTTCGAAACCTTCCGGCAGCGCGGTGACGCGGTCGCCGTGGCTCATCCAGACCTGATGGCGCGAACCGTTGGACCACAATCCTTCGAAGAGAGCGCAATCCTTGTCAACTTCCAGGAAGGCGCGGCCGAATTCACGGTGATGGCCGCTCTCGACCTTGCCGCCGAGCTGCATGCACATGGTCTGCTGGCCGTAGCAGATGCCGAAGACCGGGATGCCGCTGTCGAAGATGATCTGCGGCGCCCGCGGCGAGCCTTCGTCCACGGTCGAGGCCGGACTGCCCGACAGAATCACGGCCTTCGGCTGCAGCCGCTTGAAGCCAGCTTCGGCGGATTGGAAGGGAACGATTTCGCAGTAGACGCCCGCTTCGCGCACACGCCGTGCGATGAGCTGCGTCACCTGGCTGCCAAAATCGACGATGAGAACGGTATCGGGATGTGCTGTCTGGGTCATGACGAGCCTTTAATGAAAAGCGCTTTCCCTGGCAATCGGGCAAATCACGCGAGAGCCGATTTTATTGTCCCGATTGTCCTTACTTTGCTTAGTTTCTGGCCCCTCAGAACCAGAATACGCCGTCTTCCAGCGCCGTAAACAGGCCGTCGACGGCATAGGAGAGTTTGCGGTCGATCACATGCAGATATTCCGTCCAGTCGGAAATGTGCTGCAGATCGACCTTCCCGTCGGAAATGCCCCGCAGGCCGATCAGCGGCAGGCCATAGGTCTGGCAGGCGCGCAGCACCGCGAAGGTTTCCATGTCGACCATGTCGGTGCCAATGCGCTCATAGGCCTCCGCGCCGGAGACGATATTAGCGCCGGTCGAAAGGCTGCCCTCGGCAATGGTCGGGATGCGCAGCGGCAGTTCGATCGTCGCGGGCAGATCGAGAAAGGGCGTACGGCCCTTTTCGAAGCCGAGCGGCGAGGCATCCATGTCGCGGTAGGAAACCGAGGTGACCTGATAGACTTCCGTCTGTTCCAGCCTGGCGGAACCAGCCGAGCCGAGCGACACCACGAGATCGGGAAGATCGCCCTGGGCTTCGAGCTGTGCGAAGGCGCGGGTGAGCGCGATGGCCGCCTCGACCGGGCCGACGCCCGTCATCAGCGGATCGATGCGCGAGCGCAGGAAGGGTCCATATTCGGCCTCGGCGGCCATGACGAACAGGATCGATTTGCCCGATACCCGCTTCAGTTCGAATTTCATCCGCTAATTCCCTCTCTGCCCCGGATGACCATCATCGTTCCCGTCATCGAGGCGATCAGCTTGGCTGGCCCATCGCCGATGGCATAGCCGCGTCCGTCGGCGACGATGATCGTCGTGCCGGGCTTGGTGACATCGCCGCGAAACAGGAAGCGCTCACCGCGCCCCGGCGACATCAGATTGATCTTGAATTCGATCGTGAGGATCGATGCGGAAGGGTCGATGACGCTATAGGCGGCAAAGCCGCAGGCCGAATCCAGCGCCGCGGCGATGATGCCGGCGTGCAATATGCCATGCTGCTGCGTCAGCTTGATATCGAAGGGCAGCTCGATCTCGACCGTTCCGTGCTCGACGCGCGTCAGCTCTGCGCCGATTGTCGCCATGGCGGCCTGCCGCTCGAAGCTGGTCCTGATACGGCTCCGAAAATCGCCGCTGGTCCCCGTATCGTCTGCCCCTGTCATGCCGTCCCCTTTCGCGGGTGCGAAATTGGCACGGGGAGGCGGTTTGGACAAGGGTTATCCGGTGGAAAAGCGGAGGCGTTCCAGCCTCCACTCCGGACATCGAATTTCCACGATCGGATCGTCATGCTATCCGAAGCGATGATGCTTGTGGCGAGGGCGCAGATGACGACGATCCGGCAATCGGTGGATGCCTACGAGACCTGGATGCGGGCGCAGCTCGGCGCCGATCTGGTCGAGGCGGGTCTGGCAAAGAAGCACAAGCTGATGAAGGCCGACAGCTTCTCCTTCCTGCGCGGTACCTATTGGCGCTGGGCGGAAACCATCCTCGACGTCTGCCCCGAGCTCAAGAGCGCGCCGCAATTGCTGGCGATCGGCGATACGCATCTGGAAAATTTCGGCACCTGGCGCGATGAAGAAGGCCGCCTCGTCTGGGGCGCCAATGATTTCGACGAGGCGGCCGTCATGCCCTATGCGCTCGATCTTGTACGCCTTGCCACGAGTGCCATGCTGGCGCGCGGCGAGGACGGCCCGACGCTGCGTGTTGTTGCCGACAGCATCCTCGCCGGCTATCGCCGCGGACTGCGCCAGCCGTCTCCCGTCATTCTCGAGCGCGATTACAAATGGCTGCGCAATGCCGTCTTGCTGCCGAACGCCGAGCGCAAAGCCTTTTGGGAGAAATACCGCAACCTGCCGCCGGCGACGGATCCCGTGGCGGACCGCTACCTCAAGGCACTGCGCAAGGCATTGCCCGAACCAGCGACGACATTCGAGCCGAAACCGCGTCTGGCCGGCACCGGCAGCCTGGGCCGTCCGCGCTTCATCGCCTATGTCGAATGGCGCGGCGGCCCGGTACTGCGCGAGGTCAAGGCGCTTCTGCAATCCGGCTGGTCGCTGAAGCACGATCCGTCGGACAGGACGATCCGGACGGGTGTTATCGCCGGCGGGCGGGCGCGCTCACCCGATCCGCGCTATCAGGTGGACGGAGGCTTGCTGGTGCGCCGGCTCTCGCCCAACAGCCGCAAGATCGAAGTCGACGGTGATGCCGAGGTGCTGCTGTCGCCTGACATGCTCGATCTGATGGGGTTTGAAATCGCCAATTGCCACGCCAACGACGCTTCGCTCGTTCCCGGTATTCTGGCCGATCTCGATGCGCGCAATGCCGATTGGCTGCGTGTGGCCGCCAAGGCGGCGGCCGCTGCGGTCACGGCGGAGCAGGTGGAATTTGCGGGAAGAGGCTAAGGCCGGCGAACCGGTCAATGCCCAGCAGCTTCCAGGATCAGATGGGCGATCGTATCGGGATGCGAGATCAGCGAGAGATGGCTAGCCTTCACTTCGATGGTCTTGGCACCCATGCGCTTGGCCATGAAGCGCTCCAGATCCGGATTGATCGTCCTGTCTTCGGTGGAGACCGCATACCAGCTGGGCTTGCTGCGCCAGGCGGCCTGCGTGGTCTTGCCGGACAGAAGCGCCTTCTGGAAGGGCTGCTGCACGGCATAGAGCACCTCGGCCTTGGCCTTAGGCAAGTCGCCGGCGAAGTCGCGCAGGAACGCTTCCTCGGTCAGCCGTCCTTCGTCGCCATCAAAGACGATGCCGGCTGATGCCGGCGGTGTCGGATACGTCTTGGCGAGCGCCGTATAGTCTTCGCCGGCATCCGGTGCGCGGGCGGCGACATAGACGAGCGCGGAAACCTTCGGATGCACACCGGCTTCGGTGACGATCATGCCGGAGAAGGAATGGCCGACGAGGACAGTCGGGCCGTCCTGACGATCGAGAACCCGCTGCGCGGCCCCCACCGCTTCCGGAAGTGTCGTCAACG
Organism: Rhizobium sp. ERR 942; assembly: GCF_007828395.1. Classification (NCBI taxonomy): domain Bacteria; kingdom Pseudomonadati; phylum Pseudomonadota; class Alphaproteobacteria; order Hyphomicrobiales; family Rhizobiaceae; genus Rhizobium; species Rhizobium sp. ERR 942. The sequence continues at coordinate 12,189 of NZ_VIUA01000006.1, forward strand.
GATTTTGTACCGCCGTGCAGTTCAGCCCCCTGGACTGCAGCCGGGCGATAACCTCCGTCCAGCAGGAGCCGTCTGCGAAAAGTCCGTGGGCCAGGACGACATTGCGTGCCTTCAATGGCGCAGACTTAACCGCTCCGGATGCGGGTTTCGCATTGCTGGCGGCCACGCCGCGCGCGGAAACGAGGGAGGCAGCGGCGCCGGCGATAATGGCGGTCGAGAAACTCCGTCTGGTCATCATCATGATCGTGATCCTTATGGTTGGAGGATTAATAGGCGCCAGAAAGCCGTCCGCGCCGAATGTCGGAGCGGCAAAGCTTCTGAAATTCTGTATGTCTCGGAGCGGCATATGATCAAACGCGCGGATCAAATATGGCCGATCCTGTATTCCTGTTCAGCGTCGAGCTTACCTTGTGTATGCAAAGCGGAGGCTGTTGATTGTTTGTGTATTCTAAGTGGCGGATTTGGTCAATAATTGGATGCGTAACGGTTGCGTGATGGGTTATATGTATGCGAACACAATGAGGTGATATGCTTTTGCATACAGCCTTGGTTGACCTTGCCGAGGTGGGAGCGATGGTGGGCGACGCGGTTGAAGATCGCGAGTTGCTGTCGGAGCGTATTCACAGCCCGAAGCCATCGTGCAGGCTATAGCGGAAGAGGATGGGGAAATGGCGTCGCGGCCCATGCGGATACATGATGCTAAATGCCGCGACGGCATTGCGGCGCTTTATCGAGGCAGCAAGCTTACCTGAGCATTGCAGCCAAAGTCCGGCTCAGCCGCGGGCGATCCGCACGATATGCTGATCCCAGGCGACATCGCTGTGCGCACCGAGGAAATTGCCGTCGTAGGATGAGACGGCAAAACCATGCCGTGCCGGCGCGATGCCAGCCGCATCGGCGATGCTCTCCACCTTCAGCACCTGGCCCGTCGTCGCATCGAGCGTCACCGAAGTTCCTTCGATCGGTGATGTCACACCGACCAGATTTTCGGCGCGATTGACGGCGATGGCGCCGACGTAATTGCCGAGTGCTTGCGTCGTCTCGTCGGGCAGGGTGACGAAACTCAGGTCCTCGCCTCTCGCGAAATGGCCGACAAGCGGCGGCAGGTCGTTGCGATGTCCTTCGTATTGGCAAGCGAACCAGACGCGCCCGCTGGCGTCGATATCGACATGCCGGGTCGAGACCTGGGCATATTGCGCCGGCAGCGTATGCTTCTCGAGCAGCCTGCCGCTCGCAGCGTCGATCAGCGTCAGCGACGGTTCCATATGATCGAGATTGAGCTTGGTGCGGCCGAAATCCGGATGGGTCTCGATGCCGCCATTGGCGACGATCAGGAATCTGCCATCGTCTGAAACCGTCATGTCGTGCGGACCGACGCCATAGGTGTCGTATTCGCCGATGCGGGCAAAGTGGTTGCCGGCATCATAGAGCCCGATGATGCCGCGATTATAGTCGAAATCGTTCTCGCTGGCATAGAGCAGCCTGCCATCCGGCGAAAACGTGCCGTGCCCGTAGAAATGCCGGCCTTCTCTAGCGGAAATGACGATCGGCTCGGCCTTGTTCCAGGGATCGAAGATCATCGCATAGGTGCCGGGCCGGCGCGCGAAGGCGACGGTCTTGCCGGTCGCCTTTGAGAAGGCCATGCCATGGGCGCGGGCGGGCAGCGCCACCTGGTCGACGATGTAGCCCTGTTCTGTCACGGTCGCCACGGCAAAGGAACCATCGGCACTTCGAATGCCGGAAGCATAGACCGCATCGGCCCGCTCCAGCGCCATCAAGGCACCGGGCTTCAGGGCCGCCAGGAAGGTCAGCCCCGCGGCTTTGACAAAAGTTCTCCGATCGATCAGGCCGCTGCGCATCGCGCTCAGTCCCCGTCGGCGAAGGAGAAGCCGGCCGAAAGACCGATGGCGCCGCCATACTGGTCGCTGAAGCCGGTAGCGAGATCGCGGCTGATGGAAAGCAGCTTGTCGATCTTGGCGCGTTCCGCGTCGTTGCCGATGGCGGCTTCGATATCCGGGTTGATTGTTGGCGCGGTGGTCGCGAGTTCGTTCAGCAGCCCGTCGATCTTGATAGCGACATCACGCTTGTCTGATGGCAGCAGGCTTGCCATGTCGGCCTTTTCCCACAGCGTCTTGATGCCCTCGACATTGCCGGTGAACGACGTCCAGGTGTTGCCCGAGCGCCAGTAGATCGCCATCTTCGGCCGCGCCGCTGCCGGGTCGCCCTTGTAGAAGGTTTCCAGCCGCTGGTCGCGCATATTGGCGGCGCTGTGCACGAGGATGCCGAGCAGTGCGGTGACAGCCTCCTTGTTGTCCATGAAATCGTCGCTGGTCTTGCCCGGGAATTTCCAGGATTTCTGCACGCCGTCGGGCGCGTCCCATTCGTCGGCGATTTCCTTGGCGGTGTTTTCGATGTTGCCGGCAACCGCCGCGCCATAGCGGCAGCGGAAGCTCTGCTTCTCCTTGCCGAGGACATCGGAGCCGTTGCCGAAAAGTACATATTCCAGCGCCGTCATGCTCATCAGCGCCACGCTCTTGCCGGCGACGGCTTCGACGGTCGTATCCTGCTCGTCCGCTTTGGCGATCAGCGCCTGTACCTGCTTGAGGCCGACGCCCTTGCGGTCGGGATAGAAGAGGATGTGTTCGAAGCGGTTCTGTTCGATGATCGGGCCGGTATCGACGATCTCGATGCGTGACCAGCTCTTCACGGTGTCGCCGAAAGCCGATTTGGCGCCGGAAAGGGTGGCGTCCGTGGGATCGGCGCAAAGCGTCTTCATCGCGACAGTCAGTTTCGAGGCGGAGTCGTGCATGGCGCGGTAGCCGGGACGAATCACGTCATCCACCGCCTTCTGCAGGGTGGCTGGCACCGCTGCCTCATTCAAGCCCGTACCAGCGGTCGTCGCATCCTCGGCATGGGCAGGCAGGGCCGCAACGGTAAGCAGCAGGCCGAATGCAAGGCGTTTCCATTGGCGCATCAGAGGGACTCCAGAAAGTTGACGAGGGCTTGCCGGTCGTCCTTCGAAAGACCGGCGAATGCGTTGCGGGCTTTTTCCGCCTCTCCTCCATGCCAGAGGATGGCTTCGGTCAGCGTACGGGCGCGGCCGTCATGCAGATAGGCCTGCCGGCCGCTCACCGTCTGTGTCAGGCCTATACCCCACAGCGGCGGCGTGCGCCAATCGCGACCGGATGCCACGCCCACCTGCTGCCCATCCGAAAGACCTTCGCCCATGTCGTGCAGCAGGAAATCGGAATAGGGCCAGATCAGCTGGAAAGCCTGCGGCGAAACCTTGCCGTCGCTGCCCTTCAAGCCGTCCCGCGTCACAAATTTCGGTATGTGGCAGGCAGCGCAGCCGGAGCGGTAAAACATCTCCTTGCCGTGCAGCACGGCGGGCTGACTTGTCGAGCGACGAGCGGGCACAGCAAGATTCTCGGAATAGAAGGTGACAAGAGGCAGCACGGGATCCGGCGCCTCCGTGTCGCCCAGCCGCTTCTGCACGCCAGTCGGCATTGTCAGGCAGCGAGCTTCCTTGGGCGTGCAGTCGCCATAGGGGTTTGGCCGGTCCGGCGTCGAAATGCCGATATCGGCGGAAAAGGCGTCGGCCACCTGGTCGCGCACGGTGGCGTTCTGTGCTTTCCAGCCGAATCGGCCGAGCGCGATCTTACCAGTGCGATGATCGCGGACGATGGCGGGGCGACCGCGTATGCCGGTGCCTTTCCTGTCGTCCGGGTCGGCATTGGCGAGAATATCGGCATCCGGAATGGCTTCGATCAGCCCGAGCCCGATCATCGGCGGCGCGATACGTGGCGAAAGGGTGGTGCTTGCATCCATCGGCCCGTAGGCGAGATCGCTGACGTCGTAATGGGGCTTGCGCAAGATCACGGTTTCCCCGCCGGCAAGCGTCACCGTCTCCTCGCTATAGCTGACGGTCACCTTGCCTTCGGCCGCAAGGCCGGGGACGGCTAGATCCTGCAGCTGTGCCCCGTACGTCGAATCCGGAAAATTGAGCGCGTGAAAATCCTTGACGGCCTGCTCTTCCTCTGGCGTCACGGCAGGCCGTGCAAGGCGCAAGACCATCGAGGTCGCGGCAGCCCCCGCTTCCTCGGGCGGATGGCCGCGCCCGTCGCGGATATGGCAGCTCTGGCAAGAGCGGGCATTGAACAGCGGCCCCAGGCCGTCGGATGCTTGCGTGGAGGAGGGGGCGGAGACCCAAAGCTTGCGGAAGAGTGCATTGCCGAGATGAAAGTCCTGGCCCTGTTCCTGGTTTAGCTTGGCCGAAGGCTGGGAGAAAATATCGCGCGTGATCTTGTCGATCGAGGTCAGACCACCACCCTGCATCGTTTCATAGGGTTCGGCCTTGACGAAGTTGCTAGTTGCGCGAGTCACGTCGCGCACGCGCTTCAGCTCTTCCGTAGAGAGATCGCTACGCGTGCTCGGAAAATCGAGAATATCGGCGGCTGCCAGCGTGATGGAAAAAACCAAAAAACCCGCAGCGAGGGCGGGCAAAAGGGCGCGATTGGCCGGGATGCGTGTCATGGGTGTCGGGGCGGCAACGCCTTGTCGCGCTGCCGCCATCCCTTGTTACTTCTTGGTGAAGACGGCGTTCGGGTTGTCCAGGCTGTCCGAACCTTCGAGCTTGATCGTGCCGAGATCGAGAGCGGCGATGACCCGCTGGATGCTCTTCGTCTGGTCGAGCAGGCCGTCGATGGCCTTCTGCACGGTGGCGTTGCCTTCCTTGTTGCCCTCGCCGATCATCTGGTCGTATTTCTCGACCGTCTCGCCGCGATGCACCATCGCCTTCATGGCGGCAAGCGTCGCGTCGAGCTTGCCTTCCATTTCCTTGTCGAGCGCCGGATCCTTGGCCTTGACCAGATCGTGCAGCGACGGGCCCTTCAGCTTGGTGCCGTCGACGCGAGTGTAATTGCCGGTATAGGCAGACGCGATGCCGATGGCGTCGCCATTGTGCTCGTTATAGGTATTGTCGGAGAAGCAATCCTGCTCTTCTTCCGGATCGTGCAGCAGCAAGCCGAGCTTCATGCGCTCGCCGGCAAGTTCACCGTAGGAAAGCGAGCCCATGCCGGTCAGGATGGTGGTCAGGCCGGCCTTCGGATCGGCTTCCACATGCTTGGTGGCTTCGCCGTCCGCCGCCCACTTGTCGGTCATCTCCTGCAAATCCGAAACCAGCAGCGTCGAGGCCGATTTCAGATATTCGGCGCGGCGGTCGCAATTGCCGTGCGTGCAATTCTTCAGATCGTAATCGGTGGCGGGACGTTCGCCGGCGCCGGCACCCGTGCCGTGCAGGTCCTGTCCCCACAATAGGAACTCGATGGCGTGATAACCCGTCGCGACATTGGCTTCGACGCCACCGGCCTGATGCAGCGTACCCGAGAGGAATTCCGGCGTCAGATGCGAGGCGTCGACATCCTTGCCGTTGATCTTGATCGTCTTGTTGGCGATGACGTTCGCGACATAGAGCGCGTTCTCATCGCTTTCCGTGCCGTAGGAGGCGTCGACATAATCGATCAGTCCCTCGTCCAGCGGCCAGGAATTGACCTTGCCTTCCCAATCGTCGACGATCGGGTTGCCGAAGCGGTAGACTTCCGTCTGCGCATAGGGAACACGGGCCTTGATCCAGGCCGCACGTGCCGCCTTCAGCGTCTTGTCGCTGGGGTTGGCGAGCAGAGCATCGATCGCCTTGTCGAGTGCTTTCGCTGTCGTCAGCGCATCCTCATATTTGGCATGTGCCAGGTCCGCATAGTGCTTGAGAACGGCGGCCGGCTCGGGAGCGGCTGCGAGAGCCGGCAGGCTGAATGCGGCGGTCGTGACCACGGCCACCGCGAGCGCGGCGCCAATTCTGTTTTTCAGTTTCATGTTCCTCTCCTGTGACAGCGGGGGCACCGTCAAAACTTGGCAATTTGTGTCATGTATGAAAAACAAACTTGTGTCAAACGCTCTAGTTTAGAACGATTTTAAGGCGACGGGCCAAGGATTTAACGTCGCAAGCGAAATGGGTTTGCTTGCGAATGCGCAGCTATAGGCCGTTTGGATATTGCGTCAGCAGGGTAGTGGAAGCAGGCTCGATCGCCGCCAGCTCACATCTTCCGCTGCAGGCGGCTGAAGAAGAAGCCGTCGGTATCGGTAGAGGCCGGCGTCAGGGTAATGGTCTTGCCGTCGGAGGAGCGGGGCTTTGCGGCATCCTTGCCGAACAGCGTCTCCCAGGAGCTCAGGGTTTCCACCACTTCGAAATCCGGATTCTGGGCGGCGAAACGGTTCACCTGTGCCTCATTCTCCTCCGGCAGCACCGAGCAGGTGACATAGAGCAGAGCGCCGCCGGGGCGGACGAATTCGCCGGCCTGCGCCAGGGCTTCCTGTTGCTGGCTGGTGCGTTCGTCGAGGTTTTTCTGTGTCAGCCGCCATTTGGTATCGGGACGACGCCGCCAGGTGCCGGTGCCGGTGCAGGGAGCATCGACCAGAACCTTGTCGAACTTGCCGCGCAGTTGAAGCAGGCTATTGCGGTCGTCGTGGACCTGAACGTTGCGGGTGCCTGCTCGCTTCAGGCGCTCTATGATCGGCGCCAGCCGCCGCCGGTCGCTGTCATAGGCATGGACCTGGCCCTTGTTGTGCATCGCGGCCGACATGGCGAGCGTCTTGCCGCCACCGCCTGCGCAATAATCGAGCACCTGGTCGCCTTCATCAGGCAGGACCAGATCGGCGACGATCTGCGAGCCTTCATCCTGCACCTCGAACCAGCCCTTCTGGAACGAAAGTTCGGCCGTGACGTTCGGCAGGCGGGATGCGCCTTCTCCGGCGGGAATACGGATGCCGAAACGGGCGATGTTCGATGGCTGTCCGCCGGCGCGCTCCAGTGCCTTCACGACTTTGGCGCGCTCGGCCTTCAGCGCATTGGCGCGAAGGTCGAGCGTCGGGCGCTCGGCAAGGGCCTTAGCTTCGGCAAGCCAGCCATCGCCGAAGGCTTGGCTGAAGGAGGGCTCGACCCATTCGGGAATATCGCCCTGGATGTGATGGGGCGCATCTTCGAGCTTGCGGGCCGCAAAAACGGCCAATGTTTCGGCGCTCGGCGCCTCGGGTGCGAATTTATCGCCGTCCAGCTCAGCAGCCAGCGCCTCCGGCGTCAGGCCCCATTGGCGGAAGAGTACGGCATGGGCAAGCGCGGACGCGCTGTCGTCTTCCATCAGCCAGGCATGCGAAAGCCGCATGCGCAGGGCGTCATAGACGATGTTGCCGATCGCGGCCCTGTCGCCGGAGCCAGCGAAGCGATGGGCCAGGCCCCAATCCTTCAGGGCATCGGCCACCGGTCGCTTGCGCGCTTCGATATCGGCAAGAACTTCGATGGCCCCCTGCAATCGGCCGCCCAGACGCATTCACACTCTCCTGCTCGCGCGTGACCCGGAACCCGTTGGAGCTCATCTTGGGACTCTGCGCCCTACCAAAAATCGCTGACGGCTCGCCAATCCGCGTAAATGGTGCCCAAGGCGGCGGATTTTGAGACGTCTCAATCGCGTGGTAGCCGCGATTGGCCGAGAGAGCAAGCGTCATGCCGATTTGCCGGATGGTTCCGGCTTTCGGCGATTACTTCGAGGCGACGACCTCGTAACAGACTTTCGCGGTACCCGAAGCGACCATGCCGATGTTCTGTGCGGCAGCGCGGGAGAGATCGAGAACACGTCCGCGAATGAAAGGCCCACGGTCGTTGATGCGAACGACGACGCTGCGGCCATTGTGCTTGTTGGTGACCCTGAGACGCGTGCCGAAGGCGAGCGAGCGGTGGGCTGCAGTAAGATTTCTGGAACTCATACGTTCCCCGGAAGCAGTTCGGGAGCTTCCCCCATACCATGAAGCGCCTCCGCAGCCAGCGGATGCAAATGCCGGAGTCGAAACGACAGCAATGGAGGCGGATATAGTTGCGGCGATTGCCAAAGAACGTGCGATTTTCTTCAAACCGATTTTTCCCTCAAGCTATTGAACTTGCGCCCTGGGTAGGCGGCGGGGCTTAAATCAGGCCAAAAATGGCGAAAAAGTGCCACCATCGATCACGGAATGTTACAATATGTAACATTTGTGATATTAAGGGAATACTGGGGCTATTCAGCGGATTTGCTTGATTGTGGAAAAAACCCAATAAAATCAGTTAAAAATGGAACGAATTTTCTCGTAAGCATCGACCGATGCCAGGCATCACAAAAATCGGAAAAATAATTTTCCGGCTTTGCCATAATCGCTGCCGCATTTGTGCAATTTTAGAGGTCATTAACCATAAATGCGGAGTAAATTGAACTAAGGCAGCCGGCTAAGTAGGAATTTTCATGCGATATAGCGGGGATATCGGGAGCAATTTCTCAGCCGCGCCATGCTCTAGAGGACCAGAGTTCGGCAAGCGACTTGCGATACTCTGGATAGCGGAACTGGAAGCCGAGCGCGCGCAGTTTCGCGTTCGAAACGCGCTTGTTCTCGCCATAGAAGGAGCGTGCCATCGGCGTCAGCTCAGCTGTTTCGAAAGGCTGTTCCGGTGGCGGTTCGACGCCCATCAGGCGGGCGGCCTCGGCAACGACATCCTGCGGCGGTGCAGGTTCGTCATCGGTGACATTATATATGCCGCCGAGCTTGCGATCGGACAGGAAGCGGGCGCAGGCGCCGATATCTTCGACGCGGATGCGATTGAACACTTGGTTCGCCTTGATGAGCCGCCGCGCGGTTCCCTTTTCCAGATTGCAGAAGGCATTGCGGCCCGGGCCGTAAATGCCGGAAAGCCGCAGCACGGCAACGGGGAGGCCGAGCCGGATGCCGACGCGCAGCCAGCCGTCTTCTGCCTCTACCCGCTCGACGGAGCGATCGGCGATTGGATGCAGTGATGTCTGCTCGCTGACCCAGGCGCCCTTATGGTCGCCATAGACCCCGACGGTCGAGAGATAGCAGATCCATTCCAGCTTCGGCACCAAGGCCTTGAGATTGAGCTGCGCCAGCCGCAGTAGCGGATCGCCTGATTTGCCCGGTGCGATCGATTGCACCAGATGCGTGGCGCTTTGCATCGCCTCCGAGAGAGCCGGGTCGAGGGTCTCGCCATCGAAGACGAAGGCCTCGATGCCATCTTTCGTCAGCTGCTCGGCCTTGTCGGCGGAGCGGGTGGTGCCGGTGATGCGAATGCCGGAGCCGGCGAAGGCCTTGGCGATGGCCGTTCCGGAATAGCCGCAGCCGAAAATCATCACATGCATCACGATACCCCTGCCAGTTTCCATTCGGCGCGGACTTCTTCGTCCGCCTCGTCATTTCTTTCTGCCGCAAACGCGTGGAATTCGCCAGCCGTCATCAGCCGGGACAGCGCCCAGACCGCCATGCCGCGCACGACTGGCGAGGGGTCTCCAGCCAGTTGGCGACATCTCTCTATAAGGAAGCGATCGCGCGAATTGCCGGCAGCGATCAGCACATTGCGGATGAAGCGGTCGCGACCGATACGCTTGACCGGCGAACCGCTGAAGAATGTGCGGAAGCTTGCATCATCCAGATCGAGCAGGAAGGCGATGGACGGTTCCTTGAGATCATCCCGAGCCAACAGCTTCATCTCCGAGGCGGCACTGGCGAACTTGTTCCAGGGGCAGGCGGCAAGACAGTCGTCGCAGCCGTAGATGCGGTTGCCGATCAACGGCCGAAGCTCAGGATCGATCGGACCCTTGTGCTCAATGGTCAGATAGGAAATGCAGCGACGCGCATCGAGCTGATAGGGGGCCGGGAAGGCAGCGGTCGGGCAGACGTCAAGGCAAGCCCGGCAGGAGCCGCAATGGTCTATCTCCGGCTCATCGGGCTCGAGATCGGCCGTGGTGAACATCGAGCCGAGAAAGAGCCAGGAGCCAAAGCCACGGCTGACGAGATTGGTATGCTTGCCCTGCCAGCCGAGGCCAGCAGCCTCTGCGAGCGGCTTCTCCATGACCGGTGCGGTATCGACGAAGACCTTGACGTCCTCTTTCGAGCGCGCCGCGAAGCGGGTGGCGATCTCCTTCAGCCGTCCTTTTATGACATCGTGGTAGTCACGGTTCCGGGCGTAGACCGATATTGCCGCCTTATCCCTCTTCTCCAGGATGCCGCGCGGGTCTTCCTCGGGGCCGTAATTGAGGCCGAAGACGACGATGGACCGCGTCTCGCTCCAGAGTACGCGCGGATCGCCTCGGCGGTCGCGGGTCTCCTCCATCCAGCCCATGGTGCCGTGATAGCCCTTGTCGAGAAACTGGCTGAGCCGGACGGCCGCTTCCGGAATGGCATCCGGCCTGGTGATGCGACAGAGATCGAAACCCTGAGCACGCGCTTCCTCTCGCACGAAAGCCGTCAGCGTGCTTCTGCGCTTGTCCACTTTTTCCGTTTCGCGATCATCGGGCATATCGAGCCCTCGTCATAGCAATTCCAGGATAAGGTGCGTTAGCGGTTTTCCGTTCGGAATTGCGTGAAAAACGCCCTAGAAATCCAGATCGGCGTAATGTGAGACCGGGGTGACACCGCGCACACGCTCCGCCAGGATCGGCCGGAAGGAAGGGCGCGACTTCAGCCGCTGATACCATTCCTTGGCAACAGGCGATTCCGTCCAGTCGATCTCGCCCAGATAATCTAGCACGGAAACCGAGGCCGCGGCGGCGAGATCGGCATAGCTCAGCCGCTCGCCGGCCAGCCACTGCCGCGAACCTGCGAGCCAGGAGAGATACTTCATGTGCTGGCGGATATTGCCGCGCGCCATGCGCATGACTTTGGAATCGGGCGCGCCGCCGCCCTGTTCGGCGGTCATCTGAAGCTTGAAGACACGCTCGCGCGTCAGCGGCCGCGTCACATCCTGCTCCATCTTCTGCATGAACCATTCCGTCAGCCGGCGGATTTCGGCGCGCTGGAACGGATCTTCGGCCAGAAGCCGGCGATCGCGCTTCAGAACGCCATGCGTCTCATCGAGATATTCGGAGATGACCGAAGCGCCGCAGAGCGCCCGCATGCTGTCATCGACGTAGACGGGTAGGGTGCCAGCTGGGTTCAGCGCCAGGAAATCGCGGCGCTTTTCCCAGGTCTGTTCCTCGATCAGCTCCGTCTGATAGCCATATTCCGTCAGGATCAGACGAACGAACCGGGAGGAAGATGACATTGGGTGATGATACAGCGTCGGCATTGGTACTCGGGTGTTTCTGATTGATGCTACGGAAGTCTTTTCGGTCGCGATCCTGCGGCCCTAGTCATTTGTCATCGGTTGAAGCTATAGGATCTTGGCTTAGTTTGCACAAGCGAATCGGGCCGCCCTGCCGTTAGACAAAGGACACGATATGGCTGAACAAATTGTTATCGCGTTGGTTTTAGGCCTTGTAGAGGGGCTTACGGAGTTCATTCCGGTCTCCTCGACAGGCCATCTGATACTGCTTGGACATTTTCTTGGCTTTAAATCGGCCGGTACTTTTGAAGTTTTGATCCAACTCGGCGCGATTCTCGCCATTCTGCTTGTCTATTTCAATCGCCTCGTCCAGATCGCCAAGGCGCTCCCCGTCAGCGCCAAGGCTCGTCACTTCGTGCTCGCTGTCCTTTTCGGCTTCCTGCCCGCCGCCGTCATCGGCGCACTGGCGCATGATTTCATCAAGACCGTGCTGTTCGATTCGCCGAAAGTCATCTGTATCTCGCTGATCCTCGGCGGTATCGTCCTGCTCGTCATCGACAGGATCGAGTTCAAGCCGAAATACACCAGCGCCTATGAATTTTCCTGGCCCATGGCGGTCAAGATCGGCTTCTTCCAGTGCCTGGCTATGATCCCGGGAACGTCACGCTCCGGTTCCACCATCGTCGGTGCCCTGTTGCTCGGTGCCGATAAGCGTTCGGCCGCCGAGTTTTCCTTCTTCCTCGCCATGCCGACAATGGTCGGCGCCTTCACGCTGGATTTGTGGAAGAGCCGCCACGATCTCAGCTTCGCCGATGGTCAGCTGATCGTCATCGGCTTCTTCATGGCCTTTATTTCGGCGCTGTTCGTGGTGCGCGCGCTGCTCGACTTCGTATCCCGCCGTGGTTACGCACCCTTCGCATGGTGGCGCATTGCAGTCGGCGCAATCGGTCTCATCGGTCTCTATTTCGGCTGAGACCGATCGTCGGGCTGATATCCTGGAAAAAGTGAAGGCCGGTCAAAACCGGCCTTTTTCATACCCGATCAGTTCGGGGAGGACGCGTCGATGGAACCCGTCGTGCAGGGGTCGACGCCATAGGTTGGCGCACATTCGCCCTTGATCGAGGCGATGCTGCCGCGAGCCACGAAGGAGCCTGCGAGAATCACCAGTGCCGCGCACGCAAACAGAAGCGCGATAGACTTGCCCATCGAAGAATGCCTTTCCGCAGAAGTGTGAAGCGCGCCGCGAACCGGTTCATTGTCCAAGCCTGAGACGCGCGGCTGTGTTAGTCAGTGGAATGAGCAATAGCAATAAATGTTCATATTAAATTTGACGTTAATGCTACTATTTCCGCACTGCGTCTTTTAAGCAACGCTGAGCTGTGAATGGCGCGGCTCCGCCAGCGTCGTAAAGTACGATCCTGCCTTCGCGGAGCAGCAAAAAACGCCGCCCGGCAGAACCGTGCGGCGCTTGAACTTCATGAGATGGCCGAATCGTCAGGCGGCTTTGCCCGAGCCGGTAAACTGGCCCTGCGGACGGTAACGCACCAGGTAGGACGGCAGCACGGAGACGAGCAGTGTCGGCAGCAGTCCGATGCCCTTCAGGGTGCGTCCTTCTGCTTCCGCCTGCTGGGAAACGACATTGTCGCTCTTCAGCAGCGTTACCTGATCGGCGGTGATTGGCGGCTTGATGAGCGGCACCAGCGAGGCGACCGAGCCGATCAGCGAAGCCAGGCCGAACGGAATGGAGACGAGCGACTTCTTCCGGTTGATGACGGCAAGCGTGGTCTCGAGACATTCGCGGAAGGACAACACTTCCGGACCGCCGAGCTCATAGGTCGTGCCGGCCTTCAGTTTTCCGTCGACGCTGCGGGCGACGGTTTCCGCGATGTCCTGCACATAGACCGGCTGGAACTTGGTCTTGCCGCCACCGATCAGCGGCAGGAAGGGCGCGGTGCGCGACATGTCAGCGAACTTGTTGAAGAATTCATCTTCCGGACCGAACACGATCGAAGGACGCAGGATGATTGCATCCGGCTTGATCGATAGGATGGCGGCTTCGGCGCGTGCCTTGGTTCGGGCATAGGCCGAGGGCGAATTGGCATCGGCGCTGAGGGAGGAAATATGCGTCAGCGAAGCGCCCGCATTGCGGGCGGCTTCCGCAATCGCCTTGGCACCGAATTCCTGTACAGCGTCGAACGTGTTGCGGCCGCTTTCAGCGAGGATGCCGACGCAGTTGACGACATGCTGAGCGCCTTCAACGGCACGGTCGATGGAGTTACGGTAGCGTACATTGGCCTGGACGATCGAAATCTGGCCGAGATTGCCGAGTGGCTGCAGGAAACCGGCAAGATCGGGGCGGCGAACAGCGACACGGATGCGATAGCCGCGCTTGGCAAGCGCACGCACGGTGTGTCGCCCGATGAAACCTGATCCTCCGAACACGGTGACGAGCGGCGGGAGGTTGGACAGGGTCATGGCAGGCTCCTCGAAAGGCTTTGATTGGGCTTATCTGGTTTCGTCTTAGCCGATCCGCGCGCCGAGGTGAAGTGCTATCGCGCTGCATTGCAGCGGCCGCTTTTCAAAGGGTTTAAACCCCTTCAACAACGACCATTTCCGCGTCTGCCACCTGCTGCCGGATTTTGGCCGCGATCTGATATTCCGGCGAATTGTAGCAATCGACGGCGTGCTGCAGCGACGGGAATTCGATAACGACGTTGCGGCCGCGTGCCTGTCCCTCGAGCGGCGTAAACGCGCCGCCGCGCGCCAGGAAATTCGCGCCGTATTTCTCGAAGGCGGGCTTCGCGGCGGCGACGTAGTCCTTGTAGCGCTCGGGGTCGCGGACATCCACGCGCGCGATCCAATATCCCTTTGCCATATCGACCTCCCGGATTGTTGTGGTGGTTTAAAGTGCAGCGTCCATTTCGGCGAGAATGGCGTGGGCGGCTTGCCTCGGATCGGCCGCCTTGACGATCGGCCGTGCGACGACCAGATGGCTGGAGCCGGCCTTGATGGCAGCGGCCGGCGTCATCACGCGCTTCTGGTCGCCCTTATCGCTCCCTGCCGGGCGGATGCCGGGGGTCACCAGCGCCATATCCGGCCCGATGATCTTGCGGACGGCGGCGGACTCTTCGGCCGAGCAGACAATGCCGCCCATGCCGGCCAGATGGGCCTGTTCGGCCCGGCGCAGCACCAGCGTATGCGGGTCATATTCGTAACCGGCGGCGATGAGATCGCCTTCGTCCATCGAGGTCAGCACGGTGACACCGAGCAGGCAGAGGTCGGAGCCCTTCGCCGCTTCGACAGCCGCCTTCATGGCTTTCGGATAGGCGTGCAGCGTCAGCATCGACATGCCCATCTTGACGATGTTCTCCACGCCGGAGGCGACAGTATTGTCGATGTCGAGCAGCTTCATATCGAGGAAGATCTTCTTGCCGCTGGCGGCAAGGTCGCGCGCGAATTCTAGGCCGCCGGCAAAGGCGAGCTGATAGCCGATCTTGTAATAGAGAATATCGTCGCCGAGGGCGCCGACCACTTTTTCGGCCTCCTGAAGGTTTGGAACATCCAGTCCAACGATCAAGCGGTCGCGTGCGGTCATATCAAGCCCATCCCATCCAATCTTCCATGGGTGTCCAGTCGCATGAGACGGCGCGCTTCGCAAGATCGAAACAGAAAAGATTGCCGCCCCCTGGCGGTTGATCCCCCTGCCGCGCGATCGGCTTTCCCTCCAGATGGCATTTCAGCAGCGTGCCGACGCCGCCATGGCCGACGAAGGCGATCGGCACGTTCGGATCGTGCCGCGCAAGAACGGCCTCGACGTTGGAGACGATTCTCGCCTGTGCATCGACGGCGCGCTCCCAGCCCTTGAAGCTCTCATGCGGGTTGGCGAAGAACCAGTCCGCTGCCTTCTCAAACTCCGGCGGCGCCAGAAAACCTGTGGCACTGCGGTCGTTTTCATGCATGGCCTCGATGACCTCGATCGGCGCACCGCTTGCCGTCGCCAGAGCCTCGGCCGTCTCGATCGCCTTGCGTTCGCCGCTTGAGACGATGAGGCTCAGCTTGCCCGCCCAAGGCCGGCTTGCCGCCAGCCGCGCCCGCTCGGCGCCAATGTCGGATAAGCCCCATTGCGGCACCGGCACATTCGCGTCGATGCGCACCTGCGGATGCGTAATATAAAGAGCGTACATGGATCTCTCAGCGATTGCCTCAGCCGCGGCTATAGACCCATAGCTGGGCCGGCGGAATATTGCGGACGATGAAGTCGTAGTGGCGGATATGATAGCGATCCGGCTTGGCGATGATCGGCGAGACCGGGCCGTAGGAGATCTGCACCACCGGCCGGCCGGCCGGCATGCGGTCCAGCAGGCTTTCCAGCAACGCGACGCGCGCCTTCATCGGGAAATTGAGGAGAGGAATGCCCGAGACGACGGAATCGAAGGTCTGCCCACGCAGTACGCCGAGCGTCGTATCGAGATCGAAGGCGTCGCCATTGATGAAATTGACGCCGGGATAACGGCGGACAAGATGATTGTAGAAGTCCGTGGAATATTCGATGGCGACGAGATTTTGGGGCTCTACGCCGCGTTCGAGGATCGCCTTGGTGATCGCCCCGGTTCCCGGCCCAAGCTCCAGCACAGGCAGACCTGATTGTGGGTTGATGACACCAGCCATCTTGCGGGCCGTGATCGACGACGTAGGAACGATCGAGCCGACGGTCTTGGGGCCTTGCATCATGCCCTTGAAGAAACGGATCTCCTCGTCGAACTTCTTGCCTAGCCGTTCCTTGAGACGCAGCGCCATGCTCTCCCCCCCATCAGATGTTACCGTCGCGACTTACATATTGCTTCTCTAGGATCTTGCAACGGAGTGACGCAATAACAAGAGAAAATGTCGCAATCGACAAAAGACCAAATAAAAGCGCCCTTGCGTAGGTTAAACGCATGAAGGGCGCTTTAGTTTCGCTACACCCGCATCGGCATCAGCACATAAAGCGCGTCGTCGCCAGCTGTGTCGCGGATGAGCGTCGGCGAGCCGGCGTCGGCCAGCAGGAATATGGCTGCGTCGCCGGAAAGCTGCGCGGTAATGTCGAGCAGGTACTTGGCGTTGAAGCCGATTTCCATTGGGTCCATCTCGTAACCGACGGCGACTTCCTCGGTCGCGCTGCCCGAATCCGGATTGTTGACGGTCAGCAGCAGCTGGCCGTCAGACAGGGCTAGCTTCACAGCCCGGCCGCGCTCCGAAGAGATCGTCGACACGCGGTCGACGGCCTGGGCGAAGGTCTGGCAATCGACCCGCATTTCCTTGTCATTGTTGGCCGGAATGACGCGCTGATAGTCCGGGAAGGTGCCGTCGATAAGCTTCGAGGTCATGACGATGGAACCGATGGTCAGGCGGATCTTCGCGTCGGAGACTTCGACGGTCACGATCGCATCCGGCGTGTCCACGAGCTTCTGCAGTTCACCCACCGTCTTGCGCGGGATGATGATCCCGGGCATGCCTTCGGAGCCAGAGGGAGCGCTGACATCGGCGCGTGCCAGGCGATGGCCGTCCGTGGCGACGGCCCTGAGCTTCAGGTCGCCGCCGCTTTCGATCGTGTGGAAGAAGATGCCGTTGAGATAGTAGCGCGTCTCCTCCGTGGAGATCGCAAACTGCGTGCGGTCGATGAGCATCTTCAGATCGCTCGCCTTCAGCTTGAAGGAATGGCTGAAGCTGCCGGCAGTGAGATCCGGGAAATCGGATTCCGGCAGGCATTGCAGCGAGAACTTCGAGCGCCCGGAGGCAACCGTCATCGAGCTGCCATCGGTGTTGGTGGCGAGAAGCACTTCCGAGCCGTCGGGAAGCTTGCGCACGATATCGTAGAGCAGATGCGCGGGAACCGTGGTGGCGCCTGCCTGTTCGACATTGGCGGGCGTTGCCTCGGTGATTTCGAGGTCAAGGTCGGTCGCCTTCATGTCGAGGTTCGTGCCATCGGCCTTGAGCAGCACGTTGGACAGGATCGGGATCGTGTTGCGACGCTCGACCACGCGATGCACGTGGTTCAGCGACTTCAGGAGGTTCGACCGCTCAATTGTAATACGCATGGATGCTACCGCTTTCGACCGTGACTAGCCGGGCGGCCCGAGGCGCCCGAGCGACATGTTTTCGGACAAGGCCCGAAAGATTGGACAGGCAACTTGGCAGACTTCTCCATCCGAATGCAAGAGGCATAGACGTTTTGCCTAGCGCCAATTCGCCATTTCGACGGCAATGCTCCACAGGAATTGCACCGCTCTTGCCGTCTGTGCGCACCTCGCCCATAAAGGCTGCTTATCCGAGATGAATTCAGGACCGGCATGAGCGAAGATCAATCAGGCAGCGGAGCGCGCAGTTTCCGCCTGCACAACAATCAGATCCCGGCCCGTCCTCTCGAACCGGCGCTCTATCTGGTCGCCACCCCGATTGGCAATCTCGGCGACATCACGCTGCGGGCGCTGGAGACGCTGGCTGGTGCCGATGTGCTCGCCTGCGAGGATACGCGCGTGACGCGCGTCCTGCTCGATCGCTATGGCATCCAGAACAAGCCCTACGCCTACCACGAGCACAATGCCGATGAGGCCGGGCCGCGGCTTCTGCAGGCTTTGGAGGCCGGCCGATCTGTTGCGCTGGTCTCCGATGCCGGCACGCCGCTTGTCTCCGATCCCGGCTATCGGCTTGCGCTGCAGGCGATCGAAGCGGGATACAAGGTCGTGCCCATTCCCGGCGCCTCCGCACCGCTGGCGGCTCTGGTCGGCTCCGGCCTGCCGAACGATGCCTTCTTCTTCGCCGGTTTCCTGCCTGCCAAGGACAAGGGCCGCCGCGACCGTCTGGCCGAACTGGCAGCCGTACCGGCGACCCTCATCTTCTTTGAATCGCCGCATCGCATTGCCGCCACCCTTGCCGCCGCCGCCGATGTGCTTGGCGGTGAGCGCGCGGGCGCCGTCTGCCGCGAGCTGACGAAGACCTTCGAGGAATTCCGGCGCGGCACATTGTCCGAACTCGCGTCATTCTATGACGCAGTCGATAATGTAAAGGGCGAGATCGTCTGGCTTGTGGGACCGCCGGCGGAAAGCGTTGCGGCGGAGGCCGATGTCGATGCCATCCTCGCCGATCTCTCAGGGACGATGCCGACAGCCAAGGCCGCGACCGAGGCTGCGCGCCTCACCGGCCTGCCGCGAAAGGAGCTGTACCAGCGCCTGCTCGACATGAAGGAGCGCCATGGCTGATATGAAGCCCGGGTCCGGCGAGAAGCTGAAGCGGCAAAAGGCCTGGCGTCGCGGCCATGTGGCCGAATATCTCGCGGCCGCCTTCCTGATGCTCAAGGGCTATCGCATCCTGGCCGTCCGCCACCGCACCAAGCTCGGTGAAATCGATATCGTCGCCCGCAAGGGTGATCTCGCCATCTTTGTCGAGGTCAAGTCGCGGCGCGGCGCACAGGAGGCGATCGATGCAGTTTCCCTCTCGTCGCAAAACCGCATCCGTGCTGCGAGCGACCTATGGCTCGCCCGACAGCCGGATTTTGCCCGCCTGTCGCAACGCTATGACATCGTCGCCATGCTGCCCGGCCGCTGGCCGCAGCATTTTCCGGATGCGTTTTGAACACGGCGTTACAGGACCGTCATAAAATCAGCCTATTGCCGGACCGATAAGCGTTTGCGATTTCCGCCGCGCTCACAATGCTATTTTGACAGGCTTCAATATGATCCGCAACATCGTTTCCGCATTCACCGTTCCCTCGCAGGAAGAGCGCGAGAGCTTTATTTCACTCGAAAGGACCGCGGTCGTTCACGCCGAGAAGCTTGCATCGCTCGCCTGCCTGAATACGGTGCGCGTCGGCGGGGCGGATGCCAAGGTCGAGGTTCTCTCCTTCCCCTTTACCGTCGCAGCCTGGAATCTGGAGCGCTGCCTCTTTCCCGAAGAAAGCGCGGCCAAGCTGCGGGAAACCGGCGCGCTGCTCGTCCTATTGTCGGAGATGGATTATGGCATGGCCCGCACCGAGCAGCGCGACCCGACGGCGATCATCGCCGGCGAACTCGGCATGAACTACGCCTATGGTGTCGAATTCCTCGAACTCAGTCTCGGTTCGGAAATCGAACGCTCCTACTGCAAGGACGATTTCAACGAGAAGGGCTTTCATGGCAACGCCCTGATGGCCTCCGTCGCCCTAAAGGATGCCTTCATGATCCGTCTGCCCGGCGAGGCCGTCTGGTTCAATGACAGCAACGAGCAGCCGCGCATTGGCGATCGTTGCGCTGTCGGCGCCATTGTTGAGACGGAAGCTGGTCCCATGATCGCCGTTTCCGTTCACCTTGAGAGCGTCGCAACCGCAGCCTATCGCGAGCGGCAGTTGGCGGCGTTGATCGATGAAGTCGAGGCCTTCGCACCCGATCTGCCGATCTTGATCGGCGGCGATCTCAACACCGGCAATCACACGGGCGGCGATTTCTCCACCGATACGCTGTTCGCCATGGCCGAAGGCCGAGGCTTCGAGTGCCATGGCGGGCCGCTCGATCAGACGAGCACGCGCCCGAGCCTGATCACGCGCTTTCCCGATCGCGCCATGAAACTCGACTGGTTCATCACCCGCGGCTTGAAGATCGGCGAAAGCCACCTTGTTTCCTCCCTGAACGGAGAAGGCAAGCCGCTCTCCGACCACGATATGGTCGTCTGCACAATCGAGGGTTTTTCCGCCTGATCGCTGCAATCGTTAAAATGCGCTCGGTTTCATGAACTTTCCCCTTACCCGTTCCATGCGATGAGATCGCAGACGCACATGGAATTTTGGGGGATTGCATGGTCTTGAAACTGATGTTGGCGAGCATGGCGGCCTTTGCCACCCGTGCCGCGCCGGTTGTGCTCGCGATGCCGCAGTCGAAAAGCTTCGTGGCGGGCGCCAGCAACGAAATGGAAATGAAGCCATCGCCGATCGAACCCTCCTGGGTTTTGTCGGGTAATCCGGTCGCCCGTATCGCCGAGCACTCGCGGGGGCAGGACGATGCCGCAATGACGGCGCTGTGGGATTGCACCGCGGGCGAGTTCCGCTGGTATTTCGGCTGGGACGAAACGGTGATGATCCTTGAGGGCGAGGTGCATATCACCACGGAAGACGGCGTCGAGCGGACGCTCAGCGCCGGCGATGTCGCTTATTTTGCCGGCGGCACCTGGGCGACATGGCGCATCGATCGCTACCTGCGCAAGGTTGCCTTTCTGCGCAAGCCGTTCCCGAAGCCTCTGACCATGGCTTATCGCCTGCGCAACTTCGTCCGCCAGGGCGGCGCACAAGGCCTTGCTGCCTAAGCGGCCACTTGAGGGAAGCCATTGAATAGCCGTTGCGTTTGGATGCAGGCCGACCTACATCTGTCCGCAAATCCGAGCGAGGGCTGACTATGGCTGGTATCAAGAATGTTGCGGTCCAGATGGACCATGTGAAAAGCATCAACATTGCGGGTGACTCCACCTTCGCCATGAGCCTCGAGGCGCAGAACCGGGGCTACAGGCTCTTCCACTATACGCCGGAGCGGCTGAGCATGCGCGACGGCAAGGTCTATGCCTCCGTCGAGCCGATGATCTTGCGTGACGTCAAGGGCGATCATTTCGAGCTCGGCGAGCCGGAGCGCGTGGATCTTTCCACCATGGACGTGGTGCTGCTGCGCCAGGATCCGCCATTCGACATGGCTTATATTACCTCGACGCATCTGCTCGAGCGCATCCATCCGAAAACGCTCGTGGTCAACGATCCGGCCTGGGTGCGCAACTCGCCGGAAAAAATCTTCGTCACCGAATTTGCCGATCTCATGCCGAAGACGCTCATCACCCGCGATCCGGCTGAAATCCGCCGTTTCCGCGATGAAATGGGCGATATCATCCTGAAGCCGCTCTACGGCAATGGCGGCGCCGGCGTCTTCCACTCGACGCGTGACGACCGCAATCTCTCGTCGCTGTTGGAAATGTTCGGCCAGCTCTTCCGTGAGCCCTTCATTGCCCAGCAATACCTGCCTGACGTGCGCAAGGGCGACAAGCGCATCATCCTCGTCGATGGCGAAGCTGTGGGCGCGATCAACCGCGTGCCGGCAGAGCATGACGCCCGCTCCAACATGCATGTCGGCGGCCGCGCCGAAGCCACCGAGCTAACAGCGCGCGAACAGGAAATCTGCAAGCGCATTGGACCGGCACTTAAGGAACGCGGCTTCCTGCTCGTCGGCATCGACGTCATTGGCGACTACATGACCGAGATCAACGTGACGTCGCCGACTGGCATCCGCGAAGTCAAGCGCTTCGGTGGCGCCGATATCGCCAGCCTGCTCTGGGACGCGATCGAGGCCAAGCGAGCCTGATCGGCAGTTCCCCGCCACGCTTTCGGCTGAACGATCTAGTCACCCCGCATGTCGTTGATTTCGATATGCGGGGTGAAATTTTTGTTCGTTTCTTGTTCTTGTTTCATTCTTTGTCTTATGCCAGATTGCAACCCGAAGTTTGCTGATCGGGGCACGTAACGGCAAACGGGTTCGGCGACAGGGGATAGGGAATGGTAGCGCGCGTCAGTACGGTGGCATTTCAGGGCATTGAGGGCGTACCCGTCGAAGTGCAAGTGATGATCGCGCCGGGCAAGGTGCTGATGCATATCGTCGGTCTGCCGGACAAGGCTGTCGCGGAGAGCCGTGAGAGGGTTCAGGCAGCACTACACGCCTCTGGCCTTGCCTTGCCGCCGAAGAAAGTCACCGTCAATCTCGCACCGGCGGATCTGCCCAAAGAGGGCAGTCACTTCGATCTTGCCATCGCGCTTGGTCTAATGGCGGCGCTCGGTGCGATCCCAGCCGATGCCCTGTCCTCCTACACCGTCATCGGCGAACTCAATCTCGATGGCACGATCGCGCCCGTTGCCGGCGCTCTTCCCGCGGCGATCGCTGCCAATGCCATGGGCAAGGGGCTGATCTGCCCGGCCGAAAGCGGACCGGAAGCGGCCTGGGCCGGCAAGGAGATCGATATTCTGGCGCCGCGCAGCCTGATTGCGCTCGCCAACCACTTTCGCGGCACGCAGGTCCTGTCACGGCCGGAACCGTCAGTCCGCGCCAATGCCGCCAACCTACCCGATCTTGCCGATATCAAGGGGCAAGAAAGCGCCAAACGCGCTCTGGAAGTTGCGGCCGCCGGTGGCCATAATTTGTTTCCATTGTGTTGCATATAACATACTGAAAAATATAGATTCACATCTGCGAATTGGATTGTGCATGGGCTGGCGCACAGATCAGGCGTACGAAGACGAGCAAAGGCGAGCTTTCAAAGAGTGGAAGGCATCGCTTTCGTGGGCAGAGTTTGCTGCTTGGCAATGGGCGCGAGGGGGGGCGTTTTTGACTGGCATTTTTGCCGGAGTTGTCACCGCTCTCTACCACGTTTTGACGTAGCCGCTGTCAGTCGCGATACTTTTTCATAGGTTGGTGCATACGCCGACCGATTACCGAAGCTCAGTGAATTTCACACTTCGCGGCCTCACAGGGATTCCGCAGTTCGAGGTTGCCTGCTACTGCTGCTTAAGCAACTTCGGGTGTTGAGGGAAAAATGGAACTAGAAACTTTAGAGGCTTTCGCTGAAGCGTTGACAGCTAAGTTCGCGCTGCCGGGTTCGGCCTCACCTGAGGATCAGTTGAAGCCCCTTGTTGCTGACCTCTTCAAGGTGACCGGTTCTAAGTATCACTTAACCGTTGAAACCCGCACAGAAACCCATCTGTCAGACCACAAGGTCCGACCTGACATAGCGATCTATGTGGGGGGGCTAATCTGCGGATACGTTGAATTGAAGGCTCCCGGTCTTGGGGCCAATGCGCCGAAGCTCACGGGTGAACATAACAAGAAACAATGGGAAAAGCTCAAAGGGTTGCCCAACCTAATCTACACGGATGGGAGGGAATGGGCTCTCTATAGGACGGGGGAGAGACCCGTAGAACAGCCCATCGTCAAATTGGACGGCGACCCTACGAAGGTAGGTAGGACCGCAGCAACAAAGGGTAATTCCGAGGACCTGGGGCGTCTATTCCGAGATTTTCTCGGTTGGCAACCTATCGTCCCCCATACGCCATCCGGCCTTGCCAGATACCTCGCTCCACTAAGTCGTTTCCTCCGGTCCGAGGTAGAAAGCGCACTCGACCAATCCGGTTCAGCTGTCGAACTTCTAGCGAACGAGTGGAGACAATTTTTCTTCCCTGCCGCAGACAACGCCCGTTTCGCCGATGCGTACGCCCAGACTGTGACTTACGCGATGCTGCTGGCCCGGCTCTCCGGCGCGGCTAAGCTAGAACCTGCGGAAGCGGCAAAGACACTGGACAAGAACAACGGTTTGTTGGCTAGAACCCTAGAACTCTTGGGCCAGAAGGCCGCGCGCGATGAACTGGCTGTCGGCTTCGAGATGTTGCAGCGTTCGCTTGAAGCCCTCAATCCGCACGATTTCCTGAAGTCCAAGCCCGATTTGTGGCTCTACTTCTACGAAGATTTTCTTGCAGCTTATGACCCGAAGTTGCGGAAAGACTACGGGGTCTATTACACGCCGCGCCAAGTTGTCGAGTTCCAAGTACGCCTGGCCTCAGAACTGCTGGAAAAGCGTTTTGGTAAGAAGCTGGGCTTTGCTGACGATGGGGTTGTTTTTCTTGATCCAGCAGTTGGCACTGGAACTTATCCGGTTGCAGCGGTGAAGCATGGGCTAGAGAAGGTGAGAGCTAGATCAGGTTCAGGCGCGGTTCCTGCTCGTGCCCGTCAAATGGCCGAGAATATGCACGGATTTGAAGTATTGGTAGGTCCATATGCCGTTGCCCATCTTCGCCTGACGCAGGCGCTGGAAGGTGCGATGAATGATGCGAAGGCGGCGGAAGACCCAGAGGAAAAGCTCGCGAAGCGGCTGAACATCTATCTAGCGGATACGCTGGAGAGCCCAAACAAAGCGCCACCAGGCGGTCTTGACCTTACCCATAAGGCGCTAACGCAAGAACATGAAGCTGCAAGAAAGGTCAAGCAGGGCGGCGACATCCTCGTGTGCCTAGGCAATCCTCCGTATGATCGCCAGCAGATTGACCCGGATGATACCACTACGCAGCGCAAAGGTGGCTGGGTTCGCTTTGGGGATCAAATAAAGGGCGGCGCAAAAATAGATGCACAGGGGGAGCGTGCAATATTTAAGGACTTCACCGATCCTGCAACTAAAGCAGGTTCCGGAGTGCATCTAAAGAATCTTTACAACGACTATGTATATTTTTGGCGTTGGGCACTTTGGAGATTGTTTGAGAAGCAAGATTGCGGGGGGATAATTACTTTTATAACCGCGTCAAGTTTCCTGGGTGGCCCAGCTTTTGTTGGCATGCGGGAATATATGAGGAGGGAATTTGACGAACTGTATATAATCAATCTGGGCGGCGACCTCCTTGGCACAAGGAAAACACCCAACGTATTCAATATTCAGACGCCGGTTGCAATTGCACTGGGCGTCCGCGCAAAAGAACGAAATATAGACAGTCCTGCTACCGTAAAATATCTGCGTGTTGAGGCGGAGGATCGCAAAGGGAAACTCGACATCCTGGACGGGCTTGGAGATATCTCCTCGCTTCCTTGGGAAGACGTGTCTGATGGCTGGATGGACCCCTTCTATCCGAGGTCGGATGTGTCATATTTCCTTTGGCCGGAACTGACAGATATTTTCCCCTGGCAACATAGCGGAGCGCAGTTCAAGCGAGTTTGGCCAATCGGAGAAAATAAAGACGTCCTCGAAAAGCGTTGGAACGAATTCCGCCACTCTACCGCTGAAAAGCGAAAGAAGCTCTTCAAAGAAACAAGAGACAGGAAAATTCAGAAGAAATACGATAGTTTTTCTGGAAGTTCCCTGGGGCCTTTGGTCGACATTGCGTCAGGTGACCCTGCCCCGAGTGTAGAGCGATATTGTTACCGCTCTTTTGATAGACACTATGCATTTATAGACAATCGGCTAGGCGATTACCTACGTCCACCACTCGTGAATGCGCGTGGGGATAAAAATCTGTTCTTCGCGGCGTTGATGACTAAAATGCTGGGCGTCGGTGCGGCGATTGTTGCTACTTCCGATTTGCCGGACCTTGATGTGTTCTGCGGGCGCGGTGGCAAAGATGTCATTCCACTCTACCGCGATGCCAGCGGCAGCGAGCCGAACGTGACCGGAGGGCTCCTGACAACTATCGGCGAAGTTTATGGCACTACCCCCTCACCTGAGGACCTTGCCGCCTATGTCTACGCAACCCTTGGCGGGCAGTCCTATAGCCGCCGTTTCTGGAATGAACTCGAAACCCCCGGTCCGCGCGTGCCTTTGACCAAAGACAGTGCAACTTTCGCTGAAGCCGCGAGCCTGGGCCGTAAGCTTATATGGCTGCATACCTACGCCGAACGTTTTCGCGGCACGGGTCGCGGCGACGAAATCGTGCCAGGGACGTCCAAAGTTATCAAGGGCGTGTCTGACAATCCGGCTAGTTATCCAGACGCTTATACTTATGATCCTGTTACTCAAGAAATCACTGTTGGTGATGGCCGGTTCGGCCCCGTCACAGCGAAGGTCTGGGAGTTCGAGGTATCGGGCCTTAAGGTGGTGCAGTCGTGGCTGGGCTACCGGATGAAAAAACGTGCAGGCAAGAAGTCTTCCCCTTTGGATGACATCCGCCCGGAACGGTGGACCGCACGGATGAGCGACGAACTCCTGGAATTGTTGTGGGTGCTGGAGGCAACCCTTGCAATGGAGCCCGAGCTTGAGAACGTGCTCGATAAAGTGGTGGCTGGAACCTGCTTCACTGCAGCCGAACTGCCGACGCCTCATGCGGATGAACGCAAAGCACCGGGGTCGGTCAGCACGGCTGGAGGCTTGCTTGAGCTGATGGGAGTCGATGACGATATCGACGAAGGTGATGAAGAAGATGAGGACGCGTGAAAAGGGCTAGGTTCCGGCCGAGGGACTCCTTCTTTATTGTATGAAAGATGCGGCAGAGGTAAAAAAATTCGCTTTTAGCGAACATAGTTCTTGATTGTCGAACATCTTATAGCTATATATCTCTCTAGATCACGAGCGGAAGAAGTCGTCATTTTCAGGCCATTCGCGTAAGCGAGTGCCGTGGAGGGCCTTTGTGTCCTCTGATCTTACCCGGCCGCCCGAGGCCCCGAGGAGGGGACGACGACGGCGGGCGAAGCAGAAGCAACCCCGACGAGCGGGTTGCTTCTAGGTAGAAGGTGCGTGCTGCTGGTTCCGATTCTGTTTGGCGACGACCCTCAGGGATGGTCCCGAGGGCAAACAGAAGGAACTATTA
Organism: Rhizobium sp. ERR 942; assembly: GCF_007828395.1. Taxonomy (NCBI): domain Bacteria; kingdom Pseudomonadati; phylum Pseudomonadota; class Alphaproteobacteria; order Hyphomicrobiales; family Rhizobiaceae; genus Rhizobium; species Rhizobium sp. ERR 942. The sequence goes on from NZ_VIUA01000006.1 coordinate 38,630, forward strand.
TGTCTATAGAAGAAAGTGATCGCCAGCAGCAGCGGCTAAGGAGCGGAACAAAGAGAAACTGGAAACAGTTTCTCCGGTGGAGTTGGAGACAGCTCCGAAGTCCGCGAATGTTGAAGCTCGCTTTTCGGGCAGCTTTGACCGTATATCGCCTTTGGCGTGTATGCCACGATATCTTCGGATCGTCGTGATAAGCCGTTAACCTAATATCTACAAGGAAAGGAGCGTATCATGTTGTCCGAGGCCTTGAGATTAATCAGGGTTTTTCACGACCTTAAGCAAGTCGAGCTAGCCGAAAAATTGGGGATTTCAAAATCCCATTTGTCCGAAATCGAGAGTGGTACCAAGACGCCCTCCCTGGAGATCATCGAACGGTATTCGAAAAATTTTGGCATCCCCGTTTCATCTATTATGTTTTTCGCAGAAAACATCGAGGACGCGGAAAAAGGTAAAAAGGCCAAGGCTTATATAGCCACTAAGGTAATAAACTTCTTGCAACTTATCGAGAAAAACTCGTCTCATGCCGCCTAAGCAGCAGCGTCATTTCTATAAACTACAAGATAGTGCTTTATACAATGTGACGACGAAGAAAAGGCTCGCAGAGGTCTTGCTGTGTTCGCCTGATGACTTGAAGAATGTGCTTGCCACGAAAGTTCGATACAAAAACCGTTGGAAACCGAAGGACAGTGATACGGCACCATGGCTGACACAGCCACCACCGCCGGAAGAGGCAGCCAACTACCGTCCGATTGATATCCCAATTCCATCGTTGAAAAGGCTGCAAGCACGGATCGCATATCTGCTTTCGCGAATAGAGCCACCGAGTTTTTTGTTCAGCCCGGTTAAAGGACTTTCCTATGTTGACAATGCGCGGCGGCACGTCGGCAGCCGTGCGTTCTGGCTCTTAGATGTAGCAGATTACTTTCCGAGTTGTCGGGCCGACAGGGTGGCTTGGTTTTTTCGTACAGAGATGAAATGCGCGCCGGACGTCGCTGCGATTTTGGTTGCTCTAACTACTGACAAGGAGCGGTTGCCCCAAGGTTCCCCGTGTAGCCCGATCTTGGCTTACTTTTGTAACATGGTGATGTGGAACGATATAGCGACCACAGTCGAAAATGCGGGGTGCGTTCTGAGTGTCTATGCGGATGACATAACGATCTCCGGTGCGAATGTCCCAGGTCAACTAATTTGGCAGGTCAAGAAGACAATCCATAAAAACGGCTTTCGGCTGAAACGAGAAAAGGAACTAAGCCTTCTTGATCGTCCTGCCGACATCACCGGCGTGATCGTTCGGAATGGCCAACTGAAACTACCTAATCGGCAGCTTAAGAAGCTGGTCGAGCTTGTCGAAAAGCACAAGAGCGAAACCAAAAAGAAAGAGCTTGCCAAACTTTTCAATCAAATACAGGGCCGTTTAGCCCAGCGTAAGCAGGTCGAAAACGCGAATTGAGTTCGTTGTGGGTCGAAGTTGCGAGAAGCTGCCGACCTAAACGCATATGGTGTCTTGCATGATTAGTGGAAATCCTCGGCGTAGGATTTCGGAAGACCGCCATGCAACAACTTACGCCCGCCCAACAATTGAGAGTCAACAAGCGCGAAGAACGACGCCGCCGTGAACGGCAGCGGCGCGAGGACGAGTACCGCAGGCGCATAGAACGGCTTCGCCGTCAGATCGAAGAGGCGCGGAAACGGCGTCAACGCATGCTGTTGCTTTTCTTGCTTGCTGTGCTGGCGATGCAGGAATCCCTTCTTGCAGCGTTCACACGCTCGATTTCGTACCGCCCCGATCCCATTACTGACCCGGCAGAATGGACGCCGGACCCAAACAAGGACTTTGCACCCGCCCCTGGCAATGATGACCATTGCGACGGCTATTCCTATGAGCAGTGGAACCGAATGCTGGAGGAGCGCGGCATTCGGTTGAGTCGCAAAGCAGAGCTAAAAGCAGAATGGGAAGCCGATCCAGAACGCGTGCATTTCCCAACGCGATATCAGGAGTGGGGCTACAAACCGTTCTTGACTGAGATCATGAACGACTTGACGGACCAGCGCTATCAGCCGGACGCCCTGACCGGCCTCAAGCTCCTGTCACCGCCCGAGACTCACCAGTATCTGGATGAAGTCTATGCGGTCAATCCGCTCGACCTGCTGCACTGCCGTGCGGCGTTGAGCGCGGACATCGTGAGAAATTTCCAAAGTCGCGCCGTCGTTTGGGAGGAACACAAAAAGCAGGCCGCCGAGGAAGCGCGGAAGGCAAAAAATGATAAAAAACCGGATGACAACGAAAAAAGTTTTGATCCGTGAGAACTCCTTTATCGCGAAATTTCAAATCGTTAAAAATTACGCGCATGATTTAAATTACTCACGCAAAGGAATTCTTTTTAGGGAAAGTAGTGTCAACATTTCTATTTGAAATTTAGAAGGTTTTTTAGCGTATTGACATTTTATTCTCAAATGTTGCTTTTCATCTGCGTTGACGAATAAGAGGTATGGCAATGACGGATGCGATGCGATCAGCGAAAATCGATCATCTTGTAAACAAGATTGACTGGGCAGGAGGCAAGGATTGGACAGACGCATACGGAAAGCGCAGCAGTCCACATGACGGCTACTGCGAGATAGATGAATTCATACTGGAATTCGAGTATCTGCCCAACTTTGGAAAATACGTGTACTGGATCGCCGCACTCGTGGGCTTTAACGAGGAATCGACTGAAATATTGGATGTAATCCTCCCACCAGCTTTTGCCGATACAGAACACGAGGCGAAGCGTTGTGCTCTATTGGCACTCGTGGACCTGCTATGCGGTCCACGCCTTGCTTCCTAAAAGCACTTCTGTTTGAGGTGCAGTGGCGGCTCCGACGACACCGCCACCGCCCCCACGCTCTTAGCCGCAGAGCGCATTACGAAACGGCCATCGACACCACCAAATCAACGTAAAAACCGTCTTTCGTTGCGCGGACGGTGATATCGTGGTTTCCCGTGACCGCTGCGACACCGACGATTCTGCCGGTCGCCGAGTCAAAGAGAAGGCCGGGCGGCAATGGCTGCGACACTGAAAACGAATAACCTGAAACATCACCAACAGGTTTGATAAGCACCGACATACCACCGGAAACGCTAATCGGCTCGTAACGGATTCCGAAAGCAGGTTGCGCCGGTTCCAGGGGCGGCACAGGATCAGATGCGGTCAGCGTACCAGTTGTTGGCGACCGCCAGACGATTTCGCCAGCGGAGGCGCTGGACGCGATTAGAATCGTGGCGGCAAATATCAGTTTAAGCATCACGTTTTTCCTTTTTTGCAAAATTGGGTTTCAAAACCAGCTTTGGCGCAGGTGAAAGGTCTGGCGTGGACTGGTCGGCGACAGGTGAAAGCATCGACCGTAGCCGGTCGCGTTCGATTCCAGCCCGCATCGCTGCGTCTTGTGCTTCTCTTGCCTTCCGCTCTGCTTCGAAGCGCTGAAGCTCGGCTTCAAGCTGCCGTCGCTCGGCATCCTTTGCCTTGTCACGCCAACGGCCTATTTCACCTGAAAGGTCAGACCGGATTTGCTCGACCAGTTTTGATTTACGGAATCCGTCCCAAATTGCCCGCAGGCGACCGGCCCAGCCGCTATATTTTTCGGCATCGATCATCGCCGCCCGCGCGTGCTCTTGCTCCTGCCGTGCGCGATCCTGCGCAGCCAGCGCAGCGGCAGCAGCTTTACGAGCAGCCTCCTGTTGGCGAGCAGCATCGGCGGCGACCGTGGCGGCGTCAGCTTTCGTTTTGGCGATAAAGGTTTCGCCGTCCGCCTTGACCTTCCGTGCTTGTTGAACTGTTTTTTGTAGGGCTTTCGCTTGTACCTGTTCCCGCTGCCACTCGTCACGCGTCAGGCGGCGGCGTTGAGGACCGAGCCGCGTCAATCCGCATGGGACAGCGACCGCCTGATGATAGCTATCCTGCCATTCTCGCATCGCTTGCTTATAGGCTGCGTCCGCTCGTTTTAAGAGAGCTTTCTTGTCCTCATCAACCTTGCCGCCCGTGTCCATGATGACGCGTTTGGCGGTGACGCCAGGGTGAAACTTTGCGGCTCTCAATTCTGGATCAGAGATCGGCAGGACATACGCATGGAGGTGATAATGGGATTCATCTTCGTGGCGGATGATCGATTTCAGGTCGTCGCTGTACTGGTCTTGCAACCACGCAATGGTCCGGCGCTCCCATTGTTCAGCCTCCCTCCGCTTGCTGGGATCGGCGCGGATTTCGTCCATAGTGAAAGGATGCGAGGCGACAACCGTGTGCAAGGTTTTTTGATCTTGCCGGATTTTTCGGCTCTTGCCGCCTTTCACCGCGACGCAGGCAGACGCCACGGATGTATCATGCAGTTCCTGTGTCTGATCTATGCCAACGCCAAAAACGACAATGGGAGGCGCAGGCCTCGTAACGTGAACCGAGGACTCCGGCTTGCGAGATGCCTCTGCAAAAACAAAATCGGTACCACGGCCCTTGGCGTCGGGTTTCCTTGAATAAGATTCGAGGTGTACGAACTGGTAGCCCATTGCCATCTCCTTGTATGGCAAAAGGATCGCGGCGTTGGCTGCAAGAAACCACGTTGAGCGAAGGCGGGACTTGAAGATAGCTAGAAGTTGTGCAACTGGTCGATAGGGAGGATGGGCAATGCAGTTGAGGCTATGGGCGGCAATCGTTATCTTTGCTGGTTCCTACTTCCCGCTATCATTGATCCTGTTGGCACAGGATTTTGAATACAAGTACCTATCACGAGAATTCTGCGCAGAAATTTTTACCGAACCCGGACGTTGTACCCTCCCGTTTTCGAATCCGAAGATATCACTTTCGATATTTGTCTTTTGCCTTTTAAGTTTGCTTGCAACTTTATTGATATTTCGTCTAACGAAAGCAAAGAGAAAATTAGAAATCATAAAAGCTAAATACGTCCCAACGGAGTTGATGAATTATACGCTGCCTTATGTCGTTTCTTTTATGGGGGTTGGATACTCAGAGCAAAGTAAATTCGTTGGAATGATTGTTTTCCTATTTTGGATTTTCTGGATTACCTACAAATCCGGTCAATTAATAATGAATCCAATTTTGATAGTTCTCGACTGGAGATTGTACGATGTGACGTTCAAGCATGATGGGGAAAGCTTTGAGCACGATTGTCTTGTTTTAGCTGACAGCGAATTAAATGCTGGGGACGAAGTCCGGTACGGTGCGATTCAAGATGTCATGGTCGTGCGAAAGGAAAGGCGGAAAGGGGGGATTCATGACGGAACTCGCGAACCTCAAAGCGTTCAATGTTGAGGAAGCCGATTTAACACTTTGGACGTTCAAAGGTACGATTCCAGCAGTCAATGGCCATTGGATCGAGACAACAGACGACCTCGATCAAGAGCTAAAACGTGTTTTTCTGTCTCAGCTCCAAGGGTTTTCAGAGGAGCAAGATTATAGTCTTCTTGCCCAGAACAACGAAGAAAGCGTCCTGACGCTTCCTTCTGACGAAACCGATGTGCATGTGATCGCTGAGGCGATTGGCCAGGTTACCAATGGACGCAAGACACGCTCAGTGAAAACACTGCGCAACGCCAAATTCTATGTTGTTAGATTTGTTCGGGATGGGCAGGTGGTATTCGCCGCGCGAAGAACCGATCCATCGTGGAGAACCAAAGCAGCCACCAGTGTTTTAACGGCTATCTACAAGGATCGAGAACTTGACCTCGCTGAAGACGACGGATTCAAAATCCACAGGACATTTGATTTCTTTTGCATCAACGGCGAGTTGCTTGTTTCTGACAAACGAAACTTTGAAACAATATTGAACTATCGAGCTGCTCATGAGAATGATTTTGCTGAAATGCAGGCGGAGGCAGAGTTTGCCGAGGTCTTTTCTGACTTGGCACCGTTGAGCGAGTTCGTCGGTACAAATCGGCTTCAACTGCGCCGCATGTCTGCGATCCGTTCGAAATCGTTTTATAAAGATGCGGCGTTCATGAGTAATCTGCGGCTTCGTTTCGCGGAGTATGAGCTTAACATTGTCTTCGATGCTGACGGGAAGATCGTCCCGACGCCGGAGACATGTCGAGACATTCTAACGGCTCTCCTCGATCATCGGTTACGTTCAGGATTTTCCGGGAACACATACGACGTTCCTGATGCGGTTCAAGTTTGAGTTCAGGGGTAGCAAAGCTGTAGTGACCGACTAACGCATTCTTCGAAGGCGTCGGCCATTCCATGGAGGGACCTTCAGCCGGACCTTGCCGGGGACCTCCTCCGAGGGACGATTTCATCGAGAGCCTTCCGGCAGACCCCTCCATATCCGGGGAGGCTACGCCGCGAGTGCTTGCCAGATTTCCGCAAACGGCGGAAACACACATGGCAACCCTTTCGGACGCCCCTTGTCATCCGGTGCGCCCATGGCGTCGGCCTTAGCCCGGTGCGCGTCGAGCACTGCCTGCACCGCCCGTCCTTTGCTGCCGCGAAACTGTAACACGGCCACTTGTTCAATCTCGTTGATCAGATCACCCAGCGTTGGCGCGTGGAACTTAGGCGGCAGCATCACGGGATGCGACGGCAACGGCTCCCGCTGTATCTGCTCGAAGTCCCGTTCCATTTGCTGCGTTTCCGGCGATTTGACCGGCTCCTCCTCCTTCTCGCCAAGGAAACGCCGCACCATCCCGTCAATCTCTTGCCAGGGCTGGCAATGTCCAACTGCTCGTAACACATCAGGCGCATAGCCCATCCGCAGTACCCGATGCCAACGCTTCGTTTCCAGACTGCCGACAACGATAGTGCCGTTGTCCTCGTCATCGGGCTCCCCTTCGCCTTCCTTTCCATCCGCATCTGGCTGAATGCCGAGTTTGTCGGCCAGGGCCTTTGTGATGATGCAGGACCTTGTTCCGGGCATAACGCTTGCATATTCGGCAAACTTTGCTGCCGCGATCTTATCGCCGCGTCCAGCCCGCGCTGCCAAGTCCCATGGGGTCATGCCGCCGATCCGCCGATTTTTTGTGCGGGTCTTCGTCGCACCAGCGGCGGCAACTTCCCATGCCCCGGACCCCTTAGCAATATAGTCGGCGAGGTCTTCACGACGCCAAACGACCTGCACGTCCTGAGCTTCGCGAAGCGCGGTGGGCTCGTCTTTTTCCCCATAGTACCGGCGCTGGACGTTACCGCCTTCGCGTTGGATATACGCCAAATAACGATTGATGATCCATTCACCAGCGGCTTTCGCACGCTCTTCGGCGGTCGACACGCCGTCGTCCTTCTCGATCATCGGGACAGCCAGGTGAAGATGAAAATGCCATCCAGCCTTCATACTCCACGTCACCTCCGGGCCAACCAATACGCCCTGGATATCGTGACGCTTGACGGCCAAAGCCCAAGGTTTGCCCTGACGCACCTTTGTACAAGCGTTGGTCACGAGCTTTTTCAAATCCTTCAGCTCGTCCTCTGGACCGTGCCGAACCGTCAAGGTGATGAAAACGACTTGCCCGCCTTTCCTCTCTGTTGCGTCGAAAACCCGCTGGACGCTCTCAGCCCGTTTAGCAGCGCAGCGGGGCGCGCAAGTCGGGCAAAGCCAAGGGCTGTCGCAATAAAAGACGCCCCGAATGCCCGGTCTGCCATCCTGATTATAGAAAGTTACAAACGGGGCTTCCGATCCGTCTTCGCAACGCTTCGCCGTGCCACATTTGCAGACCCCCGGAGTTTTCCCTCCTGCTGGCATTGCCGCACGGAGGACATTGGCGACGGTGTGCTTCAGTCTCCATCTCTGGATTTGTCGACTGTCGTTAGATGTCCTTTGTTCGGTCTCTTCCTTTTGCGGAGCCCCCACGCCGTCACCTGAAGGTGTCAACGTAGCGTCTCCTTTATCGAGACGGGCCTTTTCGGCCCCGTTCTGCGCGGCCTGCGGCCTTGCTTTGTCGGCCTCTAGATTCTTGGAAACGGCAGCACGAATAGCCCGTTCGCCGCCGGAGAACGAATTGATTTCAGGTGCAGTTGGGAGATCGTCGAATAGCTTTGAAATGGCGCGGTCATTTGACCTGCGGCGACCGGAAACTTCTGGCTTCCGATTAATGTCAACATTTCTTTTTTGAAAATCGTCTGTCGGTGTGTTTTGGGCTGGGCTTTTTGCCAGCCCGGCGCTCACTTAATCGTCAATGGGAGCTTTACAACAAACATGTTTTTGTTCATCTTTATTAAACAATAGTCGAAAACACCGCTGAGGGTTCCAGCCCTGTGACGCGGTGTTTTTTTATGGTCAGAGGAAAAACTTTCGGCGTCAATCGATCAGACGCCGAGAGTATCATCGAGTGCTACGGTTGCGAATGTCGGGTGAACACCATGGTCAAAGACCGCGAGACGTTGCCATCTATCGAGCATCCGCCAGATAGCCTCGTCGCTCCAGTTTGCGTTCCAGACCCTGGCCCCGACAATGAAGGCAACCGCCATATGGATAGTGGATGAGCATTGGAGATCATGGATCGGCGTGCCACGCGCAACAGCGGCTACGCACTGCCCAATCTCCAAATATACGCTGTCGTGACGGATAGATCGGTCATCCTTTGAAAGCTGTCTGAACATCAATCCAAATCCTTTTCACGCAGCAGCCCCATAAGTTCATCCATAGTGATGGTCTCGTCAGGGGAGCTATCGAGCTTTTCGCCGACAGCCGCCCAAAATTCGGGCGGCTGATCTTTCACCAACGCAGCCAGTCGTTCCGTACGGTGGCGCTCAAGTAGTTCGAGGAAATCCAGCTCAGCCATTCAGAACAGTCCCATCGGAGAGAACCACAGTGAGGCGTCCCTCTTTTCGCAGCTCCTCGGTAAGGCGTCTGTCTTCAGCCTCTTCCTTGGCGAGCCATCTGGCATATTTGGATTTCGGTCTATGATGAACGACGGCCTTCTTTTGGACCTCATCCAACATCTCCCAGGCTTGTCGATCAGAGAACTCGACGTTGGTGAGGCACTTGCCGACAATCAAACCAACAGCGACGCGGACGGTGGTCGAGCCCTTTATTTGCTCAAGTGGTGTACCGGTCGCGATTTCCTCGACCTTCGTAGCAATCTGGTGAAACATGGTCTCCCTTTCCAAATTTTGGCAAGGCTTCGCCCCTTCCCGTGGAGACGGGAAGCAGAGTTGCTGATGATAGTTGAAAGCGAGAGCGCACGAATGCGCTCCCTGACTCTGCGTTTGCAGAGAAAGGCCACTGTCGATGACAGAAGCGGGACATCCCTGCTGACGCAGGGAATAAGAGCCGCCTATACGGCGGAAAAACACGACCGGTTCAGGGCCGCATGTACTTTCAGAGCCACCTGCACGGCGGTGAAAGTCCGTTCGTTCAAATCCACGCCAAGTTTGGACACAGGCGATAGGAAAGACCGATCAAGCTGAATAAAAGTCCGAGAACTTTAATTCCAATCCCCCTAGGGGTGACAAAAAAACCTGATCGGCTTTCCTGCAAACAAAGGTAGGTGAAGAGCGAAAATAGCGCAAGAGGCGGATTAAAAAGCCAATGAAAACAAAGCAAAGTGCAAAATGCAAGTTGCATTTTGCTTTCTGTTATTCCGTTGACAAACAACCGTTTTCAGAAAATTTTCCTCGAAATCAGGTCCCGAAACCTGCCTTAAAAAAAATTTTGCTGACGTACCTCGCGGGGGCTTTGCCCCTGTCGCGGCCTGCGGCCTTGCCCGCCTCCACCCTCATTGCCGGGGGGCTAGTCCGGAGCAGGGCATTGCGGGCTTTGCCCTCCTTGTCCTGCTCCGGTTGCGGTAGGATTTGTCGCTCCGGTCAGTCAAGGGTTCGCTACGCACCGTCCTCGCCATGCTCGGCCTTGCGGCCTGTGCGTGGCTCTGGGCGGCCCCTTGACAGCCCTCCCGCTCGGTTTGGCACCCAAAGCAAGGCAAGCGGCTTCTTCTACAAACCGATAAAATCCAATCAATTCGATTAACGGATGCTATCCCAAAGCCGACATCAAAATTGGGCAAAGGATTCTCAAGAATCTCGTTTTCTGCTATGTTTTTCTCAACAAATTCAATAAGAAAGCGGAGCATTCAATGCGGCAAGCGATCACGAGAATCAAAGGGCTGACGGTTAATATCGAAGTCGTTGAGGTTTACCAAACGGACCAACACGGCGGCATCCTCTGCTACGTGGCGACGATTTACATTCAAGCACCCGGAAGCGCAGACAAGAGGCTGGTCCGTAAGAGCCGGTTACCCGGTGCGGCAACGGCGTTGAAGGCCGAAATCAAAAGGGATGGTTTACGGGCGTTTGACCGGATGCTGGTCAATCCTGATCATCGGCAGCCTCGATCTCTTCATCCGTGAAGAACCGTGCTCCCAACTGTATCTTTCGCCCTGTAGTAGGTTGTACGGTTTCTTCGCCTAAGCATTGGGCTATAGCTTTAAGCACGGTAGAAGTGGTTGGCATCGGCTTTTCAGAAAAGCCACCGCCACCGACGCGGATATATTCTACCCCATCAGGTGACACACGGATTTCCGTGAATAGGGCACGAACAGCGTTGGCCGCTTGTGTGCGAAGTTGGATATCGTCCGGCTCCTGCAAAAGCCGCCGTGCCAATTCTCCAACTTCCTGTCGGCCATGTCTGTACCGGGCAGCGTAGGATACTTTTTGCGACATTAGTTGATTTCGACTTATGTCGGATTTCAAAGTTTTTCGCTGCTTCTCCAGCTTTTGTACGCGTCGTTCCAAAATATCGCTCAGGCCTGTGCGCTCAATTGCATCAGCTATTTTCTCGATGCGATCTTCAACATCCGCGAGCTGGTCCCTCAGGCTGGAATTACGTGTCGCGTGCTCGTCATCACTTAGTCCCTTTGTCCCATTGGTCGACAGGATCGCGTGGCTCTGCAAAACCTCATAAGTGTACTTTTCGGTGTGCAGGCATCCGCCATCCAGCAAGGATTTTCCACAACGCAGGAAAGGCCTTCCGCCCTTCTTTCCCTTGTCGATGTAGTGCATCCCACCGCCACAGGTGCTGCACTTTACCAAGCCAGATAGCACGTTCCTATGCTTTCCGGCCGGAGCGCGTACATTGCTGGTCGCACGGGACGAGACGACTGCTCGCGCTTTGTAAAAGGTCTCACGATCTACAACCGCAGGAAAATAATCCTCGATGGTTTCAGAGGCTGTTTCATCGGAGCCACCTGCTCTTTTGCTCCGAGGCGTGTACTCCCCGAAAACCGCCGGATTTTCCAAAATTTTCTTGATGTAAGAATCGTGCCAGATTGAGCGTTTGCCCTTTTTGCTGGTCCATGATTGAACACCCATTTGGTTTAGGCGTTTTGCAATGCTACGTGTTCCCAGGCCCTCAATCGCCCACGCGAAAATACTCTGTACGACAGTCGCCCGCTCCGGAATCGCAACATAGCGTTGTCCCACCTTCGCCAGCCATGCGGGGCATATCTTTGTCATTGCAACTTTGTCAGATTCAGCAAGTCGCCGCTTTTTCTCCCACGCTTGGCTGACGCGGTCGGATTTGATTGCTGACTCGTCGTGAGATCGCATCATTAATGCGATGCTGACGATGAGTTCCGTGGGACTCTGCGCAATTGATGCGTCGGAGTAGATTTTGTTGTCGGACAAAGTAGCAAGGATGATGCCGTGTTCGATCAGCGTCAGAAATAGCCGCAAAGCAACATGGACCTGCTCGCGCGATAGGCGATCAAGGCTCTCCACAATGAGGTACGAACCTTTTTGAATTTCACCCGCTTCGACTTTAGCTAAAAACGCGCCGAGGCTCCCTTTTTCCTTATTGCTTCCGCGATAAGCTGATATGCCTTCGTCTTTGAGAGATTCATCTAGAGCCAGATCATGAGCGGCAGCGAATGCTCTTGCTTTATCGATTTGGCGGCGAAGGCTGTCGCCCTTTGCCTGCTCTGGCGTTGAAAAGCGGACGTAAGAATAAGCTGTCTTCATATCGGCACCATAAAAACAAAAGGTTACAAGCAACATAACAGGCTGTTCGTCGGACCGCCCGGCTCCGGCAAATCCATGCTCGCCTCGCGCCTGCCGTCGATCCTGCCGCCCTTGTCGACGAATGAACTGCTGGAAGTGTCGATGATCCATTCGATCGCCGGCCAGCTTTCCGGCGGCAAGCTCTCGGACCGGCGGCCCTATCGCGCACCGCATCATTCCGCCACCATGGCGGCGCTCGTCGGTGGCGGCCTGCGCGCCAGGCCGGGCGAAGTCTCACTCGCCCATCACGGCATTCTGTTCCTCGATGAGCTGCCGGAGTTTTCGCTGCAGGCACTCGATGCGCTGCGCCAGCCACTGGAAACCGGCGAGTGCGTCATTGCCAGAGCAAACCACCGTGTCTCCTATCCGGCCGGCATCCAGCTTGTCGCGGCCATGAACCCCTGCCGCTGCGGCATGGCCGGCGAGCCGGGTCATACCTGCGCCCGAGGACCGCGTTGCGCTTCCGATTATCAGGGCCGCATTTCCGGCCCCTTGCTCGATCGCATCGATATCCGCATCGACGTGCCGGCGGTCTCCGCCGCCGACCTCATCCGGCCGACAGCCTCGGAAAGCAGCGCCGATGTCGCACTCCGCGTGGCACGTGCCCGCGAGCGGCAGCGGGAACGCTTCGAACGAGCCGGCATGAAGGATGTCAGCACCAATGCCCGCTGCTCGACGGCGATGATCGAAACCATCGCCGAGCCGGATGCCGCCGGCCTGCAATTGCTGCGCGATGCGGCTGAGAAGATGAAATTCTCGGCCCGCGGCTATCATCGCATTCTCAAGGTGGCGCGCACTCTCGCCGATCTCGACGACAAGCCGACCGTCGGGCGCATCCATCTCGCCGAAGCCATCTCCTATCGCATCGCCGGAGAGCGGCTGACCGCGCATGCCTGACAATGCGGGACTCTACAACATCTGATCGTCTCCAGCCGGCCTAAATGAAAAAAGGGGTGCCGAAACACCCCCTTTTTCCAAATCAAGATGGCGAATGGCTTTGTCAGCCGCCAAGACCCTCGAAGAGCGCCGTCGAGAGATAGCGCTCGGCGAAGGACGGGATGACGACGACGATAGTCTTGCCTTCGTTTTCGGGACGCTGGCCGATCTTGATGGCCGCTGTGAGCGCCGCGCCGGAGGAGATGCCGACCGGCACGCCTTCGAGCTTGGCGACGAGCCGCGCCTGCTGGAACGCCTCGTCATTGCTGACGGTCACCACCTCGTCATAGACATGCGTATCGAGAACTTTTGGCGCGAAGCCGGCGCCGATGCCCTGGATCTTGTGGGGTCCGGGATTGCCGCCGGACAGAACTGGCGAATCCGCCGGCTCGACCGCGATGACCTTGATGTCGGGCTTGCGTGCTTTCAGCACCTGGCCGACACCGGTGATCGTGCCGCCGGTGCCGATACCGGAAACGAAGATATCGACCTTGCCTTCGGTGTCGTTCCAGATTTCTTCGGCCGTCGTCTTGCGATGGATTTCCGGATTGGCCGGATTTTCGAACTGCTGTGGAATAATCGCATCCGGCAGCGACGCGGCCAGCTCTTCGGCCTTGGCGATCGCGCCCTTCATACCCTTCGGTCCCTCAGTCAGCACCAGCTCGGCGCCAAGCAGCGCCAGCATCTTGCGACGCTCGATCGACATGGTTTCCGGCATGGTGAGGATCAGCCTATAGCCCTTGGCGGCAGCGGCAAAGGCGAGCGCAATGCCCGTGTTGCCCGAGGTCGGCTCGATCAGCACGGACCGGCCGGGAGCGATCTTGCCCTGGGCTTCCAGGCTCTCGATCATAGCGACGCCGATACGGTCCTTCACCGAAGCGATTGGATTGAAGAATTCGAGCTTTGCCAGGATGTTGGCCTTGACGCCCTTCTCCTTCGCCAGCTTGTCGAGGCGCACGATCGGCGTATCGCCGATGGTCTCGGTGATCGAGGCATAGACGCGGCCGCGGCCGGGTTTGCGGGTGTCGGACATGGGTAGCTCTCCCTATATTGGAATTATGCAATGACAATAGGATCAAACGCCCGCGGAAACCAGAGTGCGCAGCCGTTCCTCGCGTGAAGCACGTGAGAAAAGAATCTCATAACGGTCTTACTTAAGGATGTTTTTTTCAGGCGGTGCGCATGGCGATGAAGGCAGCGGTCGCGGCGAGGATGCTGGCGGCGACCCGGTTCAGGATCTGCAGCGCCCTCGGCTTCCTGAGAAAGGTGCGCGCTCGCGACGCCAGCAGCATATAGGGCACCAGAACGATCAGAAGGACGATGAAAGTCGCCGTCACCAGCGTCGCATATTCGCGCAGCCCGATGCTGCCGATATCGATCAGGGTCGGCACCAGCGCAACATAGAAAAGCATGGTCTTGGGGTTGCCGAGCGTGACAAGCAGGCCGGAGAGGAAGGACATGCCGGCGCTGTTCGATTTCTTCGCGGCGATGTCGGTCGCAAGCAGGCCCGCTGTCCAGAGCTTCCAGGCGATATAGCCGAGATAAAGCGCACCGGCGATCTTGATGACGATGAAGACCTCGGTGAAGGTCTGCGCGACAAAGGCAAGCCCGAGGATGACGGCCGTCAGGTAGATGGTGTCGCCGAGCACAAGGCCGAGGCCCATGAAGAAGGTCTCGCGAAAGCCGGAGCCGAGGGCGCGCGCCACGATTGCCGTGATACCAGGACCCGGGATCGCAGCGGCGATGAAGAGGGCGCCGCAATAGGCAAACAAGGCCGCGAGCGTCATGGAATTCTCCTCCTGAGATGGTATTCGCTCTATCTCACCACCTTTGCGTTTTCAAGCGATTGCGCTGGTGCAGCGAACATATTACCAAGGCATTAACGCCGCGTCGCAACTGCTTTGCACAAGGATATCATGTCTTCCGCATTGCTCCTGATCGATCTTCAGAACTCCATCCTGACGGGCCTCGGCACGCCGGATCGTCAGCCCGTGATAGATGCCGCACTGGAGGGGGTTGTCACTAGGCTGGCGGCGCTGAAGCACAAGGCGCGTGCCGCCGGCATTCCCACCTTCATCGTCCAGCATGACGGCGGCCCCACCCATCGTTTGGCCAAACGCAGCGAAGGCTGGCAGTTGCGCCGGGAGATCGCGCCGGAAGCCGGCGATGCCGTCGTGCACAAGACGAGCTGTGATTCCTTCTTCGAGACGGATCTGGAGGCAAAGCTGCGAGCGCGTGGCGTCACTCATCTCATCGTCGGCGGCTGCATGACGCAGTTCTGCGTCGATACGACCGTGCGGCGCGCCGTCTCACTCGGTTTCGATGTCTCGCTGATCTCCGACGGACACACCACGGCGGATATGGGCAAACTGAGCTTCGAAGAGATTGTCACCCATCACAATATGCTGCTTGACGGTTTCGATGCCGGGCCGCATGAAATCAAGCTGGTTGCATCCACCGAAATCTCCTTCTGAAGCCCTTCCTGCCGGAGCCTCCATGCCGCATCTGACCAGCATGATCACCTTTGCCCTGATCGCTCTCGGCATGGTGCTGACACCCGGGCCGAACATGATCTATCTGGTGTCGCGCTCCATCTCGCAGGGGCCTGCGGCAGGCCTGATCTCCCTTGGCGGTGTCGCCTGCGGCTTCCTTTTTTACATGCTCTCGGCCGCACTCGGCATTACCGCTTTCGTCTTTGCCGTGCCTTTTGCCTATGATGCGCTGAGGCTGGCGGGTGCCGCCTATCTTGGATGGCTCGCCTGGAATGCGCTGAAACCCGGTGGCCGTTCGGCCTTTCAGGTGCGCGAGCTGCCGAAGGATAGCGCGCGCCGGCTCTTCACGATGGGGCTGGTGACCAGCCTGCTCAATCCGAAAGTGGCGATCCTTTATTTGTCGCTGCTGCCGCAGTTCGTCGATCCTAGCGCCGGTAGCGTCTTCACCCAGTCGATCATTCTCGGCTTTGCACAGATCATCATCAGCGTGACATTCAATGCTATCTTCGCGCTGAGTGCCGGCTGGATCGCGATGTTCCTCACCCGCCGTCCGTCCTTCGCGCTGGTGCAGCGCTGGCTGATGGGCACTGTGCTTGCCGGGCTCGCTGTGCGCATGGCTTTTGAGGCTCAGCGCTAATGCGAGTTGTGTCAACAGCAGTCACCGCCGGTCTTCTGATGTTAGCAACCTTCGCGTCGCCTACCTCGGCAGCGGAGAAGGACGTGCAGACGATCGTCTTCATGCGCCATGGCGAAAAGCCGGAAGCAGGTCTCGGCCAACTGAGCTGCCAAGGTCTCAACCGGTCTTTGGCTCTGCCCTCGGTGCTAAGCAAGCTCTTCGGCAAGCCTGCCGCGATCTTTGCGCCGGATCCGTCGAAGCGAAAGGACGATTCCGGCACCTCCTACGATTACATCCGGCCGCTCGCGACTATCGAACCGACGGCAATCGCCTTTGGAATGCCTGTCGATACCAGCTTCGGCTATAAGGATATCGATGATCTGAAAGCCGAGCTGAAGAAGTCGAAATATGCCGGCAAGCTGGTCTTCGTGACCTGGGAGCATAAGCAGATCGTCGATCTCGCCCGCCAGCTGATGAGCGAGAATGGTGGCGATGAAAAAGCGGTGCCGAAATGGCATGGCAAGGATTTCGACAGCCTCTACGTGCTGCGGATCGGCGGAGGCAAGGCGAGATCGGCGGCAACATTCGAAAAGATGGCGGAAGGTCTCGACGATCGCTCCGAACTCTGTCCGAATCCGGCTAAATAGCCTTAGAACACTGGTCGCATGAAGCTGCGTTCGTAGCTGAGGATGCAGCGCGTTTCCTCGCCATAGGCAAGGGCGGCCTGGCATTCAGCATCTTCGGGTATTTTCAGCCGATATTCCTCATAGGCGGCAAGGCTCGGGAAGCTGAAGAGCGCCAAGGCGATGTTGCTGGCGCCTTCATGCGGCATGAAATAGCCGTGATGCGTGCCGCCCATGCGGTTGACCAGCGGAATCCAGAGCTTGGCGTAATGCTCGAACTGGGCAAGCTTATAGGGATCGATAACGTAGCGAAGATAGCAGGTGATCATTCGGCGACTCCCTTGGAAACATGGTGGTTTCTATTCCAGGGCAGGGGGATCGTCCATCCCAGATTCATGCCGGCAGCAGCCGCGAGAATGATGACTGCGCCGAGGATCTGCGCCAGGCCAAGCACATGGCCGAAGGCGAAGCGATCGACCACGATGGCAGCGATTGGATAGACGAAGGAGAGCGCCCCGGTCAGATGCGTCGGCAGCTTCTGAATGGCGCCATAGAGCAACACATACATCAACCCGGTATGGACCACGCCCATGGTGACGAGGATCGACCATCCCCCGGCATCCTGGGGGGCGGCCGAGAAATCGGTAAAGGGCGCTAACATGAGGATGCCAGTAGAGACCTGAATGAGCGCGATCAGGTGTGGCGGCGTACCTTTCAGCCATTTGGCGGCGATCGCCGCCAGCGCATAGAAGAAGGCCGCACCCAGCGAGAGCAGGATGCCGATCGCATAGCTTCCACCACTCGCTGCCCCCGCCGGCTTGCCTTCGACGATCACGGCCATGCCGGCAAAGGCGAGGCCTAACCAGAAGAGCTTGGTGAAAGTGATCCGTTCGCCCAGGAACAACGCGCCGAGACCCAGCAGCATGAAGGGCTGCGTGTTGTAGATGGTCGTGGCGATGGAAATGGAGGCGTGGGAATAGGCCGCGAAAAGCAGCAGCCAGTTGAGCACGATGGCGATCCCGCCACCGACGGCGATGGAGAATGTCTTCAGATTGAGGATGCCGGGACGCAGCAGGCCCATGGTCCCGCAGATAACGAGCAGTGTCAGCGCCCCGAAGAAGCAGCGCCAGAAGACGACGCCAGTCACGGCTTGCCCGGACATCAGCACGAACCAGCCGATGGTGCCTGAAATCAGCATCGCCGCCGTCATTTCCACCGTGCCGCGCTTAATTTCGCTCATTGCCTTTGCTCCCGTCTATCTACCCCAATCATATTGCGGTATCGGAGCTGGTGATATAGGTTTAGTAAGGCAATAGAGCTCAGATGCCTAAATAAATGAGGGTGAATGATGGGTGTTCCTAATGCAAGCCTGGGTCTGGATGAGATCGATCAGCGGATGCTGGAGTCGCTGGCGCGCAATGCCCGCATATCGCTGAAGGAACTGGCGGAAGCGGCCGGCCTGTCGTCGCCGAGTGCGGGGGAACGTCTGCGGCGCTTGGAGGAGCGCGGCATCATCTCGGCCTTCACCGTCGATATCGCGCCGGAGGCTATCGGCTATCCCCTGCAGGCGATCGTCCGCATCCGGCCTCTGCCTGGCCAGCTGCATGTCGTCGAGCGCATCATTCAGGAGACGCCGGAGTTCATCGAATGCGACAAGGTCACTGGCGACGATTGTTTCATCGGGCGCCTGGTGGTGCGGTCGATGAGCGAGCTCGATGGGATATTGGACAAGATCACCGAGCGGGCCGAGACGAACACATCGATGATAAAGGCGACACCGGTCAAGCGCCGGCTGCCGCCGCTTTCGCGCTAGAGCAATCCTTGGGAAAGTGGGCAGCAGTTTTCCGTTGGGAATTGCGGAATCCAACAAGCTAGAGCCGCTTAACGGCTCTAGAATTCCGCCATGGGCGAAAGCATGAGCGGCCCGGCAATATCATGGGCCGCTTTACCGCGTGCCATTAGCGTCGTGTAACCCTCGTAGGGCTGCAGCGATACCTGGCAATCCAGCCGATCCGGTGAAAAGCAGATCTCGATGCGATCGGGTTCGATATCAAGCGCGGACAGGATGGCCGCCAGAGAGGGGATGGCCGTTGCCACGACATCGAGAAGCCAGAGAGTCGCGCCGTCGAACGTCCATGCGATGACCATTTCATCCCCCAATGCCGTCAGGCGGATCGCGGTGTTGAAGGAGGCATTCAGCAGAAACATCTCCATCTGTCTGACAACGGCAAATTGGGCAGAGACCGGCTGCCGGTTTTGCAGCAGCGTCTTGACCAGGCGCAGATCATCAGGCGCTTCGAGCGACAGTTGCCGGGCAGCCGAGTCGGCTTTTCCAAGCTTCGGCATCTCCGCGACGAAGACATGTTGCGGTAGAGAGCGAAAGCCGTAACGCGCATAAAGCGCAGGCTTGTCGGTGAGCAGGAGATCGAGCTCGTAGCCCTCCGCCTGGGTGCGAGCAAAGGCACGCTGCATGAGATCGCGATAGAGCCCGCGCCCACGCCATTCAGGCCGCACCGCGCCAGACTGATATCCCGCTGCCCTGACGGCACGGCCGTTGACGATCAGTGGCATGGAGAAGGCGGTGAAATTGGCGATGCAACGGCGATCGGCATCGAAATAGCCAAACGGCATGCTTGTGGGATCAGGGCCACCCAATCGATCCTGAATACCGACGTCGATGGAGAACGTATCTTCAAGCAGGTCGGCAAGACCCTTCCACGCAGCTTGATCGCCGAAATAGTCCTGTCGTAAGGTCAGGCCATGCGTCTGGGCAATCTCCGACATCACACGCCGGTCGAGCCGAAACCGCCTGCGCCGCGCGTGGTTTCGCTGATCTCAGCAATCTCGGCGATACGCACCTGCATGACTGGCGCTATAACCATCTGCGCGATGCGCATGCCGCGAGTGATCTCGAACGCCTCCTCGCTAAGGTTGGCCAGCAGCACCTTCACTTCGCCGCGATAGTCGCTGTCAACTGTGCCGGGCGAGTTCAGGCAGGTAATCCCATGCTTGAAGGCAAGTCCTGAACGCGGGCGGATCTGTGCCTCGAAGCCTTCAGGAACTTCGAAGACAAAACCCGTTGGAACGAGAACCCGATTCCACGGTGCGATCGTCAGCGTCGCACCATCGTCGATGGCAGCGCGCAGGTCCATACCGGCCGCGCCCTTGGTTTCGTAGGCGGGTAGTTCCAGGCCCTCCCCATGCGGCAGGCGGACGAGGTTCAGGGTCGGAGTGATGTCGGTGTGAATGGTCATGCGGCAATAGTTTGCGTTTGAAAGCCGGAGGTCAATTGCATTTGGGGCTTTGAGTCGCTAGATACGGCCGCAATTCACAGGATTCACACGCATGGCTGAAAGTCTCGCCGAGGCGGTTTCCCGCCGCCGCACATTCGCTATTATCGCTCACCCGGACGCGGGCAAGACAACGCTCACCGAAAAGCTGTTGCTGTTCGGCGGTGCCATCCAGCTTGCCGGCGAAGTCAAGGCGAAGAAGGATCGCATGCAGACGCGCTCCGACTGGATGAAGATCGAGCGCGAGCGCGGCATCTCGGTCGTGACTTCGGTCATGACCTTCGAGTATGAAGGCAACGTCTTCAACATCCTCGATACGCCCGGTCACGAAGACTTCGCCGACGACACCTATCGTACGCTGACGGCCGTCGACGCCGCGGTCATGGTCATCGACGCCGCCAAGGGTATCGAGCCGCGAACGCTGAAGCTGTTCGAAGTCTGCCGCATGCGCGACATCCCGATCATCACCTTCATCAACAAGATGGACCGCGAAAGCCGCGATCCCTTCGAAATTCTCGATGAAGTCGAAGAGAAGCTGGCGCTGGATACGGCTCCGGTCACTTGGCCGATCGGTCGCTCCAAGACTTTCTGCGGCTCCTACCATCTGGCCGACAATACGGTGCGCGGTTCCGATACCGAGGTCGAGGCGACCAAGGTGAACGGCCCACAGGCGGTCGCCGACCGGCTGCCGGAAAACGAGCGCCAGGCCTTTATCGACGAGACGGAACTGGCGATCGAAGCCTGCCGTCCCTTCGACCGGGTCTCCTTCCTCGAAGGCCACATGACACCGGTCTTCTTCGGCTCGGCGCTGCGCAATTTCGGCGTGCGCGATCTCATCAATGCGCTCGGTGCATTCGCGCCGCCGCCGCGCGATCAGGTCGCCGACATCAGAACGGTGCACGCGACCGACGACAAGATGACGGCCTTCGTCTTCAAGATCCAGGCCAACATGGACCCGAACCACCGCGACCGCATCGCCTTTGCCCGCATCTGCTCCGGCAAGCTGGAGCGTGGCATGAAGGCGCGGCTGTCGCGCACCGGTAAGCAGCTGGGCCTCACTGCGCCGCAATTCTTCTTCGCCTCGCAGCGCCAGCTCGCCGACACGGCCTATGCCGGCGATGTCGTCGGCATTCCGAACCACGGAACGCTGCGCATCGGCGATACGCTGACGGAAGGCGAATCCCTGGTCTTTCAGGGCGTGCCGAACTTCTCGCCGGAAATCCTGCGCCGTGTTCGTCTTGAAGATGCGATGAAGGCAAAGAAGCTCAAGGAAGCCTTGCAGCAGATGGCCGAAGAAGGCGTCGTGCAGCTCTTCTCGCCCGAAGATGGCTCGCCCGCCATTGTCGGCGTCGTCGGCGCCTTGCAGCTCGATGTGCTGAAGGAGCGCCTGATGGCCGAATACGGCCTGCCGGTGTCGTTCGAAATGTCGCGCTTTTCGGTCTGCCGCTGGATCTCGGCCGACCAGTCCGCCGATCTCGAAAAGTTCGTCACCGCCCGTCGCGGCGACATCGCCCGCGATCTCGATGGCGATCCGGTCTTCCTCGCCCAGGACGGCTTCTCGCTGCGCTATGAAGCGGAACGTTATCCGGCCATCAAGATGGCCGCGATCAAGGAATATCACGCCGTCAAGGCGGCTTGATATCGAAGACGTTGCAGCCGCAGGCGACGAGCCTGTGGCTCACGGCGCTATTGTACTCATCAGCTCCGCGTAGCGCGCCTCGGTGGCCTCATCCAGCGGAAACATGCATTCGACCCGCAGCTCCTGCGTCGTGATCATCTGCGCGGTGCCGACCGTCGTCACCAAAGAGAAAAATCTCAGGACATGCCTGTCCTTCACGAAGGATAAAGGGATCAGCGGCGCATTCTCGAGCGCCGGCGATGTCTGCCATTCGGAATTCACATCGGGGTAGGCGAGCAGACTGTCGATCAGCTCCTTCGTCCGTAATGCCGGTGTCGAGCGAAAGCTCGAGCTGGCTCTTGCCACGCGTGTCGCGCCATGCACGTAGCTGCGGTCCCAACTCGTTTGGCAATCTCAGTTCTGCGGGGAACGAACTCATCCTGCAAAGCCTCGCTTCGTCCGTTTGGTATGGCGGGGCTGTATTCGGCATCCCCGCCAGCCTCAGTTCTTATGAGAAGGCAACAGGTCCGACCGAACCGTACCAGTGGCGCACTTTCGTCGGATCTGCCTCATCCATGTAAAAGAAGTGCGTCATGACCGGCTTGACCACCGCCTGCGTGCGATCATTCGGGCTCATTGTGACGGTTCCTCGGAACACCTTGAGCGATCCGGCGTCCCAATATTCGGTGACATCATGCGATGCCGTGAAACCGGTGTCGATGAAAGCGCGCAAGTTCCGGCGAATGGTTTCGCGTCCCTTCCAGTCGGCAATGCCGAGATTGCATGTGGCGTCTTCCGCGAGACAATCAAAGCCTTCGCCGAAGGTCTTGTCGTCGATTTCGCGCCAGAAGGCGAGCAGCCATTGCGGGGCTTCCGTCTTGGTGAATGACATGGTCGTCATGGAATTCTCCTAAGCCTGCCTTTGGAATGATGTCGTGGCCATTGACGTCATCCCGGAAGGCTTTCTTTCGTTGAAGGGCTGAAAAGCTCTTCCTGCAAGAAGATGGTCGTTAGATACCCCGAGACGGATGCCGCTCTCAATTACATGCGATGTAATGAAAGCATGGTCCATGAGCTCTCAAGTCGAGGTGATTGGTTCGGATGCGTTTCATTTTGGAATAGTGCCATCGCGATGTTCCATCCGATATAGCGCTATGCCATAGTGCCGCCCCGAGGTCCCCTCGATCAGAACGAGCAGCTTTCATGATGAAATTTCTTGCGGTTCTTGCTCTGGCCGTTGTCGGCCTGATGCCGGTCGCAGCCGAGGCGCGAATCATCACCGATGCGGCCGGACGCACGGTGTCTGTGCCGGATAAGATCAACCGCATTCTGGTGGCCGGGCCGCCGGCAACAGCGCTGGTCTATGTGCTGGCGCCCGAAAAACTGGTGGGTTGGGTTCATGCCCCTGATGATGCCGCCAAGGCCTATCTGATGCCGTCGGTGCGGTCGCTGCCGACAATCGGGCGCCTGACGGGCAAGGACGGCACGGTCAGCGCACAGGCAGTCATCGATGCCAAGCCGGACATCATTCTCGATGCCGGCACGGTCGACCCGACCTACAAGGCGCTCGCCGACAAGGTGCAATCGGAAACGCACATTCCGTATATCCTTGTGGATGGCAGCTTCGCCCGCACGGCCGATACGCTTCGCGACGTCGGCGCACTGATCGGTGTCGAGGACCGTGCGAACAAGCTTGCCGACTATGCCGATTCAGCAATCAAGGATCTGAACGACAAGCTCGCGACGCTGCCGAACGATCCACGACCACGCGTCTATTATGGCCGTGGTGCCGATGGCCTCGAAACCGGGCTTTCCGGCTCGATCAATCTCGAGATCCTCGATGCCGTTGGCACGATGAATGTCGCCGCCGCTGCCGGCAAGGGTGGCCTCGCCAAGGTAACGCCGCAGCAGGTCGCCGGCTGGAACCCAGATATCATCATCGCCGAGAGCCCTGCCTTTGCCGCCTCGGTGAAAAACGATCCGCAATGGGCCGGCATCAAGGCCGTCAAGGACGGCAGGATCTTCGTGCCGCCGTCTCTGCCTTTCGGCTGGTTCGATTCCCCGCCCGGCGTCAATCGGCTGCTCGGCGTGCGCTGGATGGAGAAGTTGCTCTATCCGAAGCTCTTCCGCAGCGATTTTTCCGACGATGTGAAGGAATTCTACAAGCTGTTCTACCAGGTCGATCTGACCGACGATCAGCTGACGGCATTGCTGAGGGGCATGAAGTAACCACTCTGATAAGGAAGGCGTTCATGGTCCGGGAGAACGAAATTCGCGAAAACGAGGTGGCTGTCGAGCCGCCCGCAGCCTCGGATGCCGGTCTTATCTTCATCGGGCGCATTTCGACACCCTGGACATCGCGCATGGAAACGCCGCGTCAGGGTCGGCACGACGGCCCGATCTGCCGGATCGAGATCTTCGAGCCCTGGGGGGCAGCGTTGAAAGGTGTGGAAGCCTTTGAGCGGTTGGAAGTTCTCTATTGGCTGGATCGGTCTCGCCGGGATCTCGTGCTGCAGAGCCCGGCCAGCAACGGCAAGGTACACGGCACTTTTTCGCTGCGCTCGCCAGTACGGCCGAACCCCATCGGCACCTCTATCGTCAAATTGGAAGCCGTCGAAGGTGCCGCGCTGCTGGTGCGTGGCCTCGATTGTCTTGATGGTACGCCGCTACTCGATCTGAAGCCGGATCGCACTCTGTTCAAACCGATCGCGCCGCCACAGCCCGGAGATTTCCAGACCGGCGACGGCGAGACGGTGCATTACTGCCAGAAGCGCGATGCTTAATTGTTTCACGCAATTCCTGACGGAAAACCGCTGCGCACCTATCCTGCAATTGCTTTAGTCGACTGCAACCATCACGTCGGACGCCTTGATGACGGCATAGGCTGAGGAGCCTACCGTCAGGCCCAGCTCGTCGACAGCCTCGTTAGTGATCGAGGAGGTGACGATCGAACCGTTGCCGATATCGATGCGGACATGCGCCGTCGTCGCGCCCTTGGTGATTTCGACGACCTTGCCCTTGAGGCGGTTTCTAGCACTGATTTTCATGGATGTTTCTCCCTTGTGACCGGCGCGACAATATCGTCGTCTCCGGCGACGGGCCATCGAAATCCTATTCGCCGCGCGGATAGCGCTGGTTTTCCTCCAGCACGTTGAGGTCCATATGGTTGCGCATGTAGCGCTCCGAAGCCTTTTGCAGAGGCTGGTAGTCCCACGGGTAATAGGCGCCGTTGCGCAGCGCCGTGTAGACCACCCATCTCCGTGCCTGGCTTTCGCGCACGGCAGCGTCGAAGCTTGAAAGATCCCAGCGGGCCATGGCCTGCGTCGTCAATCTCTCCAGCGTTTCCGCATAGGCCGGGTTGCCTGCCAGATTGGTCAGCTCCTTCGGGTCGGCGTCGATGTCGAAGAGCATCGGCGGATCCTTCTCGCAAAGGGTCAGCTTATAATTGCCGTCGCGTAAGGCCACCAACGGCGCTTCCGAGCCTTCCGCGGCATATTCCATCGGCACGGGACTGCGGCCTCCGGTTCCAAGAGCCAGCGGCGTCAAGTCCTCGCCATCGGTCCAGCGGCGCAGCGATGCGATGTCGATCCCGGCAAGGGCGGCAAGCGTCGGCGTCACGTCGAGCGTCGACACCGGCTGGTCGATCCGCTTCGGTTGCCAGCCGGGGGCTGCGATCATCAGCGGCACGCGGGCCGATCCTTCGAAGAAGTTCATCTTGAACCACAGGCCGCGCTCGCCGAGCATGTCGCCGTGGTCGGAGACGAAGAGGATGATCGTGTTGTCGGCCATACGGCCGCGCTCGAGCGTTTCCAGGATTTCGCCGATCTTCTCATCGACATAGGAGATATTGGCGAAATAACCGCGGCGTGCCCTGCGGATCTGCTCCGGCGTGATGTCGAAGGCAGTGTGGTCGCAGGCCTTCATCAGCCGCTGCGAATGCGGGTCCTGTTGCTCGAATGGAATTTCGCCGACTTCGGGATCGAGCGCCGGGCAATCTTCGTAGAGATCCCAGAAGCGGCGGCGCGCGACATAGGGGTCGTGCGGATGCGTGAAGCTGACCGTCAGGCACCATGGCCTTTCGTCTTGGCGGCGGGAGAGATCGTAAAGCTTGCGGGTCGCGTGATAGGCAACCTCGTCGTCATATTCCATCTGGTTGGTGATCTCGGCGACACCTGCCCCGGTGACCGAGCCGAGATTGTGATACCACCAGTCAATGCGCTCGCCGGGCTTCGTATAGTCAGGCGTCCAGCCGAAATCGGCGGGGTAGATGTCTGTCGTCAGCCGCTCCTCGAAACCGTGCATCTGATCCGGACCGACGAAATGCATCTTGCCAGAGAGTGCTGTCTGGTAGCCGGCGGCGCGCAGATGGTGGGCGAACGTCGGAATGTCCGAGCAGAATTCGGCGGCATTGTCATAGACGCGCGTGCGGCTCGGTAACTGTCCGGACATGAAGGAAGCCCGCGCCGGCGCGCAGAGCGGGCTTGCCGTATAGCTATTGGCAAAGCGAACGGAGCGCTTCGCCAGAGCCTTCAGGACCGGCGCATGCAGGAACTCGGCCGGGCCGTCGGGGAAGAACGTCCCGTTGAACTGATCGACCATGAGGATAAGGATATTTGGGCGGGACATGCAGATGTCTTTCTTGCGGGTCAGAGGCCGATGGCGGCTTTGACGGCCTCGAGGCCAGGCTTGCCGTCGATAGTGGTGACGCCGGAAAGCCAGGGCGTCAAGGCGTCCGGATGCGCCTTCAGCCAGGCAGTGGCCGCGTCCTTGGCGCTCTCGCCGCCGAGGATCGATCCCATAAGCGAATTCTCCATGCCGATGTCGAAGGTTAGGTTATGGAAGAGCTTGGCGGCGTTCGGGCATTGCGCCGACCAGCCGGTGCGCGCCAGCGTGTAGACCTCGGCGCCGCCGTAATTCGCGCCGAAATAGGCATCGCCACCGGAAAGATAAGCGATCTTGAACCGCTCGTTCATGGGATGCGGCGCCCAGGCGAGGAAGACGATCGCCTGCTTGTCCTTCGATGCGCGCTCCACTTGCGACAGCATGGCCTGCTCGCTCGATTCCACCAGTTCCCAACCCTTCAGGCCGAAGTCGTTAGCGTCGATCATCTTCTGGATATTGGCATTCGCGGGCGCGCCCGGCTCGATGCCGTAGATCTTGCGGCCGAAATCGTCGCCATACTTCTGCAGGTCGGAAAAATCCTTGATGCCCTTGTCGGCGACGTAGGTGGGAACGGCGAGCGTGAACTTCGCGCCCTGAAGGTTACGGTTTAGCACTTCGGCTGCCTTCACCTTATTGAGATCGTCGACGAAGGCCTTCTGCGCCGGCATCCAGTTGCCGAGGAAAACGTCGATCTCGCCTGTCTTCATCGCCTGGTAGCCGATGGGTACGGAGAGCGTCTTGATGTCGGGCTCGTAGCCGAGCGCGGTTAAGAGCACGCCGGTCACGCCGTTGGTTGACGTGATATCGGTCCAGCCGGGGTCCGAAAGGTGGATCGTCTTGCAGCTGTCGCCATCAGCCCGGGCGATGCCGGCAAGGGAAAGGACGGAAAGAAGAGCGCTGGCGGCGAGCCGTCCCATTGCAGAGATGCGCATGACGATGGTTCCCTCTTGTTATTGGATTATTTTATTGAACATCACTAGAGTTCCCGCTGTGAAGCTGGCATTTTTCGATGGATGCCAAAAGGAAATTTTATGGTTGAACGTCTCGTCGATCTCGGTTGGCTGCGGATATTCCTGGAAGTGGGCCGTTCCGGTAGCCTCTCTGCGGCTGCCGCAGCGCTTGGCCTGACGCAACCGGCCGTCAGCTATCAGATCCGCCGCATTGAGGAGCAGATGGGTGTGCCCCTGTTTCGCCGCCAGCATCGCGGCGTTGTGCTCTCGCCGGAAGGGCAGCGCCTGTTCGAGATCGTCGAAAAATCCGTCGGCAGCGTCGACCATCTGGTGCGCAGTTTCCGCGCCGAGGCGGAACGGCCATCCGTTCGCCTGCGCACGGATTATGCTTTTTCCGCGCTGTGGCTCATTCCGCGCATGCATGCGTTTCGGTTGCTTCACCCAGAAGTGGATATCCAGATCGTCGCCACACAGCGGCTGGATCGTGGCGCGCCGGAAAGTGGCGATATCGCCGTCTTCTTCGGCACGCGCAGCGAATTCGGTCCCGCCGCCACCTTGCTTTTGCCGGAAAAGGTCGTGCCGATCTGTACCAGGGGTTTCGCGGAGCGTCACGGCCCGTTCACCGATCCCTCGCAGCTCGCAGGCACCACGCTCGTCCATCTCGATTCGGAGATGCCATCGCCCTGGTTCGACTGGGAAAGCTATCTTTCTGCCTTCGGCATTGCCCGCGACGCCTATGCCGGCCGCGGCGATCTGCGCTTCAACACTTATTCGCTGGTTGTGCAGGCAGCGCTCAGCGAGCAGGGCGTTGCCATTGGCTGGATGGGCCTTGTCGATTCTCTGCTTGCCGCCCGGACGCTAGTGACGGCCGGCCCGATGCTGGAGGCGCCGGAGCGCGGTTATTGGCTGCTGCCGCCGGCCGCCGCGAACCCGCAGGCGGAGCGGCTGGCGCAATGGCTGCTCACCGAAGCCGCCGCCGGATGATCATCATGCTCTATTCCGCCGTAAGATCGGCAAGAAACGTCTCGCACCAGCGCGATACGTCATTTTCAAGCAGATAATCCATCATGCCGCGCCAGCGTTCCTGCCGCTCCTGCAGCGGCATGTTGATGGCCCGCGCCAGCGCGTTGGCGGTGCCGTCGACATCATAGGGGTTGACCAGCAGAGCACCTTTTAGCTTACGCGCCGCCCCGGCAAAGCGGGACAGAACCAGCACGCCGGGATTGTCCGGGTCTTGCGCCGCGACATATTCCTTGGCAACCAGGTTCATGCCGTCGCGTAGCGGCGTCACGAGCCCAACTTTCGCAATCCGGTAAAGTCCTGCCAGGATCGGGCGGCTGATCGAGCGGTTGATATAGCGGATCGGCACCCAATCGACCGTCCCGATCGCGCCGTTGACCCGGCCCGCCTGTTCGGCAACCGCGTTTTGCATCGCCTCGTATTCGGGGACTTCCGAGCGCGATTTCGGCGTGATCTGCAGATAGGTGATACTGCGTTGGTGAGCGGGATTGTTGGTGATGAAGCGTTCGAAGGCATCGATGCGCTGTGTGATGCCCTTGGAGTAATCCAGTCGGTCGACGCCCAGGATAAGGTCGCGGCCCTCGATGCTTTGCCGCACCTTCTGCACCATGCTGTGCGACGCGGCCCTGCGGGCAAATTCGGCAAAGCCGGCTGTCTCGATGCCGATCGAGTAAGCGCCGCCGCGAAAATCATGGCCGTGGGCGCTGAAATGGCCGGGACTTTTCTCGATACCCATTCCCTCGCGCTTCAGGCAACCTGCAAAGTTCTCAAGATCATGGTCCGTCTGAAAACCGAGCAGGTCGTAGGAAGAAAGGCCACGCATGATCTCCTCATGCACCGGCATGGCAAGCACGACGTCCGCCGGCGGCCAGGGAATGTGCAGGAAGAAGCCGATGCGGTTCTTCAAGCCCATCTGCCGCAGCTCTGCCGCCAGTGGAATGAGATGATAGTCGTGCACCCAAATAATGTCGTCAGGTTCGATCAGCGGTGCGAGCCGGTGGGCAAAGAAGCGGTTGACGCGGAAATAGCCGGTCATTTCCTTGCGGGCATATTCGGCGAGATCGAGTCGGTAATGACAGATCGGCCAGAGCACGCGGTTGGCAAAGCCCTGATAATATTCCTCGACATCGGT
The DNA here is from genome assembly GCF_007828395.1 of Rhizobium sp. ERR 942. Taxonomy (NCBI): domain Bacteria; kingdom Pseudomonadati; phylum Pseudomonadota; class Alphaproteobacteria; order Hyphomicrobiales; family Rhizobiaceae; genus Rhizobium; species Rhizobium sp. ERR 942. The sequence goes on from NZ_VIUA01000006.1 coordinate 67,935, forward strand.
CTGGGTCAGATCGGTCAGCGCATAGGTGATGTTGCCGTCCTGCGTCATCTTCAGCGGCTCAGGCTCGACGTCGCCGCTCGATTTGCCGGACCAGCCCATCCAGATGCCGCCGCGCTCCGCAAGCGCAGCCTGCAGTGCCACCGCAAGGCCGCCTGCCGCAGCGGCACCTTTATGGTCGGGCACGGAAACGCGGTTAGAAACAATGATGAGTCGACTCACGAATTCTTCCTTTCGAGAAGGCTGGTAGACATCGCCATGATCGAAAATTACTTGACGAGCGTTCCCAGCACGTCCCTTAAACGCGCAGGTGAGCCAATGGATGCACGCGCCAGTGTTTTTCCGTTGGCATCGCCGATGCGCACGGATTGGCCGCCGAGACGGTTGGCGGCGGCAAACATGGTCTCGTCGGTCACGTCGTCGCCGATCGCGACCGGGCGGCGCCCCTCGAAAGGCGTTTCGGCAAGAAACGCCTCGACGGCATGTCCCTTGCTGGCGTGGGAAGGGCAGATTTCGAGGACCATCTTGCCGCGCTGCAGATTCCAGTCGGGACCGGCTTCTTCCAGATGGCGTTGCATGACTTCGCCGATTTCGGCCTCGTATGCGGGTGCGTGCCGAAAGTGAACCGCGACCGCAGCCCCCTTGTCCTCGACAATGGCGCCGGGCCAGGCGAGCGCTTCGTGCCGAATGACCTGCTTCATCTCCTGGAAGGCAGGCGGAATATGCGCGCGCCGCAGCCGTCCCGCCGCATCGCGGCGTTCCGCGCCATGCAAGCCGGCGACGGGAAAGCGGAATGGGGCAAAAAGGGGATCGACGAATTCGATGGCGCGGCCCGTCACCAAGGCGAGCGCGCCTCCAAGCTGACGAGAGAGCGCATGCAGCGTGCCGGGCAGATAGTCGGGCACGACGATCGCTTCCGGCCTTTCGGCGAGATCGAGCAGGGTTCCGTCAATATCGAGGAACAAGGCCCAGTCCTGCGGATACAATGAGAGTGCGGTAAGGGCCGGCTCGTTCAGCGGCCTCGGTTTGGCTTCACCCTGTTCGGGCTGTTCCTGAGAAGACATGCTGGGTTAGCTAAGGCGCTCTTCTCGTTTGGCAAGGCAAAAAATAACAGCTCAAAATCAAAAGGGGCCGCCTTAAGCGACCCCCCATGAGCTTTGGCCCGTAACTGGCCTGAAGCGGCGAACGCTTCGGGAAGGTGTTGATCAGAGCGAGGGCTGCCTCGCAACGCTCACAACCATTTCCATGCCGTATACAAAGACCGAAATCTCACTAGACATTGGATCACCTTCCTTTCGTTACGTTTCAGACAAGCTTAACGTAGCTCAAATTTGACTTGATGCAAGAGGCACGGCCTCAGGGAGCTTCACACTTATTGTCGCAGTGAAATGTGTTGCCCGCCGCATCTCGAGCAAGAGCCCTGCCGTAGCGGCCTTCACGAAGAAAATGTTGCGATGCGAAACGTGAACGGACGAAGCGTCAAATATCTGTCATCTTGCGCCGCACGGCATGGAAAATTAAGACTTTATTACCCATTCCGCATAAACAATCGTCCAAGATTTGCCATTCTCCCGCGGGACAGAAAGACAGCGGGAATCGGAGTAGAAGACGCATGTGTCGCTGGGCAGCCTATCGTGGAGACCCCCTCTATCTGGAGGAGCTGGTGTCTTCGCCCGCCCACTCCCTGATCGAACAATCCCATTGCGCCACGCGCGCCAAGACGGCGACCAATGGTGACGGCTTCGGCATCGCCTGGTATGGCGATCGGCCGGAACCGGGCCGTTACCGCGATATCCTGCCGGCCTGGTCCGATTGCAATCTGAAGAGCCTGGCGCGGCAGATCCGTTCGCCGCTCTTCCTCGCCCACGTCCGTGCTGCCACAGGCGGCGGCACACGCCGCGACAATTGCCATCCCTTTGTTTTCGAGAACTGGTCATTCCAGCACAACGGCCAGATTTCCAATTTCGACCGCCTGCGCCGGCCGATGGAAGCCATGCTCGACGACCGGCTGTTCCATGCCCGCAGCGGCACCACCGATTCCGAGCTCCTGTTCCTGTTGGCGATGCAATTCGGTCTCATGACAAATCCGACCGTGGCGATCGCGCAGACCATCGGCTTCGTCGAAGGCCTGTCGCTGCATCTGACGGGTTCGGTACTGGTGCGCTTCACGGCGGCCTTCTCCGACGGTAAGTCGCTCTACGCCATCCGCTATGCGACCGATCGCAAGGCGCCGACGCTGTATGCCTCTCCGGTCGGGTCAGGCTATTGCCTCGTGTCGGAGCCGCTGAACGACGATGTCGATGCCTGGCGCGAGATCCCCGATGGCAGCGCCGTTCTGATCGACGATACGGGCGTCCATGTCACGCCCTTCCAGCCGGAAGAGCATGCCGCCGGAGAGATCCGGACGCCGGCTGCTATTCCTGCTTGAGCTGTTCCGATATCAGCGCCGCCAGCCGCACCGCCACCTCATCCTTGTCGAGATCCGGCCACTGCTCGACGCCGTGATGGCTGATAATCTTCACGCGATTGCGCGTGCCGCCCATGATGCCGGTTGCGGGCGAGACGTCGTTGGCGACGATGAAGTCGGCGCCCTTGCGCTCTAACTTCGCACGGGCATTGCTCTCGACATCCTGGGTTTCGGCCGCAAAGCCGATGACGAGTTTCGGCCGCTGTGTATGATGGCCGACGGTTTTCAATATGTCCGGATTTTCGGTGAGCGCCAGCGTTGGGATCGATTCGCCTGGATGCTTCTTGATCTTCTGATCGGAAGCGGAAGCGACGCGCCAGTCCGCGACCGCGGCCACCATGACGGCGATATCGGCCGGCAGAGCAGCCAGAACGGCATCGCGCATCTCGTCTGCCCGTTCGACGTGGATCACGTTGAGACCGACCGGATCGGGTATGGTGACCGGGCCGGAGACGAGCGTGACATCGGCGCCGAGCGCAGCAAGCGCCGCTGCGATGGCATGGCCCTGCCGTCCTGACGAGCGGTTGGCGATGTAGCGCACGGGATCGATCGGTTCATGCGTCGGCCCGGAGGTGACGACCGCCTTCCTGCCGGCAAGCGGCTTGGTGCCGTCATCCAGCCGACGCTCGACGGCGGCGACGATATCGAGCGGCTCCGCCATCCGGCCAGCGCCGCTCTCGCCGCTCTCGGCCATTTCGCCGGTCATAGGACCGACGAAGGCGATGCCGTCGCTGCGTAGAGTTTCGACGTTGCGCCTGGTGGCGGGATGGGCCCACATCTTCGGGTTCATCGCGGGGGCTGCGAGGACTGCCCGGTCGGTGGCGAGCAATATGGTCGAGGCGAGATCGTCGGCCAGCCCGTTCGCCATCTTGGCGAGCAGATCGGCAGTCGCCGGCGCGATCAGCACGAGATCACAGTCGCGCGCCAGCCTGATATGGCCGACATCTTGCTCGTCCTCTCGCGAAAACAGATCGGTGAAGACATGGTCGGCGGCCAGCGCGCCGACGGCAAGCGGCGTGATGAACTGCTGCGCACCAGCCGTCATGACCGGCCGGACGCTTGCGCCGCGCTCGCGCAGCCGGCGGATGAGATCGAGGCTTTTATAGGCCGCGATACCGCCGGAGATAATGAGAAGGATGCGCTTTCCTACGAGAACCATGTCTGAACCCGTCGCCTGTTCTTTTAGCGATAAGCCTAAGCCTTTGGTGTGTCATAGGCAATCGCCGCGTGCTTCCATCGAGCTCGGCGTGTCGGTGATTGCGATGCGGGCGATCGGATTTTTGGCTATTTGCAGCCAATGATCACGCCGGCATCACCGACTTGTCATTTGCGGGCATCTTCGCCCTCGACGAAAGTGAACGTGTTAACGACCAAAGGAGCAACGCCTTGAAACTGATGAAAGTCGCGGTCATCGCCCTGCCAATCATGGCTGCCGCCATGCCGGCCTTTGCCGAGCGTGCCTATTCACCACAGGAGCAGAAGAACAAGGAAATCGTTCTGGACTTCTACCAGAAGGCGCTGAACGACAAGGATTTCGACGCGGCTTCCAAATATCTCGGCAAGTACATCCAGCATAATCCTCTTGCCGCCGATGGGCCGGAAGGCCTGCGCGGTTTCCTGGATTACCTAAAGAAAAACTATCCGCAGTCGAAGAGCGAGATCAAGCGCGTGATGGTCGATGGCGATTATGTGATCCTGCGCGTCCACGCCATTCGCCAGCCGGGCGATCGCGGTAGCGCCATCGTCGATATCTTCCGCGTCGAGGACAACAAGATCCAAGAACATTGGGATTCGGTGCAGCCGATCCCCGAGACCTCGAAGAACAGCAATACGATGTTCTGAGTGGAAAGCCGTGGGGGAATAGAATTCGCGGCTCATGCAAAGCATTCCGGCGACATGATCTCGCAACCGTTTATACGCCGCGGGATCATGTCGCGTTCCGAAGCTGCCGGCGTGATAATTTCGTCGGCAAAACACCCGGTCAGGTTCGCGTAATCGACAGGCCGCCGTCGACGAGCGATGCCGTGCCGCTCACGAAGCTTGCATCATCGGAGGCGAGATAAAGGACCGAGCGAGCAATTTCTTCCGGGCCGGCGACGCGCTTCAGCGCATGCAGGTTGGTGATGAAAGCCTGCTTTTCGGCCGTGTCGTTCATATCGCGATACATATCGGTATCGACGGCACCCGGCAGGACGGCATTGACGCGGACATTCTGCGGGCCGAATTCGGCGGCGAGCGTTTGCGTCAGGCCGATCAGGCCGGATTTGCTGGCGGCGTAGGCCGCGACGCCCGGGAAGCTGACGGTATGGCCGACGAAAGTCGACGTGAAAATCTCGGAACCGCCGCCGTGCTTGATCATTTCGCCGATCTGGTGCTTGGCGGCCAGGAAGGACGCGGTGAGGTTGATCGCCAGCGCTTCGGAAAAGCCTGCCTCCGAAACCTCGGTGCTGGGACCGGCCTCGCCGAGCGTGCCGGCATTGTTGAAGGCGATATCAAGCTTGCCGTAGCGCTCGACTGCAAGGGCGACCAGCGCCTTGTGGTAGTCTTCCGAGCGCACATCGCCGGCCAAGACCGCTGCTTCTCCGCCGGCGGCCTTGATCTCAGCGGCAAGGCTTTCCAGCTCTGCAACACGGCGAGCGCCGACGACAACCTTTGCGCCTTCGGCGGCAAAGAGCTTTGCCGTGGCGCGGCCGATGCCGGAGCTGGCGCCGGTGACGATTGCGACTTTTCCATTCAAACGGTTCATTGTTCCATCTCCTGTGTGAGGATGTGTCTTTCGGTTTGTCCGATACGAGGAAGATGGCCTTTTCCGATCGTTCGGATTAGTCTTCAAAAAGAGGAATTCGAATTCGGAGTTTCCGAACGATGCTGAAGATCGACGGGATCGTGACATTCGTGACCGTAGCCGAGGCCGGCTCGATCAGCGAGGCGGCGCGACGCCTGCGCCTGTCGAAATCCGTGGTCAGCGAGCGCCTGTCGGAAATGGAGAAAGCATTGGGGGCAACCCTGCTTCATCGCACGACCCGCAAGCTGACGCTGACGGAAGATGGCACCGCTTTCCTGCAGCGCGCCACACGCATCGCGCAGGAGGTGCGCGAGGCGGCGGCCGATCTTGCCGAGCGGCGCGGCACGCTGATGGGGCCTCTGCGCATTGCCGCACCCGTCACCTTCGGCCGCCTGCATCTGGGGCCGGCCCTCTATCCGTTTCTCGCCGATCATCCGGAGATCGAGCTGACGCTTGATCTCGACGACCGTCGGGTCGATGCCGCTTCGGATGGCTATGATGCGATCATACGCCATGGCCAGATCGCCGACTCGCGCCTCGTCGCCTGGAAGCTCGCCCGCAGCCGCCGCCTTCTCGTGGCCTCGCCGGATTATCTCACCCGTCACGGCAAACCCGCTTCGCTCTCCGATCTCGAGGATCACCGCGGGATTTTCTACACCAATCGCGGCGTCGCGGACTGGCGTTTCGAGCGACCAGAGGGCGCCGTCGTCATTCGTGCGAAGCTGGCGCTGGGCGTCAACAATGGCGATGTCCTCCACGATGCCGCGATTGCCGGCCTCGGTATCGCCTTGCTGCCGGCCTTCATTGCCGCGCCTTCGGTGAGGGACGGGCGGCTTGTCGAGATCGATGTCGGCTACCGGCCGGAGCCGGAATTCATCTTCATGGCCCATCCGGAGGGACGCAATCCCTCGGCCAAGCTGCGCGCCATCGCCGATCATCTAAAAAAAGCGTTCGGCGATCCGCCCTATTGGGAGCGGAACAAATAATTACGCAATCAGGCTCATGAGGTTGGCGATAACAGGTGATCGCTGCGCCTTGAGGCTGGCGAGGCCGAGCCGCGCTACGACGGGTGGCCCATCGATTTGCCGATAGGCGACGCCGTCGAGCTTGATCTGTGCGATCGAAGCCGGAACGATGGAAACGCCCAAGTTTGCGGCGACGAGATTGACGACGGATGGGATCTGCGGGGCTTCCTGCGTCACCACGAGGTCGAAGCCCGCTTCGCGGCAAGCACCAACGATATCGTCATAGAGGCTGAGCCCCACCATGCGCGGGAAGAGGATGAAGGGTTCGCCTGCGAGCGCCGCGATCGGGACGCGTTCCTTCTTCGCCAGCGGATGATGGGCCGGCAGCGCGATCAGCATCGGCTCGTCGGCAAAGCGTTTCAGCCGCACGTCTCTGGGATCTTCAAGGCCTGGGCGAATGAAGGCAGCATCGATCTCGCCGCGCGTCAGCCGCTCCATCAGCGCATTGGTGTTCATCTCTGTGAGTGACAGCCGCACCTCGGGCCAGTGCCGCCGAAACTCGCGAATGGTTGATGTGACGATTATGTTGAAGGCCGAGGATGCGGTGAAGCCGAGTGACAGGCGACCGATCTCGCCGCGATTGGCGCGCTGGGCGGCAAGCTTCGCCTTTTCCGCCGCGTCGATCGCAGTTCTAGCCTCGGCCAGAAAAGCCTCGCCGGCTGCCGTCAGTTCTGCGCCATGCGGTACGCGGTGGAACAGTTGCGCGCCCACCTCGTTTTCCAGGTCCCGGATCTGCTGGCTGAGCGGCGGCTGGCCGATGCCGAGGCTGGCCGCTGCGCGGGTGAAGTTTCCCGCTTCCGCCAGCGCCAGAAAATAGCGGATATGACGCAGCTCCATCGCTATCTCCAAAAGCTATTGAGATCGCCTGTTCCATATATTGGACTAATGGCGCCGAGCTGGCTAGATTCTAAGGCAAGAAAGGTCAGGTGCCACCAATGTCTCGCGCCGCTGGCAAGCAGGAAATCGTTGCCTCCGAAGTTTCGTCTGGTCCCGAATTGACACTCGTCAGGAACGAGCCGCCGACCGACACCCGCCAGTTTCTGACGCGCGGCACGCCTGCCTTCCGCCGCGCGACCATTGGGCTGTTTCTCTCCGGTTTCGCCACTTTCTCGCTGCTCTATTGTGTCCAGCCGCTGATGCCGATCTTCTCTGAGGATTTCGGTGTCACGCCGGCTGCAAGCTCGCTGTCGCTATCGCTTTCGACTGGCTTCCTGGCCTTCGCGATCTTCGGCGCAGCCGCCGTTTCCGAAAGCCTCGGCCGCCGCAGCCTGATGTTCATTTCGCTGCTCGGCGCGGCCATCTGCACGATCGTCTGCGCGGTGTCGCCGAGCTGGCATATGCTTCTCGCCGTCCGCGCTCTTGAGGGCTTTCTCTTGGGCGGCGTGCCAGCTGTCGCCATGACCTATCTGGCCGAGGAAATCGAACCGCGCGGCCTCGGCGGCGCCATGGGCCTCTATATCGCCGGCAACGCCTTTGGCGGCATGGCCGGGCGCGTGGTGACCGGTACGATCGCCGAATATCTGAGTTGGCGGCCGGCATTGGCAGCGGTCGGCATTCTCGGCCTTGTCGCCGCCGTCGGCTTCCTTTATCTCCTGCCGCCGTCGCGCAATTTCACCCCACGCAAGGGTTTTGATGTTGCCTTCCACCTGAAGGCCTGGAGCGGTCACTTCAGCAATGCGGCGTTGCCGCTGCTCTTTGCCATCGGCTTTCTCGTCATGGGCTCCTTCGTCACCGTCTATAACTATGCCGGCTTCCGTTTGGTCGCTGACCCCTATGATCTCAGCCAGACCGAATTGGGCCTGATCTTCACCGCCTATCTCTTCGGGATCGTCGCATCCTGGGCGGCTGGCCTGCTCGGCGATCGCATTGGCCATTTCGTCGTGCTGCCGGTGGGCGTGCTGATCGCCGCGCTCGGGGCGGCGGTGACGCTTTCCAGCTCCTTGCCGCTGATCATTCTCGGCATCATCCTGGTGACGATCGGTTTCTTCATGACCCATTCCGTTGCCAGCGCGCTTGTGGGGCGGCTGGCCCATGGCTTCAAGGGCCATGCCTCCTCGCTCTACCTGCTGGCCTATTATCTCGGCTCCAGCATTGCGGGCTCGGTCGGAGGCTATTTCTGGCTTGCCGATGGCTGGAATGCCGTGGTTGCCTTCATCCTCGTCATGCTGGCACTCTGTCTCGTCAGCGCCCTTGTCGTCGCCAAGCTGGCGCGCCGTTGAGGCCGGGGAGCCGTCATGATCCTTATCGACCATCTCGATCATCTGGTGCTCACTGTCGCAAGCATCGAGGAGACTTGCGATTTCTATGCCCGTGTCCTCGGAATGGGCGTTGAAACTTTCGGGGAAGGCCGCAAGGCCCTGACCTTCAGTAATCAGAAGATCAATCTGCATCGCGCCGGACATGAATTCGAGCCTAAGGCTGAACGGCCGGCACCGGGCTCGGCCGATCTTTGCTTCATCAGCACAACGTCTCTGGATGAGGTCATTGCTCACTTGCAGGCAGAGGGCGTTGTAATTGAAGAGGGCCCGGTGCGCCGAACCGGCGCGACCGGCCCCATTCTCTCGGTTTATTTCCGCGACCCCGATCAAAACCTGATCGAAGTGTCCAACGTCATTCCCTGAGATCGGGCGTCAGAAAGCCCTTCTTGACATCGTTTGCTTGCGCCATGTATTAAACCAATAAGTTAATTAACTTCATGGTTTATTGAGTCGTATGGACACATTGAGCACAACCCTCTCGGCTCTTGCCGATCCTACCCGCCGGGCGATCCTGGCTCGGCTGTCGACCGGCGAGGCATCCGTCTCGGAACTGGCCGAACCCTTCGACATGTCGCTGGTCGCCGTTTCCAAGCATCTGAAAGTGCTGGAAAGAGCAGGTCTGATCTCGAAGGGCCGGGAAGCGCAATGGCGACCCTGCCGGCTGGAACCTAAACCGCTGCGGCAGGTGGATGACTGGCTGGAGAGTTACCGGCAGTTCTGGAACGACAATCTCGATCGCCTGGAAGCCTATGCGGCGTTATTGCAAAAGGGAGGAATGGATGACCCCAGCAATTGAGGGCGGCAGCATGCGACCGCTACGCGAGATCGTGCTGACCCGCGAAATAGCCGCGCCGCGCGACTTGCTGTTTCGTCTCTGGACGGAGCCGGAGCATATGGTGCGTTGGTGGGCGCCCCAGAACATGACGACGCCATCCGTCTTTGTCGACCTGCGGGAAGGGGGCGCCTGGCGGCACTGCATTCTCACGCCGGAAGGTAGGGAATATTGGAGCCATGGCCGCTATCTGGAGATCGTCCCGCCCGAGCGCCTCGTCTTCACCTTCGCCTGGGAAAATCAGGAGGGTAGGGCCGAACATCCGATGCAGGTGACCGTGGAATTCCATGAGCTTGGCGAGAAGACGCGCCTCGTCTTCCGAAAGGCCGAATTGCCTGACGAGACCGAACTGAAGCTGCAGACCGGCGGCTGGGAACAGGCCTTGGACAAATATGTCGCTTACGCAGAAGCCACCTCAAGGGAAGGATGAGAGTGATGAAGAAGACCTATCATGGAAGCTGCCATTGCGGCGCGGTAAGCTACGAAGCCGATCTCGATCTGCAGGGTGGCACCTTCAAGTGCAATTGCTCGATCTGCAAGAAGAAGCGCAATTGGCTGGCTGTCGCCACGCCGGCCGATTTCCGCCTGACCTCGGGTGAGGACAGCATCGGCGAATATCAATTCGGCCCGCGCATTCTTCATCATCTCTTCTGCAAGACTTGCGGCATCAGCTCCTTCAACTGGGGTGAAAATCCCGCACTCGGCGGCAAGTTCTATGCGATCAGCATCAGCTGCCTGGACGATGCCACCGATGAGGAACTCGCCTCGCTTCCCGTCGGCTACTTCGATGGCCGCGACGACCGCTTCGATCGTGCACCGGAAGAAACGCGTTATCTTTAGCCGCTCGGCAAGGACTCCCAGTCTTCGAAACGCAGCTTTTGAACCCGTCCAAATTCTCTGACATTGTGCGTTATCAGGATCAGATCGCGGGCGACCGCCTGTCCCGCGATCAAAACGTCATAGGCACCGATCGGTGTGCCGAGGGAAGCAAGGGCCGCTCGAATTTCGCCGGCTACACGGGCATCTTGCTTATCGAAATCCAGCGTCTCGAATTGCAAGGCATCGACACGTGCCAGATTGTCGGAAACGCGCTGCCCCTTATAGGCACCATAAAACAGCTCGTGTGCGACGATGGCCGGAATGGCGAAATCCTGCGGCTTGTGCCTGCGAAGCTCGTTGACGAAGCCCGGGTGTCCTTTCATCAGCGCGATGACGGCATTGCTGTCGAGCAGATATTTCACTTGAAGATATCCAACTCGGGGCGTTGCTGCTCAGCCGGTTGCTCGGTCGCTGCTTCTACAAAGTCATCATCGACCGGACCTGTTACGGCTTCCAGCCAGTCCCAATCTTCGGGGATCGGCTCCAGAATGATTGCCCTTCCCTGCCGGCGGATGCGCACTTCCTCGCCGTCGAGGCGGAATTCCTTCGGCAAGCGCACGGCCTGCGAGCGGCCGGACCAGAAGATCTTTGCGGTGTCCATGCCATAACTCCCTTGAGATATGACATTGATATATAGCATCTCAAGTCTGATTTCAATTCGAGGCGTTACGATCCCGATCTTGTCGCGAGCCAAATGACGTGGCGCGCGCCTGTCTTGCCATTGGCGCGCGTATTGACCACCTCGGCGGCAAAACCGCTGTCGCGCAGCCGCCGTGTGAAGCGGTCGTCGGGTCCCGAAGACCAGACGGCGAGGACACCGCCGGAACGCAGCGCATCGCGCGCCGCTTTCAGGCCCTGATAATCGTAAAGCCCGTCATTGGCTTCAGACGTAATGCCATCCGGGCCGTTGTCGACATCGAGCAGAATGGCGTCGTAGGCTGCCTTGCGAGCGCGGATGAGTGGACGCACATCGCCTTCATGAATGGCGACGCGCGGATCGTCGAGGCAGCCGTCGAAGACCGTTGCCATCGGCCCGCGTGCCCAGGTCACGACAGCCGGCACCAGTTCCGCGACCGTGACCTTGGCGTCTGCGCCGAGTTCGCCGAGTGCCGCCCGCAGGGTAAAGCCCATGCCGAGGCCGCCGATCAGGACGTGCGGCGCCTTCCGGCCCTTGATCTTCTCGCAGGAAAGTGTCGCAAGCGCCCGTTCGGAGCCGCTCAGCCGGCTGTTCATCAGCTCGTTGGTGCCGAGCATGATGGAAAATTCTTGGCCACGCTGCTTCAGGCGCAGCTCGCCGCCGCCGGGGATTTTCGCAGTATCAAGCAAGGTCCAGGGGATCACGGGCAACTCTTAAAGGTCGTTTCGAATTGCCCGGGACCATAGTCTTTCAAGGCCGCCAAGAACAGATGCCGCTATCCAAGCCGAATATACGGCACATCCTTTTTCGCAACTTCATCAAGCGCTTCCTCGTAGCCGGCATCGGCATAGCGCATGACGCCGAGCGCCGTGTCGTTGGTGAGCGCATGGTCAAGCCGTTCGTCGGCGGCTTGCGTGCCGTCGGCGACCACGGTGACGCCGCAGCTCGTCATGTAGCCGGCATAGCCGCCGCCGCCGGAATGGACGACGACGAGATCGGCCATGGACGAGCAGAGCATCATGGCGTCGATCAGCGGCCAGTCGGCAATCGCGTCGGAGCCGTCCTTCATGCGCTCGGTCATGATGTTCGGATGCGCCATGGCGCCGGCATCGAGATGGTCGCGCGAAAAGGCGATCGGACCCTTCAGCTCGCCGCTTGTCACAAGCTCGTTGACGCGGCGGGCAAGCGCCGTGCGCTCGCCATGGCCGAGCCAGGCAATACGCGCCGGCAGCCCTTCGAAAGGCACGTGCTGGCGGGCAAGCTTGATCCAGTTGGTGATAATCTTGTTGTCCGGGAACATTTCCAGCAGCAGATCGTCGATGCGGGCGATATCGCTTTCCTCGCCTGAAAGCGCCATCCAGCGGAAGGGCCCGATGGCACGGCAGAAGAGCGGCCGCAGATAGGCTTCGGTGAAGATCGGAATATCGAAGGCATTGGCGACGCCGCCTTCCTTCGCCTGTGTGCGGATCAGGTTGCCGTTGTCGAAGACTTCGGAGCCTTTTTTCTGGAAGTCCAGCATGGCCTTCACGTGTTCGACGATCGAGGCGCGGCTGGCCGCCATGAGCTGGCCCTGGCCGTCATCGCGGAGATCCCGAACTTGCTGCAGGCTCATGCCCTTCGGCACGTAACCATAGACGAGATCGTGCGCCGAGGTCTGGTCGGTGACAATATCGGGCACGATGCCGCGTCGCGCGATCTCTGGATAGATCTCGGCCGCATTGCCGACGAGGCCGACGGAAAGCGCCCGCTTTTCCTTGACGGCGGCGTCGATCATCGCCAGCGCCGAATCGAGATCCGGAGCGATTTCCTGCAGGTAGCCTATTTCCTGGCGCTTCCTCGCGCGCTCGGCATCGATATCGACGCAGAGGATCGCCGCCCCCGCCATGCGACCGGCGAGCGGCTGCGCGCCGCCCATTCCGCCGAGACCCGCCGTCAGCACAAAGCGGCCGAAGAGATCGCCGCCAAAGCGGCGCTCGGCGATTCGCATGAAGATTTCGTAGGTGCCCTGGATGACGCCCTGGCTGCCGATATATTGCCAGGCGCCGGCCGTCAGGCCACCCCAACAGATCAAGCCCTTGCGCTGCAATTCGTAGAAGACTTCCGCCTTCGCCCATTGCCCGACGATGTTGCAGTTCGCCATGATGACGAGCGGCGCCTTGTCATGCGTGCGGATGAGGCCAATCGGCTTGCCGGATTGGATGAGCAGGGTCTGGTTCTCATCCATTTCGGTCAGCGCCTTGACGATGCCCTTATACGCCGCCCAGTTGCGCGCTGCCTTGCCGAGGGCGGCGTAGACGACGAGATTGTCGGGATCTTCGCCGACCGAAAGCACGTTTTCGAGCAGGCGCAACAGGGCCTCCTGTCGCCAGCCCTTGGCACGCAGCTCCGGTCCGCCCGGAATGGGGAATTTCGGGTGACGTGGATTGGCTTTCGGCATGATTGCTTTTCCTCTTGTTTGATAGTCTCTCCTTCTCCCCAGCGGGGGTTCGAAGGACAGGTCGAGACCCGTGGCTCGACCCCGGTTGGTGGCCCGAAGGGTCGGATGAGGGGGCGATGCGGCACATATCGTCTTCGCGTACCGCTCAGACGTTCGCTCCTTAGTCTCTCATCCCCTCATCTGTCCTGACGGACATCTTCTCCCCGCTGGGGAGAAGAGGAGTGTTCTTCAATACGCGTTCACTTCGGCGGCAGGCCTTCGACGAAGTCTAGCGCAGCCAGAAGCAGCCGCTTGCGCAGCATGTCATTGCCATAGGCTTCCGGCCCGGCGCGCACCCATCCCAGCATTTTTCGGCCGCCCAACTGCATGGGTTTGACGTCACGCTGCTCCAGCGCCCAGGCATCGTTGCCTTTGCCAAGGCGGATCAGCATCCCATCATCACGGGCGCCGCACATGAGATGGCCATTGAGCAGAAAGGCCCAGCCGCCGAACATTCCTTTCTCCCTGAGCCCGGGCCGTCGCCCGAGCTCTTCTCTCAGCAATTCTTCAAGACCTGCGTCACGAGCCATCTGCGCCTCCCGCGCTTCCAAGCTTTCCCGTCAGTTCTTCTTGGCGGCGAGAGCGTATTTCGCGATCTCGATACCCATGGCTTTTTCGACAGAGGGATAGACCGTGGGGTCGAGCACGCTGGCAGACAGCGGAATGATATCCATCGGTACATGCAGGATGAAGACTGTCATACCCTCTTGCAGCTGGCCGACGCTCAGAGGTTCGCCTTCCGGCGACAGCGTGGTGATGACGGAGGGGAAGGTTGCCAGGCGCTTGCTGCCGGCATCCTCGACGGCCATGTATTCGTTCATCACATGCATGATGACGGCCTTGTCGCCGCTGCCGACCGTAATGGTGCCGATGTCGAAGGCTTCCTTCGTGTAGACGACGTCCTTCTTTGTGATCGTACCTTCGGCCAGGATATGGCCGCCTGTTGTCTTGCAGATGGCGTCGATGACCGCGCTGCCACCCTTCTTTTCCGCCTCGATGATTGCCTCGCCGAGCGAAAGCGCCATGGAGATGCCGCCGAGCGCCGCATGCGTGCGGACGTAGGAAGCGCGAAGTGGGTTGCGGCAGGAGGCGATGAAGCCGCCGGACTGATCGGAGGCCGCACGCAGGATCGGCGAAATCTTCGCCGTCGCGCCCTTCACGACCAGTTCGATATAGCGGTTCTCGGCGCGGTTGCCGCCGACGGCGGTCTGGATCATCTGCTCGGGCGAACCCGCCATGCCGATCGATCCCATATCACCGGTCGGATGGGCGCGGATGTCACCCACCGCGTCCACCACCTTCGTTCCGAGGATCGCCGACGGTAGCCAGCCGTTCAGCGTCGAGGACCTGCCGTTCTGGCCGATGATCAGGCCGGAAAGCTTTTCGCCAAGCTCGTCCTGCAGCAGCTGCACGGCTTTCACGTAATCGATGCCTTGCATCTCCCACGGGGTGGTGGAGGCCGGCGCGCCGATGGCGGCAGCCGTGGCGATCCAATCATTGTCGTTCAATTCGTCGATCGACACCAGCTCCGGCTTGCCAACATTGACGGCTGCATAGCCCAGCATGCGGCCATGATCGGCCCAGCCGCCACCGCCTGCGGCGTAAACGGAGCCGCCCTTGACGGCCGCTTCCACATCCTTGGCAACGAGTATGCGTCCCATCGGCTACTCCCGGTTCTGTTTGAGGTTCTTGTCCATGTCGCGCACCGCTTCGAAAAGCACGGCGGCGCCCATGGCGATGTCGTCATTCTCGGCCCATTCCTCGGCGCAATGGCTGCGGCCTTCCTTGCAGGGCACGAAGATCATGGCGGCCGGTGCGACCTTAGCGATCCAGGCCGTGTCGTGACCGGCGCCGGAGGCCATACGGCGATGTTTGGCGCCGACAGTCTCGCAGGCACGTTCGAGCGTTTCGAGCAGTACCGGAGCGCCCGGCGTCGGCATGTTGTCGGAGACACGCACCGGCGCGTTGATCGTGACGCCAAAATCGGCGGCGATGGTCTTCACCTCACCGTCGATCCAGGCCAGGAAATCCTCCATGTCGCTGCGGATTTCGGCGCGGCCGTCGATCAGGAGCACGACCTTGGATGGCACGACATTGGCGGCATTCGGCTCGATGCGGAATTCGCCGACGGTCGCGGCGAAATGGCCCGGCGTTTTCGCCTGCTCCGCCGCGCGTTGACGAATATCGAGGACGAGCTGCGAGGCCGCCACCAGCGCATCTGCACGGCGGTCCATCGGCGTCGTTCCGGCATGGTCGGCGCGGCCTTCCACGGTGATTTCGATGCGGGTGATGCCGGCGATCGCGGTGACGATGCCGATATCCTTGTTCTCGGCTTCCAGCACCGGGCCCTGCTCGATATGCAGCTCCAGGAAGCCGGCGAGATCCGGCCGTTTCTGGGAGAGCAGCACGGAGGGATCGCCGCCAACCTCGGCAATTCCTTCAGAAAGCGTGCGGTCGCCGCTCACGCGGGAGAGCCAGGCCTCGGGGATCTGCCCGGTCATGCCGCGGCTGCCGATGCAGGATACCCCGAAAATGCTGACTTCCTCGGCGAGGAAGTCGACGATCTCCAGATCATGGTCGAGCTCGATACCGCGATCCTTCAAGGAGCGCGCAACTTCGAGCGCTGCGATCGTGCCAGCAATGCCATCGAAACGGCCCCCGTCGGGCACGGTGTCGGAATGCGAGCCGAGAAGGATCGTGCCGAGGCCGGACTTTGCGCCGGGACGCCGGCCGATCAGATTGCCGGCGGCATCGATCCGCGTCTCAAGCCCTGCCGCCTTCATCCGTGCTTCGATATAGGCACGCCCTTCGAGGAAGAGCGGCGAGAAGGCGCGGCGCGTCCACGGGTGGCCCGGATCAGTGATGCCGGCCAGCGTATCGATATCCTCGGCGATACGGTCGGCGTTTACAGGCAGGTTGTGGCGCTTGGTTTCGGTCATCAGGCTGCATCTCCGGCAATGACTTGGCGAGGCAAGGGACGGACAAAGCTGCCGGAGCCGGGTTCGGCCAGCACCTTCTGTCCCTCGGTGATCTGCTTGCCTCTAAGATAGGCGGCGGACACAGTCCAGGGCAGGCGGATGCCGTTATAGGGGCTCCAGCCGACGACGTTATTGCCGCTGGCCGCCGCGTCATAGATCGTTTCGCGCGGTTCCAGAACGACGATATCGGCGTCCTTGCCCGGCGTCAGCGCGCCTTTGATATGGTCGAGGCGGAAATGCTTAGCTGGGTTTTCCGCCATCAGCTTCGCCGCCCAGGTCAGCGGCACGCCGCGCTCCAGAGCACCCTTTACGAAGAGCGGCACCATGACCTCCAGTCCCGGCACGCCGGAAGCATTCGCCAGCATATCCGGATTGGTTTTGCGGTTTTCCGACCAGCTGACATGATCGGTCGAGACGAGCCAGACATTGCCCTCCGCCACCTTGCGCCACAAGGTTTCCACTTCGGCGCGGGGGCGGATCGGTGGATTAATTTTCGCCTTGCCGCCAAGGCGCCGCACATCGTTTTCCTCATCGAGCGTCAGGTAATGGATGCAGCACTCGACCGTCGCTTCGAAACCGTCGCGGCGATAGGCGCGGGCGATGTCATAGCCGCGCCCCAGCGAGCAATGGACGACATGCGCTGGGCAGCCGGTATCCGCGCCCGTCTCGAAGATCGTGTGCATGGCCAGAAGCTCGGTGATAGGCGGGCGGGACAGGCCGTGGGCGCGATAGTCGGTGATACCGCTCGCCTTCACCTGCTCCATGTAGGTGCGGACCGCTTCATCATCCTCGTTGTGCACGCCGGCTGTCAGGCCCGTGGGCGCGATGGCGGCAAAGCAAGCCTCGAGCAGGGCGGGCGGAATGCGCGGGAAACGCTTGGGGTCGGTGCCGAAGGTGGAGAATTTGAAGGCGGCGACACCGGCCTCGACCATCTCGGCGATGCGCGCCGGGCCTTCTTCCGGATCGACCGTGCCGTAGAGGGCAAAGTCGACGCGCGATTGCGGCGCGGCATGGTCGATCTTCTTCTTCACCGCCGCTGCCGAGCAGACGAGATTGCCTTCGTCATAGGGCATGTCGACGATGGTGGTGACGCCGCCGGCGGCTGCCGAGCGCGTCGACCAGACGAAATCCTCCTGGTCTTTCTGGGAGAGCGAGTGGACTTGCGCGTCGATTGCGCCAGGCAGGATCAGTGCCTTGCCGAGCAAATGCCGCTCGCGCGCGGCCGGGGGCACGCCGATGCCGATCTCGGCGATCTTGCCATCGCGCACGGCGACATAGCCGGCTTCTACAATGCGTTCAGGCAGAACCACAGTGCCTTGCAGAACAAGATCGAAATCGGCCATGTGCGTTCTCTCCGCTCGTCGGTTGGTTCAGATGGCAATGGTGTCGCGATAAAGCCGCTCTTCAACCCGCTCCAGCGAGCCGAGCGCGAAGAAATCATCATAGGCGAGGATTGGCTTGTGGGCGATCAATTCTGAAACGAAAGCCTCCGAGCCCAGCTCCTCCTCGATCGCCTCGACTTCGGCCGAAAGCGGCCGATCGACAACATAGAAGTCGGCATGCTTGCGCACGACGTCGTAGAGCATACGTGCCACGCCCTCGGGCTTGTCGCCGAGAATGTCCATCGCCTGCGCAGATAATAGGGCCTCAAGGGCGGCAAGACGCTTCAGTGCCCGCATCTGCCGCTCGAAACGCTCGATGACCAGCGGCAGGAAGGCGGCCTCGTCTTCCATGCCGGCGGCAACCACAAGCGACTGCGCCGAGACCGGATTGGACATGGAGAGCACGCGCGAGAATATCTCGCCGGCAAGCTTGATGATGGGGCCGAAGCCGGTTGCGATCCTGCCTTCCGGCACGAGATTGACAGGCAGGCCGCGCCGCTGGCCGTTGCCGAGCAAGACGCAGCGATTGAAGGCATTGCGGGCGGCATGGGCCATGCAGATGACCGCCGCTTCCAGAAGCACGGTGACATCGAGCGGAAGAGAGCCGCCTGAGGTCATCACGCGACCGTCGACGATGACCGGGTTGTCATCCGAACGGCCGGTCGCGGCCAGAATCTTATGGCCGGCGGTCAGGAGGTTTTCGATGACGGCGCCGAAGACCTGGGCGATCATGCGCAGGCTGAGCGGGTCCTGCACATGGGTGGCGACCGGCCAGGGCCATTCTTCCGAGGCGTTACAGAGCCAGGCACCGATCAGGGCTTCGCGCGCGGTGCCGACATGGCGCACGGAAATCCACGGATCGCGAGAGGCGCCGAGCGCGCCAGCGGCCATCATGCCAGTCGCAAGCAGCACGCGGATCGAGGCGGCGGCGTTGCGGGTCGTCTCGGCAGCGGCTGCGAAGCTGACCGCATTGACGCTGAGCGAGGCCAAGCTGTCGCGCGGCATCATCCTGACCGGAGCGATGCCGGCGGCATCGAAGGCATCGGCAGCCTGCATGCGTCGGCCGCGATAGACGGCTTCTCCAACGCCGGTCAGAACCGCGCCGATCTGGCCCATCAGACCGATATCCGCGCAGCCGATCGAGCCCGTGCGCCTGACGACGGGAATGACATCCGAGCTCAAGAGCTGCAGATAGGCTTCGATCAATTCTTGCGAACAACCGACCTGACCGGTGAGAGCCGTATTGACGCGGATCGCCATGGCATTGCGGACGACCGACATGGAGAAGGGGGCGCCTGTGCCGAAATGATGGGCGCGCACGAGACCGAGATTGAAGGCATCGAGATCTTCAGGGGACCATTCGACATCTTTCATGGCTCCGACACCCGTTGTCGAGCCGTAGACCGGCATGCCCGATTGAATGGTGCTTTCGAGAACGTTGCGCGCCAGTCGCACCCGCGCCATGCCGCTTTCCGATGCCGACGGCAGCACCGCCCCCGCGCCGATCCGCACCAGATCGCTGAACCCAAGGGGTTGTCCGGTGAGTTCGATGCCGGCTCTCTGACGCTCCATCGCTGCTGTTCTCCTTTTTTGCAAGGCTATGCGAGCCTTATCGTCAATGGGATATCCCAAATGGCGAACACCTTGATCCGTGCCGGACAGACTGATTTTGAGACGAGTGCGCACATCGCGCAACTCTATGTTTGCGCGCGCATGCGGCTTCCCGCACCGGCCAAGCTATTTCGGCCGAGGCGAGAAAGAAGCATCAGAAAGCTTGGCGATCAGCCAAGATGCCAGGCGATGTAAAGCAGCGTCAGCGCAATCACCCAAAGCGCGAAGCGGCCGGAGCGGCTGTGCTTGGCCTCGGCCTTGCCGATCGCTTCGGCGGTCTGCGGATCGAAGCGCAGGCCGTTTTCGCTCATATGCAGCAGTTCGTGGTGGAATTTTTCGGTCTTGGCCGCAATCTCAGGCGCGGCTTCGGCGAGCTTCACAGCTGCCTTCAAACCATCCTTCAGATCGGTCATGATCCGCTTCGGGCCGAGATTGGTGCGGATCCAGTCGCCGACCACCGGTTCGGATGCTTTCCACATGTTGAAGCGCGGATTGAGCATGCGCGATACGCCCTCGACCACGACCATGGTTTTCTGCAGCATCACCAGCTCGGGCCGCGTTTCCATGTCGAAGAGTTCGGTCACTTCGAAGAGCAGGGTCAGAAGCTTGCCCATGGAGATGGTTTCGGCCGGCTGGCCATGGATCGGCTCGCCGATGGCACGGATGGCCTGCGCAAAACTCTCGGTATTGTGATGGGCAGGTACGTAGCCGGCTTCGAAATGTACTTCGGCCACCCGGATATAATCGCGGGTGATGAAGCCGTACAGGATTTCGGCGAGGAAGCGGCGCTCCTTCTTTCCGAGACGGCCGACGATGCCCATGTCGACGGCGACGATCATGCCCGTGGGATCGACGAAGAGATTGCCGGGATGCATGTCGGCATGGAAGAAGCCGTCGCGCAGCGTGTGACGCAGAAAGGACTGGATCAGCGTATCGGCGAGTGCGTTGAGATCGTGTCCGGCGGCTTTTAAGCCCTCGACGTCGGACATCTTCACGCCGTCGATCCACTCCATGGTGATGACGTCGCGGCCGGTACGCTCCCAGTCGACCTTCGGAACGCGGAAGCCGGGATCCTTCTCGGTGTTTTCGGCGATCTCGGAGAGCGCGGCGGCTTCCAGCCGCAGATCCATCTCGACCTTCGTGGTCTGCTCGAGCGTCTTGGTCACTTCCACGGGTCGGAGGCGCCGGCTGGAGGGCATAAACCGCTCCTGCATACCCGCCACGAGATACATTGCCTTGATATCGTTAGAAAAACGCTGGCGCACGCCAGGCCGGACCACCTTGACGGCAACGCGCTTGCGCCCTTCGGCCGTGTCGACCTCCGCCGGATGCACCTGCGCTATCGAAGCGGCGGCAATCGGCTCGCCGAAGCTGGCGTAGAGATCGTCGATCCGCCGCCCGAGCGACGCCTCGATCGCCGCCGTCGCCATAGTATGCGGAAAAAAAGCCATCCTGTCCTGAAGCTTCGACAGGTCGTTCGCCATGTCGACGCCGACGACATCGGGTCGAGTCGCCAGGAACTGGCCGATCTTCACATAGGAAGGCCCGAGCCGCTCGACTGCCTGGGCAAGCCGGTCGCTGCGGGCCTGGCTCTTCGCCTTCCGGCGGGCAAAGATGCTGACGAAGGATTTGGCAAGGCTGACGGAGGGCGGCAGCCCTTCCGATGGCAGCGCCATGACCACGCCTTCGCGCACGAGCACCCAGCCGACCCGAACAAGGCCGAAATATGCGCTGAAAGCACTCATATCGTCTCAAGGTCTCGGAATATGGAGGCCAAAAGCCGGGTCGGGTGACTGGATATCATGCTTCAGAGCTTCCAGCCGGAGTGCAGCGCGGCAATGCCGCCGGTGTAATTGGTGAAGCACACGCGCGCGAAGCCGGCCTCGCGGATCATCGTCGCGAAGTCCTGCTGGTTCGGGAACTTGCGGATCGATTCCACCAGATATTGATAGGGCTCGGCATCACCCGTGATCGCCTTGCCGAACTTCGGAATGGCGTTGAAGGACCAGGCGTCGTAGACGCGGTCGAGCAGCGGCAGGTCGACTTCGGAGAATTCGAGCACGAGCAGCCGGCCGCCGCGCTTCAGCACGCGATAGGCTTCCTTTAATGCCACATCGATATGTGGAACGTTGCGGATGCCGAAGGCGATCGTATAGGCGTCGAAGGAATTCGGCTCGAAAGGCAGTTCCTCGGCATTCGCCTCGACGAAAGTGAGATTGTCGGAGAGCTTCTTCTTTTCGGCGCGTTCGGCACCGACGCCGAGCATCGAGCCATTAATGTCGAGCACCGTCGCGTGCGCCATCCGGTTCGAGGCCTCGACAATACGGAAGGCGATATCGCCCGTGCCGCCGGCAACATCGAGCACCTTGTAGGCGGGATCCTTGCGCGGGTTGAGCGCCGCGACCATCGCATCCTTCCAGGCGCGATGCATGCCCATGGACATGACGTCGTTCATGACGTCGTAGCGCTTGGCGACCTTGTGGAACACCTCGTTGACGAGGCCCTGCTTTTCACCATCGGCTACTTCGCGGAAGCCATAGGATGTTTCCATGCCGCCATCGGCGGAGGTGCGGCTGTCTGCCATCGGCTCAACTCCGTTACATTACAGCGCCACGCGTCATTTATGGCGCGTAAAGGTCGCTGTAACACTTTAAACTTGCTGCATAATTCTCTCCTTAAATCGATTCCGGTCTAAGGAATTATGCAGTATTCAGCGGCGGACCATAGCGAAATCGCGTTTGCCACGCTATCTCATCAGCCAGATCACCAGCCGCAATGCCTTGGGCTATAGCTCAGATCATAAGCGGTTGAAACATAAAGATGGATAGCCATGCCGGAATTACCAGAGGTCGAAACCGTCAGACGCGGGCTGGCACCTTCCATGGAAGGTGCGGTTCTCAAGGAATTGGAGCTGCGCCGCAACGATCTGCGCTTTCCTTTCCCTGTCGATTTCGCTGAGGCCGTTTGGGGTCGCGGCATCACGTCGCTATCGCGCCGTGCCAAATACCTGCTGATCGATCTTGATGATGGCAAGACGATCGTCGCGCATCTCGGCATGTCCGGTTCGTTTCGGGTCGAAGCCGGTCGGGAGGCGCGAACGCCGGGCGAATTCCATCATCCCCGTTCCAAGGACGAGAAGCACGATCATGTGGTCTTCCATCTGGCGAGCGCTGGCGGTGATGCACGCGTCATCTACAACGACCCACGTCGCTTTGGCTTCATGGACATGGTCAGGCGGACCGAGATGGCCAGCCATCCCTTCTTCCGCGATCTCGGGCCGGAACCCACGGGCAATGAACTCGATGTCGATTATCTGGCTAAGCGTTTCGCCGGCAAGGCGCAGCCGCTGAAGAGCGCGCTGCTGGACCAGAAGAACATCGCCGGTCTCGGCAATATATATGTGTGCGAGGCGCTGTGGCGCTCTCACCTGTCGCCGTTGCGCGCCGCCGGCACGCTGGTTATGGATACCGGCAAACCGACCGAAGCGCTACTGGCGCTGGTCGAGGCGATCCGCGAGGTCATTGCCGATGCGATAGCCGCAGGCGGTTCGTCGTTGCGCGATCATATCCAGACGGACGGTTCGCTCGGCTATTTCCAGCATTCCTTTTCCGTCTATGATCGTGAAAGCCAGCCTTGCAGTACGCCCGGTTGCGGCGGTACGGTCAGTCGCATCGTCCAGGCGGGGCGCTCTTCTTTCTACTGCGCTTCCTGCCAAGGCTGATTGAAGGTCCAAAGCTGGTAAAAGGGAGAGAGACGTGGCTTACGAAACCCTCATCGTCGAAACACATGGGGCCGTCGGTCTCATCAGGATCAATCGGCCGCAGGCGCTGAATGCGCTGAATTCAACGGTCCTCTCCGAATTAAAGCAGGCCTATGCCGCTTTTCATCTCGATGATGCCATCGGCGCGATCGTGCTCACCGGCTCGGAAAAGGCCTTTGCCGCCGGCGCCGACATCAAGGAAATGCAGTCGCTCGATTTCGTCGACGCTTACAAGAATGACTTCTTCAGCGGCTGGGCCGAGATCGCCAATGCCCGCAAGCCCGTTATCGCGGCGGTCAGCGGCTTCGCGCTCGGCGGCGGCTGCGAGGTGGCGATGATGTGCGATTTCATCATCGCCTCGGAGACCGCCAAATTCGGCCAGCCGGAAATCACGCTCGGCGTCATCCCTGGCATGGGCGGCTCACAGCGACTCACGCGCGCGGTCGGCAAGGCGAAGGCGATGGACCTGGTATTGACCGGTCGCATGATGGATGCGGCAGAGGCGGAACGTTCCGGCCTCGTGGCGCGCGTCGTGCCGGCGGACAAGCTACTCGAGGAGGCGCTGGCCGCCGCCGCCAAGATCGCATCGTTATCGCTTCCCTCGGTGCTGATGGCCAAGGAAGCGGTCAACCGCGCTTTCGAAACCACGCTTGAGGAGGGGTTGCGTTTCGAGCGCCGCCTGTTCCATAGCCTGTTTGCCACAGAGGATCAGAAGGAGGGCATGGCGGCCTTCGTCGAGAAGCGCAAGCCGTCCTTCAAGAACCGCTAAGGGTCGGGATTCAGGAATTACGCGGGTTTGGCGAGAATCCGCGTTGACGACGCGGCTCATTCCGGTTATATGCCCGCCACAGTTTGGAAAGCCGCTCTGGTTTTCCGCAATTGCTCCCGCATTGCTGGATGAAGTGGCCATGGGGCCCGCGCCGCAAGGATGGAGTTTTGTTCGAATTCTAAGAGAGGCATACATGGCCAATACTACCTCGGCGAAAAAAGCGACCCGCAAGATCGCCCGCCGCACCGATGTCAACAAGGCTCGTCGCTCGCGCGTTCGCACGTTCGTTCGCCAGGTCGAAGAAGCCATCGCATCGGGTGATGCAGATCGCGCAAAGGCAGCTTTCGTTGCTGCTCAGCCGGAACTGGCTCGCGCAGCCACCAAGGGCGTGCTTCACGCCAACACCGCTTCCCGCAAGGTTTCGCGTCTTGCCAAGCGTGTGAAGGCCCTTTCGGCCCCGACCGCATAATCTTTCGTTAACGATTTAATCGTTAGAGTTAAGCCCGGCCCTCGCGCCGGGCTTTTTGGATTCGGCCAAAAAAATGCCGCATTGCCAAAAATGGCCGGCCGATCATGTCATTGACGTGACAGAAATATACCTTTGGAAACAGAGGGTTGCGGCAGGATATCCCAGCGCTGGGTGATCTGCATGACGCATTGCCGGCTCACAACTGAGTCAAGGGATTTTTTATTTTTTTTCTTTTGAAAGCTGTGGGAATCGCGTTCGACAGGAATCTCTTTGATTCAACAGCGATTCTTTTTTGAAGGGCTTGTGACAGTCAAAAATGGCCTCCGGAGTCAATGGCCGCCTCTTAATTTTGTGTAAAATTCATCGTTGATATCTGCCTTCGATCCTGCCTAAATGGATTTCAACAAGGGGCGCGGATCTCACCTTAAACGGCTTCGGCAAACACCGTCACGTATGGCGGTGGAGGTGGTTTTGTCTCTTGTGACGGAGCAGTTCAGTTCCGTTTTTTCAAACAGTTGACGAGTAAGAACCGGAAGCGGCGACGCTTGCGGAACGAGGAAGCTTGTCTGTCCTTTGCGGCCCAAATCATTGGCGCGGCTGCAGGGAGGGGAGAAAAATTGACAGCCATTGGAGCGGTCAGTCGGAATACGAGGGCCGATTGATGCTCCGGTTACAGACGCCGAGACGAAGGCTGCTTTAAAGAGCGGTTTTTGCCACAGTGTTCCTGTAAAGCCCGCAGGCCGGGCGTGGCTGATGAACCGGTATGCGGCGCAGCTTGGACAACGAGCGTGACCGTCATGCCATGGCGAAGAACCAAGGGCGGCAGTGATGTGCTCCCGCCCTATAAAGAGACTGTGGAAGGCGGCACTATATGCAGATACATACGAGGGCGACGGGTGCGTTGGAAAATGGGGACAATGCGCAGGCGTTCGGTGCGGTTTGCTTAGAAGCGGCGGGGGAAAAGGGTGACGTGGCGCAAAGTAACTTGTTCGAGCGCGTCAGCGCGCGCTTGAAGGCTCAGGTCGGACCCGATGTCTATGCCAGCTGGTTTGCGCGGCTCAAGCTTCATTCGGTATCGAAGAGCGTCGTTCGCCTCACGGTCCCGACGACATTTCTGAAGTCCTGGATCAACAATCGCTATCTCGATCTCATCACCAGCCTGTTCCAGGCTGAGGATGCCGAGATCCTCAAAGTCGAAATTCTGGTGCGCACCGCGACCCGGCAGGGCGCGAAGCCATGCGCCGATGAGCAGCCGGCGGTGCCGGATCAAACGGCTGTCGCGCCGATCCGCCGCGCCGTCGCCCAGCCGGCTGGCCAGGTCGTCGCCCAGGCGGTGAGCGCGGCTGCGGCTGCCCGGCCCGCGACGGCGGGTGCGCCGCTCTTCGGCTCTCCGCTCGATTCCCGCTTCACCTTCGATACGTTCGTCGAAGGCAGCTCGAACCGCGTCAGCCTTGCCGCGGCAAAGACCATCGCCGAAGCCGGCTCCGGCGCCGTGCGTTTCAATCCGCTCTTCGTCCATGCGACCGTTGGTCTCGGCAAGACGCATCTGCTGCAGGCGATCGCCAATGCAGCGGTGCAGAACCCGCGCGGCCTGCGTGTCGTCTATCTGACGGCGGAATACTTCATGTGGCGCTTCGCAACCGCTATCCGCGATAATGACGCGCTGACGCTGAAGGACTCGCTGCGCAATATCGACCTGCTCATCATCGACGACATGCAGTTCCTGCAGGGCAAGATGATCCAGCACGAGTTCTGCCATCTGTTGAACATGCTGCTCGACAGCGCCAAGCAGGTCGTCGTTGCTGCCGATCGCGCTCCCTGGGAGCTGGAATCGCTCGATCCCCGCGTTCGTTCGCGCCTGCAGGGCGGTGTAGCGATCGAAGTCGAGGCGCCGGACTATGAAATGCGCCTTGAGATCCTCAAGCGCCGTCTCGATGCTGCCCGTCAGGATGATCCGTCGCTGGAAATCCCGGCCGAAATCCTCTCGCATGTCGCCCGCAATGTCACCGCCAGCGGCCGCGAGCTGGAAGGAGCCTTCAACCAGCTTATCTTCCGCCGCTCCTTCGAGCCGAACCTGACGGTAGAGCGCGTCGACGAGCTGCTGGCGCATCTGGTCGGCTCCGGCGAGCCGCGCCGCGTCCGCATCGAGGACATCCAGCGCATCGTCGCCCGCCACTACAATGTGTCGCGCCAGGAACTGGTTTCGAACCGCCGTACGCGCGTCATCGTTAAGCCACGCCAGATCGCCATGTACCTGTCGAAGACGCTGACACCGCGTTCCTTCCCGGAAATCGGCCGTCGCTTCGGTGGCCGCGATCACACCACGGTCCTGCATGCGGTGCGCAAGATCGAGGAACTGATCGCCGGCGACAGCAAGCTGTCGCACGAGATCGAGCTGCTGAAGCGCCTCATCAACGAGTAAGCCGAGCGATCGGCATTCACCACATAGTCTACGGCCGGCTTGATCCCCGGCCGTTTCTTTTTGCGCTCCAAGCGCGCTTTAGGTCGGCGGCGTCGTGCGCGATACCTCTGAAAACAGCCAGGCGCGCAGGGCCGCGACGGCCGGCCTTTCCAGCGCACCCGGCTGATAGACGAGATGATAGGCGAGCGCGCTCGCAAATCCGGTCGGGAAAGGCGCAACGAGCGTGCCCTCAGCCAGCTCCTGCTCCACGAAGGACCGGCGCATCAGCGCGATACCGAGGCCTGCCTTCATGGCGTGATAAGCGCCCATGCCATCGGTGAAGACCGGTCCGTGCATGGCATCCACCCGCGTGGCGCCGACCGCCTTCAGCCAGAGCTCCCAGTCGCGCCGATAGACATCGTGGATCAGCGTCAGGCCGGCCAAGTCATCTACAGCGGGAGAGGGGCCAAGCGCCGCTGCCATTTCCGGCGCGCAGACCGGCACATATTCGTCATCGAGAAATCTCTCGCTTGCCAGTCCCTCGTAGCCGCCGAGGCCGTGGCGAATGGCAATGTCGATCCCATCCCGCTGGAAATCCATCATGCGATAGGAAGCGCTGATGCGCAGGTCGATATCGGGATGGGCCTCCTCGAAGCGCCGCAGCCGCGGCACCAGCCAGTGCGTGGCAAAGCCGGCAGTGCAGGTAAGGGTCAGCACCGTATCCTTGGCGCGCATCGCCAGGGCCGCTGTCGCCTCGCGGATGAGGCGGAAGGCCGTTCGCATTGTCGCGAAATACTCGGCGCCTTCACTCGTCAGCGCCAGGCTGCGGGCTCGCCGCTCGAAAAGCCGTACCCCGAGGCTGCTTTCGAGGTCGCGGATCTGCAGGCTGATGGCGCCTGGCGTCACACGCAGCTCGCTTGCAGCCAGCGTCATGCTGAGATGCCGGGCGGAGGCCTCGAAGGCGCGCAGCGCCGAAAGGGATGGCAGTTGATCCATGATGATTGAGCTCAGCTAAACCATAATTCGAAAAAGACTCGTTTGCCAGAGCCTCCATATAGCGCAATTATTCCAGCAATTACGGTGGTTGGCAATCATGTCGCGATTGGCAACAAATAAGTAAAACTCAATCAGCTGATGCTGGAGATGATCAGATGGCACAGAAATCCATGGGCGCGGTCGAATGGAGCATGCTGGTGGGGCTATCCATCCTATGGGGCGGCTCCTTCCTGTTCAACGGCATTCTGGTGCGCGAGCTGCCGCCCTTCACCATCGTCACAGCGCGCGTCGCACTCGCCGCTATTGCTCTGCATTTCATCGTGCGTGCCACCGGACATGCGATGCCGAAAGACCGTCAGACCTGGCTCGCCTTCTTCGGCATGGGCTTCCTCAACAATATCATTCCTTTCCTGCTGATCGTCTGGGGGCAAACCCATATCGCCAGCGGGCTTGCCTCGATCCTCAACGCCACCACGCCGCTCTTCGCCGTCGTCGTCGCCCATTTCCTGACGGAAGATGAGAAGATGACCGGCAATCGGCTGATCGGCGTCATCGTCGGCTTTGTCGGCGTGGCCCTGATGATCGGCACGTCGGTGCTGGCAAGCCTTGGCTCCAACGTGCTGGCGCAGCTGGCCGTACTGGGTGCCGCCTTCAGCTATTCGCTCGCCGGCATATTCGGCCGCCGCTTCCGCCGCATGGGGCTGGCACCGATCATTCCGGCCGCCGGTCAGGTTACGGGCTCGGCGATAATGCTGCTGCCAATCGCGCTCTTCGTCGATCGCCCGTGGACGCTGGCAATGCCGTCCACCGAGACTTGGGCGGCGCTGGCCGGCCTGGCCATCCTGTCGACCGCCATCGCCTATGTGTTGTTCTTCCGCATCCTGGCGACGGCCGGCGCCACCAATCTGATGCTGGTGACTTTCCTGATCCCCGTCAGCGCCATACTGCTCGGCGCGCTCATTCTCGGCGAAAGCCTGCAGCCGAAGCATTTCATCGGCATGGCCCTGATAGCGGTGGGTCTGGCGGCAATCGATGGCCGCCTCTTCACCCTTCCCTCGAGGGTAGGACCATTGCATATGAAATAGAAGGTGCCCCTCACCCCAGCCCTCTCCCCGTTTTGACGGGGAGAGGGGGCGATCTCATCAACTCCCTTCGCCCCGCGTGCGGGGAGAAGGTGGACTCGAACAGTTGAGCGAAGCGAACTGTGAGAGGACGGATGAGGGGCTAACCTGTCCATATGCGATTACCCTTCCCTTGAGGGGGAGGGTCGGCACGTAGTGCCGGGGGTGGGGCGATCTCGTCAACAGCCGAGTCATCATCTCACATGCGGGATCACCCCCATCCGCCGCTTCGTGACGCCCCTCTCGAGGGGAAAGTGGTCAGCAGGCGAGATCGGCGACGACCGAGTCGAGAACCAGCATTCCCGCCGCCGTGCAGCGCAGGCGGGAATTGCCGATCCGCTCTATGAAGCCGTGTTCCAGTAAAAACGCTTCGCGCTGCGGGTCGGGATCGCGGCCGGAAAGCTGCTGCCAGCGGGCGAGATCGACGCCCTCCCGCAGCCGCAGGCCCATCAGCAGCAATTCGTCGGCCTGTTCATCAAACCCAAGCATTTCCTGGTCGACCATGCCGTGCCCGTCCCGCTCGACCATCTCGAGCCAGCTTTCCGGCTTGCGCTCGGTCGCGGTCGCCAGCTTCTGCGGGCCTCTGGTAAGGCGGCCATGGGCGCCGGGGCCGATCCCGGCATAGTCTCCGTAGCGCCAATAGGTGAGATTGTGCCGGCTCTCGGCGCCGGGGCGCGCGTGATTGGAAACCTCATAGGCCGGCATACCCTCGCGCTCGGTGATCTCCTGCGTCGCTTCATAAAGCAGCGCCGACTGATCGCCATCGGGCACGATCAGCTTTCCGGCCTTATGAAGGCCGTAGAAGGGCGTGCCTTCCTCGATCGTCAGCTGATAGAGCGAGAGGTGATCGACCGCATAGGAGATTGCCTCCTTCAGCTCGCGCTCCCATTCCTCGACGGTCTGGTTGGGGCGGGCATAGATGAGGTCGAAGGACATGCGCGGGAAGATCTCGCGCGCCAGCCTGATCGCCTTCAGCGCATCCTCGACATTGTGCAGACGTCCGAGGAACTTCAGGTCGCGGTCGTTCAGTGCCTGCACGCCCATCGACACGCGATTGACGCCGGCGGCGCGATAGCCGCGAAAGCGCTCGGCCTCGACGCTCGAGGGATTGGCCTCCATGGTGATCTCGATACCGTCGGGCACATGCCATGTCCTAGCAATGCTATCGAGCACTGCGCCGACCGTTTCCGGCTTCATCAGCGATGGCGTGCCGCCGCCGAGGAAGACGCTTGTCACTGTCTTCGGGCCGCTGATCATGCGCATCGTCGCCATTTCCTTCAGAAAGGCGGCGGCAAAGCGCTCCTGATCGACAGGCTGATGGCGGACATGGCTGTTGAAATCGCAGTAGGGACACTTGGCCGCGCAAAAGGGCCAATGCACATAGACGCCGAAACCGGGTTCGCCGGTATCGGGCAGCAATTGCGCCCCGTGCATCAGATCTTGTGTGTCCACGATTTCCACGGGATTAGCTTACGCCTCCAGGCAGGTTTCGACAAAGATCTTGAAGGCGCGGGCGCGGTGCGACAGCGCCTGCTCGTCGCCGGGCTTCCAGCCATGCTTTTGCTCGGCGCTCATTTCGCCGAATGTGGTCTGGTATCCCTCCGGCTGGAAGACCGGGTCGTAGCCGAAGCCCTGGCTGCCGCGCGGCGGCCAGACGACCGTGCCTTCCACTTCGCCGCGGAAAAGCTCGGTATGTCCATCCGGCCAAGCAAGGCAGAGCACGCTGACGAAGCGGGCCGTGCGGCTCTCCGGCGTGGTGGCGCCGGCCTTTTCCAGGGCGGTTTCGACCTTCCGCATGGCCATGGCGAAGTCACGCGTCCCGTCAGCCGTCTCCGCCCAATTGGCCGTATAGACGCCGGGATCGCCGCCGAGTGCATCGATAACCAGACCGGAATCGTCCGAGAGTGCCGGCAGGCCGGAGGCATTGGCGGAGGCCAGCGCCTTGATCGTCGCATTTTCTTCGAAGGTCGTGCCCGTTTCGTCCGGTTCGATGAAGTTGAGATCGGCGGCGGACTTGGCGGTAAAGCCGAGCGGCCCGATCAGATCGCGTATTTCCTGGATCTTGCCGGCATTGTGGCTGGCGACGACGATAGTCTTAGTATCGAGCTTGCGCATGTGCTGTCCTGTCATAGGCCCCAGATGCGGGGTTCGGCGCATTCCAGACTGTTGCCGGCCGGATCGCGAAAATAGATCGAACGGCCGCCATTCGGCCAGTGAAAATCGGCTTCGATATCGACACCGGCAGCCTTCAGCCTCTCGGCCATGGCCTCGATATCGTTGCCATCGACACGGAAGCAAACGTGACCATGACCCTTAGTCCCATGCGGCGGCACGGGCAGGGCGCCCGGCTCGTGCGGCTTGACCGTTTCTTCACTGTTGAAGATCAGGAGCACACCCGGCCCGCAGCGATAGAAGACGTGGCGGTTGCCGCCTCGCGATATCTTCTTCAACCCGAGTACGCCGCTATAAAAGGCTTCGGCGGCATCGAGATCGTCTGCATAGAGGGCAGTTTCAAGAACGCCTGTGAGTGTCGCATTGCTCAACGGATTAGCCCCTCACCCTCTCCCCGCTCGCGGGGCGAGGGAACGACCTCATATATGGGCGCCTCCCGATTCCCGCGAAGCTGAGAGATGACGGCAGGTGCGCCTTGCCCCTTCTCCCCGTCTCGACGGGGAGAAGGTGGCCGATAGGCCGGATGAGGGGCAGGCTGCACGCTCCGCATTCGTTGATATCCTCAGGCGATGGCCTGCTTCTGCAGCTCCACCAGTTCGGCAATGCCGTTTTTGGCCAGATGCATCAGCGTGGCGAATTCTTCTTCGCTGAAGGGGCCGCCCTCAGCCGTTCCCTGGATCTCGACGATGCCGCCCTTGCCGGTCATGACGAAATTGGCGTCGGTCTCCGCCGAGGAATCCTCAAGATAGTCGAGATCGATGACGGGCTGATCGGCAAAGATACCGCAGGAGATAGCGGCGATGTGATCTTTCAGCACGCGCTCGACCTTGACCATGTTGCGGCTTTCCATCCACTTCAGGCAGTCATAGAGCGCGATCCAGCCGCCGGTGATCGAGGCCGTGCGCGTGCCGCCATCGGCCTGGATGACGTCGCAGTCGACGGTGATCTGGCGCTCGCCCAATTCCTTGAGGTCGACGACAGCGCGCAGCGAACGGCCGATGAGGCGCTGGATTTCCTGCGTGCGGCCGCCCTGCTTGCCGGCAGCTGCTTCGCGCTTCATGCGCTCGCCTGTCGCGCGCGGCAGCATGCCGTATTCCGCCGTGACCCAGCCTTTGCCGCTGTTGCGCAGCCATGGCGGCGTCTTGTCTTCCAGGCTTGCCGTGCAGAGCACATGCGTATCGCCGAATTTCACCAGGCAGGAGCCTTCCGCATGCTTGGAAAAATTGCGCTCGAACGACACCTTGCGCATCTGGTCGGTTTTTCTGCCTGAAGGCCGCATTCCACTCTCCTGAATGTTCGTTGACCGCTTCTACGACCCGCAGGCCGCTTTTGCAAAGGAAAAGCAGGCCGCAAAGACGCTCAGCGGCGACGGCGACATTTTTCCCTTTTGCCATTGCTAACTGAATGATTATATTTTGCCTAAGGCTCAACGGAATGGATCTGACAGCGAAATGGTATTCACGACATCGTCGGTCTCGGATGTCATTGCTGCACTGGACGAACGCTCCAAGGAAATCTTCCGCCGCATCGTCGAAGGCTATCTGGAAAATGGTGAGCCCCTGGGCTCGCGCAATCTTTCACGCCTGCTGCCCATGTCGCTGTCGCCGGCTTCCGTGCGCAATGTCATGAGCGATCTGGAGGAGCTGGGACTCATCTATTCGCCGCATGTGAGCGCCGGGCGCTTGCCGACTCAGGTCGGTCTGCGCTTCTTCGTCGATGCTTTCATGCAGGTCGGGGATCTCTCCGCCGAGGATCGAGCCAATATCGATCGGCAGGTGCGCGGCGGCAATCGTGACCAGCCGGTGGAATCGATGATGTCGGAAGCAAGCCGGGTGCTATCGGGCATTTCGCGCGGTGCCGGGCTCGTCATTACCTCCAAGAGCGATCCCGTTCTCAAGCATGTGGAATTTATCCGGCTGGAGCCGACCAAGGCGCTCGCCGTGCTCGTCGGCGAGCACGATCAAGTGGAAAACCGCATCATCGAGCTGCCGGCCGGCACGACCTCGTCGCAGCTGACGGAGGCCGCCAACTTCCTCAACGCCCATATGACCGGCCAGACGATGCCGGAATTGCGGCGGCAATTGCAGAGCCTCAAGGAAAGCGTGCGCCAGGAGCTGGACAGCCTGTCGCATCAGCTGGTCGAGCGCGGTATTGCCGTATGGTCCGGCGGCGATGACGACGGCAAGCCGACGCAGCTGATCGTGCGCGGCCACTCCAACCTGCTGGCCGAAATCGGCGGCGCGGAGGATCTGGATCGCCTGCGCCTCCTCTTCGATGATCTCGAAAAGAAGGACAGCCTCATCGAGATCCTCAATCTTGCCGAAAGCGGACCGGGCGTGCGCATCTTCATCGGCTCGGAAAACAAGCTCTTCTCACTGTCCGGCTCCTCGCTCATCGTCGCACCCTATCGCGACGAGGACGATCGCATCGTCGGCGCGGTCGGCGTCATCGGCCCGACGCGGCTGAATTATGCGCGCATCGTGCCCATGGTCGATTATACCGCTCAGCTGATTTCCCGGCTGTCCCGGCCTGGAATCTGAGGAGCGGATTTAGCTGCTGCGGTCAATCGGGAAGCAAAGTTCCAGATCCGCCCATCTCGGCTGGAAAGTCCTTCTGCTTTGGCAGCCCGTCTCTCAGATGCAGCACTGTCGTCTCGTAGTTGACATGCATGCCAGGCTGAAAATCGAGGTCGGGAAGGACCGCTGCATAGACGTCCGTGACGCCCCACGGCGGATGCTCGGTCAAAAGATGGCCGCCGCAGACCGTGCACCACTTGCGCACGCTCTTTTCGGTTTTCTGATAACTGCCGATTTTGTCCGCGCCCTTGGTGATGTGAACGGCTTCCGGCGGCCAGAGCGAGAAGGCATTGACCGGCCCTGCCGACCATTCCCGACAGGACTCGCAATGACAGTAACCCATCGCCATTGGCTCGCCATCGACTGCGATTTCCACCGCGCCACAGAAACACTTGCCTGAAAGGGATTTGCCGTTAGACATTGATGTCACCTCACGCTGTGCTGAGATGCAGTTCAGCATACCCCCAGGAAGGAGGGCTGAACAGTCGACGTCTTGAACAGCGTCCGGGAGCGGCGAGCCGTATTGCCGCCGCCGCAAAGCCAGGATTTGGCTGTTCTTCTCGACAAAGCCTTGATTTTTTCCGGCCAAACCTCGATATCGGGCACATCCAAAGACCAAGCAATTCGGAGACCGTCATGACCGACGAAACAACAAAAACCGGACCTGACGCCACGGCGGCTGACACGTCAGCGGATTTCGCGCAGGATGCAGCGGAAACCGTTGATGCAGCCGAGCCGTCTCAGCCAGATCCGGTTGAGCTGCTGAAGGCCGAGAACGGCGAACTGCGTGATCGCTACCTTCGCCTTGCTGCCGAGATGGACAACCTCCGTCGCCGCACCGAGCGCGACGTGAAGGATGCAAAGTCCTATTCCGTGGCAAGCTTTGCCCGCGACATGCTCTCGGTGGCCGACAACCTGCGCCGCACGCTGGATGCCATTCCGGCCGACGCCCGTGATGGCGCCGATGCCGGCCTGAAGACGCTGATCGAAGGTGTCGAGATGACCGAGCGTTCAATGCTCTCGGCCCTTGAGCGTCATGGTGTGCGTCAGCTCGAGCCGATCGGGCAGAAGTTCGATCCCAATTTCCATCAGGCCATGTTCGAAGTGCCGAACCCGGAAGTGCCGAACAACACTGTCGTCCAGGTGGTGCAGGCCGGTTTCGTCATCGGCGACCGCGTTCTGCGCCCGGCCATGGTCGGCGTCGCCAAGGGTGGCCCGAAGATCGTCGAAAATGCCGAGCAGGGCGCCAACAGCCCGCTGGACGAGAAAGACGCCTGATCTTTTTTGGCAACGCCAATAAAAGAAGAGAGCCGGACGATCTCGGATCATCCGGCTCTTATTTTTGCCTTGGTCCAGTGTAATCCAAGCGGTTAGGCGGCGTTGGATGCCTGCTCTTCGTTGAGGAAGGCGTAGATGGCGGTGGCGGAATCGGTGGCGCGGAGCTTCGCGACGAGATCCTGGTCCCGCAGAACGCGGGCGATGCGCGAGAGCGCCTTCAGGTGGTCCGCGCCGGCACCTTCAGGTGCGAGCAGCAGGAAGACGAGATCGACAGGCTGGTCGTCCAGCGCCTCGAAATCGACGGGCGCTTCAAGGCGCGCGAAAATGCCGGCGATGGACTTGATGCTGGCAAGCTTGCCGTGGGGAATGGCGATACCGTTGCCGACGCCGGTGGAGCCGAGGCGCTCGCGCTGCAGCACGACGTCGAAGATTTCGCGCTCGGGCAGTCCGGTGAGCTTGGAGGCTTTGGCGGCCAGCTCCTGAAGCAGTTGTTTTTTGGAATTTGCCTTCAAGGCGGGGATGATCGCATCTTGCTGTAGCAAATCTGCCAATGCCATTCTCTTTATCCTTCGTGTCGCCGAGAACCGATGACGGGCAAGCGGCGGCCAGCTGCGATGATGCGCAGCCGCCGCTTATCTTCTATTCTCAGCCTTTGATATTGGCTGCGTCGATCCAGCCAATGTTGCCGTCCTGACGGCGATAGACGATGTTCAAGTGTTCGTTGCCGGGGCTGCGGAAGAGCAGCAGCGGCTCGTCGGTCATGTCGAGCGCCATCACGGCGGTCGCCACCGACATGGTTTTCAGTTGTTTCGTGCTCTCTGCGACGATTGCCGGCGCGAAGTCGGCAGGGATCTCCTCGTCGTCATCGGGAACGCCGTCCATGACGGTGTAGGCGACTTCCGCCTGACCGTTCACGTGATTGCCTGCCTGATGGTCCTTGAGTTTGCGCTTGTAACGACGCAGGCGCTTTTCGATACGCTCGGAGGCAGCGTCGAAAGCAAGCTGCGGGTCCATGGCTTCGCCGGCAGCATGCAATACGACACCGCTATCGAGGTGAAGCTTGCAATCGGCCGCAAAACGCGAACTGGACTTCTGCACAGTTACCTGACCCGAATACCCCCCGTCGAAGTATTTGGTCACGGCCATACCGATCTGGTCCTCGATCCGCTGACGGAAGGAGTCACCAATTTCCATATGTTTACCGGAGACACGCACACTCATGGAGTTTCCCTTCTTGTAGTGGTTATTGCGCGTATCAGTTTACGCCAAGCCTCAAGCTCATCCAAGCACTTCACGCAGTCAAAGGCAAATTGCGTATATCGACCGCCTTTTGGATGGTGGGGATAAGTTTCATGGTCGTGCTGTCCTGCAGCGATTGCGGCGGGCTTCTAGCCCTGCCTCATACGAAAGTCAACTGCATCTTAACGGACCGTTAGGAGTTTGACATCCTGTGGTTGAAGGTTGCCGGCGTCAGAAACCAGAAACTTTGGCTAGAGCCCGCTTCTCTCGGCGCCGTTGCACGGAGGAGGGGATGTTCATGGCTTCGCGGTACTTTGCAACCGTGCGGCGAGCAAGCTCTATCCCGCCCTTCTTCAGCGTATCGACGATATCGTCGTCGGAGAGGACCGCATCCGGGCTCTCGTTCGAGATCAGCAGACGGATCTTGTGGCGCACGGCCTCTGCAGAATGGCTGTCTCCGCCCTCGACGGCGCCGATCGAAACCGTGAAGAAATATTTGAGCTCGAACAGCCCGCGTGGCGTCAGCATGTACTTGTTCGAGGTCACGCGGCTGACCGTCGATTCATGCATCTTGATGGCATCCGCCACGGTTTTCAGGTTGAGCGGCCGCAGATGGTCGACGCCATGCAGCAGGAACGCGTCCTGTTGCCGCACGATCTCGCTTGCCACCTTCATGATCGTCTTGGCGCGCTGGTCCAGGCTGCGGGTCAACCAGTTGGCATTCTGCAGGCATTCCGAAAGAAAGGCATGGTCCTGGCTGGTCTTGGAGACGGAGGCGAAATAGGACTGGCTCACCAATACCCGCGGCAGCGCATCGGGATTGAGTTCTACCAGCCAGCTACCGTCCGCTGAGGGACGCACGACGATATCGGGCATGATCGCCTCCGATATGTCTGTTTCGAAACCGCTGCCGGGCTTCGGGTTGAGCTGGCGGATTTCCGCCATCATGTCGAGCAGGTCTTCCTCATCGACGCCGCAGAGCCGCTTCAGCGTGGCGAAATCGCGCCGGGCAAGCAGCTCGAGATTCTCGATCAACCGCTCCATGGCGGGATCGAAGCGATCCTTCTGCCGGAGCTGGATTGCCAGGCATTCGCTGAGGGAGCGGGCAAAGACGCCGGGCGGATCGAGTTGCTGCAAGGCCTCCAGCACGCGCTCGACGTCGGCAAGCGTCGCACCAAGGCGTTCGGCCGTCTCACCGAGTTCGCCGCGCAGATAGCCACAGTCGTCGAGCTGGTCGACGAGATGCTGGGCGATCAGCCGGTCGCCCATGGCGGGAAGCGAGAAGGGAATCTGTTCGTTGAGATGATCGCGCAGCGACACCTGGCCCGCGACGAAATCGTCCAGGTCGTAGCCTTCACCGGCATCGCCGCCGGGCATGGACTTCCACTGGCTGAGCAGCTCCGGCGCATCGGCGCGCTGCGGGTTGCCGTCATCGGGAAAGACGTCGCTGAAATTGGTGTCGAGCTCGTCGCTCAGCCGGTTGGCGTTGCCGGTATTGTCGCTCTCGTACCAATCGCTCGCAAGATCGCCGGCATTGCGTTCGGAGCCATCCTCGCCATGGGCTTCTTCCATGGTCTCGAAGCGTTCGTCCCTGGCCTCGCGATCGCCGCCGCTGCCTATATCCTCGTCATTTGACGCAAATTCCAGCAGCGGATTCTTTTCGACTTCCTGTGCGATGAACTGCGTGAGCTCGAAATGCGTCATCTGCAGCAACTGGATGGATTGCATCAGTTGCGGTGTCATCACCAGGCTCTGGCTTTGGCGCAGGAAAAGATTGGCCGATAATGCCATGGCGGACGCGGGACTCCCCTTGAACTCCTCGGGAATCCGCGCCTCTTTTCACTAAAATTCTCGCGAAATTCCAACTGGCCCAAAAATTGCTTTTTTATTGGATTTGGTCAAGCGGAACTGTGAAGCCGAAGTAAATTTCCGGCGCGCGGTAGCATTCGCTAATATTGGCGGATGGGAGGACGGAATTTCAGCCTATCAGAGGCTGAAATTGTCGCCCAGATACAGCTTGCGTACTTCAGGATTGCTGACGATGTCGTTCGCCCTGCCATGGGTCAGGACTTCACCCGCATGGATGATATAGGCGCGGTCGATCAGGCCGAGCGTCTCGCGCACATTGTGGTCCGTGATCAACACGCCGATGCCGCGCGCCGTCAGGTGATGCACGAGGTTCTGAATGTCGGCGACCGAGATCGGGTCGACGCCGGCAAAAGGTTCGTCGAGCAGCATGAAGGTCGGATCGGTGGCCAGCGCGCGGGCGATTTCCAGGCGCCGCCGCTCGCCGCCTGAAAGCGCGATCGCCGGCACGCTGCGCAGATTGCGAATGTGGAATTCCTCCAGCAATTCGTCGATCTTGCGTTCCCGCTTCGTCTTGTCCCTTTCGTGGACTTCGAGCACGGCGCGGATGTTTTCTTCCACGGTCAGTCCACGGAAGATCGAGGCTTCCTGCGGCAGGTAGCCGACACCGAGCCGCGCCCGGCGATACATCGGCATCGAGGTAACATTGTTGCCGTCGATCTCGATCGTGCCTTCATCGACCGGCACCAGTCCGGTGATCATGTAGAAGCACGTCGTCTTGCCGGCGCCGTTCGGCCCCAGCAGCCCGACTGCCTCGCCGCGGCGCACCACCAGCGAAACACCGTTGACGACACGTCGCGTCCGGTAGGTCTTGGTGAGGCCCCGGGCGATCAGCGTGCCCTTATAGCGTGCCTTGTCCGCGGCCGGTGCGCTCGATGCCGCAGAAGACGGCCCGGGCACGCCGGGCAAGGTGGAAGTGGTCGATGTCGTCACGAGGGGGCCGGTATCAGTTTTTCTTTTGTTGTTGTTGCTGCACTTGCTGCGACTTCGGGTCGAGCTGAATCTGGACGCGACCGCCACAGGAATCCAGCTGTGCTTCACCCGTCGCCATATGCACGGTGAGCTGGCAGCCTGTGAAAACATTCGGTCCGTCGGTCAGAACCACCTTCTTGCCTTTGAGGATCGCAAGCTGGTTGGCCATGTCGAAGGAGCCGTCCTCCGCCGTCGCGGTCTGCGTTCCGGAAACGAGGTAGACCTTGTCGGTGACCAGAATGTGGTCGATGTTGGCATCGCCCGACACGAGCGACTGGTTCTGCTCCTTGGCAGCCTTGGCGACCGGATTGTCGGGCTGCTTGGCATCTCCTGCCTGCTTCTTCTTGTAGAAGACCGTCATCTTGCCGGCCTGCATGGTCGTGGTGCCCTGGACCACCTTGACATTGCCGGTGAAGACCGCCTGGCTCTCCTGGTCATGGATCTCGAGCTTGTCGCTTTCGATCTGGATCGGTTGATCCTTGGAGAGGGCAAGACCCGGCATCGAGCTGGTCGTCGACTGCGCGCCGGCGTTTGCGGCCGCAAAGAAGACGGCTGCGCCAAAAGCACAGAGAAGGCCGGCCTTGCGCAAGCCGGAATTGAAAATTGAATTAGACCAATACTTTATCATGAACCGCCCGGCTTCTGTTGGCTATCTGAATTATGGAGAGCGGCAGGTTCGATGTTCATCCGAACCTGCCCGTCGAATTCGATTACGCTCCCCTTATCCGTCATCTTGAGCGAACGCGCAACAACCGACATACCACCGCGGGTGATAGCAACCTCGTCCTGGCTGGAAAGGTCCCCCTTCTTCACATCCAGGAAGGCGGTCTTGAATTCGGCGTGCAGCCCGTTGTCCATCAGGATGGTAAAGGGCTCGGTCAGCTTCAGTGTATCGGCCTGGCGGTCGAAATCCGCGCTCGCGGCCGTAACATGGGCGATCACGTCGGTATTGACCGGCATTGATGCCTTGATGGTCTTGAGCGTGATCATGTTGGGATTCTTGATATCCTGAAGCGCTTTTTCGGCAAGCAGCGAGTAGTTGATACCATCCTTGTTGCGCCCGGCAATAGCGGGGCGTTCCATGACGACCTTGCCATCCTCGATCTTGGCGCCCTCGATCTGGATGTTTGCCGGCAGATAGGCGCGGATGACGGAGACGGCAATAAAAAGGAGCGAGATGATGATGGCGGCAAGCGGCAGCAGCACCCTGAGCCGCTTTACGCGGTTAGAATGGAAAATCGCGTCTTTATACGCGTTCCGTTCCGGCACCGAGCGTATTGCCTCGCCGGGGGGCTCGATCGTATTGAGCATGCAACAGGTCCGTCTTTTATGATCCGGAGAACCGCATTCACGCTATGCGAGGCTGTGCCAAAAAGCCTATCGGATCGTTTCGCATTATTGCACTGGCTTGCCAATATGGATTTTTTCCTGCTGTGGGCGAATTTTAGCAGAAAAATATACCATAAGCCGGTTTCATCAGGTCGGGCGATGTCCTATCTCATGAACCAGCAGAGCGGCGTCCGTCGACGACATCGAAAACGGGAAACGCTTTTCTCTAAGGATTGTGCCCGTTTCAAGGTGTCATACATCCGGTTTGTGGCGCTTTCAATTTGTTGCAGGGAGAAATAAGGCGTGATGGACAGTTCTGCAATCGCGGATCGGCGACAATTGCGCCGCAAGGTTGGTTTCTGGCGCATTGTTGCCGTTTTGCTCCTTGTGGCATTGGGTTTTGCGCTTTATCGCTTTGTTTCGGCCGACCTGCCGGATGCGCGGGGCCCGCAGATCGCCCGCGTCAAGATTTCCGGGCTCATTCAGGATGATCCGGAGCTGCTGGAGCGGCTGAAGAAGATCCGCGACAATGATCAGGTCAAGGCGCTGATCGTGTCGATCTCTTCGACCGGCGGAACGACCTATGGCGGCGAACGCATCTTCAAGGCGATCCGCGCCGTCGCCGCCAAGAAGCCGGTCGTATCGGACATCCGCACCGTCGCAGCTTCTGCCGGCTACATGATAGCGACAGCCGGCGATGATATCGTTGCGGGCGATACCTCCATCACCGGGTCGATCGGCGTCATCTTCCAGTATCCGCAGGTCAAGGACCTGCTCGACAAGGTCGGCGTTTCGCTCGATGAGATCAAGTCGGCACCGCTGAAGGCCGAACCGTCGCCCTTCCATCCTGCCAGCGAAGACGCCAAGAACATGATCCGCAACATGGTCATGGATAGCTATGGCTGGTTCGTCGATCTGGTGGCGGATCGCCGCAAGCTGTCGCGCGACGAAGTGCTGAAGCTTGCCGACGGCAGCATCTTCACCGGCCGCCAGGCGCTTCAGAACAAGCTGATTGACACACTCGGCGGCGAGGACGAAATCCTCGCCTATCTCGAAACGCGCAAGGTCAAGAAGGATCTGCCCATCGTCGATTGGAAGCCGGAAGACAAAACTTCGTCCTTCTTTTGGCCGGGTGCCGCTTCCTGGTTGCTAAATCGTCTCGGTTATGATGATTTTGTTAAAGGAGAGAGTCTCCAGAAAATCATGACCGATAAGTTGTTTCTTGACGGCCTGCTTTCTGTTTGGCAGGGTGCAGCCAATTGATAAATCAATGATTTAAGGGGATAGCTGTGATCAAGTCGGAACTGGTGCAGATTGTTGCCGCCCGCAACCCGCATCTCTATCACCGCGACGTCGAAAATATCGTCAATGCTGTCTTGGATGAGATCACCGATGCGCTCGCAGCGGGAAACCGGGTTGAGCTTCGCGGCTTCGGTGCTTTTTCCGTCAAGAACCGGCCTTCGCGCTCAGGTCGCAACCCGCGCACCGGCGATACGGTCTTCGTCGAAGAAAAATGGGTTCCCTTCTTCAAGACCGGCAAGGAATTGCGCGAGCGCCTGAATCCGGGCGCCGGCGACGACGAGGAAGACGACAACTGATCGGGCCAGTCCGGTCGAGTTTCCCCAAATGCGCCGACGGAAATAGTTGTCGGACATGATTGTGCCGCGACGCGGTGGCACTTGAATTCAGCCGTCTCTTTTCTATTCTGCGGCTGAAGGCGGCTTGGGTGCGGGACATCCATGGCCGCGGACAAAGGAGCTGCGCAATGGCCAAGAAGATCGTCAATCTGCTGATATTGCTGCCGCTCGGCATCATCCTCATCATATTCTGCGTCGCCAACAGGCAATCCGTGACATTGGCCCTCAATCCGTTCCGACCGGAAGATCAGGTGCTGTCGCTGAATGCGCCGCTGTTCGTTTTGCTATTTGTGGCGCTGATCCTCGGTATGATCGTCGGGGCCGCGGTCACCTGGTTCAATCAGGGAAAGCATCGCAAACGTGCCCGCAATCAATCGCGGGAAGCGGTGCGCTGGCAGGCCGAAGCCGATAAGCATCGCACGCGTGCCGAAGAAATCGCCGGGCAGCTGCCGTCAAAGTGACGTGAAGTCGGCGAGCCGCATCTCTTTATAGTCGCCCTCCGGCGAGGCGCCGTCGCCGATGATCTCGAAGCCGAGCCTCCTATAAAAAGCCATGGCGCGGACGTTTTTGACCAGGCATTTCAGCCGGTAGCGACGCCGAGGCCAATCGGGCAGGCCGGCAAGCAGCGCCTTGCCGACGCCGCGGCCCTGGAAGGCCGGCAGAACATAAAGCATATGGATGAAGTCATCCGGCTCCCAGACTGCGGCAAAGCCGGCAATTACACCATGCCCGTCCTCGCAGACGAACAGGCGTTCGCCATTGGTATGAATGGCAAAATCTTCAAGGGCGAAATGCCCGGGATCGACCCATAGGAACGTTTCGCGACGGACACGGAGATAGATCTCCGCAAGCTGCTGCATGTCCCGTTCGCGTGCAGGCCGGACGGCCCAGGTCTCGAATTTCGATGTCATGATCGACTATATGGGGCCGAAATATTCGGCTGGCAATCAGGCGCTCGCCTGGCCGTTGATGGCAGCGGTGAAATCGGCAAAAAACTGCTGCGCCAGCTTCTTGGCGCTGGAATCGACCAGGCGGGAGCCAAGCTGCGCGATCTTGCCGCCGACCTGCGCCTTCGCCTCATATTGCAGGATGGTCTCGTTGCCGTCTTCCTTGAGTATGACGTCCGCGCCGCCCTTGGCAAAGCCGGCAATGCCGCCCTTTCCTTCTCCCGAGATCGTATAGCTTTCCGGCGCATTGATGTTGGAAAGCTTGACCTCGCCGTTGAAGGAAGCCGAAACGGGGCCGATCTTCAGCTTGACGGTTGCCGTCAGCTCCGTCGGGGAGACCCAGTCGAGGCTTTGACAGCCGGGGATGCATTGTTTGAGGATTTCGGAATTGTTCAGCGCAGCCCAAACGGCATCTCTGGGTGCTGCGATCCGTTCCTCACCGGTCATGTCCATGCACAATCCTCCCAATGTGACATTTTGTGCATGGATCATCGCAGATCGGAAAGCGCTTTGCCAAGTGGCGGCCAGATGCTATTTGCACGCACATATCAATTTTGAGACAAGCATGGTGAAACATAGGGAAAGCCGGCCCGGCCAGAAAAATACGGGCGGCCTTGGGGCGAAACCCCGGCGTGACATGCCCGGCAAGCCGCCGGCAAAGCCCGCGCATGCTTCAAGGCCAGCCAAGCCTTTGCGTGATGCCAAGCCTCCGCGCGATCATGGCGAGCGTGTTGCAGAGTCGCGTTCTGCATCACCTGCCGCCGCCGCGCCGGAACGCCCGCTGATCGCCCGAACCGGTGAGCGTCCGCCGGAGCGCGTGCCGGTTATCCTGGAATCGCTCGGTGCCGGTGATTTCCACCTGATCGACAGCGGCAATGGCCTCAAGCTCGAGCAATACGGTCCCTACCGCATCGTCCGGCCTGAGGCACAGGCGCTGTGGCCGCCGTCGCTTGCCGCGCATATCTGGGATAATGCAGATGCGATCTTCACCGGCGATACCGATGAGGACGGCATGGGCCGCTGGCGTTTTCCGCGCGAGGCGCTCGGCGAGACATGGCCGCTGCAATTGCTCGGTGTCGATTTTCTCGGTCGCTTCACCGCATTTCGCCATGTCGGCGTCTTCCCGGAGCAGATCGTGCACTGGGCATGGATGAAGGAGCAGGTCGAGGCGGCGCAACGGCCACTGAAGGTCCTGAATCTATTCGGCTACACCGGCGTCGCCTCCCTGGTGGCGGCTGCTGCCGGGGCTGAAGTGACGCATGTTGACGCTTCGAAGAAGGCGATCGGCTGGGCGCGCGAAAACCAGGCTTTGGGCCGCATGGAAAAACTGCCGATCCGCTGGATCTGCGAGGATGCGATGAAGTTCATCCTGCGCGAGGAGCGGCGCGGCAACAAATACGACATCATTCTCACCGACCCGCCGAAGTTCGGCCGCGGCCCGAATGGCGAGGTCTGGCATCTGTTCGAACACTTGCCGCTGATGCTCGATATCTGCCGCGAGATCCTGTCGCCGAAGGCGCTCGGCCTCGTGCTGACGGCCTATTCCATCCGAGCCAGCTTCTATTCTATACATGAGTTGATGCGCGAGACGATGCGCGGTGCCGGCGGCGCCGTCGAATCCGGCGAACTCGTCATCCGCGAGGCCGGCCTCGATGGCCGCACGCCGGGCAGGGCGCTTTCCACCTCTCTCTTCAGCCGCTGGGTGCCGAAATGAACCAGGATTTTCGTAGTGACGGCCCGCGCAAGGTCGGACAGGTCAAAGAGGTTACCTCGCTTGCCAATCCGATCGTCAAGGATATCAAGGCGCTGACGGTCAAGAAGTCTCGCGAGGAAAGCGGCGCCTTCCTGGCCGAAGGACTGAAGCTCGTCATCGATGCGCTCGAGCTCGGCTGGACGATCCGCACGCTTGTTTACGCCAAGGCCGCCAAGGGCAAGCCTCTCGTCGAACAGGTCGCCGCCAAG
This sequence comes from Rhizobium sp. ERR 942, assembly GCF_007828395.1. Lineage (NCBI taxonomy): Bacteria > Pseudomonadati > Pseudomonadota > Alphaproteobacteria > Hyphomicrobiales > Rhizobiaceae > Rhizobium > Rhizobium sp. ERR 942. The sequence goes on from NZ_VIUA01000006.1 coordinate 112,756, forward strand.
ACGGTCGCGGCCGGCGGGCTGGTGCTGGAGGTCAGCGAAAAGGTCATTGGCTCCATTACACGCCGCGACAATCCGCAGATGGTGGTCGGCGTCTTCGAGCAGCGCTGGCGGCCGCTTCGCGACGTCAAGCCGAAGGCGGGCGAGACCTGGGTGGCGCTCGATCGCGTGCGCGATCCCGGCAATCTCGGCACCATCATCCGCACTGCCGATGCGGCCGGCGCTTCCGGTGTCATCCTCGTCGGAGAAACGACCGATCCGTTTTCGCTGGAAACCGTGCGTGCCACCATGGGCTCGGTCTTTGCCGTTCCTGTCGTCAAAGCGACGCCGGAGGAGTTTCTGATCTGGAAGAAGACGGCCGGTGTCGCTGTCGTCGCCACCCATCTGGCTGGCGCCGTCGATTACCGCACCATCGATTACAAGAAGAAGCCCGTCGTCATCCTGATGGGTAACGAGCAGTCCGGCTTGCCGGATGCCCTGGCGAAAGAGGCCGATGCGCTCGCCCGTATCCCGCAGGCCGGCCGCGCGGATAGCCTCAATCTGGCGGTCGCGACGGCAGTCATGCTGTTCGAAGCACGCCGCCATATCCTGACCCTGAGCGAGACCCGATGACCGATAGCGAGACCCATGAGCAGCCGACTGCAAAGCCGGCCCTGTTTTCACGGCCCCTGCCGATCCTGATCTTCATCGTGGTTGCGGTCATTCTCGACCAGGCCATCAAGATCATGGTGGATCATTGGCTGCCGCTGCAGGAGATGGTGCCGGTCATTCCGATGCTGGCGCTCTATCGCACCTATAATCTAGGCGTGGCCTTCTCCATGCTTTCGGGCATGGACGGCTGGTTCATCGTCGGGATGCGGCTCGTCATCGTCGCCTTCGTGCTGTGGCTCTGGCGGCGCACGCCCGATCATCGCTGGCTCGCGCATATGGGTTTTGCCCTGATCATTGCCGGCGCGCTCGGCAATCTGCTTGATCGCTTTCTCTACGGTCACGTGATCGATTACATCCTGTTTCATACGCAGACATGGTCTTTCGCGGTTTTCAATCTTGCCGACAGTTTCATCACCGTCGGGGCAGGCTGCGTCATTCTCGACGAGCTTCTGATGCCGAAAAAGGCAAAAGTTTAAAATTCTAGCGAATCCCTGAAGGCATCGGGAAGAATGCCCATGTTAGCCAGACTGTATGAGCACTCTGGCAGATTTGCAGGAAAAGCTTGCCGCGGCGGCAGTTCACGACCAAACGGGACCGATCGAAGGGTCGACCGCCGACGAGTCGCCGCTTGCAAAATCGACCGTGCCACGTGAGGCAGGCCGGCACTCGGCGCCGCCTGCGCAAACCTGGTGGCTGCAAAGCCATTGGCTGAATGGTGGCGGTCTTGTGGCCGGGGCCGCCTTTCTTGCGATCGGCTTCGCCGGAGGTCCTCTGGTGCTTTTAGGCTTTCTTGGCCTCGCAGCCCTTGCGCTGGCAGCCGTCGGCATCGTCAAAACGCAAGGCGCGGCGCGCGAGCCCGAGATTGTCGCTGCCAATTTCAGCGAGAGCGATCACGATCGCCTATGGGAGTACAAGGAAAGCACCAGCCTCCTTGCTACCGTCCACGATGCGCTTGGCGACATCGCGGTCACGCGCAGCATCGACCGCCGGATTCTGCATGCCAACGCCACCTTCAGTAGATTGACCGGAAGGTCGCACCCCGAAGGCCTGACGCTGGAAGAAGCTGGCCTCGTATTCCGTGCCGTCACCGATGCGAAGCATCAGGATGCGGAAATCGCGACACCCGAGGGCCGGCGCATCTTCGCCTGGCACGATGTCATGTTCCGCGATGCGACGACCGGGCAATTATGCATACAGAGCATCGCGCGCGACGTGACGGAGGAGCGGCAGGCAGCCCGCCTGCGCGAAGACGCGCGGCTGAAGGCCGAATACAACAGTGCCGCCAAATCGAGGCTGCTCGCCACCGTCAGCCATGAGATCCGCACGCCGCTGTCGGGCATTCTCGGCATGAACCATCTGCTTGCCCAGACGCCGCTGACCCTGGAGCAGGCAAATTACCTGACGGGCATTCGTCAGTCGGGTCACGCGCTGGTGCAGCTGGTCGAAGATCTCCTTGATTTCTCCACGATCGAAGTCGGTCGCTTCCAGTTGCATCCGCGCACGGAGGCTTTGCGGCCGCTGCTGGAAGGCGTCATCGAGATGCTTGCGCATCGAGCCCATGAGAAGGGCATCGAAATTGCCGCGAGCGTTGCGGCCGATGTTCCCGAGAGCATGGAATTTGATCCAGCCCGGCTGCGCCAGATCCTGTTCAACGTCATCGGCAATGCGGTTAAGTTCACCCAGACCGGCGGTGTTCTAGTCAGCGTCGACCTCAACGGCCGGGATTTGACAATATCGGTGCGCGACAGCGGTCCCGGCATGACCGAGGAAGAACAGGCCCGCGTCTTCGGCGAATTCGAACAGGCCGGCACCACGGTGGAAAGAAGCGCCGGCACCGGCCTTGGCCTTGCAATCTCCGCCCGCATCCTGCGCGAATTCGGCGGCGGGCTCAGCGTTGCCAGCGAGCGCGGCGAGGGCAGCGAATTCGTCATCTCCTTCCCGGTCGGCCTGATTGCCGGCGAAGACGGATACGATCGGCGCAATACCATGCTTAGGGGATCTCGTATCCTGCTGCTGGCTCCCCAAGGGGCGGCAAGCACGGCCATCATGCGAACCATCCAGACCCTTGGCGGCCATTGCCGGCTGATCGGCCCGGGCGACATGGATGACCTGCTGCCTTCGTTTCCGATGGGCGAGGGCGGGGTTTGGACGGATCTCATCGTCGACCATCGCATGGCGCCCTGGTACTTCAGCGAGGGAAATGCGCTTGCGGTGCCAAGGCTGCGCAAGATCTTCCTGGTCAATCCCGAGGAGCGCAACACCCATCCGCTCGATCTTTTCGACGCCTGGCTCATCCGGCCGCTGCGCGAACAGTCGCTGATCGATGTGCTGAGAGGCCGCATGCGCGGCATGGAAAAGCGCGAAGCCTTGATCGAGGCAGTCTCCGAGATCGGCATAACGACACCAGAGTCGGAAGACCGCGCGCTCGATATTCTGCTGGGTGAGGATGACCCGGTCAATGCGATGCTGGTTCGGGCCATGCTCTCCAAGGCTGGCCACAGGGTTCGCCTCGTCGAGGATTTCGACGGTCTTCGAGCCCGCACCGAAGACGGCGAAGCGCGGCCGGAGGTGCTGGTGACGGATTTCAATATGCCGGGCGGTACGGGTGCGGCTGTGCTTGCGCAATTGCGCGCTCATGAACGCAGGCATGGCCTGCCGCCGCTTCCGATCATAGTGCTGACCGCGGACAGCCGCGATTCGATCCGTCGCCAGGCACTGCTGGCCGGAGCCGATGCCGTCATCGTCAAGCCGGTTGATCCCGAAAAGCTGACGGCCGCGCTACGCGGCCTGTCGAGATCGGTCTTCGAACGCGCCTAGAAATCATCCGCGATCTGCGGATGAAAATTGCAAAGCCGGCTCATCAATGCTTGATAGCGGCGTTTGACATGGCTCAACTTATGGCAATCGTCCTCGCTAAGTTGGGGATGGCGCGTCCATTCGAAAAATTGCAACGGGCACGGTTCTTGCTTTTAGCCAAGCTGCGTGTCACTTTCCTGTCGCACGAATTTGGTTTATGGCGCTATATCGGCCCGCAGGGGGAGAATCGCCATGTCCATCGAAATTTTGAATCGCGAAGCTCAGGGCGAAATGGTTCAGTCTTCAAAGGCAACGGTTGAGCCAGTTGCCAGCGATGTGCTTGGACGCATCGGAAATCTCGAAACGCGCCTTGCCCGCACGGCGCGCGAAATCGATGCCGCTCAGGCCGTCCGCTACCGCGTTTTCGTCGAGGAGATGAACGCGCAACTGCCGGCTGAGGCCATGCGTCGTCAGCGTGATGTCGACAGCTGGGACGACATTTGCGACCATCTTCTGGTGCTGGACCGCTCGCTTGAGGGCGATCCGGAAGACCAGATCGTCGGCACCTATCGCCTGCTGCGCCAGGAAGTGGCCATGGCCAATGGCGGCTTCTATTCCTCATCGGAATTCGACATCGATGCGCTGCTCGCCCGTCATCCCGATAAGCGCTTCATGGAGCTCGGCCGTTCCTGCGTGCTGCCGGATTACCGCAACAAGCGTACGGTGGAACTGCTCTGGCAGGGCAATTGGGCCTATGCGCTGAAGCATGGCATGGGCGCCATGTTCGGTTGCGCATCCTTTCCGGGCATTCTGCCGGAGCAGCATGCGCTGGCGCTTTCCTTCCTCTATCACAATGTTCTCGCCAAGGACGAATGGGCCGTCGGTGCGCTGCCATCGCTGGCACGCAACATGGATCTGATGCCGGTCGAGGCCGTCAATCCGAAGAAGGCGCTGATGTCGCTGCCGCCCTTGATCAAGGGCTATCTGCGTCTCGGCGCCATGGTCGGCTCGACCGCCGTGGTCGATCAGGCTTTCAACACGACGGACGTTCTGATCGTCCTGCCGATCGCCAGCATCTCCAACCGCTACGTGAACTATTACGGCGCGGATGCCGGTCGCTTCGCCAGCTGAGGACTATCAAGGGATCGCGAAAATATCGATCGCATCCGTGATGCCGCGCAGCGCGACATGATGCGATTGCGGCGTGAGGCCGCGCCTTGTCATCAGTTCGGCAGCGCGAGGATGATCGAGCACCGAGCTGGTGGCGAAGATCTCGCGTGACGTGGCGAGGTGCTGGACGCGGGATGCGATATTGACCGTCTGCCCGAAATAATCCTGTCGTTCGTTCAGGCTCACGGCGATGCACGGCCCCTCATGGATGCCGATTTTCAGGAGAAGATCGTCATTGCCGCGCTCTTCATTGAGGCTGAGCATGGCCTCGCGCATCCGCATCGCCGCAGTGAGCGCCCGGTCCGGCGTCGGGAAGGTCGCCATGACCGCATCGCCGATCGTCTTGACGACCGCGCCCGCCTCTGCCGCCACGATCTCATGCAGGATACCGAAATGCGTCTTGACCAGATCGAAGGCCGCAAGATCGCCAACCCTTTCGTATAATTCCGTCGAACCGCGCAGGTCGGTGAACAGAAAGGTCAGGCTGGTGATCTTCAGCCGCTGATCGATGTCAATCGTGTCCGTCCGATAGATGTCACGGAAGGTCTGGTTGGAAAGCAGGCGCTTGGCGGTCAGAAATGGCCGGCGTTGTCCAAGCAGCGTGTGAAGGGCATCGTTGGCCACGCAGATCGATGGCAGCACGCGAAGGTCCGTGTGGTTCTCCATCTGGACGCGTAGCGGGCCGGGCCGCAATTCTATGGCCTCGCTATGGCGATGCATGCGATCGAAAACGAGCGAGAGAGCCTGCCGCTCCTTCGATGGTTCTCCCTTCACGTCGAGGAATTGCGCCGCATGCGTGACCGGCTCGAAGATGATGGTGAATTCCGCCGGCAATTGAAGCGATATGACCGCTTTCTCGCCCGGCGGCAGTTCCAGGGATTCCAAAACGAACTGATCGACTTTTTCTTCGTAACCCTCGTCGGGAAGGTCGATGCCTGAGCCCCAATAAATCTGGCGGAAATATTCGAGCGGCGGCAGATCGTGCGGATTGTGCGCTTCTATGTGGCGCACGCGTGGACTGACGGTGAAGGTGACTTCGACCATCTCGTCGAGCGTCGGCTCATATCCGGCTGCGCAAAGCGTGCAGTTATAGGTATCGCTCTGCACGGTTTTGAGTGAAGTATTGGCATCCAACACTCCGCCGCAGCCGGGGCAAAGAACATTCCACGACATCTCGAACAGGCCGAGGCGCGAGGCGTGCAGGAAGGCATTGACGGCCTGTTCTTCATCGAAGCCGTGGCCTGCCGCAAAGGCGAGCGCATTCACACGGTTGAGCTTGCGGTCGGGTGCCTCAAGAACGAGCCGCTCGATAGCATCGACAATGTCAGGCTGCGCTGAATGGCGCAGCACTCCGAACAGGACCTGAGCTTCACTCATTCCCCTATTTTACACCGAATTGATACGGCAGCCCATCACCTTTGTTGGGTCGCCGGCTCAGTCTTATGGGGTAGTGGTTACGAGCCCGCGCCATAGGCGGCGATGGCGGCCATGTTGACGATATCGGAATCCTTGGCGCCCATCGATGTGATCTGCACCGGCTTGTCGAGACCTACGAGCAGCGGCCCGATGACCGTCGAGCCGCCGAGCTCCTGCAGCATCTTGGTGGAGATCGCCGCAGAGTGGAAGGCGGGCATGACAAGCACGTTTGCCGGTCCGGAAAGTCGCGAGAAGGGATAGAGGTTTTCCATGAGCTTGCGGTCCAGCGCCACATCCGCCGCCATTTCGCCGTCGAATTCAAAATTGACGTATCGCTTGTCGAGAATATTAACCGCTTCACGCACCCGCTCGGAGCGTTCGCCTGGGGGATGGCCGAAGGTGGAATAAGCGAGCATGGCGACGCGCGGCTCATAGCCCATGCGCCGGGCGAAGCCGGCAGCTTCCTCGGCGATATCGGCCAGTTCTTCGGAGGTCGGCATGTCATGCACGGCGGTATCGGCAACGAAGACGGTTCGGCCGCGGGCAAGCACGATCGATATGCCGATGACCCGGTGTCCCGGCTTGGCGTCGATGCAGCGGCGCACATCGCCAAGCGCAGTCGAATAGTTGCGCGTCACGCCCGTCACCATGCCGTCGGCATCGCCCAGTGCGACCATGCACGCGGCAAAATGATTGCGGTCGTTGTGGATCAGGCGCGTCACGTCACGATGCAGGTAGCCCTGGCGCTGCAGCCGGGCATAGAGATAATCGATATAGGCATCACCGCGCTTCGAGATGCGGGCATTGACGATCTCGAGGCCTGGGCGGTTGAGATCGATGCCGGCGCGCTCGGCGGTTGCCTGGATCAGATCCTCGCGGCCGAGCAGGATTGCCGTGCCAAGCCCCTGATTGGCGTAGGAGAGGGCGGCGCGCATGACCTGCTCTTCTTCCGCCTCGGCAAAGACGATGCGCTTCTGGTGCCGGCGGACACGCTCGTAGAGCTGCGCCAGTGTTGAGGCGATCGGATCGCGCCGGGCAGAGAGTTCGCGCGCATAAGCGGCCATGTCGGAAATTTCGCGGCGTGCGACGCCGCTCTCGATCGCGGCTTTTGCGACAGCCACCGGAATGGCCGAGATCAGGCGCGGGTCGAAGGGCACAGGGATGATGTACTGCGCGCCGAAGCGCGGCCGCGCGCCCTGATAGGCTGCCACGACATCGTCAGGCACGTCTTCGCGCGCAAGGCTCGCCAGCGCGTTGACGGCGGCGATCTTCATCTCGTCATTGATGGTGGTGGCGCGCACGTCGAGGGCGCCGCGGAAGATATAGGGAAAACCGAGGACATTGTTGACCTGGTTCGGATAGTCCGAGCGCCCCGTCGCCATGATGGCGTCGTCGCGGATGCGGGCGACTTCTTCCGGCGTGATTTCCGGATCCGGATTGGCCATGGCGAAAATGATCGGCCGGTCGGCCATGGAGCGGATCATATCCTCGGAAAAGGCGCCCTTCTGCGAGAGGCCGAACACGACGTCGGCGCCCTTCATTGCTTCCGCTAGCGTGCGCTTGTCGGTCTTGACGGCGTGTGCCGACTTCCACTGGTTCATGCCTTCGCTGCGACCCTGGTAGATCACGCCCTTGGTGTCGCAAAGGACGATGTTTTCCGGGGCGAAGCCCATCGACTTGATCAGCTCGATGCAGGCGATGGCGGCAGCGCCAGCGCCGTTGCAGACGAGCTTGGTGGTCTTCAGGTCGCGGCCGGTCAGCTCCAGCGCGTTGATGAGGCCGGCAGCGGCGATGATGGCGGTTCCGTGCTGGTCGTCATGGAACACGGGGATATCCATGAGCTCGCGCAGGCGCTGCTCGATGATGAAGCAGTCGGGTGCCTTGATATCTTCCAGATTGATGCCGCCGAAGGATGGGCCGAGATAGCGCACGCAATTGATGAATTCGTCGACATTCTCGGTGTCGATCTCGAGATCGATCGAATCGACGTCGGCGAAGCGCTTGAACAGCACCGATTTGCCTTCCATGACCGGCTTGGAGGCGAGTGCGCCGAGATTGCCGAGGCCGAGAATGGCTGTGCCGTTCGAAATGACAGCGACCATGTTGCCGCGCGAAGTATAATCGTAGGCGGTGGCCGGATCGGCGGCGATCGCTTTCACCGGGACGGCGACACCGGGCGAATAGGCAAGGGAAAGATCGCGTTGTGTCGCCATCGGCTTGGTCGGGTTGATCTCAAGCTTGCCGGGGCGCCCGTTCTTGTGGAAGTCCAGTGCTTCCTGATCGGTGATCCCCGTTCCCGGACGCGACTTGCTCTTGCTGTCAGCCATTGTTCCTCCAAACCTCCTGTGGGCGACCGGTCCCTCTTGTCCGATAGCTGTTGTCTTCTATAGCGGCGCGCGGATAGGGTGGCACCTCATTTTTTTGGAAAAACTGCACCTCCGTGAACGAACGTATTAACGCCAGCATCGATGCTTTCTCGGCCGCCGAGCTTGCCTCGGAGGAAAGCCGTGCCTCGGCCACTCCGATGATGGAGCAATATATCGAGATCAAGGCGAATAATCCCGGTTCGCTGCTGTTCTATCGCATGGGCGACTTCTACGAACTGTTCTTCGAAGACGCCATCGACGCCTCGCGCGCGCTCGGCATCACGCTGACGAAGCGCGGCCAGCACATGGGGCAGGATATCCCGATGTGCGGCGTGCCGGTTCATGCCGCCGATGATTATCTGCAAAAGCTGATCGGTCTCGGCTTCCGCGTTGCTGTATGCGAGCAGGTGGAGGATCCTGCCGAAGCGAAAAAGCGCGGCGGCAAATCGGTGGTGCGGCGCGATGTCGTGCGCCTGGTGACGCCGGGTACGATCACCGAAGAAAAGCTGCTTTCGCCCTCGGAATCCAATTATCTGATGGCGCTCACCCGTATTCGCGGTGGCGCCGAGCCGCAGCTGGCGCTTGCCTGGATCGATATTTCGACAGGCGTCTTCCGTCTTGCAGAAACAGAGACGTCGCGGCTGCTCGCCGATATCCTGCGCATCGATCCGAGAGAACTGATCCTGCCGGATACGATGTTTCATGATCCGGAGCTGAAGCCGGTTTTCGATATCCTCGGCCGGACCGCTGTTCCGCAGCCGGCGGTACTCTTCGACAGCGCCAGCGCCGAGGGACGGATCACGCGTTACTTCGGCGTCTCGACACTCGATGGTTTTGGCACGTTCAGCCGCGCCGAATTGGCTGCGGCTGCGGCTGCAATTGCCTATGTCGAAAAGACCCAGCTCGCCGAGCGGCCCCCGCTGGGACTGCCGGAGCGCGAAAGCGGCGCCTCGACACTTTTCATTGATCCCGCCACGCGCGCCAATCTCGAACTGGTGCGCACGCTCTCCGGCGACCGCAACGGTTCGCTGCTGAAGGCGATCGACCGTACCGTGACCGGCGGCGGTGCCCGCCTTCTTGCCGAGCGGCTGATGTCGCCACTGACCGACCCTGCCCGTATCAACGAACGGTTGGATTCGATCGGCTTTCTGACCGAGGAGCCATCGCTCTGCAGCGATCTGCGTTCGGCATTGAAGCATGTGCCCGACATGCCGCGCGCCCTGTCGCGCCTTGCGCTCGATCGTGGCGGCCCGCGCGATCTCTGGGCGATCCGTCAGGGGCTGGCGGCGGCGGCCGATCTTGCCCGGCTTCTCGATGGCGCCTTGCTGCCGGAAGAGCTTGCCGCCGCACTGGACGGACTGAAAGCTTTACCGGCTGATCTCGAAGCCATGCTTGCGGCGAATCTTGCCGACGAGCTGCCCCTGCTGAAGCGCGACGGAGGTTTCCTGCGGGAAGGGGCGAATGCCGAGCTGGATGAAGTGCGGGCACTGCGCGACCAGTCGCGCCGCGTCATCGCCGGCCTGCAGCTGCAATATGCCGAGGAAACCGGCATCAAGTCGCTGAAGATCAAGCACAATAATGTGCTCGGCTACTTTATCGAGGTCACCGCCGGCAATGCCGGTCCGATGACGGACACCAGCGAAGCCAAGGCGCGCTTCATCCATCGCCAGACCATGGCGAATGCCATGCGCTTCACCACTACAGAACTTGCCGATCTTGAAAGCCGCATTGCCAATGCCGCCGACAAGGCGCTGGCGATCGAACTCGAGGCCTTCGACCGCATGGTTGCGGCCGTTGTGGCCGCTGCCGAGGCGATCAAGACCGGCGCCCGCGCGTTGTCGGTGATCGATGTCGCGGCGGGGCTTGCACTGCTTGCCGAGGAGCAGGCCTATTGCCGGCCCGTCGTCGACGGCAGCCGCATGTTCGCGATCGAAGGCGGCCGTCATCCAGTCGTCGAACAGGCGCTGCGCCGTCAGGCCGGCGGTCCGTTCGTCGCCAACAATTGCGATCTTTCGCCGAAAGCCGACGGCAAGGATGGCGCCATCTGGCTCCTGACCGGCCCGAACATGGGCGGTAAATCCACCTTCCTGCGCCAGAATGCTTTGATCGCTATTCTAGGGCAGATGGGCTCCTTCGTGCCCGCCGCTTCGGCCCATATCGGTATCGTCGACCGGCTCTTCTCGCGCGTCGGCGCTTCCGATGATCTTGCCCGTGGCCGCTCGACCTTCATGGTCGAGATGGTCGAGACGGCGGCGATCCTCAACCAGGCAACGGAACGCTCCCTCGTCATCCTCGACGAGATCGGTCGTGGCACCGCGACCTTCGACGGTCTTTCGATCGCATGGGCAGCCGTCGAGCATCTGCATGAAGCCAACCGATGCCGCGGTCTGTTCGCCACGCATTTCCACGAGCTGACCGTGCTCTCGGAAAAGCTCGGCCGGCTTTCCAATGCCACCATGCGCGTCAAGGAATGGGATGGCGATGTCATCTTCCTGCACGAGGTTGGGCCGGGGGCTGCCGATCGCTCCTACGGTATCCAGGTGGCGCGACTCGCCGGTCTGCCGGCTTCCGTTGTGGCGCGCGCCCGCGATGTCCTGACGCGGCTTGAAGATGCCGACCGCAAGAATCCGGCAAGCCAGCTCATTGATGATCTCCCCCTCTTCCAGGTGGCCGTCCGCCGGGAGGAAGCCGTTGGCCGGCGCGAGCCGTCCAAGGTTGAGGAACGGCTGAAAACGCTCGATCTTGACGATCTGACGCCGCGAGCCGCCCTGGATGTGCTCTATGAACTGAAGAAAACGCTTACCAAGACCAGTTGACCGCAGGCGATATTCCAAAGGCAATATGATGTATCTCGAAGTTCTTCTCGCCGAAGTCCGCATTCTGGGTGAGCGCTTCTCTCCGATCGCCGCGCGCGGCAAGATCTGCGGCGAGGGCGAAGCCCCGGACTGTGAATCCGATCGGGGCCTGCTCGATATCACGCTGTCCTGCAGCCGCATTTCCGATATCTGCTCCAAGATCGCCAAGGCCGGTTATTGGGAATGCGAGCGCGAAATGGTGACGCAGATCGGCGCTCAATCGCGAAACATACTATATAGTTTGAACGAGCTCAGACGGGCACTTGGGCCGGCAAGGCCCTAAAACTGCCGATTTCTGCGTCGATGGCCGTCACGCTTCGTCAACCTTGGCCCGATAGAAATCTTGACGGATCATCGATTCGAGATGATCGGCTCCAGCTGGCTTTGGGGATGCGGGCGTAGAATGCCTGTGTCAATCGCTGGGCAAAGAGGCTATAGCGCATGCAGACGAAAAGACGGGCGCGCCGGCAACGGACCGCGGTCAGCGAAGAGAAAGCCGATCGGCAGAGCATGGAAACGCATCATATCGATTTTTCGACCATTCTCGATGTATCCGCGCTGAAGGCGGAGTGCGAGACCCTCGCCAAACGCGGCCTGGATAAGAATGAAGAGCGCTCCGCACTGCTGGCGCTGTTGAAAAAGGCAAGCCAGGATGGACGGGAAGAAGCGCGGCGGTTGCTGATCGCCGACGGCAGCGGGCTTAATTGCGCGCACCGGATTTCCTGGCTGCAGGACCAGATCATCACCGTCCTCTACGATTTCACCGTCCATCACGTCTATCCGAAGCAGGCCGGCGCCTTCTCCGTCACCGCCGTCGGCGGCTATGGCCGCGATACGCTGGCGCCGGGCTCCGATATCGACCTTCTCTTCCTCTTCCGGCCGAAGCCGGAGAGCGAGACGCACAAGGCGGTCGAATTCATTCTCTATATGCTGTGGGACATGGGCTTCAAAGTCGGCCACGCCACGCGCACGGTCGAGGAGTGCATCCGAGAGGCCAAGTCCGACATGACGGTGCGCACCGCCATTCTCGAAACCCGCTATATCTGCGGCAACATCGCGCTGGAGCGCGAGCTGCAAGCCCGTTTCGACAAGGAGATCGTCACCAATACCGGCCCGGAATTCATCGCCGCCAAGCTCGCCGAGCGTGACGAGCGCCACCGCAAGGCGGGCGACACCCGCTATCTCGTCGAGCCCAACGTCAAGGAAGGCAAGGGTGGCCTGCGCGACCTGCACACGCTGTTCTGGATCTCGAAATATTACTATCACGTCCGCGATCCAGCCGAGCTGGTAAAGCTCGGCGTGCTCTCGAAACAGGAATATCGTCTCTTTGAGAAGGCCGAGGATTTCCTCTGGGCCGTGCGCTGCCATATGCATTTCCTGACCGGCAAGGCGGAAGAGCGGCTTTCCTTCGATATCCAGCGCGATATCGCCGCAGCCCTCGACTATAACGCCCGCCCGGGCCTTTCGGCCGTCGAGCGCTTCATGAAGCATTATTTCCTTGTCGCCAAGGATGTCGGCGATCTCACCCGCATCCTCTGCGCCGCACTGGAGGACCAGCAGGCGAAAGCCACGCCGGGGCTCACCGGCGTCATCAGCCGTTTTGCCAACCGCTCGCGCAAGATCCCCGGCACCGTCGAATTCGTCGAAGACCGCGGCCGCATCGCGCTTGCCAATCCCGATGTCTTCAAGCGCGATCCGGTCAGCCTTATCCGGCTGTTCTTCGTTGCCGATATCAATGGGCTGGAATTCCATCCGGATGCGTTGAAGCGCGTCACCCGCTCGCTGAACCTCATCGACAACGATCTGCGCGAGAACGAGGAGGCGAACCGGCTCTTCCTCTCCATCCTCACCTCGAAGCGCGATCCCGCGCTGATCCTGCGCCGCATGAACGAGGCCGGCGTGCTCGGCCGCTTCATTCCGGAATTTGGCAAGATCGTCTCGATGATGCAGTTCAACATGTATCATCACTATACGGTGGACGAGCATCTGATCCGCGCCGTTGAGGTGCTATCGGAGATCGACAAGGGCAAGGCCGAGGATATTCATCCGCTGACCAACAAGCTGATGCCCGGCATCGAGGATCGCGACGCTCTCTATGTCGCCGTCCTCCTGCACGACATTGCCAAGGGCCGCGAGGAGGACCATTCGGAAGCCGGCGCCGCGGTTGCACGCAAGCTTTGCCCACGCTTCGGCCTTTCGCCGAAGCAGACGGAGCTGGTGGTCTGGCTGATCGCGGAACATCTGACCATGTCGATGGTCGCTCAGACGCGCGACCTGACCGACCGCAAGACCATTATCGATTTCGCCGACCGGGTGCAGTCGCTTGACCGGTTGAAGATGCTGCTGATCCTGACCGTCTGTGATATCCGCGCCGTAGGCCCCGGCGTCTGGAACGGCTGGAAGGGCCAGCTGTTGCGCACGCTCTATTATGAAACGGAGCTGCTGCTGTCAGGAGGTTTCTCCGAAGTTTCGCGCAAGGAACGCGCCGAAGCTGCTGCCGAAGCGCTGGAACACGCACTCGCGGATTGGAGCCAGAAGGAGCGCAAGGCCTACGTCAAGCTGCACTATCAGCCCTATCTGCTGTCCGTGCCGCTGGAAGATCAGGTCCGCCATACGCAGTTCATGCGTGAATCCGACAAGGCGGGCAAAGTCCTCGCCACCATGGTGCGCACCGACAGCTTCCACGCCATCACCGAGATCACCGTGCTCTCGCCTGACCATCCGCGTCTTTTGACCGTGATTGCCGGCGCCTGCGCTGCTGCGGGCGCTAATATCGCCGATGCGCAGATCTTCACGACATCGGATGGCCGCGCGCTCGACACCATCCATGTCAGCCGCGAATTTCCTGATGATGCCGACGAACTGCGCCGCGCCGGCACCATCGGCAAGATGATCGAGGACGTGCTGGCCGGCCGCAAGCGGCTACCGGAGGTCATCGCGACGCGCACGAAGAACCGCCGCAAGAATAAGGCTTTCGTCATCCCGCCGTCGGTCATCATCACCAACAGCCTCTCCAACAAGTTCACGGTCATCGAGGTCGAATGCCTCGACCGCCCAGGCCTGCTGTCGGAAATCACGGCCGTTCTTTCGGACCTGTCTCTCGATATCCAGTCTGCGCGGATCACCACCTTCGGCGAAAAAGTCATCGATACCTTCTATGTCGCCGACCTGGTAGGCCAGAAGATTTCCAACGAGAACAGGCGAGCCTATATCACCGCCCGCCTGAAAGCCGTCATGGCCGGCGAAGAGGATGAAATGCGCGAGCGCATGCCCTCCGGCATCATCGCGCCCGCCGCCACGCGCGGCGTCGCCGTCGAAAAGTCAGACACTGAGAAGAAAGCCGGTTCAGCCGCATGAGCCTAGTCAAGAAATTCATCACGGTCGGTGGCGCGACGCTCGGCAGCCGCATCTTCGGCTTCGCCCGCGAAACGCTGATGGCCGCTGCCCTCGGCACCGGGCCGATGGCCGACGTCTTCTACGCCGCCTTCCGCTTTCCGAATCTCTTCCGCCGATTGTTTGCCGAAGGCGCCTTCAACGCCGCCTTCGTGCCGCTTTTTGCAAAAGAGATCGAGGCGAATGGCATCGACGGCGCCAAGCGGTTTTCCGAGGAAGTATTCGGCGTTCTCTTCTCGGTCCTGCTGTTGATCACTATCGTCATGGAACTAGCCATGCCGCTCCTGGTGCGTTGGGTCATCGCACCTGGTTTCGCCGACGATGCCGAGAAATTCGATCTGACGGTCCGGTTGGCCGCCGTGATGTTCCCTTATCTCATGTCGATGTCGCTGACGGCGATGATGAGCGGCATGCTGAACTCGCTGCATCATTTCTTCGCTGCCGCCGTGGCTCCGATCTTCCTAAACCTAGTGATGATCAGTGCGCTGTTCTATGCGATCTACTACGGCGCCGATCCGCTGAGCACAGCCTGGTACTTGTCCTGGTCGGTACTGGTGGCAGGCGTGCTGCAGCTGGCGGTCGTCTATATCGGCGTGCGTCATGCCGGCATCAGTATCGGTCTGCGCTTTCCGCGCTTCACGCCCAATGTCAAACGGCTCCTGCTTCTTGCGATCCCGGCGGCCATCACCGGCGGCGTCACTCAGATCAATCTGGTGATCGGCCAGGCAATTGCCTCGGGCAAGGAAGGCGCGATCGCCGCCCTGCAATATGCAGACCGCATCTACCAGTTGCCGCTCGGCGTCGTCGGCGTCGCGGTCGGAATCGTGCTTCTGCCGGAACTAGCCCGCTCGCTGAAATCAGGCCATATCAAGGAAGCTGCCAATATCCAGAACCGCTCGATCGAATTTGTGCTGTTCCTGACCCTGCCGGCCGCTATTGCCCTCTGGCTGCTCTCTGACGATATCATCCGCGTGCTTTACGAGCGCGGCGCCTTTAACTCGGAAAATACAAAGCTGGTCGGCTCCATCCTCGCAATCTTCGGCCTTGGCCTGCCGGCTTTCGTGCTGATTAAAGCACTGCAGCCCGGCTTTTATGCCCGCGAAGATACGAAATCGCCGATGCGCTACACGGCGGTCGCCGTCGCCGTCAATTCGGCGCTGTCCATCTTGCTTTTCCCGGTGCTGGCCGAACGCGGCATTGCGCTCGCTGAGGCGGTTGCCGGATGGCTGAACGCCGTGCAGCTCTTCGTCACACTCTATCGCCGCGGACATCTCGCCTGGGAATGGTCGCTGGCGCGCCGCACTGTGATGCTGCTCGTATCCTCCGCCGTCATGGGCGGCGTTATCGTATATTTGTCTGATCGCTGGGAGCCGCTTCTGGGGGGGAGCTCGTCGCTGCTCATCAAAACCGGCATCCTGGGCTTGCTCATATTGATTGCGATGGCGGTGTATTTCATTGTCGCCTTCCTGATCGGCGGCGTGGATTTGGGCATGGTACGCCGCAATTTGAAGCGCAAGCGGGCCGCGACCGCTCCAGATGCCGAGGTGGCGAACGGGGAATAACAAAGGCTCCTTCGCCCGATCGAACGGTGCGAGATTGAATCCGTTTTATAGGTTTTTATTTCGAGCCGAGAATCGTAGCTAATGCTGCCGTGCCAGGAAATAAGACGGAGTTCCCATGCCCCAATCCCTCTTCCTCGTCGCCCTCGTCGTCGATGACTATGATCGCGCGAAAGCCTTCTATTGCGATGCCCTCGGCTTCGAGTGCTTGGCCGACGAGGTGCAGCCGGAGGGCAAGCGCTGGGTCGTGGTCAGACCGAAAGGCACCGAGGGCGCCGCGCTATTGCTCGCCCAGGCCGCCAGCGACAGCCAGCGCGCGGCGATCGGCAACCAGACCGGTGGCCGCGTCGGCTTCTTCCTCAAGACCGATGATTTCGCCCGCGATCATGCAGCTATGAAGGCAAAGGGCGTGCATTTTCTGGAGGAACCGCGCCATGAAGTCTATGGCACGGTCGCGGTCTTTGCCGATCCCTACGGCAACACCTGGGACCTGATCCAGCATTCTTCCTGAGACTGCCCATATAACCTCTTGATCCCAACCTATCCGCCGTGCATAAGCCGCACGAAACCAGGGGTCGAGAGCCACTCGCCCAGGCCCTCCACAAGCCTTTTGAGGACGACATGACCGAATTCAAGCCGCTCGTATTCTCCGGCGTTCAGCCTACCGGCAACCTCCACCTCGGCAACTATCTCGGCGCAATCCGCAAGTTCGTGGCCCTGCAGGCCAATAACGACTGCATCTACTGCGTCGTCGACATGCATGCGCTGACGGCGCAGCTGGTCCATGAGGACATGCCGAACCAAACGCGTTCGATCACCGCGGCCTTCCTTGCCGCCGGCATCGATCCGGAAAAGCATATCGTCTTCAATCAGTCGGCCGTGCCCGGCCATGCCGAGCTTGCCTGGATCTTTAACTGCGTCGCCCGCATCGGCTGGATGAACCGCATGACGCAGTTCAAGGACAAGGCGGGCAAGGACCGCGAACAGGCATCGCTTGGCCTTTACGCCTATCCGAGCCTGATGGCGGCGGACATTCTGCTCTATCGCGCCACCCATGTCCCGGTCGGCGACGACCAGAAGCAGCATCTAGAGCTGACCCGCGACATCGCCATGAAGTTCAATCTGGACTACATGGAGCATATTCGCCGCACGGGCTACGGCATCGACATCACCGTCGGCGATGAGCCGGTGCATGCCTATTTCCCCATGGTCGAGCCGCTGATCGATGGCCCGGCGCCGCGCGTCATGTCGCTGCGTGACGGCACGAAGAAGATGTCGAAATCCGACGCATCGGACCTCTCGCGCATCAACCTGCTCGACGACGAGGAAAACATCTCGAAGAAGATCCGCAAGGCCAAGACCGATCCGGATGGCTTGCCGAGCGAAATCGCCGGTCTTGCCGGCCGGCCTGAAGCCGACAATCTGGTTGGCATCTATGCGGCGCTTGCCGACAAGTCGAAGGCCGAGGTTCTTTCGGAGTTCGGCGGTCAGCAATTCTCGGTCTTCAAGCCGGCGCTGGTCGATCTCGCCGTGCATGTGCTCTCGCCGATCACGATGGAAATGCGCCGCCTGATGGCCGACCCTGGCCATATCGACGCCGTTCTGCGCGATGGCAGTGCCCGCGCCCGCGCCCGCGCCGACGTGACCATGAAGCAGATTCGCGACATTATCGGCTTTCTCTATTGATGATATCGTCATGCAAGCCTCTCGGTCCCAAACGGGGGCTTGCAAAACGCCGCCTTCGGGTGTCAGAGTCGCCGCATGGTTTCAAAACGTCTCTCACGGCTCGAAGGTCATCGCCGCAAGTTCATGGCGGTCATCGACGGCACGCCTGAATGCCAGCGCGCCGTCCATTATGCCGGCCGGCGCGCCAAGAATTCCAATGGCGGCCTCGTGCTGCTCTATGTGATCCCCGAGGGCGACTTCCAGCAATGGCTTGGGGTCGAGGAGATCATGCGGGCGGAAGCGCGCGAGGAGGCCGAGGCCGCAACCGCAAAGGCTGCGCAAACCGTGCGCGAAAACATCGGCATCGACGCGGAAATCGTCATCCGCGAGGGTGCTGCCGCCGAGCAGATCAATGCCGTGATTGAAGAGGATCGAGATATCGCTCTTCTCGTGCTTGCCGCCGGTTCCGCCAAGGAAGGTCCAGGCCCGCTCGTCTCGTCGATCGCCGGTCGTGCCGCTGCTTTCCCGATCCCGGTGACGGTGCTCCCGGATACGCTGAGCAACGAGGAAATCGACGCGCTGAGTTGATCGCGTGTGCCATTTCTTGAGAAACACTCTCTTGAATAGAATGGCCAAAAGGCCTATTTTCTTTTGAAATATTCTAAAGTCGGGATCGGGCGTCTGCCCGCCGCATGGAGATCAAGATGTTCATTCAGACCGAAGCGACGCCGAACCCCGCGACCCTCAAGTTTCTGCCGGGCAAAGTGGTGATGGAAAGTGGCACGGCCGAATTTCGCAGCGCCGAAGAAGCCGAAGCTTCGCCGCTCGCTGCTCGCCTCTTCGAAATCCCGGGCGTGATCGGCGTTTACTTCGGCTATGACTTCATTTCCGTCTCCAAGGAAAATCAGGAATGGCAGCATCTGAAGCCCGCCATCCTCGGTTCGATCATGGAGCACTTCATGTCCGGCAAGCCGGTCATGGGCTCGGCATCCGTTCTGTCCGAAGTGCAGGATGCCGGCGGCGAATTCTTCGATGAAGGTGACGAGGCCATCGTGCTGACCATCAAGGAGCTGCTCGATACCCGCGTTCGTCCCGCCGTTGCCCAGGATGGCGGCGACATCACCTTCCGCGGCTTCCGTGACGGCAAGGTCTACCTCAACATGAAGGGATCGTGCTCGGGCTGCCCGTCCTCCACGGCAACTCTGAAGCATGGCGTGCAGAACCTGCTGCGCCATTTCGTTCCGGAAGTGCAGGAAGTCGAAGCCGTCTAATCCCGGCCTAGCGGAAAAATTGACATGATCGTACTGGCGCTCGACACGGCAGGTGTGGATTGCGCTGCCGCTGTGTATGATAGCGGCAGTGATTCTGTGATGGGGGAGGTCACGGAAACGATCGGACGGGGGCATGCCGAGCATCTGATGCACGTTGTCGACGAGGCGCTGGCGAAAGCCGGTGTGACGCTTTCGGCCATTGAGCGTGTTGTCGTGACCGTCGGCCCCGGTTCCTTCACCGGCATCCGCATTGGCGTTGCAGCCGCGCGCGGTTTTGCACTTTCCCTCAATGTTCCAGCGGTTGGCGTCACGACCCTCGAGGTCATGGCCGCGACCGCCAGAGCGCAGAATCCGGGCAAGTCGGTTCTGGCTGCCATCGATGCCAAGCGCGAGGAGATCTATCTCCAGAGCTTCGATGCCGATGGCAACCCGCTGGACGAGGCTCGGGCCGTGACGATCGACGAAGCGCGGGCAATCGCCGGCGCATTCGATGGCGTCGTCACCGGAACGGCCGTCGCCCGGTTGAGCGACGCGCCGCCTGCGGAGCGGCCAGACGCATTTCCGATTGCCATCGTCGCCCGGCTGGGCGCTGGCAAGCCTGCCGGCGAAAAGCCGAAGCCGCTTTATCTTCGCGGACCCGATGCCAGACCGCAGGCCGGATACGCAGTTGCCAGGCAATAGACATGCTCGAATCCTATCTGACCTTGAAAGCCGAATACGAAATCGTCCCGATGGAACTGAAGGATTGCGCTGAAGTGGCGCTCCTTCATGGCGAACGCTTCCCGCGGGTATGGGACGAAACTGAATTTCAGGGTCTCCTTTCGCAGGAGACCACCTTCGGCTTCGTTGCCCGCCAGACCAATGCCATCCTTAAAAAGGCGCTTCCCGGCTTCGTGCTGGCCCGGCATGTGGCGGGCGAGGGCGAAATCCTGACAATCGCCGTCAATGCCAAACTCGGACGCTCCGGCCTTGGCTGGCGCCTCATGCAGGCGGCGTTGCGTGAAACTCGCAATCGCGGCGGCGAAACGATGTTTCTCGAAGTCGACGGCAGCAATCAGCCGGCCCTCGGCCTCTATCGCAAGCTCGGTTTCGAGACGGTCGGCGAGCGCAAGGCCTATTATGCCGGCGAAAACGGACAAAAATCGACGGCGCTTGTCATGCGCCGCGTTCTTCGCTAGTCCCTTGTCACAGTTCATTTGGACCGAAGACAGCGATTGATGGAAGACGCCGTAAAATCCCTGGAGGAGCTTTGCGCCGAGCGCGGCATGCGCATGACGGAGCAGCGCCGGGTCATTGCGCGCATCATCGAGAGCTCCGGCGATCACCCGGATGTCGAGGAGCTCTATCGCCGCTCGGTGAAAGTGGATGCGAAAATCTCAATCTCCACGGTGTACCGCACCGTCAAGCTGTTCGAGGACGCCGGCCTTCTTGCCCGCCATGATTTCCGCGATGGGCGCTCCCGCTACGAGACCGTGCCGGAAGAGCACCACGACCATCTGATCGATCTGAAGAGCGGTCAAGTGATCGAATTCCACTCGCCGGAGATCGAGGCGCTGCAGGAGCGCATCGCCCGCGAACACGGCTTCAAACTCGTCGACCACCGGCTGGAGCTTTACGGCATCCCGCTGAAGAAGGACGAAGGTTGACGTGAAGGCTTTCATGCAGGAGCGAGCGATTTGATGACCTGGCTGCGCATCGGCTGTGCCGCCGTGGTTATTTGTGTCGTCAGCGCGGTGATGCTGCCGCTGCAGATCCTCTGCCTGCGCTTTGACTGGAAGCTCCGGCGCTATCTGCCGCGCTACTGGCATCGCATCGTATGCTATTGGCTTGGTGTGCGCATTCATGTGATCGGCAAGATGGAGACGAGCCGGCCTCTCATGCTGGCCTCCAACCATTCGTCCTGGCTCGATATTCTCGTGCTTTCAGCAGTGGCCGATGTCTCCTTCATCGCCAAATCCGAAGTACGGGACTGGCCGATCTTCGGGCTTTTCGCGCAGTGGCAGAAGAGCGTCTTCGTCGAGCGCGAGCAAAAGCGCAAGACCGGCGAGCAGGTGAACGAAATCGCCGACCGTATGGCAGACGGCGAAATCATGGTGCTGTTCCCTGAAGGAACTACCTCGGACGGCAATCGCCTCCTCGAAGTCAAGTCCTCGCTGTTCGGCGCGGCCGCTGCCGCCCTGCCGAAGGCGCCGGATGCCGTCGTGCATGTCCAGCCGGTCGCGGTCGCCTATACCCGTGTCCACGGAACGCCCATGGGCCGCTATTATCGCCCGCTGACGGCATGGCCTGGTGACATCGAGCTTGTGCCACACCTAAAGGGCATCATCCAGTGCGGTGCCATCGATGTCGACGTCTGTTTCGGCGAGGCGGTGGATTATCGCGCCGGCACCAATCGCAAGGAAGTCAGCGCCACCATCGCCAGGCGCATCCGCAATATGCTTGCCAGCCGCCTGCTCGGGCGCGAGATCGCCTGATTTCCAGGTGATTCCAACTTTTTCATTTTCTCCGAAAGCAAAAGCCACTACATAGCGGCCCATGACCAAGGACAGCCTAACCCTCGACGCCCCGGCGGCCGACGCTTTGCAGCTCGGTCCCCGCGATGGCTCCAACAGCCGCAAGGTTTTCATCAAGACCTACGGTTGCCAGATGAACGTCTATGATTCCACGCGGATGAGCGATGCGCTTTCCCGCGACGGCTATGAGCCGACCGAGGACATGGAGGAGGCCGACCTTGTCCTTTTGAACACCTGCCACATCCGCGAGAAGGCTGCCGAAAAGGTCTATTCCGCGCTCGGCCGACTGCGCGAAATGAAGAAGCGCAAAGCGGCCGATGGTCGCGAGATGATGATCGGCGTCACCGGCTGCGTCGCGCAAGCGGAGGGCGAGGAAATCCTGCGGCGCGCGCCTGCCGTCGATGTCGTCATCGGCCCGCAAACGTATCATCGCCTGCCGGATGCGCTTCGCCGCGCCAAGGAGGGCCAGCGCGTCGTCGACACGGAATATGCGATCGAGGACAAGTTCGAGCATCTGCCGATCGCCGAAAAGACGAAGATCCGCGCCCGCGGCGTCACTGCCTTTCTGACGGTGCAGGAAGGCTGTGACAAGTTCTGCACCTTCTGTGTCGTGCCATATACGCGCGGCTCCGAGGTCTCCCGCCCGGTCGCGCAGATCGTCGAAGAGGCCGAGAAACTGGTCGATGGCGGCGTGCGCGAAATCACGCTGCTCGGCCAGAACGTCAATGCCTGGCATGGCGCTGGCCCGAAGGGCGAGGCTTGGAGCCTCGGCGATCTCCTCTATCGTCTCGCCGAGATCCCCGGCCTCGCGCGCCTGCGTTACACCACCAGCCACCCGCGCGACATGGACGACCGCCTCATCGGCGCCCATCGCGACCTGCGGACGCTGATGCCCTATCTGCATCTGCCCGTTCAGGCGGGCTCCGACCGCATCCTGAAGGCGATGAACAGGCGGCATACGGCCGCGGAATATCTGACGCTCATCGAGAAGATCCGCACTGCACGCCCGGATATCGCTCTTTCGGGCGATTTCATCGTCGGCTTCCCGGGGGAGACAGACCAGGATTTTGAGGATACACTGAAGCTTATCGAGGAGGTGAATTATGCACAGGCCTTCTCGTTCAAATATTCCACGCGGCCGGGCACACCCGGCGCGGAATTGAAGGATCAGGTGCCCGAAGAGGTCAAGACCGAGCGGCTGGAGCGTTTGCAGGCATTGTTGCTGAAGCAGCAGCATGCGTTTGCCGAGGCCTGTGTGGGCAAAACAGTGGATATCCTTCTGGAAAAGCCGGGCCGGATGCCGGGCCAGTTGATCGGACGCTCTCCCTGGCTGCAGTCTGTGAATGTTGATGCAAAAGCATCGCAAATCGGTGACATTATTAACGTACGAATCACCGGAACCAGCACCAACAGCCTTTTTGCTGAATTGCTCTAGGTTCCGGACGGGCACAAGGAGCCGCACCGCTTGAACGGACAGGAATTGGTTTCTTCTTCATCGCGCCAGCCCCGCACCGCGAGCGACGCCAATCACTTCACCCTGACGTTCGAGAATAATCGGTTCGCCAGTGAGCTTTTCGGGCAGTTCGACCAGAATTTGAAGCTGCTTGAGGAGCGCCTCGGCATCGATGCGCGTGCTCGCGGCAATTCCGTCGTCATCACAGGCGATGTGCTGGCCACCAATCAGGCACGCCGCACGCTCGATTATCTCTATGACAAGCTGCAAAAAGGCGGCAATGTGGAGCGTTCCGATGTGGAAGGGGCAATCCGCATGGCGGTTGCCGCCGACGATCAATTGACGCTGCCGACCATGGAGAGAAAAGCCAAGTTGACGATGGCGCAGATTTCAACGCGCAAGAAGACGATCATCGCGCGGACGCCGACCCAGGATGCCTATATGCGGGCGCTGGAGCGGTCCGAGCTCGTCCTCGGTGTCGGACCTGCCGGTACGGGCAAGACCTATCTCGCCGTCGCGCACGCCGCCCAGCTTCTGGAGCGCGGTGCCGTTGAAAAGATCATCCTGTCGCGCCCGGCCGTCGAAGCCGGCGAGCGGCTCGGCTTCCTGCCTGGCGACATGAAGGAAAAGGTCGATCCCTATCTGCGCCCGCTCTATGACGCGCTTTACGACATGATGCCCGGCGACAAGGTCGAGCGTGCTATCACTGCAGGCGTCATCGAGATCGCGCCGCTCGCTTTCATGCGTGGCCGCACGCTCTCCAATGCTGCCGTCATCCTCGATGAGGCGCAGAACACCACATCCATGCAGATGAAGATGTTTCTGACGCGTCTCGGCGAGAACTCGCGGATGATTGTGACGGGCGACCCAAGCCAGATCGACTTGCCGCGCGGCGTCAAATCCGGCCTCGTGGAAGCGCTGCAGCTGCTGGATGGCGTCGAGGGCATCACCATCGTCCGCTTCAAGGATACGGACGTCGTCCGCCATCCGCTGGTGGCGCGCATCGTCCGGGCCTACGATTCCACCTATGCCGCAAAGGCAGAGGAAAGCGATCCGCAGATCTGATCTGCGGTTACGAAAGCTCATGGCCGAACTCGATATACAGATCAGCGTGGAGGAGGGCGATTGGCCCTCCGAAGAGGTGTTGCAGTCACTTGCCGAGCGGGTGCTGGGCGAAGCTGCAAATTATCTCAAGAAGCACGAGAAGCAGCCATTTCCAAAAATGGCCCCTGAATTGTCGCTGGTCTTTACCGACGACGCTTCGATCCGCGAGATCAATGCGGAATGGCGCTCTCAGGACAAGGCGACGAACGTTCTGTCCTTTCCGGCTTTTCCGCTGCAGCCCGGCGGCAAGCCCGGCCCGATGCTGGGCGATATCATCATCGCCAGGGAGACGGTGGAGCGTGAGGCGGTGGATCTCGAAAAGAGTTTTGACGACCATCTGACGCATTTGATGGTGCATGGTTTCTTGCATCTCTTCGGCTACGACCATATGAATAATAGCGAAGCCGAAAGAATGGAGGGGCTGGAGACTCGCATTTTGGCTAGTCTTGGCCTATCTGATCCCTATGCGGGACAAGACCCCATTTGATCTGAACCCTGTCTGACCAGGAACAATGAGCGACTTTACGACAAGATCGGCCCCCGAGGCCAAAGACGGAGCCGACGCAGCCTCCTCCGACGAGGTAGGCAGTAGTAGCAACGGCAAGCGATCCCACTCTTCATTCTGGGCACGTGCCGCGCGGATTCTGCGCCCGGCGCAGGACGCCGCCCGCTTGCGCGAGGACCTTGCCGACGCGTTGATGACCAACGCTGCCGGTGATGATGCCTTTTCGCCCGATGAGCGTGCAATGCTGCACAACATCCTGCGCTTCCGCGAGGTGCGCGTCGAGGATGTCATGGTGCCGCGCGCCGATATCGAGGCCGTGGATCAGAACATCACCATCGGCGAGCTGATGATCCTCTTCGAGGAAAGCGGCCGCTCGCGCATGCCCGTCTATGCCGATACGCTCGATGATCCGCGCGGCATGGTGCATATCCGCGACCTGCTGTCCTATGTCGCCAAACAGGCCCGCAACAAGCGCCGCAGCGGCAGTGCTAAGTCGGCGGCTGCTGCAGCGGCTGCACCTGCAGCCGAAAAGCCGGCACGCTCGGCCAAGCCGAACTTCGATCTGTCGCGTGTCGATCTGCAGAAGACGCTGGTCGAGGCTGGTATCATCCGCAAGATCCTGTTCGTGCCGCCTTCGATGCTTGCCTCCGATCTCCTGCGCCGCATGCAGGTCAACCGAACGCAGATGGCCCTCGTGATCGATGAATACGGTGGCACGGACGGCCTGGCGTCGCATGAGGACATCGTCGAAATGGTCGTCGGCGATATTGATGACGAGCACGACGACGAAGAAGTGATGTTCAAGCGCGTCTCCGAGGATGTCTTCGTAGCCGACGCCCGTGTCGAGCTGGAGGAGATCGCAGCCGCGATCGGTCCGGATTTCGACATCGCCGAGCAGGTGGACGAGGTGGACACGCTCGGCGGCCTGATCTTCTCCGCGCTGGGCCGCATTCCGGTGCGTGGTGAGGTGGTGCAGGCGCTTCCCGGTTTCGAATTCCATATTCTCGATGCCGATCCGCGCCGCATCAAGCGGGTGCGCATCACGCGTAAGCGTCACGCCGCCCGTCGCCGCCCGACCGTCAAGCTGGAAGGCGATGCCGGTACGCCGGAGCGCGATTTGCCGGCACCGGAAACGATCGCCGAAGAAACGCGGGCCGAGCGTGACGCCGCCCGCCAATAAATGGCGTGAGAGCGGGACAAATCGCTGCATTTTTGAAAGACTGCGCCCAATTGATTCGCGATTGGACGGAGCTGACGCATGGAATGGCTTTCGGGCAGGGTGATCCTCGTCTGGGGTTTCAAACGTGCGTTGCTTACGGTCTTAGCCGGTGCCATCGGCGTACTGGCGCTGCCGCCCTTCGGCTTCTTCGCGGCAATGTTCGTCTCGTTCACGCTGCTCATCTGGCTGCTGGATGGCGTTGCTGCCGGCCCGGATAGCGGTCTGCTCGGGCGCCTCTGGCCCGCCTTCTTCACCGGCTGGCTGTTCGGCTTCGGCTATTTTGTCGCCGGCCTCTGGTGGCTCGGCCATGCGCTATTGATCGATGCCTATGAGTTCGCCTGGGCGCTGCCGCTGGCAATCCTCGGCCTGCCGGCCTTTCTGGCCGTTTTCTACGGCGTCGCGACCGTGCTTGCACGGATCCTGTGGTCCGACGGCATGGGGCGCATCGCCGCGCTTGCCTTCAGTTTCGGTATCCTGGAATGGCTGCGCAGCTTTCTTTTCACCGGCTTTCCCTGGAATGCAATCGGCTATGGCGCCATGCCCATTCCGCTGATGATGCAGTCGGCGCATGTCGTCGGTGTGCTCGGAGTGACCGTGCTTGCCGTCTTCGTCTTTGCGACACCTGCGCTGCTCGGCACGCGCCAGGGGCGGGTGCCGGGGATCGGCCTTGCTGTCCTCATCGCCGCCGCTCATTTCGGTTATGGTTATTACGCACTGGGCCAGCCGGAAGCGCCGTTGGCCGATGCCAAGACGGCACCTATGGTACGTATCGTTCAGCCGTCCATCGACCAGGAAACCAAGATGGATACGGCCGCCGACCGTGCCGCCATCTTCGACAAGCATTTGGCGCTCTCGGTCCAGCCGCCTGCCAATGGCGGCAAACGGCCCGACATCATCGTCTGGCCGGAAACGGCCGTGCCCTTCATCCTCACCGATAACCGCGATGCGCTCGCCCGTATTGCCGATCAGCTCGAAGACGATCAGATCCTGATCACCGGCGCCGTCCGCGTCGAAGACATGGGGCCGGGAGTCGAGCCGCGCTATTACAATTCGATCTATGTCATCGACGGTCGCGGACAGATCATCGGTGCGTCCGACAAGACCCATCTCGTCCCCTTCGGCGAATACGTGCCCTTCGAGCACATTCTGAGCTATCTCGGCATCGAGAACGTCGTGGAACTGCCGGGAGGGTTTTCAGCGACCGCCAAACGGGAATTGCTGAGCATGCCGGATGGCCTGAAATTCTATCCGCTGATCTGTTACGAGATCATTTTTCCGAACGAGATGACTCCGGAGATCTGGCAGGCCGACGCCATCTTGAACGTCACGAACGACGGCTGGTTCGGCGATACGCCTGGCCCATACCAGCATTTCCAGCAGGCAAGGGTGAGGGCGGTGGAGCAGGGGCTGCCGTTGATTCGAAGCGCCAATACCGGCATTTCAGCATTTGTTGATGCACATGGACGGGTGCTTTCCGGTATCGATTATAATCAGCAAGGCTTTATAGATACCACTTTAGGTGGCGCAACCGTATCGCGCATCGACGATAAAGCCAGAAAAACATACTTTTGGTTGATCATCGGAGCAGTCGGCATGATTGCCGTGATTTCGCGCATGGGTTTTATTTTCAGGGTGAATTGACCAAAAAACCCTAAAATTGCATAGTGCTAGATGTCCGCCTTTCGAACGTAGACTGGAGGCCTTGGGGGCGTCGGCTGCAACGTGGCGTTATAGGGGTGGTGAAGGGTACCGGGTGGCAGGTCCTGAATTCAACCTATGTTAGGGTAAAATGATGATTGAGAATAAAAAGAAGCCGAACCCCATCGACATTCATGTCGGTAGCCGCATACGCCTCCGCCGCACGATGCTTGGCATGAGCCAGGAGAAGCTCGGCGAAAGCCTCGGAATCACGTTTCAACAAATCCAGAAATACGAAAAAGGTACCAACCGCGTTGGCGCCAGCCGCCTCCAGAATATCTCCAGCATCCTCAATGTCCCGGTTTCCTTCTTTTTCGAGGATGCGCCGGGCGAGCACGCGGCCGGTGCGGGCGGCATGGCCGAGGCATCCAGCTCCAACTACGTCGTCGACTTTCTGTCGTCTTCCGAAGGATTGCAGCTCAACCGCGCCTTCGTGAAAATTTCCGATGGCAAGGTCCGACGCAAGGTTGTCGAGCTGGTCAAGGCGCTCGCGGCCGAGGCGGATGCCGAATAACCCTTCGAAGCGGGGTTAAACCGACAAAGTCGAGAGGCGGTCATTTTGGCCGCCTTTTCGCTATTTACGGCAAAATTTTATCACTTGAACGGGGATATAAAGATATATTTATGTCCTTGTGCGGCTTGTTTTTCGAGGCGGAGACGAATATCAAAAGCAGAGATTTGTTCTTTGAGGGGAATCCCGCATGCGCGCGAATTATCTGTTTACGAGTGAGTCTGTTGCCGAAGGTCACCCGGATAAAGTTTGTGACCGCATTTCCGATGAAATCGTCGATCTGGTTTAC
The DNA here is from genome assembly GCF_007828395.1 of Rhizobium sp. ERR 942. Lineage (NCBI taxonomy): Bacteria > Pseudomonadati > Pseudomonadota > Alphaproteobacteria > Hyphomicrobiales > Rhizobiaceae > Rhizobium > Rhizobium sp. ERR 942. Next base: position 141,187 of record NZ_VIUA01000006.1, read on the forward strand.
CGCGAGGCTGCAAAGACCGGCGTAAACCCATGGACCGTGCGCATTGCATGCGAGACCCTTGCCACCACCAATCGCGTCGTCATCGCCGGCGAAGTGCGTTTGCCGCCGAGCCTGATGAAGAAGGACAAGGATGGCAACGACGTCATCAATCCTTCGAAGTTCAAGGCTGCCGCACGCCGCGCCATTAAGGACATCGGCTACGAACAGGACGGCTTCCACTGGAAGAAGGCCCGCATCGACGTGCTCCTGCATTCGCAATCTGCCGATATCGCCCAGGGCGTCGACAATGCCGCCGACCAGCAGGGCGACGAAGGTGCTGGCGACCAGGGCATCATGTTCGGCTACGCCTGCAAGGAAACGCCTGATCTCATGCCGGCGCCGATCTACTATTCGCACAAGATTCTGCAGCTGCTCGCTACCGCCCGCAAGAAGGGCGATGGTGAAGTTGCCAAGCTCGGCCCGGACGCCAAGAGCCAGGTGACGGTCCGTTACGTCGACGGCAAGCCGTCCGAAGTGACCTCGATCGTGCTGTCTACCCAGCATCTCGACGAGAGCTGGGATTCGAAGAAGGTTCGTGCCGTTGTCGAGCCCTATATCGTCGAAGCGCTCGGCGACCTGAAGATCGCTTCCGATTGCAAGTGGTACATCAATCCCACGGGCAAGTTCGTCATCGGCGGTCCGGACGGCGACGCCGGCCTCACCGGCCGCAAGATCATCGTCGACACCTATGGCGGCGCAGCCCCGCATGGCGGCGGTGCATTCTCCGGCAAGGACACGACCAAGGTCGACCGTTCCGCAGCCTATGCGGCCCGCTATCTGGCGAAGAACGTTGTTGCCGCCGGTCTTTCCGATCGCTGCACGATCCAGCTCTCCTACGCCATCGGCGTTGCTCAGCCGCTGTCGATCTATGTCGACCTGCACGGCACGGGCAAGGGCGTCACCGAGGATCAGGTCGAAGCGGCCATCCGCAAGAACATGGACCTTTCGCCGACCGGCATCCGCCGCCACCTCGATCTCAACAAGCCGATCTACGCCAAGACTTCGGCTTACGGTCACTTCGGCCGCAAGGCCGGCCGTGACGGCTCCTTCTCCTGGGAGCGTACGGACCTGGTGAAGGCCCTCAAGGAAGCCGTAAAGCTCCGGGAAGCCGCATGATCGATACCGAGCGCCGGTCGCGGGCGACGGAAGCATTCTTCGGCCGGCGCAAGGGTAAAGCCTTGCGCAGCCAGCAGGCTGAAAAGCTGGAAGCATTGCTGCCGCAGTTCATCGTCGACCTTTCCGCCCCGGCGCCGCAGCCGCTGAACGACCTTTTCCCGGTGCCGACCGAGCGTCTGCGCCTTGAAATCGGTTTCGGCGGTGGAGAGCATCTGATTCACCGGGCGCTGGAGCAGCCAAAGACCGGCTTCATCGGCGTGGAACCTTTCGTCAACTCGATGCAGAAGTTGCTTGCTAGCGTCGACGACGCGGGTGCACGCAATATTCGCGTCTACAATGACGACGCGACGCAGGTACTGGATTGGCTGCCTAACGGCTGCCTAGATCAGATCGATCTGCTCTATCCTGATCCCTGGCCGAAGAAGAAGCACTGGAAGCGCCGTTTCGTCTCTCGGGTGAATCTTGCCCGCTTCCATCGCGTCCTGAAGCCGGGCGCGCTCTTCTGCTTCGCCTCCGATATCGACACCTACGTCAATTGGACGCTGCAGCATTGCCAGGCGCATGGCGGCTTCGAGTGGACCGCGCAGAACGCCGCCGACTGGCTGACGCCCTATGAGGGCTGGCCGAGCACGCGCTACGAAGCCAAGGCCAGGCGCGAAGGGCGCTCGTCGGCCTATCTGACCTTCAAGAGGGTCTGATCGCTCCAATTACGGGCGAGAATTTCAGATTGAAATATTCACACTATCCTGCGCGACGACCGCCGTTGGGCGGTCTGGATCATGCGCGCGCGTTGCCAGGTGGGGCCGGTTCGATGCGGTCCTTGCGGACGGTGACGTTCACCGTCGGGCGACGCTCATGGTCAGTGCAAGCTGACCGTCTTCAATTCGTCCTCGGCAGCACGATAGAAGGTGCTGGAGCGATTGTCCGTCAAGAGGATCGGGGTGCCGTCGGCGCCGAAAAGCGCCCAGAGATCGACATCCGGATCGATATCGGGCGCTTCCGGGAAGCAGCGGGATACTTCGGACCAATCCATTTTTCTGATGTAGGCGACCTCACCGGTGCCGATATTGGCAAGTTCGGATTGGGTCAGGCGGGCGGTGGCTTCTTTTAACAACATGCTCGTACCTCCAGTATGAGGGACCAACGGCTCCAGAGCATGATGACCAAAAGTGTGAGCGGCTTTTAGGTGACGTCGTGCTCTAGTTCTTTGATTCTAGAGCCGATTCAGACTTCAGACCGATTCGGCCTGAATCATGCGGCTCTAGGCCGTTGTTCTACTGTGAGACCGAAATGTTAATTTTCTTTACCACGCGGTCCGGTTCCGGCCGAATGAGATCGACGGAGAGCAGACCGTTCTTCAGCGTGGCGCCGAGCACCTGCATGCCATCGGCAAGGACGAAAACACGTTGGAATTGCCGGGCAGCGATGCCCCGGTAGAGATAGTCGCGCTCGCCCTGTTCCGTCTGGCGTCCGCGGATCAGCAGCTGGTTCTCTTCCGTGGTGACATCAAGCTCATCCTCGGAAAAGCCGGCGACCGCCAGCGTGATGCGCAGACGTTCCGGCTCGCCCGACAGGCGGTCCGCGCGCATTCTTTCGATATTATAGGGAGGGTAACCGTCGCTGACCTTGGCAATCCGCTCAAGCGTCTTTTCCATAGTATCAAAGCCCAGAAGCAGCGGGCTGGCAAAGGGAGTCGTCCGGCTCATCGTCTCAAAGTCCTTGGGTGTCAAGCGACCGTTCCGGACCTGATCTTCAGCACCCGGTTGTCCCTAATATGGGAGTACGCGTCTGGGAGTGCAAGCCATGAGGTCTTCGCATTTGCGAGATCGAATTCCGTGGTGAAAAATCGTTTTGTGACATGACGAGCGAGCGCTTGACAAAGCCGGACCGGACCCGCGACAAAGCCTGTCGATCTGCACCGGAGGAAAGTTGAAGACATGACCGAACCTAGAAAAATCATCATCGATACCGACCCCGGTCAAGATGACGCTGCGGCGATCTTTCTCGCCTTCGGCAGCCGCGAGGAGATCGAGGTGCTCGGCATCACGACGGTTGCCGGCAACGTGCCATTGCGGCTGACCAGCCGCAATGCCCGCATCGTCTGCGAGCTCTGCAATCGCCGCGACGTCAAGGTGTTTGCCGGCGCTGATGCGCCGCTCAAACGCAAGCTGGTCACGGCCGAACATGTGCACGGCAAGACCGGACTTGACGGCCCCGAACTGTCCGAGCCGACAATGGAGCTGCAGCCGGGCCACGCCGTCGATTTCATCATCGACACGCTGCGCAAGGAACCGGAAGGCGCCGTGACCCTCTGCACGCTTGGGCCGCTGACCAATATCGCAATGGCTTTCCAAAAAGCGCCTGACATCGTCGGCCGCGTGCGCGAGCTCGTGATGATGGGCGGCGGCTTTTTCGAGGGCGGCAACATTACGCCGGCGGCCGAGTTCAACATCTATGTCGATCCGGAGGCGGCAGATGTCGTGTTCCGTTCGGGTGTTCCCATCGTCATGATGCCACTCGATGTCACCCATAAGCTGCTGACGCGAAAGGATCGCGTCGAGCGCATCGCCGCGGTCGGCACGCCGCCTGCCAAGGCCATGGTCGAAATGCTGCAATTCTTCGAGCGCTTCGATATCGAGAAATACGGTTCGGACGGCGGTCCGCTGCATGACCCGACCGTCATCGCCTACCTTCTGAAGCCTGAGCTCTTCAAGGGTCGCGAATGCAATGTCGAGATCGAAGTGACATCGGAACTGACCGTCGGCATGACCGTCGTCGACTGGTGGCACGTTACCGACCGCAAGCGCAACGCCAGGGTCATGCGCGATGTCGATGCCGATGGCTTCTTCGCGCTGCTGACGGAACGCTTCGCTCGCATCTGATTAGGCTCCATGAGAAAGGCCGCCGGATCGCTCCGGCGGCCTTTTGATTTCTCTCCGAGCGGATTCGCTCAGAATTCTTCCCAATCGTCCTGGGCAAGCGCCGTGGCACCCTGTGTCTGCGGAATGGCCTTGCGTGCCGGTGCGGACGCGGGCGCGCGACGCGGCGCTGCCGGAGCCCGCATCTGCTGAGCAGTCGCCCGCAATGCGCTGGCGTTGTCCTGGGCAGCACGGCCGGTGCGGAAGCGTGCAACGAGCGCTCTGAGCGATTGGGCTTCCTCGGCAAGCGCGACGCTCGAAGCGGTGGTTTCCTCGACCATTGCGGCATTCTGCTGAGTGACCTGATCCATCTGGTTCATGGCCGAGTTGATTTCCTTCAGGCCGATCGCCTGCTCGCTCGCGGAAGCCGAAATTTGGCGGATCAGGCCGTTGATCTCCATGACCTGCTGGGCGATCTTGTGCAGGGCGTCGCCCGTGCGGCCGACCAGATCGACGCCTTCCTTCACCTGTCCCGCCGAGGCGTTGATCAAGGTCTTGATCTCCTTGGCGGCATTGGCCGAGCGCTGGGCCAGCTCGCGCACTTCCTGCGCGACAACGGCAAAGCCCTTGCCGGCCTCTCCGGCACGGGCCGCTTCCACGCCGGCATTGAGCGCCAGAAGGTTGGTCTGGAAGGCGATTTCGTCGATAACGCCGATAATGCGCGACACCTCCTGCGACGATTGCTCGATGCCGTGCATGGAGGCGATAGCCTTTTGCACGATCTCGCCGGAATGCTCGGCATCCTCTGATGCGGCATTGACGCTGCTGGCCGCCGTGCGTGCGTTTTCGGCGCTGGAATTGACCTGCGCGGTCAGCTCGTTGAGGGCTGCCGCAGTCTCTTCCAGGCTTGCCGCCTGCTGTTCGGTGCGGCGGGCGAGGTCCGAGGCACTGTTGCTGATTTCGCCCGTGCCACTGCCGATATTGCCGACGCTGACATTGACGGTATGAACCGTCTCCTCGAGGCTCGCCAGCGCGGCATTGAAGTCCTGCTTGAGCTGGGCATATTCGCCGGGGAAGTCGTCCGTGATCCGCTGAGTGAGGTTGCCCTTGGAGAGCTCAGCGAGGCTTTGGCCGAGAATGCTGACGATATGGCGCTGCAGGGCGACGCTCTCGTTGCGTTCATTTTCCGAGCGGCGGCGTTCGCCCTCGGCAGCCAGGCGCTGGTCGTTGGCTTCACTTTCGAGACGCTTGGTGTCGGCAAGCGCAAAGCGGAAACCTTCCAGAGCCTTGGCGACCGAGCCAACCTCATCGGCACGGGCCTGTCCTGCGACCGGCTCGGCATAATTGCCGGCGCTGAGGCGATTGACGCTTGCGACAAGACCGGCAAGTGGCTTCTGAACGAAGCCGCGCACGGCGGCATAGAGCGCCAGCATGACTGCAGCCAGCACGATGAAGCCGGAGACGATCATCATATAGGTCTGATCCCGGACCGGCGCTGCAATTGCGCTGTGCGGAACGTCGATCAGAACGACCCAGGTGGCGTTCAGGCCGGGAACGGCGAAGGGATAGACGACACGGTCGAATTCTTCGCTACCGTCTTCCGAGAGGTTTCTGAGGATGCTTGCGGACGAGGAGGTCAGCGCGGCCTTGATGGTGTCGGCGCCGGAACCATTATAGTCCTTCATCAGCAGGTTCGCGTTCGGCGCGACCAACCACTTGTTATCCTGCGAAACGAGCAGCACGCGGCCGGTGCCGAACGGCTGCAGCTTCTGAAGCTTAGTGGAAAGCGAAGCAAGGGAGATGTCGACACCTGCGACGCCGATCAGCTTGCCGCCCGACATGACGGGGTAGGCGATCGAGCTCATGGTCGTCGGAACGTCTGTGCCTTCGGCCATATAGGGCGGGGTGATTGCGCCCTTGCCGCTCGTGGCGGCGAGCTTCCACCAGGCAGCGGTATAATCATTGTCGAACGTGGAGAATTGGATGCCGCCATCCTTGGTCTTTGACCAATAGGGTGTAAAGGCGCCTTTGTCGTTGACACCCTGATCCTTGTTGTTGGCAAGCTCCGTCGTTTTACCGTCGAAGGTGCCGAGCTGTTCGCAGAACCAGCTGCCGAAGGCAAAAGCATTCTGTTCGACATTCGCCTTGAGGATATTGATGATGCCTTTGCGATCGAAGGTGTGACCTTCGTGACCGCGGCCGAGGATACCAGCCATGGAGCGGGCGGCGCTCGCCAGTTCGCCGACATTTGCCGCAATCTCATTGGAAATGGACTTGGCCTCGGTATTCGCCTGATCCATCGTCAGCGTCTCGACGCGATCGCGGGTTTGAGAAATCAGCAGAAAATTGGAAATCAGCAGAACGAGTGCGATCGCCAGTCCAGTGACCAAGATGAGTTTGGCCGCAAGCGACTTCATACGAAAGATGAACATCATTTCCTCGAAAAAGCGATGCGTCGGATACACATTATCCGAATGCAAGGTCGGCGCAGGATGGCCCTGTCATGGAGCCGCCGTGAGAATTCCTGCCGCGTGTGGAAGGTCATGCGCGCCAGGCCAGAGGAGAATGATATGGAAGCGCAAAAATTTAATTAATTGCGCTTCGCAATGCTTATGGAATTTTAGCTTTAAAGCTTTTCGGCGACTTCGCTGGCAACCGGTATGGAAGGCTGTGCGCCCGGCTTCAGGCAGGCCAGCGAACCGGCAACGGCGGCACGGCGCAGGCTGGCGTGGAAATCCAGGCCCTGATCGAGGCTTGCGGCAAAATAGCCGCAAAAGGTGTCGCCGGCACCGACGGTGTCCACCGGGTCGATCACGAGACCCTTGGCGCGAGAAAGCTCGCCGTCGCGGATGGCGATGACGCCGTCGCCGCCGAGCGTGACGATTAGCGTCTGGCCGGTTTCGCCGTGCAGGCGAACGAGGGCAGCCTCGCGCTCGGATGCCGACATGTTGTCCTGGCCGGCCAATCTCTCGAATTCGGTCTCGTTGGCGATGACGATATCGGCAAGGCGGCCGAGGCGAGCAGCCTCCGGGATCAGAGGAGCAAGATTGAGCACTGTGCGCACGCCCTTTGCCTTCGCGGCGTTGAGCGCGGTTTCGACGGCTGCGACCGGGATCTCAAACTGCAGCATCAACGTATCGCCGGGGTTTAGGGCCGCCACGGCGGCTGTTGCGTCTTCGGCCGTGTTCGTGCCGTTGGCACCGGGAACGACTGCGATCATGTTCTCGCCGTCGCCGCCGACGAGAATGAGAGCGGTACCGGTCGGCTCGGACACCCGCCGGACAGTGGAAAGATCCGTGCCTGCCGCCTGAAGCAGGTCCAGTGCGGGCTCCGCAAAGCCGTCATTGCCGACGGCACCGCTCATGCGCACTGTCGCGCCGGCCCGCCGGGCAGCCAGCGCCTGATTGGCGCCCTTGCCGCCGGCGGCCGTGGAAAAGCCGTTGCCGGCAACCGTTTCGCCCGGCTTCGGCAAACGATCCGTGGTGGCGATGAGGTCCATGTTGATGGAGCCGAAAATAGTGATCATGCGATATCCTGCCCTGGGTGTTGCGTCTGCATGATCCTGCCCGAAGGCTGCCTTTGTCTTTTCGGATCATGCATCGATTGGGCGCGACACTGCCGAAGCGATCAGTCTTCGTCAACCACCCTGAGCTTGAGTTGGCTCGTGCGGTTGTCGACCGACTTGGCCCGTTCTTCCGCGCGTGTCTTGGCGGGCTCTTTCACGGCCTCGAATTCCAGCGCTTCTATCCGCTCACCGCGTCTCGCCAGCTTGTCGGCCGAGGTGACGATCATGTCGACATCCTTTTGCGCCATGGCGAAATGACCCTGTAGCTTGCGCACGCGTTCGTCCAGGCGCGAGAGGTCGTCCATCAGATGCGCCACTTCGCTCTGGATGACATGAGCCTGCTCGCGCATGCGCTGATCCTTCAGCACGGCTTGAATGACCTGGATCGACAGCATCAGCAGCGAGGGCGAGACGATGACGATGCGGGCGCGCTGGGCCTTCTGCACGATCGCCTCGAAATTCTCGTGGATCTCGGCGAAGATCGACTCGGACGGCACGAAGAGAAAGGCCGTATCCTGCGTCTCGCCGGGAATGAGGTATTTCTCGGCAATGTCGCGAATATGCAGCTCCAAATCCCTACGGAATTGCTGGGCCGCGATCCGGCCTTGATCGGGATTGGCGGCGGCACGAATGGCGTTCCAGGCCTCCAGCGGGAACTTGGCATCGATGACGAGCGGCGGCGAGCCATTGGGCATGCGAACAGTGCAGTCCGGCCGCGAGCCGTTCGATAGCGTCGCCTGGAATGCATAGGCGCCCATCGGCAGTCCATCGGCGATGATGGTTTCCATGCGTGCCTGGCCGAAGGCGCCACGCGTCTGCTTGTTGGAAAGGATGGCCTGCAGGCCGACGACATCCTTTGCCAATGTCTGGATATTGGTCTGCGCGGCATCGATGACGGCGAGCCTTTCCTGCAGGCGGCGCAGATTCTCATGGGTCGCGCGCGTCTGCTCGCCGATGGTCGCCGTCATCCGCTGCGACATCCCGTCGAGACGCTGGCCGATGGCCTGATTGAGCTCGGCCTGTCTGGAGCCGAAGACTTCCGCCATGGTGGCAAGCCGTCCCTGCATCTCCGCCTGCGACCGCAGCAGCGCCGCCATCGTATGCTCGGCATCGAGCTCATCGTCCTCCGCCTGCGCCCTGCCGCGGACGAAAAGGACGATGACTGCGATCGCAAGCAGGAAAACGAGGCCGGTCAGAAGCTGGACCGTGGAAATGGCTTGGCCGAAGATGATGAAAGACATGAAACCTGGCGCGCTGATGAAGTTCTTCGCGCAAGCATAGCAAAATCGTTGTGAATATCCAGATCAAACCGTGAACAAAATTTCGAGGCCATCCGTGGCCGTTTGGATCGCTGCCGTTGAAAAAACACTGCCTCACCGCCATCTTGGCGATTCCATCGCACAACAAGATGCGTTATGGGAAACGTCATGACGATCAAGCCACTTATCATTTTGCCCGACCCGCTGCTCCGCCAGGCTTCGAAGCCCATCGAGCAGATCGATACCGAAATTCAGCGCCTCGCCGACGACATGCTGGAAACCATGTATGACGCGCCGGGCATCGGCCTTGCGGCGATCCAGATCGGCGTTCCCCGCCGCATGCTCGTCATCGATGTCGCGCGCGAAGGCGAAGAGAAGAAGCCGCTGGTGTTCATCAATCCGGAGATCGTCGCGTCTTCGGACGAACGTTCAGTTTACGAGGAAGGCTGCCTCTCGATTCCGGATTACTATGCCGAGGTGGAGCGCCCCGCGCGTGTCACCGTCAAGCATCTGGATCGCGACGGAAAGGAACAGCTCACCGAAGCCGACGGCCTACTGGCGACCTGCGTGCAGCACGAGATCGATCACCTGAACGGTGTGCTCTTCATCGACTATATCTCGCGCTTGAAGCGTGAGATGGTGATCAAGAAGTTCACCAAGGCCGCCAAGTCGAAGGCTCTATAGTCCCCGGCCATTGAAAGATCGGCCTGAGATGCCTATGATATCATTGATATCAAATGGAGGCGCGAATGGGCGATCTGTTGTTGCGCGGCATCGAGGACAGCTTGAAGAAGCAGTTGCAGGCCAATGCCAGCAGGCATGGCCGCAGCCTCTCGGATGAGGCGATCGAACTGCTGCGTCAGTCGCTCGGGCGCGAGCGGGATGGAAGCGAGTCGGCGGGGCAGCGATTGAGAGCTGTTCTCGGCGTAGAAAAGCTGAGCGAAGAAGAAATTGAGGCGATCAACACGTTTCGAAATGCGCCGGATCGCGAACCGCCCCATTTCGACTAGCCCCGTGGCCTGCGCATGATCGTTCTGGACACGAATGTCGTATCGGAGCTGCTGCAAGGGCGGCTGCATAGTGAACGCATATTGTCCTGGCTTGATAGTGTCGCCATCGAGGCCGTTTTTCTGACAACCATCACCATCGGCGAGATCCGGTTCGGACTGGAGCTCCTGGCTGACGGGAAGCGCAAGGCGGCGTTGATTGCGGAGCTGGACGCGATAGAGGCAGAGTTTTCGGGCCGCGTTCTGGGATTTTCGAGCAATGCTGCCCATCAATACGGAGTAATCTCCGCTCAGCGCCACAAGATTGGGCGAAGGATGGAAACGAAGGACGCCATGATCGCCGCCATCTGCCTTGCGAACGGCGCGACATTGGCCACGCGCAACACAAAAGACTTCGAGGGGCTTGATCTCAAGCTCATAAACCCGTTTGAAGGCGGCTAGCGTCTGACCCCAATGGCGCGTGCCGTCACTGCCGGGTCATTCGAAACTTGATATCTTAGCCGGATGGATCGCATGTCGCTCAACATCATCTTTATGGGAACGCCCGAATTCTCCGTGCCGACATTGCGGTCCCTGATCGATGCCGGTCACAAGATTCGTGCTGTTTATACACAGCCGCCGCGTCCCGGCGGCCGGCGAGGGCTGGATCTGCAGAAATCGCCGGTGCATCAAGCGGCTGAGCTGTTGGGCCTGCCGGTCTTCACGCCCGTCAACTTCAAGGATCCGGACGAGCGCCAGCGCTTTCGCGATCTGAACGCGGATGTCGCCGTCGTCGTCGCCTATGGCCTGTTGCTGCCGGAGGCAATTCTGTCGGGCACGCGTCTCGGCTGCTACAACGGCCATGCTTCCCTACTGCCGCGCTGGCGCGGCGCAGCCCCTATCCAACGGGCGATCATGGCCGGCGACAAAAAAACCGGCATGATGGTGATGAAGATGGATAAGGGGCTCGATACCGGTCCGGTTGCGCTGACACGCGAAGTCGAGATCGGTGACGCCATGACCGCGGGTGAACTGCATGACAAGCTGATGCTCGTCGGCGCAAAAGCCATGGCCGAGGCCATGAATAAGCTGGAGCACGATGAACTGCCACTGACCGCGCAGCCGTCCGAAGGCGTTCTTTATGCTGCAAAGATCGACAAAGGCGAAACGCGCATCGATTTCGGCAGGCCGGCAGCCGATGTCCATAATCACATTCGCGGCCTGTCGCCTTTTCCCGGCGCCTGGTTCGAAGCCGAAATCGCCGGCCGCCCCGAACGCATCAAGGTTTTGGGTTCGGAATTGACAGAGGGCAACGGAGCCTCCGGCCACGTGCTGACGGATGATCTCGTCATTGCCTGCGCTTCCGGCGCCGTCAGATTGACGAAGCTGCAGAAGGCCGGCGGCAAGCCCTTGGCCGCTGCTGATTTCCTGCGTGGCACGCCGATCGCATCAGGCACCGTGCTCGCCTCGGAGCAGGCCTGATGCCGCGTTACAAAATGACCGTCGAATATGACGGCGTTCCCTATGTCGGCTGGCAGCGCCAGGAAAACGGTCCCTCCGTGCAGGGTGCGATCGAAGGCGCCATCCTGTCCTTGACCGGCGAAACCGTTTCGATCCGCGGGGCGGGACGTACCGATTCCGGCGTGCATGCCATGGGGCAGGTCATGCATGCCGACCTCTCCAAGGAATGGAAGGTCTATACGCTGCGCAATGCGCTCAATGCCCATCTGAGGATGGCCGGTGACCGCATCGCCATTCTCGATATCGTCGAGGTCGACCAAAGCTTCGATGCACGCTTCTCGGCCATCCGCCGCCACTATCTCTATCGTATCATCGCCCGCCGCGCACCTTTGGCTTTGGAAGCCGGGCGTGCATGGTGGGTGCCGAAGGATATGGATCATGAGGTCATGCACGCCGCGGCGCAGACCCTTGTGGGACGGCATGATTTCACCACCTTTCGCTCCGCGCATTGCCAGGCAAACAGCCCGGTGCGTACTCTCGACCGGCTGGACGTGACGCGCAGCGGCGAACTGATCGAGATCCGCGCCACCGCGCAAAGCTTCCTGCACAATCAGATCCGCTCATTCGCCGGTACGCTGAAGCTTGCGGGCGAGGGCAAATGGACACCCGAGGATGTGCGCGCGGCGCTGGAAGCCAAGGATCGCAAAGCCTGTGGCCCTGTCGCCCCGCCGGATGGGCTCTATTTCATGCAGGTGGATTATCGTGACGGTGCCGGCTCGGACGGCAACGAAGTGCAGGATATCGATGACGGTGACGATCTATCATAATCCAGCCTGCGGCACATTGCGCAACACGCTGGCGATGATCCGCCAGTCCGGCGAAGAACCCGTCGTTATCGAATATCTGAAAACGCCGCCCAGCGGCGAACGGCTGGTGGAGCTCATTGCCGCCATGGGCCTGACGGTTCGTGATCTTCTCCGCCAAAAGGGAACGCCCTATGACGAACTCGGTCTTGGCAATCCCGATCTCACCGACGATCAGCTGCTTGACGGGATGATCGAGCACCCGATCCTGATCAACCGCCCGATCGTGGTGACGGAGAAAGGCGTGCGTCTCTGCCGCCCCTCCGAACTCGTGCTCGATATCCTGCCGAACCCGGACATCGGCCCTTTTACCAAGGAAGATGGTGAGGTCGTCAACCGTTAGAACGCGACTGCCTCAGCCCGGCGGATAGACGCCGAGGAAGCGCTGCAGGAAGTCCGTCAGCAGCATGGTCGGAATGAGCAGCACCAGCGTCAGCGTGCCGATGAAGAGCGGATGCGTACCGCAGATCATTCTGAGCATGCGCGCCAGCGAAAAGATGATCGCCATCATCAGTGCCAGCCACAGCAGCGCCGCCAACCCGCTGGACCCGGGAACGAAGGCGATCAAGGCGATGAGCAGCGCATTGAGGTAGGATGTCGGCACGCCAAGCCAGTTCACGACGACAACGATCGGCGTGAACTTGTCGCCGAAGCGAAAAATCAGCAGCAACACGCCAGCAAGCACGAGCGGGATCAACCAGTTCGCAAATTCGACCAAGGCCAGGCGCAGAAAAAAAGCAAGGCCCGTCGATGTCTCCGGCGGCATGGCAGTTAAATAGGCCTTCTGCCACCACAGCCATGAAATGCCGATCGACGGCAAGCACCAGAGGATTGCCCAGAAGGAGCGCATCATGCCGCGGTCCGATATGTCCAGATACTGGAAGCCGCGTGCATCCATCCGGATCAGCAGCCACAGGCCGGACAGGTAGTATTGGACTTCCTTAAAGCTCGGCATTCTCGAACCAGCGCTGGATGAAGGTCTGGTAGATCCCGGTCAGCGTTTCGAGATCCGAGAGCGCCACACGCTCGTCGATCATATGCATGGTCTGGCCGACAAGCCCGAATTCCACGACGGGGCAGTAGTCCTTGATGAAGCGGGCATCGGACGTGCCGCCGGTGGTCGACAGCGCCGGCCTTTGACCGGTGATGTTTTCGATGGCAGAGGAGAGCGAGGCGATTAGCGCATTGTTTCGCGTCAGGAAGACTTGGCTCGGGCGCTCCGACCAGACGATGTCGTATTTCGCCGGCGGACGCCCGGGCCGCAACGTCTGGTCGGCGGCGGCCGCATCCAGGCGCGCCAGGATTTCCGCCTTCAGCGTATCGGCGGTCCAGGTGTCGTTGAAACGGATGTTGAAGGCAGCAGTCGCCTTGGCGGGAATGACATTGGTTGCGGTATTGCCGACGTCGATCGTAGTCACTTCGAGGTTCGACGGCTGGAAATTGTCCGTGCCGGCATCGAAGGGTGGATCGAGCAGCGCTTCCGTCAGCTTGATGATGCTGCGCACCGGGTTATCGGCAAGGTGCGGATAGGCGGCGTGGCCTTGAACCCCGTGGACGGTGATAGTGCCGGAAATCGAGCCGCGGCGACCGATCTTGATCATGTCGCCGAGCCGGTCAGGATTGGTCGGTTCGCCGACGAGCGAGGCATCCCATGTCTCGCCGCGCTCGGCCGCCCATTGCAGCAGCTTCACGGTGCCGTTGATCGCGGGTCCTTCTTCGTCGCCGGTAATCAGGAAGGAGATTGAGCCGGCGGGTCTGCCATGCTTCTCGATATGACGCGCAACCGCCGCCACGAAGCAGGCGATGCCGCCCTTCATGTCGACGGCGCCACGGCCGAAAAGCTCGCCATCGGCGATTTCGGCGGCAAAAGGCGGATGGCTCCACGAAGCGGCATCGCCGACCGGCACGACATCCGTATGGCCGGCAAACATCAGATGCGGTCCGTCCGTGCCGAGCCGCGCATAGAGATTTTCTATATCGGGCGTTCCCGCCTCGCTCGCCGTCATGCGATCGATCTTGAAGCCGAGTGGCTGCAGCATATCGGCAAGCGCGGTCAGCGCGCCGCCTTCGGCCGGGGTGACGGAGGCGCAGCGGATCAGAGTCTGCAGGTTCGTAATGGGATTGGTAACAGTCATCGGAGGCAACTTATCCGGCGGGAAATGGCAAAGCGATGGCAAAGGATCGGTAACGACTCGAAAATCTTTGCCGCGATTCCAGCAATCGCACAGGCATGCTCACCCGGCAAGCATGAGGGAAGCGCGATATGGCAACCGCGCTTCCCAAATTTTGCGAGATTAGTCGCGCAGCAGCTCGTTGATGCCGGTCTTCGAGCGGGTCTTTTCATCGACGCGCTTGACGATGACGGCGCAATAGAGGCTCGGGGCCGGCTGGCCGTTTGCCATGGCGTTGCCGCTCGGCAGAGAGCCGGCGACGACGACCGAATATGGCGGAACTTCGCCATAGGTGATCTCGCCGGTGGCGCGATCAACGATCTTGGTGGACTTGCCGATGAACACGCCCATGCCAAGCACGGAGCCTTCACGGATGATGCAGCCTTCGACGACTTCGGAGCGGGCGCCGATGAAGCAATTGTCTTCGATGATGGTCGGGCCGGCCTGCATCGGCTCCAGCACGCCGCCGATGCCGACGCCACCGGAAAGATGCACATGCTTGCCGATCTGAGCGCAGGAGCCGACCGTCGCCCAGGTGTCGACCATGGTGCCTTCGCCGACATAAGCGCCGAGATTGACGAAGGACGGCATCAGGATGGCGTTGGGGGCGATATAGGCGGAATGACGTACGACTGCGTTCGGCACGGCGCGGAAACCCGCTTCGCGGAAGCGGTTCTCACCCCAGCCTTCGAACTTCGAGGGAACCTTGTCCCACCAGGTGGCGCCGCCGGAGCCACCTTCGACGATCTTCATGTCGTTGAGGCGGAAGGAGAGCAGAACCGCTTTCTTGAGCCACTGGTTGACGGTCCAGTTGCCATCGGCACCACGTTCGGCCACGCGAACCTTGCCGCTATCGAGGAGATTGAGCGCCGTTTCGACGGCATCGCGGACTTCGCCGCGCGTCGACGTGTTCACATTGTCGCGATTGTCGAAGGCAGCCTCGATGGACTTTTCGAGGGAGGCGAGATCGGTAGCGCTCATGGGAATTCCTTACAACGTCAGGGCCTATCGTGTTTTCCGGATAAAGCTCCGGATGCGGTCGATTGGTCCTATAGCATGCATGCCGAAAATGGAATGTCTTTTCCGCGCCGATTGAGCTTGGATTCAAGGCGTTGTAGGGGCATATGCAAGAGCTTGGCTATTTCCGTTCGCGGACGGAAACTGCCCGTCATGATCGATTTGAAAGGCATGAGCAGATGAGCAAGGCGAAGAACGGCAGGCTGAGGCGCAAGGACGGGGTTTGGGACCCGTTGAAGACGAGCTCGGCGGACAAGCAGCGGGCCGAGTCGGTGCCGCGCACGCCGCAGTCGATGTCGCCCTCCTACCGGCTTGCCTATGCCGATGAGGATTTCCTCTGCCGCGAGGAATTGCGGCCCATCCGCCTGCAGCTGGAATTGCTGAAGACCGAAATGTCGCTGACCGAGCGCGGCATCAAGTCGACTGTCGTGATGTTCGGCGGCGCACGCATTCCCGCCCCCGGCACCAACGCCTGGGCTGCCCGCAATGACGTGCAGCGCGCCAATCTCGAAGCCGCATCGGTCTATTACGAGGAGGCGCGCAAGTTCGCCCGACTCTGCTCCCGTTATTCCGCCGGCTTCGATTACCACGAATATGTCGTCGTCACCGGCGGCGGTCCAGGCGTCATGGAAGCAGGCAATCGCGGCGCGGCAGAAGAAGGCGCGCCCTCGATTGGCCTCAACATCGTGTTGCCGCACGAGCAGGCGCCGAACGCCTATGTGACGCCGGAACTCAGCTTCAACTTCCATTATTTCGCGATCCGCAAGATGCACTTCATGGTGCGAGCTAAGGCGATCGCGGTGTTCCCGGGCGGTTTCGGCACGCTCGACGAACTGTTCGAATGCCTGACGCTCATCCAGACCGGCCGTATGGAGCGCCTGCCGCTCATTCTCTTTGGTGAAAAGTTCTGGCGCAGCATCATCAATTTCGATGCGCTGGCGGAGTTCGGCACCATCGCGCCGGACGATGTGAACCTTATCAGCTTCGTCGATACCGCCGACGAGGCCTGGAAGATCGTCGCCGATTTCTACGAGCACGACAACGGCCACCACGACAACGGGCACTGATAACGAAAAGCCCGCCGTCGCTTGGGCGAGGGCGGGCCTTTGTTCATGGGTTTGTTGCCGGAGCGATCGGCTTAGAGCAGCGGGCGGCCCGGCATGTCGTCAAGGTTGACGACGCCATCATGATTGCGATCCAGCCGGTCGAAGAGCTTGTTCATGGCGTCTTCGGCCTCCTTCTTGCTGATCTGGCCGCTTTGATCGGTATCGGCAAAGCGGAAGACCATAGCTTCGTGCATGAAGCGGCCATGCGGTCTGTGATGGCGATGGGCTTCGCCACCCTTGTCGTTGTCATTGTCGTTTTGAGCCTGATCGCTCTTGGACTGGTCGGCCGGAGCCTGATTGCTCTGCGCCTGATTGTCTTGGGTCTGATTACCCGGGGACTGATCGCCGCCCGAAGCCTGGCCATTTTGAGCCTGATTATCATCGGCTTTGGCATGCTCGGCTCGCCACTGCTTCATCTGCTCCTGGCGGTAGGCGCGATATTCGCCGGGGGTGATCTCACCGTCGTGGTTGACGTCGATCTGGTCGAAGATCTTGTCGACGCCAGCCTTGACCTCATCCTTGGTGAGCTTCGTGTCACCGGGATTGCCGAATTCCTTCAGCATGCGCACGTAAAGGACTTCGGGCGAAATATGAGGTCTGTGCCAGCGGCCGTGATGATGCCTGCCCCCACGGTCGCCATCATGCGAAGCGGCGAGCGCCACCTGTGCAGCACCGCCGAGAAGCAGGGTTGCGGAAAGTCCGGCCAGAAGAAGTTTTTTCCCGTTCATCGTTTTTCCTTTCGTGTCGAGGAATGATCAAACGATACGGTTGGCGGTCGAAAACGACCAATTAAACCTCTGTAAGGCGCATGAAACTTTGGTAACCACGTCCTAATGAACAGTTAAACCAGCGCTTTCAGGAAGGTCGTGAGGTCGTCGGTCACGTAGTCGATGTGGTCGTCTTCGCCGGTGGTCCGTTCCCACCATTCGACGACCGTCGTCTCGAGATTTTGCGGTACAAGAAGTACCGTCTTCATGCCGAGCGCTTTGGGTACCGTGAGATTGCGCGGCAGGTCCTCGAACATGACCGCCTTCTTCGTATCCACCCGATGAAGGCTCATGAACTTGTCATAGGTGCTGCCGGCGGGTTTCGGCACGTAGTCGGCCGCGACGATATCGAAAATATCGTCGAAGCCATCGAGGATGCCGAGTGCGCCGGCCGTTGCCTGGGCGTGTTTGACGCTGCCATTGGTGAAGATGAACTTGCGCCCCGGCAATGCTTTGATGGCGGCGGCGAGCTCCGGCTGCGGCGTCAGCGCCGAATAGTCGATCGCGTGCGCTTTCTCCAGGAAGTCGTTGGGGTCGATGCCGTGATGGATCATCAAACCCTGCAGGGTCGTGCCGTGATCGAGATAATATTGCTTTTGCAGCTTGCGGGCCTCTTCGCGCTCCATGTGCAGAAGGGCGGAGACGTAAGCCGTCATGTTCTTATCGATCTGCGCGAAGAGATCGACATGATGAGGATAGAGCGTGTTGTCGAGATCGAATACCCAATCACGGATGTGGGAGAAATCGGCTGGCTCGGATAGCGTTTTTGTCTGGCTCATGCCTGTCTTATGGCACGCCCGCTCCGGACGGGGGAAGGGAAATATTCATGCTGCCGCATCTCAGCCATTTTGGGGAGATTGCCGTGCGATCTAATGCCGGCTATGATTTTACCATTGATTTCCGGGGTTTTACTCTATTTGCCATGTGAGGGAGAGCTTACGCTCTTTTGGGTCGCGGAGGAGAAATCACCCGGCCGGGCTTTTCGGAGGGGATGCGATGAGTCAGGTGGAAAAGGCGCTGGAATTCGCGCGGCTGCACAAGAAGGGTGAGCCGCTGATCCTTTTCAATATTTGGGATGCGGGCTCTGCCAAGGCTGTCACTGAAGCCGGCGCTAAGGCGCTGGCAACGGGGAGTTGGTCGGTCGCCGCTGCCAATGGTTTCGGGGACGGCCAGGCAATCCCGCTATCGCTGCTGGCGGTGACCGCCAGGCTGATTTCGGTGACGAGCCCGTTGCCTCTGTCGGTCGATTTCGAGGGCGGTTATGCCGTCGAGCCTGAGGAAGTCGCCGCCAATGTCGAAAAGATCATGGATCACGGCGCCATCGGCATCAATTTCGAAGATCAGGTGATCGGCGGCCAGGGCGTTCATCCTATCGAAACGCAGGCAGCACGCATCCGCGCCATCCGCGAGATGGCCGATCGCCGGGAAATGCCCTTGTTCATCAACGCCCGCACCGATCTTTTCCTGCAGGAAAGCGATACGGCGCATCATCAGCTCCTGCTGGACGATGCCTTTCAGCGCGCCGATGCTTTTGCCGAGGCCGGTGCCAGCGGTTTCTTCGCGCCGGGCCTGGTCGAACCGGATTTGATCGGCGCCCTCTGCGAACGCTCGCCTTTGCCTGTTAACATCATGGTGCGGCCGACCACGCCGGACAATGAGACCATGGCAAGGCTGGGTGTCAGCCGCATCAGCTATGGGCCGGCTCCCTATCGTTCGGTCATGGGAATGCTGAAAAGCGAGGCCGAAGCGATCTATCGGCCGTCCTGACGAGCCCCTCGGCGCTTCGCAATCTCGTTTGCGGAGCGCCTGAATTTTCTCAATGAGTGTGCCCTATCAGGGAACGATCAACGTGCCCGCACCGCGCTCGGTGAAGATCTCGAGCAGCACGGAATGGGCCGTCTTGCCGTTGAGGATAACGACGCCCTGAACACCGGCCTTGATGGCGTCGATGCAGGTTTCGACCTTCGGAATCATGCCGCCGGAAATCGTGCCGTCGGCAATCAGCGCATGGGCCTGGGCTACGGACAATTCCTTGATGAGCTGGCCCTGCTTGTCGAGGACGCCGGGAACATCCGTGAGGAAAAGCAGGCGCGTGGCACTGAGCGCACCTGCGATCGCGCCGGCAAAGGTATCGGCGTTGATGTTATAGGTCGCGCCGTCGCGGCCGGGGGCGACCGGGGCAATGACCGGAATCATCTCGGACTTGGCAAGCAGATCGAGCAGCGTGCGATCGACTTCGACCACTTCGCCGACGAAACCGAGATCGAGTACGCGTTCGATGTTGGAATCGGGGTCCTTGATGGTCTTGCGCGCCTTTTCGGCGAAGACCATGTTACCGTCCTTGCCGCAAAGGCCGATCGCCCATTCGCCAGTTTGGTTGATCAGCGCGACGATTTCCTTGTTGATCGAGCCGGCGAGCACCATTTCGACGATCTCGACCGTCTTCTGGTCGGTGACGCGCAGCCCGCCTTCGAACTTCGATTCGATTCCCATCTTTGTCAGCATGGCACCGATCTGAGGGCCGCCGCCATGGACGACGATCGGATTGACGCCGGACTGCTTCAGGAGCGCGATATCGGCCGCAAAGGCCTTGCCAAGTTCGACATTGCCCATGGCATGACCACCATATTTCACGACGATGGTCTTGTTTTCGTAACGCTGCATATAGGGCAGCGCCTGTGCGAGCAGGTTGGCTTGGAGTTCGCTTTGGGCTTCGGACATGGTGCACCCTTCGAAATTGATCGCGGCCTTTTATCTCAAGTTTTTGACAGAGGGAATAATGATCTCGGGATTAAAGCATGTCGCGCAAAGGTGTTCAGCGGTTTTGCGACAACGATATGCGAAAAATCAAAGACCTAAAGCGCGAAAAGTGCATCTGAAAGATCGCACTGCACTTTCGTTGACGCTTTGTCACATTAGCGTCGCCGAAATTGATGGTGCGGATGCGTTTGCCGAAGCGGAGTTTTCTTCTAAAGATGGTGCAGGCGTTGTACCCCGGGGATTTGGATGGCGAGCGAGGAGACGGAAGCGCTGATCGGCCGCATTGCCATGCGCGACCAGAAAGCCTTTGCCGTACTCTACAAGCGTACCAGCCCGAAACTTCTCGGTGTTTGCCTGCGCATCGTTGGCAACAAGGCGGATGCTGAAGAGGTTTTGCAGGAGGTCTATATCAAGGTCTGGCAGCGGGCCGAGCAATTTGCTGTTGCGGAAGGGCCGGCAATGGCCTGGCTGATGACGATCGCGCGCAATCGCGCCATCGATTTCGTCCGTGCCCGCAAGCCCGTAGCTGACGAAATAGACAGCGCTTACGATCTCGCCGACCTGGAACCCGGCCCCGAAGAGCAAGCAATCGTGAAGGGAGAGGGAAGGCGGATTGACAGGTGCATGGAAGAGTTGGAAGCTGATCGTGCGCGGGCTGTTCGCAGCGCCTATGTCGAGGGCTTGAGCTACCAGGAGCTCGCCGACCAACACGCTGTGCCATTGAATACTATGCGCACCTGGCTGCGCCGAAGCCTAATCAGACTGAGAGAGTGCATGGACCGATGAGTACGCCCGATCAAAGCAAGGGAGGCCGCTCCCGCGATGAAGTCCTGGCCGGAGAATATGTGCTTGGCGTGCTTTCCCTGGAAGACCGGCAGAAGGTCGAGCGCCGCATGCGCAGCGACCGGCAGTTCGCCGCAATCGTCAGCCGCTGGGAGCAGAATCTCTCGGAATTCAACGAGGAATATGAGGCGGTGACGCCTGCGGCCGCCGTATTTCCGAAGATCGAAAAGCGGATTTTCGGCGAAGCGGCGTTCGGCGCCCATCTCTGGAATTCGCTGATGCTGTGGCGCTCGGTCGCCTTCGGCTCGCTGTTCTTGGCGGCCGGCGTACTCGTCTTCGCCATCACGAATGAAGGCGGCTTGCGCACGAGCCCGGGCAAGCAGCTCACCGCATCCCTTTCCGGCCAGAACAGTCCCTTCAATCTCCTCGCCAATTACGACGTCGCCAATGGGCGCCTGAAAATTACGCCGGTCGCCGCCGGCAAACCCGAGGAGAAATCGCTGGAGCTCTGGCTGATTCGCGGCAGCGATCCCGCCGAGGCGCTGGGCATACTGCCACCGACCGGCGATGGGGAAATCGTCTTGTCGCCGGAACTTCACGCCAAATTGACTGAAGGCGCCATCATCGCCGTCAGTGTCGAGCCCTTTGGCGGCTCGCCGACCGGCAAACCAACGGGCGATGTGGTTGCTTCCGGCACGATCCATTTGCCCTGAGGAATTTCGCCTCCCGAAAAACGATCGCGGCTGAAACTCCCTGACAGCATGCTCCGTATCTTCTTCCGACCCCGCCTGATCGGGGCAACAGAGAGGAAGAGGTACGTTATGATCAAGACCGTGTTTCGCATTGCCGCCGCTGCCGCAATCCTGTCGGCCGCAAGCAGCCTAGCCTATGCCAAGGACCCGATGGTGGGCGGTGCTGCGATGTATGCCAGCAAGAACATCATCCAGAATGCCGTCAATTCCAAGGATCACACGACCCTGGTCGCGGCCGTCAAGGCGGCCGGCCTCGTCGATACCCTCGAAGGCAAAGGCCCATTCACCGTCTTTGCGCCGACCAATGAAGCCTTCAAGCAATTGCCAGCAGGCACGGTCGAAACCCTGCTGAAGCCCGAGAACAAGGAGAAGCTGGTCAAGGTGCTGACCTGCCACGTTGTCGCCGGTGATGACATGGCCGCCGCCATCAAGAAATGGGCAATGAGCAAGGGCGGCGAATACGATCTGAAGACGGTCGGCGGCTGCACGATCAAGGCCGTGGACAAGGGCGGCAAGCTGACGTTGACCGACGAAGCCGGCAGCATTGCCCATATCAGCATCGCCGACGTCAAGCAGTCGAACGGTGTGATTCATGTCGTCGACAAGGTGTTGTTGCCGAAGATGTAATCCTTAGCGGCAACACGGCCGCCGTCGCCTTATGCGGGGTTGGGGGCGGCGGCCTCACTTGACCGGTCGGTCTTCAGACCTGGATGCCGACCGTCAGGCCAATGGCCTCGCGCAATTCCTGAAGGCCAGCGCCCTTTTCCGATGAGGTGGCGAGGATGCCGGGATAAGCGGCGGGGCGCTTGCGGATTTTTTCAGCGGTATCGGCTAGCAGCTTCGGTATGCCTGCTTCCTTGATCTTGTCGGTCTTGGTCAGCACGATCTGATAGGAAACGGCAGCTTTGTCGAGAAGGTCCAGGACCTCCGCATCGTTCTTCTTGATACCGTGGCGGCTGTCGATCAGCACATAGACGCGCTTCAGCGTCGTGCGCCCGCGCAGATAGTCGAAGACGAGCTTCGTCCAGGCGTCGACCTGATCCTTCGGCGCTTCGGCATAGCCGTAGCCCGGCATATCGACCAGAGCCATCGGCGGCAGATCGCCGCCCTCGCCGGAAAAGCCGTCGGGAACGAAATAGTTGAGCTCCTGCGTGCGCCCCGGCGTATTCGAGGTACGCGCCAGGCCCTTATGCCCGACCAGGGCATTGATCAGCGACGACTTGCCGACATTGGAGCGGCCGGCAAAAGCAATTTCCGGCGGCCCTTCCGGCGGCAGAAATTTCATCGACGGCACGCCACGGATGAAAATCCACGGACGCCCGAAAAGCGGCTTGTCGTCTTTTGTCGTCTGATCTGCCATTTACTCAGTCTTTTGCTTGAATGAGTGGATTGGCTTCGAGGTTTTATCCGCGAAAGTCAAGTTTGGATCGGCATTTGGCTTCGTGCCGCCGAGCTTCGATGCCGCCTCAAAGAGTCGGTAATGGCTAACCGCAACACGTGACGGCATTTGCTGGGCCACAGCAAGCGGCCGCTTGAGCGACTAGCCACCGGTCACGTGGCTTGCAGCTAGCTGCGCGGGGAATGAGGTTGACATGCACCGCACCGTTACCGATAGCGGGAGTCGATGCGCAGTAGAGCTGCATCGGCTGCACCCCGTCGCTTACCTCAAAGGTCAGCCTTGCGGAACCGTCGAGCTGGACGTGCTCGGAAACTTTGCGGATGATAGCGGCGAATTTGCCCGCTGGCATATGCGTGCGGTTGCCTTCATCGATATCCCAAAGCTGCACGAAAATCTCCGCCCATGTTTCCGGATTGGCCCCGCAGTCCAGTGCCGAAAACTGCCCGGCTTTGACTTCTGTGACATGATAGCCTGGCCTCACCGGCCGTCCGTTATAGCGGAATACAAGGGGCAGATCGTGGGAAGCGGCCAAGGTCTCAAGCAGAAAGCCGATGCTGATATCCGAAGCTGGGGTCTTGTCGATCGCATTCATTTGAGGTACTCCATATTTCAACATTTCAAGGATTATTGAAATATGGATGAAGGTCAAGCCCTCGCTTCGTTCGGCGCTCTCTCTCAGGAGACCCGCCTGCAGATCGTCCGCATGCTCGTCGTTGCTGGTCCTGACGGCATGGCTGCGGGCGCGATTGCGGAGAAGCTCGGCGTATCGCCCTCGAATGTCTCATTCCATCTGAAGGAACTGGATCGGGCCGGCCTCATTGGCCAGCAACGGGAATCCCGCTCTATCGTCTACACCGCCAACTACCATGTGCTCGGAGGTCTCGTCCGCTTCCTGATGGAAGACTGCTGCGCGGGGCACCCGGAGGTCTGCGCGCCGGCGACGCAAGTCGCTGCCTGCTGCGCACCAGCTGCGAGAAACGTTCCATGAATATGCTGATCTCGGGCCTGAAACCATGACATCTTTTCCGCTTTCGCGCCGTCTTGTCTCTGAGGCCTTGGGCACGGGTCTTCTGGTCACGACGGTGGTCGGTTCGGGCATCATGGCGGACAGGCTGACGACCGATACGGCGCTTGCGCTGCTCACCAATACGCTGCCTACGGGTGCGATCCTCGTCGTGCTGATCACCGTCCTGGGGCCGATATCCGGCGCTCACTTCAACCCGGCCGTATCGCTGGTCTTTGCGATACGCCGCGAGCTGACCGCGATGTCGGCTTTGGGCTATGTCGTCGCCCAGATCCTTGGCGGGATTTTCGGAACGATCCTTGCGCATGCCATGTTCGAACTGCCGTTGCTGCAGGCCTCGACCACCATTCGCAGCGGCGGCGCGCAATGGCTGGCCGAGGTGACGGCCACCTTCGGCCTTGTCTTCTTCATCCTCGCCGGCCTGCGGTTTCGCGCCGACGCCGTGGCATGGCTGGTCGGCCTCTACATCACGGCTGCCTACTGGTTCACCGCTTCCACCTCTTTCGCCAATCCGGCTGTCGCAATCGCCCGCTCGCTGACGAACACCTTCGCCGGCATCCGTCCTGTCGATCTGCCGGGTTTCATCCTCGCGGAAATCCTCGGCGCATTGCTGGCGGTGTTGCTCGCGAGCTGGCTGCTGATGGAAGCCCGCAATCCTCAAACTCTCGCTGAAACGGAACTTGCCCATGATCATGGATGTCACGATCTACCACAATCCCGACTGCGGCACCTCGCGCAACACGCTGGCGATGATCCGTAATGCCGGCATCGAGCCCACCGTCATCGAATATCTGAGCAATCCGCCAAGTCGCGATGATCTCATCAAGATGATTGCCGATGCGGGTTTGACTGTCCGGCAGGCGATCCGCCAAAACGGCACGCCCTATGCCGAACTCGGCCTCGACAATCCGGACCTGACCGATGCCCAGTTGCTCGATGCCATGTTGAAGGATCCGATCCTGATCAACCGCCCGTTCGTCGTCACGCCCATGGGCACGCGTCTGGCCCGGCCTTCGGAAGTCGTCCTGGATATCCTGCCCGATACGCATAAAGGCCCGTTCGCCAAGGAAGATGGCGAACAGGTTCTCGATGCTGACGGCAAACGCCTTGTCTGAACGGGTGCCTCTTCTTGCAGTGCTTGCGCTCGGCATCACGCAGATCATCGGGTACGGCACTCTCTACTACAGCTTCAGCATCCTCGCGCCCGATATGGTCGCGCAGTTCGCGTGGTCGAGTGAACGGGTTTTCGGTGCGCTGTCGGTCGCGCTTCTGATCGGCGGCCTCACCGCACCGTGGCTCGGCGTGCTTTTCGACAGGCTCGGCGCCGCCCGGGTGATGACGATCGGCTCCCTCATGGCGGCTGTCGCCCTGGCCGCCTGTGCCTTTGCACCCAACAAGGCAGCCTATGTCGCTGCACTTGTTGCGATCGAAGCTTCCGCCAACCTGGTCCAGTATGGCGCGGCCTTTGCGCTGCTCGTGCAAATCCGACCGCAGGTTGCCTCCCGCAGTATTACCTATCTGACGCTGATCGGCGGATTCGCCTCGACAATCTTCTGGCCGATGACCACGGCACTTCACGCGCATCTCACATGGCAGAACGTCTATTTGGCTTTCGCCGTGCTCAACCTCAGTATCTGCCTGCCAATCCACGCCTGGTTGTCGCATCAGGGAGGCTCGCGCGAGGCGAAGGCATCGACCGTAGCTCGGCGCGTAGAGGGTGTGTTGCCACCTGCTCGCCGTCGCCTTGGCTTTGCAATCATGGTTACGGGTTTTTCGCTGATGTCGCTGGTCAGTTCGGCCGTTCTGGTGCATCTGGTGCCGCTGCTGTCCGGCCTTGGTCTTAGTGCGACCGCGGTTCTCGTAGGGACGCTCTTCGGCCCATCGCAGGTCGGCAGCCGCCTCACCAATATGGTGTTCGGCAAGAACCTGCCAGCACTCCATCTGGCCGTGATTGCTTCGACGCTGATTCCGGGCGGGCTGCTGGTGCTTCTGCTTTCGGCTCCCTCCGTGCCCGGCGCCATGGCCTTCGCGATAATCTTCGGCATGGGCAACGGCCTCCTCAGCATCGTCACCGGCACGCTGCCTCTGCATCTTTTCGGCAGTGATGACTACGGGAAGCTTCAGGGGAAGATGATGGCGGCGCGGCTGATCCTTTCAGCTCTTGCCCCGTTCGCTCTGGCCTTCGCGATGGAGAATATCGGCATTACGCCGTCACTCGCCGTCACGGCCGCTCTGGGCCTGCTTTCCATCGTTGCGCTATCTTCCATCGCAGCATTGCGATGACCATTATGGGCGGCGTATCGGTGCTGGAGGTCGCGTCGATCGCACCTCCGCCGGATAAAGAAAAAGCCCCACCGGAGCAGGGCTTTTGTCGTCATTTCGATGGTGCCGGTTTTCGTTTGAAGAGGCCCTTCAGATTGTCGAAGAGCTCCACCTTCACGCCATGGCGCTTCATGATGATCGACTGCTGGATGACCGAGAGCGTGTTGTTCCAGGCCCAGTAGATCACGAGTCCGGCCGGGAAGCTTGCCAGCATGAACATGAATACCAGCGGCATCCAGTTGAAGATCATTGCCTGCGTCGGGTCCGGCGGCGTCGGGTTCATGCGCATCTGCAGGAACATGGTGACGCCCATGATCAGCGGCCAAACGCCGAGATGCAGGAAGGTCGGAGCCGCGAACGGCAGCAGGCCGAACAGGTTGACGATCGAGGTCGGATCCGGCGCGGAAAGATCCTGGATCCAGCCGAAGAAGGGTGCATGGCGCATTTCGATGGTGATGTAGATCACCTTGTAGAGCGAGAAGAAGATCGGGATCTGCAAGAGCACCGGCCAGCAACCCGCGATCGGATTGATCTTCTCTTCCTTGTAGAGCTGCATGGTCGCCTGCTGCAGGGCCATGCGGTCGTCGCCGAACTTGGCCTTCAGCTCCTCCATCTTCGGCTGCACGCGCTTCATGTTCGCCATGGAGGCATATTGCCGGCTGGCGAGCGGGAAGAAGAGCGCCTTGACGACGATGGTGGTGCAGAGGATGGCAACGCCGAAATTGCCGAAGTAGCGGAAGAAGAAATCCATCAGCTTGAACATCGGCTTGGTGATGAAATAGAACCAGCCCCAGTCGATCAGGCGGTCGAAGCGCGGGATCGAATAGCTGGTCTCATAGCGGTCGATGACCGGAACTTCCTTGGCGCCGGCGAAGACGAGGTTCTTCAGGTCGATCGACTGACCGGGGGCAACCGTGATCGCATCCTGCTTGTAGTCTGCCTGGTAACGCGGCGTGCCATCCGCGAAGTGCGAGAAGCGGGCGTCGTAAGCGGTCGACTGCGGCGGCACGATGGTTGCAGCCCAATACTTGTCCGTCATGCCGAGCCAGCCGCCGGTCGCCTTGGCGGGCGTCGTGGCTTCCTTTTCGGTAGACGCGTACTTGGTCTCGATCAGGCCGTCATCGCCGATAACGCCGATGAAGCCTTCATGCAGGACGTAGGCGGAAGGCGTCTCGGGCTTGTTGTAGCGGGTGACGCGGCCATAGCTCGACAGTGCAATCGGCGCCTGGCTGGCGTTGGCGATCTTGTCGGTGATCGTGAACATATAGCGATCGTCGACGGAGATCGTGCGGCTGAAGGTGATGCCCTTGTCATTGGTGTAGGACAGTGTCACCGGCGTCTTGTCGGTCAGCTTGTCGCCGCTCGTGAGCTTCCACAGGGTCGAAGGGCCTGGGACTGCGCCGGTCGCATCGCTGCCAACATAGCCGAGTTCGGTGAAATAGCCGTCCTTGGTGTCGGCCGGGCTGAACAGGGTGATGATCGGGCTGCTCTTGTCGACCGTCTCGTGATAGGCCTTCAGACGGAGATCGTCGAGGCGAGCGCCTTCCAGGTTGATGGAGCCGGCAAGGGCCGGCGTATCGATGACAACGCGCGCGGATGCGGTCTTTTCGACGGACTGGTCACGGGTGAGGACCGCCGAGGTCGTCTGGCCATTCGCCGGCAGCGAACCGTTGACCGCAGTGCCCGCGGGAGCTGGCTGCGTCGTCTGGGCCTGCTGCGCCTGCTGGTGCTGCTTGGCGGCTTGCTCGGCCTGACGCTGCGCTTCAAGGCGCGGGTTCATGTAGAAAAACTGCCAGCCGAGAACAATCAGCACAGACAGTGCAATTGCAATGAAGTAATTGCGGTTGTTTTCCATCATACTTTCCTGGAGCGGTCCTTTTCCGACCGCCGGTGTTTCGGCCTGGTTTCGATGCGGCTTACGAGTTCGCTCGCCAGTTTTTCGAAAGGCGCGGTCAGCACCTCGCGTCGCGCGACAACCACATAGTCGTGTCCGGGCTGCATTGCAAATCCGGCGTGAAGCCGCACGGCTTCTTTCAGCCTGCGCCGCATGCGGTTGCGCTCCACCGCGTTGCCATGTTTTTTGGTGACGGTAAAACCGACGCGGGGTTCGGCGTCGGCGGTCTTGCGATCCAGCATTTCGATGAGAAAGAAGCTGCCTCTGCGCTTCTCGCCTTCGCGGACTGCAAGAAACTGCGGCCGGCTTTTCAGCCGCCCGACAGTCTTTTTGGGTCGTTCATTCGTCAATTTGCCCGCCATCCTGGATTATCGGGCACTTCGGCCCTTAGGCCGAAAGACGCTTGCGGCCGCGGTTACGGCGAGCGGAAAGAACCGCACGGCCGCCCTTGGTGGCCATACGCGCACGGAAGCCGTGACGACGCTTGCGGACAAGCTTGGATGGTTGGTAGGTACGCTTCATTTATTTAAACACCGCGGAGTGCGGCCCTTCTTGAGCTTTGCTTTGAATAGCAAGGAGCGTTGTTGATTATGGCGAACGGACTTGGCCCGCAAAAGCAGGCTCCATGACCGGACGTGCGCGGGCTTATACGGATCAAGGCCCCGGAAGTCAATTATAGGAGCGCAGATTCCTCGAAATCAGGCAAATTCGCGCCAATCGGCCGCGGCAACGTGCTTGGGCGGCAATGCTCGCCGGAATGTGTGCGCAACTTTAAATATAGATTGAGGATATTCTAAAATATATGGAAAGTATAGTTAGGAATGCCGTACGTTTAGATTTAAAATACTTCAATATAACGTTAATGATTTTAGCCGATATCTAGCTCTATGTCGTAAAACCCATCGATTTATGGGGGATGGGATCTGCGCCGGAGGGGTATTGTGAAAATTCGCGGCAAAATAAATCTGCTTGTATCTGTCATGGCCGGGGCGGCGCTTCTGATTGGCGCCACTGCCCTCTATGCATTGCATCAATATGACCAGAAATTACAGAGCTATGAGCAGACGGCGAGCCGCGCTTACATGGGCGAGCGCCTGAATCGCTACGTGACCGCAGTGGTCATGGAGGCGCGCGGCATCTATGCCGCTGCCGCGGCAAAGGATTCCAAACCCTTTGCCGATGGGCTGATGGCCGATCTCGACGAAATCGACAAGGTGCTGACGAGCTGGGCGCCTCTGGTGCCGGAGACGCAGAAGCCCGAATTCACCAAGCTGCAGGCCCGCGCCCAGGAGTTCCGCGTCTTTCGCACGGAAACGGCCAGGCTCGGCGTGACCGATGGCCCGGACGCCGCCGGCAAGCAGGGCAACAACGAGGCGAACCGCGCCAACCGCAAGGCTTTCCAGGCCGAGATCGATGCGATCGTCCAGACCGACAAGGCGGAGCTGGCGAAAGCCGAAGCCGAGATTGCAGCTTTTCATAGCAACGTCCTGTGGGTCGTCCTCGGCATCATGATTGCCGGTATCGTGGCGGGCGTCGGCCTCGGAGCCTATATCGGAACCGTCCACCTGAGCCGCCCGATCCGCAAGGTGACGGATGCGATAAAGAATGTCGCCAACGGCCAGTTCGATATCGAGGTGCCGTTTGCCGGCCGCCGGGACGAAATCGGCGAGATGGCCGCGGCCGTCGACGTCTTCAAGGAAAACGGCAATGCCGTGCGCCGCATGAATGCCGAAGAAACAGCCATGCGCGCCAAGAGCGACGAGCTTCAATCGAGCATGTCTCTCGCAGTATCTGCCGCGGCAGCCGGCGATTTCAGCCAGCGCATCGAGAAGGACTACGGTGACGTCAATCTCAACCGCTTCGCGCGCAACGTCAACGAGCTCCTGATCAGCGTCGACACGGGAATCGGCGAGGTCCGCCGCGTCATTGCAAGCCTGGCTGACGGAGATCTGACCCAGGCGATGAAGGGCGAATTCCAGGGCGCCTTTGCCGAGCTGCAGCAGAACGTCAATACGACGCTTGCGACGCTGAAGAGCACCATGAGCGAGGTGCGCGCGACCACTGGTTCGATCAACTCCAACACCAACGAGCTCCGCCACGCCAGCGACGACCTCTCCAAGCGCACCGAACAGCAGGCGGCCGCCCTGGAGGAGACCTCGGCGGCGCTCGATCAGATCACCTCCGTCGTGCAGAATTCCACGGAGCGGGCGCGCGAAGCCAGTGTCATGGTGAGCGAGGCCAAGGACGATGCGGCCCGTTCCGGCACGGTCGTTCGCAATGCCATCGACGCCATGGGACGCATCGAGCAGGCATCGGGCGAGATCAGCCAGATCATCGGCGTGATCGACGATATCGCCTTCCAGACCAATCTTCTGGCATTGAATGCGGGCGTCGAGGCCGCACGTGCCGGCGAGGCAGGCAAGGGCTTCGCGGTAGTTGCCCAGGAAGTACGCGAGCTTGCGCAGCGCTCCGCAACAGCTGCCAAGGATATCAAGGCCTTGATCGGCAAGTCCGGTAGCGAGGTGCAGATCGGCGTCAAGCTTGTGCAGGCGACCGGCGAGGCGCTGTCGTCCATCGAAGCGCGCGTCCTCAAGATCAACGACCACATACACTCGATCGCAACGGCGGCGCGCGAGCAGGCAACTGGCCTGTCCGAGGTCAACAACGCCGTCAACCAGATGGACGAAGTCACACAGCGCAACGCCGCCATGGTCGAGGAAACCTCGGCCGCGACCCATCGATTGGCAGCCGAGGCGGATGGCCTTGTCCACCTCGTTTCGCGCTTCAAGGTCGATGCAGCCAATGTTTCCGCTCCCGTTCCAGCGCGCGCCGAAACGCATCGCCCGGCCGCTTCGCCGGCCCGACGCATGATCGACAGGGTCGCGACTGCATTTGGCGGAGGAGCGCTTGCTCCGGCTGCCGCTGCGCAGGGCTGGGAAGAGTTCTGATCCTGCCGATCTGATCTCACCAATATGAGGCTGGCTGCGGCGCTTGGGCGTCGTTGCCGGCCTTCGTCTTGTGCCAAAATCCGGAGCCGATTGGAAAAAAGCCGACAATCGCCTATTATCTAGTTTCGATAAGGGCGCATCAGATCGCTTTGCGGCGAAGCGGGACAATTGAAATGGACAGTGGGCAGGACAAGGGTGCCGTAAAGGACGGCAAGGTTGAAAAAAGCCGCCTGTCCCAGCTTTGCCGTCCCACAGGCATTTTCGGCGGCCTCTCCGGCAAGCTTCTCATTCTCACCGTCGTTTTCATTTCGTTGGCGGAAGTGCTGATCTTCGTGCCGTCGGTCGCCAATATGCGGCTGCGATGGCTGGAGGATCGGCTGAACACCGCCGCTGCCGCCGCCATCGTCATCGACGGCCTGCAGCCGGCCGAGTTGCCGCGTGCTCTGCAAAAGGAGACGCTGATGGCGACTGGCACGCGGGCCATCGTCCTGCGCAAGGACGGCACGTCGCGCTTGCTGGCGACGGCCGAGATGCCAGCCTCCGTCGATGAGAAATACGATCTCAGCGACGTGTCGCAGCTCACCGCCATCAAGGATGCGCTCGATACGCTGCTGTTCGGCGGCAATCGCATCATCCGCGTGTTCGGCCCCGTCGGCGGCGATGCCAACACCGGTATCGAGGTTGTGCTGAAGGATACACGTCTCCGCAATGCGATGCTTGCCTATTCGACCAGCGTCTTCTTCGTGTCCATCCTCATCTCGCTGTTCACCGCAACGCTGATCTTCTTTGCGATCAACCGCATGATGATTCGTCCCATCCGTCGGCTGACGGACAGCATGCAGGCCTATTCCGATGATCCGGAGGATCCCGGCCGCGTTCTCGTTCCCGACAAGGGCGGCGATGAGCTTGCTGTTGCCGGACGCCATTTGGCCTCGATGCAATCGCAGCTGCAGAAGACGCTGAAGCAGCAGAAAAATCTTGCCGCCCTCGGCCTCGCCGTGTCGAAGATCAACCATGACATGCGCAATATTCTCTCGGCCGCGCAGCTGATGTCGGACCGCCTGGTCGATGTCGATGACCCGATGGTCAAGCGCTTCGCCCCGAAGCTGCTGCGCACCATCGATCGTGCCGTCGGCTATACGACCGAAGTTCTTTCCTTTGGCCAGACCTCCGAATCGGCGCCGCGCCGGCGCAAGATTCGCATATTCGAGCTTGTCGAGGAGGTCCGCGATATTCTGGCGATCGATCCGGATAGCGGCATCGAGTTCATCGAACAGCTCAGCCCCGACCTGGAGGTCGATGCCGACAGCGAGCAGCTGTTCCGCGTCATTCATAATCTCTGCCGCAACGCCCATCAGGCGCTGATCGCTTTCGGCGAGGCGGAGCCCGACAGCATCAGGCGGATCACCGTTTCGGCGCATCGAATCGGCAGTGTCGTCAGCATTACCGTAGACGATACGGGGCCGGGCATGCCGCAAAAGGCGCGGGAGAACCTGTTCACGGCTTTCCGTGGTTCAGCCCGCTCGGGCGGCACCGGCCTTGGCCTGGCAATCGCCCGTGAACTCGTCCTTGCCCATGGCGGCACCATTGCGCTCGTCGAAAAACCGGCGGCCGGCACGCAGTTTCGCATCGAAATTCCCGACCGCCCGGTATCCCTCGATGACTACCGGAGCAGAAGCCTCCAAGAAAACTGATTGTTTTCAGCTGCTTGGCGTCAATATGCACGAAAATCGCGATCTTTTTCAGAAATCCACTTGCATTCCCTCAAGGGAGGCTTTAGAGAACCGCCCACGCCAACGGTTTCTTCCGTTTCGGCCACGCACCCGTAGCTCAGCTGGATAGAGCACCAGACTACGAATCTGGGGGTCAGGAGTTCGAATCTCTTCGGGTGCGCCATTTTCACCACCTTCATGCGAATAGAAAATAGTTAGGCTTTCACGCCTTAGCCTGGTCACATAAAGCCTGGATTCCGCGGCAGATATTGAGTCCAGTCGCCATAGCCGGGTGATGCCATCAATAGCATCGGAAAGGTGATCCGCATGCCTTGGTTGATCGCAAGGCTCAAGGCGCTGTCGCATGTGCCCGGCAGGAATGCTGATATCTTCTCGGCAGAGCCATCTGCCGCCAGCTTCAATGCGGCCACAAAGGCATCATGAAGAAAATCGGGCCGCGTGACCGCGAGGGGGCCGATGTGCCCGCGGGGGCTGATATAGCCATAGCCGACAATATCATCGCCAGCACAGAGCAAAAGGCCCGTGGTCGATGGGTCGTCGAGCAGATAGCGATGATGCTTCTCCCGCGAGACGCCTATGGCATGGGAATCGATCTTGGCCAGATTTTCTATCGCCGCCGCGCTGATATCGAGTGCGATGGCGCGCAATGACGGTTCCGGCAATGTTTGCTTCAGCCGTTCGCGCTCGACGCTGAAAAGGTAAATGGGCATCTTGGGAAAGAGACCATGCCGCATGTAAAGGCCCTGCGAGACACGATTGAACGTGAACGTAATGAGTGCCTTGTGAACCGCTCCTGATTTGCGGGCATGCTCCACGGTTCTTTCCAAGAGCTCATTCCCGATGCCCTGGCCCTGCCGGGCGGGATCGACGAACAGCTGGGCGAGGAACCAGACATTGCCGCAAACCCAGCTCCAGGCGAAGCCGAGAATTTTTCCGCCATCGTCGGCAACCCATAGTCCATCCGGATCATCCTTGAGCGAAAACAGCTGAAAGTGGGGAGGGCTCGCCGTCGCCATGGGGCCGAAACCATGGCGAACGGTAAGATCGTTGATACTGGTGACCACCAGAGCATCGGTTGCGGCAAAGTCGTCCGCACGGGCAGGTCTGTAAACAAGCGGCATTGGATAACCCGCAAATGTTCCTGCGAAGGAGCGCCAGAACGCGTCGTACCGACCGCTTAAGACCGCCGTCTCAGTTGTCTAGGCTGCACTTTCGGCACCCCTTCGTCCCAACAAGAGAAACCGGAGGCTTAATACTTCTCTCTCCGGGTACATTCTTTGATCACAAGGCCGTGATTATAACACACGTGTTCCCAATTTCATCCTGCACGGCGCGCTGTTTGCGCACTCATCTAGACCCGGAACATGGCCCTCTCGCGTTACGAATCTGCGCCTTTTCGCGGGCTGAGCTGACTTAAGCCGGGCTTATTCCTAGGTGACTGCAATTGCTTCGCACGCCGCTCACCCCTGCCGCTTCGTTTCCTGCCCATGATCCGTCTTCAGCGGCAATTCCGGCAAGAACAGCAGCACGATCAGCGCCAGCGCCACGATGGCTGTTCCCGTTGCGAAGGTCATGGCGATCGCGTGACGATAGAGTGCTATCGCGGCGGCATGAGCCTCGGGAGAGGCCGTAGCGAGCTGTTTCATGCCAGCCTCGGTCAAGGACGATACATGCATCCCATCCAGCGCGCCGCCAGCGTTCTGAACGCGATAGGCAAGGATGGCGCCGGAGCCGGTAACGCCGATAAGGCCGCCAAGCGAGCGGAAGAAGGCGAGCGTCGCCGTCCCCACGCCGCGATGGGCTAGGGGCAGGGCATTCTGCACCGCGATCGTCATTGTAGGCGTGACGAGGCCAAGACCGAGGCCGAGCGCAAAGACCGTCGGCTCGATGATCCAGAAGCCCTGGCTGGTGGCGGCCGCCCAGGCGAGCACGGCGAAGGCGGCGGTTGCGAGGCTGAGACCGCAGAGCTGCGCCGGCTTGTAGCGCCCGAAGCGATGCAGCAGCACCCGCCCGTTGACCATGGAGGAGATGACGACGCCGATCATCAGCGGGCCGGTGAGCAGGCCGGAATGCGATGGGCTGACCCCCATGACCATCTGAAAGAACAGCGGAAAGAAGAGGCTTGCGCCCAGCATTCCCATGAAGGTCAGGGCGAGCACGGTGCAGGCGACGACGAAGAGCCGGTTGCGGAAGAGATCGGGCGGCAGCACCGGCTCTGGTTCACGCCGGATGTGCAGAATGAAAAAGACGAAGAGAACGAGTGCAAGGGCGGAAAGCCCGAAAATCTCAGGCGAATTCCAGGCCCATTCATTGCCGCCGAGGGCCAGCACCAGCAGGAAGCTGGTCGTACAGCTGGTCAGCAGCGCCGCGCCGAGATAGTCGATGCGGCGGCTGCGCGCCTGATGTGGCCGCTTCAGCGCCCGGCCGATCATAACGAGCGCGACGGCGCCGATCGGCAGGTTGACGTAGAAGATCCAGTGCCATGACAGGAGATCGGTGATGACGCCACCGGCGATCGGGCCGATGACGCTGCAGATGGCGAAGACGGCTGCGATCGAACCTTGATTGCGGCCGCGTCTGGCTGGCGGCACGATATCGCCGATGATGATCTGGGCCAGCGGCAGCAATCCCCCGGCGCCGATGCCCTGGATCGCCCGGAATATGATGAGCTGCGGCAGCGTCTGCGCCATGCCGCTCAGCACAGAGCCGAGAAGGAAGATGAGGATCGCCGCATAGATCATCGGCTTGCGGCCATATTGGTCGCTGAGCTTGCCGTAGAGCGGCATGGTGCTGGTTGAGGCGAGCACATAGGCGCTGACCACCCAGGAGAGATGCGTCAGCCCGCCGAGATCGCTGACGATACGCGGCAGCGCGGTCGCGACGATGCTCTGGTCTATGGCGCCGAGGCCGAGAACGATCATCAGTCCGAGGATGACGGCGCGGATCTCGCGACGATCGGGCGGGTCGCCTGCTGCCGGAGCGGATGGTGGGACAACATTCGGGCGAGCGGTATTCATTGTCCGATCTCCATGAGCGGTTCGATTGCGGCACGAATGGCGTCACGCTGCTGCGGCGACAGTTTGGCGAGTTCGGAGGCGAGCCAGTCGGTTCTCCGCCGTTTCAGGCTGCGGATGATGTCC
This sequence comes from Rhizobium sp. ERR 942, assembly GCF_007828395.1. Taxonomy (NCBI): domain Bacteria; kingdom Pseudomonadati; phylum Pseudomonadota; class Alphaproteobacteria; order Hyphomicrobiales; family Rhizobiaceae; genus Rhizobium; species Rhizobium sp. ERR 942. The sequence goes on from NZ_VIUA01000006.1 coordinate 177,150, forward strand.
TCACCTTTCTCCGTCGCCACCAGACCATTGCGGCGCCGGTCGCTCGGGTCCGGTTCCGAACGGGCGATGAGGCCATCCCGCTCCATGGCTTTCACATGCCCTGAAATCGTCGGTCCGCGCAGCTTCTCCATCCGCGCCAATTCGGCAACGCCGATGCCCGGCTGGCGCATGATGGCGACGAGCAACAAGGCATGCAGCGGCGACAGTCCGGCCTCGTCGCTCTCGCGCCGCAATTGTCGATGCAGGCGATGGAGGGCAGGACGCAACACCTCGGCCAGCGCGTAGGCTTCCTCGATTCGGTGATGACGGTCGGCTTTGCTCATCGATAGACTCGTTCATATCTAGATAGATAGGCTTCCTATCTATATACCTATCGTGCGGCATGTACTTGCGCAAGCAATAATATTGTGAAAGATTTTCAATCATTGCGCGTTGTTCATCAGTATTACGACTCGATAGGAGGAGAAGAGCTGTGAAACGATTCCTGACAACCGTAACAGTGACTGCCCTGAGCGCCCTGCTTGCGGTAGCGTCTTTCGACCCCGCGGCCGCTGCACCGATTCAGCCGCTGATCCAGCCGGCAATCCAGCAGACCGACAATCAGCCCGCTGGCCTGACCGAAGTTCAATATCGCCACCACAACAGGCACTATCGCGGGCGTCACCGTCCGCATTATCGTCCTCACTACCGTCCACATCATCGCCCGGGTTATTGGCATGGCCATCGCGGCTATCGCTATCACCGTCCGGGCTACCGGCGTCATGGTGGCTGGTGGTATCCGATGGCCGCCTTCACCGCCGGCGCGATCATTGGCGGAGCCGTTTCGCAGCCGCCGCGCGGCAGTGCGCATGTCCGCTGGTGTGCAAGCCGCTACAAGACCTATCGTGCGTCGGACAATACCTATCAGCCCAGCAAGGGTCCGCGCCGCCAGTGCGTCAGCCCGTAATACGAAATAGATCGAAATCCCTCTCCGTTTCGCGGAGGGGGATTTCTTTTCAGACCGTCGCGGGAAGGGTGTCTTCAACCGGTCAACTGTTCGGAGACGTCCCACAACCGCCGCCAGATCGCCTGATCACGGGCATGAGCGGCAATCTTGGCACGCACCGGCGGACCTTTGAGCTCATAGAAACCGTTCGGGCCATACATGGCGCCGCCTTCCGCCGTAGGCGAGGTGGCCGCAAAGAGGGTCGGGAGGGCGCCGGCTGCTGCCGTATGCGATAGAAACGGCCCCAGCAATTTTGTCGCGATTTCGAGACCGCCGGCCCGATCACGGCCCATGCGCGGACCCGTGGTCTGCAGGCCGGTCGCGGCATAGCCGGGATGAGCGGCAACGCTTTTCAGCTTCCAGCCTTCGGCGCGGGCGATGCGATCGAGCTCCAGGCTGAACAGCAGCGTTGCCAGCTTCGATTGGCAATAGGCGGGCCAGGGACGATAGCGCTTGCGCCACTGCAGATCGTCGAAATTGATCCTGCCGCTGCGATGCGCCAGGCTGCTCACCGTGACCACTCGCGGATTTTCCGCAGCAGAAACCTTTGGCAACAGCCGCATCGTCCAGGCGAAATGGCCGATATAATTGGCGCCCATCTGCATTTCGAAACCATCTTCGGTCTCATGCCGGTCCGGGATGGCCATGACACCGGCATTGTTGATGAGCAGATCGATATGCGGCAGTCTATCTCCGATGCGGGTTGCCGTGCGCGCGACGGAATCGAGGCTGGCAAGATCAAGCGCTTCGAATGTCACGTCTGCGCCCGGTGTCGCCGCACGGATCTTGGCGAGTGCCTCATTGGCCCTGGCCTCGTTTCGTGAGGCGATGACGACCTTTGCGCCGGCGCCTGCCAGAGCCTTTGCTGCTTCGTAGCCGATACCGCTGTTGGCGCCGGTAATGACTGCGATGCGGCCCGTCTGCGGCGGAATATCTTTTATTGTCCAGTCTGGCATTGCGGAGCTCCTGTGAAGAGATTTTGGCATTGCCCATTGTATCTGGTAATTTCTACACTAAATGCAAGTTTGCAATAAATGAAAATATGTAAGTGCAAAATATGCGATGATGCTTGCATATCAATGGCTTTCGACGGTCTAATGGCGTGGCATGCCTTCGAATTGCCACGCTGTTCGGCCCTCATAAAATTATGTGACCGAAGATTGGATTTGCGGAATGACGACAAAGACCTCATGCGCTGATTTTGTGCAGTTCTTCCGCTCCTGGGTCAGCGATCCCCTGCGTGTTGCGGCTGTGGCGCCCTCCGGTGAGAGGCTGGCAAGGCTGATGACCCAGGAGATCGAGCCGTTCGATGGTCCGATCCTCGAACTCGGTCCGGGCACCGGCGTATTCACGCGGGCGCTGCTGGCGCGTGGCGTCCCCGAAAGTGCGCTGACACTCGTCGAGTTTGGCGAGGAGTTCGCTGTCCGCCTGCGGGAGCGTTTTCCGGCGGCGCGGGTGGTGCATATGGATGCGGCGCAGCTCAGCCGATGCGGACTTTTCGATGACGCGCCTTTCGGCGCCGTCATCAGCGGCCTGCCGCTGCTGTCCATGCCTCCCTCCAAGGTCGTGGCCATTGTCGGTGGCGCCTTTGAAACGATGAAGCCGGGAGGAGCTTTCTATCAGTTCACCTACGGCCCGCGCTGTCCGGTGCAGAAACCGATCCTTGAAAGCCTGGGGCTTACGGCAAAGCGCATCGGCGGTACGGTGCGCAACATTCCGCCGGCCGGCGTCTACAGGATATCGCGGCAAAATCCTCTGGAGCTCTCGATTGCTGGCTCCAAATATCGTAGCACCGGAGAGAATGCCGGAATCAGCGCTTAGGCGCCGGAAGCCGGCAAGGCCGATTTGGGGCGGCCCGAAGTGAGTTCCGGGGGTAGCGGATGGCGAAAAAGCCGGATGTCGATAGCGCGGTGAAGGAAGGCCGGCGTGAACGCAAGCGTCGTCAAACCCGCGAACGCATCGAATCCGCCGCCTTGCGGCTGTTCCTCGAGCGTGGCTTCGAGGCCACCACCATCGAGGACATCACGGAAGCTGCCGATGTTTCCAAGCGCAGCTTCTTCGATTATTTCCCCAGCAAAGAAGATGTGGTCACCGCCTGGCAGGATGGTTTTGCCCGCGAGCTGATCGGCGCGGTCGCGGCGCAGCCCGAAGATGTTTCGATCGTCGACGTCATCGAGACGGCTGTCAATTCTGCCCTTCGTGCTGCCATCGCCGATCCGCAGAGCCTTGCTCTGGCTGCCCTGATTCACAATACGCCGACGCTTCAAGCACGCGACCAACTCAAATATGCCAAGCTGGAGAAGAAGCTTGCGGATGCACTGTTTGCCCGTGGCAGCGGCAGCGAGGAGGAGCGTCTTCGTCTTGGCATGCTTGCGGCCGCGGTCGTGACGATGCTGCGCATCGGCAGCGAGCGCTGGATGCAATCTCCGCAGGATGTTTCCGTAGAGCAGTTCGCTCGTAACCTCTTCGATGAGCTTTGGGCCACGCTTGCCGATCTCGGCAAACAGGTGCAACGGCGTACATGATGGCACCTGGCTAGACTAAGGGAAACCGTCCTGATCGGTCGCGACGCATCGCGTATCGATGCATTGCATATGCCGCGATGCAGACCCATCTAGTATCGGATCGCGACTGTATCTCTCCCTCGCGAAACCCTCGATTTGCCCCTCGAATCTCGGCTCCCCTCGGATGCCGGAAACGCCAGCTACATTTCAGATCAGCAAAAGGGACTATAACCATGTCAGAATTCGACGCAGCCAAGTCCGGTCAGTTCAAGATCGGCGGTGACCTTCCCGTTCATCGTCTCGGTTTCGGCGCCATGCGCATTACCGGCGCCGGTATCTGGGGTGAGCCAGAGGATCATGACGAAGCCGTCCGTACGCTGAGGCGCCTGCCGGAACTCGGCATCAATTTCATCGATACGGCCGATTCCTATGGTCCGGATGTTTCCGAACGTCTGATCAAGGAGGCTCTCCATCCCTACGGTCATGGCCTCGTGGTCGCGACCAAAGGCGGTTTGACCCGAACCGGCCCGAATGTCTGGGTGCCCGTGGGTCGCCCCGAATATCTGATCCAGCAGGCGCACAAAAGCCTGCGCAACCTCGGCGTCGATCGCATCGATCTCTGGCAACTGCATCGCATCGATTCCAAGGTGCCGGCGGCGGAGCAATTCGATGCCGTGAAATCGCTGCTAAATGACGGCATCATCCGTCATGCGGGCTTGAGCGAGGTCTCCGTTGCCGACATCGAAGCCGCTTCGAAGCATTTCAAGGTCGTGACGGTGCAGAACCGTTACAATCTGGTTGATCGCACGAGCGAAGACGTGCTCGACTATTGCGAAAAGCACGGCATCAGCTTTATCCCGTGGTTCCCGCTGGCCGCCGGCGACCTCGCCAAGGAAGGCTCGCTGCTCGATACCATCGCGAAGAAGCACAATGCTGCTCCGAGCCAGATCGCACTTGCCTGGGTGCTGAAGCGCAGCCCCGTAATGCTGCCGATTCCTGGAACCGGTAAGGTCAAGCACCTCGAAGAAAACACCGCAGCGGTGGATATCGTTCTATCCGACGAGGAGTTTGCTGCGCTCGATGCCGAGGGCAAGAAAGCCTTCAAGGCCGCATAAGCCGAAATTCGTTCGTCCGGTCGGCGGTTGCTGACCGGACAAGCGTCGGCGAGGGTGCTTTCCCATGCAGAAACGCCGATCACAATCATGTGAATCTCAGGATTTAGGTCGATAACGACTGCAAAATAGGCGTTGGAACCTCGGAAATGCCGGCGCTATGCGATATTTTTGGCATCTTCGGATAAAGCAATGCGCTCATTGCATTGCTGCAATGCGAAAGATGATCTGTTCATGCTGTCGCGAACATTATATCTACTCCCTCGAAGGCAGCGCACTCCTCCTCCCAGCGCTCCTTCAATGATTGGCAACACTCCTCCTCCTCCCAGTTGCCAATCCGGATCAAGAGCCCGATGCATCCTCCTCCCGCATCGGGCTCTTTTTTTATCTTCCTCAGTGATTTTCCGGGATCTTTAAAGGCGTTGCGCCTTTGCAATGCCTCCGCGAATTAGCATCGCATCATGTGGTCAAGAACCGCTGGAGTCGCTTGCGCCGCAGGTATCCATGCGTAGAGTGGCGCGACGTTATGGCGGTAAGGAAGGGTTGCATGATGCAGCGCATGGCGGGTTCGGACCGATGGGGAAAGCTGTTTTTCCGAACTGTAGCTGTCGTTGCCACATTGTCGCTGGCCGCATGCGGCCGTCCCATAGGGGTTATGCAGCCCATCAGTGAAAACGTGCCTGGCACATCCAAAGTCGATCTCCTCGTCGCGACGACACGCCTGCCGGACAAGGACCCGGCCATTCTGTTTTCCGGCGAGCGCGGGCCGGGGCTCAAGGTGGATGCTGTCAGCGTCTCCATTCCGCCGGAGGCCAATCGCAAGGTTGGCCAGGTGCAGTGGCCGAGCCGCCTGCCAGGCGATCCGTTGAAGAATTTCGTCACGACGGCCGTCAAGCCTTTGGCGACGGAGGCGGACGGGCGAGCCTGGGTGCATGCGGAACTGCCGAAAAACAAGCGTGTGCTGATTTTCGTGCATGGCTTCAACAACCGCTACGAGGATGCCGTCTACCGATTCGCGCAGATCGTTCACGATTCGCACGCCGACGTCGCGCCGATCGTGTTCACCTGGCCGTCGCGCGCCAGCATTTTCGACTACGCTTATGACAAGGAGAGCACCAACTATTCCCGCGACTCGCTTGAGGAATTGTTGCGTCGCGTTGCGGCCGATCCGGCCGTCGGCGATATCACCGTCATGGCGCATTCGATGGGCAGCTGGCTCGCGGTCGAATCGCTGCGGCAGATGGCGATCCGCAATGGCCGCGTCGCGCCGAAGATCAAGAACGTCATCCTGGCGTCGCCCGATCTCGACGTCGATGTTTTCGGGCGGCAGTTCGCCGCACTCGGCAAGGACAAGCCGCATTTCACCCTGTTCGTCTCGCGGGATGACCGCGCGCTTTCCCTCTCAAGGCGCATCTCCGGCAATATCGATCGCCTCGGTCAGATCGATCCCACGGCCGAGCCCTATCGCAGCGAGCTGGAAAAACAGGGGATCACCGTGCTGGATCTCACCAAGCTCAAGACTGGCGATGGCCTCAATCACGGCAAGTTCGCCGAAAGCCCGGAAGTGGTGAAGCTGATCGGCGCGCGGCTGATTGAGGGCCAGACGATCACCGATTCCGATGTCGGCATCGGCGATGCCGTCGGCGCGGTCGCCATGGGTGCTGCCCAGACGGTCGGCAGTGTCGCAGGTGCTGCCGTCAGCGCTCCGATTGCCATTTTCGATCCTCGGACGCGGGCGAATTACGGCGAGCAATGGCGTCGCGTCGGTGCGTCGGCGAACAATACCGTCGGCTCGCTCGGCGATAGCGTCGAGGCGACCGGCAACAATGTCGGCGACGCATTGAAGCAATAGCGCTGTCGCGGCATGTCCCCCAGCGGAGGCGTTTCAGCGCCGCCGCAAAACGCCATAGCCACGCCGCTCGATCTGATATATCAGAGGGGTGTGCATGGCGCTCGCTCGGTTTACCCTCCAGAATGCCTGCGTTGGCGGCGACATGACGCAACACGTCCGATGGGAGCCTGTGAAATGAGATGGAAGCGCACAATCCAGCTGCTGGATGTCCACTGCGAAGGTGAAATCGGCAAGGTTGCCATCGGCGGCGTCCCAAAAATCCCCGGCAACAGCATTGCCGAGCAGCTGCATTGGCTGAACACGGATCCGAAGGGTCAGGAACTGCGGCGCTTCCTTGTGCTGGAGCCGCGCGGTGCGCCGATCGGCTCCGTCAACCTGCTGTTGCCGGCTAAGCATCCTGAAGCCGATGCCGGTTTCATCATCCTGCAGCCGGATCAGGCACATGCAAGCTCCGGCTCGAACTCCATCTGCGTGACCACCGCTTTGCTCGAATCCGGCATTGTCGAGATGAAGGAGCCTGAAACCGTCGTCACGCTCGATACGGCCGCCGGTCTCGTGCGCGCGACTGCGACCTGCCGCGACGGCCGCTGCGAAAAGGTGCGTCTGACTATGGTGCCGTCCTTTGTGCATGAGCTGGATGTCGAGCTTGAGACGCCGCAATGGGGCAGGATCAAGCTCGATCTCTGCTATGGCGGGATTTTCTATGCGCTTGTTGATGTCGGCCAGATCGGATTGAAGATCGAAAAGGCCAATGCAGCCGCCCTCGTGCAGGCCGGCATGATCCTCAAGGAAGCGATCAACCGGGCGATGACCGTGGTCCACCCGGAAATTCCCGCAATTTCCGGCGTCGCCTATGTCATGTTCCGCGATATCGACGCCGATGGCGCGATCCGCACCTGCACGACCATGTGGCCCGGCCGCGCCGACCGTTCGCCCTGCGGCACCGGCAATTCCGCCAATCTGGCGACGCTGCATGCCCGCGGCAAGGCCAAGGTCGGCGATGTCTTTAAATCCCGCTCGATCATCGGTTCGGAGTTCGAGGTAGGCCTGCTGGCGGAGACCGAAGTTGCCGGCAAGCCGGCCGTCATCCCGACCATCACCGGCCGCGGCTTCACCTTTGGCTTGAGCCAGGTGGCGCTCGATCCCTTCGACCCGATGGCAGAAGGTTTTGCCATGACGGATGTCTGGGGACCTTCGGCGGGGGATATTTGAGGGATCGCGAAGAGATTGTTGTAACATCGTCCCGAGAATATTGCCCCTCACCCTAACCCTCTCCCCGCAGGCGGGGAGAGGGGATTAGTCCTGTATTCTCGTCTGAGTAAAGTGTGGGAAGGAAGGCTGCGGTTGCGCCCATCTCCTTCTCCCCGCATGCGGGGAGAAGGTGGCCGAAGGCCGGATGAGGGGCTTTTCGGAGTCATCCTCGTCTATACTTTCGGATAAATCACACCCTTGCGCAGAATGATATTGCCGTAGAGCCGGGGCTCGCTGGTCTGGATCAGCGCATGTGCCTGCTTCACCCGCTCGTAGAATTCCGAGGGCAGCAGCGGCACGACCTTGATCTCAGGCACATGACGGGCACAGCACTCGATCATCTCCGCATGAACGGGGTCGACGGCATCGCGGTCCTGCTTGACGGTTGCCCGGAAAATCGCCTGCGGCACGAAATCGTCGATCGGCAGCACGCTTAGCACTGCATCGAGCACGGGAATGACGCCATGGCCGTCGAGGCGGATGAGGCGGCGTCCATGTTCGAGACCGGGATAATTGCCGTCGACAAGGGCGATCTCGTCGCCGTGGCCCATGGCGCGTAGCGTCGCCAGAAGTTCCGGGCTCAACAGCGGGTCAATGCCCTTCAGCATGCTCAATCTCCTTGAAAAGAACGTTTTGGTCTATGAGGTAGCGCGCGAAGATCGGCAGGCTGGCGCCGCCGATGGCGCGGGCCTGCGGCCCCACGGCGCCCTCGATGATCTCGGGCATGACGACACCTTGAAGATCCAGTTCCGCCGCTGCCTTGATGGTTGCGCGCACCACGCGTTCCCGCACCCAGCCGGGAAAGCCGCCATCGATGACGGCGGCGCTGAAATCGAGAACCGAGGCGGAGGCAACGATCGCTTGTGCCAATGCCTTGGCTGTATCCTGGATCCAGATCTCCAGCGGCTCGCCGAAATCGATCCAATTATCCGCCGAATACCAAAGAGGGCGCGGATCGAAACCATGATCCCGCAATAGGTTTTCCAGCACGAAGATCGAGGCGATTTCCAGAAGCTGCCGGTTCTCGCCGTTGCGGCCGCGCACGGGCAGAGGGCCGAGCGCGCCGGCCGTCCCGGTCCGACCAACAAAGACGGATGAATTGAGGACGATGCCGCCGCCGATGAAGGAACCGATGAAGAAATAGACGAAATCAGGATAATGCGGGCCGACGCCGAAGACCAGCTCGGCACCGCAGGCGCTGGTGGCGTCGTTCTGCAGGAAGACGGGATAAGCGACGCGCGAGGCGATTTCGGTTCTCAGATCGAAGCCGCGCCAGGCATCCATCGCACCGGGCGGGGCGCCTACCTGCTCGGCCCAATTCCAGAGCTCGAAAGGTGCCGCGACACCCATTCCGGCGATCTTACGGCGCTGATCATCATGGAGGCGTCCCTCCAATTCCCTGATGCCGGCCGTGACGAAGGCGATGATGTCTTGCGGCAGCGGATATGGGTAGGTCTGATGCAGCTGCATCCTGATGCCGCCGACAAAATCCATCAGCACGAGGTCGGCGCTGCGCCGGCCGATCTTGACGCCGAAGGAGAGCACCGCATCCGGGTTGAGCCGCATGGGAATGGATGGCTGGCCGACGCGGCCGCGCACCGGAGCATCGCGGGACAGCAGGCCGTCCTTCTCTAGCGCGCGCATGATGACGGAGACTGTCTGCGCCGAAAGCCCGCTGCGCCGCGCGATATCGGCCTTCGACAGTGCGCCGTGACGGCGAACGAGCGAAAGCACGAGCCGCTCGTTATGGGCGCGCACGCCAAGCTGGTTCGCGCCCCCGGAGGGGTCGAGAATCGCCGGTGTTGTGGGTGTGTCCTCCGGGTCCTGCACGAGAGACATGGGCCTGCTCCTTCCATCATGGCCATGCCTGATTTTTTTCAAGAATGCCACATCGAATTAATAATTCAATCCGATTTATTTATTGACAGCTGGAAATCTTTAGGTTCAGATATGGGGGTAGGAGATGCGCATATGGCCGTGGAGGAGGTCCACTGGAAATAATCCGACAGGCATGGCGCGTCTTCAAGCCGGGTTGAGGCCCGGGGCTGCCGGAAGGTCCGGCTTTTAAACATCGGGAGGATTGAATGAAGAAATCTGTTATTTCCGCCGCCGTCGCCGCCCTGGCGCTCGGCGTTGCTTTTGCCGCACCTGCGAAGGCGGCCGGCGTATCCGCCTGCCTCATCACCAAGACCGATACCAATCCCTTCTTCGTGAAGATGAAAGAGGGCGCGACCGCCAAGGCCAAGGAACTCGGCGTGACGCTGAAGTCCTATGCCGGCAAGATCGATGGCGATAGCGAAAGCCAGGTTGCTGCGATCGAGAGCTGCATCGCCGATGGCGCGAAGGGCATCCTGATCACCGCCTCCGACACCAAGGGCATCGTTCCCTCGGTCAAGAAGGCACGCGATGCCGGCCTGCTGGTCATCGCGCTCGACACGCCGCTTGAGCCGGCCGATGCGGCCGACGCCACCTTTGCCACGGACAATCTGCTCGCCGGCAAACTCGTTGGCCAGTGGGCCAAGGAAACGCTGGGCGACAAGGCCAAAGACGCCAAGATCGGCTTCCTCGATCTGACGCCGTCGCAGCCGTCGGTCGACGTTCTGCGCGATCAGGGCTTCATGATCGGCTTCGGCATCGACCCGAAGGATCCGAACAAGATCGGCGACGAAACCGATCCGCGCATCGTCGGCCATGACGTCACCAACGGCAACGAAGAGGGCGGCCGCAAGGCCATGGAAAACCTTCTGCAGAAGGATTCCAGCATCAACGTCATCCACACGATCAACGAGCCGGCTGCAACCGGCGCCTATCAGGCTTTGAAGGCCGTCGGCCTCGAAAAGCAGGTGCTGATCGTGTCGATCGACGGCGGTTGCCCGGGCGTCAAGTCGGTCAAGGATGGCGTAATCGGCGCGACTGCGCAGCAGTATCCGCTGATGATGGCGGCCCTCGGCGTCGAGGCGATCAAGAAGTTCGCCGACTCGGGTGAGAAGCCGAAGCCGACCGAAGGCAAGACCTTCTTCGACACCGGTGTTTCCCTGGTGACGGACAAGCCGGTCTCGGGCCTGAAGTCCATCGACACCAAGGAAGGTCTCAACAAGTGCTGGGGCTAAGCCCCTCACGAATGTGATATAGTCCCTTCGGAGCCGCGTCATGCGCCTCATGGCGCGGCTCTTTGACAGGGAGAAGACAATCGCAACAGTCACGTCGGTCGGGCTCAGATCCTGGCTGGCCCCCAACAGCCGGCGGTTTCCGCGCATGTGCGCGGTGGCGGAGGAATAATTATGTCCGGAGCACAGGAATTCGAACGTGTTCTCGACGGCAGCGACAAGAATGTCGCTTCGTTCGAGCACAACGATGTCTCTCTTTTGAAGCGCGTGCAGCACTTTCTGCATTCGACGCCGGCGGCGGTGCCGCTGATCGTCCTGGTGCTGGCGATCGTGATCTTTGGTATCGCGATTGGCGGGAGGTTCTTTTCCGCCTATACGCTGACGCTCATCCTGCAGCAGATCGCCATCGTCGGCATTCTCGGCGCGGCCCAGACGCTGGTCATCCTGACCGCCGGCATCGATCTCTCGATCGGCGTCATCATGGTCATCTCCTCGGTCGTCATGGGCAATGTCGCCGTGACATACGGCTTGCCGACACCTGTAGCAATCGTCGCCGGCCTGGTCGTGGGCGGCATCTGCGGGCTGCTCAACGGCTTCCTTGTCGCCAATATGAAGCTGCCGCCGTTTATCGTGACGCTCGGCACGTGGAATATCGTCATGGCGACGAACTTCATCTATTCGGCCAATGAAACCATCCGCGACACCGATGTCGATGAAAAGGCGCCGCTGCTGCATCTTTTCGCCGCGAGCTTCCGCGTCGGCGGTGCCGTGCTCACCCTCGGCGTCATCGCCATGGTGCTCCTCGTCATTGGCCTCTGGTATGTCCTCAATCACACCGCCTGGGGCAGGCATGTATATGCCGTCGGCGACGATCCGGAAGCGGCGAAACTCGCCGGTATCCAGACCAAGAAAGTGCTTCTTGCCGTCTATGGCGTCTCGGGATTGATCGCAGCGCTTGCCGCCTGGGTCTCCATCGGCCGCAATGGCTCGGTCTCGCCGTCTTCCGCGGTGACCGATTTCAATCTTCAGGCAATCACAGCAACCGTGATCGGCGGCATCTCGCTCTTCGGCGGCCGCGGCTCGATCCTCGGCACGCTCTTCGGCGCCATGATCGTCGGTGTCGTTTCCATGGGCCTCAACATGCTCGGCGCCGATCCGCAGTGGAAGGTGCTCCTGACGGGCGTGCTCATCATCGGCGCCGTCGCGATCGATCAATGGATCAGAAAGGTATCGGCATGACCACGACCGTCGAACCCATCCTCACTGCCCGCGGTCTCGTGAAGCGCTATGGCCGCGTGACCGCCCTCGACAATGCCGATTTCGACCTCTATCCCGGCGAGATCCTTGCCGTGATCGGCGATAACGGCGCCGGCAAATCCTCGCTGATCAAGGCGATCTCCGGCGCGGTCACTCCCGATGAGGGCGAGATCAAGCTGGAAGGCAAGCCCGTTCACTTCCGCTCGCCCATGGAGGCGCGGGAGGCCGGCATCGAAACGGTCTACCAGAACCTGGCTCTGTCGCCGGCGCTCTCGATCGCCGACAACATGTTCCTCGGCCGCGAAGTGCGCAGGCCCGGCATTCTCGGCTCCGTGTTCCGGATGCTCGACCGCCCGGCTATGGAAAAGCGCGCCCGCGACAAGCTCTCTGAGCTCGGTCTGATGACGATCCAGAACATCAACCAGGCGGTGGAAACGCTCTCCGGAGGCCAGCGTCAGGGTGTGGCCGTGGCACGCGCCGCAGCCTTCGGTTCGAAGGTCGTGATCATGGACGAGCCGACGGCGGCCTTGGGTGTCAAGGAAAGCCGCAAGGTGCTGGAACTGATCCTCGACGTCCGTGCCCGCGGCCTGCCGATCGTGTTGATCTCGCACAACATGCCGCATGTCTTCGAGGTGGCGGACCGCATTCACGTCCATCGCCTTGGACGTCGGCTGACCGTGATCAATCCGAAGGAATACACCATGTCCGATGCCGTTGCCTTCATGACCGGCGCCAAGGCTCCGCCGGTCGAGAATGTTGCTGCATGAGCGTCTCTCTTGACGATGTTGCCGGCGAGATCATCGCGCGCGCCGGCAACAGGAAACGTTTCCTGGTTGCGATCGCCGGTCCTCCCGGTGCCGGCAAATCCACCCTGGCCGACAATGTCGTAAAGGCCTTGAAGGCGAGGGGCGAGAGCGCCGAAGTCCTGCCGATGGACGGCTTTCATATGGACAATGCCGTCCTGATCGAGAAGGGACTTTTGAAGCGGAAGGGCGTGCCTGACAGTTTCGATGTTCGCGCCTTCCTTGATATCGTCAAGGCCGTGCGCGCGGCCGATCAGGAAGTCCTCGTGCCGGTCTTCGACCGTTCGCGGGAGATTGCGATCGCCTCTGCCCGCATCGTCTCGGCCGATCATCGCTTCATCGTCATCGAGGGGAATTATCTGCTGTTCAGCCAGGGAAAATGGGCTGAGCTGGAAGGCATGTTCGATTATTCGATCATGCTCGCCCCGCCGATGGAAGTGCTGGAAGAGCGGCTATGGGCACGCTGGCGGGGCTACAAGCTCGATGAGGACGCCGCTCATGCCAAGGTCTATGGCAACGACCTGCCGAATGGTCGGCTGATTCTGGAGAACCGCCGCCCGGCCGACGTTACCATAGACATCGTGCAGGATTGACCATCTATCATTTAAGCGCCGTCGCGGATTGTTTTGCGGGGGCGTATGGTGCTATCGAAGCGCGATATCAAAGAGCACGATCCCGAAGAAGCCGAGGCGGTTTCCTGACGAGATCGCGCTCACATTTCCAAAGGTCGCGCCCATGCAAAAGCTCACCATCCGCCGTCCCGACGACTGGCATCTGCATTTGCGGGACGGAGCCATGCTCGAAGGTGTGATTGCTGATACCTCCAGGCATTTCGCCCGCGCCATCATCATGCCCAATCTCGTACCGCCGGTCGTGACCACGGCGGACGCGACTGCCTATCGCGGGCGCATCCTGAAGGCATTGCCGGCGGGCGATCGGTTCGAGCCGCTGATGACGCTTTATCTTACCGAACACACCAGCCCCGACGACGTCGAAGAGGGCAAGAAGAGCGGCCTTATCACCGCCGTCAAACTCTATCCGGCCGGCGCGACGACCAACTCGCATGGCGGCGTGCGCGATCTGAACAAGGCAATGCCGGTGCTGGAGCGCATGGCAAAGATCGGTCTGCCGCTCTGCGTTCATGGCGAGGTCACGACGCCGGAGGTGGATATTTTCGATCGCGAGGCCGTGTTCATCGAAACCGTGCTTGATCCCTTGCGCCAGCGCTTGCCGGAATTGAAGGTCACGATGGAGCATGTGACCACGTCGGATGGCATCAACTACATCAAATCGGCAAAGGCCAACCTCGCCGGCTCGATCACGACGCATCACCTGATCATCAACCGCAACGCCATCCTCGTCGGCGGCATCCGTCCACATTATTATTGCCTGCCGGTCGCCAAGCGCGAAAGCCATCGCCTGGCGCTGCGTGCGGCCGCAACCAGCGGCGATACCCGGTTCTTCCTCGGCACGGATTCGGCTCCGCATGTCGATCCGCTGAAGGAATGCGCCTGTGGCTGCGCCGGCATTTATACATCGATCAATACCATGAGCTGTCTTGCCCATGTCTTCGAGCAGGAAGGCGCGCTGGACAGGCTCGAAGCCTTTGCTTCGCTGAACGGCCCAGCCTGGTACGGCCTGCCGGTCAACGAGGACAGTATTACCCTCGTGCGCCGGCCCGAGGCTGTAACCTTCCCGGCAAAGATCGAAACTGGCGCCGGTCCGGTCACCGTCTTCGACCCGATGTTCCCTTTGCACTGGGACGTCGAGATTTAATTTCAGATTAATCTACATAAGTAAATATAAACATATAAGACGTATTGCGACACTTCATTGGTGTATGCCGGGATTTGAAACGTATATTTTGTTGAAATACATTTTCTTTATTATTTGCCGTAACTAATTTGATACCCCTGACGGCCTAGCGTGGCAGCAATCCCCTGCGGTAGAAACCAAACCGTTGAAAGAGCATGATGCTGGTCGATTACAACTCGCTTCTTCTGGCCCTCGGCGTTTCCGCCTCATGCCTGGCGGTCACGTTGGTCGGAAGCTGGTTTTCGCGCCGGCCCGATACCTTCCTCCTGACGTGTTCTGCCGGTCTTGTGCCTATCGTCGGTGGCATCTTCACCTATGGCGCCTATGTTGACCATCCCAGGCCGATTTTCGCCATTTTGACGTTCGTCTTATTCTTCCTCGGCTTCGCGACGATATGGGTGGCGGGTTATCAGTTTCGCAAGGGTCGCCTTTCCAAGATCCGCTTTGCCCTTGGTTGCTTGTCTGGCATGACAGTATCGATCGGACCGATGCTTGTCGGTTACGACGGTCTGGCTTTCATCGCTGATAATCTTGTCATCTGCGTGCTGCTGCTTCTGACGGCGCGCGAATATTGGCTCAGCCGGCGCGAGGCGCCGACGCCGCTTTACGGCATTACGGCGCTTTACACGCTGACGGCGATTTCCTTTGCCTTATGCGCGGCCGTGCTGATTGCCGATGGTAAGCTCGTGCTCGGTCATGCGCCGGATAACTGGGCGGAGGATGTCAGCCTCGCCGTCTGCATCGCCGGAATGACCGGGATCGGGGCTCTATCCCTCGCTTTGCACCAGTGGCGCCAAGCAGCATTTCATCGTCAGGAGGCGATCACCGATGCCCTGACCGGGCTGCTCAATCGCCGCGCGCTGTTCGATCTCTACGGCCGCCGGTCCTTCGGTCCCTCGATGGCTGTCATCATTTTCGATATAGACCGCTTCAAGACGATCAACGATCAACATGGCCATGCTGCCGGCGATCTTGTGCTTAAGCTTTTCGCGGAGGAGCTCTCCTTCGGCCTGCGGTCGTCCGACACTGTGGCCCGCCTCGGCGGCGAGGAGTTCGCGCTCGTGCTTGACAATATGCTGCCGGGCCGGGCCGAGCAGGTCGCCGAGCGGGTGCGCGATGCCTTTGCCGCGCGGGCGATCAGCATCGAAGACAAATCTCTCGCCTGCACCGTCAGTGCCGGTATCGCGACCGGCACTGCCAAAGGGCTCGGCTTCGACGATGTGTTACGTGCCGCCGACAAGGCGCTTTATGAGGCAAAGCGAAACGGCCGCAACCGCGTGGAGGTCGCGGCCTATCTGCGAGCTGTCTAGCCGGCCGTTTTGGCTGGTGCCCCATCATTTCCAGGCTTTCAGAACATGGCCTTCACGAAGGCGCATGCGGCGAGCAGCGAGGCGACCGTGCGCACATGGTTCCATCGCATCCAGTCGCTGAGATAGGTCGACCAAAATTGTACCGCCTCGGCTGAATGGCCATCGATCTTGTCGAGCGCGTCGTTCAGCGGCACGTTGAACACCATGGTCGAAAGAAAGCTCGCGACGATATAGAGCGCGGCGCCCGTGAGCATCATCACGCTCACGCTGCCCCGCCAATGGATGATGGCCATGACGGCGATGAAGAGCGACAGCGCGGCCGTCAGCAGGAACAGCACGATGAAGGGCGAACGCACGATCGTAACGTTGATCGATTGCATGGCAGCAATCCCTTGATCGACCGGAAGGCGGGCGAGGGACTGCATAACGAACGTCGAGAAGGCGAAATAGACGCCGGCGAGAAGACCGCTGCTGAGCGCGGCGATGATGAGAGCGATATTCATGATCGGAAAGGTCATGACTGGATACTCCAGATGCCGGTTGCGGCGGTTTCACGGGCATAATCGGAAAAATCTTTAGGCTGCCTGCCGAGAATCTGCCTTATGCCGTGCATGACAGGTGAATTGCGGCCATCAAGAACCTGCGTGAAAAGCTCGCGCAGGAGGTCGGTGGTTTCCTGTGGCAGGCCGTAGGCGGTCATCTCGGCGATAAAGGCGTCGATCGGAACCGTTTCGTATTCTATGGGCCTGTTCGAAGCCGTCGCGATTTCGGAAACCGCCTGACGGAAGGTTAAAGCGCGGGGTCCCGTCAGTTCGTAGGTTTGGTTGCGATGACGCGGATCGATAAGACATTCGACGGCCGCATCCGCGATGTCGTCTGCGTCGATGAAAGGCTCAGGGACATCGCCGGCCGGTAGAGCGAGCTTGCCCTGCAAAAGGCCGTCCACGAAGGCGCCCTCACTGAAATTCTGGTTGAACCAGCTGGCGCGCAGCACCGTATAGCCGATGCCGGTGGCCTTGAGTTTTTCCTCGCTGCGAACGGCTCCGTCTTCACCACGCCCGGAAAGCAGCACGATGTGTTCCACACCAGCCTCGATAGCGGCTTTTGCCAGAGCGCCGATGGTTTCTGCCGCCCAATCGACCGAAAGGTCCGGCTGGAACGTGACGTAAGCGGCAGAAGCGCCTTCCAGTGCCTGCCGCCATGTGCTGCGGTCCTGCCAATCGAAGCGTGGTGTCGTTGAGCGGGAGGCTGCGCGAGCCGCGATGCCGCGCTCTTTCAGCCGCTCGGCGACCCGGCCGCCGGTTTTTCCCAATCCACCGATGATGGCAATTGTCGAGATCTGCATTTCAAGCTCCTCCAGCGCAAAACGTGATAAATTCTCTCATTTGCGAAATGTGATAAACTCTCTTATATTGTCTGTCAACAGGCACAGGCGGGGAATGGTATGGCGCGGGAACTGATCGCGAGACGCAGGCGCAGCAAGGATGAGGCGGGCACACCACGACGCATACCCAGCCAGCAGCGCGGCCGCGAGCGCGTCGACCTCATCCTTTCGGTGGCATCCGAGCTGATTGCGAAAAACGGCAGCGATGCGCTACGCATGGGCGAGATCGTCGAAAAGGCAGGCGTCTCCTTCGGTTCGCTCTACCAATATTTCCCCGACAAGACGGCGATCATCCGCGTGCTGGCTGAGCGCTTCAACGAGCAGGGCAGGCAATGCGTCGAGGATGAGTTGGCGACGATCAAGAGCCGCGATCAGCTCCAATCCGCTCTTGGCCGCATTGTCGATGGCTACTACGCCATGTTTCTCAATGAGCCGGTCATGCGCGACATCTGGCATGCCACTCAGGCCGACAAGCTGCTGCAGAAGGTCGATGCTGAAGACATGGAATGGCATTCGCAGGCGTTTCTGACCGTCCTAAAACGCCTATGGCCGGAGCGCGACGATTCCGAACTTGCAAGAACGGCCCGATTGACCATGCAGCTCGTCGCGGCCGCGGTGCGCTATGCGATTTCGATCGAAAGAGAAGAAGGCGATAAGGTCATCGAGCTGTTCAAGGCCATGCTTCTTGCCGATCTTGGTATACTGCGCTGATTGCTTCGGCTCGCCCTGCGGGCGCCAGCCGAGAGGATATTGGCAAAAGCTTTCATACGTCTGGAAACTCGGGCCGCTTGCTGCTATTGCCGCTGGAACATTAGCGCTCGCGAAGGAGGCCTCGTATGACCCAGATGATATTCACCGATCGCACTGTCATGGCCGAGCTGATGGCCAGGATGCTTTGGGAGATCAAGGCGGTCCACTTCAATGCCGACAAGCCCTACAAATTCGCGTCCGGCATGGCGAGTCCTGTCTATATCGATTGCCGCAAGCTGATTTCCTATCCGCGCATCCGCTCGACAGTCATGGATTTCGCCGCAAGCCTCATCGTTCGCAATGTCGGCTTCGAGCAGTTCGATTGCGTCGCCGGCGGCGAGACGGCGGGCATCCCCTTTGCCGCCTTCCTGGCCGAGCGCCTGAACCTGCCGATGATCTATGTGCGCAAGCAGCCGAAGGGCCATGGCCGCAATGCCCAGATCGAAGGCGACATGAAGGAGGGCGCCCGCGTGCTCGTCATCGAGGATCTGACGACGGCTGGCGGCAGCATGTTCACCTTCATCGACGCCATTCGTGCGGCTGGCGGCATCGTCGATCACGGCATGGCGCTGTTCTACTATGGCATCTTCCCCGAGGCGGTCGAACGCTTTGCCAACCGGAAAGTCAGCCTGCAATACATCACGACCTGGCGTGAAGTGCTCGCCGTCGCCAAGGAGCAGAAGCTGTTCGACGACAAGACGCTGGAAGAAGTCGAGGCCTTTCTCAATGCGCCGCTCGCCTGGTCCGGCTGGAATGGCGGCATTTCGGAGCTGCCGACAAACTGACACTTTGCTTTTGCATTGAATCTATCTAATCGATTTATGTAACTGGATAAGACAGACGCGCTCTTTGGGAGGCCGGAATGATATTGTGCTGTGGCGAAGCTTTGATCGATATGCTGCCGCGGGATACGACGCTAGGTGAGAAGGGCTTCGCCCCTTACGCCGGCGGCGCGATCTTCAACACTGCGATCGCGCTTGGTCGTCTCGGCATTCCCACGGGCTTCTTCACCGGCATTGCCGATGACATGATGGGCGAAATCCTGCGCGACACGTTGTCGGCCGCCAAGGTGGATTTCAGCTATTGCGCCATCACGCCGCGTCCAAGCACGATTGCTTTCGTCAAGCTCGTCAATGGTCAGGCGACCTATGCCTTCTACGATGAAGGCACAGCTGGCCGCATGATCACCGAGGCGGATCTCCCGACGCTCGGTACTGATTGCGAAGCTCTGCATTTCGGTGCGATCAGCCTCATCCCCGATCCCTGCGGCGCGACCTATGAGGCGCTGATGAAGCGCGAGCACCAGAGCCGCGTCATCTCGCTAGATCCGAACATTCGTCCGGGCTTCATCAAGGACAAGGCGGCTCATATGGGTCGCATCAGCCGGATGGCTGCCATGTCCGACATTCTCAAATTCTCCGATGAGGATCTGGAATGGTTCGGTATTGCTGGCAATCACGACGAACTCGCCGCCCATTGGCTGAACCAGGGCGCCAAGCTCGTCGTCATCACCAAGGGTGCCGAAGGCGCAACCGGCTATACGAAGTCGCTGAAGGTCTCGGTGCCGAGCGAGCGCGTCACGGTCGTCGATACGGTCGGGGCTGGTGATACCTTCGATGCCGGCATCCTGGCATCGCTGAAGATGAACAATCTGCTGACCAAGGCGCAGGTGGCATCGCTGAACGAGAAGGCGTTGCAGGATGCGCTTGCTCTGGGCGCCAAGGCTGCGGCGGTGACTGTGTCGCGCGCGGGTGCAAATCCGCCCTGGGCACATGAGATCGGGCTGTAATCGTTTATCGGCTTTCGGAAGCGGGGAGAGTGCTGCACCCCCTCTGTCACTGTCGTGACATCTCCCCCACAAGGGGGGAGATCGGTAATTCGCGGCGCTTCATCACCTCAAGCTGATATCGAACCGACTGCGCTTGCTTTGTTTGCGGAGCGCGCGGCAAACTCCCAATGATCTCCCCCCTTGTGGGGGAGATGTCAGCGAAGCTGACAGAGGGGGGTACTTTCACGACATATTCGGATAGAGCGTTCAGCCAGCAAAACCCTCCCCTTGAGGGGAGGGTCGACACGTCATGCCGAGGTGGGGTGATCCTTTGGTCGTTCCGATGCGGAGAGCTCAATCACCCCCACCCGTCGCCTTGCGGCGACCTCCCCCGTCAAGGAGGAGGTGGATAATCAGCTTACTTCGCGCGGCTTGCGAGCGCTGCCACCAGCCCTTGCGTCGAGGAATCGTGGCCGGCGGCGCTTTCCTTGCCTTCGATGACCGGAAGCAGGCCTGTTGCCAGTTCCTTGCCGAGCTCGACGCCCCATTGGTCGAAGGAGTTGATGCGGAAGAGCACGCCCTCGACGAAGACGCGATGTTCGTAAAGCGCGATCAGGCGTCCCAGCGCAAAGGGCGTCAGCTTGTCATAGACGAAGGTGATCGACGGGCGGTTGCCGGTGAAGACGCGGTGCGGCGCGATGAAATCAGCCTTCTTGTCGTCCATGCCCTTGGAGGTGAGCTGAGCCTTGGCTTCCTCGAAGGTGCGGCCCTTCATCAGCGCTTCCGACTGTGCCAGGCAGTTGGCCATCAGCAGGTCGTGCTGGTGGCGCAGCTCCGGCTCGAAGCCGTTGGCGGCGATCATGAATTCGGCCGGGATGATGCTCGTACCCTGATGGATGAGCTGATAGAAGGCGTGCTGGCCGTTGGTGCCGGGCTCGCCCCAGACGACCGGGCCGGAATTGCCTTCGACCGGCGTGCCGTCGATGGTGACACCCTTGCCGTTCGATTCCATATCCAGCTGCTGCAGATAGGCCGGGAAGCGCGAGAGACGCTGGTCATAGGGCAGGATCGCACGCGTCGGATAGCCGAGCACGTTGCGGTGATAGAAGCCGATAAGGCCGAGCAGCATCGGCAGGTTTTCCTTGAATGGCGCCTGGCGGAAATGGTTGTCCATCGCATGCGCGCCATCGAGGAATTTGCCGAAGTTTTCCGGGCCGATCGCGATCATCAGCGGCAGGCCGATCGCCGACCAGATCGAATAGCGGCCGCCAACCCAATCCCAGAAGCCAAAGACGCGTTCACTGTCGATACCGAAGGCGGCGACCTTATCGAGCGCCGTCGAAACGGCGGCGAAGTGATGCTGCACGGCAGCTTCGCCGAGCGCGTCGGCGATGAACTTGCGCGCCGTCTGGGCGTTCGTCATCGTCTCGATGGTCGTGAAGGTCTTCGAAGCAACGATGAAGAGCGTCGTTTCCGGCTTAACGAGCTTCAGGATATCGGCGATATGGGCGCCGTCGATGTTGGAGATGAAATGCGAGCGTGGGCCGTCGTGGTAGGGGGCGAGCGCCAGCGTTGCCATGACCGGCCCGAGATCGGAGCCGCCGATGCCGATATTGATGACATCGGTGATCGCCTTGCCCGTGGAGCCCTTGAGTGCGCCCGAGCGGATGCCGTCGGCAAACTTGCCCATGGCGGCCAGAACCGCGTTGACATCAGGCATGACATCCTTGCCATCGACGAGCACCGGCTTGTTCGAGCGGTTGCGCAGCGCAGTGTGCAGAACGGCGCGATTTTCGGTGAAGTTGATCGCTACGCCGGAGAACATTTCCTCGCGCTTGGCGGCAACGCCGCCCTCGGCTGCGAGCTTCTCGAGCAGGGCGAGGATATCGTCGTTAACAGCCGTCTTGGAGTAATCCATCAACAGATCGTCGAACGAGGCGCTGAAGCGGGAAAAGCGTTTCGGATCGGCGGCGAAGGCGGCGCGAATATCCGTGGCCTTCGTTGCCGATGCGGTGCTCTTCAGTTGGTCGACGAGGGCGTTCATGGGAGGCTCCTTGCGGTTCGCGCTGCTGGCCTTCAAAACCGGGCCAAGCGCTTTGAGATTGGTCGCGAAAACTATTCCCTATGTAGGGCGTAAATCAAGTTCACCTATCGCCCAAAACGAAAAAAGCCGCTCGTGAAAAAGCACGAGCGGCTTCCTGAATGACATCGAATTATGTCAGCCGCGCAACTCCTTGCGCAGGATCTTGCCGACATTCGATTTCGGCAGTTCGGTGCGGAATTCAATGAAGCGCGGACGCTTGTAGTTGGTAAGGTTTTCCGCGCAATGAGCCTTGACGTCGGCCTCCGTCAAAGCCGGATCCTTCTTGACGATGAAGAGCTTCACCGCTTCACCGGAATGCGGGTCGGGCACGCCGATTGCTGCGGCCTCAAGAACGCCCGGATGCATGACGGCGACTTCCTCGATCTCGTTCGGATAGACGTTGAAGCCCGAGACCAGGATCATGTCCTTCTTGCGATCGACGATCTTGGTGTAGCCGCGCTCGTCCATGAAGCCCATGTCGCCGCTGCGGAAGAAGCCGTCCGGCGTCATGACGCGCGCGGTCTCTGCCGGCTGCTTCCAGTAGCCCGCCATGACCTGTGGCCCGCGAATGCAGATTTCGCCGACTTCGCCGAGCGGCAGGGAATTGCCGTTCTCGTCGCGAATATCGAAATCGGTGCCTGTAATCGGCAGGCCGATCGTGCCGGTAAATTCCGGGCTGTCGAAACGATTGGCGCTGGCAACCGGCGACGTCTCGGAAAGGCCGTAGCCCTCCGTGATCCAGGCGCCCGTCATCTTCTGCCACCGTTCGGCGACTGGCCGCTGAACCGCCATGCCGCCAGCAAGCGTTGCGGTATTGGACAGGTCGAGTTTGCTAAACTCCGGATTGTTCATCAGCGCGTTGAATAGCGTGTTCAGGCCGGGGAACATGTCGAACTTGTATTTACCGAGCTCCTTGATGAAGGCCGGTATGTCGCGTGGATTGGCGATCAGCACATTATGGCCGCCGAGCGACATGCCCATCAGCGAATTCACCGTCAGCGCAAAGATATGATAGAGCGGCAAGGCGCAGACAAAGGTCAGCTGCTCCGGGCGCGGCTTGTTGATATAGGCGGATTGGAGCCAGAGCAGCAATTGCAGCTGGTTGGCGAGCAGATTGGCATGGGTAAGGATCGCGCCCTTGGCGACGCCGGTCGTGCCGCCGGTATATTGCAGAAATGCGATGTCGCTGCCGGTCAGTTCCGATAGCTTCAGGGGCAGACGCGAGCCCTCGGCGATCACGCTCTTGAAACTGCGATGGCCGGGAATGGACCAGGCTGGAACCAGCTTCTTCACTTTACGGACGATGAAGTTGACAATGTGACCCTTGGCGCCGAGCATGTCGCCGAGCGCGGTGACGACGACATGGCGCACATCCGTATGGGCCAGAACCTGCTCGACCGTATGGGCGAAGTTTTCCAGAACGAAGATCGCCTTGGCGCCGCAATCGCGCAGCTGATGTTCGAGTTCGCGTGGCGTGTAGAGCGGGTTGACGTTGACGACGACGAGCCCGGCACGAAGAATGCCATAAACTGCGATCGGATTTTGCAGCACGTTCGGCATCATGACGGCAACGCGATCACCCTTCTGCAGGCCGAGGCTCTGCAACCAGGCGGCAATCTTGCGCGTCTGCAGATCGAGATCGCGATAGGTGATGGATTTGCCCATGCTGGTGAAGGCGGGTCTGTCGGCATAGCGCGCGCAGCTTTCCTCCAGCAGTTCGGCGAGCGATGCATGTTCCAGCGGCGGCAGCTCCGCCGGTACGATATCCGGATAGGAGGCGAGCCATATTTTCTTGACCTGCGGTCTATCCGAAGGAGCGGAGACTGAATTCATGCGCATTTCCTCCTCTACGCACCATCACCACGCCCCGCCGTCATATGCGGCGGCTATGCAGAGTGTCATTGGACGATCAAAAAGTCTCCCGCTTTTCACATCGCCGCAGTCTTTGCTCTCAACTAAATCATTGGAGCGAAACCGACGCTACAATAACCTTGACGTAAACGTCAATAATCGTCTTGCGCTCACGTTTTTTTACAATCTTGAAAAAAGTACTGGAACTTTTATGACAACGGAGCGTTAATAGCGCCATGGGTTTAAACCCATCGGAGCATCGTGCTGCCCCAAAGAGCAGATCGGACGCTCCATAGTTTATGTGACGCGTATCCAAAAGGAGGTGCGCATATGCATAAAGAGAGTGCCGATTTTTCGGGTCGTGACCTTTACATCAAGGACATGTCGATGCTGGTCGCCTGCGATCGCGTCGAAGGGTCGAGAGTGTACGGCTCGGACGGCAAACAGATTGGTCATATCGAGCGGCTGATGCTGGAAAAAAGTGATGGACGCATCGCTTTCGTCATTCTGAGCTTCGGCGGTTTCTTCGGCATCGGCCAGGAGCACTACCGGCTGCCGTGGGAGAAGTTGCGCTACGATGCCCACATTGATGGCTATCGCGTCAGCATGACCAAGAATGACATCGAAAAGGCGTGCCGCTTCGCTGCCAAGGACGACCACGACCATAAGAATCATGGCCACAAGAGCCACGATTATTTTGGCGTGCCGCCCTATTGGATGTGAGCGCGCTGGCGGAACTGCCGGATGCCCCGCCGATGCGGGGCTTGCTCCCTGTTTGGGCTAGTTGAACCGCCCAAGCCTTTGCACCACCTCGATCGTGTAACCATCGGGGTCGGTGACGAAGAACAGCAATGCAAAAAGCTTCCCATCACGATTGAGTTCGATGATCTTGCCGGGGTTGAGCCCGAGTTTGGTCATACGCGCATGCTCGTCCTTCAGTTCCGAAACTGAAACCGCGAGATGGCCGTAGGCATCCCCTTGCGCATAAGGCTCGATGCGGCCCTGATTGATGGTCAATTCCAGCTCGAAGCCGGTCTCGGCATTGCTGAGATAGACCAGGGTAAAGGTCTCGAAGGCAATACGGTCGGCAACCTTCAGGCCGAAAGCCTTGTCGTAGAATTCGATCGAGCGCGCCTCGTCCAGCACGCGGATCATCGAGTGAATCATCTTGGCCATCGGTGCCTCCATAAATCGTCGGAACATATCATTGCAGCCAATGCCATCGGCAGCCAGTGAAGGCAAGCATGGGGAAATTCGCCATATCTTCAGCCGAGCATAGATCCGGGGTTCCCGGATTGCGATCGGTCTGCTTAACTCCCCGGCGCTCACGTATAGGGCTCAAGGGGGAGAAACCATGTACTACGCCATTCTGGCCTATCACGAGGAAAGTATCGTCGAATCCTGGAGCAAGGAGGAGGATACCGCGCTCATGAAGGAGCTTTTGGAGATCAATGACCGCATGGTCGCGCAGAAATCGCTGGGGCCGGCTGCGCGTCTCGGATCGACCCAAAACGCCGTCACTTTGCGGGGGAAGGGTGCGGGAATGGTGATCGATGGACCGTTTGCAGAAACCAAGGAGCAACTGCTGGGCTTCTACGTCGTCGATTTTCCGACGATTGAGGGCGCGGTGGAGGCCGCGCGCGAGTTGCGCCGCGCCAATCCGACAGCCATCTACGAAATCAGGCCGGTCCTGCTTTATCTGCCGGGCGCATCCTTGCCGTCAGGCGAGGGCAAGGATGGGGAGCTGTGATCGGCGTCGACCTCAATGAGGTTGAAGGCCGATCTTGCTGGTGACCGACCGCTCGATCATCTCCATGCCGTCATAGATCAGCACCGCCATGAGGCCGACGATCAGGCCGCCCTGCAAGATGAAGGCGGTGTTGTCGTTGATGAGCCCGGCGATGATGACTTCACCCAGCCCCTTGGCGGCGACGGTGGAGCCGATTGTCGCCGTACCGATATTGATCACGGTCGCGATTTTCAGCCCTTCGATGATGAGCGGCAGGGCGAGCGGCAGCTCGACGCGGAAGAGCCGCTGCCAGCCGCTCATGCCCATGCCGTCGGCGGCCTCGAGCACCGAGGCGGGTACCTGCTGCAAGCCTGCGACCGTGTTCTCGAAGATCGGCAGCAGCGCGTAGAGAAACAGCGCGATGAATGTCGGGACGGCGCCGAAGCCGGTGGTTGAGATCGCAAGCGCCAGCACGGCAACCGGCGGGAAGGTCTGGCCGGCATTGGCGATCGCTCGCGACAGCGGCAGGAAGTCGGCGCCGATCGGCCGCGTGACGAAGATGCCGCCAAGCACGGCCAGGATCCCGCTTGCGGCGATCGAGACAAGGATCAGCTCGAGATGGCTGAGCGCCAGGCTCGGCAGGCTGTTCTGCGTATAGATCGGAGACGCCCCGAATTTGGTCAGCGGTGCCAGAACAGGTATCAGCCATTCCGGACGGAAGAGCATCACCAGCAGCAGCGCCAGAGCCAGGAGGCGAAAGAGATTGGCGGCGAGAAATCTCATGCTTTGCGGCCCAGCTCGATCAGGTGCTGGATCGAGATCGAGCCGACGGGCACTTTGCGCTCGTCCTCGACCGTCGCCTCGTCCTTGCCCTGCCAGATCAGTTCGGCCAAAGCGTCGCGAAGATTGAGGGTTTGCGGCAGGCTGTAGCCTAGGCCCGGCCGCGGCGGCTGCATGCTTTCCTTCAGCGGCAGCAGGGACATCAGCTTCAAGGCACGATCGGATGTGCCGGTCAGCTGCTGCACGAAGGGATCGGCCGGCTCGGTCAGGATCTTCTCGGGCTCGGAACATTGCAGCAGCTTGCCGCCGCTCATGACGGCGATCTGGTCGCCGAGATGAAAGGCCTCGTCCATATCGTGGGTGACGAGGACGATGGTCGTGCCGAACTGCTTCTGGATGGCGAGCAGGTCGTCCTGCGCCTTGCCGCGGATGACCGGGTCGAGTGCGCCGAAGGGCTCGTCCATCAGCAGCAATTCCGGTTCCGCTGCAAGCGCGCGTGCGACGCCGACGCGCTGTTGCTGGCCACCGGAAAGCTGGCTTGGATATTTGCCGGCAAAGGTGCCGGGGTCGAGATGGAAAAGATTGAGGAGCTCTTCGACACGGCCGTCGATGCGCGTCTTTTCCCAGCCGAGCAGCTCGGGGACGGTAGCAATATTCTGCGCAACGGTGCGATGCGGAAAGAGCCCGTGCCCCTGAATGGCATAGCCGATACGGCGGCGAAGCTCGGTCGCCGGCACATTCATGATGTCCTCGCCGGCAACGGAGATGTGGCCCCCCGATATCGGCACCAGCCGGTTGATCATGCGCATCAGCGTCGATTTGCCGGAGCCGGAGGTGCCGACGATGACGGTGATTGTGCCCTTCTCCATGCTCATGCTGACATTGTCGACGACCGTTGCGTTGCCATACCGCTTGGTGACGCCCTTGAGCTCGATCATGCTGGTCATACGCGTTGTCCCCGGATGCTGTCGATGACCGCATCGAGGATGACGGCCGATGAGAAGGCGAGAAAGACCGTCGGCACGGCGCCGAGCAGCACGAGGTCATTGGCCGTCTGGCCGATGCCCTGGAAGATGAAAAGACCGAAGCCGCCGCCGCCGATCAGCGCCGCCACGGTGACGAGGCCGATTGCCTGTACCAGCACGATGCGGATGCCCGTGAGGATGACGGGGAAGGCGAGCGGCAGGTCGATGCCGGTGAGGATCTGCCGGCGCGTCAGGCCCATGCCGGCGGCGGAATCTCGCACGGAAGGGTCGACGCCGGCAAGGCCGACGACCGTATTGGCGACGATCGGCAGCAGGGAATAGATGACGAGCGCTACCAGCGCCGGTGCCACGCCAATGCCTTTGACGCCGATCTCGGCGGCGAAAGGCACGGTCGCGGCGATATAGCCGAGCGGCAGCATGAGAATGCCGAATAGGGCAAGGCTGGGGATGGTCTGCACCAGGCTCAGCGCTCGCAGCACCACGGCGCGGATGCCAGGTTGCCAATAGCAGAAGATGCCGAGCGGCAGCGCCAGCACGATGGCGATGGCGACCGAGCCCAGAGACAGGAAGACATGGTTAAGCGCCTCATGCCAGAATTTGTCGGCATTGTTGGCGTATTCCTTCATGATCGAGAGATTGTTGAGCAGGCCGGAGCGCAGGACGACGGCAAGCAGCGCTGCATAAACAGCCAGCGCCCCGACCCGCAACCAGGGTGTCAGCCGCAGCTTGACCAGCGCGTCCGAAATCATCAATCCCACGACGGCGAGCAGCACCCAGAAGCAGCCGCCGGGCGTAATACGTGCCACGGTGCTGCCCGCAGGCGTTGCGGCCGTCGAAACCAGTCCGAGGGTTACGATCAGCATGGCGATCGCGA
Organism: Rhizobium sp. ERR 942; assembly: GCF_007828395.1. Taxonomy (NCBI): domain Bacteria; kingdom Pseudomonadati; phylum Pseudomonadota; class Alphaproteobacteria; order Hyphomicrobiales; family Rhizobiaceae; genus Rhizobium; species Rhizobium sp. ERR 942. The sequence continues at coordinate 205,351 of NZ_VIUA01000006.1, forward strand.
GTGTTGCGATCCCGAGGCGAATGACCTGGTTGCGCAGGAAAAGCGCGGCGAGCGCGGCTGCGGCCAGAAGGACCAGCAGGCATAGGGCGGACGGCTGGGCAAGAAGCTGCGTCAGCAGTTGTGGCTTGCCGGCGGCGATGCGGTTTGCCTTGACGATGATGAACGGCATCCAGGCCGTTGCCAGCACGCCGCCGGCCACCAATACCACTCCGAGACGGTCCACTCTGCGGACCGCTAGCGCATCTTCCATCAGGCAAGCTCCGTCAGCACATGAGCCCAGAATTCAAGGCGGGTTCGGACAAGATCATGCCCAATTGAGACCCCGCGGCTCCACCTTATTAAAATGGAGCCGCCGGAACGGATGATTTTAGGTCTGCTAGACCTAAAATCTGAATCCGCTCCGAAACCAGAGGAGTAGAGCATGATGTCGTCCGAAAACCGTTGACACTTTTCGGCATCATGCTCGAGAGCAGCGTCAATGCCTTATTTCAGGAAGCCATTATCCTTGAGGTAGGATTCGGCAACAGCCTTGGCCGGCTCGCCATCGACCTGGATGCGGCCGTTGAGCTTGCGCAGCACGTCGGCGGTCAGACCCTTGAAGATCGGAGCCAGAACCTCTTCGATCTTCGGATTGGCCTTCAGCACAGCCTCGCGGATGATCGGCGTCGGCGCATAGACCGGCTGCACGCTCTTGTCGTCCTCGAGCACGGTCAGTTCGGCGGCTTCGATGGCGCCGTCGGTGCCATAGACCATCGCCGTGTTGACGCCGTTGGTTTGGTCGGCAGCAGCCTTGATCGTCGCCGCAGTATCGCCGCCCGAAAGCACCACTTCCTGATCCGGCTTCAATTTGAAGCTATAGGTGGTTTCGAAGGCCGGCAGGGCTGCCGGCGAATTGACGAATTCAGAAGAGGCTGCGATCTTCACAGAACCGCCGCCAGCAACCCACTTGCCGAAGTCCGACATGGTTTTCAGCTTGGCCGGGCCGGCGACGTCACTGCGCACAGCGATCGCCCAGGTGTTGTTGGCGGGCGAGGGCGTCAGCCAGACGATTTTGTTGGCGTCATAATCCAGCTTCTTGGCCAGATCGTAGCCCTGCTGCAGGTTCTTCCAGGCCGCATCGTCGGCCTTGTTGAAGAAGAAGCCGGCATTGCCGGTATATTCGGCATAGATGTCGATTTCGCCCGCGGTAATCGCCTTGCGCACGACCGGCGTCGTGCCGAGCGCGATGCGATCCTGCGCCTTGATGCCGTTGGCATTGAGCGCCGCGAGGATGATGTTGCCGAGCAGCGTGCCTTCGGTGTCGATCTTCGAGGAGACGACGACGTCGGCGGCGCTGGCGCCACTGGCAAGGAGAGCCGTCAGCGTGGCGGCAAGTGCAAGCTTCTTGAACATGATGTTTCCCTTTGTACCCCGTTAAATCGTTCTTCTGCTTGCCCGCGCCGCCTTGAAGGGCCGCAGTCCGGACAGGCAGGCTTGGAGCGGGCGGTCAGCCCACAGGCGAATTCGTGGCCGCTTCGGGCAGGTAGCGCTCATCGCGGAAAAGTCGATGTGCTTTGGATTCCCGTTGCAGTCGCGCGATTATGACGAGCGTACTCGACATTCGCGCGAAATTGGATTTCTTTTTTCGGGGGCAAGTGCGTTTGTTTTTGTTCCCCTTACCCGTTTGGCGCTGTTCCGATCTCATTTTTGCGGCTGGATCGGTAAGGCGGCAAGGAAACGATAGCCGTCGCTTTTCGGCTTAGGGATATCTTTTTTCGAGAACACGGCATATCGTCGGGATATTGTTGATATTGCTGCGGTCGAGCCAGGATGCGCGCGGCGGCTGAGGAGATCTGATTTGTATCTCGGCGCATTGTTCATAGCCGATATGGTGTTCTCCATCGGCTCGGTGAGGGAGACCGCGCGGCGGCTGTCTTTTTCCGCTTCGACCGTCTCAAGCGCGTTGCGTCGGCTCGAGACCGAGCTGGCCATGAAGCTTGTCGAGCGCGCCTCCGGCGAGCTTGCAACCCTTCTGGCGAGTTCGAAGGTTCAAAAGGGCCTGCAACCTATTCTCGCGAGCATGCGTCAGCTTTCCGCCCTGGTGAAGGAGCCGCCGGCGCCCGGGGACTATGACCAATGGGCCGCGCGCCTGCCGCTGAAGATCGCCACCATAGAACGCTTTCTGGAGGTTGCCGATCAGGGCAGCATCAATCGTGCGGCCCGCCGCCTGCGTCTTGGCCAGCCGCAGCTCTCCTTGCAGATCGCCAATCTGGAGGAATTGTTCGGCTGCCGCCTGTTCGCGCGGCAGGCGCAAGGCTCCATGCTGACGGAGGCCGGACAGCAGGTTCACGCCATTCTCTCCGCCATTGCGCAGGCCTGGGACGAGATGAAGGCGGCGGCGGACGAGCGCTTTCAGCGCACTGCACGCGCGGTCCGCATCGGCTCGATCATTCCAACCGGTTCGGAAAGCTGGGTCGCCCGCTCGCTTGCAAGCCTGGTGTCGCGCTGGAACATCGGCGGCAACCGCAACATGCTGTCGCTAATGCTGATGACGGCCGATGATCTGCGCGAGGCGCTTCGATCAGGCCGTATCGATGTCGCCATCGTCGATTCCGTCTTCGGCCTCGATGCCTTCGAACATGTGGAACTGATCGCCACGGACATGGTGGCCATCGCCCCGCCCGACAGCACGGAGCAGACATTCGCCGCGCTCGTCGAAAATCATCCGCTCTGCGTGCCGAGCCCCCGGACCGGTATCGGCAATGCCGCGACGGCCTTCGGCTATGACAGCCGCGACCGCCGCCGGTTTCGCGGCCGCGACATTACCTCGGCCGACTCGCTGCCCGTCATCGTCGACCTCGTCGCCAATCACGGCTACGTCTCGTTTCTCGGCCGCGTCAGCGCCATTCCGATTGCCGACAAGGTCCGCATCGTCGATCCGGATGAGATATTGCCGCTGTCCTATCATCTCGCCCATAACGGCCGCAAAGCCTCGGTGGAAGCCTGCCGGTTGATCCAGCAGGCGGTTGGTGAACTGGTTGGAGAGATGGGTACGGCACGAAAGCGGCTGTCGTCCCGCGGGTAGCGGAACAAACGTGGCATATTCGCGTTTAGGTGGGTTAGGTTAGTCCGGGCGTACGCAGCCGGGGGGCTCGTTCGGCACCCAAGGAGAGACCATAGATGAAAATTCTTGCAACTGCGCTCGTCGCATTAGGCATTATTGTTCTACCCGCTACCTATGCCGAGGCGCGTGATCATCACCACCACCGCTGGCATCAACATCACCATCGCGACTATCGCCCTCATCATCATGGCTGGCATCGCCATGAGGGATGGCGGCATGGACATCGCCATCATCGCTGGCACAGCAAGCCGCATTTCTCGCATGCCTGATGGCCGTAGGCAGGTATGAAAGCGGCGCCCTGGGGCGCCGCTTTTGCGACTGCCCCACTCCTCATTCCGTCTTGACGATACCGGTTGAAACCCTCAGCCGGCAAGCGCGTGATCGTGCTTCGGCGGACCTATGGCGATGTCGCGAAAACGCCTGCTCTCCAAGGGATAACGGAACTTTCGAAGGCGCTGTTGCGTTTACTATATCGTCCGGAGGACGCGAGTAATACGAGTAGCGTTTACGTCCGGCATTGAAGGAGGCTGGAAATGAAAATTCTGGCAACAGCGCTGGTTGCGCTAGGTATGGTCGTGTTGCCGGCAACCTATGCCGAGGCGCGTCCCCATCACCATGGGCACCACCATCGGGTGTTCGTCCATCGGTATTATCATCACCACTACTATTACCGCCATCACTACTATCGCCCATATTACGGCTATTACGCGCCGTATTATGGCTATGATCGACCCTATTACGGTTATTACCAGCCCTACTACCCCTTAGGGGTATTCGGTGTTTTCGGCGGCTATGGCGGCTATCGCCACCACCACGGTTGGTATGGCGGGCGCGGATACCATCACGGCTGGTATGCCGGCGGCCATCGCGGATGGCACGGCGGCGGTGGCCACTGGCGCTATTACAGCCAGCCGCACTTCTCGCACAATTGACGGCCTGGCCGCTGGCAAAACGGCGCCTCCGGGGCGCCGTTTCATGATGACATCAGAAGCTGTCCGGCAGCGACAGGTTCACGCCGGGTTCAGGACGTGAACGGCGCGATCGGCCATCAGATGCTTCACCTTCTCGCCGTAGGCGGCCATATGCGCGGAAGCGGCATGCGCCCTCAGCGCCGCCAGGCTTTCCCATTTCTCGACCACGACGAAGGTGTCAGGCCCAAAGGCCGGATCGGCCCCTTCGACATCCACGACGGCGGTATATTCGATGCAGCCGTCTTCGGCGTGGACGGCCGGAACATTCGCTTGGAACGCTTCGAGCACTTCGGCGCGCTTGCCGGGATGGGCGGTGAGGATGGCGAGTACGTGAATCATGGAGATGTCCTTGAAGCGATGTTCAATACGGATGGAGAATAACGGACGCCACCGGATGTGCGGCCGGTTTCAACCATTACCACGGAACAGGTTCATCCGAACGCCGAACTTCAATTTTTATCGCGCATGAGATTCTTGCCGGATCGCGGCGTTCACATCCGATTGATGTATTTGGGATCGAGCGATCCGCTCAGCAGATGGCCGACCGCGAGGAGATTGCCCTGCAGGCGGCCGCGCCGGTCGATATAGGGCGGTGGGTTGACGGAGCCGACAACATTCGAGGCGATATTGCCGCCCATCAGCTTCAGCGCCCATTTCAGCGAGACCGAGCGCTTCTTGACGAGATAGAGCGGATTGGCGACCTGGGAGTATCCGAGGCGCAGGCCCGATGTGCGCCCGGCCTTGACCCCGAGATGGACGCCGCGCAGGCGATTGAACTTGACGATCTTGCCGAAAGGACGCAGCCGCCGGCACAGATCCACATCCTCCTGCCAGGCATAGAGCGGCAGATCCTCGTCGAAATAGATGCCGTTTGCGAGCATCTGCTTCCGGCGGAAAATCATATTGCAGCCATAGGCGTTGTGCGTGTCCTCGATCGTTGGCGCCGGAAAGGGAATGGCATCGGCTGCGAGCGCCGCGTCCGCCTCGTCCGCCGTCAGGCCCGGTCCAAGGATACCGTCGCGGACGACTTCGCCGGTCGCCACGACGATCTCCTCATCCGCCTCGAACAGGGCTTCCGTTTCGGCGAGATAGTTGGTTGCCGGGAAGAAATCGTCATCGAAGAATACGACCACATCCATGCCGACGGCCGCATCGATGATGGCATTGCGCTGCGGGCAGCTTCCCTGCGGTGAGGAGACGATCGTCACCGGAAAAGGCGCAGAACCTAAGCGTTCCGTGTCGATGTCGTCACTCTTGACCGGGCACAGGAAGAGATGATCCGGCTTGCGCGCCTGTCCGGCAAGCCTCTCGATCATCGCCCCCAGAATCGCCTTGCGACCGCATGTCGCCACGCCAACGGCAATTTTCATGATGCATCCCCAGAATATGATCCTAAGGCGCACGGAACCACCAAAAGCTGAATCTTTGGTTGTGCTAATCGCATGCATTCAACGGATTGCGCGCGAAAGCTGTTTCGTTGCCGGCGGCCGACCCATTTACAGCCGTCGATGGAGCGTTTCGAAAGAGGGGGCCGTCTCGCGGGCCGGCATTTGCGATCGGCTCGAATGCCTGACGCAAGCCATGAATGCCAAGACTTACAGCACCCACGGTCCAGAAGCAGGTCGTCCATGCGATCTGCCCTTCAGCCAATATCGAAGGTATCCGCTGCCAAATGCAAACGCGCGACTCGAGATTTCAGTACAAGAGCGGCATGCCGCATACGCAGCTCGGCCTGCATCACATGGAAAATGCCCGGCTGCTGCCCGATCGCGGCGAGCTGCTGCACCGCCTGCCGCATGGCGGCGTCTGCGCCGAGATCGGCGCGGCTTTCGGCGATTTCACCGCCGAGATATTTGAAAAGAACGCGCCGCGAGAGCTTTACCTGATCGACGCGTGGGATACGCCCCGCTATCAGGAGGGCCTGGAGCAGATCAGGTCAAAATTCCGCGGCGCATTGGATCAAGGCCGCCTGCGCATCGTTCAGGGCTACTCCACCGTCCGGCTTTCGGAATTTCCCAACAGCTTTTTCGATTGGGTCTACGTCGACACCAATCACAGCTACGAGACGACTCTGGAGGAGCTGCAGATCAGCCACTTCAAGGTCAAGCAGGACGGCCGCATTGCCGGCCACGACTTCTGCACCGGCAATGTCGTCGATGCCATTCCATATGGCGTGGTCGAAGCCTGCACCAAGTTCTGCAAGGATTTCCATTGGCAGTTCGAATACATGACCTTGGAATCCCACGGGCATTTTTCGTTCTCGCTGAAGCGGCTTTGAAGCATGTCGCGTAAAAATGCGCAGCGGTTTTGCGACAATGACATGCACAAAATCAAAGATCTGAAGCGCGAAAAGCGAATCTGAAAGATCGCGCCGCGCTTTGGGTGTCATGGCCTATGGCCGGCAGGCACCCCGTCGCCGATGCGGGCTCAATAAGGCCGCTGCCGTTCGGCGCCTGACGTGAGATGATTGCAGCGGCCGGCCTATTGGCGAGGAGCTTCCCGCCTGCATTTGAACACCGGCCGATCATGGACCGATGCAGGCTCAATCCTCGAAAATAAAGATGTCGCCTTCCTGCAAAGCCGCGATGAAGGCCTCCCTGGCTTTCTCCGCGTCAAGCTTACCCTCATGCGCGTCCAGCAGCGCTTTTCTGGCGGTCCTGTAGGCTTGCCCGTCCTCGAGCGTCGGCCACTCCTTCGCCATGTATTCCATGGCGCGTTCCGCATTCGATATCACCAGCCGGTCGCCCGTTTTGCGGGTCTCGACGATTACGGGTTTGCTCCACCATTGGGCCATGAGGTTTCTCCTTCCGCGGTCAACGTGCCGTTGGCTGGAATGTTCCGCAGCCCCGTCGGCCGGATCCGCGCCGTCACGACAGCAAGGGAACTCCCGCTTCGGCCGCTGCGGCAATGAAGGCGACGCGCGCTTCCTCAGGCGCTCGCCAGCCGCGCTGGACGTCGATGCAGATGAGCAGTGCCGACAGAAAGCAGTCGCCTTCCTCCGAAGGCCAGTCATCGAGAAGCGTCTTCCAGACTTCCTCGGCGGTGCCTACGGACTTCGCTTCACCGGAACCGTTGCGAATGACGCGGATGGGAGAGAAGTGCGGCACGATGTTCATGATAGCAGACTCCGTCAAGGCAGAGGCTGTTTTGGCCCTTTTGCCACTGGGCGCGCATTTAACTTTCTTAATCCGCCGGCCGCTTTGAGGCATATGTGATCAATCTTCGCCCGCACGCCTGCGATATCAGCAAAATCGCGCCTGAGTGGGGCGCTGACCAATCACGCCAGGATCGATAATTCTCGCGGCAAATTGGTCGACAGCGCGGGCGAACTTGCTGAGGATTGGCGATGCCTGGAATGGAGCTGAGGATATTCGGGCAGTAGACGGGATAAATGGTGCCGCTTACGTGACTCGAACACGTGACCCCATCATTACGAATGATGTGCTCTACCGACTGAGCTAAAGCGGCATTCTGCGGAGCATTCGGTTCGGCCCCGCGATTTGCATGGCGCTGATACAGTCTATGTGGCGAGATTTCAAGCGCTCAAATTGCCAATTGGCAAAAAAGCGAGATGCTTGTGAAAAAATACCGCCTTTCGCGTCCGATCAAAGTGCCAGTCGGGCGCGTGCCAGTCGGTATTCTCTCTCAAGCCTGTCGACGAGGGCGGATACGGGCTGGATGGATTTGACGGCGCCGATACCCTGGCCGGACCCCCAGATATCCTTCCAGGCCTTCACGCCGGTCGTGGCGGCCTCGAAATCCATCTTGGAAGGATCGGCCTCGGGCAAATTGTCCGGATCGAGGCCGGCTGCGCGAATGGAGGGCTTCAGATAATTGCCGTGAACGCCGGTGAAATAATTGGAATAGACGATATCGGCGGCGGAACCTTCGACGATCGCCTGCTTGTAGGCGTCAACCGCACAGGCCTCCTCCGTCGCGATGAACGGCGAGCCGATATAGGCAAGATCAGCTCCAGCAGCCTGCGCCGCCAGGATCGCGCCGCCCGTGGCGATGGCGCCGGCCAGGAGCAGCGGCCCATCGAACCATTCGCGGATTTCCTGCACTAGCGCGAAGGGTGAAAGCTGGCCGGCATGGCCGCCGGCGCCGGCAGCAACCGCAATCAGCCCGTCCGCACCCTTGCGGATCGCCGAATTGGCATGGCGGTTGTTGATGATGTCATGCAGTACGATGCCACCATAGGAATGCACGGCGGCGTTCACCTCGGGTACGGCGCCGAGCGAGGATATGACGATCGGCACCTTGTATTTCACGCAAAGCATCAGATCGTGCTCGAGGCGTTTGTTCGACGTATGGACGATCTGATTGACCGCAAATGGAGCTGCCGGACGGTCCGGATTTGCGGCATTGTGTGCGGCAAGGTCCTCTGTGATCATGGCAAGCCATTCGTCGAGCTGGCTTTCCGGGCGTGCATTCAGCGCCGGAAAGGAGCCGACGACGCCGGCCTTGCATTGCGCGAGCGTCAAGGCGGGGTGCGAGATGATGAAAAGCGGCGAAGCCACAACCGGCAGGCGCAGGTGCTCGGTCAGGATGGAGGGGAGGGCCATGAACATCATCCTTTTTGACGTTTACGAAAACGTCAAAGGGGATAGCAGATGTCTATCGAGAGGGGAAGATGGTGAAAGAGGCAGGGAAAGGCAGTAGGCAGTAGGCAACAGGCAACAGTAATAGCGCTTGACCGCCCCGGTCCGATACCTTCGCCCACTGCCCACTGCCCACTGCCCACTGCCCACCGCCTACTGCCTCACCTCCACCCCATTTGCGTCGTCTTTGCTGTTTATCCCCGCCCGAGTGCCCTTAACCCAAGGCGGAGGCTTGCGTATTGCAGAACGGGGCGTTACCGAATCCGGTTAACGATTGATGAAAATATGGCTGCCTTATCGGTAGAGTATGCGCGTATGTTGCGAGTGAGCGTAAAGGATCGGATGTGAGCGGATTAGAAACGGCTATCAGAAGCGCCTTGGATCGGTCTGATCGCGCCAATCCGGAAATTCGCGCTCGCATCTATCAATCGGCGCGTCAGGCTCTGGAAGCCGGCCTTCGCAAGCAGGACATTACCGATATCAACGTCATTGCCGCCCAGCGTCAGCGTCTGGAGGCGACGATCCGCGAGATTGAGGCCGATGAACGCGCCCGCCCCATGCAGGCGATGCCGGTTTCACCGGAGCTGGATGCTCCGCATGTTTCTCCTTCCGTACCCAGGTCCGATGCAAGGCAGGTAGCGGCACGACCGCAGGAGCCCGTCATGAGCGTGCGCGGAGAAACACGCGATCCGCCAACGTCGGCAGGCCCGGCCGTTCCGCCCGAGCCGACCTCGACCGAGCTGGCTGCACGTGAAGACGATTTCGGCGATATGCGCGCCGGCCCCGCCGATCATCTCGGGGCGGACAGTGATGTGCGTCCGACGGCTGATGCGCCGCCGCCGCGGTCGATGAATTTCAAGCCGGAGCGGGCGGCCGTGCGCCGCAAGCCGCGCAAGTTCTTCTCGCGCCTGCTCGTCTTCTGCATTCTGCTGGCCTTCCTCGGCGTCGGTGCCTGGTGGATCAAGACCTCGGGCTTGCTCATGTCTGCATCCCAGAGGGATACGAGCGTGCCCAATCCGCCGGCGCATGTCGATTCGCAGGATTTCAGCGGCAACAGCAACGATGACGATACCTCGGACCAGGACGACAATAGCGGTCCGGTCAATCCGGGCCTTGCGACCATCGATCCGCAGAACAGCTTCTCCGCGGAATGGTTGGAGGTATTGAAGCCCACCGACGCGCCGAAGGTGACGACCGGCTCGCAATCGAAGGCCGAGAATGTATCGGAAAACGAAGGGCCGGCCGTGAGGCTGACCTCGCTTAGCAGCGGTCCGGACGGCAGTGGCTCGGTCGAGGTGCCCGTCAATGTGTTGCAGCAGATGGCCGGCAAGGCTTCGACGGTCGCGCTGACATTGCAGTCCACCTCGGATGCGCCGACGCAGATCACCGTGGAATGCGATTTCGGTTCTCTCGGTCGTTGCGGCCGGCACCGTTTCACCGTCAGCCGGCAAAAAACGGATTCGTTGTTCCAGGTCAAGTTCGATCGCGCCATGGCGCCGACGGGTTCGGGACGCCTCATGATCAACAGCGATGTCGATGGCAAGGCCCGCGGCATCAATATCTACGCCATCCGCGTCCTGCCCGGGCAATAACCCCGGGGCGATGCCTCGACCTCGTCAGGCAAGGATATCCGATCCCATGCCGAGAATCTTGTCGTCGACCTTGCCGATGGCTTCCTTGTCCTTGCCGTCATAGTCGAGCGTCAGCAGAATGTGACGGATAAGATTTAGGCGTGCGCGCCGCTTGTCGTTGGCGCGGAGGACAGTCCAGGGTGCGTGGTCCGTATGCGTATCCTTCAGCATGCGGTCGCGCTTCTCGCTATAGTCCTTCCATTTCGGCAGGGCGGCGATATCCATCGAGGAAAGTTTCCAGACGGCGCGCGGATCGTGGCGCCGGTCGTGGAAGCGCTTCAGCTGCATCTCCCGGCCGATATCGAGATAGAATTTGAAGAAGTAGATGCCGTCCTGGACGATGAGCTTTTCCATCCTTGGGGCCTGCTTTAGGAACTGCTCGTATTGCTGCGGCGTGCAGAAGCCCATGACCGGCTCGACGCCGGCGCGGTTGTACCAGGAGCGGTCGAAGAGCACGAATTCGCCGGCCGTCGGGAACTGGGCGACATAGCGCTGAAAATACCATTGCCCGGCCTCGCGATCCGTGGGCTTCGTGAGCGCCACCACGCGCGCCAGACGAGGGTTCATATGGGCCGAGGTTGCGGCGATCGAGCCGCCTTTGCCGGCCGCGTCACGCCCCTCGAAGAGCGCCATCACTCGCTTGCCGGTCGCCTGCAGCCAAAACTGCACCTTGATGAGTTCGATCTGCAGCGTTTTCAGCTCGTCGAGATATTCGTCTTCCTTCAGCTTCTTCTTGTAGGGATAGCCGCCCGAGGTCAGCGCCTCGTCTTCGACCCAGCTCGGCAGGACGGGGTCATCGACATCGAATATGCGCTTGATGCCATGGATATCCAACTCAACTGCCCGGCTTTCTGTCTTCTCCCCCATATGTCGGCTCCTCGGCTGTTTACACGGCGTTAACCCTACCGCTGGCAGCGGCAAAAAAGCTTGGCCAGGAAACTGGAGCTTTTGTTCAATAGTTTCAAGCCCTTTACTGCTGCCCTCCTTTGCCGGCTACATTTATTTTTGTCAGTTACTGGCTTCTGTGGATAGAGCCGAATACTTCTGTCATGAATCGCAGATAAGACGCGGAATCCAGCGTTCCATGATGGCAGGCGAAGGACGGCGCAGTTGGAAGACGAATGGTCATTTGTCAGGAAGTTGGCAGTTCGGCTGCGGCAGGAGAGCGCCATCCTGGTTCTGGCGACGCTGATTGCCGCACTCGCCCTGGTCGAAGGCATCAATACCGGCGCCGTATTCTGGATCTGGGCGATTGTCATGATCGTCACACTGCTTCGCCCGCCGCTCGTCGAGCGGGTAGAGGTGCCGTCACAGGCCGAGGCGCCGCCCGTCGATGCGCAAGCCCTGTTGCGCACCGCCTTTGCTGGACTGGCGGCACTCGATATGCCAGTGCTGATCATCGACCGCGAGGCATCAGTGCTGGTGCAGAACATGGCCGTCGAAAAAGCCTTCGGTGCCTTTCCGATCGGCGCACATATTTCCTCCAAGCTGCGCTCGCCGGGTCTGCTCGACATGGTGCGCGAGACCATCGCGACCAATACGCCGAACCAGATCGAGCATTCCGAGCGCCTGCCTTCGGAACGGGTCTATGTCGTGCGCATCGCGCCGATTGATCTGCCTGAGATCGACAGACAGGAAGATGCGCTCTTCCTGCTCTCCTTCCGCGACATATCGGAGCTGCGCCACATCGACCGCATGCGCTCCGATTTCGTCGCCAATGCCAGCCACGAATTGCGCACGCCGCTGGCGTCGCTGCGAGGCTTCATCGAGACGATTCAGGGACCTGCCAAGGCCGATCCGAAGGCGCAGCAGCGTTTCCTCGGCATCATGCTCGATCAGACGACGCGCATGAGCAGGCTGGTCGACGACCTCCTGTCGCTGTCGCGCCTGGAGCTGAAGTCGCATATCGCGCCGGATCAGAAGGTAGATCTCGTGCCCCTGCTCGGCCATGTGCGCGACTCCCTGTTGCCGCTGGCCGGGGATCTCGATGTCAGCATCAATCTGCATTTGCCGGCGGGCAAGGTGGAAGTATTGGGCGATCGCGACGAGCTGGTGCAGGTCTTCGAAAACCTGATCGAGAATGCCTGCAAATACGGCCAGGAAGGCAAGTCGGTCGAGGTTTCGCTGCTGAACGGTGCCGGCCAGGCCGTCGAGGTCGTCGTCTCGGACAAGGGGCCGGGGATACCCGCAGAACATGTGCCGCGCCTGACCGAGCGCTTCTATCGCGTTAACGTTGAGGATAGCCGGTCCAAGAAGGGAACCGGTCTCGGGCTTGCCATCGTCAAGCACATTCTGACCCGCCATCGCGCCAGACTGATCGTCAAGTCGGAAGTCGGAAAGGGAACCGACTTTACGGTTCGCTTCTGACAAGCTCTACCTGCCCCGGTTTAGGTGGCGATTTATCCAAATTATATCAGGCATATAGCCTGTCATAATTGTTTCACTCGCCTGACATAAAAGGGCGGTGTTTTCGCCAGTAAGAATGGACTGCTGAAAAAGTGGATGTGGCCTCCACCTCGGCGCTCTTCAAAGCTCATCAGGGGGATTCGTTGTGAATGCTTTGAAAATATCCATTCTTGCGCTGGTTGCATCGGTTGCCCTTGCCGGCACTGCAACCGCTCGCGATCAAATTCAGATCGCCGGTTCATCGACCGTATTCCCATATGCCAAGATCGTGGCCGAAACTTTCGGCGAGACCTTCACCAACTTTAAGACCCCGGTGGTCGAGTCCGGCGGCTCCGGAGCCGGCCTGAAGGAATTCTGCAAGGGTGTGGGAACGGATTCGATCGACATCGCCAATTCGTCGCGTCCCATCAAGGACAGCGAAGTCGCAGCCTGCAAGGCTGCCGGTGTCGCTGACATCCAGCAGGTCAAGATCGGCTATGACGGCATCGTCTTTGCTTTCGACAAAAGCAATCCGGATATCAGGTTCGAACCGGTCGATCTCTACAAGGCGCTTGCTGCCGAGGTCGTCGTCGATGGCAAGCTCGTCGCCAATCCTTATAAGAAGTGGTCTGAGATCAATCCATCGCTGCCGGATTTTGAAATCGCCGCCTATATTCCGGGCGAGAAGCATGGCACGCGCGAAGTTTTTGAAGAGAAGGTGCTTGCTGCCGGCTGCAAGGCTTCCGGCGCGGCCGATGTCATCAAGGCAGCATTCTCGGATGCCGCTCAGCAGGCGAAGAAATGCATTGCCGTGCGCAAGGATGGCGCCGCAGTCGATATCGATGGCGACTATCCCGAGACCTTGGCCCGCATCAATGCCAACAAGCATGGCATCGGCGTGTTCGGCCTGTATTTTTTCCAGAACAACGCCGACAAGCTGAAGGTCGCTACCGTCAGCGGTATCGTGCCCTCGGGCCAGACGATCGCCGATGGCACCTATCCGGTATCGCGGCCGCTGTTCTTCTACGTCAAGAAAGCCCATCTGGGTGTGGTCCCGGGGCTCAAGGAATATGTCGATTTCTTCACGAGCGATCAGATGATCGGACCGGACGGCCCGCTGGCGGAATATGGCCTCGTGTCGGCGCCGGATGCTGAACGCGACCAGATCCGCAAGGATTTCGCGGGCGGGAAGATCATGTGACTGCTGAAGGGTCGGGCACCGGGGCGGCCTTCCGCTGCCCTGGGGGGCGCCGGGGAATGGGAATGAGTGTATCGCTGCTGCTGCTCTGCTTGTCGGTCTTCGGCGCCTCCGCTTTCGTGCTGGGGCGGGTGAGGGCGGCTGCGCTGTCGGGTGGCAGGTCTTCGTCCATGCACTCCCGGCTCGGCTATCACGGTGCCTATGCCGCCATATGGGCGGTACTTCCGCCCCTGGCGCTCGTCTGCGCCTGGCTGATCGTCAGTCCCATCGTCATCGACCGCCTGGTGACCAAATCCTTTCCCGAGGAGGTTCAGTCTCTGCCGCCGGCTGAGCTCAATCTCAGCTACGGCATGGTGCGCAGCATCGCCCGCGGCATGCGCATGCTCGATAGCCAGGAGCTTGCCGATGTCGATGGCGGCAAGGCCGATCTTCAGTTGCTGCTGGCGCAGAAGGGCGTTCCACTCGCCGTACGCCCCACGGGCTACATGATCGAGGCCGCGAATAGATATAATGGCATGCGCGAATTGAGCCGCATGGTCATGGCGGCGGCGGCGATCGTCCTGTCGTTGCTTTGCGCGGCCCATGGCCTTCACGCGATTGCGCCGCGTTTTCGCGCCCGCAACCGGGTCGAGCAGGTCATCCTCGGAGCCCTGATCGTTGCCTCCTCCATCGCGGTGCTGACAACGGTCGGCATCGTCGTTTCCATGCTTTCGGAAGCGGCGCGCTTCTTCAGTATGGTGCCGGCCAGCGAGTTCTTCTTCGGTACCGTCTGGGACCCGCGCTTCACCGGCGCCGGCGCGCAGACCTCGGGCACCTTCGGTCTGATCCCGCTCCTGGCAGGCACGATTTATATCGGGCTTGTGGCCATGCTCTTCGCCGTGCCCATTGGTCTGTTTGCGGCGATCTACATGGCCGAATATGCCTCGGCTCGCGTCCGTTCCATCGCCAAGCCGATGCTGGAGGTTCTGGCCGGCATTCCAACGATCGTCTACGGCTTCTTCGCCCTTGTCACAGTCGGCCCCTTCTTGCGCGATATCTCCGCCGAGATCGACGGGCTGATGACCGGAAACTACAGAAGCTTCATCGAGGCGCAGAGCGTTTTGACGGCTGGCTTTGTCATGGGCGTGATGCTCATCCCTTATGTTTCGTCGCTGTCGGATGATATCATCATGGCTGTGCCGCGCTCGCTGCGCGACGGCTCGCTCGGGCTTGGTGCCACGCGGTCGGAAACGGTCAAGCGCGTGCTCCTGCCGGCGGCTCTTCCGGGCATCGTCGGCGCGCTGCTGATGACCGCGTCGCGGGCGATCGGCGAAACCATGATCGTGGTACTGGCCGCAGGCGTTGCCGCGCGCATGCAGCTCGATCCCTTCGAACCGATGACGACGGTCACGGTGAAGATCGTCAATCAGCTGACCGGCGATCTGGAGTTCACTTCGCCGCAGACGCTCGTCGCCTTCGCCCTCGGCATCACACTGTTCTGCCTGACGCTGTGCCTCAACGTCTATGCGCTCTACATTGTCCGTCGATACAGGGAGCAATACGAATGAGCGACGTCGTATCTTCCTCTCAGCTCAACATGCCGCGCGGTCTGACGCCGGGTGCGTCTGTACACCGCGATATCGGCATTAAGCGGCGCTATGCCGCCGAGCGTCGCTTTCGCGCCTATGGGATGACCGCCGTCATCTTCGGTCTCGTCTTCCTTATCATCCTGGTCTCGACCGTGGTCCGCACAGGCTATACCGCCTTTGTCCAGACTTCGATCACCCTGCCGATCGAATTCAGCGAGAAGGTAATCGACCCGACGGGTAAGCGCATGAACGATCCAAAGGTGCTGATCGCTGCCAATTACCCCGTACTGGTGCGCGATGCGTTGGTGAAAGCGCTTGGCATCGATCCGGCCAATCGCACGCTTGTACGCGAGGCCATGGCGATGATGTCGGACAGCGCCAGGATCGTGTTGCGCGACAGAGTCGTTGCCAACTCCTCTCTCATAGGGACGACACAGAACGTCACATTCCTGGCCAGCGCCAACATCGATTCCGCCAACAAGGGGCAGATCGATCTGACCGTCAGCGAGAAGGATCGCAAGATTTCCGACCGCCAGGTCGCATGGATGAAGCAACTCAGCCAAAGCGGCGCGCTTCATAAGGCCTTCAACAGCGGTCTCTTTCTGTCGGGCAATTCGAGCCGCCCCGAAGCGGCCGGGCTTGGTGTCGCGCTGATCGGCTCGCTCTACCTGATGCTGACCGTTCTCGTACTTGCCTTGCCGGTCGGCGTTGCTGCCTCGATCTATCTGGAAGAGTTCGCACCGAAGAACCGGCTGACGGATCTGATCGAGGTCAACATCAACAATCTCGCTGCCGTCCCCTCGATCGTTTATGGCCTGTTGGGTCTCTCGGTCTTCATCAACATGATGGGGCTGCCGCGCTCGGCATCGCTGGTCGGCGGCCTTGTACTGAGCCTGATGACGCTGCCGATGATCATCATCGCCACGCGCTCCGCCTTGCGTGCTGTGCCGCCGTCGATCCGTAGCGCCGCGCTCGGTCTTGGCGCATCGCGCATGCAGATGGTCTTCCATCATGTTTTGCCGCTCGCGATGCCTGGCATTCTGACGGGCACGATCCTAGGGCTTGCCCATGCGCTCGGAGAGACCGCGCCACTGCTTCTGATCGGCATGGTCGCCTTCGTTGCCAATTATCCGACATCGCCGCTCGATCCCTCGACGGCGCTGCCGGTGCAGATCTATATGTGGGCGAGCGAAGCCGAGCGGGCCTTCGTCGAAAGGACGTCCGGCGCCATCATCGTGCTCCTCTTCTTCCTCGTCGCGATGAACATCGGCGCCATCCTGCTGCGCCGCCGCTTCGAGCGGCGCTGGTAAGGGAGGGTGCACGAAATGAACATGATGACGGAAGCTGCCAGCGAAAGAGCCTTGGCCAAGAAGATGACGACGATCCCTTACAAGATGATCGGCCAGGACGTTTCTGTGTTCTACGGCGACAAGCGGGCGCTCTTCGACGTCAATCTGAAGATCCGCGCCAATACGGTCACGGCTCTGATCGGCCCTTCCGGCTGCGGCAAGTCCACCTTTCTGCGCTGCCTCAACCGCATGAACGATACGATCGAGACCTGCCGCGTCACCGGCAAGATCACGCTCGACGATCAGGATGTCTACGACGACAGCATCGATGTCGTGGAATTGCGCGCCCGCGTCGGCATGGTCTTCCAGAAGCCCAACCCGTTTCCGAAGTCGATCTACGAGAACGTCGCCTACGGCCCGCGCATCCATGGCCTGCATCGCTCAAAGGCCGATCTCGAGCATATCGTCGAAACCAGTCTGCAGAAGGCCGGTCTATGGGGTGAGGTGAAGGATCGGCTCCATGATGCCGGCACGAGCCTGTCGGGCGGCCAGCAGCAGCGCCTCTGCATCGCGCGCGCCGTTGCTGTCAGCCCGGAGGTGATCCTGATGGATGAGCCGTGCTCGGCGCTCGATCCGATCGCAACCGCCAAGGTCGAGGATCTCATCCACGAGCTTCGGGAGAATTTTACCATCGTCATCGTGACGCATTCCATGCAGCAGGCCGCCCGTGTCTCGCAGCGTACCGCAATGTTCCATCTCGGCCACCTGGTCGAGGAGAACGACACCGATAAGATGTTCACCAATCCCGACGATTTCCGCACGCAGGATTACATCATGGGCCGTTTTGGTTGATGATGGCAGGCGCGCGGCTCCTTTCACACAGTTCACTTGAGGATAGAAAAATGGTCTCCACTCACATTCTCTCAGCCTATGACGAAGACCTGAAGTTTCTGACGCGTCGCATTGCCGAAATGGGCGGCCTGGCCGAGCAGATGGTTAGCGACAGCGTACGCGCTCTCGTCAACAGCGACGCGGCCCTGGCCCAGAAGGTCATCTCCGACGACGTCGTTCTCGACCATGCCGAGCGCGAAGTTGGTGACAAGGCGATCGTCACCATCGCTCGTCGTCAGCCGATGGCAGCGGACCTGCGCGAAATCATGGGCTCGATCCGCATCGCCTCCGATCTGGAGCGCGTCGGTGATCTCGGCAAGAATACCGCAAAGCGCGTCATCGCCGTTCAGGGCACGGGCGTGCCGCGTCGTCTCGCTCGTGGCATCGAACACCTCTCCGAACTGGCACTGAGCCAGCTCAAGGAAGTTCTTGATGTTTACGCGACCCGCTCGCCCGATAAGGCCGTGTCGATCCGCGAACGCGACGAGGAAATCGACGCCATGTACACCTCGCTCTTCCGCGAGATGCTGACCTACATGATGGAAGATCCGCGCAACATCACCACCTGCACGCATCTTCTCTTCTGCGCCAAGAACATCGAGCGCATCGGCGACCATGCCACCAACATCGCCGAGACGATCTATTACATGGCGACCGGTGCTCAGCCGGAAGGCGAGCGCCCGAAGGACGATACCGCCAACACCGTCGGCGCAGTGACGGAATAATCTGGAAGCGAAGAAAGGAGACCATAGGCGCATGGTTCCGAGAGTTGCTGTTGTAGAAGACGAGGAAGCGCTTAGCGTTCTGCTGCGCTACAATCTTGAGGCCGAAGGCTTCGAGGTCGACACGATCCTCAGAGGTGATGAGGCCGAGCTGCGTCTCCAGGAGCGCATCCCCGATCTCCTGATCCTCGACTGGATGCTCCCCGGCGTGTCCGGCATCGAGCTCTGCCGCCGGCTGCGTATGCGGCCGGAGACGGAGCGCTTGCCGATCATCATGCTGACGGCTCGCGGCGAGGAAAGCGAGCGCGTGCGCGGACTTTCGACCGGCGCGGACGATTACGTCGTCAAGCCGTTCTCGACGCCGGAGCTGATGGCCCGCGTCAAGGCGATGCTGCGGCGTGCCCGCCCGGAGGTTCTCTCCACGGTGCTGCGTTGCGGCGATATCGAGCTGGACCGCGAAACCCATCGCGTCCATCGCAAGAGCCGCGAAGTCCGGCTGGGGCCGACAGAATTCCGCCTGCTGGAGTTCCTGATGTCCTCGCCAGGGCGCGTCTTCTCGCGTTCGCAGCTGCTCGACGGCGTGTGGGGTCACGATATTTACGTCGACGAACGCACGGTCGACGTCCATGTCGGCCGCCTGCGCAAGGCGCTCAATTTCTCCAATATGCAGGATGTCATCCGCACCGTTCGCGGCGCGGGCTATTCCATGGAAGCCTGAGCGGCTCGCCGCTCGGGTGTTACTAGAGCGTTTCCGATTTATCTGAATCGGAGGGATTCCGTTTTTGGGTGTTTTGTGATTCAAGATGCTGGCTGGAATGGAGGCCAGCATCGAATGACTCGACCCCTTTCCGATGATCTTCGCAAGCGTGTTGTTGATGCGATCGAGGCCGGTGAGAGTTGCCGGTCGGTGGCGGCGCGGTTCGGTATTGCGGTGTCTTCGGCGGTGAAATGGTCGCAGCGGTATCGTTCGAGCGGCTCTGTCGCGCCCGGGAAGATGGGCGGTCACCGCAAGCGTGTTCTGGAGCCGTACCGGGCGTTTATCGTGGAGCGGATCAGCCAAACGCCGCATCTGTCACTGCATGGGTTGAAGGAAGAGCTGGCCGCACGAGGGGTGAAGGTATCCCACGACACCGTGTGGCAATTCCTGCGACGCGAGGGGCTACGGTTCAAAAAAAACACTATTCGCCCTTGAGCAGGCGCGTGCCGACATTGCGCGGCGGCGACAGCGCTGGCGGTCCTGGCAAACTGGTCTCGATCCAAAGCGGCTGGTCTTCATCGATGAAACCTGGATCAAGACCAACATGGCGCCGCTTCGAGGCTGGGGGCCGAGGGGCAAGCGTCTGCGCAGCTTCGCCCCGCACGGCCACTGGCGCACCTTGACCTTCCTCGGCGCGTTGCGCTGCGATCGGCTTGCCGCACCCTGTGTCTTTGACGGGCCGATCAACGGCCAGTGCTTTCGAGCCTATGTCGAGCAGCAACTCCTACCCGTGCTCCAACCTGGCGATATCGTCGTGATGGACAACCTCGGCTCTCATAAATCAGTCGCCATCCGGCAGATGATCCGTGATGCTGGTGCGCGGCTCTGGTATCTGCCGCCCTATTCTCCTGACCTTAATCCGATCGAACAAGCCTTCGCCAAAATCAAGCACTGGATGCGCTTGGCTCAGAAGCGAACCATCGATGACACCTGGCGCTACATCGGACACCTCGTCACAACCATCGAGCCTAGCGAATGCAGCAACTACTTCGCCAACGCCGGATACGCTTCCGTCAAAACCTGAAAAGCTCTAAATAGCGGCGGAAATAGAAAAACGGGCCTCGAGGGGCCCGTTTCTCTTTGTCTTGCGGTAACTTTCAGCCGTTGTTGCGACGGCGGTCATGCACCGGCTGGTAGGCCATGCGCTGATGATAGGTGCAGTAGGGCGACGAATCCGGGCTGTCATTGCCGCAGAAGTGGAAGTCGTCCTTCAGCGGGTCCCCGACCGGCCATTTGCAGGTGCGTTCCGTCAGCTCCGTCAGGCCGAGGCGGCGGGAGATCGGAACGACGACGTTCGATGCCGGGCGATACTGAATTTCATTGACGGAATCGATCTCGATCTCTTCCTTCAACATGGTTGCACCCTGCTGGCGGGCGACCACAGTGCGGGTAGCGACGCGCGAGCCATAGGTCGTTGCGCGAGGAGCCGCGGCACTGCGCTTTGGCGTGCGCGCCGCGGTTGCCGTGCCGCCTGCCTTCGCTCGGCCAGGAAGGTTCAGGCGGTGCACCTTGCCGATAACGGCATTACGGCTCACGCCACCGAGCTGCGCAGCGATCTGGCTGGCGCTCAACCCTTCGGACCATAGCTTTTTCAGCTTCTCGACGCGTTCGTCTGTCCAATTCATGCCCTGTCTCCGCTGTCGCGTTTCCGATGGCAGAATCCCTCACCATTGCCTCGCATGGGAACGAGGCGCGAAACGCTCTAAAATTGTGGTGACTAGTTCCGCCGCATGCAGTCTAGCAATTGCTTTTTAACCTAGTGTGAGGCTGACTCCGTGACAAGAGTCGCGAGAATCTTGAGGAATCGATTTCGAGGTTTTCCCCAACTTGCTGCCTAGGCGTGGCATTTCTGCAATAGGCGCCGCCGAACCTATCTCTTTTGCCCGCAAGCGCTATCTCGCACCTGCTAAAACGCCAGTTTTGTTGACATCGCGATGCAAAACATCAATAGTGCCCGGGCCGCCGCAAGGCGGCATTTTTGATTTTTTCGGACCCGTTTCATCAAATCGAAGCGATCGGTCCTTAAAGTTGTGATCAGGAGATATGGCCATGGCCGAGACCACGCCGCTTTATGACACCTATATGCGCGCTCCGTTACGGTTCGAGCGAGGCGAGGGCGTCTGGCTGGTCACCGAAAATGGCGAGCGTTACCTCGATTTCGCGGCCGGCGTCGCGGTCAACTCGCTCGGTCACGCCCATCCTCATCTCGTCGCCGAGCTGAAGGCACAGGCCGACAAGGTCTGGCACCTGTCGAACCTCTACGAGGTGCCCGGTCAGGAGAAGCTGTCGAAGCGGCTGACGGAAGCGACCTTCGCCGACAAGGTATTCTTCACCAATTCGGGCGCCGAGGCGCTGGAATGCGCCATCAAGACGGCGCGGCGCTATCAATTCGCCAAGGGGCATCCCGAAAAGTTCCACATCATCACCTTCGAGGGCGCCTTCCACGGCCGCACCATCGCGACCATCGCCGCCGGCGGCCAGGAGAAATATATCGAGGGCTTCGGGCCTAAGGCACCGGGTTTTGACCAAGTGCAGTTCGGTGATCTCGATGCCGTGCGTGCCGCCATCACGGATGCGACAGCCGGGATCCTGATCGAGCCGGTCCAGGGCGAGGGCGGCATCCGTCCGGCCACCAACGAATTCCTGCGCGGGCTGCGTGAGATCTGCGACGAACACGGCCTGCTGCTGATCCTCGACGAAGTACAGTGTGGCGTCGGTCGCACTGGCAAGCTTTTCGCCTATGAATGGGCCGGCATCAAGCCTGATATCATGGCTGTCGCCAAGGGCATCGGCGGTGGCTTCCCGCTCGGTGCATGCCTTGCGACGGCGGAAGCCGCCTCAGGCATGAAGGCGGGCACCCACGGCTCGACCTATGGCGGCAATCCGCTTGCCATGGCGGTCGGAAATGCCGTTCTCGATATCGTGCTTGCCGAAGGCTTCCTGCAGCATGTGCGCGATGTCTCGCTGGTCTTCCGCCAGGGGCTCGCTTCGCTCAAGGATCGTTTTCCTGACATCATCGAGGACGTTCGCGGCGAAGGTCTGATGCTCGGCATCAAGGCGGCCATTCCGCAGGCAGAGCTACTGCAGGCTATCCGTGCCGAGCATCTGCTCGGCGTGCCGGCCGGCGATAACGTCATCCGCCTTCTGCCGCCGCTGGTCGTCACCGCCGAAGAAGCACGCGAAGGTCTTGCCCGCCTGGAGCGTGCCGCCGAGCGTGCGCGCGCTGCCCGCACCAAGAAATCGGCTTGAGTTCAACGCCCGCTGACGGGGCGTTCCTGCCCACGCGGGCGTTATTGTTTTTTCTGGAGCACAGGTAAGGACATGGCTTCTCCGAAACACTTTCTCGACCTCTCTGCCGTTCCGGCGGCCGATCTGCGCAACATCATCGATGACGCGATCGTGCGAAAGAGCGCGCAGAAGGCCGGCACTGCCGACAAGCCGCTCGCCGGCAAGATGCTGGCGATGATCTTCGAGAAGCCGTCCACCCGAACCCGCGTTTCCTTCGATGTCGGCATGCGACAGCTGGGCGGCGAGACGCTGTTCCTCTCCGGCACCGAAATGCAGCTTGGCCGCGCCGAAACGATCGGCGATACGGCCAAGGTGCTGTCGCGCTATGTCGATGCCATCATGATCCGCACGACCGATCATTCGCGCCTGCTGGAGCTGGCGGAACATGCGACGGTTCCCGTCATCAATGCGCTGACCGACGATACGCATCCTTGCCAGATCATGGCCGACATCATGACCTTCGAAGAGCATCGCGGCCCGATCAAGGGCAAGACGCTCGCCTGGACGGGCGACGGCAACAACGTGCTGCATTCGCTGATCGAAGGGGCCGCGCGCTTCGGCTATCGCATGAATATGGCGGTACCCCTTGGCTCCGAGCCGAAGGATCACTATCTGAACTGGGCCCGCAACGAGGGCGCCGAAATCATGCTCTCGCATGATGCAGACCGTGCGGTCGCCGGCGCCGATTGCGTGGTAACCGATACCTGGGTTTCCATGAATCAGGAGCACCGGGCACGCGGTCACAACGTCTTCCAGCCCTATCAGGTCAACAAGGCTTTGATGGCACAGGCCGGCAAAGACGCTTTGTTCATGCATTGCCTGCCCGCCCATCGCGGAGAGGAAGTGACGGACGAGGTGATCGATGGCCCGCAATCCGTTGTCTTCGATGAGGCGGAAAACCGCCTTCATGCGCAAAAGTCGATTCTTGCTTGGTGCCTGGGCGCGATCTGAAGATATTAAACCGCGTCTCAAGGGCGCGGGCGCAGTAGGAGTAAAGCAATGGCCGAAAATGCCGCCTCGCTGGGTCAGTTCGATTTCGCCGGTGACGATCATGTCGTTCCCTTCCAGGTGGAAGGTTTGGACGTGCGCGGCCGTGCCGTACAGCTCGGTCCGCTGCTGGACGCGATCCTTGCCCGGCATGACTATCCGACGCCGGTTGCACGCCTTCTGGCCGAGGCCATCGTCCTGACCGTCCTGCTCGGCACGTCGCTGAAATTCGAAGGCAAGTTTACCGTACAGACCAAGAGCGACGGTCCCGTCGACCTTCTGGTTGCCGATTTCACGACGCCGGAAAACGTTCGCGCCTATGCCCGTTTCGACGAAGAAGCACTGGAAAAGGCAGTTGCCGAAGGCCGGACCGAGCCGGAACAGCTGCTCGGCAAAGGCGTCCTCGCCTTCACCATCGATCAGGGCCGTTTCAGCCAGCCCTATCAGGGCATTGTCGCGCTTGATGGCGCCTCGCTCGAGGAGATTGCCGGCACCTATTTCCGCCAGTCGGAGCAGATCCCGACGCGCGTGCGTCTGGGGGCGGCAGAACTTTTCGACCGTGATGAGAACGGCAAGCCGCGTCACCGCTGGCGGGCCGGTGGCCTGATCGCGCAGTTCCTGCCCGAAGCGCCCGAGCGTATGCGTCAGCCGGACCTGCATGGCGGTGACGGAGATACCGGCGTGCGCGATCATGTCGAAGACGATGCCTGGGCGGAGGCACGCAGCCTGGTGGAAACCATCGATGCCGATGAGCTGACGGATCCGCAGGTTGGCACCGAGCGCCTTCTCTATCGCCTGTTCCACGAGCGTGGCGTACGCGTCTACGAGCCGAAGGCCGTCTATGACCGCTGTTCGTGCTCGCGCGACAAGCTGAAGGGCGTCTTGAAGGGCTTCACGGCCGAGGAGATCGAGGCCAGCCAGGACAATGGCGAGATCGCCGTCACTTGTGAATTCTGCTCCACGACGTATCGCTTCGAAGTGTCGGAGATAGAGGCGGCCTGATGTTGCCGATTTTGGCGGCTCAGTTCAGCGTGCGCAACAGGTTGGGCGTGTCCAGAGAAAAGGCGGGGATCTTGACATGGAATTGCTCCCCGTCGTCCGTTTCCATCTGGTAATGGCCGAACATCATGCCTGACGGCGTATCCAGCGGGCAGCCCGATGAATATTCATAGGTATCGCCGGGTTTCAGATGCGGCTGCTCGCCGACGACGCCCGGCCCCGTCACCTCATCCACCATGCCGTTCATGTCGGTAATGTGCCAGTAGCGCGTCACCAGCTTCACGGCCTTCTTCGAATGGTTGGATATGACGATGCGGTATCCCCAGACATAGCGATCGTCGTCCGGATCGGATTGCTCCTCCAGATAAAAAGGTTCGACGACAACCTCGATGTCGCGTGTTAGGGCGCGATACATGCCTGATACCTTGCCACTGCCCTGAAGCGCCGAGCGCTTCTCCAAGCCTCACTGCCGCTTCAGCATTTCCACATTCGCGGCATATTATCCGCATTCCACCACCCCCGCCAAGAGCGGGATATCTAGCGGTATCCTATAACCAGCCCGCTCCGTCAAGGAACGGCGTGATGAAAACTTGCGTGAACGGGTAGAGCCTTCCCAGCATTTAGCTATTACAGCTAATAACAAAGGTTAACGAGACGTCGAAAGAAGTATCTCAAATCGTCTGTCATTTGGTATTCTCTGACATGAAGCCTCTCTCCACTTTTGGTGAGAAGAAACGCTTGCCGCAGCCAAAGGTGCACTTGTAGGTTGCCCGTCATATCTGCAGCCCGCCGATCAAAATCTCCAGCTCATATAATTCCTCATTTCATCTTATGTTCCCTGGGGGGTGTGACCGCAATTTTCATCGGAAGGCATTTCGGCTATCATCTGATTCTGGCATGGCCCGTGCCTCCCCCCTCCATTCGGGAAAGTATATTTCATGCGGGGCCGTCGATATCAAAACCGACTGTTTGAGCGCCTGGCATAAGGAGGGGTTGCGGTCATTGCTCGCAATAGGAGGTTTAGATGAGGCTTTCTGCCCCTGTTTATCATTTAAAGCGCAAGGCTAGGCTCCTGTCTCGCCAGCAGAAAATCCCCTTGCACGCCGCGCTGGATCGCGTCGCGGCTGGCGAAGGCTTTGCGGGCTGGAGCTTGCTCGTAAGCAAAACGAGCTCAGCTGTGCCCATCGGTGAGCTATATTCGCGTCTGAGCCCGGGCGATCTGGTGCTGATCGGCGCGCGGCGCGGTCATGGCAAGACCCTAATGAGCTTGCGGCTCGCCGTCGAAGCCATGAAGGCTGGCAATCGCGGTGTTTTCTTCACGCTGGAGGACACGGAAAAGGTCGTCCTGGACCGTTTTCCGGTGATCGGTGCCGATTATGCGGAATTTGCCGATCTGTTCGAATTCGACAATTCAGATGCCATCAGCGCCGATTATATCGTCGAGAGGCTGGCCGGTGCGCCGCGTGGCACGTTGGCGGTCGTCGATTTTCTGCAACTGCTCGATCAGAAGCGGGAAAAACCGGAGCTGATGATCCAGGTCCGGGCGCTGAAGGCGTTTGCGCGCGCCAGAGGCGTGATCGTCGTCTTTGTCTCGCAGATCGACCGTTCCTATGATCCGGCGCTGAAACCAGTGCCCGATCTCTCGGATGTTCGCCTGCCGAATCCGCTGGATCTCAAGCTGTTCGATAAAATGGTCTTTCTGAACAACGTCTGGTTGAATTCAAGGCCGCTAGCTGACGAGCTACCCTATCTCTCGCGAGATTGCCCGATGAGGGCAGGTCGAGCCGCCCGGAAAAATCCGGGCGGCTCGATTGATATCAGGCGGAAACCTGCTCGAGCGCGCGGGCGAAGTCCTCGACCAGATCCGCGCTGTCCTCGATGCCGGCGGAGAAGCGCACGGTGCCCGGCGAAATGCCGAGCTCGGCGCGGGCTTCGTCGGTGAGGTTCTTGTGCGTCGTGGTGGCAGGATGGGTGATCAGGCTCTTCGAGTCGCCGAGATTGTTGGAAATCTTGACGATCTCCAGCGCATTCTGCAGCTTGAAGGCCGCTTCCTTCCCGCCCTTGAGCTCGAAGGCGACCAGCGTAGAGCCGCCGCTCATCTGCTTGGCGATGATATCGGCCTGCGGATGGTCCTTGCGGCCTGGATAGATCACGCGGGCGACCTTGTTCGTCTGCTCGGCGAGGAAATCGGCAACCTTGGAGGCGTTCGCCGTCTGCTGCGCAACGCGCAGCGGCAGCGTCTCAATGCCTTTCAGCAGCGTCCAGGCGGTAAAGGGAGACATGGCCGGGCCGGTATGGCGGAAATAGTCCTGCAGGTTCTCGTCGATCCACTGCTTGTCGGAGAGGATGACGCCGCCGAGAGAACGGCCCTGGCCGTCGATATGCTTGGTGGCGGAATAGACGACGATATGGGCGCCAAGTTCTAGCGGCTTTTGGAAGAGCGGCGTCGCGAAGACGTTGTCGACCACGACCTTCGCGCCGATCTGGTTGGCGAGCTTGGCGACGGCGGCAATATCGACCACTTCCAGCGTCGGGTTGGTCGGGCTTTCGAGGAAGAACACCTTGGTGTTCGGGCGGATGGCCTTTTCCCAGTTCTCGGTAAAGCGGCCGTCGACCAGCGTGCATTCGATGCCGTATTTCGGCGCCAGCGTCTCGACCACCCAGCGGCAGGAGCCGAAGAGGGCTCGGGCAGCGACGATATGATCACCGGCCTTCAGCTGGCAGAGGATGGCAGCGGAGACGGCGGCCATGCCGGACGCGGTGGCGCGAGCGTCTTCAGCACCTTCCAGCGCGCACATGCGCTTTTCGAACATGTCGTTGGTGGGGCTGCCGTAACGGGCGTAGATAAAGCCGTCCGTCTCGCCCTTGAAGCGGGCTTCCGCCGCTTCCGAGGTCTCATAGACGAAGCCCTGGGTCAGATAGATTGCTTCGGAGGTCTCGCCGAATTGCGAACGGAGCGTTCCGTTGTGTACGAGCTGGGTTGCGGGGCGCCAAGTCTTGCTCATGCCATCACCACTTTCAAAACAAAAAAACCGGTCGCGAAAGCAGACCGGTTCAACCCCGGTCTTTTTAGCCATTTGTTTAACGTGGCTGCAAGCCGACCGGCCAAATCACCACGGGATAAGTTGCAATACTGCCGTTGACGGCTTGCGTCAATTCCCCGAGTTTGGTTTTGTCTGCGACAAATTATGAGAGAAGCATGATGGCTCGCAATACTGGAATTTTGGCCGATCGCGCCATCGCAGCGCTGTTTGAAACGGGGCGGCTGACGAGCGAGAGAGAACTGGATGTCGATCAGATCCAGCCGGCAAGCCTTGACCTGCGGCTCGGCTCGCATGCCTTCCGCGTCCGCGCCAGCTTCATGCCCGGTCCATCACATCTCGTCGCCGACAAGCTCGACCGGCTGAAACTGCATGTGGTCGATCTCTCTGAAGGCGCGGTGCTGGAAACGGGCTGCGTCTATATTGTGCCGCTGATGGAGCGGCTGGATCTACCCGAGGATATGTCGGCCTCCGCCAATCCGAAGAGCTCGACCGGCCGTCTCGACATCTTCACCCGCGTCATCACCGACCGGGCGCAGGAGTTCGACAAGATCCCGGCCGGCTATTCCGGCCCGCTCTATCTCGAAATCAGCCCGCGCACCTTCCCGATCGTCGTTCGCCGCGGTTCGCGCCTGTCGCAGATCCGCTTCCGCGTCGGCCAGGCCCTGCTCACCGAGCCGGAACTGCTGGCGCTACACGAGAGCGAGACGCTGGTCGCCAGCAAGAAGCCGAATATCACCGGCGGCGGCATCGCGCTCTCGATCGATCTTGCCGGCGACAAGGAAGGCCTGATCGGCTATCGCGGCAAGCACCATACCGCCGTCGTCGACGTCGACAAAAAGGCCCAGCACGATATTTTCGATTTTTGGGAACCGCTCTATAGCCGCGGCCGCACCGAGCTGATCCTCGATCCCGATGAATTCTACATCCTCGTCTCGCGCGAGGCTGTGCATGTGCCGCCGCATTTCGCCGCCGAGATGACGCCGTTCGATCCGCTGGTCGGCGAATTCCGCGTCCACTATGCCGGCTTCTTCGATCCCGGCTTCGGCCATGCCCCGGCCGGCGGCCGCGGCAGCCGCGCCGTGCTTGAAGTGCGCAGCCACGAAGTGCCCTTCATCCTCGAGGATGGCCAGATCGTCGGTCGCCTGATCTATGAACACATGCTGGAACAGCCAAGCAGCCTCTACGGCTCTGGCCTCGGCTCGAACTACCAGGCACAGGGTCTGAAGCTCTCCAAGCACTTCCGGCTTTGATCGATTGCCGACCGGCCTTGACAGAGGCCGGTAACTGTTGGACATCTCACGATGTCAGGCGGGTGTAGCTCAATGGTAGAGCAGCAGCTTCCCAAGCTGAATACGAGGGTTCGATTCCCTTCACCCGCTCCATACTTTTCACGCCAGAAGCGGTCTCTTCGTTTTCAGCGTTTCCTTCAGCGCTTCCCCAAAAATTGCGATCGGACGGGCAAGCCGCCCCGCCGGCGGGCGATGCACCAGCCAGTTGACGACCTTCGGGCTGAAATCCGGGGCTTCGACGATTTCGACCAAATCGCGCCAGCGGCTGTCCGCTAGTGCGGCCGGCGTCAAGACGCCGATGCCGAGACCGCGCGCGACCAGCGACATTCTGAGATCGGCGCTCATGGCCTCGACGCCTACGTCGAAGGGCAGGCGTTCGGCTTCGAAGCGATGCTGAATGAAGGCGCGAAAGCCGCAGCCGCTCTGGTTCATGATCCAGGGGAAGCGGGAGAGATCTTCCAATCTCGGTTCCTTGGGGACGCCCAGCGACGGTGCCGCGACGAGAATGACGGCATGGACTCCGAGCATCTCGCCGACGACATTATCCGGCGGCTGCAGCCCTTCCGCCAGGCAGACGGTTGCCGCATCGAGCTGACTGTGAGCGACTTGTTCGATCAGTTGCGGCGACCAGCCGGTGACGACGCGCAGCGTCAATTGCGGAAACTGGCCGCGTAACTCGTCGAGCGGGGCCGATAAGGCCGCTTCGGAGAGATAAGGCATGATCCCGAGACGGAATTCGCCGCCGATTGTGCCGCCGGGCGAAACGCCTGCCTTCAGATCGTCGAGCGAGCGAAGCACGCGGCGCCCATGCTCATAGGCCTCGCGTCCTGCCGCCGTTGGCCGCAAGGGCTTCGACTGCCGGTCGAGCAGCGCAATGCCGAGGCTGTCTTCCAGGTTCTGTATGCGGCGGGTGATGCCTGGCTGGGTCAGATTGATGCGCGCGGAGGCGGCAACGATCGAACCTGTTTCCACCACTGCGACGAAGGCTTCCAGGTCATGAATGTTCATGCTTGGCTCGCATAATCATTATTAGTTCATTTCAATTGCCGCATTATGCAATAAAGCGATAATGATTGCTATCTTTATTATCAGAAATTATTGGAGAGATCATGTCGCAAGTCCCGGAATGCATCACGCGCGAGCCGGAGGAAGCGGTTTCCGCAGCAACAGCCGCTCCCTCGACCTTGTTGTTTGCCATTGCGACCGGCGTCATTATCATCAATCTCTTCGCACCTCAGACGCTGGTCGGCATCATCGGCCCATCGCTCGGCTTTTCCGAAAGCGGTGCCGGCCTGGTGGCCATGGCCTCGCTGCTTGGCTATGCCGCCGGCCTGTTCTTTCTGGTGCCGCTGGCGGACCTTATGGAGAACCGGCAGCTGGTGCTGCGCATGCTCCTTTCGGCTCTGGTCATGGCCGTTGCCGCCGCCTTCGCGCCGACCGGCTGGAGCCTGTTGATCTTCCTCTTCCTTCTGGGAGCGGCCTGCTCCGCCATCCAGATCCTCGTGCCGATCGCGGCAGCGATGGCGCCGCCCGAACATCGCGGCCGGGTGATCGGCAATGTCATGAGCGGCGTCATGGTCGGCATTCTTGTCTCGCGACCGCTGGCGAGCCTGATTGCCGATTTCTGGGGCTGGAGAAGTTTCTATGCGTTGAGCGCCGCAACGCTTGCGCTCCTCGCCGCTGTGCTCGCCCTACGCCTGCCCGAGCGGCGCCCTCTGATCAGCGCGAGCTACGGGGCCTTGATCGGTTCGCTCTTCAAGCTTTTGCAGGAGGAACCGGTGCTGCGGCTGCGCGCCTTCACGGCAGCCTTGATGATGGCGAGCTTCAGCCTGTTCTGGACTTCCGTTGCACTGCGTCTGGCGCAGCCGCCGTTCTCGCTCGGCCAATCCGGCATCGCACTGTTTGCCCTTGTGGGTGCCGGTGGTGCCGCGGCGACCTCCGTCTTCGGCCGTATGGGCGACAGGGGATGGACGCGGACGGCGACATTGGCCTCGCATGTGATCGTGCTTGCCGCGATGGTGCTGGCCGCCTGGGTGGGTGGAATACGCTCGGGCAGCTCCGTGGCCCTGTTGATCCTTCTGGGCATGAGCGCCGTCTTGCTCGATGTCGGCGTCACCGGCGATCAGACCTTGGGTCGCCGTGCCGTCAATCTCTTGAAGCCGGAGGCGCGCGGGCGGATCAATGGTCTGTTCGTCGGCATCTTCTTCCTCGGCGGGGCTCTCGGATCGGCGCTCGCCGGCACGGCATGGGATTTCGGCGGCTGGGCTGCTGTATGCGCAGGGGCGGCGGGCTTTGGCGTGATTGCATTGATCACGGGTCTTGCTGCGCGCACCTGAGCAATGCAAGGACAGCACTTGTGGCTGCGCTGCCGCATCGCCATCTGTGACGCATTCAGGTGGCCGCCAGACAAGCATGCAAAAATAGGCGCCCCTTGTCAGGAGCGTCGGAATGCGTGGAATAGCTTGGTTTTACAGGCTGAGGGCGCTCTTTCGAAGCGGTGCGCTGAAGATTGCCCGCAGCACGAAAGTACCTCTCGGCACCAGGATCATCTGGCGGAGCGGCGACGTTCGCATCGGGGAAAGAGTGCATTTCCGCAAGGGAGTCGTCATCGATGCACAGGAAGGCAGCATCGAGATCGGTAATCACGTCTCCTTCAACGATTACAGCATTCTGCTGGGCCGCGGCGGGATCGTCATAGGCAATGATGTACGCATCGCTGCGCATGCGATGATCGTTTCTTTCGATCACAATTTCGATGATATTTCCCGCTCAATTCGTCTTCAGGGCGTGACGAAGAAGCCGATCGTCATCGAAGACGATGTCTGGATCGGAGCGGGCGCCAAGATCCTCGGTGGCTCCCATATTTCCAAAGGATGCGTCATCGGTGCGAATGCCGTCGTCAAGGGTAGGACCGAGCCTTACGGCATCTATGTCGGTACCCCGGCAAGGCTGTTGAAGCGGCGCGGGGAGGCGGGCGGCACCCGATCGGCAAAGATTGAACGGCTCGTTCTGCCGAAAAAGTAAAAGGCTCGAACGCCGCTCATCCCGGAGCCGCTTCGACCATCAGTAGGCCGCGATATTCCCCCTGCGGCATGACTCTGCTACATCGGATTCGTGAAACCAGAAATGTGCATCCACGACCGGAGGCCGGATCCAGACCATGCGTGTTTGCCTTTCCTCGATCATGTCGGCCGCCCGGCATCTTGCGCTTACGGCCTTGATCGCCATGTCCTGCACCCTGCCGCTTGCCGCTCAGGAGACGAAGCCGCAGAGCCTGCCGATCCTGTTCGATGCGCGTGAGCGCCTGCCGAAGCCGGATCTGTCTTCGCTGGTCAGACTGCGCTTCCTGACGTCGATCGACTTTCCGCCCTTCAATTTCCTCGATCAGAACGGCAAGCTCACCGGCTTCCATGTCGAGCTGGCGCGCAAGATCTGCGACGAGCTGGCAATAGCGGACAAATGCCAGATCCAGGCCTTGCCCTTTGGCGAATTGCAGGGCGCACTTGCCGCTTCGCAAGGCGATGCCGTCATCGCCGGCGTTGCGGTCACACCCGAACTGCGCAAGACCTTCGCCTTTTCACGGCCGTTCCTGATGTTGCCGGCCCGTTTCGTGCGCAACCTCAAGGCATCGATCGGCGGCACGACAGCCGCCTCGCTCTCCGGACATCCGGTCGGCGTCGTCAAGGGCACAGTGCATGAAGCGATGCTGACGGCCTTCTTCCCGGCGATCAAGCCGGTACCGTTTGATGACAAGGATGGGCTTCTGGCCGCCGTCAAGGACGGCAAGGTCGATGCGGCATTTGCCGATGGCCTGCAGCTTTCCTTCTGGGTCTCATCGCCGGCGGCGGAAAAATGCTGCGCTCTTTTTGACGGTCCCTACCTGTCACAGCAATTTCTCGGCGAAGGCATGACCATCATGCTGCGTCAGCAGGATGCCGATCTGACGGCCGCGATCAACCACGCGCTTGCCACCCTGTCTCGTGATGGCAGGCTGCAGGAAATTTATCTGCGCTATTTTCCCTATGGGCTTTACTGATTAGCGCGATTTCAGGAAAAGCCTCTAGGCCTTGCGATAGCGGGCGATTGCGCTACGTTCGATGGCAGCACAAGTCAGTTTGTCGAGGCCGAGACGGTCGCGGAGCAGGCTGAGCAGGCGCAATTCCTCGGCCTTGACCGACAGGTCGGCCGAAGCGACTTCGACGGCAAGGGCGTAGGCTGTATCATAAAGACGGGCGGGAAGCGTATCGCGCACGGTTTCGAGCACGATATCCAATCCCTCATTGTTCGAAAGAAGCTTGGCGCAGTCGCGAGAGACGGAAATCAGTTTCTCGTCGTCGAACCCCTTGAAGACCGGCAGGGCGTGAATGAGCTCCCCGATGCGGCTGAGCTCCCGGTCGTTCATCGTGCGGTCAACGGCCGAGGCCAATACCATGACGTAGATCAGGGCCTCGTGAGCAGAAAGCGGCTTGTTCATGACAGGCGAAGTCCTTTGAATTTGGCAAGCTGAAAAGTCGCGCGTCCCATGGCAAAAGTTACTGCATAATTCCTTGAATCGGAATCGATTTAAGGAATTATGTGGCGGATTGGAAGTGCCGTAGCGGCCTTTGCGCGCGATATATGAGGCGCGGCGCTGTGGCGGCGGAAGCAAGGCGTCAGATCGGATTGAGCGGGTCTTCCTTGGGCAAGGCCGGCCCGAGCGTCGATTTTCCATTCTTGCGCGGATCGTCGCCATACATGCCGCGCTTCTTCTGCTTGGCCTCGTCGACGAGCGATGCAAGCGGCGAACCTGGCTCCGGATCGGCCCAGCCGAAGCGCACCAGCCAGGCGCTGAGATCGACGCGGACGTAGCGGCAGGCGGCCTTGACAGTGCCTTTCCAGTTGGCATCGGGCACATCGCAATCGATCGATCGGCCACGCAGATACATGCGGAATGCCGTGCGCGCGGCTTGGCCGCAGGGCCAGTCCTTCCCGCTCGGGCCGGTGCACATTCGATCGACATCGGTCGGAATGATCCCGGTGAGCTGTACGCTCCTACCGGTGATGGTCAATATGCCGGCCTGATCCGAGAAGGGGCGGACGAGTTCGATCGTTGTCGTCTGCTCCTGCGGCTTGGATGCGGGATCAAGTGCTGCCTGTTCGGACTGAGACGCTGGCTGAACCTGCTGCCGCGGCAATTCCGGCGGCAGGGTTCGATGTTCGGCCGCCGCCGTCTCCCTGTCGATCTGGTCGGCCGGTACCCGGTTGTCCGGGATGGGGTCGGTCTTGGCCTGGTCGTCAGACCCAGTCTCCGATGAAGCGGCTACCGCCTTGCCCGGCGTGTTTTCGCTTGATTGCTGGGCCTGGGACTTGGCGGCGTCCCTGCTGCTCGCCGTCTCTGTCGCAGGCGGCAGCTTTTGCGTTTCCTCTGGCTTCGTCGATATGTCGTTCGAACGTGCAGGATCGGTCGGAACTTTGTCGTCCTGTTGCGTCACCGGCTGCGCTGCCGCCGTCTTGTTTTCCGCGGCCTTAGTCTCGTCGCCATCGCTCGCCGCCGCTGCCATGGCAGCGGCGGACAGCTCGGGACTGCCGTCGGAACTGCTTGTCGATGGGGACGCTGTGGCGAGGATCGTTGCCTTATCCTTCGTTGCTTGCGTGGCCGAGCCGGCGGCTTGCGCTACCGGTTGGCCCTCCGATTGCGCCTGACCTGAATTTGCGTCGTTCTGCTTCGTGGTCTCGCCTGGCTTGGGTGCCTCGATAGCCTTTGGTGGTGTGGTGCCGGCCTTAGCAGTCTCACCCGGCCCAGTCACAGCCGGCTTACTTTGAGCCGTCGTGTCGCTGTGGTCTCGGTGGGGCAGGCTGAAACCACGCTCGCTGACCTGAATCGCGACGAGGGTCAACCAAGAACCGACGATCGCGCCTGCCGCACCTGCAAGCCAAATATTACGACGCATAACGAGAAAACTTTCCTATTGGCTGGCCCAAATGATCCGGGCAATCCATTCCACATCCGCAAGATCGAAGCTGCGGTTGGGGTGTTCGGGATTGAGCGACAAAAGCTCAATCGACTTGGCGCTCTGCCGCAGCAGAACTTTGGCCATGACTTCGCCCTCGCGGGTCTTCACGACGACACGGTCGTTTTTCCTGATCTGAGCACCTGGCTCGACAATCAGAATATCCCCGTCGCGATAGAGCGGCAACATGCTTTCGCCCTGCACCTCGAGCGCATAGGCGCCGGTCCTGTGCCCGGCAGCGACGGGAAATTCCACCATGTCCCAGCCCTGACCGGCTGGAAATCCGCCATCGTCGAAGAAGCCGCCTGCGCCCGCTTGGGCAAAGCCGATCAGAGGTATGGCGTTGCCGGCCGGCAAAATCCCGTTTGGTGGAGTCGTAGCGCCCGGCGGCTCGGCGGGCCGGATGAAGCTCAGGAACTGCTCCAGGCTGGCACCCGTCGCATCGAGGATCTTGGCGATCGATTCCGTCGAGGGCCAGCGCAGGCGTCCGTCTTGGCTCAGCCGCTTCGATTTGTTGAAGGAGGTGGCATCGAGGCCGGCGCGGCGGGCGAGACCGGAAGGGGTCAGGGCATGCCGCTCGGCAAGCCGGTCGATCGCACCCCATATCTGCTCGTGTGACAGCATCGCCGCTCGGTATCCGCGCCGGCTCGCCCGGCACTTTGCTCTTCAGAAAAGGTTAACCGAGGCATTTTGGCGAGTAAAGACCGGTATAGGAATACGGTCCTTTATCCCCGTGCTTTCGCGGCCCTTTTTACAGCCATCAGGTCTTCTGCGGCTGCGGCTTCACATCCGGCTGCTCGTTCTGGAATTCCTTCGCCATGCCCATGAAGCCGCGCATGAATTTCTGCATGATCCCGAGCGTACGGTCGATCTCGGCGTCGTCGGGCAGGCTCGATCCCTTGTTTGCGGCAACGGTCTTTTCCAGCTTCGTCACGCGATCGGACAGTCGATCGAGCTCGTCGTCATAGGCGCTGCGCTCGTCGGCGGCCATGCGGCAGACGAGATTGCCGCTTTGATCCTGGCAAATAGACATCGCGCCCGTCTGCTTGTCGAGGCGGATGAAATGATCGCCGCTGCGTTCCAGCTGGAAGCGCGTTGCGTCCGGTTCGGCCGATAGAACCGGTGTGGAGAGAAGAAAAGCGGCAGGCACAAGCATGGCTGCAAGACCGATTTTCAGTTCCTTCGTCATGTCATCCTCCGGATTTTCTGCGTTAAACTCCAAATCCATCACGGAAACCGTGGACATCGGCTGATGTTTTCGTGCAAAGCCCTATCAGGACAGCTTTACAGAGGGATGATGACCGCCATGCCAGTGGTTTACAAGATCGTGCCGGACACGCTCTGGCAGCAAGCCAGACAAACCGGCGTTTTTCATGGCGCGGCGATCGATCTGACCGACGGCTACATTCATCTCTCCACCGCGAAGCAGGCACGAAAAACCGCCGAGCTCTATTTCGCCGGGCAGACCGGGCTGCTGCTCGTCGCGGTGGACGGCGACGCGCTCGGCGACAAGCTGGTGTTTGAACCCTCGCGCGGTGGCGATCTCTTCCCGCATCTCTATGCGCCGCTGCCACTTTCGGCCGTGCTCTGGGAAAAGCCGCTGCCGATTGGTGAAGATGGTTCTCACCTCTTTCCGGAGATGGCGGAATGATCGGCGCCTTTCGCGATCTCGGCCGGCGCGGCCTGTTCCTGTTCGATCCGGAAACCGCGCATGGCGTGTCGATAGCAGCGCTGAAATCCGGCCTCGTTCCCGCCTGCCGCACACACAACGATCCCCGCCTGCGCCAGACCGTGGCAGGGCTCGACTTTGCCAACCCCATCGGCATGGCCGCCGGCTATGACAAGAATGCGGAGGTGCCGGAGGCGCTGCTGAAGCTCGGTTTCGGCTTTACCGAGATCGGCACGGTGACGCCGAAGGCGCAGCCCGGCAATCCGCGCCCGCGCATCTTCCGACTGGTGGAGGACGAAGGCGTCATCAACCGCCTGGGCTTCAATAATGAGGGCCATGAGGCAGCATTTCAGCGCCTCAAAACCATCCGCGGCAACGGCATCATCGGCGTCAACATCGGCGCCAACAAGGATAGCGCCGACCGCATCGCCGATTATGTCGCCGGTATCCGCCGCTTCTATTCCGTGGCGCGCTATTTCACCGCCAATATTTCCTCGCCGAATACGCCGGGCCTGCGCGATCTTCAGGCGCGCGAAAGCCTGTCGGCCCTTTTGTCGGCGGTGCTTGCCGCGCGCGACGAGGAAGCGGCCAAGGCCGGCAAACGCATCCCTGTCTTTCTCAAGATCGCGCCGGATCTTACCGAGGAGGGCATGGACGATATCGCCGCGGAAGTATTGTCGCATGCGCTCGACGGTCTGATCGTCTCCAACACCACGCTCTCGCGTGATGGCTTGAAAGACCAGCGTCAGGCGAAAGAGGCAGGCGGCCTTTCCGGCAAGCCGGTCTTCGAAAAATCGACTGTGGTGCTTGCCAAGATGCGCCGCCGCGTCGGTGCCGCACTGCCGATCATCGGTGTTGGCGGCGTTTCCTCAGCGGAGACCGCGCTGGAGAAGATCAAGGCCGGCGCGGATCTCGTGCAACTTTATTCCTGCATGGTCTATGAAGGCCCGGGATTGCCGGGCCGCGTCGTGGCGGATCTCTCGAAGTTGCTCGATCGCGAGCGCGCCGGCTCGATCCGCGACCTGCGCGATACCAAGCTGGACTACTGGGCGAATCGGAACGTCTGATCCGCCCGCTTCTTCAGGCCCATGGCCAGGAAGATGCCGCGAAACAGCAGGAAGGCGTTCATGGCCATCCACAGGCCATGATTGCCAAGCGTCGGCACGAAGACGGCGAGCGCTATGAGATAGCCGCCGAAGGATAGCAGCATCTTGTTGCGCATCTCGCGCGACCATGTGGCGCCAATAAAGACTCCATCCATCAGGAAGGCGAGCGCCCCAGTCAGGCCGGTGATTGCCGCCCAGGGCAGATAGGTCTCCGCAGCGAGGCGCACCTCTTCGGAAGTTGTCAGCAGGCGGATCAGCGCCGGCCCAACCGTAAAGAAAAAAATGGCGGCGGCAAGCGCCAGCCCGAAGGACCAGAGCGCTGTCAGTTTCAAGCCGCGCTCGAAGGCCGGCCTGTAATTGGCGCCGATCGAGCGGCCGGTGATCTGCTCGGCGGCATTGGCGAGCCCGTCGAGATAATAGCCGGATAGCAAAAAGAAGTTCATTAGTACGGCATTGGCGGCGAGCATGACTGCACCAAAACTGTTGCCGATGCGCGTCATCAGCGTGAAGGCGCCGATCAGAACGAAGGTGCGGATCAGGATATCGCGATTGAGCGCGAAGAGCTGGGTAAGTTTAGCGCGGGAAAGCAGTTCCGCGCGCGGCGGCCGCTCCTCGCCGGCAAAGCTGCGCAGGACAATAGCAAGCCCCAGCAGCATGCCACTTGCTTCGCCAATCAGTGTACCCCAGGCGACGCCGGCGACACCCCAGCCAAGGTATAAGCCGAGCAGGATGGCGAGCACCATATTGACGCCATTGATGACGGTCTGCAGCAAAAGCCCGATACGGCCTTGGCCGCGGCCGAGCACGAAACCGAGGAGTGCGTAATTGGCAAGTGCCGCCGGGCCGGAGAGCATGCGGATGGAGAAATAGGTTCGCGTTGCGTCGGCAATGCCGCCTTCCGGCCCCATGAGCTTGAGGCCGAGCCAAAGGAGAAGAGGCGACAAGAGCACGATCAGGATGCCTGATGTGAGCGCCGATATCAGCGCGCGCCAGAAGACGGCCTGCTGTTCGTGCCGGTCATGACGGCCGTAGGCTTGCGCGGTGAGCCCTGTCGTCGAAGCGCGCAGGAAGTTGAAGCTTGAGAAAAGGAGATCGAACAACACGGCACCGATCGCAAGCCCCGCCAGCGCGTCCGGCTGGCCGAGATGCCCGACGACGGCCGTATCGACAAGGCCGAGCAGCGGTGTCGTCATGAAGCCGAGCGTCATCGGAATCGCGATCGACAGCACGAGCCGATGCGTCACGTCGAAGGGCAGAACCTTCCGGCTCTCCTGCTGGACATCCATGTTGCCTTACGCCTCCTCAGTTCGAGGAAAGCACCATGGACCAATAAGGCCTGTCGCCGGAAGAGGGTGCATAGGCGAGAGCGACACCGAGCCCATCATATTTGCCGAGCATGTTGTGCAAATGCTCCGGCGAATTGATCCAGGCCGTCACCGCCGCATTCACGTCACGCTGCCCCTCGGCAATGTTCTCCGCTGCCGGCAGCTTGACGCCGCTTGCCTTGACCCGCTTGCCGAAATCGTCGCCGAGGCCGATCAGGTGCTCCATCTTGCCGGCATCCGCCATCCGCCTCGCCTGATAGACGGCGGCGGTGCTGGCAGCGGTATCGATCTTCAATGGTGGCAAGCCGTTCTTGGCGCGCAGTGCATTGACGAGCGGCAGGGCGGAGGCGGTCTGGTCGCTGGCAGGGATGCTGGAAATCCGGGCAGGCGGCGTGGCGCAGCTTGCGACGGATGCGGTAAGCGCAAGAGCGGCAAGGCGCAACGCATCGCGGCGCGTGCAGTTCAGTGTCTGGGAGGTCATGTCAGCTGCGGTAGTTGAACAAACGAAGTATGATGAAGACGGGAATGACGATGGAGGCGCCAAGCAGCACATAATCGCCGAACTCGCCAAGCGCAGCGAAGCCGCTGTGCCAGAGATCGAGCAGGAAGCGACGGACGCCATAGAGGAAATCGAGCGGCCGCCAGCCGAAGAACTTCATCACGAAGCCGACCACGAGCGACACGATGACGAGCTTCACCAGCGTTCTGCCTGGCGAGTCGCCAAGGAATCTGTTCACCTGATCGGACATGCTGACGTCTCCATATGGCAGTCGGTCGGTGCTGAGATAGGGCCGGCACCTGCGACTCGCAAGCACTTTCGCCCAGCCTACACCCTAAACCAGCGCCTGCCTGAAATAGGACTTGAGTTTTTTTATGGCCGCGTTCAAAGGCGAGCATCAAACAGGATGAAACACATGCTGCCAAGCCAGCTTTCCTCCGGCGATGTCATCGCCGACCGCCGCGCCGATTATGCGAAGATGCTTGCCGAGAGCGGAGAACCCGCGAGTGCGGCCGAGCTGATGGAGCAGGCGCTGGAGCTGGTACCACGCTGGGCGGCGGGCTGGTTCACGCTTGCGACCTATCGCGAGAAGGCCGGCGATGCATCCGGCGCAATCGCGGCGCTGAACGAAGTGCTGATGCTCGATCAAGGCGATGTCTTCGGTGCGCGCCTCAAGCTTGCCGTTCTCGGCGGTACCGATGTGCCGGACCGGCCGCCGAGCCTCTATATCGAGCGGTTGTTCGACGACTACGCCGACCGCTTCGAAACCTCGCTGGTCGAAAAGCTCGGCTACAGCGTGCCCGGCAAGCTTGCCGGCCTAATTGCCGAAACGGCGGGTATCCCGAAACATTTCCGTCTCGCGATCGACCTTGGCTGCGGCACGGGCCTGCTCGGGCCGGAAATCCGCGCCCGGGTCGATCGGCTCGAAGGCTATGACCTGTCGAAGGGCATGCTCGCCAAGGCGGCGGAAAAGCATGTCTACGATCATCTCGGCCAGGCCGATCTGTCGCTGGAGCCGGAGCTGTCAGGCGTGTTCGATGAAGGGTTCGCCGTTGGCCGAGCGGATCTGATCACCGCCGCCGACGTGCTGATGTATCTCGGCGATCTGCATGGCGTGACGGCGATCGTGCAGAAACTTTCGGCCGATGGCGCCATCTTTGCGTTTTCGCTCGAGGATGCACAGCATGCGGACGGCTATGTCCTGCGCGATTCCTTACGGTTCGCCCATTCCGAAGCCTATGTCAGTCGGATTTTGGCCGCTCATGGTTTTACGGTGCTGAATGTCACCCGCAGCATCATTCGCATGGATGGCGGAAAACCGGTCCATGGCATTCTGTTCATTACCCGGAAATCGGCTTAATAATTTCGAATCTTGCGAATTTGAAATAGGTCAGCATTGCTTACGTATTTTCGCTTGATTATCGCCTGAGCTTTCAGCAAAAAGCCTTGAAACCCAGGGGAAATCACATGGCAAACGCAAAGAGCGCATTTGGTATCTGGAATACGTCCGCGACCCGGCATTCGTGGATCGAGGATGTTCAAGGCATCGTCTCCGGCAGCCTGATTTCCTCGCTCGGGCTATTTTGCCTTTCAAGCGCCGGCCTTCTGACCGGTAGCACTGCCGGCATCGCCTTCCTGTTGCACTATGCGATCGGCGTGAATTTCGGCCTCGCTTTTTTCGTGGTCAATCTGCCGTTCTTCTATCTGTCTCTGAAACAGCTCGGCCCGGTCTTCACCGTCAAGACCTTCATCGCCATCGCGCTGACCTCGCTGCTGACCAACCTGCAGCCGCTGCTCTTCGATGTCGCGCATATCAATGCGCTCTGGTCGGCGGTGCTCGGCGGCATCCTGCTCGGCTTCGGGCTGCTCGCACTCTATCGCCATCGGGCAAGCCTCGGCGGCGTCGGCATTCTGGGGATTTATCTGCAGGAGCGTTTCGGCATCAGGGCAGGGCTGGTGCAGCTTGCGATCGACCTCTGCGTGCTCGCCGTCGCTTTTGCGGTGACCACGCCTGCTGTGGTCATCTGCTCGGTGATCGGCGCAATCGCGCTCAATCTCTTTGTCGCGATCAATCATCGCTCGGATCGCTATATAGCGCTGTAAAGCTGAAGCCTACTGCTTGCGGGTCTCGTCGGATTCGACGATCGCGGCTTCGTGATACCAGCTATCGAATGCGGCCGTCGCAATGGACGGGCCGATATCCGGGGTGAGGTTCACCTTCGGACGCTGGCTGAGCGCCGTGGGGCGAGCCGTAACGGGAAACTGATAGATCTTTGCGGTTTCGTGCCGAGTACCGATTGCCATTCTTTGTCTCTCCCTTTTTGGTGTTCAAGCGGGCGCGCTTCAAGAGACAACTCATATATAGCAAAGCCGAAGGCGAATATCACCATTTCGCTTAAAAAAAATGCTAAATGATGAAATTATAGGCAAATCGACGATGGTGTCGCCGATGCCGTTTCTTTGGTCTGCCGATTTTCCAATCCGTTTTAGGGCCCGGTCGAGCCTGCGACACTTTGGCAGCTCGATTGGAGCCATGGCGGCGATTTGAAAAGAATCTGATGCTTGGCACTGGGAAATCTTGCCCGAATACGCCTCAATCATAAAAATCTCGCCTGACGGGCTAGGTGCCGATGCGATCTGGCACGGCACATGCATCTCTGTCGGCAGCCGTTCGTAGTGAGGAATTTTCCGGCGGGCGCGCCGGCCAAGTTTTTCCTACTTCGCCTGATTAACTGTTATGAGGTGCGTAATGACGAAGTTTAAGCTCGAGTACATCTGGCTCGACGGGTACACCCCGGTACCGAACCTGCGCGGTAAAACGCAGATCAAGGAATTCGACGCATTTCCGACGCTTGAGCAGCTTCCGCTTTGGGGCTTCGATGGTTCGTCGACGATGCAGGCCGAAGGCCGCAGCTCTGACTGCGTGCTGAAGCCCGTCGCTATCTATCCGGATCCGGCCCGTACCAACGGCGCTCTCGTCATGTGCGAAGTCATGATGCCCGACGGCGTCACCCCGCATCCGTCCAACAGCCGCGCAACCATCCTCGACGATGAAGACGCATGGTTCGGTTTCGAGCAGGAATACTTCTTCTACAAGGACGGCCGTCCGCTCGGCTTCCCGGAATCCGGCTATCCGGCTCCGCAGGGCCCGTACTACACTGGCGTCGGCTACAAGAACGTCGGCGATGTCGCTCGCGAAATCGTTGAAGAGCACCTCGACCTCTGCCTCGAAGCCGGCATCAACCACGAAGGCATCAACGCCGAAGTGGCCAAGGGTCAGTGGGAATTCCAGATTTTCGGCAAGGGCTCCAAGAAAGCCGCCGACCAGATCTGGATGGCACGCTACCTGCTGCTGCGTCTGTGCGAAAAGTACGGCATCGACATCGAGTTCCACTGCAAGCCGCTTGGCGACACCGACTGGAACGGCTCGGGCATGCACTGCAACTTCTCGACCAAGTTCATGCGCGAAGTCGGCGGCAAGGCCTATTTCGAAGCACTCATGGCTCAGTTCGACAAGAACCTCGAAGCCCACATCGCTGTTTACGGTCCGGACAACCATATGCGCCTGACCGGCAAGCATGAAACGGCTCCGTGGAACAAGTTCAGCTACGGCGTTGCCGACCGCGGTGCCTCGATCCGCGTTCCCCACTCGTTCATCAAGAACGACTACAAGGGCTACCTCGAAGATCGTCGCCCGAACTCGCAAGGCGACCCCTACCAGATCGCTTCCCAGGTTCTGAAGACCATCTCGGAAGTTCCGACGGCTGGCTTCGGCTCGGTTGCTGCCTAAGACTTCTCAGCTTCGGTTCCCCGAGCATAAGAGAACAA
Source organism: Rhizobium sp. ERR 942 (assembly GCF_007828395.1). Classification (NCBI taxonomy): domain Bacteria; kingdom Pseudomonadati; phylum Pseudomonadota; class Alphaproteobacteria; order Hyphomicrobiales; family Rhizobiaceae; genus Rhizobium; species Rhizobium sp. ERR 942. The sequence continues at coordinate 248,491 of NZ_VIUA01000006.1, forward strand.
ATGAATGACGCGGGGTTTTTGGCCCCGCGTTTTTCGTTTTGAGGTTATCAAATAGCCGCTGTCGCCCAGACTTTCTTGGCCCCCCGCTGCTAACCCCACAGTGCGTCATCCTCGGGCTTGACCCGAGGATCCACGCCCAAGCTGGGAGGGGAGTGCATCGCATCATGGGATGCACTCTCGCCAACGCTCACTGGCGGCGCTTCGGTGCCACTGCCTTCCTTGTGTCTGGATCCTCGGGTCAAGCCCGAGGATGACGGAGCTCAGGGGAAGCTCAGCGCAGCAAGCGGCGGCACATCACATGCCCGGCAAGAGCGTACTCAAGCAGCCTTGCTTGCCGCATCCACCGGATGCTGCGAGCGGAAGCCCACGGCGAGGCGGTTCCAGATGTTGATCGTGCCGATCGCTACCGTGATCTTGACGATCTCTTCTTCGCTGAAATGCTGCTTCAGCGGTTCGAAATCGGCATCCGGAATGCCGGTCTGGGCGATCTTGGTGACGGAATCGACCCAGCGGAGCAGGGCACGCTCGCGATCGTCATAGATGGGTGATTCCCACCAGACGCACATCAGGTTGATCCACTGTTCACTGAGCCCATCGTGGCGGGCTTCCTTCACATGCATGTCGACGCAATAGGCGCAGCCGTTGATCTGCGAGGCGCGGAGCTTGATCAGGTGAATGAAGCGGCGCTCAAGGCCGCTGCTCTGAACGAAGTTTTCCAGCGCGACGACGGCCTTGTAGGAGTCCGGGGAGGCTTTGGCGAAATTGAAACGCGGATGCATGGTCTTCTCCTTGGGTTTTAAATTGAGGTTCAGTTTCTGGTCTTGCGTTCATGCAGCTCGAGAAAGGCGCAGCCTCTCGCGGCTATTCCACCGTCCGTGTCCGTCTGCCGGAGGTCGGTCAGCACGTCGGCGATCGTTGTCTTTGCCAATTCGGCCCGATAGACGCGTTCTGCTGCCAGCATGGCGGCATTGATGCCGCAGGGCTTGGCGAAGTAGCGCCCTTCCAGCGGGTTCGGGCCGCGCTGGCGGATTTCCGCGCAGCGGAAGGCGGGTGCTGGGCCTTCAGCCGCCAGCACTATATCGAGAAGGGTGATCTCCTCCGGCTTGCGCGCCAGCCGATATCCGCCCTTCGGCCCCGGCACGGTATCGAGAATGCCGGCGCCAGAAAGCGCCTGCAGGTGCTTCAGAAGATAACTGACCGAAACGCCGTGAAATTCCGCAAGCGCCGCAGCCGAGAGCACGCCGCCATCGGACAAACCCGACAGCATGGCAACGCAATGGATGGATTGTTCGACGCCGTCTCCGAGCTTCATCTTCGTGCCTTTCTAATCGTAGATAATTTTTATCCATGATTATGATGGGAGTCAATAGCCTTAGAAATTGGGGTTGCATGGAAGCCGCGTTTGGAGCCTGTCGTGCGCCCGATACCCCCTCTGTCACTTCGTGACATCTCCCCGCCGGCGGCAGGGCTATCGCATATGGAGGCGGACGAGCGCCATAAGCTCCTTCTCCCCTTGGGGAGAAGGTGGCCCGAAGGGTCGGATGAGGGGGTTATCGATTTGAATTCATGGATTTTTGTGGTCTTGGCGGGCACCCCGTCATCCGCCTGTCGGCACCTTCTCCCCGCTGGGGAGAAGGGGGACGGCGGCGATCTCCGCTCATATGCGATACCCCTGCCCACAAGGGGGGAGATCGTTAGGAGTTTGCTGCTGCGTTTCGGTTAACATCGGGCGTCTTTTCCGGAGATGCAGAGTTTGTTTGAGGCAAGCAGGTGCTGCGGATTACCGATCTCCCCCCTTGTGGGGGAGATGTCACGACAGTGGCAGAGGGGGTATTGCGTTCTCCGCAAACGCTGAAACGAAAGGACACGAAGTCTCCCCGCTTCTCATCCGCCGCATATCCATTACATTGAACCCCGTGGACCAGATCGAGCCGAAGCCCCTCGTTGCCCTGCCTGCCCCTTTCCTCCGCTGGTTTGCGGAAAAGGGCTGGCAGCCGCGTGCGCATCAGCTGGAGCTGCTGGCCCGCGCCGAAGCCGGCGAAAGCACGCTGCTGATTGCCCCGACCGGTGCGGGTAAGACGCTCGCCGGTTTCCTGCCGTCGCTCACCGATCTCACCCGGCGTGGCAAGATTCCGCCCGGCTCCGCCTTCACCGGCATCCACACGCTCTACATTTCGCCGCTGAAGGCACTCGCAGTCGATATCGAACGCAACCTGATGAAGCCCGTTTCGGAGATGGGCCTGCCTGTCACGGTCGAAAACCGCACCGGCGATACGCCGAGCGGCAAGCGGCAGCGGCAGAAGCTCAATCCGCCGGATATCCTGCTGACGACGCCGGAGCAGGTGGCGCTGCTGCTTGCCAATCGTGAGGCCGAGCGCTTCTTCAAGGATTTGAAATACATCGTCTTCGATGAACTGCATTCGCTCGTCACCTCCAAGCGCGGCCACATGCTGTCGCTTGGCCTTGCCCGTATCCGCAAGCTGGCGCCGCGCGTGCAGACCATCGGCCTTTCGGCGACGGTCGCCGACCCCATGGATCTGCAGAAATGGCTGGTAGCGCAGCGGCCGGGGGAGGAGCGCCATGCGGGCCTCGTCATGGTCGAAGGTGGCGCCAAGCCCGATATCTCGATCCTTGCGACGGAAGAGCGCATCCCCTGGTCCGGCCACTCCGCCAAATATGCGATCCCCGATATCTATCGCGAGCTGAAGGCGCATCGCACGACGCTGCTCTTCGTCAACACGCGCTCGCAGGCCGAAATGCTGTTCCAGGAGCTATGGTCGGCCAATGACGACAATCTGCCGATCGCCCTGCACCACGGCTCGCTCGATGTCGGCCAGCGCCGAAAGGTGGAGGCGGCCATGGCGGAAAACCGGCTGCGCGCCGTCGTCGCCACCTCCACGCTCGATCTCGGTATAGATTGGGGCGACGTCGATCTCGTCATCCATGTCGGTGCGCCGAAAGGCGCCAGCCGCCTTGCCCAGCGTATCGGCCGCGCCAACCACCGCATGGATGAACCCTCGAAGGCGATCCTTGTGCCGGCCAACCGCTTCGAGGTCATGGAATGCCAGGGAGCGCTTGATGCCAACTATACAGGCGCGCAGGACACGCCGCCGGTCGGCGCCGGAGCGCTCGACGTTCTCGCCCAGCATGTGCTCGGCATGGCCTGCGCCGAGCCCTTCGACATGCTCGAACTTTATGACGAGGTGCAGAGTGCGGCACCCTATGCCGAGCTTTCCTGGGAGACCTTCGAGCGTATCGTCGATTTCGTCGCCACCGGCGGCTATGCGCTCCGAACTTACGAGCGCTATGCCCGTATCCGCAAGACGGCGGATGGGCGCTGGCGCGTCTCCAATCCGCAGGTCGCCCAGCAATACCGGCTGAACCTCGGCACGATCGTCGAAGAGGCGATGCTCAACATCCGCCTGGTAAAGCGCAACGCGCTGGGCTCACTCGGAAGAGGCGGCGCGCCGCTCGGCAAGGTCGAGGAATATTTCGTCGAGCAGTTGTCACCCGGCGATACCTTCCTCTTTTCCGGCAAGGTTCTGCGCTTCGAAGGCATCCGCGAGAGCGAATGCCTCGCGTCGCAGGCCTTCTCGCTGGATCCGAAAATTCCCTCCTATGCCGGCGGCAAGTTCCCGCTGTCCACCTACCTGGCTGATCAGGTGCGGGCGATGATAGCCGATCCCGACCGGCGGCACCGCCTGCCGGATCAGGTGCGCGATTGGCTGGAAATTCAGAACGAGAAGTCCTTGCTGCCGAAGCGCGACGAGTTTCTGATTGAGACATTCCCGCGCGGCAGCCGCGCCTACATGGTTGCCTATCCTTTCGAGGGAAGGCTGGCGCACCAGACGCTCGGCATGCTGCTGACCCGAAGGCTGGAGCGCGCCGGCGCCAAGCCGATGGGCTTTGTCGCGACCGATTATTCGCTCGGCATCTGGGGCCTGGAGGATATGGGGCTGATGATCGCCAACGGGCGCCTCAGCCTCTCCGATCTCTTCGACGAGGATATGCTCGGCGACGATCTCGAAGCCTGGCTCGATGAATCTTTCCTGCTGAAGCGGACCTTCCGCAATTGCGCCGTGATTGCAGGCTTGATCGAGCGCCGGCATCCGGGCAAGGAAAAGACCGGCCGGCAGGTGACCGTCTCGGCCGATCTGATCTATGACGTGCTGCGCAGCCACGAGCCCGATCATATCCTGCTGCAGGCAACGAGGCAGGATGCCGCGACCGGGCTTTTGGATATTGGCCGTCTTGCGGATATGCTGAAGCGAATCAGGGGCCATATCACCCATCGCGCGCTGGACCATATTTCTCCGCTCGCCGTTCCGGTGATGCTGGAAATCGGCAAGGTGCCGGTACCGGGCGAGGCTCACGATTCTCTGCTTGCGGAAGCGGCTGACGACCTGATCCGCGAAGCGATGGAATAGGGATGCTGCAAGGCAGACGACGAAGGTAGATTGTTACGGTGATGAACCGCCTGGCGCTAGCGCGAGATATGAATGAAGGCAACGGCGCAACCAGTGCGCTGGGTGTCGAGGCCGTCATTCATGGCGTCGCCGCCGTCTGCGATCCGCTCGGCGCGCTCTATCTGCCGGATGCGGGCATTCTCGTCGTCTCCGATCTGCATCTGGAAAAGGGCGCGGCCTTTGCCCGCCGAGGCATGATGCTGCCGCCCTACGATACGCTGGCGACCCTGACGGTCCTCTCCGCCGTCATCTCGCGCTACGATCCGAAACTCGTGGTGTCGCTGGGCGACAATTTCCACGATCGGATCGGTTCGCAGCACTTGCCGGAAGAGTTTCGCAGCCTGATCGTTAACATGGCGCGCGGCCGCGAATGGATCTGGATCAACGGCAATCATGATCCGGATGGCACCGTCGATCTCCCCGGCCATTCGGTTGATGAGATGCATTACGGTGGTTTAACGTTCCGCCATGAGCCAAAGGCCGGGTTGCAGGCCGGCGAGATCGCCGGCCACCTGCATCCCTCGGCCACCGTTCGGCGTCGCGAGAAATCGGTGCGCCGCCCTTGTTTCGCTACGGATGGCGCCCGTTTGCTGATGCCCGCCTTCGGCGTGATGACCGGCGGCCTCGATCTTCGCCACAAGGCCATGGCGGGCCTCTTCGAGCGGGAGAGCCTGATTGCGCACCTGCTGGGCCGCGACCGCATCTACTCCGTGCGGTTCGGCAATCTCTCGGCCTAGGCCGCGTTCGCCGGTTCGTAACGCAGGATGACAGCTCCGGTCTTGAGAGGCGTGGAGTCGATAAGCTTCATCGGGCGTTGCTCGGCCGCCGGTTTAAAATGCGGATTGCCGGCACCGAGGACGACAGGAACGAGGCAGATCCTGAGCTCATCGACCAGCCCCGCCTTGAGCAATGTATCGGTCACTTCAGCGTTGCCGAAGACGAACATGGTCTTGCCGGGTTCTTGCTTCAGCTTTTTCACCTCAGCAACGATGTCACCAACGACGCGGGTATTGTTCCACTCCGCCTTGTCGAGCGTCCGCGAGGCTGCAATCTTGGCGATACCGTTCATGTAGGCGGCGATGTCGGGCGCTTCCGTTGCGGTCGGCCAATAGGCGGCCATGCCTTCATAGGTCTTGCGGCCGAAGATCAGCAGATCGCCTTCCTTGCCGAGCTCGGTCGCATAATGTTCCAGCTCATCGCCCCAGGCGAGCATATGAAAATCAAGGTCCCACGGCTTGGTTCCCTCGAAATAGCCGTCGAGCGTCATGAGATTCCAGATAACGAGCTTCCTTATCACTTCCTCCATTGTGATAACCGTACCATAATCAAAACTAGTTGCTAAAAGAAAGTAGTTGCAAATTAATCGTACTGATAGCAAAATGCAAGCGGTCTTTTGGAGGCCCTTATGGACGCAGTGCATCGTTCCGGCTGCCCGATCAATTTGACCCTGGAAATCCTCGGTGATCGCTGGAGCCTGATCGTCATCAGGGACATCATGTTCGGCAATCGCCGGCATTTTCGCGAGTTGCTGCAGAATTCGCAGGAGAGGATTGCTTCCAATATTCTCGCCGATCGGCTGAAGCGGCTGGTGGAACGTGGTCTGCTGACCCGCGAAAGCGATCCCACTCACAAGCAGAAGGCCGTCTACAGCCTGACGGAAATGTCGATCGACCTCGTGCCCATTTTTGCCCATATGGGTGCCTGGGGCCGCAAGCATCTGCCGGTTTCCGAGGAGCTGTCGATCCGGGCCGAACTCCTGGAGGATGGCGGCCCAAAGCTCTGGGATGATTTCATGGAGGAGTTGCGTGCCAAGCATCTCGGCAAGGTGCTGCTCCCGGGCACGCCCTCGGTGCTCGGCCGGTTGACCGAAGCGTATATCGAGGTCGCCAATCGCCGGAAAAGCGGTTGATCAGTTCTTCCGGAAGATGAAGCTTGCGCCCCAGCCGGTGATGAGGGCGAGCAGCACCGAGAAAATGCCATAGGTGATCGGCCGCTGATGCGCCGCATCCGTAATTGTCTGCTCTATACCCGTCTTGATGACGCGCAGCGGCAGCGATTTCTCGCTCAGGAACTTGCCGCTCTTGAAAAGATAGGCGCGCACTGTATGCACCCCATTCGGCACATCGGCTGGAACCCTGAGCGTTGCCTTGAAGAGCGAGGAGCTGACGAAGCGAACGCCGGCGGGGTCGCTTTCATAGAGCCCGCCGGCTTTCTGCAGGCGTCGGAAGGCGTTGCGGAATTCCGGGACATCGCCAACATTGCCGACGAAGCCGACCGGCGTCAGCGGAAGATGGTCGACGCCGATGCCGCGGTCGCTGAGTTCGAGCGGCGTGGTGATATTGTCGACCGCGCGCGTGCTCGAGAGCGAATAGGCTTCCGGCACATGCTCGAACGTCATCGAGCGGGTGTTGACCCATATGCCAAACACGCGTTCCTTCCGGCGTACCGTCGCATTCTCGCGCGGACCTTCCAGCACGACGACGATATCGTACTGGCCGATTGCCAGAAGCAGCTGGTCGGTGTTGGAAAGGGCGCCGAAGATCGTCAGATCGGCGCCGGTAAAATCCGAGGTAATGGCGATCTCGCTCGTCGATGTGCCGATCTCCATCGTCTCCCGCGCCGTGGTCGAGGTCGTGGGCTGATCGAGCAGCACTTGCGCCGGCGCGGTGAACGGAGTGAGCAGCAATGAGGCGGCAAGGAGCAGTCCGAATCCTCTCATCGGCTCACCCCTTCCATGACGACGGAGTAAACGTCCGCCGGCGTCACCACGAGAGTGATGACGAGGCGAAGACCGACGGCCAGAACGAGGAGGCCGAGGAGCGCGCGCAATTGCTCGCCGCGCAGCTTCTGGCCGACACGCACGCCGTATTGCGCGCCGACGACGCCCGCCACCATCAAGAGGAAGGCCAGGATGATATCGACGGAATAGTTGGTGGCTGCCTGGACGATTGTCGTAAACGCCGTCACGAAAATGACCTGGAACAACGAGGTGCCGACAACGACATTTGTGGGCACGCGCAGCAGATAGATCATGGCGGGCACAAGAATGAAGCCGCCGCCGATACCCATCGGCGTCAGCATGCCGACGAAGAAACCAAGACCGATGACCGGAATGGCGCTGAGATAGAGCTTGGATTTCTTGAACCGCAGTTTCAACGGCAGCCGCTGTACCCAGTTGTGATGGCGCGGCTTGCCGGTTGCCGGGGGCAGTTTGCCGGCTGCGCGGCGCATGGCTCGCACGCTTTCCCATAGCATCAGCGAGCCTACGGTGCCGAGGAGAATCACGTAGATCAGGGAAATGATCAGGTCGATCTGGCCGAGCCTTCGCAAGAGCACGAATAGCCAGAGGCCGAACGTCGCCCCCGCGAGACCGCCGGCCAGCAAGATCGAGCCCAGTTTCAGGTCGAGCGAGCCACGGCGGAAATGGCTGAGCGCTCCCGAAACCGAGGAGGCGACGACCTGATTGGAGCCGGTGGCGACGGCAACAACAGGCGGGATGTTGTAGAAAATCAGAAGAGGCGTGATGAGGAAGCCGCCGCCGACGCCAAACATGCCGGAGAGAAACCCTACGGCTGCTCCCATGCCGAGAATAATCAAAATATTCACCGACAATTCTGCGATCGGCAGATAGATCGTCACGCCTTGTTCCCATTTGTAGGCTTTCGGCGCGGTGACCGAAGCCCATTTCCCCTTAAACGACGGATTCTAATCTGAAATCATTGCCAGAGCCTTAGGAAGGGCCGAGCTGCCCCAGTTTTCGAATTGCCGCATTCACCCTAACCCGGCTTTTTCCACTTTTCTGTGACGCTGTATAGCGGAATGGTGGGTGCTGGCAGGGGATGCGGCAGCTTTGAGCTACCTAAACAAAATGCCGGCGTGCTGACGCCGGCATTTTGGTTGATCGTTTTCGCACGAAAGCCCGAAGCTACTTGTTGCGGGCGAGAAGCTCCTTGACCACCTGATCGGTGACCCGTCCATCCGCCGGCAAGCCGACAGATTTCTGGAAGCTCTTCAGGGCGGCTACCGTCTTGTCTCCCATGGTGCCGTCGGGTGCACCGGCGTCGAAGCCATTCTTGTTGAGGATGGCCTGAATGTTGCGGATCGCCTTCTTCATGTCGATCGAAGCCGTGTTCACGCCCTTGCCGGTGGTCCATTCGTCGGGGATGTCGGTGCCGTTGGCCTTCGGATCGGCCGGCTGCACTTTCCAGAGATCGACCTTGGCACGCGCACTTTCGAGATCGGCCGGTTTCATGGCGTTGGCCACTTCGTCACGCTTCTGGGCAGCGTCCTTGTCGCCGCTCTTTGCGGCGATCGCGAACCATTTGTAGGATTCCTGCAGGTCCTGTTTCACGCCGTTGCCGCGCGCATAGAGGATTGCGAGGTTGAACTGGCTGTCGGAGACGCCGAGGTTGGCGGCGCGGACGAACCAGTTCGCCGCGCTATCATAATCCTGCGGTCCTACTGTGCCCGAGGCGTAGAGAACCGCGAGATTGTGCATGGCGCTGGCATTGCCCTGATTGGCGGCCTGTTCGTAATACTGCTTGGCCTTGACGAGGTCGCGATCGACGCCGTTGCCCTTCTCATACATGCTGGCGAGGCGATATTGGGCCGGGGCATAACCCTTGTCGGCCGAAAGCTGATACCAGGTTGCAGCCTGCTTCATATCGGCAGCAACGCCGCGGCCATCCGTATAGCGTGCGCCGATTTCGAAGAGCGCCACCGGATCGGCCGATTTAGCGGCAGCGACGAGCGATGGCGGCTGGATGCCGTCGGGTACCGCGATTTCCGGCGCTGCCGGCGTGGTGGCGGGAGAGACAGCGGATGTGTTCTCAGTCTGAACGAAGGCGGTGGCCTGCTGTGCAGGTGCGCTGCCGGCAGGAGCCAACTCTTCGCTTGCCGTCTGGTTGCCGTCGAGCGGAGTGGCTGCCGTCAGGTGGTCATTCGCGGGTGCGGCGGGATCGGTGGCCGTGGGTGCAGGCTGGACTTCCGCCGTCTCCGTCGTGGAAGCCGAGGGTGGGACGGCCAGGTTTGCAGCAGGCTGCTGATTGCTGGCGGCCGGGTTGGCATTGGCAGCGACGGTATTGGTCGCGGCACTATCGGCAGGCACGACCATTGTCGATACCTGGGCCGGTGCCGGCGCCTTCTGGCCGCGTGTCAGTGTGTTCGCCAGCGGATAGGCCATGATGGCGAGCATGACTGCGCCCAGTGCAAGGAGGATAGGCCGGCGGAAGCGCGAGAACGCACCGCCCTTCTTGGCGTCCTTCTTGGAAGCAGGAGCAGAGCGCTGCGTCTGATCGACTTCCATGGCCGCGGCCTGCGCGGCGCGGCGGGCGGCCGCGATATAATCGGCCCGTTCGTTCTCGCTCGGCTGGCGGGCGTTCCCGCTGCGCGACGTGTTCTGGCTGGCGCGCACGCGCTCGAGGATCTTCTTGATGTCAGGCGCGCCGGAGCCCGGCTCCAGCAGTTCGTTGGCCTCTTCGCCGGGCATCACGTCGGCGGGATCGATCGACGGCGCCTGCTCGATGACCGGGCGGTCCGGCAGAAAGATCGGTTCGGCCTTTTCCGGCATGAAGAAGCGCTTGCCGAGGCTGGCAAACAGGCTGGTCTTGCCGCTCTTCTTGGCTGCCGCCTTGATTTCAGCCTTTGTGTTGGCGTCGATCGCCTGCGCGACCGCGACTTCGGCTGAAACCGAGGCTTCGGCAGGCGCCATCGTGCGGATGATCGGACCCGCCTTCTGCTGCGCGGCCATTGGCGGCCTCAGCGCCGGAGCATCCTCTTCGGCAAAGACGTCGCTTTCGAATGTCGCGGCCGGCATAGCAGGCGCCGGCTTGCGCTGTTCCATATGATCGAGACGGTCGGCGATCTGCAGCAGCGTATCGTGCAGAGCCTCGAAGGTGCGGTGCGTGCGCTCGTCGCTGGCGCGGCTGAGGTCCTCAAGATGACGAAGGTCTTCGGCAAGTGCCGTCAATGCCGCCATATCGGCCGCCTGTGCACCATGACCCATTCCGCCTTCGCGCGAATAGGCTTCGACGACGGTTTCCGCCGCATGGCGGGCCGCTTCGATGATATATTCGTCGTTGGTCGCCATATAGTCCTCGATCGCGCTCATGCGGCGATCGAAATCCGGAGGCAGATGATCGCCGCCGGCGCGAGGCTCGGCCGTCAGCAATGTCGAGAGATGGGCGATCTGCTCTTCGAGACTGCGCAGCGCCTGCGTATCCGTCGGCGGAGCGGCAGTGCTCGCTTCCAGCCGGGCTGCGATGTCGGAGAGGCGGCCTTCGAGGCGACGCGCCATGCTGTCGTCGAGGCTTGCGGCCGGCGCTGCCGGATGGAAATCGATCTCGTCGATGCGGCGAGCGAGATAATCCAGCCGGTCGGCCAGCGCGTTGCCGACAGACCCATGTTCCAGCGCATCGATCTTATGGGAGATGTCGGCGAGATAGGTGACGAGCTCCGGCTGCGGCGTGGCCTTCTGCGAACGCTCCATCAGATGCGAAAGCTGGTCCAGGCGCTCTTCGAGGCGGGCGACGGCCTTGGCGCTGCCGAGTTCGTCGATGCGCATGGCAAGCGCTTCAAGGCGGCCGGAAAGGTCGTCGGCAGGCTGACGCCGGCCCGCATCGCGGCTCATCATGTCGATCTGGTCGGCAAGGCCGCTGAGGCGGCCTTCCAGCCGCTGCATGGCCTGGTCCTGCGGCTGCATCATCGAGCCGAGGCTTTCCATCGCGGTTGCGATCGTCAGCAGCTTGGTTTCCAGCGCATGCACGGCCGGGCTGTCGTTCATGCCGCCGAGATGCTGCTTGATGTCATCGAGGCGATAGGCCAGCGAGACGAGCTCGTCCTGCAGGCCCGACGTGTCGATCGCCTTCACCTGGCGCTCAACATGGTGAAGCGACTCTTCGCGGGCGAGACCGTCCATGAGCGAACGCAGCTCATCGAATTCCGCTTTCAGTCCGGCAGTCTCCGGCTGACCGGCGAGCTGGTTGATGCTGTCGGCAAGCCTGGCCATGTCCTGGCGGACATCGGCGACGAAATGCTTGTCCTCGGCGTTTTCGCGGATATCGCGGATTTCGGCACGCAAGGCGGTGACTTCGCGGCTCACGCTATCGGCGATGTCGCGCTTCAGATCCTGGCGAAGGTTGACGAGCGCCTGGGCGATATCAACCGGTGCGTCGGCGGCAGCGGCCCGCATCGGCTGGCGCTGGGGATAGCTGTCGATCGGACGTCGTGCCGGCTGCAGTTCTGCATGCGCGATTTCCTCACGCCGTGGCTGCAGACGTTCGCGGTTTGCTTCCAGCGTGCGTTGACGCTGACGGATTTCGGCAAGCGGATCGGAGCGAAGGTCGCTCTCATGGCGTTCGTTGCGCAGCGGGCGCTCGTAAGCGCGGCTGACATATTGTTCGCGTTCGGGGCGGGGCGGCATCCGCTCGGGTGCGGCTCGTTCGGGAGCAGGCGCATAGCCGGCGGTGGCGCGCTGGCGCGTATCGCGCGCGGCGGCGGTTCCCATCAGCCCTTCGATGCGTGCCTCCAGCCCCTCGATTGTGCGGCTCAGAGCATCCAGCGACGTCCAGTCGCCGGTTCCGGTATGATTTGATCGCGATCCGCTCATATCTCTTGCTCGCCTCGAACTGTGGACCACCAGGCTGTCATGCTGACGAAAGAAGACGTTGCTGCATCGCCTTGCTGTCTGCATCCCGCCGTTCGGAAAGGGATAAATCTATTGGCTTTCCTCAAACAGAGCGGCAAAGGCAGCGCGATTTCCAAGCATAAGTTGAAAAAACGCGAAGCACTGCTGCTCAACCCGTACAATTTACGAAACGTGGTAAACAACTCGTTAAGTTTGCCTGATGTCTTAACCTTTTATTTTGGTTCTGCTGTACCGCCGCCTGATATTCTTGCGCTGAGGCAGCACCAGTTTGCTTGGGCAGAGGGGAGGTATCGGCAATATGCGGAATGCTCTTGCTCATCGGCTTCACCAAAATTTCACCGCGAGACACGAATTTGACGTTTACGCAAACGTCAATATTTTGTAAGAGTATGACAGTGGCCGGAATCTCAAGGTCCGGCGGCGAATTGGAGGAATTCGAGAAATGCCAGTCTACAAGGCCCCGGTGAACGATACGCTCTTCGTCCTGAACGATGTGCTTGGGCTGGAGCGCTACAACAATCTTCCGGGTTATGCTGATGCCACGCCTGACATGATCGAAGCGATCGTCGGCGAAGCGGCCAAGATGTCGGAAGAGGTGCTTTTCCCGCTCAATTATTCCGGCGATCAGGAAGGCTGCGTGCGCCATGACGACGGCACCGTCTCCACGCCGAAGGGCTTCAAGGAAGCCTATCGCGCCTATCGCGAAGGCGGCTGGCTGGGTCTCGCCGTGCCGGAAGAATTCGGCGGGCAGGGGCTTCCCTATGTGCTGCACTGCGCCGTCGGCGAATATACCTCTGCCGCCAACATGTCGCTGATGATGTATCCCGGCCTGACGCAGGGCGCGATTGCCGCCATCCTCGTGCATGGCACCGATGCACAGAAGCAGACTTATCTGCCGAAGATGGTCGAGGGCAGCTGGTCCGGCACCATGAACCTCACCGAACCGCATTGCGGCACCGATCTCGGTCTCTTGCGCACCAAGGCGGTGCCACAGCCTGATGGTAGCTACAAGATATCAGGCCAGAAGATCTTCATTTCGGCCGGTGAGCACGACATGACAGACAATATCGTTCATCTCGTCCTTGCCCGCATCGAAGGTGCACCCGAAGGCACCAAGGGCATCTCGCTCTTCGTCGTGCCGAAGTTCCTCGTCAAGGATGATGGTTCGCTCGGCGATCGCAACCCTGTCTCCTGCGGCGCGATCGAGCACAAAATGGGCATCCACGGCAATGCCACTTGCGTCATGAACTATGATGAGGCCACAGGCTTCCTGATCGGTGCGGAGAACAAGGGCCTCAACGCCATGTTCGTGATGATGAACGAGGCTCGCCTCGGCGTCGGCCTGCAGGGTCTCTCCATCGCCGAGATCGCCTATCAGAACGCGGCCAATTATGCCCGCGAGCGCATTCAGGGCCGCTCGCTCTCCGGCCCGAAGGCGCCCGACAAGAAGGCGGACCCGATCATCGTCCATCCGGATATCCGTCGCTCGCTGATGACCATCCGCGCCTTTAACGAGGCGGGCCGCGCCTTCCTGCTCTGGACGGCGCTGAAATCCGATATCGCCCATCGCTCCCCGGACGAGAAGGAACGGCAGGCAGCCGACGATATCCTGGGTCTGGCGACGCCGATCCTGAAGGGCGTCCTGACCGACAAGGGCTTCGAGCATGCCGTCATGGCACAGCAGGTCTTCGGTGGTCACGGCTATATCGAAGAGCATGGCATGAGCCAGTATGTCCGCGATGCACGCATCACCATGATCTATGAAGGCGCCAACGGCATTCAGGCGCTCGATCTCGTCGGCCGCAAGCTGGCGCTGAACGGCGGCCGCGCCGTCATGGCGCTGTTCAAGGAAATCGGCGATTTCTGCGAGGAAAACCGCAACGACGAGCAGATGGCCTTCTTCACCAAGCATCTGAAGAAGGGCTTGAACGATGTACAGGCCGCGACCATGTGGTTCATGCAGAATGCCATGGCCAAGCCCGACAATGCCGGTGCCGGCTCGACCGATTACATGCACCTCTTCGGCCTAGTCGTCCTCGGCTATATGTGGGCGAAGATGGCCAAGGCGGCGCAGGCAGGCCTTGCGGCTGGCGACAGTGCGCGCGAGGATTATCTGAAGAACAAGCTTGTCACGGCGCGGTTCTACATGGAGCGCATCATGCCGGAAACGGCGCTGCGCAAGGCGCGTATCGAAACCGGTGCCGACACGATGATGGAACTGGCGGCGGAAGCCTTTTGATCAAGGCGGCGCCAGCCGCTGCAGGGAGATGAGACATGACCGAGGTTTTCATTTACGACCACGTGCGCACGCCGCGCGGGCGGGGCAAGAAGGATGGGGCGCTGCATGAAGTGCCCTCCGTGCGCCTTGCCGCCAAGACGCTGGAGGCGATCCGCGACCGCAACGGCCTCGATACCGAAACGGTTGACGACATCATTATGGGCTGCGTCGATCCTGTCATGGAAGCAGGCGCCGTTATCCCGAGGGGCGCTGCCTTCGAAGCCGGCTATTCCACCAAGGCGCCTGGCATGCAAATTTCCCGCTTCTGCGCCTCCGGCCTTGATGCCGTGAATTTCGGCGCGGCCAAGATCGCTCAAGGGGCTGATGACATCGTCATCGCCGGCGGCGTCGAAAGCATGTCGCGCGTCGGCTTGGGCATGTCGGGTGGTGCCTGGTTCATGGACCCTTCCGTCAATTTCCCGGCCTATTTCATGCCGCAGGGCGTCTCGGCCGATCTTATCGCCACGAAATACGGCTTCTCCCGCGATGACGTCGATGCCTATGCCGTCGAAAGTCAGAAGCGCGCCGCCAATGCCTGGGAGAAGGGCTACTTCAAGAATTCGGTCATTCCGGTGAAGGACATCAACGGCCTGACCATTCTCGACCGCGATGAGCACATGCGTCCCGGCACCGATATGCAGGCGCTCGCCTCGCTCAATCCGTCCTTCCAGATGCCCGGCGAGATGGGAGGCTTCGAAGCCGTCGGCATCCAGGCGCATCCGGAAGTCGAGCGCATCAACTACGTCCATCACGCCGGCAACTCCTCCGGGATCGTCGATGGTGCTGCCGCCGTTCTGCTCGGCTCCAAGGCGGGCGGTGAAAGCATGGGGCTGAAGCCGCGTGGCCGTATCAAGGCCTTCGCCAATATCGGCTCCGACCCGGCGCTCATGCTGACAGGCCCGGTCGACGTCACCGAAAAACTCCTGAAGCGCAGCGGCTTGACGCTTGCCGACATCGATCTTTTCGAACTGAATGAAGCCTTTGCCGCCGTCGTGCTGCGCTACATGCAAGCCTTCGATATCGAGCATGACAAGATCAACGTCAATGGCGGCGCCATCGCCATGGGCCATCCGCTCGGCGCCACCGGCGCGATGATCCTCGGCACCGTGCTGGATGAGCTGGAACGCCGCGACCTCAACACGGCGCTGGTTACGCTCTGCATCGGTGCCGGTATGGGCACGGCCACGATCATCGAACGCGTCTGAGGAGGGGAAACCAATGGCTTACACGAATTTCACCGTCGAAACCGACGCAGACGGCATAGCCCTCGTTACCTGGGACATGCCCGGCAAGTCCATGAACGTCTTCACCGCCGAGGTCTTGGAAGAGCTGAACGCCATCATCGATGCCACTGTTGCCGATGCGGCCGTCAAGGGCGTGGTCTTCACCTCAGGCAAATCCTCCTTCTCCGGCGGCGCCGATCTCTCGATGATCAAGTCGATGTTTTCCTTCTATCAGGAGGAAAAGGCGAAGGACCCGGCCGCTGCCACACAGAAGCTCTTCGATCTCGTCGGGCGCATGACGGGCCTGTTCCGCAAGCTCGAAACCTGCGGCAAGCCCTGGGTTTCGGCCATCAACGGCACCTGCATGGGCGGCGCTTTCGAGCTGTCGCTCGCCTGCCACGGCCGTGTTGCGTCGAGCGCCAAGAGCGTCAAGATTGCGCTGCCCGAGGTCAAGGTCGGCATCTTCCCCGGCGCCGGCGGCACGCAGCGCATCTCGCGCCTGACGGATGCACAATCGGCGCTGCAGATGATGACGACGGGCCAGTCGCTGACGGCGGCGCGCGCCAAGGCGATGAACCTCGTGCATCAGGTGGTCGAGCCGGATCAGCTGATCCCGGCCGCCAAGCAGATGATCAAGGATGGCTTGAAGCCCGTCGCCCCCTGGGACGAAAAGGGCTTCAAGGCACCGGGCGGCGGCATCTGGACGCCGGCCGCGGCCCAGCTCTGGCCGGCAGCCCCGGCCATCCTGCGTCGCGAGACATCGGGCAATTATCCGGCAGCGCTCGCCATCCTCAAATGCGTCTATGAAGGCCTGCAGGTTCCCTTCGATACCGGCCTGAAGATCGAGCAGCGCTATTTCACCCATGTGCTGCAGACCACCGAAGCCTATTCGATGATCCGCTCGCTGTTCATCTCCATGCAGGAACTCGGCAAGGGCGCCCGCCGCCCGGCCGGCCAGCCGAAGACGGAGCTGAAGAAGGTCGGCGTCGTCGGCGCCGGCTTCATGGGCGCGTCCATCGCCTATGTCACGGCTGCCGCCGGCATCCCGGTCACGCTTATCGACCGCGATATCGAAGCCGCAACCAAGGGCAAGGGCGTCGGCGAGGGGCTGGTCAAGGACTCGATCGGTAAGGGAAGGTTGACGCAGGACGAAGGCGCAGCTCTGCTCTCGCGCATCACGCCGTCGGCCGATTACGCCGATCTCAAGGATGCCGATCTCGTCATCGAAGCCGTGTTCGAGGATCGCGACGTCAAGAAGGCCGTTATCGAGGCCGTCGAAGCCGTGCTGCCGGCCGGCGCCGTCTTTGCCTCCAACACCTCGACGCTGCCGATCACCGGCCTTGCGAAGAATTCCAAGGGCCCGGTCGATTTCATCGGCGTCCACTTCTTCTCGCCGGTCGAGAAGATGATGCTGACCGAAGTCATCCTCGGCAAGGAAACCGGCGACCATGCGCTGGCGGTTGCGCTCGACTATGTCGCCGCCATCAAGAAGACGCCGATCGTCGTCAATGATACCCGTGGCTTCTTCGTCAATCGCTGCGTCTTCCGCTATATCCACGAAGCCTATGACATGCTGATCGAAGGCGTGCCCGCAGCCATGATCGAGAATGCCGCCAAGATGGCTGGTATGCCTGTCGGGCCTCTGGCGCTGAACGATGAAGTCGCTATCGATCTGTCCTACAAGATCCTGAAGGCGACGGTTGCCGATCTCGGCGAGAAAGCCGTCGACCCGCGTCACATGCAGCTGATCAGCGGTCTCGTCGAAGGCGAGGGTCGTTTAGGCCGGAAGAACTCCAGGGGCTTCTACGATTACCCGCCGAAGCCGGCGAAGAAGTCGCTCTGGCCAGGCCTCAAGGATCTCTATCCGCAGAAGAAGGCCGATGAGATCGATGTCAACGTGCTGAAGCAGCGCTTCCTCGTCACGATCGCGCTGGAAGCTGCCCGCACCATCGAGGAAGGCATCGTCACCGACCCGCGCGAGGCCGATGTCGGCTCCATCCTCGGCTTCGGCTTCGCGCCCTATACCGGCGGTGCGCTGTCCTACATCGATGGCATGGGTGTGAAGGCTTTCGTGGAGCTCTGCGAAAAGCTGGCGGCCCCCTACGGCCCGCATTTCCAGCCCACAGCGCTTCTGAAGGATATGGCCGCAAAGGGCGAGACCTTCTACGGCCGCTTCGATCCCTATGGCGCCAAGAAGGCGGCCTGAACCGGAGAGCTATTGCTCGCGACAAATCATGGGCCGCCCCTGTCAGGAGCGGCCCTTTTTTGTTGATTGGTTCAGCCTAGATCAATGGCGAGTACGTAAGATTTTGCTTACGCGTTGCTCAATGGCTTCTCTTGCCCCGCCCTCAGCGCAACGACGCCCCAGCCGATGAGTAGAAGGATCGCCGCCGCATAGATATCGGCAGCCTCGGCAAAGCCGAGCGCTTTCGACAGGAAGCCGGCGAGGATGGCAGGGACGCTGAAGGCGAGGTAGCTCTGGATGTAGAAGGCGGAGAGCAGCCCGGCGCGTTCGTCGGGCTTTGCCAGTGGCATGATGCTTCTGACCGTGCCGAGGAAAACCGCCCCAAAGCCCGAGCCGGCAATCACAGTTCCCAGGGCGAGGATCGACACTTCAGCCGCATGCATGCCGGCGATGATGGTCAGTATGCCGAGGCACATGGTTGGTATGCCGAACTTCATGATCGCGGCGGCGGATCGCTTACGCAACAGGAACACCGCGGCCGCACCGCTGATCGTCAATGCTCCGACTACAGAACCGCCGACCAGCGGCGCCGTGCTGCCGGTCGTGGCGCTGACCAGCGAGGGCACCAGCGACAGATAGAAGCCGGCGAGCGCCCAGACGGCGATATTGATCGGCGTCAGCGCCAGCAGCGTCCGCCGCGCCTGCTGGGGAACGGCGACTTCCGGCTTCAGCGATGCGAGCACACCGGCGCGTCTGTTCGTAGTCTCCGGCATCAGCCATAGCAGCGCGGCTTGCAGCGCCAGCAGGGCAAGCGTGACGATATAGACAAGCACGGTCGGGGCCGGCGCGAATTGGATCAGCAGGCTCGTACCGATCGCGCCGATCGCCATGCCCACAAGCGGGGCAAGGCTGTTGGTGATCGATCCTCTGATCGGATCGAGATCGACAAGCGCGGCACCGACGGAACTGACGGCAGTGCCCGTCGCGAAGCCCTGCACGATGCGGGCGGCAATTAGCCAATCCGAACCCCTGGCCATTAAAAACAATACTATCGCCACCATATTGAGGAGGATCGAAGCAAAGATCACAGGCCGACGGTCGAGATGGTCGGAGATCGAGCCGACGATGAGGAGCGCGGCGAGAAGGGAGAAGGCATAGACGGCAAAGATCACCGTAAGCAGCACCGGCGAGAAGGCAAAGACCTGCTGATAAAGGCGGTAGAGAGGCGT
Source organism: Rhizobium sp. ERR 942 (assembly GCF_007828395.1). Taxonomy (NCBI): domain Bacteria; kingdom Pseudomonadati; phylum Pseudomonadota; class Alphaproteobacteria; order Hyphomicrobiales; family Rhizobiaceae; genus Rhizobium; species Rhizobium sp. ERR 942. Next base: position 267,517 of record NZ_VIUA01000006.1, read on the forward strand.
CGGTACGGACGAGGCAGCCAAAAACAGCGCGCTGGTTGCGGCATAATAGAAAGGCGCCAGGCGTCTGGCTGGTGAAATCGGAGCGCTGCCGGTGGAATCGAGTTCGGTCATCGACTATATCCTACCTAAAGCTAAAAGATTGCGTTAGACGCATATAGGGCGCCTGATGTATAAAAACAAATAATTTGCGTTAGTGAATGTCCACGGATCATTCACGATCCGCAAAACGGGAAAAATTGGCAAGGGCTTATGGGCTACAGAGAAAATCCCCGCCCCGGCGGGCGCAGCGCCAGAGTGCAAGCGGCCGTGCATCAATCCGTCCGCGACATGCTGGCGACGATGGATCGCGCCGAGGTGACGATCCCGCTGATCGCGCAGCGCGCCAATGTCACGCCGTCGACGATCTACCGCCGCTGGGGCGACCTTCAAAAGCTTCTGGCGGATGTTGCCGCCTCACGCCTGCAGCCTGAAGGCGAGCCCGCTAGGATTGGCAGCGCCCGGGAGGACCTGGAGGCCTGGGTCGAGCAATATGCCGATGAAATGGCCTCGGGAGTCGGACGGCAACTGCTGCGCGATGTTCTCGCGGTACCCGATAGCGCAAATGCGGAAAAATGCTGCACCTATACACGCTGCCAACTAAGCGTATTTATTGCGCGGGCGGAGGCGGCTGGCGAGCCTTTTCCGACTTTGGTGGAACTGATGGATCACGTCATCTCGCCGATCATCTATCGCATTCTCTTCGACCAGGCGCCCGGTCCTGACTACGTTCGCAAGCTCGTCGCGAAGGTGATGCGGGAGAGTGCCGTCAGCGCTTGAAGCGCGGCCGACTATGCCGAACGACTCACCCGAGATCCCCGATGTACATCCAGGGGCCTCGGCTTGGTTGCTCGCAACTGACGAACAAGCTGCCGAATATATGCTCTCTAAAGTTGCTAATGTGGTGAAATTATCATGGGATATGCATGCCTGGACATGGCTCCTGATCAATTTGCTGTTGAAAAATAAGGAAAAAGATGGTGCTAATTATCATCAGTGAATTCAACGGCAACGCGAAGGGGACTGCTCAATGCTAAATGAATTCAAGGCATTTATCGCCCGCGGCAATGTCATGGATCTCGCAGTCGGCGTGATCATCGGCGGCGCTTTCGGCGGCATCGTGAAATCGCTGGTTGACGATATCATCATGCCGATCGTCGGCGCGATTTTCGGCGGCTTCGATTTTTCCAATTACTTCATCGGCCTTTCCTCGGCGGTCAACGCGCCGACGCTGGCAGCCGCCCGTGCCCAGGGGGCGGTCTTCGCCTACGGCAACTTCATCACCGTCCTCATCAACTTCCTCATCCTCGCCTGGATCATCTTCCTGATGGTCAAGGGCGTGAACACGCTACGTGCCCAGCTCGAGCGCAAGGAAGAGAAGATTGCCGAGGCAGCTCCGCCGCCGGCCGACGTTCAGTTGCTCACCGAAATCCGCGATCTTCTCGCCAAGCGCTGACGGGCTTGCTTCAACCTCTTTCAAAGCCCCGGTTTCCGGAAGGATCGGGGCTTTATTCATCACCAAAATCGATCGGTCACTAAGGCAAAGTCATGGGATTTGTCCGCCGCTCTGCTTTATGAAGGCAGAAACCGGAGACTTTGCATGTCGATACTAGATAGCCTCAGCCCACGCGCGCTCGCAGCACCCGAAAGCGGGATCGTGGAAGTTGTCAACTATGCCCGCGGCCGTGAGGGCCTGTTGCCACTTTGGGTCGGTGAGGGCGATCTGCCGACGCCGGATTTCATCAACCGCGCCGCCATGGCCTCGCTCAACGCCGGCGAAACCTTTTACACTTGGCAGCGCGGTATTCCCGAGCTGCGTCAGGCGCTCGCCGATTATTATGGCCGGCATTTCGGCACCTCGCTGCCGATGGAGAATTTCTATGTCGTCGGCTCCGGCATGCAGGCGATCCAGCTGTCCGTGCAGGCGATCACCGCTCCCGGCGACGAGATGGTCTATCTGTCGCCCGCCTGGCCGAACATTGCTGCGGCGCTCGAGATCGCAGGCGCCCGTTCCGTCGCCGTACCCTTACAGTTTGAGCACGGCAAATGGTCGCTCGATCTCAACCGGCTGGAAGGGGCGATTACGCCGAAGACCAAGGGCCTCTTCATCAATACCCCGTCCAACCCCACAGGCTGGACGGCGACCCATCAAGATCTTCGCGATATCCTCGCTCTGGCGCGCAAGCATGATCTCTGGATCATGGCCGATGAAATCTACGCGCTCTATTACTATGCGGGCGGCCGCGCGCCGAGTTTCCTGGATGTCAAGGAAGCCGACGACAAGATTCTCTTCGTCAATTCTTTCTCGAAGAACTGGTCGATGACCGGCTGGCGTGTCGGCTGGATCGTCGCACCGGCCGAGCTCGGGCAGGTGATCGAAAACCTCGTGCAATATTCGACTTCCGGCGTCGCGCAGTTCATGCAGAGAGGCGCGGTTGCAGCGCTGAACGAGGGCGATGATTTCGTTCGCTCCAATATCGAAAAGGCCACCCGCTCGCGCGACATCCTCTGCGACGCGCTGATCGCCACCAATCGCGTGCAGACGCTGAAGCCGGATGGCGCGCTCTATTCCTTCCTCAGGATCGACGGCGTCACCGACAGCCGCAAGGCCGCCATTGACATCGTCGATAAGACCGGCGTCGGCCTGGCGCCCGGAACGGCCTTCGGTTTGGGCGGAGAGCTGTTCATGCGCGCCTGCTTCCTGCGCGATCCGGTGCAGGTGGCGGATGCTGCGGAACGGTTGAGCCGGTATATTTTGAGTTTGTAGGTACGATCTGTGTGCTGCGGCCGACAGCGTTTGATTTGGCTGGTCCCGATACCCCCCTCTGTCGCTTTCGCGACATCTCCCCCACAAGGGGGGAGATTGGAAACTCGCGGCAGCTTCTCACACCCAAGAACATCATATCTGCTGAAGCCGAAACTTCATTGTTTTGGTGAAGGGGGGCAGCAACCTCCCAACGATCTCCCCCCTTGTGGGGGAGATGTCACGAAGTGACAGAGGGGGGTATGCACTCTCCGATATATGCGAGGCCTGCCGTCGCACACCCAATCCATAAAATCCAATCAAACTGCGAAAGCCCCCTCTAACCATTCCCGCAATCTTTCCCGCCCCACCTCCGGCTTTTAATCAATTTCGCAGGGGAAGCGGCCTCATATATCGCCGATAAGACTTGGCGGGGACGCGAAGAATGACTGTCTTGGTGACGGGCGGAGCCGGCTATATCGGCAGCCACATGGTCTGGAGATTGCTTGACGCAGGCGAGAACGTTGTTGTTCTCGATTGCCTTTCCACAGGCTTTCGCTGGGCAGTGCCCCCCGCGGCCCGCTTCTATCTCGGCGATGTCGCTGACGAGGCGCTGCTCAAAGCGATTTTCGCCGAGAACGATATAGAAGCCATCATCCATTTCGCTGGCTCTGCCGTCGTGCCGATGTCGATCGAGGACCCTCTTGCCTATTACGAAAACAACACCGGCAAGACCCGCGCCCTGATGAGCGCCGCCGTCAGGGCCGGCATCCGCTATTTCGTCTTTTCGTCCACCGCTGCCGTCTATGGTCAGCAGCCCGCGGATCGACCGGTTAGCGAAGATGTGCCGTTGCGGCCTGAATCCCCCTATGGTCAATCCAAGCTCATGTCCGAGCTGATGCTGCGCGATGCCGCCGCGGCCTATGATTTCCGCTATGTGGCGCTGCGTTATTTCAATGTCGCCGGCGCTGATCCTGGGGGAAGGGCTGGTCAGTCCACTGATGGTGCCACCCATCTCATCAAGGTCGCCTGCGAGGCGGCCCTCGGCCGCCGCCGTCAGGTGGATATCTACGGCACGGATTACGCGACACATGACGGCACCGGCGTGCGCGACTACATCCACGTGAGCGATCTTGTTGAGGCGCATCTCGTGGCCTTGCGCCATCTGCGCGATGGCGGCCGCTCGCTGGTTGCCAATTGCGGCTATGGCCACGGTTACTCCGTGCTTGACGTGCTCAACATGGTCATGCGCATCCACGGGCGTTCCTTCCGCATCCATATTGCTCCGCGCCGGCCTGGCGATATGGCGAGCATTGTTGCAGACGCGACGCTCGCTCGTCGCGAACTGGGCTGGGTTCCAAAACACGACAGCCTGGAAGCGATCGTACGTTCGTCGCTGGATTGGGAGCTTCGCCTCGTCGAGCGGGCGAGCTTCGATGCCGCCGGGCTCGGCAAGATCTATGCTGCCCCGAGCACGCTATAGCCTGAAGCGATCTCAGTTCTCGTTACTTCTCCAAGGCCCCAGAAAGGCCGGTGCATTCCTGCGCACGGCGTCTGCCAGAAACTCGATGACGGTGCGCACGCGCGGGGACTGACGGAGATCGCGGTGGCAGGTGATCCAGTAGTGGCGCCTGAGATCCACCTCATGTGGTAGCACGACCTGCAGATCCGGATGTTTGCCGGCGATGAAGAACGGCAGTACGCACAGCCCCTGGCCATTCTTCGTCGCCGTCAACTGCGCAAAGATGCTCGAGCTCTGGAATTGCGGCCTGATGCGCGGATGGACGTCATCGAGATAGTCCAGGCCCGGCGCAAAGATCATATCCTCGATATAGCCGATGAAGGTGAAGTCAGGCAGATCGTCGCGGCTTTCGATCGGCGGATGGCGGGCAAGGTAATCGCGCGATCCGTAGACCTGCAGATGATAGTCTGTCAGTTTTTCGGTGAAGTAGGGTCCCGCCTTCGGCGGGTCGAGCACCACGACGATGTCGGCTTCCTTGCGCGAGAGCGACATGATCTGCTGGATGGTGATCAGCTCCAGCGAAATGTTCGGATGTTTCGCAGTGAATTCCGGCAGAACGCCGGTGAAGAAGAAATTGGAAAACCCCTCCGGCGCACTGATGCGGACCACGCCGCCTTGGGCTGCCGATCCCGTCGAAAGGTCGGTCCGCAGACGCTCGGTTTCCTGTTCCATTCTTTCGGCCGTGTCGACGAAGCGCTGCCCCATTCCGGTCAGCATGTAGCCGCGCGGATTGCGCTCGAAGAGCTTGACCTTCAAGGCGAATTCCAGCCGGTCGATACGGCGCGAGACCGTGGCATGGCTGGTACGTAGCTGTCTCGCCGCAGTCGAAAGTTGCCCCGTTCGCGCAACGGCGAGGAAGAACTGCAGATCGTCCCAGGTAAAATGCGGCGTGCGCTTCATGCCTCCCCCTCTGTTCAAAAATGAACAGACCTTGTTTGGAATTAGTTGCAATCGCGACTTGCGTCAACGCGCGAATTCCGTGATCTTGCCTATCGGGAAAAGCCGCTTTGAGGAAAGCGGCTGGCCAATTTTGAACAGATTCGTTTTTGCCAAATCTCTGGGAGGAGAGGATATGCGAAAGAGTCTTATTGCGTCCCTTGCATTTCTGCTTGCAGCCGGCACCGCGGCTTTCGCCGCCGGCCCGTCCGATGGTGTCGTCAAGATCGGCATTCTGAACGATCAGTCCGGAGTCTATGCGGATTTCGGCGGCAAGTCGTCGGTAGCGGCCGCCAAGATGGCCGCCGAGGATTTCGGCGGCAAAGTGCTGGGCGTGCCGATCGAGATCGTCGATGCCGATCACCAGAACAAGCCCGATATCGCTTCCAACATCGCCCGCCAATGGTATGACCAGGACAAGGTCGACGCCATCATGGAGCTGACGACCTCGTCGGTCGCGCTCGCCGTGCAGGCGGTCGCCAAGGAAAAGAAGAAGATCGATATCGTCACCGGCGCCGCGACCACCGATCTCACCGGCAAGCAGTGCTCGCCCTATGGCTTCCATTGGGCCTATGACACGCATGCTCTGGCCGTCGGTACCGGCGGCGCGCTCGTCAAGCAGGGTGGTGACACATGGTTCTTCCTGACGGCGGACTATGCTTTCGGCTACTCGCTCGAGCAGCAGACCAGCGATTTCGTCAAGGCAAGCGGCGGTAAGGTGCTTGGCTCCGTCCGCCATCCGCTGTCGACCAATGATTTCTCGTCTTTCCTGCTGCAGGCACAGTCGTCTGGCGCCAAGGTCATCGGCCTTGCCAATGCCGGCCTCGACACCTCGAATGCCATCAAGCAGGCCTCGGAATTCGGCATCACCCAGGGCGGCCAGCATCTGGCGGCACTGCTCTTCACGCTCGCCGAAGTGCACGGCCTCGGGCTGCAGGCGGCGCAAGGCCTGACGCTGACCGAAGGCTACTATTGGAACCTCGACGACAAGAGCCGCGAATTCGGCAAGCGCTTCTTTGCCCGCACCGGCAAGATGCCGAACATGATCCATGCCGGCACCTATTCCGCCGTGATGCAATATCTGAAGGCCGTGCAGAAGGCCGGCACGGATGATACCGACGCCGTTGCCAAGCAGCTGCATGAAATGCCTGTTGATGATTTCTTCGGCCGTGGTGGCACGGTCGGCGCCAACGGCCGCATGATCCACGACATGTATCTGCTTCAGGTCAAGAAGCCCGAAGAGAGCAAGGAGCCGTGGGATTACTTCAACGTGCTGGCGACGATCCCCGGTAAGGAAGCCTATATCGATCCCGCCAAAAGCGGCTGCGACCTCGTCAAGCAATAGGGCTTGGAACAGCTCATGGCGATGTCCGCGACACATCCGCATGAAGAGCCCCGGGTGGTCTTATCCGCCCGGGGACTGCGGCGCGATTTCGGCGGCTTCACCGCCGTCAAGAATGTCGATCTCGACGTATATCACGCGCAGGTCCACGCTCTGATCGGCCCGAACGGCGCCGGCAAGACGACGGTCTTCAACCTGCTCACCAAATTCCTGCAGCCGACGCATGGCACGATTACGCTGCTCGGCACCGATATCACCAAGACAAGACCTGATAAGGTCGCGCGCATGGGTCTCGTGCGCTCCTTCCAGATTTCCGCCGTCTTCCCGCATTTGACGGTGCTGGACAATGTTCGCGTCGCCTTGCAGCGGCCGAACAATCTTGCCCACCAGTTCTGGCGGCCGCTATCCGCTCTCGACAGCCTCAATGCCCGCGCCGAACAGCTCATCGCCTCTGTCGGTCTGTCGAAGGAGCGTGATGCCGTAGCAGCCGATCTTTCCTATGGCCGCAAGCGCGTGCTGGAGATCGCGACGACGCTCGCGCTCGACCCGAAGGTGCTGCTGCTCGACGAGCCGATGGCCGGTATGGGGCTTGAAGATGTGAATACGGTTTCGGCCATCATCCGCGATGTCGCACGCGACAGGGCTGTGCTCATGGTCGAGCACAATCTCTCGGTCGTTGCCGATATCTGCCATCATGTCACGGTGCTGCAGCGCGGCGAGATCCTGGCCCAAGGCGATTATGCGACGGTCAGCAAAGACCCGCGCGTCCGCGAAGCCTATATGGGCACGGAGGAGGCTTGACGATGGCGCCGCTTCTGGACGTTCAGGGCCTCAATGCCTGGTATGGTGAAAGTCACATCCTGCATGGCGTCGACATGCGTGTGGGCGAGGGGGAAACCGTCACCATCCTCGGCCGCAACGGCGTCGGCAAGACGACGACATTGCGCACCATCGTCGGCATCGTCCGCGCCCGCAAGGGCAGGATTACCTTTGCCGGCAAGGACATGATGCAGGTGCCGCTGCACAAGACGGCACATCAGGGTATCGGTTTCGTGCCGGAAGAGCGCGGCATCTTTTCCACGCTCAGCGTCTATGAAAACCTGATGCTGCCGCCGGTCGTGGCGGCAGGCGGCATGACGCTCGACGAGATCTTCGAGCTGTTTCCAAATCTGCATGAGCGGCGCAACAGCGTCGGCACAAGGCTTTCTGGCGGCGAGCAGCAGATGCTCGCCATGGCCCGCATCCTGCGCACCGGCGTCCGTATGCTGCTGCTTGACGAACCGACCGAGGGCCTTGCCCCGGTCATCGTTCAGCGCATCGGCGAAGTCCTGCAGAAGCTGAAAGGCCGTGGCATGACCATCTTGCTCGTCGAGCAGAATTTCCGCTTTGCCAGCCGCATCGCCGATCGCTTCTATGTGATGGATCACGGCCAGATGATCTCGGAATTCCCGGTCGGCGAGCTCTCCGAGCGCATGGATATGCTGCACAAGGTTCTGGGGGTCTGAGCATGACGACGATATTCGGCATCCCCGCCCAGGCTCTTCTCGGTCAATTGCTGATCGGGCTGATCAATGGCTCCTTCTATGCGTTGCTGAGCCTTGGTCTCGCGATCATCTTCGGCATGCTCAGGGTCATCAATTTCGCCCATGGCGCGCTCTATATGCTCGGGGCCTTCACCGCCTATCTGCTGCTTTCCTATGCCGGCATCGGCTATTGGCCGGCCCTCGTTTTGGCACCGCTGACCGTCGGCCTGTTTGGCGCGCTGGTGGAAAGGTTCTGCCTGCGCAGGCTCTACAGGGTCGACCCGCTCTATGGCCTGCTCTTCACCTTCGGCATGGCCCTGACCATAGAAGGAACCTTCCGCTATCTCTACGGCTCCTCCGGTCAACCCTATGCCGTACCGACGGAGCTGGCGGGCGCAAGAAATATCGGCTTCATGTTCCTGCCCGTCTATCGCGGCTGGGTGGTCATTGCCTCGCTGGTCGTCTGCATCGGCACTTGGCTGCTGATCGAAAAGACCAAGCTTGGCGCTTATCTGCGCGCCGCAACCGAGAATTCCACGCTCGTCCAGGTTTTCGGCGTCAACGTGCCGGTGCTCCTGACGCTGACCTATGGTTTCGGCGTCGCGCTTGCCGCCTTCGCCGGGGTGCTCGCAGCACCGATCTATCAGGTTTCGCCGCTGATGGGGTCGAACATGATCATCATCGTCTTCGCCGTCGTGGTCGTCGGCGGCATGGGCTCGATCATGGGGGCGATCGTGACAGGCTATATGCTTGGGATTGCCGAGGGCCTGACCAAGGTCTTCTATCCGGAAGCTTCCAACATCGTCATCTTTGTCATCATGGCAATCGTGCTGCTTCTGAGGCCCGCGGGTCTCTTCGGTCGGGAGGCGTGATATGGCTGGATTGATCAGCTTGAGCTCCAAGGAGCGTCCGAAGCTTTCGGTGCAGAAGCTGTTGCTGATCCTCGGCCTCGTTGGCCTGATCTGGGCGCCGTTCTTCATCTACCCGATCTTCGTCATGAAGGTGCTCTGCTTCGCGCTGTTCGCTTGCGCCTTCAATCTGCTGCTCGGCTATGCCGGTCTGCTCTCCTTCGGCCATGCCACCTTCTTCGGCGGGGCCGCTTATTTCACCGCCCATGCGGTGAAGGAGTGGGGGCTTCCGCCCGAACTCGGCATCCTGATCGGCGTCGCCGGTGCGTCGCTGCTCGGCCTCGTCATGGGCTTCGTCGCCATCCGCAGGCAGGGCATCTATTTCGCCATGATCACGCTGGCGCTCTCCTACATGTTCTATTTCTTCTGCCTGCAGGCGGTATTTACCCATGGCGAGGATGGCATTCAGTCGGTGCCGCGCGGCTACCTCCTAGGCGTCCTCGATCTCAACAACTCCTTCAACATGTATTATTTCGTCCTCGCGATCTTCCTGATCGGCGTGCTGATCATCTGGCGTTTCATCAATTCGCCCTTCGGCATGATCCTGAAATCGATCCGCGAGAACGAGCAGCGGGCGATTTCGCTTGGCTATTCCGTCGCGCATTATAAGCTCGGCGCCTTCGTCATGTCGGCGGCACTTGCGGGGCTGGCCGGAGCGGTCAAGGCACTGGTCTTCCAGTTTGCGACGTTGACGGACGTCGCCTGGCAGATGTCCGGCGAAGTCATTCTCATGACCTTGCTTGGCGGCATCGGCACGTTGATCGGCCCGATTTTTGGCGCGGGGTTCGTGGCGACGCTGGAAAACTATCTCGCGACTTCGGAATTCCCCGTCACCATCATCACCGGCATCGTTTTCATGGTGTGCGTTTTGCTCTTTCGCCGCGGGGTTGTCGGTGAATTCTATGCCTCACGGCTGGGACGGAAGCTGGGGTTTGAGTATCGGCGGTAATGATCAAACCTATGCGTACTTGTTGTGCACCCCCTCACCCCAGCCCTCTCCCCGAGGGGAGAGGGAGGAACGGTCTTTGACGATCATCGGATACGGGGCCGAGGCAAATGCCGAAATAGTCCCCTCTCCCCCTCGGGAGAGGGTTAGGGTGAGGGGGCATACCAATGGACCGCTTTGACTACATCATCATCGGCGCCGGCAGTGCCGGATGCGTGCTGGCCAACCGGCTTTCGGCCGATCGCAACAACAGGGTGCTGCTACTGGAAGCCGGCGGCAATGACAATTACCACTGGATTCATATCCCGGTTGGCTATCTCTATTGCATCAACAATCCCCGCACCGACTGGTGTTTCACCACGTCACCCGAAGCAGGTCTCAACGGTCGATCGCTGAACTATCCGCGTGGCAAGGTGCTCGGCGGCTGCTCCTCCATCAACGGCATGATCTACATGCGCGGCCAGTCGCGCGACTACGATCTCTGGCGCCAACTCGGCTGCGCCGGCTGGGGTTGGGACGACGTATTGCCCTATTTCATCAAGTCCGAGGATCATTATCGCGGCAAGGATGAGATGCATGGCGCCGGCGGCGAATGGCGGGTCGAGAAGGCCCGCGTGCGCTGGGCCGTGCTCGACGCCTTCCAGGCCGCGGCCAAGGAGGCCGGTATCCCCGAGACGGCGGATTTCAATCGCGGCAACAACGAAGGCTCCGGTTATTTCGACGTCAACCAGCGCTCCGGCATCCGCTGGAACACGACGAAAGCCTTCCTGCGGCCGGCCATGAAGCGCGGCAATCTCACCGTCTATACCAAGGCGCAGGTCCGCCGCCTGATCGTCGAGGGCGATGCCGTGACCGGCGTCGAGTTCCAGCATGATGGCGTGGCAAAGCGCGCCTATGCGAACAAGGAGACGGTACTATCGGCCGGTTCCATCGGATCGCCGCACATTCTTGAGCTGTCAGGCATCGGCAACGGCGAGGTGCTGAGCAAAGCCGGTATCGACGTCGTCCGCGAGGTCCGGTCCGTCGGCGAGAACCTGCAGGATCATCTGCAGCTGCGCCTTGCCTACAAGGTGACCGGCGTGCCCACGTTGAACGAGAAGGCGACGAAGCTGATCGGCAAGGCTGCGATCGGCCTCGAATATCTGGTTCGCCGTTCAGGCCCTATGGCAATGGCGCCAAGCCAGCTCGGCATCTTCACCCGCTCGGGGCCGGACAAGGAAACGCCGGATCTGCAATACCATGTGCAGCCGGTCTCGCTCGACAAGTTCGGCGATCCTGTCCACCCTTTTCCAGCCATCACCGCCAGCGTCTGCAATCTGCGACCTGAGAGCCGCGGCTCGGTGCATGTGCGCAGCCCCGATTTCGCCCTGCAGCCGGCCATCAGCCCGAATTATCTTTCGGCGGCACGTGACCGGGAGATCGCCGTACGCTCCATTCGCCTGACGCGGCGGATTGTGGCGCAGCCTTCCTTTGCACGGTTCAGGCCGGAGGAATTCAAGCCCGGACCGACCTATGAGACGGATGCCGATCTGGAACGCGCCGCCGGCGATATCGGCACGACGATTTTCCATCCGGTCGGCACATGCCGCATGGGCGGTGACGCGCAAAGCGTCGTTGATCCGCGCCTGCGGCTCAGGGCATTGGCAAGGCTGCGCATCGCCGATGCGTCTGTCATGCCGTCGATCACGTCTGGTAACACCAATTCGCCAACCATCATGATCGCCGAAAAGGCAGCCGAGATGATCCTTGCCGACAATAGATGAATCCCTGAGGATCGATGGCAGCAGGACAGGAGATTTGCATGGATAGCACGGACGAAGTCATCATCGAACGGCGCGGGTCGGCCGGCATCATCAGGCTCAACCGGCCGAAGGCGTTGAATAGCTTGACATTGCCGATGGTGCGGGTCATCGCTCCAGCACTGGAGGATTTCGCCGCCGATCCGGCTATTGCGAGCGTCATCGTTTTGGGCGAGGGGGAGCGCGGCTTCTGCGCCGGCGGCGATATCCGGCTGCTGCATCAGAGCGGCAAGGACGGCTCCGATGAAGCGGAAACCTTCTGGCGCGAGGAATTCCTGCTCAACCACGCCATCTCGCGCTATCCCAAACCTTATGTGGTGCTGATGGATGGCATCACCATGGGCGGCGGCGTCGGACTTTCGGCGCATGGTAGCCATCGCGTCGTCACCGAGCGTACGCGCCTCGCCATGCCCGAAACCGGCATCGGCTATTTCCCGGATGTCGGCGCCACCTGGCTGCTGCCGCAGGCACCGGGGGAAGCCGGCACCTGGATGGGCCTAACAGGCCTGACCATCGGCGCCGCCGATGTCATCCATGCCGGCTTTGCCGATCACTGTGTGGTATCGTCGCAACTGCCGGCTCTGGTCGATGCGATTGCGGCATTGTCTACCTCGGCCACGGCAGCAGACGTGCATGCGCTGATCCGGACGATGGCGGTAGACGCCGGCGAAAGCCGGCTTGCCGCAAATCGGGATGTGATCGACCGGGCGTTTTCGGCAAACACGGTCGAGGAGATTCTGAAGGCCTTGGCCGGTGAGCCCGGAGAGTTTGCCGCTGAAGCTGCCGGCGTCATCGCCAGCCGCTCGCCGACTAGCCTGAAGCTGACCTTGCGGCTTCTCAGGGCAGGGCGAACGAGCGCCGATCTTGCCGAATGCCTCAATCGTGAACTCGGCGCCTGCAAGGGCATATTGTATAATCACGATTTCTACGAAGGCGTGCGTGCTGCCGTCATCGACAAGGACCGCAATCCGAAATGGTCGCCGGCGAGCCTTGCCGAAGTGCCAGCGGATGTCATCGACCGCTTCTTCATACCGGCGCAGCCACCGCTTTTCGCAAAATAACCGATCATGGGAGGAAAACATCATGACACGGATCGCCTTCATCGGCCTCGGCAATATGGGAGGCCCGATGGCCGCCAATCTCGTCAAGGCCGGCCACGCCGTCACAGGATTCGATCTTTCGCATGATGTGCTGAAGGCAGCCGAAGCATCGGGGGTAAAGCCTGCCAGCGTGCTCACCGAAGCCCTGGCGGATGCAGAGGTGGTCGTGACCATGCTGCCGAAGGGCCAGCATGTCCTCACCGTCTGGACCGACGTGCTGCGCTCCGTGCCTAAGGGGACCCTGTTGATCGACAGCTCCACCATCGATGTCGATAGCGCCCGCAAGGCGCATGCGATGGCCGGTGATGCTGGTTGCCTCTCGCTCGATGCGCCCGTTTCCGGCGGCACAGGCGGCGCCGCAGCGGGAACGCTGACTTTCATGGCGGGCGGCTCGACGGAGAGCTTTGCTGCTGCCAAGCCGTTGCTCGAGGTGATGGGCAAGAAGATCGTCCATTGCGGCGATGCCGGCGCCGGCCAGGCGGCGAAGATCTGCAACAACATGATCCTCGGTATCTCGATGATCGGCGTCTGCGAGGCCTTCGTGCTTGGCGAAAAGCTCGGCCTCTCGCATCAGGCTCTCTTCGATGTCGCCTCGACTTCCTCTGGTCAGTGCTGGTCGATCAATACTTATTGCCCGGTGCCCGGTCCTGTGCCGACTTCACCGGCCAACAATGATTACAAGCCCGGCTTTGCGGCGGCGTTGATGCTCAAGGATCTACGGCTATCTCAGGAAGCGGCACTCTCCAACGGCGCGTCAACACCGCTGGGCGCAGAGGCGGCGCAGCTCTACGCGCTCTTCGAAAAGCTCGGCAATGGCGGGCGCGATTTTTCGGCAATCATCGAGATGTTTCGCGAGGCGAAGTAAAGATGACTCGCGACAATCGAGTGAGTTGAAATCTCGGATTGCCCCTCACCCCAGCCCTCTCCCCGCAGGCGGCAGGGGTATCGCATATGAGCGGAGATCGCCGCTGTCCCCCTTCTCCCCAGCGGGGAGAAGGTGCCGCCAGGCGGATGAGGGGGTGCCCACCAACACCACAAAAATCCATGAATTCAAATCGATAACCCCCTCATCCGACCCTTCGGGCCACCTTCTCCCCAAGGGGAGAAGGAGCTTATGGTGCTCATCCGCCTCCATATGCGATAGCCCTGCCGCAGGCGGGGAGAGGGGGATTGGTGCCCCAAGCGGCTCCACTTTGAGGAGAGGCCTACCGCTTGATGAGGTCGTCCCCTCGCCCCGCTTGCGGGGAGAGGGCTAGGGTGAGGGGCCACGCACAAAGAGGCGGCATCACAAAACATGCCTGACCTGCTGCTCACAACCGCCAAACTCACCGCCACATGCCCCGCATCCGCGCCCCCACATCGACGCGTACCTCTCGCGCCCGGATCGCGGCGGCACTTTCGGCCCGTGCCTGCGGCCAGCCGCAAACCTCGAAGAACTGCAGCAAGGTCGCGGGAATGAAACGTGTGCGCGAGGCAAAGACATGCTTGTCGCCCTGCGCATGCTGGCCGTGCACGAAGAAGCGCTGCGGAATGACGAGGTCGAGATTGTCCTTCGCCCTGGTCATAGCGACGTAGAGCAGCCGCCGTTCCTCCTCGATCTCGGCCGATGATCCGACCGCGAGATCGGCGGGGATGCAGCCGTCGACGGCGTTGAGGATGAAGACCTTCGTCCATTCCTGGCCCTTGGCGGAATGGATAGTCGACAGGATCAGGTAGTCCTCGTCCAGCAGCGGCACGCCGGCCTGATCGCTCGTGGCGTCAGGTGGATCAAGCGTCAATTCCGTGAGGAAGCGCTCGCGCGAGCCGTAGCCCGCGGCGATCTGTTCGAGCTGGACGAGATCCGCCTGGCGGGTCGCGGCATCCTCATGCGCGCGTTCCAGATGCGGCTCGTACCATTGGCGAACCAGGCCGATTTCCCCCGGCCAGCCGGCCTTGCCGCTTTTGACCTCCCGCATCGTCTCGACAAAGGCGGTCCAGTCGTCGCCCGTGCGCGGCGGTGGCGGCAGTTCGGTGAGTGCGGTAATCGGGCTTGCCTCTTCGCCGATCTGGTCGAGCACGCGCTGCGCCGTGGAGGGGCCGACGCCGGGCAAGAGCTGCATCAGGCGGAAGCCGGCGACGCGATCGCGCGGGTTCTGGGCGAAGCGAAGCGCCGCCAGCATATCCTTGACATGAGCGCTATCGAGGAACTTCAGCCCACCGAACTTGACGAAGGGAATGTTGCGCCGGGTGAGTTCCACTTCCAGCGGGCCGCTATGGCTGGAGGTGCGGAATAGCACTGCCTGTTGCTTCAGCCTTACGCCGCCCTCACGATTTTCCAGTATCTGATCGGCGATGTAGCGCGCCTGATCGGCCTCGTCGCGCACCGTCACCAGCCGCGGCCGTTCCGTGCTTTGCCGTTCGGTGCGCAGGTTCTTGGTGAAGCGCTCCGAGGCGAGATCGATTACAGCGTTGGCGGCAGCAAGGATCGGCTGCGTCGAACGGTAGTTGCGGTCGAGCGTCACGATATCGGCCGAGGGCGTGAAGGCTTTCGGGAAGTCGAGAATGTTGCGCACGGTCGCGGCGCGGAAGGAATAGATTGACTGCGCATCGTCGCCGACGACGGTCAGTCCGCGGCCATCGGGCTTGAGAGCCAGCAGAATGGAGGACTGCAGCCGGTTGGTGTCCTGATATTCGTCGACAAGCACATGGTCGAAGCGGCTGCCGATATCCTCGGCGATCAGCGGCTCTTGCAGCATATGCGCCCAATAGAGCAGCAAGTCGTCGTAATCGAGCACGTTCTGCGCCTGTTTCGCCTCGACATAAGAGGCGAAGAGATCACGCAGCTGCTGCTCCCACATGGCGCACCACGGGAAATAATCCCGCAGCACGCCGTCGAGCGGTGCTTCCGCATTGACGGAGCGTGAATAGATCGCAAGGCATGTCGCCTTCGTCGGGAAGCGGTTCTCCGTCTTCGAGAAGCCGAGATCATGGCGTGCAAGATTCATCAGGTCGGCGCTATCTTCCCGGTCGTGGATCGTGAAGGCCGGATCGATGCCGATCTGCTCGGCATAGTCCCTGAGCAGACGTGCGCCGATGCCGTGGAACGTGCCGCTCCATGCCAGCGCGTCGGCGTTAATGCCGGCATTCGCACCCAGCACCTCGCGGCAGATCCGCTCGACGCGACGGCCCATCTCGGCGGCAGCGCGGCGCGAAAAGGTCATCAGCAGGATGCGGCGCGGGTCCGCACCTCTAACGATTAGATGCGCGACGCGATGGGCAAGCGTATTCGTCTTGCCGGAGCCGGCCCCGGCGATGACGAGCAGCGGCCCGGCAATATGACCGTCGCCTGCCGTCGTGCCATGTTCCACCGCCAGCCGTTGCTCCGGGTTCAGCTTTTCCAGATAGGCGGCGGTCATCAACTCTCCTGAGTACCTCCGGCAGCAGGCGGAGCGCGGCATGCGGCGAATCGCAAGCGCGAAAATATAGGGACGTTCTATGGATGTTCCGAATCGCCAAAGCCTGTCAAGATGAACAGGGCCTGCACGCGGATGTGACCTCCGGCGCAAGAATCTTATCCGGATTTGCACTCGTCCGGCTCGAAAAGGATCTTCTTCGTGCTTATGTATCATTCCGGCGCAGCATTTTGAGTTTTTGGGGCTTCGTAATGCGTAGAATGAAGGTTTCAAAACATGAACGAAACGATTGCCACCGGGCTGCGTCTGCCTAGCGGCCTCGTGGCTTTGCCGGACGGCCGCCTGGCGGTCGTGGAAATGGATGCCAGTCGCCGCTGTCTGAAACTTTTCGACGCAAGCGGCGTACCGCAGGAACTTTGCCGGGTCGGCGGCCGGCCGATGGGGATTGCGGTCGATGGCGACGGATGTTTCTGGGTAGCCAACGGCCCGGAGAATTCCCTTGTCAGATTATCGGCGCAAGGCCGCGTCCTGCAAGTCATCGAGGGTAGCGCGGATGGTCCGTTTCTGCATCCGAATGCACTCGCTTTCGGACCCGACGGCCTGCTTTATATGACTGATTCCGGCATCCGTCTTGCCAATCTTCTCGAAGGCGGCCACATCCATCCCGATTTCTTCAAGGCGGCTTACAATGGCTGCGTCTATCAGATCGATCCGGCTGAGGGACGGGTCATCCGTGTCCTCGCAGCCGGTCTGCTCTTTGCGAGCGGCATTGCCTTCGATGCCGATGGATTGCTCTATTATAGTGAAACACTGACTGGAAAAATCTATCGGCAGGTCGTTGGCGGCAGGCAGGAAATGTTTGTCCAGTCGATGACATCGCCCGCCGTGAACGCGCTGCGCGGGCCGGCCGGCCTCGCCTTTGATCGCAGTGGCATGCTTTACTGCGCCATGTACGGCCTGGGTGAAATTTCCATGGTGGACGCCGAGGGAAAAATGGCCGGTCATATCCGCACGGACGGCGCGCGCCCAGCTAATATTGCTTTTACCGTCGACGGCAAACATCTGCTCGTCAGCGAACAGGAAAACGGTGTCGTGGAAAAGATTACGGCGCCGCGTCCGGGCTTGCCTTTGCATATGCCGCCGATTTCGTAGGGCGGTGGAGGACATGCCCGGAAGGCGGGCATGTCCTCGTTTCATTTATTATGCCGCAGGAATCTGCTTGTTGTCCTTACCGGACTTGCCGTCTGTCGATGCCGTCTCATTGGCAACCGGCTTGGCATGACGGCGGCGCCAGTCGCCGAGGAACAGCAGGATCGGCGCCGCGATGAAGACCGACGAGGCGCCGGCAACGAGGATGCCGAACACCATCGGGATCGCGAAGCTGGAGACGGCGCTGCCGCCCCAGATTGCCATCGGCACCAGCGCCAGGAAGGCGGTGGCGTTGGTATAGAGGCTTCGCGCCAGGGTCTCGTTGATCGATTTGTCGATGATGTCGCGCAGTGGCATCGACTTGTAAAGCCGCATGTTTTCACGCATGCGGTCATAGACCACGACCTTGTCGTTCACCGAATATCCCACAAGCGTCAGGATCGCGGCGATGGCTGTCAGGTTGAAATCGAGGCCGGTGATCGCGAAGAAGCCGATCGCCTTGGTGACGTCGAGCACCAGCGTCACGATGGCGCCGACCGCGAACGGCCATTCGAAGCGATACCAGATGTAGAACAGCATCGCCAGGCTGGCGATCACGACCGACAGGATTCCGGCCCAGGCAAGCTCGCCCGAAACCTTCGGACCGATGACATCGGTGCCTTCGATGGTCGCGCTCGGGTCGATCTTGACGATTTCGGCTTTGAGCTTGGTCACTGCCGCCGTCTGCGCCTCTTCGCCGCCGTCCTGGCGCTGGGCGCGGACAAGAAGGCTGTTATTGTCGCCGAAGGACTGCAGTGCGATTTCGCCGAGGCCGAGCGTGTTCAGGCCCTCGCGGAATGTCGCCAGATCGGCCGCGTCCTTGGTCTTGACCGACATCTGGATGCCGCCGCGGAAATCGACGCCGTAGTTGAGGCCCGGATGGATGAACAGGACCACCGAGGCAAGCGACAGGATCGCCGAGACGGTGACGCCGAAGAAGCGGGCCTTCATGAACTGGATGTGCTTATCATAGGGGCTGAAGGGGATCAGCGGCCTGATGTTAATCACCTTCAGCTTGCGGCGACGGGTGATGGCGATCATCACGACACGCACGAAGGCGACGGAGGTGAACATCGAGATGATGAGGCCGAGACCCATGGTCACGGCAAAGCCGCGGACAGGCCCGGAGCCGAAGTAGAACAGGATGGCGGCGGCGATCAGCGCCGTCATGTTGCCGTCGATGATCGTCGAATAGGCCTTCTTGAAGCCGTTATCGATGGCGGCAAAGGCGCCGCGGCCCTTGCGGGTTTCTTCGCGGATGCGCTCGTTGATGAGAACGTTGGCATCAACCGCGAGGCCGATACCAAGGACGACGCCGGCGATGCCGGGCAGCGTCAGCGTGGCGCCGACAAGCGTCAGGGCCGAGAAGGTCAGGACTGTGTGGATGAGCAGGGCAACATTCGCCAGAATCCCCCAGGCGCCATAGAGCACGAAGATGAAGGCGGCAACCAGAACGAAGCCGACCAGGCCGCTATAGATGCCCTTCTGGATCGCGTCGCTACCAAGGTCGGCGCCGACGGTGCGCTCCTCGATGACGGTGAGCTTGGCCGGCAGGGCACCGGCGCGCAGCAAGGCTGCAAGCGTGGTGGCGCTGTCTGCGGTGAAGTTGCCGGAGATCTGGCCCGAGCCGCCGGTGATCGGCTCGCGGATATTAGGCGCACTCAGAACCTTGTTGTCGAGGACGATGGCGAAGGGCTTGCCGACATTTTCGCGAGTGATTTCGGCAAACCGGTTGGCGCCGGCGCTGTCGAAGCGGAAGGTGACGAGCGGCTCGTGCGTGTTCGGATCGAAGCTGACGCGGGCATCCGTCAGGCGGTCGCCGGACAGTTCGATGCGGTCGAGAACCGGATAGCTGTTGCCCTGCTCGTCCTTCATGATGGTGACGCCGGGGCCGGGATTGTTCGGGTCGACGTTATCGGCCAGCAGATGGAAGGACATCTTCGCGGTCGAGCCGAGAAGCTCGCGCAGGTGCGACGGATCCTGTGCGCCGGGAAGCTGGACGAGAACGCGGTTCGGACCGACGCGCTGAATGGTTGGCTCGGCAACGCCCACCTGGTCGACGCGCTTGCGGATAACTTCAAGGCTCTGCTGAACGGCGGAATCGACGTTGGCCGAAATACCGGCCGGCGAGAAGGACATCGCGATCGTCGCGCCATTCGGCTTGATGTTGAGATCGGACTGGCCGGCCGAGAGGCCCGACGTGATCGTATTGGCCAGCGTCTGCAGCTGCGTCACGGCATCGCTGCTCTGCGAGGCGTCGCTGAGCGTCACGACGATCTGGTCGCCATTGCGGACGATCGAGCGGGTCTGGATGTTCTTGTCGCGCAGCACGCGGCGCGCGTCCTGCTGCAGCGATTGCAGCCGGCCGTTCGTCAGGTCCTTCTCATCGACTTCGAGAACGAGATAGGAGCCGCCGCGAAGGTCGAGGCCGAGCGAAACCTGGCTATGAGGCAGCCAGGATGGGATCTTGCTAAGAACCGACGGCGGTAGCGCATTCGGCAGTGCGATCAGAAAGCCAATGACGATGATCACCGTATAGAGTGCCACGAGCCATGGTGAGGTACGCATGGGTATTATCCTTGAAAATAGGCTTATGCCGACGGTCTGGCCGCAGGCGGACTTGAGGTCGTGTCGGAAATTCAGCGCGTCTGCGCCAAACGCTTAGGCGAGCGCGCCTGGAGGCGCACGTGCGAGATAGGCGCGAAACGCCAGGGATTCGAACCGTGCGGCATCATCCGGGCGGTACGATTGCCACGAGGTTGCCGGATATCCGAGGGTAGGGAGGGCAGCAAGCGTTGCAGGCCCTATATCGTGCCATGTGGCCTTCGGCGTCACCAGCCGATCGGCAACGACGATTCCGCGGACGGGGTCACGCAGGGATAGATAGAGAGGCTGGGTGTCTTTGCCCGAGGAGAGCGCGTCCGCATCGGCGCGCGCGGCAAGGTTGATGCCACCGCCAAGCGCCAATCCGATATAGGCGAAGAATGCGACGAACAGCGAGGCGATCACGCGCGCTCCGGCGCGGTGCGTCCTGTCGTCTCTATCTTCGCTGTCGGCGGCGCCGAATTCAAGCGGGCTCAACGATCCAAAATGCCTTCATTCCTTTGCCGGAGCGAACTCCAGCGGTTCGGTCATGATAACAGGACGCTTGGCGTCTTCCTAGTGTGGCCTGTCATGATGCAGTTGCACGAGCCGGTCAACAGTCCCGGCTCGATTTCTTAATTTTCCGTCGCACCCGCTGTCGACGATTTAGGCGCCAGGCAGGATGCCGGGACGCGATAGGCATAAAGCGTCTTGCCCTTCATCTCGCCATAGGGTGGCGACCAGCTCTTGATGAGTTCGGCCTGGCCTTCCGGGCAATCGATCGGATCGTTGTCGACGAACAAGACCGGACCGATCACGCTGGCCGGCAGGGAGAAATCCTGCTCGTAATAATTCGCGGGGAAGCCGCCGAAGTGGCGGGCATAGATGTGGAACGGCTTGCCTTTCAGCGTGTAGTAGAGATCGGCGAGGATATCGCGGTCCTGGGCAACGATTTCAGTCAGTTTCGCCTCCGTGGCGATATTGGCGATTTCTTCACTGATGACGCTGCGGCCGACATAGCGCTTCATGACGAGATCGCCGTTCGGCAGCTTGATGTCATAGGCAAACACCGTCAGCACCGGGATCACGAAGGCGACAACGGCGCCTATGATAAGCGAGGTGCTCAGCCCCTTTTTCGTCAGGCGATAGAGCAGCCAGACGGCGAGAATGGTGCCTGCGGCATAGGCCGAGACGGCCCAGTTGGCATAGGCCTTGGCGAGGAGGGCCTGCAGCGTGATCAGCGCCACGACAGGCACAGAGAGCCAGAACAGCAGCTTTTCCCGGTCGTCGCTCTGCCCGCGGATCAATCGCCACGTCGCCCACAAAAGCGCGTAGAAGACGACCGGGCCGACGACGCCGAACTGGGCACCGAAGAAGCTGAGCCCGTTGAGTATGTGCTTCAGCAGGGTGTTGCCGCCGCCGCTCTTGCTCCATTGGGCGATGTTTTCGGTGTGCTTTATGGTCGTCGCATCATGGGTGAGATTCCACCAGAGATTGGGGGAAACGACGATGGCCCCGATAATGGCGGCAATGGCAACGTCCCGCCAGGCGATACGCGCCGAACGCATCGTCAGCATGGCAATGCCGACACCGGGCATAAGGAAGAGCACCGAATATTTCGTCAGGAAGGCGATGCCGAGGCTGGCACCGAGGATGACAGCTTCCAGCACCGAGGAACGCCTGGTCAGCCCGATAAAAGCCCAGATGGCGATGGTTACGAACAGGATCTGGATCGTGTCCGTCGATACCAGCACGGCGGAAAGCGAGGCAGCCGGCAGCGTGATGAAGATGACGCCGACCCATGGCGCGATCTCGCGTCCGGTCTCGTCGTCGATCAGCCGCCGCGTCGTGCACATCAGCATCAGGGCGGTGGCAAGATGGAAGAGCGGCGCCGATATGCGGATCCAGAAGGTCGAATCCGAGCCGGAGATCGTATTGAAGAAGCGGATGACCCAGGCAATCATCGGCGGCTTGGAATAATAGCCGAAATCCAGATTCTGGCCCCAGAACCAATATTGTGCCTCATCGACGAAGAGGTCCGTCCTGTTGAGGAGCAACATGAGCACGCGCCAGAGCGTTACTCCGAAGATGATCGCAAGGGCGAGGCCCAGCGAAAGTTTCTGGGCATTTGTTCGGGAATGGGTCGTGTCGAGCATTAAAGGATGGGTCTCGGTGCCTGATCGTGAGGCTTAATACGGAACTATTGAGGCCAAAGCTAGCTCCTGCCATCCGCGGGAACTACAGCGCTCGCATCGTGTGGCCGCGAAGTGCCATATGTCCGATTTCGGATATCAGATGTCCGTTAAAGCTCCTAGAGAATGCGAGGGGTAGCTTTGCCGCGCGCCGCTTCGATGCGGGACAGAAGCATGAAGGCCGCAAGCGTCAAGCTGGCCATCAGCGAGGCGGTCAAACCAAGAACAATCATTGCTCTCTCCGTAGCGACATCGGAAGTGTCTATCCCTTGGGTAGTAAGGGATGAAGCTTGCTCGTGACTTGCGATCGATGTTCTTCCACGGCGACAAACTATATCTGAAAGTAATCGCTAATTTAGTATAGATCAGTAGGAGACATGCCTTCTTCCGTCATTAACCTTCGGGCAAGGAATTAACCATAAATATTGAGCCTGAACGTCGGAATGGGAAAATTGTGACTCGTTCTCAGCAGGCATGAAGCCGCCCCGTCGTACCGGGTCCGATCCGGTATCCATGTCATCAAACAGGTCCGCAATAGACTTTGATGAACGAGCGAGCTTCGGTGCCTCGATCACATGATCGACGGCTACGGCTGCCTTTCCTCGCCTCCTCATTGCGCCTGGCGCGGATCATCAGCGGTTTCGCCGGCGCTTGAATGCGCGGCAGTTCGGCAGGGACGACTTTGGCGCAGGATTCGCCGTCAGATCAGGCACGCAGGGCGCAGGCTGGCAGCCTTCGCGACCGTTTGCGTTTTGCTGGTCTCGATGCCGGGCAATGCGAAACCTTGCGCCGTCACCGGCCAATGCTCGAAGCGCATCTGAAAGCCGGCCTGCGCGATCTTTTCCACCGCTTTCAGGCCTATCCGGACGCCGCGCGCAATTTCACCAGTGAAAGCCAGCTCGAACGGCTCCAGGATTTGCAGTCGTCGCACTGGGACGTGCTGACGGATGCGCGTTTCGACAGCCTCTATGCCGAGCGCGTCAAGGTTCTGTCCGACAGCGAAAGCAAGATGGGTCTCGATCCGCGCTGGCATGTCGCAGGCCATGGTGTGATGCTGGAGCATCTTCTTGCCGGCCTGCTCGAAGACATGGGCGGCCGTACCATTCTTCCGGGAGCCAAGCGTCGTGCCCGTGAACTGAGCGAACTTGTCACAGCGATCGTTCGGCTCGTCATGGTCGATGTCGAGATTGCCGTATCGTTGCGGTTCAACGAATTGCGGGTCGGCCACCAGCGCGCGCTCGCGGAACAGCGGACGGCTGATTGCGCCGAGGCGGCCGCCATTATCGCCGATCTCGCCAATGGCCTTGCCGACCGCGATCTGACGACGCGCCTGCCGATGGATGGTCCCGAAGCCTATGCCGAGGTTGCGGAAGCCTTGAATGCGGCGCTGGCGGATATCCAGCAGCAGTTTTCAGTTCTATCCGGCGGCGTGCTGGCGGCTGAGACGACGGCCGAGGCCATCGCCCGTGCCTCGAAATCCCTGGCGGAAACCTCATCGGAGCAGTCGCAGGGCCTTGCGGCCTCCGCAAAGCAGCTTGCAGAGCTAGCCGATCAGGTGCGCGGCAATGCGGCCAACACCCGTTCTGCCGAGCGCGTGACGGCATCGACCCGCATCGCGGCGGAAGATAGCGGAAGGATCGTCGGTCAGGCTATATCGGCCATGGCCGATATCGAGACCTCGGCCGAAAAGATCGGCCAGATCATCGGCGTCATCGATGAGATTGCCTTCCAGACCAATCTTCTCGCACTCAATGCCGGCATCGAGGCAGCCCGCGCCGGCGACAGCGGCCGCGGCTTTGCCGTCGTCGCGCAGGAAGTTCGCGCGCTTGCCCAGCGTTCCGCCGATGCGGCCCGCGAGATCAAGGTGCTGGTGACGGGAACAAAGGCGCAGGTAGATGCGGGCGTCCAGATGGTCGGCCGCACCCAGGACGCGATCGGCAGCATTGTGCGCCAGGTGACGGATATCAACGAAGCCATTTCCGGAATTGCGGCTGCGAGCGACGAACAGGTCGCCGGCCTTCAGGCGCTGACATCGGATATCGGCGGCCACAGCGAGCGGGCGGCCGCCGCCGGCAGCAATGCCAGCCGCTCCGAGCAAGATGCCGATCACCTGCATACCGTCGTCGTCGAGCTCGGCCGAACCATCCGCGAGTTCCGCATCGAGCGCGAGCGGCGGCATGCCGTCGCTGGCGTGCCGGTCAGAGCCGCGCAGCAGCGACAGCTCCCCGCCCGCGAGGAATTCGGCGCTGCGCAGAATGACGAGGAGATGGCCGATTTCGGCTTCCCGCTTCGCAGGACCGCAGCGGGAGGCGATCGCAATGCCTATTGATCTTTCAGTTTCATGCATATGCGGGCCGACAGGCCTGATTTCAGACAACGGGGAATGACGCGATGCCGAGCAGGAAAGGCGAAAAGACAATCAGTCTGGCTGCGGTGCTGGACCTCAACGAGGCCTCCGCCCTTCGCGGCACGTTGATGGGGTTGCGCGGCAGCAATGTCGCGATCGATGCGTCCGGCGTCGAAAGGATCGGGACCTTGTGCGTGCAGGTCATCATGGCCGCCGCCAAGACCTGGGATGAGGACAAGCTCTCCTTCACCTTCTCCAAGGTGTCGGATGCATTTCAAAAAACGATGCAGGTGATCGGGGTGGATATCTCCCATCTGCTTGCCAAGGAGATCCGGCAATGAAGAAAAAAGTGCTGACCGTGGATGATTCACGGACCATTCGAAACATGCTTCTCGTGACCCTCAACAATGCGGGTTTCGAGACCATTCAGGCCGAAGACGGTGTCGAGGGCCTGGAAATCCTGGAAGAAGCCAATCCCGACGTCATCGTCACGGATATCAACATGCCGCGGCTCGACGGCTTCGGCTTCATCGAGGGCGTTCGCCGCAACGACAGATACCGCGCCGTTCCGATCCTCGTTCTGACGACCGAAAGCGATGCGGAAAAGAAGAACCGTGCCCGCCAGGCCGGCGCGACCGGCTGGATCGTCAAGCCGTTCGATCCCGCCAAGCTGATCGATGCCATCGAGCGCGTAACCGCCTAAACAGGATCCGCCCCTTATGGATATGAACGAAATCAAAGAGATTTTCTTCCAGGAGTGCGAAGAGCAGCTCGCTGAACTGGAATCCGGTCTCCTGAAGTTGAATGATGGCGACCGTGACCCGGAAACTGTCAATGCCGTATTCCGCGCCGTTCATTCCATCAAGGGTGGGGCAGGGGCCTTCGGTCTGGACGACCTGGTCGCATTCGCCCACGTCTTCGAGACCACACTCGATTGCGTTCGATCCAACAAGCTGGAGCCGACTCAGGATGTCCTGAAGGTCATGCTCAAGGCGGCCGACGTGCTGGCGGATCTCACCAACGCCGCCCGTGATGGCGGCAGTGTCGATCCGGCGCGCAGCCGCGGCCTCGTCAAGGAACTGGAAGCGCTGGCAAATGGCGATATTCCCGCGCCGTCGGCAGCGGCGGTTGCCGATGTTGCTTCGAAGCCCGTCGTGGCCGCGCCTGCGCCCACGGACGAAAGCGGTTTCCAGCCGATTCCCTTCAGCTTCGACGACGATTTCGGCAACGATGAGCCGGCCGTCGATGCCAGGCCGGAATATGAAGTCAATTTCAAGCCGCGGTCCGATCTCTACGCCAAGGGCAACGATGCGACGCTGCTGCTGCGCGATCTCTCGCGGCTCGGCGAGATGAATATCTTCTGCGATATGGATGCGCTGCCGGGTCTTATCGACCTCGATCCCGAAGGCGCCTATTTCAAATGGGCGATCTCCATCAAGACGGACAAGGGCGAAGACGCCATTCGCACCGTCTTCGAATTTGCTGAATGGGACTGCGATCTCGATGTCCAGCTGGTTGGAAGCGGCGGGTCTTCGAGCGGCGAAGAATTGCCGATGATACCGGTGCCCTTCGATCTCTCGATCCTCGATGACGGCGCCGCACCGGCTGCCGAAACCATAGAGGAGACATCCGCGCCGAGAAACGACGTCGCTGCCGCCGTGGCTGCTGCGGAAACCGCAAGCAACGTCACGCAGTTCGCCTCCGCTGCCGCACGCGTCGAGAAGAAGGAAGCCGCCCTTGCCGCCGCTGCCGCTTCCAACGCAGCCGCGGCGCAGAACAGTGCCGCCGCTGCCGCCGCCGGGCAGACCATCCGTGTCGATCTCGATCGCGTCGACCGCCTGATCAACCTTGTCGGCGAGCTTGTCATCAATCAGGCGATGCTCTCCCAGAGCGTCATCGAGAACGACAACAACGGCGCATCCTCCATCAACATGGGTCTCGAAGAGCTGCAGCAGCTCACCCGCGAGATTCAGGACAGCGTCATGGCGATCCGCGCCCAGCCGGTGAAGCCGGTCTTCCAGCGTATGTCGCGTATCGTCCGCGAAATCGCCGACATGACCGGCAAGTCGATCCGCCTGATCACCGAGGGCGAGAACACCGAAGTCGACAAGACCGTCATCGACAAGCTTGCCGAGCCGCTCACCCACATGATCCGCAATGCGGTCGACCATGGCGTCGAAACGCCGGAAAAACGCGCGGCACTCGGCAAGAACCCGGAAGGCACCGTTCGCCTGACGGCAAAGCATCGCTCCGGCCGCATCCTCATCGAGCTTGCCGACGATGGCGCCGGCATCAACCGGGAGAAAGTCCGCCAGAAGGCGATCGATAACGACCTGATCGCGGCCGATGCCAATCTTTCGGATGAGGAAGTCGACAACCTGATCTTCCTGCCGGGCTTCTCGACCGCCGACAAGATCTCCGACATCTCAGGCCGCGGCGTCGGCATGGACGTGGTCAAGCGCTCGATCCAGGCGCTCGGCGGCCGCATCAACATCAGCTCCAAGCCGGGGCAGGGTTCTGTCTTCACGATGAGCCTGCCGCTGACGCTCGCAGTCCTCGACGGCATGGTGGTCACCGTTGCCGGCCAGACGCTCGTCGTGCCGCTGACGGCGATCGTCGAAACGCTGCAGCCCGAAGCGTCCGCTATCCACTCCTTCGGTGCGAACCATCGCCTGATCTCGATCCGCAACAGCTTCTGCCCGCTGGTCGATGTCGGCCGTATCCTGAATTTCCGTGCCACGCAGGCCAATCCGGTCGAAGGCGTCGCGCTGCTGGTGGAATCGGAAGGCGGCGGTCAGCGCGCCCTCATGGTCGATGCCATTCAGGGCCAGCGCCAAGTCGTCATCAAGAGCCTCGAGGCCAACTACACGCATGTCCCGGGCATTGCGGCGGCAACCATCCTCGGCGATGGACGCGTGGCGCTGATCCTTGACGTCGATGCAGTGGTCGGCGCTTCGCGCGGCCAGTCGCTGAAGCCTGAAATGTCTTATGCGGCGGTGGGGTGAGTTGATGTCCTATGCCGTCAAGAGCCTGAGCCAGGGCAATCGCGAGCTGATCGCCTTCCGCATCGGCGACCAGGAATTCTGCGTCGACATCATGTCGGTTCGTGAAATCCGCGGCTGGACCCCGGCAACGGCCATGCCGCATGCGCCCGGTTACATGCTCGGCGTCATCAACCTGCGCGGCGCCGTGCTGCCGATCATCGATCTCTCCGCCCGGCTCGGCATGAAGCGTGCGGAACCGACGGCTCGGCATGTGATCATCGTCGCGCAAGTGAAGCGCAAGGTGGTCGGTCTTCTTGTTGACGCCGTATCTGACATTCTGACGATCACCGACGACAGCATCCAGCCAACGCCGGAAGTCTCCTCCGATCACGAGCGGCAGTTTGCCCGCGGCATCGTGGCGATCGACCGCCGCATGATCTGTCTGATCGAACTGGAAGCCCTGTTCCCTGAAAGCGAAAGCGAGGCTGCATGAGCGTGATGGGAGCAATGGATTTCAAGGCGTCTCCCGATGAGGTGCTGGCGAGCGGCGAATATCCGCTGACGCGCCGCGACCTCTCGGAAATCGCCGCCATGATCTATTCGGATGCGGGCATTTCTCTCAATGAGAGCAAGGCATCGCTCGTCTATTCCAGGCTGTCGAAGCATATCCGCGCGCTGGGGCTCTCCGGCTTCCGCGACTACTGCCAGCTGGTGTCTTCGCCTGCGGGAAGTGCGGCGCGTCGCGAGATGCTGTCGCATCTGACGACCAATTTCACCCGCTTCTTCCGCGAAAACCATCATTTCGATCATCTGCGCGACGAGGTTCTGCCGGGTCTCCTGGCGCGCGCCAAGGCTGGCGGCCGGGCGCGCATCTGGTCGGCCGCCTGTTCTGACGGGCAGGAGCCTTACTCGATCGCGCTGACGGTGCTTGCCTTGATGCCGAATGTCGCCGATTTCGATTTCAAGATCCTGGCAACGGATATCGACCCCAAGATCCTCGGGCTTGCCCGCGCTGGTGCCTATGACGAGTCTTCTCTCGAAACGGTTTCTCCGGCCATGCGCAAGCAGTGGTTCCAGGAAGTCAATGTCCAGGGCCGCCGCAAATTCCAGATCGACGATCGCGTCAAGCGGCTCATTACCTTCAACGAGCTGAACCTGCTCGGGCAATGGCCCTTCAAGGGCCTGTTCGACGTCATCTTCTGCCGCAACGTCGTCATCTACTTCGACGAGCCGACGCAGACGAAGATCTGGACGCGCTTTGCCGGCCAGCTGCAGGATGCCGGCCATCTCTATATCGGCCACTCCGAGCGGGTCGCCGGCGAGGCCAAGCACGTCTTCGACAATATCGGCATCACCACCTATCGCTATCTCGGCAAGACCGCGGGGAGGAAACCATGAATTCTCCTGCTCGTGTTCTCGTGGTCGATGACTCCCCGACGATGCGCGGCCTGATCACCGCCGTCCTGCGTGCCGATCCAGAGGTCGATGTCATCGGCCAGGCCGGCGATGCGATGGAAGCGCGCGCCGCCATCAAGGCGCTCAATCCGGATGTCGTCACGCTCGATATCGAGATGCCGAACATGAACGGCCTCGAATTCCTGGAAAAGATCATGACGCTCAGGCCCATGCCCGTCATCATGGTTTCCACGATGACCCATCGCGGCGCCGATGCGACGCTTGCCGCGCTCGAAATCGGTGCGTTCGATTGCGTCGGAAAGCCGTCCCCGGGCGAGCCGCATCCCTTCGGCGATCTGGCAGAGAAGGTAAAGGCGGCTGCCCGCTCTCAACGTCAATATGTGAAGCCCGCCGCCCAGCGCGCGCAGCCGCCGGCCGTCGCGGATTTCCGTGTGGGCCGCAAGATCGTCGCGATCGGTTCCTCCACCGGCGGCGTCGAGGCGCTGATCAACGTCTTGCAGAAGTTCCCGGTCAATTGTCCGCCGACGGTCATCACGCAGCATATGCCGCCGACCTTCACGCGCAGCTTCGCCGAGCGCCTGAATCGCCTCTGCGCCCCGGTCGTCCAGGAGGCGACCGATGGTGCGCGGCTCGAAATCGGCAAGATCTATCTGGCGCCGGGCGGCGAAAGGCACCTCAGGGTAGCCAATTCCGCGGCACCCCATTGCCGTCTGGTGGACGGCGGGCCGGTGAACGGCCATCGCCCTTCCGTCGACGTGCTCTTTGATTCGGTTGCCGAACTGGCCGGCCGCAATGCCGTCGGCGTGATCCTGACCGGCATGGGGCGCGACGGCGCTGCCGGTCTCCTCAAGATGCGCCATGCCGGCGCGCGTACCATTGGCCAGAACGAGAAGACCTGCGTGGTCTACGGCATGCCGAGGGTCGCCCACGAGCTTGGCGCAGTCGAACAGCAGTTTCCGCTGAACGCCATTGGCGAGGAAATTTTGAAAGCCACAGCCGCCCGAAAGGAAGGGAGCGAATAATGTCTCTAGCGGAGAAAATCAAAGTTCTGATCGTTGACGATCAGGTCACCAGCCGCCTGCTGCTGAGCGATGCGCTGACGCAGCTCGGATTCAAGCAGATCACGGCTGCCGGCGACGGTGAGCAGGGGATGAAGATCATGCAGCAGCAGCCGCATCATCTCGTCATCTCCGATTTCAACATGCCGAAGATGGACGGGCTCGGCCTCCTGCAGGCGGTGCGCACCAACCCGACGACCAAGAAGGCGGCCTTCATCATCCTGACGGCGCAGGGCGACCGTGCGCTGGTTCAGAAGGCGGCGCAGCTCGGTGCCAACAACGTGCTCGCCAAGCCCTTTACCATCGAAAAGATGAAAGCTGCCATCGAGGCCGTCTTCGGAGCTCTAAAATGATCGTCGAAGGTGCTGCCCGCCGCGTGCATATTATTCAGGGCGAGTACAAGGTCATCAGCGATCCCGAAGTGGTACTGACGACCATTCTCGGCTCTTGCGTGGCGGCTTGCCTGCGCGATCCCATCGCTGGCGTTGGCGGGATGAACCATTTCCTTCTTCCGGGAATGGCGAACTCGCCGATGAGCGGCGGCGATGCGACGCGTTACGGCGTGCACCTGATGGAACTTCTGATCAACGGCCTCCTGAAGAAGGGCGCAAGGCGTGACCGGCTCGAGGCGAAAGTTTTCGGCGGCGCCAAGACGATCGCGACCTTCTCCAATGTCGGCGAGCAGAACGCGGTCTTTGCCATGCAATTTCTGAAAGACGAAGGCATCCCGGTCGTCAGCTCCAGCACGGGCGGCGAACACGGGCGCAAGATCGAATATTGGCCAATCTCCGGAAGGGCCAGGCAATATCCGCTGACCGGCGCCGAGACGCAGAAGACCGTGGCGCTGGAGCAGCGTCCGGTCATTGCTCCGAAGCCGGTCGACAACACGATCGAATTTTTCTGATCAACGAGGCAAGCGCATGACCCCCTTCCAGCGCGTTGAGACGGCCGCCATCGAGGAGACGCTTCCGGCTATCCTCTTGCGCATCGTTTCCGAATTGCATGACATCGCCTATCTGATCGAACGCATCGAGCCCCAGCTGCTTGACATCAGCGACGCCAATATACTGGCCTCGCCGGAGGCCATGAAGGTCGTCCAGGGTATTGATCTCGCCGTGCAGAAGACGCGCGGCATCGCCGAATTCATCGATACCATTGCCGGCACCATGCCCGAGGGCTGGACGGTGGATCTCGCGACGGCACTGAGCCTGGTCAAGCTGACGGAGATGCAAAAGGCGCTCGGCGGCGGCGGTTTTCACGCGCATTCGCAGACCATGGCCCAACCCATGGCGAAGGCTGCCGGCGATTTCGATTTCTTCTGAGTGCGTCGTCAGCAATAGATACTGTTTTTCTTATATAATCTCCTGCATTTCTTCCCGGCTTTTTCCTGGGCTCTTCTGGCCGGACGAAACGTTCGCACAAGTTTCGATTTCTATTTTCGCCGCATAGCACAAAGCCATCAGGTCTTTGACGAATCGTGCGAGAACAGAATGAATCTGTTAAATCAATTAGTTCCCCTGCTTCGGAATCTTCAGAATCTCGGGAGAACGCGGCTGATGATCCTGGGGGGCGTGGGCGCCGTGTCCATGCTGCTGATCCTTTTTGCAGCCCTCTATGTCAATAAGCCCGCACAGGAGACATTGTATGTCGGCCTGGATGCGACGGATCTCAACCAGATCAGCATCGCGCTCGCGGAAGCCAAGATCAATTTCCAGGTCGGTACGGATGGCTCCAGCCTGACCGTTCCGGCGGGCATGACCGGCAAGGCCCGCGCGCTTCTTGCTGAACGCGGCCTGCCAACCAGCGGCAAGGCCGGCTATGAGCTCTTCGACAATGTCGGTTCGCTCGGTCTGACCTCCTTCATGCAGGAAGTCACCCGCGTCCGTGCCCTCGAGGGCGAAATCAGCCGCACCATCACCTCGATCGCCGGCATCAGCGCCGCCCGCGTCCATATCGTCATGCAGGATGTCGGCAATTTCCGGAAGGCGGATCAGAAGCCGACGGCATCCGTCATGATCCGCGCGAGTGCGGAAGCTGCCCGCAAATCGGCTTCGGCTATCCGCCACCTCGTCGCGTCAGCCGTTCCTGGCCTGGAGGTCGATGATGTAACGATCCTCGACTCCACGGGCCAGTTGCTCGCATCGGGCGACGATCCCGGCAACGGCGCTCTCAGCCGCAATCTCGGCATCGTGCAGAACGTGCAGAGCGAAGTCGAATCCAACATCGACAAGGCCTTGGCGCCCTTCCTCGGCATGGATAATTTCCGCTCTAGCGTGACGGCACAGCTGAATACCGACAGCCAGCAGGTGCAGGAAACCACATACGATCCGGACTCGAAGGTCGAACGCTCCGTCCGCACCGTGAAGGAAGCGCAGAAGTCGCAGCAGAGCCAGCCCGACAGCGCCGCGACCGTGGAGCAGAATATTCCGCAGGCGGCCCCGCAATCCGGCGGCAACACGCCGACGTCGAACGATCAGTCCGACAAGCGCGAGGAACAGACCAACTACGAAATCAACAGCAAGACGACGGCCACGACCCGCACCAGCTACAAGATCGAAAAACTGTCCGTCGCCGTGGTGGTCAATAAGGGCCGCATCGCGCAAATGGTCGGCCAGGGCGCTGATCAGGCCAAGATCGACGCCTATATTGCGGAAATGCAGAAGATCGTCGCCACCGCTGCAGGCGTTGATCCGGCCCGCGGCGACATCGTTACCGTCAATGCCATGGACTTCCTCGACAACCAGCTGCTTGAAGACACATCCTCCAGCTTCAGCATTACCGATATGTTGAGCCGCAACATGGCTGGCATCATCAACTCGCTGGCCTTCGTCGCGGTCGCCTTCCTGATCGTCTGGATGGGCTTCCGTCCGCTGATCCGCTCGCTCGGCGGCTCGTCCAGCAGCACCGCGCTTCCGGAAGCAGCGGGCCTGGAATTGCCGGATTTCGCGCCGGCGGTCGGCGGCCCCGGCGCGGCACTGATGGACGGCTTCGGCTCGGACTTCGGCTTCGACAGCACCGACGACCTGCTGACGATGGGCGACGATGGCGGAACCTTCAACCGCCGCGTCAAGGAAGGGCCGGAGCGCCGCCTGTCCCGCATGGTGGAAATCAGCGAAGAACGCGCTGCAAAGATCCTCAGGAAATGGGCCGTCGACCAGGCCGCCTGACAAAAGGACCGGGAAATTCCCGGTCCTTTTTCTATCCAGGGGATGACATTTGAGCTTGCATCATTGTCGATGCCACCTGTGATCAATTAGTCGCGGCTAGCCGAATTGACGTGTTCGTAAGATGGAATTTCAATGGATATACGGTTGCTGGGTATAAAGAATCGACTTACAAATACTGTATCTATTGCGTAACAACTGTGTATTCCGAGCGAATCGACCATCGTTTTCCGCGTTTCGCATGTTTTAAGTTTGTAGATTCCGGAGCGGGAAATTAGCTCATGATTCGTAGATCGTGCTTGCGGCAGTGCGCGCCGGTGCGATTGCGGGTGTCGAATTCAGGGATGAGACATGCGCCCATCCATCCGTATCCGCCGGAAGTGTTGGGTCGCGGTAGAGAAAGATCCGGCTTCGATGCCTCGTCGAGATTCGCTGCCGATTCTCTGAGGTGAAGCGATTGGGTTCTGACGGAACAATGCTCTCGTTGACGGCCGATCGTCCAACAGCGGCAGGAAATGCAAGTATGGACATGCAGATATCGCAGATGAGCAAAGGCGATAGGGATGCGCGATCGATCGCATCCGCCGGAGCTATGTCGCGCGAGCAGCTCATTCTGCAGCTGAATGCCGTTTCAGGCCCTGCCTATCTTCAAGCCGGCCTTCACGCCTTGGCGAGCTACGCCGGCGCCTCCCATTATCTTCTTGTCAGGTCCGATCTCATCCAGGAAAGCGGGCTCGACTTCGTGATTTCCTCCGATTGGCCCTTCGATCTCGTCCGGCGTCTGGCAACGGAGCTGACAAGCGGTTATGGCCGCATCGGCGAGCTTGAAAAGTGCATGGCGCTGTTTCAGCCAAGCCTGGCGCTGCTTCCCGATGATGTCTCGCTGCCTGACGGTGTGGGCCGGCAATATCATGCCTTGACGTTCAATGTCGGTCGCACCCGCTTCTCCCTGCTGCTGCTGGCGAGCGAAGCAGCAGTGCTTCTGCCCGAGCGGTTGAGGGATGTCGGCCTCCTGGCCGGCTATCTCGCCAGTTCCACGCGTTGCTTCGAGGGCAAGCTGGAGCGCGATTTCGATCTGACCGAGCGCGAGCTGGAATGCCTGTTCTGGATCGCCGAAGGCAAGACGAGCGATGAGATCGCGATGATCCTCGGGATCTCGCGCAATACCATCAACAACTATATTACCAGCGTCATGCGCAAGACCGCCACCAAGACCCGCTCGGAGGCTATCGCCTTTGCAGTGCGCAATAATCTCGTTTAAGGGCCGACCGGATGCGCTATCAGCCAGACAGGACGACGGATATGCCGGGCGAATCACGGCTTACCCGTTCCGGACGGATCTCCGGCCGCTCCGATCTGTTCCCGAAGCTGGTATCGATGCAAAAGCTGATCGACGCGCAGCATTTTGCCGTTTATCGCCTGCACGGCTCCGGCCTGCCGCATAAGCAGCGCCTGGTATGCGAACTCGATAATTGGGGCTCGGCCAACTCCGTCGTCGGCAAATCCTTTGTGGAGGCCTATGGCGAAGCACTGATCGAGCATATCGACAAATCGCTGCTGCCTCTGATGTGGAACGGGCGCGACAGCGACAGCACCGCAGAGACGCCGGATTTTGCCGTCTTCACGCAGCGCCTGAAGCCGCATCTCCTGCCTTTTGCCGGCGCCGCCTTTCCCGTGCGGCTCGGCGCCGTCGGCAACGGCTACACCGTCTTTACGGCCAAGTTCATGGATCTCTCAAGCGATATGATCGTCGAGCTGCACGGCCGCAGTTGCCAGATCATGATGCAGCTCCTGTCGCTGGATGAGCGGCGCTCACAGGCGGCCGAAGCGCTGAGCGAGCGCGAAATCGCCTGCCTGCAGCTTGCCGGCGACGGGCGCATCAGCGAAGAGATTGCCGAGAAGCTTGGATTGTCGGTGCATACCGTCAACGCTTATCTCGGATCGGCGACGATCAAGCTCGACAGTGTCAACCGCATCCAGGCCATCGCGAAGGCGATCCGCTTCGGCTACATAAGCTGAGATAGCGGCGCCTTGGGGCACTGCCGCAAGACGAAATCACCTGCGACACCTTGCTGAACAAATGAATTGAGCGGCGTTCCGGTTTCTGCCGGATGCACGCCGCTCTCGCGAATCACTTTGCCGATTTTTGAAAAAGGAATTCCTCAGAATGCGTGTGCGGCCTCGCCGCGGACGACGTAACGAGCGTCCCTTAGGCTGCGGGCGAGCAGCGCCGTGTTCTCGTCGGGATCGACGGAGGCCTTGTCGAAGGCAATGTGGTTGATCTCGATGCCCGCGTGGTGCTCCGCCAGCGAAAGCTTGGCATAGATGGTAACGCCCCGCGGCTTGATCTCCAGATCGAGCGTCACTTCCGCCGGCCCGCCCCAATCGAGCTTGTAGTCGCCGCCGAGCCCGAAATTGACCGTGCCGGGAAGAAAATAGAGCTCTGCGGCCGAGGCGACGAGGTCAGCGAGGTTGCCATATCGTTCGAAGCGCAGCAGCGAGATCAGATCGGCGGCATCGAGGAGGCGCAGCTCGCTTGCGACCGGGCTGATGGCTTCGGCTAGTATTTGTTCACGCTGGGCAGAGTAGGGGCATTTTTTCATTTGGTTTATCGTACCCGTTTTCTATTCGACTGCGCGGCATAGATCCGATGGATGAGTTCTGCGACAGCCTTGTAAAATACTGACGGTATGACGCTATCAACCGAGACTTGCGCAAACATGGAGCGCGCGAGCGGCGGGTCTTCGAAAACGGGAATATTGTTGGCCTCGGCTATCTCCCTGATTTTCAGAGCAATCAGATCCTGGCCTTTGGCGACGACGACAGGGGCGTCGTTTTCCTCGCGCACATAGCGAAGTGCGACGGCGAAGTGAGTTGGGTTGGCGATGACGAGGGTGGCGCGCGGCACCTGCTTCATCATGCGGCGGCGGGCGCGGTCGCGCGCGATCGAGCGCTGGCGAGACTTGACGATCGGGTCACCCTGCGACTGCTTGTGCTCGTCCTTGACCTCCTGCTTCGTCATCTTCAATTGGTCGAACCAGTGATGCCGGCTCCACAACAGGTCGGCAACACCGACGACGACGGTCGCCATCAGCACGATGATCAGGATGCGCTGAACGATCGTCGACAGACGCACGAAGATTGTCTGCGGGTCGGACACCATCGAATCCATCGCATGGAAGTACTGGCTGCGCAGCACGAAAAACATGACGATGCTGACCAGCACGATTTTTGCGAGGGATTTGCCGAATTCCACCATGCCGGTCGCGCTGAAGATGCGCGTGAAACCTTTCGCCGGCGATATGCGCGAAAACTGTGGCCTGATTCGTTCGAGAACGGGGGTAGGCAGGTTCTGGAAGATCGAGGCGCCGATCCCGAAGACGAAGAAGAGCACGACCGCCGGCAGCACCATGTTGCCGACTTCCCAGCCTATGCGCGTAAACAGCGAGATGGCGTCTGGGCCTGTCTCCAGCTGCCATTGATCCGGCTTTTCGAAGAGATCGCGCAGAACCTCGCCCATGCGGCCCATGCGTTCGGGCAGAAAGAAGGTAACGTAGATGACGGTCGCGAGCATGGAAGCAAAGAGCGTTGCTTCTCTGGAGTGAGGGACATTGCCCTTCTCGATCGTATCGCGGAGTTTTTTCTCCGTCGGTTTTTCTGTTTTACTGTCCTTGTCTTCGTCAGCCAAAGCAGCCGTCCTCTGCGAAACGGAAAGAGGCCGCGCATCATGCGCGGCCCATAGCTTGTCAGTCTATGATGTTTTAGCTGAGTCGCGCCGCGTTTACGCCGCTTCTTCCACAGGCGTATTTTCCTTGGTCTTGAGCTCGATCTGGCCGGAGTTGGCCAGACGAATGGCTTCCTGGGCGATGGCACGCCGGGCAATCGCGATTTCGCGCGGATTGATGCCGGCATTGCCCATCTGCAGGTCGGATTCGATCATGCGGCGCTGACGCGGGCTGATCGAGGACAGCACGATCTCGCGGATCTCGTTGCTGGATCCCCGCAGCGCCATCGTCAGGATGTCGGCGGCGATGTCGTTGAGCAGCAGGACGCGGCTCGGCTGCGGCATACGGGTGAGATCGTCGAAGAGGAAGATCTTCGGACGAACCTTTTCGACCGATTCCTTGTTGATCGTTTCCAGCGAGCTCAGCAGCGTATCGACCACCGGCTTGTCGAGTTCGTTCATCAGATCGGCAACCTTCGTGGAGCCGGACGCGTTGCGTTCGGCGTCGATCTCAGCCATCAGCCCGAGAACGCGGTTTTCGATGATCTGGGCAGCCTTGGGGCTGACGTCCTTGATATTGACGGTGCGATTCATGATGTCGGCGCGCTGGGCTTCGGGAAGCTGCAGCAGGATCTTCGCGCCGAAGGCCGAAGGCATCATGGAGAGCACATAGGCGATCGTCTGAGGATGCTCGCGCAGGAAGAACTTGGCGACGAAGACCGGATCGGCCTCGCCCAGGCGATCCCAGATGGATGTCTCGTAGGCCTGGAACGCCGTGCGGCGGCCAAGCAGGCTGTCGACCTCATCCGGTGTCAGGCCCTCTTCGAGAATGCTCTCGATGGCCTTGGCGTTGTCCATGAGGCCGGCGCCCTCGGTGAAAAGGTCTTCGAATTCAGCCACAAGCTGTGCCAGCTCGTCCGGTGGAATAACCCGCAGCGATTGCGCTGAGGCGATGATCATCTGCAGCTCAGCCTGCGTGAAGTATTTCAGCAGCCGTCCTGCCACTTGCTTGCCCATGGCGAGAAGGACGGCGGCTGCTTTTTCAGTCTGAGATAACGGTTTCTCGGCGATCGCGCCGCTGAAATCGTCAAAGTCCATCATGGTCTTCGTCTCCGTCCCGCCAGGGGGAGTGGGCTCATCCTGAGCCGGGTTCAGCTTTTCTTCGCGTTATAAATTTCAGTGAGCTTGATGCCGAATCTGGTGTCGTCATGTTCCAGAACGGTAATCTCGCCCCGGCCGATCTTGCGGCCGTTCACGGTAATTTCGACCGGTTCGCCGATCTTCTTGTCGAGTGCGATGATTGCGCCCTCGGCCAGGTTCATCAGGCCGGACACCGGCATGCGGCTGCTGCCGAGCACGATCTGGACGTCGATCGGGATATCCATGATCAGGTCCATATTCGCAGTGAGCGCGCTGCCGGGGGCAGCCGGTGCCGCAGACACGCCGCCGAACTCGCCGTCATCGAAGGCTGGAGCGGAGTTGTCGTCCCCGAAATCGCCGAAGGTGGAGAGATCCGTGCCTGTTTGTGCGCCGAATGCGTCGGCCTCGAAATCGGGCAGACCGCCTTCATTGTCTTTCTTCAGGACGCCGCGCAGACCATCGATGGCCTCGTCCAAGGCGGCGTCGCTGTTTGAAATCTCCAGCGATTCCTCGCTGCTTTGCTGTGTCGTCTTCGTAGCCATGAAATCACTATTCCAGTTGAAACTTGCCTCAAGCTGCCGTGTGCGGGGCCACGCGCCAGCCGATCAATTCATCAAGTGTCTGAGAAGCTCGTCGTCGGAATTGACGTTGTCCTTGACGCGCACCGTATAATTTTCGCCAGAGCGGCCGAATTCGCAGATGTAAAGGTCTTTGCTGTTGGCGCTGACTTCGACGCGGACATCGCCCGTGTCCATGAAAGGAATGATATCGCCGACCGCAAGCTTGGAAATGGTGTCGAGCGTCAGCGATTCGAGCCGAATTCGCGCCTCAAGCGTCACCTGCGAGCGGCGGACCTGCTCGCTGAGCTGCTCCGACCATGCCTGGGAAGCGGCGGTCGGGTTCTTGGCGCGAGGCGTACTGACGACGGTGCGCAGCAGATCCCGTTGCGGTACGATGATGACGATATGGGAAATCGATTTGCCGAGCGAGATCGTCATCGTGATCGCAGCGGCAAAGTCGTTACCGTTGTCACCGATGGCAACCGGGCGATCCTCGATATTGTAGGGCGGATCGAGGTAGGGCTCGAAACCGCCGGCAGCATTCACCGCCGAGCGAAGCACTTTGGCGATCTTTTCGAACACCATGACGGAAAGATCGAGTTCGATCACCGAAAGCGGGCGCGCGACCGGCGCTTCCATATCTTCGGCGCGCGCGCCAAGCATATGCTCCATCAGCGTCATGATGAAGCCGGCGCCGCAGCCGAGGATGAAGTTCGGGGCCCAGTTGCGCAGCGAACCGTTGACCAGTGCGTGGTTGCCGCCCAGCTTGGCGATCAGCTCGTTCATTGAGCCAGACTGGCAGCCGGCATAGGCGACGTTGATATCCAGGCCTGTCTCGGTCTTGATGATGTCGGGCAGGAATTCGGCATAAACCTGGGCGAAGGCGGTGCCGAGTTTCGCAAGCGTCGCCTGATCGCCGAGATTGCCTGTGAGCTTGGCAAAAAGGGTGCGGTCCATCGTCTGTGCCCTATGCGCGGATTGCTGGCTCATGATCGTCAGGCTGCCTTGCTTTCACCGCCGGGGTTCATCATTTCCTGCTCGACGGCGTCGATCGAGGGGCGCTCATAGGAGGAGATGGTCTTGCGGCCGTATTCGAGTGCGACCTGCGGCACCGATCCGTTCATGTAGGCAAGCAGCGTCTGCTTCACGATGACGTAGAGGCGATGCTGCTTGTTGCGCACGACCTTGATCTGGGAAACCAGCGGTGCGCAGACGGAATAGGACAGGATGATGCCGAGGAAGGTGCCGACCAGCGCCGAGCCGATGAGGTGGCCGAGCACTTCCGGTGATTCGTTGATGTGGCTCATCGCCTTGATGACGCCGAGAACGGCGGCGACGATACCGATCGCCGGGAAGGAATCGCCCATGATCGTGATCGAATGATAGGGCTTCATCTTGTCGTGCTGCATCGTGTCGAGCTCTTCGTCCATCAGCGCCTCGATCTCGTGCGAGCGGGCGTTGCCGATGATGATGAGGCGGACATAGTCGCAGATGAAGGCGGTCAGATCCTTGTTCTTCAGAACCGTCGGAGCGGCCTTGAAGATCGTCGATTCGTCGGGATTGTCGATATGGGCTTCGATCTCGTTGCGCGACTTGGTGCGCAGATCGCGCATCAGGGCATAGAGCACGCCGAGCGTGTCGAGGTAGTCGCGCTCCTTGGGAACCGCATGGCGGAAGGCCTCTCCGAGCGCCTTGCCCGAATCCTTCACTACCTTCATCGGATTGGCCATGATGAAGCCGCCGAGACCGGCGCCTGCGATAATGACAAATTCGAAGGGCTGGAACAGCGCGCCTACGTCTCCGCCCATAGCCATGAAGCTGCCTATGATGCAGCCGCAGGTCACTACAAATCCGATAATAATATTCATCGTCGGTCCACACCTGAACGTTGCTTCATACGATGAACTAGGGGACCTGCCTTGCGTGAGGCTGTTCGATGGGTCTCCGAACATCCTTTTTGCCTTGTCAGCTTCGCACAAGCCAAGCCCTGCAGGATGGCGGGTAAGGGCATCCATGCCCCGCTAACGAAATGTAGGAGCGCCGGCGGCGTTTCCTTTCCCGTTATTCTCCAATGTCCGGAGGGCGTTGAAAATGCAGTCTGGTATTTATGTCGCGCTGTCGTCCCAGATGGCGCTCGAGCGGCGTCTGACGACGATCGCCGACAATCTGGCCAACGTGAATACGACGGGCTTCCGCGGTACCGAGGTCAAGTTCGATCAGGTCCTCAGCAATACGCAAAACAAGCTCAACGCCAAGGTCGCCTTCGTCTCGCAAGGCAACGACTATCTCTCCACTGACAATGGCGAACTTCAGAACACCGGCAATCTCTTTGATTTCGCTGTCAAGGGCGATGCCTATTTCGGCATGAACACGCCGGCCGGCCTGGTGCTGACACGCGACGGCCGCTTCACCATGACTGAAAGCGGCGCGCTGGTTTCGACGCGCGGCTTCCCGGTCCTCGATCC
Source organism: Rhizobium sp. ERR 942 (assembly GCF_007828395.1). Taxonomy (NCBI): domain Bacteria; kingdom Pseudomonadati; phylum Pseudomonadota; class Alphaproteobacteria; order Hyphomicrobiales; family Rhizobiaceae; genus Rhizobium; species Rhizobium sp. ERR 942. The sequence continues at coordinate 308,585 of NZ_VIUA01000006.1, forward strand.
TGGCGGTGCGCCGATCCAGCTCGACCCCGCCGGTGGTCCGCCGAGTGTCGCGTCGAACGGGACCATCATGCAGAACGGCCGCAGCATGGGCCAGATCGGTCTCTATAGTGCCGATGTTAGCAAGGGCTTCCTGCGCTATGAAAACAGCGGCATCCTGCCGACCGATGCGCCACAGGCGGTCGTCGACCGCTCGAACATCGGCATCGCCCAGGGCTATCTCGAAAATTCCAACGTCAACGGCATGCGGGAAATGACCAATCTGATCGAGGTCAGCCGCGCCTTCGACAATATCAGCACGCTCACCAGCAGCAGTGAAGGCACGCTCACCGATGCCATCAAGACCCTCGGCGGCAGCCAGTAAAGAGGGCTTGTCATGGTCGAGGATCGGTTGCCGGAGGGCGCAATATCGCCGAAGCTTTCGCATATGGCCCTTCTGGCGGGCCAATATGCGATGGCGGAGAATGCCGTGGCCCATGGTGGTCATGTGCGCACCATCGCTGCCGGACACTATACGGTTGCCGGCCTTTCCAGGCAGGTGCGTCTAGGCGATTTCGTTGCGCATCGGTCGCAGACGGGCATCCACCTCGGCGAGGTCGTCCGCGTCGAACCGGGTCTCATCTATGTCTGTCCGATCGAACCCGGCGAGCCGATCGGCATCCAGGATACCATCATCCGCAAGGGCGCCTTCCGTATCGCACCCGATGACAGCTGGTGCGGCCGCACGATCAACTCGCTCGGCGAACCGATCGATGGGCTGGGACCGCTGACAGCGGGTCTGGAAGCACGCCCAATCTCCAATACGGCTCCGCCGTCGATGACGCGCAAGCGCGTCGAAACCGGTTTCAAGACCGGCGTGCGTGCCATCGATATCTTCTCGCCGCTCTGCCTGGGACAACGCCTCGGCATCTTTGCCGGCTCCGGCGTCGGCAAGTCGACGCTGCTGTCGATGCTGGCGAGGGCCGAAGCCTTCGACAAGGTGGTGATTGCGCTCGTCGGCGAACGCGGCCGCGAAGTGCGTGAGTTTATCGAGGATACGCTCGGTTCCCACATGCAGAAGTCGGTCGCCGTCGTTGCGACCAGCGACGAGAGCCCAATGCTGCGCAAGATGGCGCCACTTTCGGCCATCACAATCGCCGAACATTTCCGCGACAAGGGCGACAACGTTCTCCTGATCGTCGACAGCGTCACTCGTTTTGCCCATGCCATCCGCGAAGTGGCCACTGCCTCCGGCGAGCCGCCGATCGCACGCGGATATCCAGCGTCCGTCTTCACGGAATTGCCGCGCCTTCTCGAGCGCGCAGGCCCCGGACCGGAAGGCACCGGCACCATCACCGCGATCATCTCCATCCTCGTCGATGGTGACAACCACAACGATCCGATCGCCGATTCCACCCGCGGCATTCTCGATGGTCACATCGTCCTGCAGCGCAGCCTTGCCGAAGAAGGACGCTACCCGCCGATCGATCCATTGGCATCCGTATCGCGTCTTGCCCGCAAGGCCTGGACTTCCGACCAGGAAAAGCTCGTGTCGCGCCTGAAGGCGCTGGTGCACCGCTACGAGGAAACGCGCGATCTGCGCCTGATCGGCGGCTATCGCCAGGGCAGCGACGCCGATCTCGACATCGCCGTGCGTCAGGTACCGATCATCTACGACATACTGAAGCAGACCCCGGGTGAAGAGCCGTCGGCGGATGCCTTCACCGATCTTGCGACGGCTCTCAGAAACGCTTCGAGCGGTCTCCCCGCCAGAGCCAAGTGATGGTTGGGCACAGCACTACCTCGATTTTTCCTTGTCCGCGGTCTGCCGGATATCGCCGAATGTCATGCCTAAAAAGGGACCAGAAGTGAAAGAATCCGACGCTGACGAACCGGTCGCCCCGCCGAAATCGGCGAGAAGGCGAACCGTTACGGACAAGGCTCTGGCCTTTACTGGACTGGCGCTTGCCGGTGCCTCTGCCTTCTTCCCCTGGTACGTCTTTCTGAACCCGGACAAATTCGGCATTCAGGTGGCCGAAGGCGATCGCACCCGCGATCTTCCGAACTGGCCTGGCCGCACCATCGTCAGCGTGTCGCCGCTCGCCATGGTGAACAAGAATCCCTCCGAGCCGAAAGATTTGATTCCCGATCCGCTGACGACGGCGACGGTCAGCAATGCCGGCCGTGAGGAGGACAAGGGGCCGCCGGCCGATCAGCAGCCGTTCCCCGGCAAGTCCGCCTTCCAGCTGCTGCATGTCGCCAATGGCCGCGCGCTGATCGAGGACGACACCGGCATGTATGTCGTGCGCGTCGGATCGCTTTTGCCCGACAACAGCCGGTTGGCCTCGATCGAACAGCGAGAGGGAAAATGGGTCATCGTGACATCGACGGGCGATGTCTACGGCAACAATTGAGGAAAACCCGGAATCGCCTGGATTTCAGGCACTTCGAAGACTTTACAGGAACGCATTTCTCGCAAGTCCCACGCAAGATTATCCCGCTAGATTCACAGTGTAAGAACGGAGAGAAGCCCATGCAACCCATTCAGCTCTTTGACCTGGCCTCGCGGCAAGCCGAGTGGCTCCAGGTACGTCAGCAGGTTGTTGCCGGCAATATCGCCAATGCCAATACGCCGAAGTTTCACGCCAAGGATGTCACGCCATTCCAGGCCGTTCTGGACAACCAGAACGTCGGTATGGTCCGGACCAATCCCGCGCATCTTTCGGGCAGCGAATTCAGCACGAGCGGCAACGTCAACGTGGAGGAAGCGCCGCTCAATCAGGAAATTGGTGTCCAGGAGTCGGGTAACACCGTCGGCCTGGAAGACGAGCTCGCCAAGGCCGGTGAAATCAAGCGCCAGTACAGCCTGAACACCGCTCTCGTCGGCTCCTTTCATCGCATGATGTTGATGACCGTAAAACAATAGATGAAGTGAAGATGTCATGGACCCTTTATCAGCCGCATTGAAGATTGCGGGCTCCGGCCTGGAGGCTCAATCGACTCGTCTGCGCATTGTCTCCGAAAATATCGCCAACGCCCGTTCGACGGGCGATACGCCGGGTGCCGATCCCTATCGACGCAAGACCGTGACCTTCGGCGCCGAGATGGATCGCGCCAACGGCGTCACCACGGTCGGCGTCAAGAAGCTCGGCGAGGACACGGGCAAATTCGTCGAAGAATACGATCCCAGTAATCCGGCCGCCGACCAAAAGGGCTACGTCAAGATGCCCAACGTCAACATTCTCGTCGAGATGGCCGATATGCGGGAGGCCAACCGTTCCTACGAGGCCAATCTGCAGACGGTCAGACAGGCCCGTGATCTCATTTCCTCCACTATTGATCTGCTGAAGAACCAATGATCGACTCGGTTAAGAATGTAGCCTCTCTTTCGGCGACCCGCGGCCTCGGCAGCATCGCCACGGATCTGACCTCCGCCGCTTCCAGCGCCCTGAATGCCTCGCCGGCCGTCGCTGCGGGCGCGGATGCCGGAATGAGCTTCGCGTCGGTCATGTCGAATGTCGCGAAGGATTCCATCAACTCGCTGAAGGACGCCGAAAACGCCTCCTTCGCCGGCATCAAGGGCACGATGAGTACCCGCGAAGTCGTCGACAAGGTCATGCAGGCCGATCAGACCCTGCAGACCGCGATCGCACTGCGCGACAAGGTGGTCTCGGCGTTCCTCGATATTACGAAGATGCAGATCTAGCGCGGGGGTTCCCGCTCTAATTAATTGATTTGGCGTGAGTTGTTCGCAGGCCGCTTCGCGGTTTCGAAGGTTCCGCCCTGGCTCGAAGGACGAAAGCATGAGAGCGCTCGCAATTGCCGCGACGGGCATGGACGCCCAGCAGACCAATCTCGAAGTGATCGCGAACAACATCGCGAACATCAATACGACGGGTTACAAGCGCTCGCGCGCCGAGTTTTCCGACCTTCTCTACCAAACCGAGCGCGCCAAGGGCATCGCCAACAGGCCGAACCAGGCAGTCGTGCCGGAAGGCGCTAACATCGGCCTTGGCGTTCAGACCGTAGCCGTGCGCAACATCCAGGTGCAGGGCGAGCTGTCGCAGACCCAGAACGAGCTCGACGTAGCCCTCGTCGGTCGCGGCTGGTTCCAGATCCAGATGCCCGACGGCACGACCGCATATACCCGCGCCGGCTCCTTCAACAAGAGCGACACCGGCCAGATCGTCACCCCCGATGGCAACGTATTGGAGCCTGGCATCACGATCCCGAACAATGCCAGCAGCCTCACCATCAGCCAATCCGGCCAGGTGTCGGCGATCATCGGCACGGCGACCACGCCAACTGTACTCGGCCAGCTGCAGATCGCCAATTTCGTCAATGAAGCCGGCTTGCAGCCGATGGGCAGCAACCTCTTTACGCAGACGCCTGCCTCCGGCGATCCCGTCGTCTCCGATCCGAACCAGAACGGCTTTGCCTATCTGAAGCAAAACTATCTGGAATCGTCGAATGTCGATCCGGTCAAGGAAATCACCGATCTGATCACTGCGCAACGCGCCTACGAGATGAATTCGAAGGTCATCACGACGGCTGACGAAATGGCGCAGATCGTCAGCAAGAACCTGAAGTAGCAAGAGGACGGGCCGAACATGAGGTTTCGCCGGATGAAAAGCTTGGCAATGGCATGGTTCGCCGCAGCGAGCCTCTCCGTCGTATTCGCGTCGGCTGCGCCGGCCGGCGCAATGAGTGCCGACGGCTCCAGCCTCGGAACTGCCGTGGTGCCGACCGAGACGATCTATCCGGGCGATATCATCAGCAGCGGCCAGCTCGAAGAGGTCGAGGTCACCAATCCAAACCTGAGCGGCGACTATGCCAAGAGGCTCCGCGAGGTCACCGGTCTGGTGTCGAAGCGCACGCTTCTTCCCGGCCGCACGATTTCCATCTCCGCGCTGCGCCAGCCCTATGCGGTAACGCGCGGCTCCAATGTCCGTCTGGTGATGAGCATGGGTACCATGACGATCACGGCGGCCGGCACGCCGCTGGATGATGGCGCCGTCGGCGATAACGTCCGCGCCCGCAACATGGACTCCGGCATCATCGTCAACGGCACGGTCCTGCAAAACGGTACGATCCGCGTGGTCGCGAAATGAAACGGCTTCGTCAACTACTCGCAATCCTGTTCGCATTGCCGAGCCTGATCGCGGCCGATCCGGCTCTCGCGATGCAATCGCGCATCAAGGATATTGCCTCGCTGCAATCCGGCCGCGACAATCAGCTGATCGGCTACGGCCTGATCGTCGGTCTCCAGGGGACCGGCGACGGTCTGCGTTCCTCGCCATTCACCGAACAGTCTATGCGCGCGATGCTGCAGAACCTCGGCATCTCGACGCAGGGTGGCCAGTCTGCCGCCAAGAACACCGCCGCCGTCATGGTGACGGCGAACCTGCCGCCCTTTGCAAGCCCGGGCAGTCGCATCGACGTGACGGTCAGCTCGCTCGGCGATGCGACGTCGCTGCGCGGCGGCACGCTGATCATGACTTCTCTGAGCGGCGCCGACGGGCAGATCTATGCCGTGGCGCAGGGCTCGGTCATCGTATCCGGTTTCCAGGCGCAGGGCGCCGCCGCCACGGTGACCGAAGGTGTCACGACGGCTGGCCGCGTGCCCGGTGGCGCCATCATCGAGCGCGAACTGCCGTCGCGCTTCAAGGATTCCGTTAACCTGGTCCTGCAACTGCGCAATCCGGACTTCTCCACCTCGATTCGCATCGCCGATACGGTCAATACCTGGGCGACCTCGCGTTTCGGTGCGCCGATCGCAGAAGCCAAGGATTCGCAGGAGGTGACGATCGCCAAGCCGAAGATGTCGGATCTGACGCGGCTGATGGCCGACATCGAAAATCTCAACGTTCAGACCGATACGCCGGCCAAGGTCGTCATCAACGAGCGCACCGGAACGATCGTCATTGGTGCCGATGTCCGCGTCTCGCCGGTCGCCGTCAGCTACGGAACGCTGACCGTGCAGGTGAGCGAGAACCCGCAGGTGATCCAGCCGGAACCCTTCTCGGACGGCCAGACGGCGATCCAGGATCAGACCGATATCACTGCCACCAAGAGCGGCGGCCGCGTGGCCGTGCTGGAAGGGCCTGATCTGAAGACGCTGGTCTCCGGCCTCAACAATATCGGCGTCAAGCCGGACGGCATCATCGCCATCCTGCAAGGCATCAAGTCGGCCGGCGCCCTGCAAGCGGAGCTCGTATTGCAATGATCTCGACCGCCATTGCCAGAAAAATGCTGATCACCGCCAGCCTCGCCGCGCTGTTGTCGCTGACTACGGCCGCGGCGCAAGAGGCGCCGAAGCCAGTCGCCGATCCAGCTTCGAGCCAGGACGAGATCCGCCAGTTCTGCACCAATATCGCCGATCCGGCTCGAGACCAGCGCTATCTGCTGCAAAAGCAGGAATTGGAAAAGCTACAGGCGGATGTCGATCAGCGCATTGCCATCATGGACAAGCGCAAGGCCGAATATGAGGATTGGCTGAAAAAGCGCGACGACTTCCTCAAGACGGCCGATCTCGGCCTGGTCGATATCTACAAGAACATGAAGCCGGATGCCGCAGCGGCAAGCCTCAACGATGTCAGGACCGTAACTGCCGCAGCCATCATCATGAAGCTTTCCGCGCGCCAGTCGAGCCTGATCCTGGCGGAAATGGATGCGAAGAAGGCGGCCATGATCACCAATATCATCGCCAGCGCATCCGACCCGAATACATCGAAGTCGAAGGACCCCTCATGAACACGCGTCTTACGGCCGCCTGCGCAATCGTCGTCTTCCTCGCCGGTTGCCAGTCGCAGGCCCTCAAGGAAATCGGCAGGGCGCCTGCCATGAGTCCGATCGGCAGCGGCCTGCAATATGCGCAGACGCCGCAGATGTCGCAGTATCCGAAGCGGCCTCATCAAGTCGCGCAGGGCTATTCGCTCTGGAATGATTCGCAGGCCGCCCTGTTCAAGGATGCGCGTGCACTCAATGTCGGCGACATCCTGACTGTTACGATCCAGATCAATGACAAGGCGAATTGGGATAACGAGACCAATCGCAATCGCACGAACAAGAGCGATATGAACTGGAACATCACCGCCAAGATCTTTGGCTGGCAGCCAAGCACCAATGCTGACGCGACTTCGGGCTCTGACACCAGCACCGACAGCAAAGGCAAGATGCAGCGTTCCGAGCAGATCAACCTTCTGGTCGCAGCTGTCGTGACGGGTATTCTCGAAAACGGCAACCTGATGATCAGCGGTTCGCAGGAAGTGCGCATGAACCAGGAAATCCGCATTCTCAACGTCGCCGGCATCGTCCGGCCGCAAGACGTCACCTCCGAGAATACCATTTCCTACGACAAGATCGCCGAGGCGCGCATCTCCTACGGCGGCCGTGGCCGCCTGACGGAAATACAGCAGCCGCCGAGGGGGCAGCAGGCCGTCGACCTGCTCTCGCCGCTCTGATTTGACAGTGAACGGATAGGGAATATGGCAGCAGCCGCAGACGAACCGGCAAAGGGCAAGGGATCGCCGATGATCATGATGATTGTCGGGCTACTGGTGCTGACCGTGCTCGGCGGCGGCGGCGGCTGGGTCCTGGGAATCATGGTGGCGCCGCGGATCAAGGAGGCCACTGCGGCCGTGCAGGCGATTGCAAAGGCCGGCGGCGACAGCAAGCAGGCTGCGGCAGCCGCCCAGGCAAACGGAATCGTTGCGCTCGATCCGATCACCACCAATCTCGCTTATCCCTCGCAGAGCTGGATCAGGCTGGAGCTCGCGCTGGTTTTCAAGGGGCCGCCGGACGCACAGCTCGCTCAGGCGATCCATCAGGATATCCTGGCTTATATCCGCACGGTTTCCCTGCAGCAGATCGAAGGCGCCCGTGGCCTGCAATATCTTCGGGATGACATTCAGGAGCGTGTTGACCTGCGCTCGGAAGGACGAGTATCGAAAGTTATATTCAGAACTTTCGTGATCGAATGAGTCGACCAGCACTTGCTCTATTTATATTCGTGATTGCTGCCTTGTCGCCTGAGCTGGCGGCGGCGCAGCAATTGTCGCAGCAGCTTCCGACCGATCTGCTGAACGCGCCGGTCAACGGCTCGGTTGCCGCCTGGATCATCCGCACCTTCGGGCTTCTGACGATCCTGTCGATCGCGCCGGGTATCCTGATCATGGTGACGAGCTTTCCGCGCTTCATCATCGCGTTTTCGATCCTGCGCACCGGCATGGGCCTTGCGACGACGCCGTCGAACATGATCCTGCTGAGCCTCGCCCTTTTCATGACCTTCTACGTCATGTCGCCGACCTTCGATCAGGCCTGGAAGGACGGCGTGCAGCCGCTGCTCGCCAATCAGATTTCGGAAGGAGATGCCGTGCAGCGCATCGCCGAGCCCTTCCGCACCTTCATGTCCAACAATACGCGCGACAAGGACCTGAAGCTTTTCGTCGACCTCGCACAGGAACGCGGCCAGACGACGGTGGTCGACAACAAGATCGATTATCGCGTGCTGATCCCGGCCTTCATGATCTCGGAAATTCGCCGAGGCTTCGAAATCGGTTTCCTTGTGGTCCTGCCGTTTCTGGTCATCGACCTGATCGTTTCGACCATCGTCATGGCGATGGGCATGATGATGCTGCCGCCAACCTCGATCTCTCTGCCGTTCAAGATTCTCTTTTTCGTGCTGATCGACGGCTGGAACCTTCTGGTCGGCAGCCTGGTCCGCTCTTTCCACTGATGTTATGAGCGGAAGGCGATCACCGGGGCTCTTGCCCCGATGATCGCTGAAACTTATTCGGCCGCGATTGCCGCCGAATTCCGGTCGTCTTCCATGAAGGGTTCCGCGCGCGGCGGCAGTGCCGGTACGTCCATGTGATCAGGTGCAAGCCCCTGCTTGGCCCGCGCCGCCATCATCTCGAAGGCCGTCTCCAGATGATGCGTGAAGCGTTCGGCATCGAAGAGCGGCTTGATGTAGCGATTGGCCGCCAGCGTCTCCTTGAATTGGGCAATCCGCTCAGGCTGGCCGGCGAGCTGCACCGCCATGTCTTCATAGGCCTGGACGTCGTCGGCCACCAGCTCCGGCAGGCCGATGGCATTCAGCAGGCTTTCACTGACGCGCGAAGCGAAATTGGTGCCTTTGATGGTGAGAACCGGCAGGCCGCCCCAGAGCTGTTCCGAGGTCGTCGTATGGCCGTTGACGGGGAAGGTATCGAGGCCGAGATCGGCAAGCTGCTGGCGGTCGATATGGTCCTCGTAGCGAATGCGGCTGGTAAAGATGACCCGCTTGCGGTTGACGCCGCGGGCTTCCAGGCGCGACCAGATATTGGCCTCCGCGCGAGGGCCGTTACACAGCAGCCAGAGCACGCTGTTCTTGCTGCGCTTGAGAATATTGCACCATACGTCGACCATCTGCGGCGTGATCTTGCGGTTGCCGTTGAAGGAAGCGTAAACGAAAGCGTCCTCGGGCAGCCCGTGCTCCGCACGCGTTGTCGGCCGCGGCTTCGGGCGGTTGAGCGGATCGTTCGGCTGATAGCATTCGGGCAGGCGACAATATTTTTCGTAGAAATGCGCCTTCGACTGATCCGGCAGGACGTAATGGTCGCCGATGATGTAGTCGAGGTCGATGTTGACGGTCGTCCCGGGAAAGCCCAGCCAGGCGACATGGATCGGAGCGGGCATGTAGTTGAGGATGAAAGCGCGACTTCCCTTTGTATGCCCCTTGAGATCGACGAGAATGTCGATTCCGCGGGCGCGGATCGCTTCTGCCGCAGCCTGGTTGGAAAGGCCGCGAATGTCGACCGTCGTCCCCAGTGCCGAATAGTCGAAAGCCTCCTCTTTCTGGTGAGCCGTCTCCGAGTGGTCGAAAAGGGTGATTTCGAACCGATCCTTGTCGTGAAGCTCGAGGACGCGCTGCATCAACTTCATCGTCGCGTGTCCCGGCCAGAAATCGGAGGAGAGATAGCCGATGCGGATCTTGCCGCTCCATGTGTGCGGCAGCTTGCGGCGGGCTTCCGCATGCCCCGCCGGCAATGGATCGGTGTCGTGGACCGCGAGCTTGTTAAGCGCCTCGTCGCCGCACCAATGGAGATGGAAGAAGGGATTGTCCGGAATGACATGCTCGAGCTTGCCCTGTGCAAGCGATGCCAGGACCGGGGCCATATGTTTTTCGACGGCGGCCAGATCGGACACCTCGCGCGCGAAGATCAGGTAGAGCGCGCGGAAAATGACATGGTCGGGATGCTTCTTGAACAGGGTCGTGACGATGTGCCGGTTGCTTTCGTCATAGAGATCGTCGGTCAGCAGCCTTGCGGCCATCTGGCGATGCTTGAGTTCCGGTCCTTCGACGAGCACCGTCTTGAAGCCCGTCAGCAAATCCTTTTGCTGGCGGGCGAGAAAGATGCGGCTGAGGACGAAGGCAAGGTCCGGATCCTTGAATGCCAGGGGCAGGATCAGACTTCCGATCGCGAGAGCCTGATCGTCGTTGCCGCAGTCGCCGTACAGCAGCAGAGCTTCCCGAAGATAGTCGTCGCGCTGTGGCTTTTGCCGGCCGGCTAGCTCGTAGGCGCTTGCCGCATCCGATCGGAAGCCGAGTTTCAGCAGCGTCTTTGCCAGCAGCGCATAGGTCTTGGGCGATCGGTCGATGTTCAGCAGCTCGTTCAGCGTTTCGAGTGCGCGTGTATATTGGCCCTTCTGGTAGAAGCCGGACGCTGTCACAAAGGCATTTTTCGTATTCACGAGCGAGAACTCCGAGCGATATGTTGACTGGCTCCCGCCGAAGGGCGAGGGCCGGCATCATGGATTCGCTTCATGATCCCTCACGGAGCTTGCCTGAAACCGAAGCACCGGTCGAAATTGCCTTTACGGATTCTTAGCCACGTTCCAGAGAGGCGGTGTCCACTGGTCCCGGATTTAAGAAATTGGCAAGCAATGGATGCGAACTTTCTCGCGACATGACGGGTTTGGTCCTCTAGGAAAATGGATCGAGGGGCATGAAGCTGCTCCGTCATCGCCGGTATTTCCAGTCCGGTATGTCCTCCTTTTGTATCCAGTTTCCAGGGGACACTCCTATGACCAGCATTATCACCAACAATTCCGCAATGGCCGCCCTCCAGACGCTGCAGAACATCAGCAGCAACCTGCAGGACACGCAGAACGCCGTTTCTTCCGGCCTGCGCATCTCCAAGGCTTCCGACAACGCTGCTTACTGGTCGATCGCCACCAGCATGAAGTCCGACAACAGCGCCATCGGCGCCGTTTCCGACGCTCTCGGCCTCGGCGCTGCCAAGGTTGACACCGCATCGACGGCCGTCACCAGCGCGATCGACATCGTCGGCCAGATCAAGGACAAGCTTGCAACCGCCATGGAAGGCTCGGTCGACAAGAAGTCCGTTCAGGAAGAAATCGGCCAGCTGCAGCAGCAGCTTCAGAGCGTTGCCCAGTCGGCTTCGTTCAACGGTGAAAACTGGGTCATGGCCGCAAACAACGGCTCGGCTTCGGTTGTTTCCTCGTTCATCCGCGGCACCAACGGCACCGTTTCGGTCAGCACGACCTCCTACGCCTTCAACACCGGCGCAACCGGCAACGTTCTGTTCGGCGCCAATGCAGCCGGCACGATCGACACGGCTTCGGGCATCCTCGGCACGAAGGACACCACCGTCGGCGCTTCGGTCTTCAGCCTCGACATCAGCAGCATGACTTCCGGCCAGATCTCCAGCGCGCTCAACATGGTTCAGACTGCTCTGAACTCCATGACCAGCCTGGGTTCGAAGCTCGGCTCCATCTCCAGCCGTATCGACCTGCAGACGAGCTTCGCTTCGTCGCTGTCCGACTCGATCCAGTCGGGCGTTGGCAAGCTGGTTGACGCCGACATGGAACAGGAATCCAGCAAGCTGTCTGCTCTGCAGACGCAGCAGCAGCTGGCTATCCAGTCCCTGTCGATCGCCAACTCCTCGACCCAGTCGATCCTGTCGCTCTTCCGTTAATAGGAAGCGCCAACGCTGCGCGTTGGTCGAAAATCCTAAACAACAAGTTAACCGCGCCTATCTAAGGCGCGGTTTTTTTTATATTTTTTGGCCAAACGCGGTTCAGCTTTTCTTAACTATATTGCTGTTTCTTAGGACCATCGAAGCGGCGAGTTAACCTTAACGAATTTGGTTAATAGGCATGATGCTGAATGCCGTTACCGGTTTTAGGTCCGGAATGTCCCTTATTCAACCACTGCCAAAGGGGCAAATATCATGACGAGCATTCTTACCAACAACGCCGCAATGGCTGCTCTCCAGACGCTGCGTACCATCGGCTCGAACCTGCAGGACACGCAGAACGCCGTTTCTTCTGGCCTGCGCATCTCCAAGGCTTCCGACAACGCTGCCTACTGGTCGATCGCCACGAGCATGAAGTCCGACAACAGCGCCATCGGCGCCGTTTCCGACGCTCTCGGCCTCGGCGCTGCCAAGGTTGACACCGCATCGACGGCCGTCACCAGCGCGATCGACGTCGTCGGCCAGATCAAGGACAAGCTTGCAACCGCGATGGAACCGTCGGTCGACAAGAAGTCTGTTCAGGAAGAAATCACGCAGCTGCAGCAGCAGCTTCAGAGCGTTGCCCAGTCGGCTTCGTTCAACGGCGAAAACTGGGTCATGGCCGCAAACAACGACTCGGCTTCGGTTGTTTCCTCGTTCATCCGCGGCACCAACGGCACCGTTTCGGTCAGCTCGACCTCCTACGCCTTCAACACCGGCGCAACCGGCAACGTTCTGTTCGGTGCCAATGCAGACGGCACGATCAACACGTCTTCGGGTATCCTCGGCACACAGGACGGCACCGTCAACGCTTCGGTCTTCAGCCTCGACATCACCAACATGACGGGCGGCCAGATCTCCAGCGCGCTCAACATGGTTCAGACCGCTCTGAACTCGCTCACCAGCCTGGGTTCGAAGCTCGGCTCCATCTCCAGCCGTATCGACCTGCAGACGAGCTTCGCTTCGTCGCTGTCCGACTCGATCCAGTCGGGCGTTGGCAAGCTGGTTGACGCCGACATGGAAGAAGAATCGAGCAAGCTGTCCGCTCTGCAGACGCAGCAGCAGCTGGCTGTTCAGTCCCTGTCGATCGCCAACTCCTCGACCCAGCAGATCCTGTCGCTCTTCCGTTAATAGGAAGCGCCAGCACACGTTGGCCAAACAGGAAACGACCTTGCCGCGCCTTCTCCGGAAGGCGCGGTTTTCGTTTTGGCGCAACGCCGCAATCCGGCTGCGAGCCTAGAGCGCAATTCCGGACGGAAAACCGCTGCGCACTTTTCCTGGAATTGCTCTAAAGCGCACTATTCGCCCTTCGCCTGATGGCATCGACGAAGCCATCGAACAGCTTGCGCATGGCAACCTGCTTGTAGGGATAGACGACAGGGTCATCCATATTGTGGACCACCATTGCCACATCGAGCTCGAATACCAACAGACGACCGTCAGGAAGCTCCGCGCAGTCGATGCCGAAATAGTCGAGTTTGATATGACGGCAGAGTGCTGCAAAACTCTCTTCGTGGCGGACGGCGAAATCGCAGTCGAAATCTTCCATCCATGCCTGTTCGACAGCTCGTTTTGCGGCACTCTGACCCATCCCGGCACTCAGATAGTGCACGATCCAGTGGTCCGAGAGCGCCATGTGGCTGGCGAAGGCCTTGCCGTCGATGAATACGACGCGCTGCTTGTTGTAATAGCCGTCGGCCCCGCGGAAATCGATGAAGGGTGCCACGTAAAGCTCGGATGCCGGCTGTGCTGCGAGAAAGGCTGCCAGTTCAGCCGGATCGGAGACGCGCTCCATTCCATTACCGGCATGTGTGCTGAGCGGGCGCACGACCAGCGGGAAGGCCAGGCCTGGGGCGCAGTCTTTCAGCTGCTTGGCGCCGACGGCGACGGCTGCGAGATCGTCGCGCGATACGCGATGGGTGGTAGGGGAGAGGATCGACGGTTCGTTTGCCAGCATTCCGCTCACTCCGTCGCGCGTAAGCCTCGCGATCAGTTCCGGGTTGCGGTTCATCACGAGACCGTCGAACTTCGCAAGAAGCCCCCGCATATGGGCGAGCAGGGGCGCGTTTTCAGTTGACTCTCCGATTGCCATGAAGGCGACGTCATGCTCCGGCAGACCGATGAGTGCAGAGGTTTGCAGGTCGACATAGCGCAGCCATAGTACGCAATCGCTGCCCGCCAGCAGAAAATCCAGCGGCGTGTTGGCCATGAAATCGCCTTCGGTGACGAAGGCCAAGAGGCGCGGTCCGGTTCCGTTGCCGTGGACGACGCGGAAGTCCCGCCGCAGCTGCACGGCGTTCTTCAGGATCTGGCGTGCCTCTTCGGTGCGGCCGAGCGTTTGCAGGATGATCGCCAGGTCCATGAGTGCGGCCGCATCGGCCGAATCGGCCGTCACGCGTTGCATGAGCTCGTTCCATAGCGGCGTTACGTCGCGGCCGGCATAGACGAGCGAGACGATTCTCTGCATGCCGAGAATTCGGGAGGCGTCCGGCATATTGGTCGAAGCCGGTTCGATGCCTGGGGCTTTGGTCATCAGCATTGGGGGAAATCCTGTCGGGAGCCGATTGTCAAAACGCTATGAACGAGCTCGTCGATATCCGCCTGTCGCGTGCGATGGTTCACGATCGCGGCGCGGATTGCCGGTTGTCCGTTCAGATGGGTCAGGGATGGAGCGACGCGGCCTTCGGCGTGCAGCCGCTCGACGATCTGGGAGTTGACGGATGCAGGTACAGTTCCATCCTCGCCGACATAGGCGAAGCAGACGATATTGAGCGCGACCGGTGCGAGCAATGTCAGCCGAGGTTCCTGTTCGATGCGCTCGGCCAGCCTATGAGCCAGCCGGCAGTTGGCGCTTATGGCGTCTCCGAGAGCTTTGACGCCGTAGGTTTTCAGCGTGAACCAGGTCTTCAGCGCCCTGAAGCCGCGCGACAGATCCGGACCGTAGTCGCAGGGCCACCAGTCTCCGCCTGCAAGCCCGGTGGCTGCGCGGCTGAGATAGGCGGCGTCCGAGGCAAAGGTCTGCCGCTGCCATTCACTGTCGCGCACGAGCAGGAAGCCGGCATCGTATGGCACCTGGCCCCATTTGTGGAAATCGAAAGCGAGCGAATCGCAACTGTCGATCCCTGCGAACAGATGCGCAAGGTCGGGGCTCAACACGCCGAGGGCGCCCAGCGCGCCGTCGACGTGAAAATGAAGATCGTAATTGTCGGCGATATGCCGCAAACCGGCGAGGTCATCGACGGCACCGGTATTGACCGTTCCCGCACTGCCGATGACGAGGAACGGCACAAGACCTTCCCGTTTGTCGCGAAGGATCGCCTCTTCCAGCGCGCCGATATCGATCTGGCCAAGGTTATTGACGGCAATGCGCCGGAGCTGAGCGCTGCCGATACCGGACATTTCGAACGCGCGGGGAACACAGCCATGAACCTCGTTCGATGCATAGGCGACGAGCCGGGATTCGTCGGATAGACCGGTTGCGCGCACATCGCGGCCGAGCTTCCGGCATCTGGCGATCTGCACCGCGACGAAATTGGCCTGCGATGCGCCGGTGAGGAAAATACCGCCTGCCGTCTCCGGAAAGGAGAAGATCTCGCGCGCCCAGCGGATGATCTGGCGCTCGACTTCGATCGGCATATGGTCGCGTCCGCCGAGATTGGCATTCAACCCACCGGCGAGCATTTCGGCCAGCATGCCGGTAACCGTGCCGCCGCCCTGGACCCAGCCCATGAAACCCGGGTGAATATTACCGCTGCCATAGGGGAGGATATTTTCCCGAAAAATGGCGTGGACTTCGGCCAGGTCGCTGGCTTCGACCGGCAGCGGCGCATCGAACAGGGCACGGGCGGAGGAGGGAGCGTGTTGCCAGACCGGCTTTGTTCCGAGCGTCTGGAGATGATCGAACATGTCGTCGAGCATCTGGTGACCCTGCCTGCGCAGAGCCTGCCAGTCGTCGGGGTCGAGGCTTGTTCGCTCTTGGCGATCGACCGCCGCCCATCCGGCGTCCTGCAAACTGAACATCTCAACCTCGCATATGGCCGCTGGTGCCGGCATCATCGCCGGGACGCTGCAGAAGACGGCCGTCTTCGTCCGACATTGGACTGATAGCGGCTATCTACGATGCCGAAGGTGGCGCGAGGCTGACTTGCGGTACTTGCTGCGCGTCAAACGATGATATCCGGCTGGAAAGCGGCATGTCGACACGCGCTGCGCGGATAGGCCTCCCTCAGGTTCAATGAAAGGTAGCGCAGGCGATGCCACGATGCCTGAGGGCCATTTAACGGAAAGGATGATTCCATTAACTTTTGTGGTCGGCATTAATCTTTTATTAACCCTATTCCTGTCAGTTGCAGCTAGCGCAACGGTTGGTTAACCTCCCCTAAGAGGCGGTTAACAAGCATGAGGCTGATTGCCGTTCCCGGCCGCAGACCGGAATGTCCCTTCCAAATTCAGCCATAAGGGGCACTTTTCGATGACCAGCATTCTCACCAACGACGCGGCGATGTCCGCCCTCCAGACCCTGCGCTCCATCAACACGAACCTGCAGGATACGCAGAGCCGCGTTTCCTCGGGCTACAAGGTAGCCAAGGCAGCCGACAATGCCGCCTATTGGTCGATCGCGACGACCATGCGGTCCGACAATAGCGCGCTTTCAGCCGTTTCGGACGCATTGGGCCTGGGCGCGGCAAAGGTCGACACCGCCTATACGGCGATGGACAACGCCATCACGGTCGTTCAGCAGATCAAGGACAAGCTCGTTGCGGCAACGGAAAACAGCGTGTCGAAGGCCGACGTCCAGGAAGAGGTCACGCAGCTGCAACAACAGCTGGAGAGCATTGCGCAATCCGCATCCTTCTCCGGGCAGAACTGGATGTATGCGGTCAATGGCGCCTCGGCCTCCGTCGTCTCCTCCTTCGTGCGCAACAATGACGGTACGGTTTCCGTCAACAGCACCAGCTACGCCTTCGATACCAGCTCGCAGGGCAACGTCCTCTTCGGCGCGAACAGCAGCGGGACGATCGATACGAGCTCGGGCATCCTCGGCAGCAAGCAGACCATCAACGGCAACGACTATTCCGTCTTCAGCCTCGATATCACCAACATGACGAGCGGCGATATCGGCTTGGCGATGAACCTGGTGCAGGGCGCCCTTAACGCCATGAACAGCACGGCGTCGCAGCTCGGCTCTCTCTCGACCCGCATCGATCTGCAGACGAGCTTCGTCTCCACCCTGCGCGATACCATCGATTCCGGCGTCGGCAAGCTCGTCGACGCGGATATGGAAGAAGAATCGAGCAGGCTCTCGGCGCTGCAGACCCAGCAGCAGCTGGCCATCCAGTCGCTGCAGATTGCCAACACGAGCGCGCAGAATGTTCTTGCTCTCTTCAAGTGAGCCTTGACTGGAGCTTGCGTTGAAATGGCGCGGCGGCTTTTCCCTCTTGTCGCCGCGTATAAGCTTTTGTTAACGTTGCCGCTAATTGATTTGCAGTCTCTGCACAGATCCGGCTCCGTTCTCCTTCCAAGCGATTGCCGGATCGCGCTTTAGCGACGGGCCGCGCTGGGATATCTCCCGCTGGTGGGCATGAGGCCAATCGTTGCTGCCGGATCGGTCCGGCTTGCCAGTCCCAATGGAACTACGGATTTTCAGATGAGCAATGTGACGACGAATCCCACCACGTCGGCGGCGCTGACCGTGTTGCGCGGTATCAACAAAGATCTCGATGTCGTGCAGCAGCAGGTTTCGTCCGGTTACCGCATCCAGACGGCGAGCGATGATCCCACCTATTGGTCTATGGCGACCACCATGCGCTCGGACCAGAGCAGCCTTTCCACGATTACGGACGCGCTGGGCCTCGGTGCGTCCAAGGTCGATACCGCATCCACCGCCATGGATACGGTCGTCAGCCTTCTGACCCAGATTCAGTCCAAGCTGGTTTCGGCAAAGGAGCCAGGCACCGATAAGAACGCTATCAACTCCGACATCCAGCAGCTCAAGAACCAGCTGCAATCCGTCACCCAGTCGGCATCCTTTTCCGGCGAGAACTGGCTCTATAATACGGAGCAGCAACCCTCCACCCAGCAGTCGGTGATCAGCAACTTCACGCGTGGAACGGGCGGCCAGATCAGCTTCACGACGATCAGCTATGACAGTTCCCAGACCTTGATGGTCGATACTGTCAAACCTGAGCGGGGTATGTTGACGAAGAATGTTGATGCAAGCACCTTCGATGCTTCGGGCAGCGGCAGCAGCACGCCTCGCAATTATTACCTCCTCTCCGCCACCGGCGGCACGACGCCGACGGGCGGAACCGAGATCGCCCTATCGAGCAGCACGACCGATGACGAACTGACCGATATGATCAATGTTACCAACTCGCTCCTGAAGTCGGCAACATCGGCGGATTCGACATTGGGCCTGATGAAGTCGAACATCGACGATCAGTCGGATTATATTTCCAAGCTCAGCGATGCCGTCAAGAGCAGCGTCGGCGATCTCGTCGATACGAATATGGAAGAGGCCTCTGCGCGGCAGAGCGCCCTGCAGACGGCGCAGCAGATGGGTGTGCAGGCATTGTCGATCGCCAATAGCATGGCGAGCAAGGTGCTGATTATTCTCCAGTCGAAATGATTGCCGGGTGCCGCCGTCCGATCGGCAATACCGCATCGCATTCATCCTCGCACAAGTTTGGCTGCCTACGGTCCTTCGCAGTGGCTTGGCTGCACAATGTGCCGGTGACATTGGTCCCGGAAGGTGCTGCCTGAGGACGGAAACCGGAAGCGTGATGATCGACGTTTTGAGAATGGGAATGGATCGACCGGCTGTCGGCATCGACTTGCAGCGTCTCTGCGGCGCGAATGGGGAGATGCGCGCGTGAGCTTGACACTGTCCCGATATCTCAAGGATTTCAGCGCCGAACAGGCCCCGCCGGCCCATGTCGAGGATATGGCGTTTGCGGAACCGGTCGAGTTTGCCGAAAGCCCGCTCGAGCCGCCCGTTGATGTCGAGGCCGAGCGCCGTGTCGCCTATGCGGAAGGGCATGAGGCGGCGACGCAGGAACTGACGCAAAGGCATCAGGCCGAGATCGATGCCATGGCCCAGTCGTTTCGCGCCGAAATGGATGCGCTGCGGATACGCTACGAAGAGCAGGCGGCGGAAAAGATCGCTGCGGATATGACCCGCATCGCCACGATGCTCGGGCAGGCGATCAGCACCGAAGCCGCCGCCATTCTTGCGCCGGTCATGACCGAGACGCTGACGGCCAAGGCCGTCGCCGATCTTGCCGAACTGGTCAGGGCCGCGATCCTCGACGGCAGCGCCGGGCCGATCTCGGTCAGCGGTCCGCGTCATCTTTTCGAGGTCCTTCATGATCATCTCGGCGATGACGGCGCGTTGCTGCGCCACGTCGAGGCTGATGATGTCGATCTCACCGTTACGATCGGCGAGAGCGTTCTCGTGACCCGTATGTCCGCCTGGGCCGCTAGCCTGAAAGAGATCCTGAAATGAGCGACGGCGATCAAAATCACGGCAAGCACGAGATCATCGTCGTCAAGCGTCGCGGCGGCGAACATGAAGGCGGCCATGGCGGCGCGTGGAAAATCGCCTATGCCGACTTCATGACCGCCATGATGGCCTTCTTCCTGGTCATGTGGCTGGTGAACGCCGCCAACGAGGAGACGAAGGCCTCCGTCGCCTCCTATTTCAATCCGATCAAGCTCGCCGACGAGAAGCCGACGGAAAAGGGTCTCAAGAAACCCGTCGATCAGGCTCAGGGTGAAAAGAATCAGCAGAAGTCCGACAAGCCGCAGGAAAAGCCGAATGACGGAAAATCGGCCAAGACCGGCGAAGACCTGACCTCGACATCGGGCGACCAGACGAACTATTCCGAAGCGGATTTCTTCGAGAATCCCTATTCGGTCCTGGCTGAGATCGCTCAGGAAGTCGGTCAGCAGGCCAATGTCAGCGCCAAGGGCGAGGGTGGGGCCGCTCAGTCGGGTCCAGCGACCGGTGCCGATGGCGGCCAGGCCTATCGCGATCCGTTCGATCCGGATTTCTGGACCAAGCAGGTGCAGGTTTCCAGCGCTTCGAAGAAGGCGAACGAGGAACAGTCCGCCAAGTCGGATCAATCGCCCAAGGGTGAGGTCATCGCTCTGTCGAAGGCGACAGCTGCGGATACGGGTCAGCCGGCCGATCAGCCGCAAACGCCTGAACAACAGCCGACGGTGAGCGAGCAGCAGGCGGCCGGCAAGGCGCCGGAAAAGCCGACGCAGGCTCAGCAGGTTGCCAAGGCCACTATGCAGGGCGATGCATCCGCGCCCGAGGACAATGCCGCTTTGGCGGAGAACAAGGATGTTCAGCCGACAAAAGCGCAGCAGCAGGAGGCCAAGGATCTGCAGCAGACCATCCAGGCCGAGATCAAGGGTGTTGCCGGTCAGCTGGCCGAAGGGTTGCAGGTCAGCGCCGCGGAAGGCGGCGTGCTCGTAACGATCTCCGATCAAACAAACGATCCGATGTTCAATATCGGTTCGGCGGTTCCCCGGCGCGAGATGGTGCTGGCGATGGAAAAGATCGGAAAGATCCTCTCGGAACACAAGGGATCGATCCTGATCCGCGGCCATACCGATGGACGCCCCTATATGGTCGGCGGTCGCAATGACAACTGGCGGCTTTCGCTCGATCGTGCCCAGAGCGCCTATTACATGCTGACGAGCGGCGGGCTGGACGAGAAGCGGATCGTTCAAGTGTCCGGTTTTGCGGACAGGCGTCTGAAACTGCCCAACGATCCCTTCAACGATGCCAACCGCCGTATCGAGATCCTGATCGCCAACCCCTCGAACCAGGCAGCGACGGATCCTGCGGCTTCGGGAACGCAGGCTCCCGCGAAGCCCGCTTCGGGCAAGGGCAAGTCGAGCCAAGGCAAGCAGGGATAGTCCATGGCGCGCAAACAGCATCGTCATCACCTTGCGCTCACGCTCACCCTCGGCATGTTGATGCCGGGGGCTGCAAGCGCTGAGGGGCAGGACAACCTGCCGCTCTACAAGATGCTGCGCTCGCTCGAATTCGTCCAGGATTCCGTTGTTGCCGGCGATAGTTCCGCCGGAGAGATGCAGCGCTTTCTGCTCGCCACCATAGACGAGCGCTTGCGCAATGCGGACAAATCCATATTCGAGGACAACCGTAACGTCGATGCGGCACTAATCTACGCCATGAGCGGGGGCAATCCCGAAACGCTCGAATATCTGATGTCGCGTGACGTCAATGGCAATTTCGACAATCGCGTTGCGGATGTTCTGCGGAAATACCTGAACGGCAAGGGTCTGCTGGTCGTCAACACGCTTGTCGATATTTCCAAGGAATATCGCGACAAGCCGATCGGCCCCTACCTCTCGTTGGTTGCCGGCAATGTCATGTCGGGCAAGAACGCCAAGGCCGCCTTGCCGCTTTACGACTGGGCGCGGCTGATGGCGCCCGGCACGATCGTCGAGGAATCGGCGCTACGCCGCTCGCTGGCTCTCTGCGCCGATGCGGGCATGGTGCCGCAAGGGCTCGATTATGCGCAGCGTTATACGCGGCGCTTCCTGCATTCGCCCTACGCCAGCCAGTTTGCGGATCTTTTTGTGCAGCTGGTGGTGGATCACGATTCCGATGTCAAGCAACAGGACATCATCGACATCCTGTCCTTCATGGACCCGCCGAGACAGCGGGAGATCTATCTGCGCATGGCACGCCGTGCCGCGATCGCCGGCAAGGCCGATCTTGCCGCGCTCGCAGCCAACCGCGCCCAGGCAATCTCCAATGACGGCGGCGATGCCTTTGGCGCGCTGGCGAACTTCTATGGCGGCGTGGCGGGCATATCCACGCCTGAATGGAAGTCGGCGATCAACGACGTGAACCAGATGCCGGCGGGCGAACTGAATGCGCGCGACCGGGCTCTGCGCGACGCCGCAAAGGCTGTGGCGGCAGAGATACTGCGCACGCCCGACGCTGCAAGCCTCGGGCAAGGCAATGTTCCTAACCTGCCCAACCAACAGAAGACTGAACACGATGCTGCTGTGACGAATCAATCGGGAGGTCAATCTCCCGGCACGGCGGGTGTTGAGCAGGGAGCCCCGCCAAACGCGGCTCCCGCCCCGAAAGGAGGGCGGCAGGAGGCCGACTCTTCGTTCAACGCATTCGTCACGACGAGCCGCTCGAAGCTGGATGCCATCGACGGCCTGTTGAAGCAGGAAAGTCATTGATATGAACGACATCGGTGTGTCTGGCGCCTCATCGGGGGCGGATATTCTTGCTGTTGCCAAAGGCACTCGCTCAACAAAGCAGGATGACGGCAAGGGTTTTATCGATGCTCTGACCAGTTCGCTCGGCAATGGACGCAAATCCGCCGGTTCGAATACCGGAACCGATGTGGCGACGGACGCGAACACGACAACCGGTGACAATGCGGATGACGACACTGGCGCGGTGAAGACGGCAGCGAGCAATCTCGCCGCGATAACCCTTACCGTCGATGACAGCGCCAATGTCGGAGTTGGAATGATCGATACGTCCGGAGCCAATCTCGCCAATCCCGCCGGCCTTGCCAAGGGCACGAAAGCTTCGCAGCCCGCCGGTGTCGCCTCGCTCTCGAAATCGCTGATCGAGTTACAGAAGGCAGCCTCCGCGGCTGCCGACGGCGAGGCTACCCCTATCGATGGCGATCAGCCGGCCGCAGCCGCCGATCCCACCACGCCGACGATTGACACCGGCAAGGTGCAGGTGTCCCCGACGGCGCTCGATCAGCTGGCCGAGATCGCGCAGCAACTGGCCGATGTCGCGACGACTGACGGTCAGACGGCGCCGATCAAGGGCGACGGTAAGATGCCCGCGGTGAAGGATGGAAAGGATGTCCAGTCCACGGATGACGGTAAGCCTGCATCGACGCAAGGCAGCCAGCCGGCCAATACGATTTCCGATGCATTGTCGCTGCTGAACGTTGCGCAGCCCATCGCGGTGACGCAGGTTAGCACGACCCAGGCCAGCACAACCCAGGTCAGCACGACGCTGGCGGGCAAGACAACAGACGATGCCAAGGTCCAGACATTGCCATCAGGCAAAGCTGCCCTCGCGGACGCTTCGGACACGGCCTTGACGCTGCCAGACGACGGCAAGGGAGCGGATGTTGCGCAAACATTCCGCCTGACGCGGGCGGATGGCCGTGGCAGCGCGCTCGACCTGTCGATCAGCAAGAGCGGCGATGACGTTGCCGATGTCAAAGTCGGTGCTGCTACAGGCGGCGATGCGGTGGCGGTCACCGTGCTGGATTCGCGCCGCTATCTCGGGCTTGCCGCCAATTCCAACTCGGCACTCGTTGCTGGAACCCTGGCGGGCGACCACGAATGGTCGGCGGCGATGCAGCCAGGCTCGGCGCTCTCCAACGCCGCGAACCTGACCAGCACCGGCAAGGTCGTCAATACGCTGAAGATCCAGCTGCGCCCCGACAATCTTGGCGACGTGACGGCAACCATGCGGCTCTCCGGAGACCAGCTGAGCGTCGATCTGAAGGTTCAGACGAGCGAAGCCTACAGGCAGCTTCACGCCGATCAAAGCCGCATGGTCGATGCATTGCGCGCACAAGGCTATCAGGTCGACAATATCACCGTCTCCATGGCGTCCAACGCCGACCAGCAGTCGGATAGCGGCCGCAATTCCGGATCGAACCAGCCACAGCAACAGTCCCTTTTGAACCAGGGACAGGGGGGCGACGCACGCCCGAGAGGCCAGAACTATTCAGGGCAGCAGGCAAATGGAAACGATGGCAATCGCAGTTCGGGTGAGCGCGGTGTTGAGGACGGCGCTGCTGGTGGCGTGCAGCGTTCTCGCTCTGGGGCGGTTTACCTCTGAGGCGCATGCGTCGGGCAATCCGGCACCGCCTGACAATGGTGCAGCCGGTCTTTGCGAACGCGAAATCCAGTCTGCCGCCGCGAAATACGGAATACCGGAAGGGATTCTTTATTCGGTGGGTCTAACGGAAACGGGTCGCAAGGGATCGCTCTATCCCTACGCTCTCAATGTCGAGGGGCGGCCGATCTTTCCACCATCCGAGGACGCCGCCCTGCAGATATTCGCTGCGGCACGGCAGAACGGGGCGAAGCTTATCGATGTCGGCTGCATGCAGATCAATCAGTATTTCCACGGCGAAAACTTTACATCCGTCAACGCCATGTTCGACCCGCGTAGCAATGTCGAGTATGCCGCAAAGTTTCTCCGCAATCTGCATGACAGGCATGAGACCTGGACGATGGCGGTAGCTAGATACCATGCCGGCCCGAACAATGACCCCGCCCAGAAGGTCTATGTCTGCCGCGTGATCGCCAATCTGGTCGCCACAGGCTACGGAAAATGGACGCCCAATGCGGCGACGTTCTGCCGGGAGTAAGCAATTACAGGTTGCATATGCTCTCCGGTTAGCCGGCGCTAACCCAATCGAAGCGGTTGACTGCCGTCGATTTGCCTAAAATGCGCATGTTAATAATACGTCCGCTAACAACTTTTTTATCGGTGTAAAATGCCGACCACCTACTATATCTAGTGCAAATCGCCCCTACAAAGTTAATCAATTATTAATTTCTGCCACTCATTTCCGACAGTTGTTCGTGATTCGCCCGATTCGTACCCATAGATCATCGAAACACCACACTGATTCGGAGGCGGACGAATGATCGTAGTGGTTGATGAGCGAGAGCTCGTTAAGGACGGATATACATCACTGTTTGGACGCGAGGGCATCCCTTCGACGGGATTTGATCCGCGTGAATTCGGCGAATGGGTGACGACGGCAGCAGAGGGCGATATTGCTGCGGTGGAAGCCTTTCTGATCGGACAGGGTCAGCAGGTGCATGAGCTTCCAAGGGCGATTCGCGACCGGACGGCAGCACCTGTTATCGCGGTGAGCGACCAGCCCTCGCTGGAAGCCACGCTTGCACTTTTCGATTGTGGCGTCGACGATGTCGTACGCAAGCCGGTGCATCCTCGCGAAATTCTTGCCAGGGCCGCGGCGATCCGCCGCCGCTTGAAGGCAATCAGCAACTATACCGATATTGGCCCCATTCGCGTCTTCGCAGATGGCCGCGATCCGGAAATCAACGGTTCCGTATTCGCCTTGCCGCGCCGCGAGCGCCGCATCCTCGAATATTTGATCGCCAACCGCGGTCGCCGTGTGACGAAGACCCAGATCTTCAACGCCATCTACGGCATCTTCGACGAGGAAGTCGAAGAGAACGTCGTCGAAAGCCATATTTCGAAGCTGCGCAAGAAGCTGCGCAAGAAGCTCGGCTTCGACCCCGTCGATTCGAAGCGCTTCCTCGGCTACTGCATCGACTGGAGCTGATGCTGGGGTCGCACATTCCGGTACTAAACTCATGAACAGGCCCGAGAATCAGCTGATTCTCGGGCCTGTTCCTTTTCGGTTGCCTGATCGGCACGGCGCCGGAAAGTACGTTGCTCCTTACCATTTCGGTGCACAGCAGTCCGTAGCATGATCGCTCGATGGCGCTCTTGACGAAGCTTTTCGCGATGATCGGTTTTTCGTCCTCTCAGACAGCTTCACGCAAGGCCCGCCACCTACTCTCAGTCGTATGAAGGATAACGAGGATTCCAGATGAGGAATTTCGGCAGCATGAAGACTGCACTTGCGGAAGCGGATGCGCCGGCGCTTCGCCTCGGCGCCGCTTTTGGCGGCCGTGTCGGTGTGACGCCGGTTCGCCGTGCTATCTCTGCAGGCGACGGTGCTCTCGTCTTGCGCCATGTTTGCGGGAGGGGGGCGCCGGTTCGTTCCGGTGATCGTCCATCTGCCAATGAAAATCTGGTCTATTTCGCCGGCCTTGCTCTGACAGGCTATTCCGACACTTCCTGCGCGCCTTCGGCCAATCTGCCGCGCTAAAACGAATAGGGTATCGAGTCAGTCATGTCGCTCACAACAGCTCTCAATAACGCGCAGGCAATATTCAACAATACCGGCACGCAGAGCAGCGTCGTGTCGAACAATATCGCCAATGCCAACAACACGAATTATTCGCGTCGTCAGGCGGTGGTGACGACCAATATGGCTGGTGCTCAGGTGGTGCAGATTGCCCGCAGCAGCGAACCGGCATTACAGAAGGCCTATCTCAGCTCGGTCTCGTCGGATTCGGCACAGCAGCTGCTGCTGAATGCCTACAGCAACCTTCAGTCGGCCACGCTTGGCGGCAACGACAACGAGATCGCGCCGTCGACTTATCTGTCGGCATTTCAGGATGCGATGCAGAACTATGCGGGATCGCCATCCAACGCGACGGCTGCGCAATCTGCGATCAATGCGGCCCAAAGCCTGGCGACATCGCTCAACAATGCCACGGCGGCAGTGCAGAGCGCCCGTACCGACGCCGACAAGCAGATCAGCTCCGACGTCGATACGCTGAACAGCCTGCTGAAACAATTCCAGACCGCCAACGACGCGGTGAAATCGGCAACGACCACGGCTGGCCCGACATCGAGCGCCCTTGCCGATGCAATGGACCAGCGCGATTCGATCCTGAACCAGATTTCGAAGATCGTCGGCGTGACAACCGTGACGCGCGGCAACAACGACATGGCGCTTTACACCACGAGCGGAACGACCCTGTTCGAGACCATTCCGCGCTCGGTGACGTTCCAGCCGACGAGTACCTACACGGCAGACACGACAGGCAACAGCGTTTACATCGATGGCGTTGCGCTGACTCCAGGCCAGGGCGCGAATACGACGGCACAAGGCACGCTTCAGGCGGCACTTCAGATTCGCGATGATGTTGCGCCGACCTATCAGAAGCAGCTTGATGAAATGGCTCGAGGGCTGGTTACGGTCTTTGCGGAAACGAACAGCGATTCTTCAAAACCGACTCTGCCTGGCTTGTTCACCTGGAGCGGTGGCACCGTTCCGGCCAGCGGTACGGCAGTCACGGGCTTGGCGGGCTCGATAACCGTTAATTCGAAATTAATCACGTCTCAAGGTGGTGACCCGACGTTGCTACGTGATGGTGGTATTAATAACGATAGTACTACTGGTGAAACCGGTTATACCAAGAATACCAGCGGCGACAGTGGATATTCCACCCAGCTTGATGGATTTATCACTGCCATGAATACGAAGATGGCGTTCGATCCTGCCGCTGGCTCCGACACCAATTCCACGCTCATGGATTATTCGGCGAGCTCCATCGGTTGGCTCGAGGGCCAGCGCAGCACGGCAACGACGGCGGGGGAAAATACTTCTGCTGCTCTCTCGCGCTCCTCGAGCGCCTATTCGAATGCGACGGGCGTCAATCTCGATGAAGAACTGACGCTGATGATGGATATCGAACAGTCCTACAAGGCTGGAACGAAGATATTGAACGCAGTCAATGAAATGCTTCAATCTGTACTGGATATTGCGAGCTAAGCCATGAAACTTTCTTTCATTTCGAGCACGGCCATTCAGAACGCCATGCGTCAGACGATTCGTCAGGCGCAGAATGAGATGACGAGTGCATCGACCGAGGCGACCACGGGCGTCTATGCCGACATCGGCGTGGCGCTTGGCAGCAGCACGTCGCTCAATGTGAATCTGACGCGGGAAGTGTCGCGCATCGATTCCATTCTCAGCAGCAATTCCATTGCGAACCAGCGTATGACGACGTCGCAAACCGCCTTGACCGGCATGGGCACGCAGGCACAGAACCTGATGGACCAGCTTGTGGCGCTGAGCGGCAACACCGATGGCAGCAGCGTCGCCCTGGCGCAGCAGACGGCGAGCTCGACGCTGTCGAGCGTCATTGCATCGGCCAATACGATGGTGAATGGCGAGTATCTCTTTGCCGGAACCAATACCGACGTCCAGCCGATGACGGATAATTCCTCGGCAACGAACGCGGATATTCAGGCGCAGCTTGCGACTTACATGGCAAATCAGTCACCGCCGGTAACTGCAGATACCATATCAGCCGACCAGATAACGGATTTCATCACCAATACTGTCGCGCCGATGTTCACATCAGACAGCAGCTGGTCGAGCTGGTCGAGTGCGTCCGATCAGAATATGACGAGCCGCATCAATAATTCGGAAGTCATCGAAACTTCGACGAACTCGAATTCGTCCGGCATGCGGTATCTGGCACTCGCGACCAGCGTGACCAATGCGCTGATGGGTACGCCGCCGGGCCTCAATCAAAGTGCGGTGAATGCCGTCACACAGCAGGCCATCAGCTATACACGCCAGTCGATCGACGGGTTGAACAGCCAGGCAAGTCAGCTCGGTCTCTCGCAGTCGCGACTGTCGGACGCGAATACGACGCTCAATGCCCAGAAGACTATTCTCAACACCAGTATAGGCGACTTGACCGGAGTCGATCCTTATGAGGCATCGACCAAAGTCAACAGTCTCGAGACCCAGCTCGAAACGGCTTATACGATTGTTTCCAAGATCCAGCAGTTAAGCCTTGTAAATTACCTTTGATGATCAAAGGGAAGTAATGACCAGGAAGGATGCATGAATGTATCAGTTCTCATATGCGGAAGTCATGCAGGATGCAGTGGCCGACGCCAAGGAACGAGAACGACAAGTTCTGGACCGGTCGATAGCTCTTCTCTCTGCGGCCCGTGATGCGGGGAAATACGGCCGTGAAGCGATCGAGGCTCTCTTCTATACGCGACGCCTATGGGTAAGCTTTGTCGAGGACCTCAAAAGCCCAGAGAACCAGCTCAATGTCGAGCTGCGCGCCAATCTGATTTCGATCGCCATCTGGATATTGAAGGAATGCGAACGGATCAGGCGGCGCCAGTCGGAAAACTATCAAGGCATCATCGATGTCACCACCATCATCAGGGATGGACTTAAATGAAAAGTACGCTTCGCATATCGCTTAAAGCCGGGGAAAAGATCTTTATCAACGGGGCCGTCCTGCGCGTCGATCGCAAGGTTGCTCTGGAATTCCTGAATGATGTGACATTCCTGCTCGAGAACCACGTGCTCCAGCCGGAGGACGCAACGACGCCCTTGCGTCAGCTCTATTTCATCGCGCAGATGATTCTCATCAATCCGGAAGGCAAGGAACAGTCGACGGCGATGTTCCGCAAGTCGATCGTCATGCTGCTGTCGTGCTTCCACAATGAGGAAGTGCTGGCCGAGCTGAAGCGCATCGACGGCCTCGTTGCCACCGGCCGCGCCTTCGATGCGCTGAAGGCGATCCGCGGCCTCTACCCGGTCGAAGACAATATTCTGAACAATCAGGAAATGCCGGCGGCGACGATCGAGCACATCCGTCGGGAGATTGCTCCATGGCAACGGTAGACGCCGTCAACAGCAGCACGAGCAGCAGCTCCTCGAAGACTGCTGCTGCCGCATCGGCGAGCGCCAACCTAAATTATAACGACTTCCTGCAGCTTCTCATCGCGCAGATGCAGAACCAGGATCCGACCGACCCGATGGACGCCAGCCAGCAGATTTCTCAGCTGGCGAGCTTCTCTCAGGTCGAACAACAGATCCAGACGAACTCGCATCTGGAAACGGTGTTGCAGAACCAATGGATCTCGCAGGCGTCGGACTATATCGGCAAGCAGATCATGAGCGCCGATGGTAAGACGACGGGCACGATCAAGGAAGTGACCGTCTACACGGACGGCATCATCGCCCAGACCGATGCCGGCGACAAGATCCTGATCCAGGCCGGCGTGACGATCGCTCCGGCAGGCACGACCATTGATCCGCCGGCCACGTCGAGCGATAGTAGCAACAGCAGCGATTCGTCGAGCACGGATTCGACCAGCAGCTCATGAGGAGCCGCTGAACCGGGAGTGGACATGCCATGAATGAAGCCGATGCCTTAGATATTTTCCAGGCTGCGATCTGGACGGTACTTGTGGCTTCCGGTCCGGCTGTCGTCGCTGCCATGGTCGTCGGTCTGGTGATCGCCCTGATCCAGGCGCTCACCCAGGTGCAGGAAGCGACCTTGACCTTCGTGCCGAAGATCGTCGCCGTCATGGTCACGATCGGTATCTCGGCACCGTTCGTCGGCGCGCAGATTTCGATCTTCACCAATCTCGTCTTCTCCCGCATCCAATCGGGTTTCTAAGACAAATCCGAAGGCCATTTCGGCCTCTGGATCGCGCGCATCGATGGCAACGGCCATGCTCGCGCAAGCTTCGACCTTTAGAGGTCGGTTCCCATAGGGCAGACGGCTCAGCCGTTTGCCACCTCTCATGAAGAGACGGAACCGGTCGATGGCACAACCACCCGCAATAGCACTTCCCAAAGCCAATCCCAGCATACGCGATATCGGGTTTGCCCTCGGTATCATGGTCATCCTGTGCGTGCTGTTCCTGCCGATCCCGCCGTTTCTGATCGACCTTGGACTGGCTTTCTCGATCGCGTTCTCCGTGCTGATCCTCATGGTGGCGCTCTGGATCAAGAAGCCGCTGGAATTTTCGTCTTTCCCGACGATCCTGCTGATCGCGACGATGACGCGTCTGGCGCTGAACATCGCCACGACCCGCGTCATCCTTTCGCACGGCTATGAAGGGCACGATGCCGCCGGCGGCGTCATCGCCGGCTTTTCCAGCCTGGTCATGTCCGGCGATTTCGTCATCGGTCTGATCGTCTTCCTGATCCTCATCACCATCAACTTCATCGTCATCACCAAGGGTGCGACCCGTATCGCCGAAGTGGGCGCCCGCTTCACTCTCGATGCCATCCCCGGCAAGCAGATGGCGATCGACGCCGATCTTTCCGCCGGCCTCATCGATGAGAAGGAAGCGCAGCGCCGCCGCCGCGAACTGGAAGAGGAAAGCTCCTTCTTCGGCGCGATGGACGGTGCCTCCAAATTCGTACGCGGTGACGCGGTTGCCGGCCTTCTGATTACCTGCATCAACGTCTTTGGCGGCATCATTATCGGCTATTTCCGTCATGGCATGCCGATCGGCCAGGCTGCCGACGTTTTCGTGAAGCTCTCCGTCGGCGACGGTCTGGTTTCGCAGATGCCGGCGCTCATCGTCTCTCTCGCGGCCGGCCTTCTCGTTTCGCGCGGTGGCACCTCCGGCTCTACCGACCAGGCCGTCGTCAATCAGCTGAGCGGCTATCCGCGTGCGCTCGCCGTCTCGGCGGTTCTCATGGGCATACTGGCCATCATGCCTGGCATGCCCTTCCTTCCCTTCGTTTTCCTTGGCGGCCTGATGGCTGCCGGCGCCTGGTTCATTCCGCGCCAGATCGAAGCCGAGAACAAGCTTCGCCGCGATGCTGAAGAGCAGAA
Source organism: Rhizobium sp. ERR 942 (assembly GCF_007828395.1). NCBI lineage: Bacteria > Pseudomonadati > Pseudomonadota > Alphaproteobacteria > Hyphomicrobiales > Rhizobiaceae > Rhizobium > Rhizobium sp. ERR 942. The sequence goes on from NZ_VIUA01000006.1 coordinate 339,853, forward strand.
GGTGATGCAGACGAAGGAAATGGAAAAGGATTCGGTCAAGTCGGTTCTGAAGACTGCCGAAATCGAACTGGCGCTCGGCAAGATCGTCTCCACCCGCCTGCTCGGCGCTCACCAGGAGCTCGCCTTCCGCGTCGGCAAGATGCGTAAGAAGTTCGCGACGCAATACGGCTTCGTCGTGCCGGAGATCAAGGTGATCGACGACATGGCGATTGCCGACAAGTCGTATCAGATTCGCATCCACGGCACGACGATCGCCTCCAACATGCTGCGCGTCGGCGAAGTGCTTGTCGTCACCGGTTCCGGCCGCAAGCCGACCGTTCCGGGCGACGAGATTCGCGAACCCGCTTTCGGCATGCCCGCCGTCTCCGTTCTCGAAGCCTTTACCGAGGATCTGAAGCGCGAGGGTTTCCAGCCGATCGATAACGTCTCCGTCGTGCTCACCCATATGAGCGAGGTCATCCGCAACAACCTGCCGGCGCTGCTGTCGTATAAGGACGTCAAGATCCTGATCGAGCGCCTCGATCCGGAATACAAGAAGCTCGCCGACGAAATCTGCTCGTCGCATATGTCCTATTCCGGCCTGCAGGCCGTGCTGAAGCTGTTGCTCGCCGAACGCGTCTCGATCCGCAACCTGCATCTCATTCTCGAAGCGGTCGCTGAACTCGCGCCGCATGTGCGCAAGACCGAGCAGATCGTCGAGCACGTGCGCGTACGCATGGCGCAGCAACTCTGCGGCGATCTGGCCGATAACGGCGTGCTGCGCGTCCTCAGACTCGGCAGCAAATGGGACCTGATTTTCCACCAGGCGCTGAAGCGCGACCAGAAGGGCGAAATTGTCGAATTCGACATCGACCCGCGCAGCCTGGAAGAGTTCAGCGAGCAGGCCGGCAAAGTTATCCGTGAATACATGGACCGGGGCATGCCCTTCGTTCTTGTCACGTCGCCGGAAACGCGCTCCTATGTACGCATGATCATCGAACGCCTGTTCGCGACGCTTCCGGTCCTGTCGCATGTGGAATTGGCCAAGGGGATCGAGATCAAGATTCTAGGTTCGATTTCATGATTTCAGACCCGCAGGGGACCATTCTGGCGCTGTTCGTCGCCTTCTGCCGCATCGGCGGCTGCATGATGGTCCTCCCGGGATTTTCCTCCGGTCGCGTTCCCCCGCAGATCAGGCTGCTTCTTTCCGCAGCACTGACGATGGCGATCCTGCCGTTGCTCTGGAACACGATCTATCCGCAGGTGTCGAAGGGCGATGCGAACTATATCGGCCTCATCTTTACCGAAACCGTCATCGGATTGATGTATGGGATGATGGCCAGGATCTATACGCTGGGCCTGCAATTCACCGGCACGGTCATATCGATGATGATCGGCTTCAACGCGCCCGGCGGCGCCGACATCATCGAGGAATCGAACGAAACATCGCTCACCAGCCTTGTCAGCTTTTGCGGGCTGATGATTCTCTTCATTATGGATTTTCACCATTATGTTTTGCAGGCGTTGGTTGATTCCTATTCGGTCATTCCCTTCGGTGGCCACATTGAGCCGCGCGCCGCGCTGATCTCGATTACGGATACGCTGGAGACGACCTTCTTCATCATGCTGCGGCTGGCAAGCCCCTTCGTGCTCTATGGCCTGATGTTCCAGATTTCGATCGGTTTCATCAACAAGCTGGCACCGCAGATTCCGATCTATTTCATTTCCACGCCGTATCTGCTGATGGGAGGGCTGTTCATGCTCTATCTCAGCATCGCGGCCCTGGTCAGTCAGTTTTCCAGTGCGTTCCTCACCGTCTTTAACGGGCATTAGCCCGTAGGCGGACAGATGAAGAAGCCCGATTCGGGCAGGGCCGGCAAAAGCAGCCGGCGGGTAGGTAGACGATGGCGGAGAAAAACCGCTCCGAAAAACTGAAGCGCCTGGTCGCGGTGCAGCGACATCTGGAACGGATGGCGGAAAACGAGCTTGCCGATACGACCCGGCAGCGCGCCGAAGTGACGGAAGCGATGGAGCGGGTCATGGTTGCCATCGGTTCGGTCGATCCGGTGCACATGGCGTTCTCGATCCATTACGCCGAACGTTACGGCCGCCTGATGATCCGGGATCAGCAGCTGGAAAGCATCCAGACGCTCATTCAGATGAAGGTCCAGCAGGAGCGCACCAAGGCCGACAGGCTGGAAGAGCACATGAAGGATGCGCGCGAGCTCGAATTGCGAGCATCGGACGACAATGCCGTCTACGATATCATCGATCAGCGTTTCGCCGGCGCAACGCCAGCCTCCAGCAAGGTTCAAAAATAATAATCATCGCGATCATGGAGCGGGATTCGCAGCGTTGGGTTGCCGACCTGCTCTAACAGTTTGATTCGACATGTCCTGAGATAGGCGCTGAGCTGCGCATTTTCCGGATATGCGAGAGCAGAAGGAGACGTGACGTGGCTATTTCGCCTCCGAGTGATTTGGTCCTCGATGTCGTCAAGGCGGCAAATCCCGCCGATGTCGAGGCCGCGCAGGCCAAGCTTGCCGCCAATCGGGCCGCTTTCGCCGCCACCAGCCTGGCCGAAAACGGCAATGGTTTCGGCGCGACGGTGGATGCGATGAACAGCGCCGCCACCCAGGCGGGCCTCGCCAACGCCAATACGCATGTGGCTGGGACCAAGGTCCCGCAGGCCTATCGCAAGTTCGAGTCCATGGTGCTGCAGAACTTCGTGAAGAACATGCTGCCGAGCAGCGAGACGCTCTACGGTAAGGGTTCCGCCGGCGAAATCTGGAAGGGCATGATGGCCGAGCAGTTGGGCGACACGATCTCCAAGAATGGCGGCGTGGGCATCGCTGAGAAAATGTACAAGGAGCAGGTCGACAAGATGCGCAATACCGGCGCCATCCACTCCGCGACCGATGAGAATGACAAGAAGATGGCGCTTAGTGCGATTACCGATTTTCAGCGCAAGACGCTGGCCGCCGCCGATGCCGATAATGACGGCAACAACAGCATCACCAACCAGAATTCGTTGACGTCCCAGAAAGCATGAGCGAGGTAACAAACATGGAAATGATGTCGCAGGACTATCGGATCAAGTCTGTCCTTGGCCGCCTGGAGATGATCATCGACAATGAGAACAACCGGATCGGCACAGACCCGGAATTCGATCTCAAGGTATCGAACGCTCACAAGAGCCGCTGCCTTTACGAATTGTCGATGCTGTTTCGCGATACCGATCCGGCCGATCTTGCCGCCGCCCATATCGAGCAGCTGCATGATCTGAAGAAGAAGCTGGTTCTGAACGCCCGCCGCGTCGAGGCTCATCTCGAGGCCGTGCGCGCCGTCGCCGAGATTTTGAAGAATGCCGTGCAGAATGCCGATGCGGACGGCACCTATTCGCAGGAGCAATTCCGCGTCCGTGAGGCCGGATGATCAAGCTCGTTATCACCGGCCTGTGGGTCTGCGTCGTAACATTGGCCTCGGTCTATTTTTCGGTGCAGGTGGCGACGGCGCCCGCGATCAGTCCTGATGACGCCAAGAAGGCGCAGCAGGAGCTCGTCAAGGGCGAGTCGATCAACGTCCCCGTTATCGCCAACGGCCAGGTGACCGGCTATTTCCTGACGCGCATTTCCTTCATGATGGAGAAGGGCAAGGCGAATGCGTTTCAGATACCTCTGCCGGAGCTGACGACCGATGAGCTCTTTTCGCTGCTGATCGGCAACAAGACGATCGATATTTCGCATGCGCAGAATTTCGACGTTGCCGCCTTCCGCACCGATCTGAAGAAGCGGATGAACGAGCGGCTCGGCGGTGATTACGTCGCCGACGTGCTGATCGAACAGCTTGACTATCTCTCCAAGGAAGAAACCCACGGTGGGGAAAGCGTGGGCAAGAGAACGGTCAAGCCTGTCAAGATCGTGCAGGATGCGGCCAAGGACAAGGTGCCGGTCGAGTAATATTTCCCGGCCGCAAGATGTCGATTCACGCAAGAATATAAGCAATATCTTACATTATGCAGATATGCTTAACAGATCCCTGCTGACATCCGGCAAATCCAACCTTCCTTCCTAACGGAAAGTTGGATTTGTCTTGCTATAAACTCCTCCAAGCCATGCCTCCCAGTCGCCGCACCGATGAACGGTGAGGGGCATGGACTTTATGCGTACCCGCATCATGCGCGTTAGCGATGCCGGGCAGGAGGGTGTTGGATTGAACCAGGTAGCCGATTTTGCCGTCGTCGCGTCGCGCCGCATGATCTTCGATCTGCCGGTATGCGATCTGGGCTGGGATGACGCGCTGACGTTCGTCAACGAGCTTGCGTCCCTGCCGGTCGGACAGACCTCCATCTCTTTCGTCAATGCCCATAACATGCTGGTCATGCTACGCGATGACAGCTACCGCAATGTCCTTGAGCATAATCTGGTTCTTCCCGATGGCGTTGGCCTCGACATCGCATCGCGCGTCGCTCATGGCGAACCTTTCCCGGCCAATCTGAACGGCACGGATTTCGTGCCTGCGCTGCTGACCTTCATGGAGCGGCCGAGGCGGATCGGTCTCTTGGGCGGCAAGCGCTCCGTCGTCGAGAAGGCGGCGGAGAAATTTCGCCAGCACGCCCCGTGGCACCAGTTCATCGTCGTATCGGACGGTTTCTTCGATCCGGCGCGGAGTAACGCCGTGACCGCGGAAATCAGCCGACAGAAGATCGATATCCTGATCGTCGGAATGGGCACGCCGCTGCAGGAAAAATGGGTTGCCGAACATGTCGGGCCGCAGCATGCACGCCTCGTCCTGACCGTCGGCGCCTTGTTCGATTTCATTTCCGAGACGGTGCCGCGGGCGCCGAGGCTCGTGCGTGCGATGCGCAGCGAGTGGCTGTTTCGTCTGGTGTTGGAGCCGAATAGGCTCTGGCGGCGTTACATGCTGGGCATACCGTTATTCTTCTATCAGGTTGTCAGGCATCAGTTTGGTCGCAAGGAGCGCGTCCTTCGCGCAGAGCCGCATCCTTTGCCGCAGCGGCGTATTGCCCCGCCGAATAAATTAGCAAGCTAGTATTTGCGGGCTTGGCGTTAACTCTTTCTTTGGCATGAAATTTTAGAGTGGGTTAACCATTTGCATTGGTCTCGGACCATGTGCGCGAGATAACCCGCCATGTTTGAAAGCAAAGCCAGGACCGGATTCCACCCCGACGATGCGGAAACCCAAAAGGTTTCGCGGCGATCCGTCCGGCATATCTCCCCTTACGATGAAGATGATGGCTTGGGTAGCGCGGTGAACTTACGCGCTGCCAACTCCGACGACCCGCGCGATGCGGAACTGCGCGCCATCCTGCGCAGACGGTTGAATGGCGATCCCTATCCGGTGTCCGGTCGAGGACGATCGCCGGAGATCGGAACGGCGGCTAAGCAGACGGAAGATGTCTCGCACGTCTACCGCCCGGAACGCCGCGAAATATCCGAGCAGGCATCGGAGCCTACGCCCGATTTGCTGGAATTCGTGCCCGATCTGCTTGAAGGCATAGGGGAGCTTCCGCGGCAGGTCGCCCCCGCTCCGGTTGTCGTTGAACAAGTATCTCGGGTCGGACGCTGGTCCCTCGGCTTTGGCGCTCTCTGTTTCATTGCCGCGGCCGCGCTGATGGGAGCGGCTATTCCCACCCTGCTTGCCCCGCCGCCGCTCTATGTGTCGCAGGCTGTTTTGCATGCGGAGGGCGAAGGTCGCGGGCGTCAGGCCCTGCTGGATGTCGCGGCGACGCGTCTCGTCGCTCCAGCCGTATTGTCCGACATTGTCGCCAGGATGAAGCTTGACCGCGATCCGGAATTTACCGGCAGTCGCGCAGGCGCTCTCGGGGTTGCCGTCGAGCTGCTTTCCGGCAGCGGCAACGCGTCCGACGCGCCGTCACGCGCGCAGGCAATGCTGCGCAAAGACATTGCCGTCGATATCGATAATCAGACGGGTCTGCTGCGCCTGAGCGTTACGTCGGGCGATCCCGCCAGATCGGCCGATATTGCCAACCGGCTTGTTATCGCTTCCCTTTATGATCCCGCCGTTGCAAAGGCGGCCGGTACGTCACTTGGGGCCGAAACGGCGGCTGATCGCAGCCGAAAGGAGCTCGATCGCGCCTCCGCCGCCCTTGCCGAATTCAAGGCGCGCTATGGCGAAGACAGGATTGCTGCGGCGGAAGCGCTCCGGCAGCAGCGTCAGCAGCTGGATGCGCAGATAAAGGCAGCCGATCTGGCGGTACGCACCGCAAAGGCCCGTCTCGCGGCCGCCAAATCGGCCACGCTGGCATCGGTGCTGACCGGTGCATTGTCAGGCGATCTTTCGTCGCCGGTACTTGATGATCTGCGCAGCCGTTACAACGCCGCCAAATCACAGCTGACCCAGCTCTCGGTGCAGCTCGGCCCGCGCCATCCTCGCCTGCTTGCACAACAGGCCACCGTCGATGATCTTGCGGCCAATATGCGCAGCCAGCTACAACGTCTGGCCGTCAGCAGCGAAGCGGACGTGAAAGCGGCTCTTGAGAAACAGGCTTCTCTCTCTTCGCAAATGACTGCCGTCAGTCAGGCGGGGAGCGATGTCGATCTCGGCCGTCTCGCACAGCTCCAGAATGCCGTCGCGACAGCGCAGAGCCACTATGAGGCGGACCAGCAGAATGCCGCCATGACGGTGTCGGAAGCCAAGCCACCGCTGACGGTATTGTCCCAGGCGGTCGCTTCCGCCGCGCCGCTGGATGATCATCTGGCGAGCAATCAGGCTGCCGGCTTCCTCGCGGGGCTTGGCCTGGCACTTTGCGCCATATTCCTGCGCAAGTGGCTGGCCGGCACGGAACTGGCAGAAGACCAAGCGGACGAGGAGAGCATCATGCCGATGGCTCAAGCTTTGCATCATGACGATGATATGGAGCTCCGATCATTGCCGGCGATCGCGCCGGAACCATCGGTTGCTCTTGTTTCCGATGGTGCAGATCGGCTCGATATGGCGGACGAGTGGGTCCGCATCCAGCAGGAACTTGCATCCCTGCGTGCCAAAGTCGAAACCTACGCGGTGCGCCGGCATCAGGATCGCGGCTGAACGCCCCATCGTTTTCCCTTGCAATTACCGCTTTCAGACACCATAGGGCGTTGGCAGGCAACTCCCCCGGGCGGATGGCCTGTAGATTGCCAGCGAATTCATGATCGGGAGACGAGCGTGACGACAGTGATCGACGGTAAGAAAGCGGCGGCTTCGGTGATCGAGGCCGTGAAGGCTGCAGCGGCTGGGCTTGAGGCGGAGGCCGGTGTGAAGACCGGGCTTGCGGTCGTCATCGTCGGCGATGATCCGGCCAGCCACGCCTATGTGAACTCCAAGAGCAAGATGGCCAAGGAGTGCGGCTTCAAGTCGGTCCAGCACACGCTGCCGGCGGAGACGACGCAGGAAGAGCTGGCAAGGCTCGTCCAGTCGCTAAACGACGATCCCTCTATCCACGGCATTCTCGTACAGCTGCCGCTGCCGAAGCATCTGAATTCCGATGCGATCATTCAGTCGATCCGTCCTGAGAAGGATGTCGATGGCCTGCATGTGGTCAATGCCGGCAAGCTGGCAACCGGCGATCTCGAAACCGGGCTGATCTCGTGTACGCCGGCCGGCGCCATGCTTTTGGTACGCTCCATCCATGGCGAGGACCTGTCGGGTCTCAATGCCGTTGTCATCGGCCGTTCCAACCTGTTCGGCAAGCCGATGGTGCAATTGCTGCTTTCCGCCAATGCGACGGTCACGACGGCGCATTCGCGCACGAAGGATCTCGCCTCGGTGGCAAGAGGCGCCGATATTCTGGTGGCAGCCGTCGGCCGTCCCGAGATGGTCAAGGCCGATTGGGTGAAGCCCGGTGCCACCGTCATCGATGTCGGCATCAACCGGATCGATGCACCGGAGCGTGGCGAGGGCAAGAGCCGGCTGGTGGGCGATGTTGCCTATGGTGAAGCATCCGAAGTCGCTGCCGCGATCACGCCAGTTCCAGGCGGTGTCGGACCGATGACGATCGCCATGCTGATGGCCAATACCGTCATCGCTGCCCATCGTGCCGCGGGTCAGAAGCCGCCGAAATTCTAAACAGATATCAGTCGGCCGGCGCAACGCCGGTCGATGCGCGCACGATCAATTCCGCCTTCCATAGTTCTTGGGCCGGGAACGTATCCGTATGCTTGATTTCCCCGATCAGCCGCTCGGCGATGCGCACACCGGCGGCTCGCAGGGACGAGCGGGTGGTCGTCAGCGGCACGGTGAAGTTTTCCGGCTTGAGCAATGTCAACACGTCGTCGTGGGCAATCATCGAGATGTCCTCGCCAAGCCTGAGCTTTGCCTGATTAATGGCGCGAACGGCGCCGAGCGCCAGCACCGTACTCGAGCAAAGCACGGCCGTCGGGCGCTTGTCTTTTTCCATCTGCAGAATGCGTTCCATGGCGAGCAGGCCCTGTTCGTCCGTCATCGGCGTATGGCTGGTGCAGGCCTCCTCAAGCGCCAGGCCACGTTCGGCGAGGGCCGCATCCACGCCGTTCTTCCGGCGAATGGCGAAATCGAGGTAGATCGGGCCGTTCAGAAGAGCAAAGCGCCGATGGCCGAGCTGCAGCAGCAGCTTCGTGGCATCGTAGAAAGCGGCTTCGTTGTCGAGATCCAGGAAGGGATAGTCCGGCTCGGAGCCGATCGATCGTCCATGCACGAGGAAGGGCATGGAGAGCGACTTCAGCATTTCCAGGCGGGGGTCGTGGCCGCGCATATAGTTGACGAACAGCGCGTCGACATTGCCGCTGGCGGCCAGTCGTCGCAAGGCGCCGACCTCATCATTCGGATCCGCCGGCGTCAATACGAAATGGAAGTCGTGCCGCAAGGCTTCTTCGCCAAGGCCGGTCAGAAACTCCGAGAAGTGCACATCCGAGGAATTTCCGGGTGAGGTCGGCATGACGAGCCCGATTGAGCCGGCTTTGCCGGTCGCTAGTCTCTGGGCCGCCTTGTTCGGTCGGTAGCCGGTTTCCCGAACCGCTTTGAGAACGCGCTCGCGAGTCTCGCGATTGACCTCCGGATATCCGTTCAATGCCCGGCTGACTGTCGTCTGCGACAGCCCGAGCATGTGCGATAGCTGTTTCAGATTCACGGTATTTCGGCTCCTCCAACTGCATGCCGCCACGATGCCGAGACAACCTCCCGAAAAGTCTCAGGCTTTCAAAGCGCTTTCAATTATGTAGCAGCAGAAGCGTGGGAGACAAGATAATTAGTGAAAAATCGACATGCATTCTATGCTGCAACGCGAGAATTGCTGTGTATACTGGCTGAAATCTGAAAATCGCTTGACTTTATCCCGCTCTCAATGGATGACAGGAGTAGCCAAAGCGCTTTGAGGAATGGGGCGCGCAGCACAAAACTGTGCCGGGCTCATGGGTTTCGTTATTAGGGAGGACAACCGCATGAAGAAAATGTTTCTGATGACCGTCGCTGCCGCCGCTCTGGTGGCCGGTGCGGCGATGGCTGCCGATCTGAAGTTCCAGCCGGGCCAGGACTCCAAGTTCAACTGGAAGAGCTATGACGACTTCAAGGCGGCGCATGCCGACCTGAAGGGCGAGACGCTGACCATCTTCGGCCCCTGGCGCGGCGAGGACGAGGCTCTCTTCACCAGCGTCCTGAACTACTTCACCGAAGCGACCGGCGTAAATGCCAAATATTCGTCCTCGGAAAATTACGAGCAGCAGATCGTCATCGACACGCAGGCGGGGTCGCCGCCGAATGTCGCCATTCTCCCGCAGCCGGGCCTGCTCGCCAACCTTGCCAGCAAGGGCTATCTAACGCCGCTCGGTGATGATCTCTCGTCCTGGGTCAAGACCAATTACGGCGCCGGCGACAGCTGGGTCGGCTACGGCACCTACAAGGGCAAGGACGGCAAGGACGCCTTCTATGCCTTCCCCTACAAGGCCGACCTGAAGTCGCTGGTCTGGTATGTGCCTGAGAATTTCGAGGAAGCCGGCTACAAGGTTCCGACGACCATGGAGGACCTGATCAAGCTTTCGGATCAGATCGTCAAGGATGGCGGTACCCCCTGGTGCATCGGCCTCGGTTCTGGCGGTGCGACCGGCTGGCCGGCAACCGACTGGGTGGAAGATCTGATGCTGCGTCTGAATACGCCGCAGGATTATGATCACTGGGTCGATAACTCGCTGAAGTTCAATGATCCGAAGGTCGTTGCGGCGATCGATGAATTCGGCAAGTTTGCAAAGAATCCGAAATATGTTGCCGGCGGTGTTGCGGCCGTTGCCTCGACCGACTTCCGTGACAGCCCGAAGGGCCTCTTCACGGTCCCACCGAAGTGCTACCTTCACAAGCAGGCATCCTTCATCCCGTCCTTCTTCCCGGAAGGCACCAAGCTCGGCCAGGATGCGGACTTCTTCTACTTCCCGCCCAGCGCCGCGCATCCTGAACTCGGTAAGCCGGTTCTCGGTGCCGGCACGCTGGCAGCCATCACCAAGGATTCGAAGGCCGCTCGCGCCTTTATCCAGTTCCTGCAGACGCCGATCGCCCAGGAAGTCTGGATGGCCCAGTCCGGCTTCCTGACGCCCTACAAGTCCGTCAACACGGCTGCCTACGCCAACGACACGCTGCGTAAGGAAGGCGAAATTCTGACCACGGCGACCACCTTCCGCTTCGACGGTTCCGACCTGATGCCGGGTAAGATCGGCGCAGGCTCGTTCTGGACGGGCATGGTGGATTTCGTCGGCGGCAAGTCCGCTCAGGATGTAGCCGACGGTATCCAGAGGTCCTGGGACGCCATCAAGTAAGACATCATAGCCCTGCCGTCGCCGGCATTTCGCCGGCGGCGCCATACTGCATATAACGACGCGCCCTTCAGCGCGGCCGATGCCCGACTGATGGACAAAAGCAGAGAATTCGGGGAGGGAAGGGATGTTTTCGCAGATCGTATCGGCGATTGGCGCCATGATATTCGGCGTTGCCATTTGCGCCGCTTATTTTTGGTTCTCCAACAAGTTTCTGGACGTGATTTTCCCTGCGCGGGAGGGTGGCGACGTCCATCAGGCGGCTGTCAATCTTCGCCGCCGTGGCCTCATCCGCCCCTGGCTGTTTTTGGGGCCGGCACTGCTCCTGCTCATCGTCTATCTCGTCTATCCGGTCGTCGCGACCTTCATCCTGTCCTTCTACGGGCCGGACGGCAGCAAATTCGTCGGCGGTGCCAACTATATGTGGGCGCTCAACGATACCGAATTCCGCCAGTCGATCTTCAACAACATTCTCTGGTTGGCCGTGGTTCCGGCCGCCTGCACCTTCTTCGGCCTCGTCATCGCCGTCATGACCGACCGCATCTGGTGGGGCAACATCGCCAAGGCCGTCATCTTCATGCCGATGGCGATTTCCTTCGTCGGCGCCTCGGTCATCTGGAAATTCATCTATGAATATCGTGGCGGCACCGACGCGCAGATCGGCCTACTGAATGCCATCGTCCAGTTGTTCGGCGGCACGCCGGAGGTCTGGATCACCATTCCGTTCTGGAACAACTTCTTCCTGATGGTCATGCTGATCTGGATCCAGACCGGTTTTGCCATGGTCATCCTTTCGGCGGCCCTGCGCGGCATTCCGGAGGAGACGATCGAAGCGGCCGTCATCGATGGCGCCAATGGCTGGCAGATCTTCTGGAAGATCATGGTGCCACAGGTCTGGGGCACGATTGCCACGGTTTGGACCACGATCACCATCCTTGTCCTCAAGGTGTTCGACATCGTGCTCACCATGACCAACGGTCAATGGAACACGATGGTGCTCGCCAACCTGATGTTCAACTGGATGTTCCGCGGCGGCGGCGACAGTGGTCGAAGCGCCGTCATCGCGTTGGTCATCATGATCGCGGTCACGCCGATCATGATCTGGAACATCCGCCGTGCAAACGCAGAAACGAAGGGGCGCTGACATGATTGGAAATCTCGGTCGTATCGGCCCCGCCCGCATCTTCGTTCACGCCGCGGTATTGCTCATCGTCCTTATCTGGCTGTTGCCGACGCTCGGCATCTTTGTCACGGCACTGCGCGACAAGGATCAGATCGTCGCTTCCGGCTGGTGGACGGCCTTTGCCGGCTCGTCGCGCACCACGGCAGCCCGCCTCGACGGTCCGGATAAGGCAAAGCCGGACGGCGCAAATTTCGTGATATCAGGCACGCTCGCCGTCGAAGGCGGCGGCAAGATCCAGTCCTTCGGCCTGCGCGTACAGGAGCCGGCAGCCTACAAGGCTGGCGCTCCCGCCGCACTGGAAAATGGTGAGACGCTGACGATCAACTCTGACGGAAGCTATCGCTATCAGAAGAATGGCCCGTTCGAAGCTGATGCGCGGGCGAAGCGCGTCTATTTGACGGTCGCCACGCCGCCGCAATTCACGCTCGACAACTATCGCAACGTGCTGGGCGGCGAGGGTATCGGCCAGTCCTTCATCAACTCGCTGACGGTAACGATTCCCGCGACGGTCATTCCGATCCTGATCGCTGCCTTTGCGGCCTATGCGCTTGCCTGGATGGAGTTTCCAGGTCGCGCGATTCTGATTGCGCTCGTCGTCGGCCTGATCGTCGTGCCGCTGCAGATGTCACTGATTCCGCTTCTGCGCATTTATAACGAGATCGGCCAGATGTTCGGCGTGCCGTCGAAGACCTATCCAGGCATCTGGCTGGCGCACACGGCCTTCGGTCTGCCGCTCGCCATCTATCTCCTGCGCAACTATATTGCCGGCCTGCCGAAGGAAATCATCGAATCCGCCCGCGTCGATGGCGCCAGCGATTTCGATATCTTCGTCAAGATCATCCTGCCGCTGTCATTCCCGGCACTGGCCTCCTTCGCGATCTTCCAGTTTCTCTGGGTGTGGAACGACCTTCTGATTGCGATGGTCTTCCTCGGCACCGACAAGGATCACCTCGTGCTCACGGCCGCCCTCAACGCGCTGCTCGGCTCGCGCGGCGGCAACTGGGAAATCCTGACGGCCTCGGCCTTCGTCACTATCCTTATCCCACTCCTCGTCTTCTTTGGTCTGCAGCGCTATCTCGTGCGCGGTCTGCTTGCCGGGTCGGTGAAGGGGGGCTGATTCAAAAACACGTACTTACTACAGGACCCATTCAGCATGAGCATTGCTCTTCAATCGGCTTCGGAAGTTGACAAGGACTGGTGGCGCGGCGCCGTGATCTATCAGATCTATCCGCGTTCCTATCAGGACTCCAACGGCGACGGCATCGGCGATCTCAAGGGCATCGCCGTCCGCCTGCCGCATGTCGCATCGCTTGGCGTCGATGCGATCTGGATTTCGCCGTTCTTCACGTCGCCGATGCGCGATTTCGGCTATGACGTCTCCAATTACGAGGACGTCGATCCGATCTTCGGTTCGCTCGCCGATTTCGATGCGATGGTGACGGAAGCTCATCGTCTCGGCATCAAGGTGATGATCGATCTGGTGCTGTCGCACAGCTCGGATCGCCATCCCTGGTTCGTCGAGAGCCGTTCGAGCAAGAATAACCCCAAGGCCGACTGGTACGTCTGGGCCGATGCCAAGCCGGACGGCACGCCGCCCAACAACTGGCTGTCGATCTTCGGCGGCTCGGCCTGGGCGTGGGATCCGACCCGCATGCAATATTACCTGCACAACTTCCTGACCTCGCAGCCGGATATGAACCTGCATAATCCAGAGGTGCAGGATCGCTTGCTTGATGTCGTACGTTTCTGGCTCGACCGTGGCGTCGATGGCTTCCGTCTCGACACCATCAATTTTTACTTCCACGACAAGGAATTGCGCGACAACCCGGCGCTGGAGCCCTCGCGCCGCAACGCCTCCACTGCACCGGCGGTCAATCCCTATAACTTCCAGGAGCATCTCTACGACAAGAACCGCCCCGAGAACCTGGAATTCCTGAAGCGCTTCCGTGCCGTCCTCGACGAATATCCGGCGATTGCCGCCGTCGGCGAAGTGGGCGACAGCCAGCGTGGCCTCGAAATCGTCGGCGAATACACCTCCGGCGGCGACAAGATGCATATGTGCTACGCCTTCGAATTCCTGGCGCCGGATGCCCTGTCGCCGGATCGCGTCGAAGAGGTGATGAACGACTTCGACACGGCTGCTCCGGAAGGCTGGGCGTGCTGGGCCTTCTCCAACCACGACGTCGTGCGCCATGTCAGCCGCTGGGGCAATCTGGTGGCGGACCGCGATGCTTTCGCCAAGCTCTATGCGGCGCTGCTGCTGACCCTGCGCGGTTCCGTCTGCCTCTATCAGGGCGAGGAACTGGCGCTGACGGAAGCCGATCTCGCCTATCAGGACCTGCAGGACCCCTATGGCATCCAGTTCTGGCCGGAATTCAAGGGGCGAGATGGTTGCCGCACGCCGATGGTCTGGGACAGCCAGGTGACACAAGGCGGATTCTCGGCGGTTAAGCCATGGCTGCCGGTGCCGGTCGAACATATCCTGCGCGCCGTCAGCGTCCAGCAGGGCGATGAAAATTCGGTGCTGGAGCAGTACCGTCGCTTCCTTGCCTTCCGCAAGCAGCACCCGGCTTTCGCCAAGGGCGAAATCGCCTTTTCGGAGCCGCAGGGTGATGTGCTGATCTATACCCGCACTTACGCCGGCGAGACCATTCTTTGCGTCTTCAACATGAGCCCTGTCGAAACGCTGGCGACCCTGCCTGACGGCAATTGGCAGGCGTTGACGGGACACGGCTTTACCAGCAACAACTACGGCAGCAGGATCGATATTCCGGCCTGGGGCGCCTACTTCGCGCGTCTTGCCTGAGCCTTTGGGAGGAGGAAGCATAATGACGGGACTTGTTCTGAAGGATATCAAGAAATCCTACGGCAGCGTGCATGTGCTGCACGGCATCGATCTGGAGATCAACGAAGGCGAATTCATCGTCTTCGTCGGCCCCTCCGGCTGCGGCAAGTCCACCTTGCTCAGGATGATCGCCGGCCTGGAGAGCATTACGGCCGGGGATATGATGATCGCCGGACAGAAGGTGAATGAGGTGCCGCCGTCGCGGCGCGGCATTGCCATGGTCTTCCAGTCCTACGCGCTCTACCCGCATATGACAGTCTACGACAACATGGCCTTCGGCATGCGCATCGCCGGCGAAAGCAAGCAGGAGATCGACCGTCGCGTGAGGGCGGCGGCAGCGAGCCTGCAACTCACGCAATATCTGGAGCGTCTGCCAAAGGCACTTTCGGGTGGTCAGCGCCAGCGCGTCGCCATCGGCCGCGCCATCTGCCGCAATCCGAAGGTCTTCCTGTTCGACGAGCCGCTGTCGAACCTCGACGCCGCGCTCCGTGTCGCGACCCGCATCGAGATCGCCAAGCTCAGCCAGTCGATGCCAGAGACGACGATGATTTACGTCACCCACGACCAGGTGGAGGCCATGACGCTGGCCGATCGCATCGTGGTGCTGTCAGCCGGCCGCGTCGAACAGGTCGGTGCACCGCTCGAGCTTTACGAGCGCCCGGCCAATCTGTTCGTCGCCAAGTTCATCGGCTCGCCCGCCATGAACATCATCCCGGCGACGGTAACCGAAACCGGCTCGACGACCACCGTGACGCTGACGGGCGGCAAGGCCGTGACGCTGGATGTTCCGACGACGGCCGACGAGAAGGGCAAGACAGCGAGCTTCGGGGTGCGTCCGGAAGACCTGCGTGTCGCAACCGGTGACGACTATCTTTTCGAAGGCGAGGTTTCCATTGTCGAGGCGCTCGGCGAAGTGACCCAGCTCTATCTCGAAGGCCTGGTCGATGGTGAGCCGATTATCGTCAAGATTCCCGGCATTGCCGATATTCATCGCGGGCAGAAGATGCGCTTTACGGCCGACCGGCAGAAGCTGCATCTGTTCGATGCCAGCGGCCATTCCTATCGCAAGTAGTGGCTTACGGGAGCGTCGCCGGCTCAAACAAAGGTGAATAACAAAATTCATCTTGGGCCGGCGCGTTCAAACCTTCTGTTAAAGACCGGCTGATAGTCTCCCTCCATAATATACTTCAGGGGTCTACTAAGATGGCCGCGTTCGGCAGAGCTAATTCGGGTCAGCATTTCCTCAACAAAGAAGAATCCTTCATGTATGACCGCGAGGTGCGGTTCCGCATGGAAGATACGATGAATGCGGCGCGCCTCGAATACACCGAAAAGGGTGTGATGAACCTTGCGTCCCGCCGCTGCGATATTATTCGTATCTCGCAGAGCAGTGCGGTTCTCGCGATCCTCACCCAGTATAATCTGCCGAAGCAATTCTATCTGGATATCCCCGACGCGCGCATTACCAAGATCGGCTGCGTGTTGATGAAGGTCTTCTCCAACAACACCGTCGAAGTTCGTTTCCTGCGTCTTCTCACCGAGAAGGAAATGAACAAGATCTTCGTCTACAGCACGCATCCGGCTCATAAGAACCGCGTGCTCGATATCCGCGCCTGATCGACGGCCACAAGAAACGGGCATAGCGATCCGTACGGCAGACGGTTCAGATTTCCGTCCGCCATTTTTCGAGCGCATCCTCAAGATATTTGATCAGCGGCAGTCTGCCATTTTCCCGCAACCATTTGTCGACCGACAGGCGCAGCGGACTGACTGCGATCATCGAAACCAGCCGCAGACCGTCTGGGTCCTTCGTCGGAAACAATTCGCACAGGGCTTGGTAGGCGATTTGCTCGAGCTCCAAAGAGTTGCCTCGTGCGCGGGCGCGCAAGATCTCGCTTTGACGTAAAAGCTTGGCAGTCTCCAGAAGCCGAGGCGCTTCCGCCTCGATACGGACCACAAGTCCCAGGGTGGCTTGATGGACGACCTCTAGGGGGCGCCCGGCCGAGGCACTCTCCATGATGCCAGTCCGCAGCGCATCCATATATCGGCGTTGATGCGCCAGAAGAATATCGTCCTTGCTTTTGAAGTAATAAAAGAAAGTCCGGCGGGAAATCCCGGCTGCTGCCGCAATCTCCTCGATTGTCGTTTCCTGATAACCTTTCTCAAGAAAGGATTTCATTCCGACGTCCGCTATGCGTTGAAAGGTCACGCGGCGCTTCTGTTGGCGCAGGCCTTCCGGCTTGGATGGTGCATCGTGCATTGGATCATTTTGGCATGAGTCGCAACGCCGCTCAAATCTGGCGCATGCCTCGTGGCTCCTTCTCTGTGGTCTCAATCTCTGGTGAAATAAATTCTCCGCTTCGCTCCCCGATTGCCGCAAATCGGCCGATATTAATATTACACTCAGTGCGATATTTAATGTTGATGCTGATGTTCATAACCCGGTGCAGGAGCACAAACATCCATGGCAGCCAATGCAATCTCAAATCACGATGGAAGTAAGACCTGTGGTCCATATGCCGCCGAAAGCCGTCGGAGGCGCGATATTTGCTCGATGGCTCTGCTGTTGAGCGTGCTAGGGGGCTGTGCCGCCGCGCCGCTGGATCGGGCGGGATCCCTGCGATCTTATGATGGCCTGGCTCGATCGGACGGGTTGGTCGCGCATTCGCTTCTGAGGGTGAGCAAGGACGATGTTCTTGCGGCCAAAACCGTGAAGATCATTCCCACGGCCTTTTCCATGCGCGCCGAAAATGCCGCCTTTACACCCAAACAGCGCGATCTCGTCACCAATGCCGTCGACAGGGCGCTTTGTTCCGGATTGAGCGAACGCTTTGCCGTCGTCGGTCTGTCCGAGCCAGCGGATTTGACCGTACGCGCCGTCGTGACGCAGGTCAAGGCAACGAATGCCACCGCCGTCGGAGTCTCGAAAGTCGCGTCCGTGGGTAAGAGCGTATTGCTGCCGGGTGTACCGGTTCCGGTTCCGCGTATTCCGATCGGCATGGGCAGCCTCTCGCTCGAGGCGGAGGCTTTCAGTCCCCAAGGCGTACAGAAGGCTGTCATGATCTGGGGACGTGGCGCGAACGCATTTTTTGATTCGGGCACCATCGCCAAGGAAGGGGATGCCTATAGCCTCGCTGCCAAATTTGGCGGCGATTTCAGCAAGATGCTGGTCAAGGGCAAGACGCCGTTTGGCGCGGCGCCTTCGTTCCCATCCAGGGCGAGATTGGCGGCCCTCGTCGGCCGCGCGCCCAAGTATGAGGCCTGCAAGGCGTTCGGGAAGTCACCGGGCGTAACGGGCTTTGTGGGAGCACGCCTCGGCCTTCCGCCTGCCTGGACCGACAAGGCTCCGCCGGCAGCAGGAAATACGGCATCGAAAGCTCCTTGATCAGCCTTCGATGTCGCCCTGCCGAAATCCGGCGGATAATCTCAATGGCGGAACAGGACGCTTGCGCCCTGATCCGCCGGCCCCGCGGCGTGGCGGAACGGCACGAAGAGCTCGCGGCCCATGCCGAACTCGTTCTCGGAGAGATCAGCGACCACGGGCTCCCGCTCCGCCATATCGGCGGCATCGACGAGAACTTCCAGCGTACCGGCGATCGCATCGATGCGGATGATGTCGCCTTCGCGAATACGGGCGATCGGGCCACCGTCGACGGCTTCCGGCGTTACGTGAATGGCGGCCGGGACCTTGCCCGATGCGCCAGACATGCGGCCGTCGGTCAACAGAGCCACGCGGAAACCGCGATCCTGCAGCACGCCGAGTGCCGGCGTCAGCTTGTGCAGCTCGGGCATGCCATTGGCCTTCGGTCCCTGGAAGCGGACGACGGCGACGAAATCGCGGTTCAGCTTGCCGTCCTTGAAGGCCTGCTGCATCTCGAGCTGGTCGTGGAAGATCACGGCCGGCGCTTCGATGATGTGGCGCTCCGGCTTGACGGCAGAAATCTTGATGACCGCCTTGCCGATATTGCCGCGCAGCATCTTCAGGCCGCCATTGCTCTGGAAGGGCGTGTCGATGCTTGCCAGCACTTTCGGGTCGTGGCTTTTGTCCGGGGCTGGCTCGCGCACCACATTGCCGTCAGCACCGAGCTTGACGTCGATGGAGTAGCTCTCGAGGCCCTGGCCGTAGACGGTGCGCACGTCGTCGTGCAGCAGCCCCTTCTTCAGAAGTTCCTTGATGAGGAAGCCCATACCGCCGGCAGCATGGAAATGGTTCACGTCGGCAAGCCCGTTCGGATAGACGCGGGCAAGCAGCGGGATGATGTCGGAAAGCTCGGAAATATCCTGCCAGGTGAGTACGATGCCGGCCGCGCGAGCCATGGCGACGATGTGCATTGTGTGGTTCGTCGAGCCGCCGGTCGCATGCAGGCCGACGACGCCGTTGACGATCGAGCGCTCGTCGATCATCTCGCCGGCCGGCGTGAATTCATTGCCCATGGCGGTGATGGCGAGTGCGCGCTTGGTCGCCTCGCGCGTCAGAGCCTCGCGCAGCGGCGTGCCGGGATTGATAAAGGAGGCGCCTGGCATGTGGAAGCCCATGATCTCCATCAGCATCTGATTGGAATTGGCCGTGCCGTAGAAGGTGCAGGTGCCGGGGCCATGATAGGATTTCGATTCCGCTTCGAGGAGTTCAGCGCGGCCGACCTTACCTTCGGCATAGAGCTGGCGTACGCGTGACTTCTCGTCGTTCGGCAACCCCGAGGTCATCGGGCCGGCCGGGATGAAGACGGCAGGCAGATGGCCGAAGGAGAGAGCGGCGATGACGAGGCCGGGGACGATCTTGTCGCAGACGCCGAGGTAGACGGCCGCATCGAACATATTGTGCGACAGGCCAACGGCAGCCGACATGGCAATCAGGTCACGCGAGAAGAGCGAGAGCTCCATGCCGGGCTGGCCCTGCGTGACGCCGTCGCACATGGCCGGCACGCCGCCGGCCACCTGGGCGATACCGCCCGCTTGCGCCGCCGCCTCGCGAATGATCGCAGGATAAGTCTCAAAGGGCTGATGTGCCGAGAGCATATCGTTGTAGGAAGTGATGATCCCGAGATTGGGCACGCGGTCTCCGGCCAGCGCATCCTTCTCGGAGGGGGAACAGATCGCGAAGCCATGCGCAAGATTGGCGCAGCCAAGCACGGAGCGCTGCGCGCCCTTCGTTGCGGCATTGCGCAGGCGGTCCAGATAGCGTTCGCGCGTCGGCTTCGAGCGCTCGACGATGCGTGCGGTGATCTTGGAAATGCGGGCGTCAGCGGCCATGGTCGATCTGCCTCCGTCTGTTCTGCGCAATGCCCGAAGATCTGTCTCGGTGGGGCGTGGCGCGGGGTCCAAAAGTCAATGCTTTGTCGCTGCGCCCGCAAGGGCACATGGCGCAGCATAGGTTGCTGTGTCATTCAGGGTTCGATGACGAGGCCCGTCGGCCGTGTCAGGGAGCCCAATAAATCTCGACCGGGGAAGCCGCCCGTCGCAGCATGGAGCGGATCGGCATCTCGGTTTCCTCGCCCGCCGCTTCGGCTTTGGCGAGAACCTCTTTCTTTCCTTCTCCCTCGATATGGAGCACCAGCAATCGGGCATCCTGAAGGCTGGAGAAAGTGAATGTCAGCCGCGGCTCACCGGCACCTTCCGCTTCCATCGTGATGATGCCGCGCGGGGTGTTCGGATCGAGTGCGGTCTTGAGATTGCTGCCGCCGGGAAAGAAGGAGGCGGTGTGGCCGTCATTGCCCATGCCGAGAATGGCGACATCGAAGGGATGGCCGATAGCCTTGGTTTCTTCCGTGGCGATAACTGCAGCCTCTTCGACAGAGGCCGCAGCCTGATAGAGCGGAAGGAACTTGGCGGCTGCCGCCTTGTCCTTCAGCAGGTTTTCCTGAACGAGCAGGTGGTTCGAACGCGGATTGTCCGCCGGCACGAAGCGTTCGTCGACGAGGGTGATCGTCACCTTGCCCCATTCGATCGAGCGCGATGACAGCGCCTGGAAGAAGGCCTTCGGCGTCGAGCCACCGGAGACCGCGATGCTTGCGGAGCCGCGCGTCGCGACGGCGACCGAGAGGGTCTCGGCCACCTTGTCCGCGAGCTTGCCGGCGAGTTCGGCACCATTGGCAAAAGCATGCATATTCGCTGTCATCGTTATCGTCCCAGATTAGATATCGTCGTGCCAGGTGCGGCCGTCACGCTCGATAAGCGCAATAGCCTGGCTCGGACCCCAGGTGCCTGCCGTGTAGCCCTGCACCTGCTGGCTGGCTTCTTCCCAACCCTTGAGGATCGGGTCGACCCATTCCCATGCGGCTTCGACTTCGTCGCGACGCATGAACAGCGTCTGGTTGGAGCGGACGACGTCCATCAGCAGGCGCTCGTAGGCATCCGGATTGCGGACGTTGAAGGCAGACGCGAAGCTCATGTCGAGCGAGACGTTGCGCAGGCGCATGCCGCCCGGGCCTGGGTCCTTGATCATCAGCGACTGCTTGACGCCTTCATCCGGCTGCAGGCGGATGATGAGCTGGTTGGCGACTATGCGGCCGGCAGCCTGATCGAAGATGGTGTGGGGAATGTGCTTGAAGGTGATGACGATCTCCGACATACGGCCGGCGAGACGCTTGCCGGTGCGGATGTAGAAGGGAACGCCAGCCCAGCGCCAGTTGCCGATCTCGGCCTTGATGGCGACGAAGGTTTCGGTGTTGGAAACGCCGCCTTCCAGCTCGTCGAGGTAGCCCTTGACCGGGCCGCCTGCCGAAGCGCCGGCGCGGTACTGACCGCGAACCGTTGCCTGCTCGACGTTGGAAGCGTCGATCGGCTTCAGCGCGCGCAGCACCTTCAGCTTCTCGTCGCGAACGGCTTCCGAATCCATCGAGGAGGGGATTTCCATCGCGGTCAGGCAAAGCAGCTGCAGGATGTGGTTCTGTACCATGTCGCGCAGGGCGCCGGCGGTGTCGTAGTAGCCGGCGCGGCCTTCGAGACCGACCGATTCAGCGACGGTGATCTGGACGTGGTCGATATGATTGGCGTTCCATAGCGGCTCGTAGAGCGCATTGGCAAAGCGCAGCGCCATCAGGTTCTGCACGGTTTCCTTGCCGAGATAGTGGTCGATGCGGAAAATCTGCTCTTCCTTGAAGACCTTGCCGATCGTGTCGTTCAGCTGCAGGGCGGATGCAAGGTCGCGGCCGATCGGCTTTTCGACGACGATACGGGTCTGCTTGGTGATCAGCTTGTGATCGTGGATCTTCTGCGAGATGTCGCCGAAGATGCCCGGAGCGACGGCGAGATAGAAGGCGCGCACGCGCTCCTTGCCTTCGTCCAGGATCTTCTTGAGCTGATCCCAGCCGGCGTCGCTGCGGGCGTCAACGGGTACGTAGAACAGACGAGCGAGGAACTTCTTGACCTCGGCGTCGTCATATTCGCCCTTCTTCAGGTGTTCCTTGAGGGCGGCGTCGGCAAATTTGCGATATTCCTCATTGGAAAGCGCGCTGCGCGAAGCGCCGATGATGCGGGTTGGCTCGGAAAACTGACCTTCGACCTGACGATGGTAAAGAGCGGGCAGGAGCTTGCGTTCGGCAAGGTCGCCGCTGCCGCCGAAAACGACATAATCAAATGGTTCAACGGGAATGATCTGGCTGCTCATGAGCTATCTCTCAATCGGTCTTGGTTGAGGCCCCTTTTAATCTAATCGATTTAAAAAGGCCAGTGTGCATCGCAAAATTCAGACTCGGTTTTTAGAGCGGATTACCGGCGGAAGAAATCATCTTCCGGTTTTCAAAACCTGTCGCGCAACGCAAACCACGAGAGCGCCAGGAACAGCAGAGGCGCCCGCATGCGCGCGCCGCCGGGGAAGGGCGGAATGTTCAGTTCCCTGAAGAGGCGAAGTTCATCCGCGTTCCCGAGAACCGTTTTCGCATAGAGTTTACCGCAATAATTTGACAGCATCACCCCATGGCCGGAATAGCCGCCGATCGAAGTGACACCAGGCATGACCTCACGCACGAAGGGCTGCCTC
Organism: Rhizobium sp. ERR 942; assembly: GCF_007828395.1. NCBI lineage: Bacteria > Pseudomonadati > Pseudomonadota > Alphaproteobacteria > Hyphomicrobiales > Rhizobiaceae > Rhizobium > Rhizobium sp. ERR 942. The sequence goes on from NZ_VIUA01000006.1 coordinate 362,634, forward strand.
GGCATGGTGATGCCGACCGAACCGCCCCAGGCATAGTCGATCCTGATATCGCCGAGAGCTGGATAGATTTCAGTGATTTGCCGGCGGATGTGCTGCGTTATGTCGCGCGGATTGTCTGATGTATAAGCCTCGCGCCCGCCGAACAGCAGGCGACCGTCCTTCGATTTGCGGAAATAGCGCACGACGAATCGCGAATCGGCCACCGCCTCGTTGCCGGGAAGAACCTGCGGAAAGCGGTCGAGCGGTTCGGTCGCACCGATGAAGGAGCGGATCGGCATGACGTGACTTGCCGTCACCGGCTCCAGATTGCCGATATAGCCGTTGCAGGCGATCAGCACCCGGTCGGCGGTGATCTCGCCGCCATCCGTCTCGATAATGGTCTTGCCGTCCGCTTGACGAAAGCGCTTTGCCTTGGTCATCTCGAAGAGAGAAGCGCCGGCCTCAGCCGCGACGCGGGCAAGGCCTATGAGAAGCTTCAGCGGGTGGATATGACCCGTGCCCGTATCCCGGACGCCATAGAGATAGAACTTCGACCCCAGCCGCTCCTGGGTTTCGGCCTCATCCATGAACGTCATGTGCGGATAGCCATAGCGGGTCGCTGCGATCTCCGCACTATCCATATAGTCGCGCTTGTAGCTGCGCTTATGCGTGACATTCATCTGGCCGGGCAGGAAATCGATGTCGATGCCATGCTCGGACGCGAAATCGAGAAGATGCCGCTTGGCATCTTCGGCCAGATCGAAGAGGGCCTTCGATCGCTCATAGCCAATTTTCTCTTCGAGCTCTTCCGGCCACCAGCGCTGGCCGGTGCCGAGCTGTCCGCCGTTACGCCCGGACGCACCGTCGCCGAAGCGGTTGGCGTCGATCAGAACGACGTCGACACCGCCTTTGGCGAGGTTGTAGGCGGCCTGAAGGCCGGTATAGCCACCGCCGACGATCGCGACATCTGCGCGGCGCGAGCCGTCGAGCTTCGGATAGATCGGACGCGGGCCGACGGTCGCCTGGTAGAAGGAAAGGCCTGGAGCAATCGGGCTCTGCCAAGTTTCCTGCAATGTCATGGGCGATCTCCCTCACACGTTGAGCAGAAGGAATTCCCGCTCCCACGGGCTGATCACCTGCATGAAGGTCTCGAACTCGCCGCGTTTCACGCCGGCATAGATACCGATGAAATCCTGGCCGAAGACCTCTTCGAAGGCCGGCTCGTCTTCCATCAGTGCGATGGCTTCGAGGAGACCGCGCGGCAGGTCAATGGAGCCTTCGTTGGCAGAATCCTCGGTCGGCGCCGTCGGCTCCACCTTTTTCATGATGCCGAGCAGGCCGGAGGCGAGCGAGGCTGCGAGCGCCAGATAGGGATTGGCATCCGAGCTCGGCAGCCGGTTTTCCACACGTCTCGCCTGCGGATCGGAGATTGGCACGCGGAAAGCCGTGGTACGGTTGTCGTAGCCCCAGGCATTGTTGACCGGGCAGGACATGTTCGGCGCCAGCCGGCGATAGGAGTTCACATAGGGCGCCAGCATGGCGAGCGCATTCGGCACGAAGCGCTGCATGCCGCCGATGAAATGGAAGAATTCGGGCGAGGGACTGCCATCCGGATTGGTGAAGACGTTCTTGCCCGTCTCGATGTTCACGACAGACTGATGGATGTGCATCGCCGAGCCGGGTTGGCTCTGCATCGGTTTGGCCATGAAGGTCGCGTAGATGCCGTGCTTCAGCGCCGCCTCGCGGATCGTACGCTTGAACATGAACACCTGGTCGGCAAGCTCGATCGGGTCGCCATGGCGCAGGTTGATTTCCAGCTGCGCCGGCCCTTCTTCATGGATCAGCGTATCGATCTCAAGGCCCTGCTTCTCGGAGAAGTGATAGATGTCGTCGATGAGCTCGTCGAACTCGTTGATGCCGGCGATCGAATAGCCTTGGCCGCCGAGGATCGAGCGGCCGGAACGACCCTTCGGCGGGTGCAGCGGATAATCCGGATCGTCATTCTTGGCGACGAGATAGAATTCGATTTCCGGCGCCACCACCGGCTTCCAGCCGCGATCACGATAGAGCCCCATGATGCGCTTCAGCACGTTGCGCGGCGTATAGGAGACTTCCTGTCCCTCGGAATTGACGATATCGCAGATGACCTGCGCGGTCGGATCCGTTTCCCAGGGCACGACCGACAGCGTCGACAGGTCGGGGACCAGCTTCAGGTCGTTGTCGCGCGGCTCGTAGCGGAAGCTTTCGGTCTCTTCCGGATATTCGCCGGAGATCGTGTGTCGATAGATCGCCGAGGGCAGTGCCAGCGATGTGTTGGAGGTGAATTTCGATGTCGGCATCATCTTGCCGCGCGGCACGCCGGCAAGGTCCGGCGTGATGCATTCTATGTCCTCGATCCCGCGTGCCCGCAGCCATTGAGCCGCTTCCTTCCAGTTTGCCACGCCGCGCGCCGATCTCAGAGAAGGAGGGACTGTAGGGGCTTTCGAGACGGGTATGGAAGCTTTCAGCGGGGTCTTTCTCGCGGGCATAAAACACCGTATTTGGGTTGATCGGTGAGTGCATCATAACTGCAGTTTGCCAATTGGCGAGGGGGAAAACCGCTCGGACTTTCGCCGTATGATGGAAAAATGACGAGAGAGCGCGGCGAAGAATAAAGGGCTGAAGCGTGACCGGCAGATATGATGTGATCGTCCTTGGCGCAGGCGCGGCCGGCATGATGTGCGCCATCCGCGCCGGCCAGCGCGGCCGGTCCGTTCTCGTGCTCGATCATGCCGCCGCACCCGGCGAAAAGATCCGCATTTCCGGCGGCGGCCGCTGCAATTTCACCAATATCCATGCCGGTCCGAAGAACTTCCTGTCCGCCAATCCGCATTTCGCCAAATCGGCGCTGGCGCGTTTCACGCCTGCCGATTTTCTGGCCATGGTCGAGCGCCATGGCATCGGCTGGCATGAAAAGACGCTCGGCCAGCTCTTCTGCGATGATAGCGCCAACGATATCATCCGCATGCTGACGGACGAGATGCGTGCGGCCGGCGTGCAACTGCGACTGCGAACGGAGATCAGCGGCATTGAGCAGAAGGCAGGCGGCTACCGTGTCAGCACATCCGAAGGCGCCTTCGAAGCATCCTCACTGGTCGTCGCTACCGGCGGCAAGTCGATCCCGAAGATGGGCGCGACAGGTTTTGCCTATCGCATTGCCGAGCAATTCGGCTTGCCTGTCGTCGAAACGCGGCCGGGCCTTGTGCCGCTGACGCTCGATCCGCAATTGCTTCAGCGTCTGGCTCCGTTGTCGGGCATTGCTGCCCCCGCCGAGATCCGCCACGGCAAGACGGCATTCCGCGAGGCCCTGCTCTTTACCCATCGCGGCCTCAGCGGCCCCGCCATTCTGCAGATTTCCTCCTATTGGCGGGAAGGCGAGGACATCACCGTCGCGATCGAGCCCGATATCGACATTTTCGCACTGCTAAAGAAAGCCAAGCAGGTCAATGGCCGGCAATCGGCCCAGACGGCGCTTGCGGAAATCCTGCCGAAACGGTTGGCTCAGCACATTGTCGAGAGCGAAGGCATCTCCGGCAACATGGCCGATCTATCGGACAAACGCCTGCAGCAGCTTGCGGCTTCTATCCAGTCCTGGCCGGTCAAACCTTCCGGATCGGAAGGCTATCGCACCGCCGAAGTGACGCTCGGCGGCATCGACACGGCTTGCCTCGATTCGCGGACGATGCAGGCAAAGACCATTCCCGGCCTGTTCTTCATCGGCGAATGTGTCGACGTGACCGGCTGGCTCGGCGGCTATAATTTCCAATGGGCGTGGGCCTCCGGACATGTGGCCGGCGAAGCGGCTTGAGCTGCCGTTTCAAGGCCTTGTCGGCGCCTTGAGAAAATGGAACCCGCCTCTGTTTCTCGCGTTTTCCTTTCCTACATTATTAGTGAATACATTGGCAGTTGCCGAAAGCACTATTTGCCGGTTATCGTGTCAGTGCGAAAATGGGAATATACTCATGAACAGAACACATCGTCGCGCTCGCGCCATTGCAATCGCTCAGACCCGTGACAGTGCCAAGCTTTTGGCGGCAAGACTGTTGATGTTGGCGACCGGCGTTACAGCCGCTTGCATCGCCTACCTTACCGTACGCGGCTTCTGACTTCAGCCGCCACATTGCTCTTGGCCGTCGTCGAACGGCAGCCTCGGCTCGCGCACAGAGATAGATCTCTCCCTCCGCTTTTCAGCGTTCGATTGTATGCTGCGGGTCACACTACATCCTTATCTGAAAATTAATTAATCACGCCGACAATCCCTGTCGATTTCTTGGGGCGCTCTACTGCAAGCTGGAGCCGAAGCAATGATTGCTTCCCGACTTATACTCGGGAACCCCGCCTGCTGATATTTCAAGAATGATGATTATACATCCGGTCAGCGCCGAGGCGGCGTCGACGGGGGAGCGGTGTGTGAGAGGTCTGGGCCAAAATGTTCATTGACAAGATATTGTCGCGTTTCAACATCAAGACGAAAGTTCTGATATTCGTCCTGCCGTTCGTCATCAGCATTTCCGCCGTGGGCCTTACCGGGCTTTATGCGTCGGGCCTGCTTCAGGGCCGCATGGAGATCTCCAACAGCGTCCTGCAGTCCCTGACCGGGTTCAAGAACCTCTATGGTTCCATGGATGACTTCCTGCGCATCACGAACACACAGCAGCGCGACAAGCTCTATGAGGACATCAAGTCGCAGCAGGGCGTGCTGAATGCGACTCTCGGCCAGCTCAGTGCGGATGCGGATGGTCGCGACAATCTGACCGACGCGATGGCAAAGACCGCCGACATGTCCAACCTCGTCGGCAGGCTGTGGTCTCTGCACGAACAGGAACTCTCGCTGCGCAAGAGGATCGACGACGCCCAGCGCGCCTTGATCAGTGCCCGCTTCAACGTCAATTTCAACAGCCAGCAGCTGGAAGACCGGATGCGCCAGGACCAGGCGGACGCGACCTCCACGCTGCGCTCCGCCGACCGCCTGCTGAAGGGCGGCGATATGCTGGCCTCTGTTGCCGAAGACTTCAACAAGGCCGCGACACCGGCCGACAAGGTCAAGGTACTGAAGGACCGGCTGCCGGACCTGAACAAGGCGCAGCGCTCCATCGACCTTGCCTTGCCGCAGAACCAGAAGAGCGTTGTCCAGTCGCTCGTGGGTACCATCAAGGATCTTGCTGCCTTCACCGAAAGCACGGATATTCCGACCGACGATACGATCACCAATATCAGCCGGCTGCTTTCGCGCTTCCGCCAGACCTCGACCTATACGCAGCTGACGGCGACGCAGATGATGCGCCAGGCGACCACGACCTTCGTCTCCCTCGATGCCCGAGTCGCACAGACCAATTCGGTCCTGCAGGACACGCGCCGCCTTGAAGACTCGATCTATTCGCTGCAGCTCGTGCTGGCCGATTTCAACGCCAATACGAACAAGGACAATCTCGTCCGCCTGCGCCAGGAAGTCTCCAAGCTCGGTGGCGATATCGATACGCTGAACCAGAGCGCGAAGAGCATGGATTTCGCCGGCGACATCGACTCGGCCATTCGTCCGGCCATCAAGTCCATGGATGAGGCCGGCGGCAAGCTGGTCGATACCATCAATCAGCGGATCGGCGAATATGCCAGTGCCCGCCAGCAGCTCGATCAGGTCTGGGGCCAGCTGACCGCTTTCGCCGAGACGCAGAAGCAGAGCGCCGGCAGCGAGCGCAACCAGGCAAATTCCATATCCATCCTGGCAACTGCACTTGGCATCATCCTCTCGGTTGCTGGTGGCATCGCGCTCGTCCTGACCCTGCAGCGTCCGATCGGGCAGATCACCGCCGCCATGCGCCGCATCGCCGATGGCATGCTGGAGACTTCGATCTCCGGCGAGCAGCGTCGCGACGAGATCGGCGACATGGCCAGAGCCCTCGGCATCTTCAAGGAAAACGCCATTTCGAAGATCCGCATCGAGGAGCAGAGCGACGAGGAGCGTGCTGCCGCAGAGCACGAACGCCAGCGCAACGATGCCGAAAAGCGCGAGCTCGACCGTCAGATCGACTATGCCGTCAGCGAGCTTGCCGCCGGTCTCGAGCGCCTTGCCCAGGGCGATATCTCGGCGACGATCGACACGCCTTTCATCGGCCGCCTCGAGCAGCTGCGCCAGGACTTCAACAGTTCGCTGTCCCGCCTGCAACAGACGCTGAGCCAGGTCCGCAGCAATGTCGAGATGATCCAGAGCAACGGCGCTCAGATGGCGGCTTCCGCCGAGGATCTCTCCAAGCGCACCGAGCAGCAGGCCTCATCGCTGGAGCAGACCGCCGCTGCCGTCGACCAGATCACCACGACGGTCCGTTCATCTGCCGAGCGCGCGAAGGACGCGGATGCAATCGTGCGCGAAGCCAAGCGCAGTGCCGATGACAGCTCTGTCGTCGTCGGCAACGCCATCGATGCCATGTCGCGTATCGAGGAGGCCTCGCGCCGGATCGAGCAGATCATCGGCGTCATCGACGAGATCGCTTTCCAGACCAACCTTCTTGCGCTCAATGCCGGTATCGAAGCCGCCCGCGCAGGCGATGCGGGCAAGGGCTTCGCGGTCGTCGCCATGGAGGTGCGCGAGCTGGCACAGCGCTCGGCTGCTGCCGCCAAGGAGATCAAGGGGCTCATCAACAAGTCGACCGAGGAGGTCAATTCCGGTTCGCAGTACGTGCAGGAGGCCGGTTCGGTGCTCGCGCAGATCAGCAGCCAGATCGTGACGATCAGCCACCACGTGGAGATGATCGCCCGCGCCAGCCACGATCAGGCAAGCGCGCTGCAGGAGGTCAACTCCTCGGTCAATCACATGGATCAGATGACCCAGCAGAATGCCGGCATGGTAGAAGAAACCACGGCGGCGAGCCGCGAGCTCGCCACCGAGGCCGATGCCCTGCTGCACCTTATCCTGCAGTTCAAGATCGAGACCGGCTATAGCGCGAACTACATGCGTGAGCAGGCGGCCTGACCGCAGCGGGTGTTGCTATCGCAGGCGGATCGGCCCATTTCCGGCCGGTCCGCCTTTTTCATTGCCTGGAGCCGGGTGCTCAAAGCGACAAATATCCGCTCAATCCATATGAAGAGCCGCGGCGGCTCGAGCCCGTAGTCGAGGTAGAATAAATCTTCGTCGCAGCGCCATTGCTCTTCGCGCGCCAGGCTCTGTATTTCTATGGCTTTCGCCAGGGCCATGCTGTCCATCATGAGATGTCTCCTTCCGTGAGGCATCCCTTCAACTACACATACGAATTTGCTTTATAAACAGCCATGATCATCTTATGTTTTTCAATTATGAAAAACACGACATGGGATTCCTATCAGCTTTTTCTGGATGTCGCCCGTGGTGGCGGCCTGACCGGCGCGGTTGCTTCCAGCGGCTTGAGCCCGGCGACGATCGGCCGGCGCATGCTGGAGCTGGAGGGACAGATCGGTCGCCCGCTGTTCGAGCGCAGCCAGGCGGGCTATACGCTGACCGGCAATGGCCAGGCCCTGTTCGACCAACTGCTGGAGATGGAAGCCGCCGCCCGCAAGGTCGATAGCTGGCAGCGCGATGCTCAGGGTGCATCGATCGTGCGTATCGCTGCCGGCACCTGGGTCGGCTGGCTGCTCAGCCAGAACATGCCGACTATCTGCTCTGAGCGTGACGGGTTCGGCATCGACCTTCATCTCGGCGAACGCCGCGCCAGCCTCGCCCATCGCGAAAGCGATATCGGCATCCGCGCCTTCGAGCCGGAGGAGACCAATCTCGCCGCCATCAAGACCGGCGATGTCGCCTATGCCGCCTATCAGGCCCGCAATATGCGCTTTTCCGGCCCGCAGCGCTGGATCGCGGTAGCGGAGGAGGAGGCGATCTCGGCCTATCTGCGCTGGCCGCACCAGAACAAGCGCGAGGAAATCGTTTTCACGGTCAGCCGCCCGCGTTCGCTACGCGATCTGGTGCTTGCCGGCTCCGGCATTGCCGTTCTGCCCTGCTTCGTCGGCGACCAGGAGCCGCGGCTGGAGCGGGTCGGCGAGGAAATTCCGGAGTTGCGCCACCGGCAGTGGATCGTCATGAACAATGCCGACCGTCATCGCCGGGAGATCCGCACCGTGGTCGACCGCATGACCAAGCTGTTGAAAAGCCACGCTGAGCTCTTTGCCGGCAAGCGTCCGACCTATCTGTAAAGAAACCGGCGGCAATTGGCCGCCGTTCGTGCTTCTTCACCGAGCCGCGTCGCCCCAGCGATATTCGACCGTGGCCTCGTCAAGCTTCGCCTTCAGTTCCGGATCGAGCTTCAGGTCGATGGCGGCCAGCGTGTCCGTGAGCTGTTCGGGGCGGCTGGCGCCGATAATGGCTGAGGTGATGACCGGGTTGGCCGCAACCCAGGCGACGGCAAGCTTGGTCAGCGATTGCCCGGCCTCTTCGGCTATGCCGCGCAACTTCTCGATCGTGGCAAATTCGCGTTCATGCCAATAGCGCTGCAGATAATTGCTGCCGGCGCTGCGCAGCTGCGCGCTGAAACGCCCTTCTGTCGGTGCGACATCGTGCTTGTGCTTACCGGTAAGGAGGCCGCCGGCGATCGGGTTGTAGGGAATGACGGCGAGGTGCTGTTCTTCGGCAAGCGGCAGAAGCTCGCGCTCGATCTGGCGGAACAAGAGATTGTAGCGCGGCTGCACCGACACGAAGCGCGCGGTGCGCAGGAAATCGGCGCGGCCGAGCGCAAGTGCCAGCCGGTAGGCGAGGAAGTTCGACACGCCGACATAGCGGGCCTTGCCGGAGCGCACGATGGTATCGAGCGCCTCCAGCGTCTCGTCGATCGGCGTCTCGCGATCGTCCGAATGCAGCTGGTAAAGGTCGACATAATCGGTGCCCAGGCGCCGCAGCGAAGCGTCGATGGCGTCGAGAAGATGCTTGCGCGACGCGCCCTGATCCCAAGGAGACGGGCCGACCTTTCCGACAGCCTTCGTCGCGACGATGAAGCGGTCGCGCTTGCCCTTCAGCCAGCGGCCGACAATCTCCTCGGTGCGGCCGGCAAGCTGCTCGCCGCCGCCGAGCGGGTAGACATCGGCGGTGTCGATGAAATTGACTCCGGCATCGGCCGCCTTGTCGAGAATGGCATGGGCGATCTCTTCCTGCTCGATCTGCAGGCCGAAGGTCATCGTGCCGAGACACAGGCGCGAGACGCTGAGACCGGTATTGCCGAATTTTTGATACTGCATGATAGGTCCCCGCTGATGGGTTTGAGTTTGCCCGCTGGGCAGGATGGCGAAACAGGCGTGAGAATGTTTGTGGACGAGAACGTCTCGATGTTAGCAAAGCCTGCTTCCGCATTCACGTGCGAAGCAAGCCCTGCATTCACAATTGCGTGCGAACGGCATTGTCTCTTGGCGGGCAATTTTGCTTGGAGATCGGTCGTTTTCGGGGAAAACGGCTAAAGCTTATGCCGGCTTGCTTTTTCCCTTGTCGCCTTCCGATTTCCTTTCTAGTCTAGCGGGAAAAACAGAGGGTTGGGTATCGCCTGGATGCCCTTGAACAAAACAGGAGAGACTATGAAGTCCATGTTCGCACGGCTTGCAGCAACGGCGTTTGCCGTCGTTTCGCTGGCAACGGTCGCTCAGGCAGAAGACAAGGTCGTCAATATCTACAACTGGTCGGATTATATCGACAATTCGATCCTGGAGGATTTCACTAAGGAAACCGGCATCAAGGTCGTCTACGATACCTTCGACCAGAACGAGACGCTGGAAACCAAGCTGCTGGCCGGCAAGACCGGCTACGACATCGTCGTCCCGACCGCCTATTTCCTGCAGCGCCAGATCAAGGCCGGCGTCTTCCAGAAGCTCGACAAGTCCAAGCTGCCAAATATCTCCAACATGTGGGATACGGTGCAGCAGCGCATCGCCACCTATGATCCTGGTAACCAATACGCCATCGACTATATGTGGGGCACGAGCGGTGTCGGCTACAACGTCGACAAGGTGAAGCAGATCCTCGGCACCGACGACGCTCCCGATATCAACGTGATCTTCGATCCGAAGCTCGCCGCAAAGTTCAAGGATTGCGGCATTTACGTGCTGGATTCGCCGACGGACGTCATCCCGGCCGCGCTGCGCTATCTGGGCCTCGACCCGAATTCGACAAAGCAAGAGGACTTCAAGAAGGCCGAGGATCTCCTGACCGCGATCCGTCCCTTCGTACGCAAGTTCCACTCCTCCGAATACATTAACGCGCTTGCCAATGGCGATATCTGCCTAGCGTTTGGTTATTCCGGCGACGTGCTGCAGGCCCGCAACCGTGCCGCCGAAGCGAAGAACGGCGTCAACATCGCCTATTCGATCCCCACCAAGGGCGCGCAGATGTGGTTCGACGTCATGGCGATCCCCGCCGATGCGCCGCATGTCGAAGAGGCGCATATCTTCCTCAACTACATCATGAAGCCTGATGTCATCGCCAAGGCCAGCAACTTCACCGCCTATGCCAACGGCAACAAGGCGTCGCAGCAGTTCGTGAGCAAGGATGTACTCGATGATCCGGCCGTTTATCCCACGGATGCGGTTCGCGAGAAACTGTACACGCTGACCCCTTGGGACTCTAAAACGCAGCGCTTGGCGACACGCTTGTGGACAAAGGTCACGACAGGCCAATAAATCGAAGCGGCCCGGACGGCAACGTCCGGGCCTTTCCTTATGAGGATAAAGTCAGGAATCACGAGCGTGCCGGGATGGGGAAGAGCCGGCGCGACGCGCGCCACAATGGCGTTCAATTGGGGATAGATAATGAAGTCACTCGGTAATATCCGGCGTTCCTTTGCTCCTTGGATCGATCCTTCGGCCAAGCCTTACATTTCCTTCAAGAACGTGACTAAGAAGTTCGGTGATTTCACCGCCGTCGATAACCTCTCCCTGAATATCTACAATCGTGAATTCTTCGCCCTTCTCGGCGCATCCGGCTGCGGCAAATCTACGCTTTTGCGCATGCTCGCGGGCTTCGAACAGCCGACGACGGGGGAGATCGTGCTCGATGGTCAGGATCTTGCTGGTACGCCGCCCTATCGCCGCCCAGTCAACATGATGTTCCAGTCCTACGCGCTGTTTCCGCATATGTCGGTGGAAAAGAACATAGCCTTTGGCTTGCGCCAGGATGGCATGCCGAAAGCCGAGATCGACGATCGAGTCGGGCAGATGTTGAAGCTCGTGAAGCTCGAACAGTTCGCCAAGCGCAAGCCCAACCAGTTGTCCGGCGGCCAGCGCCAGCGTGTCGCCTTGGCACGCTCGCTTGCGAAACGCCCGAAGGTGCTGCTGCTTGACGAGCCGCTCGGCGCGCTCGACAAGAAGCTTCGCGAAGAGACGCAGTTCGAACTCATGGATCTGCAGCAGAGCCTGGGGCTGACCTTCGTCGTCGTCACCCACGACCAGGAAGAAGCAATGACCATGGCCGACCGCATCGCGGTCATGAGCCACGGCAAGGTGGTGCAGGTGGCAACGCCGGCCGAGATCTACGAGGCGCCCAATTGCCGCTTCGTTGCAGACTTCATCGGCGATGTGAACATCCTCGACGGCAACGTCACCTCGGCACAATCCGGCATCGTCGAGATAGCGGTCGAATCGGGCTTCACGGTGCGCACGGCTTCCGGAGACACGCCCTCGGCGGGAAGCCGAGCCAGCCTTGCCATCCGTCCGGAGAAGCTCAGAGTGACACCGCGCCCGCCGGCCAATGCCTCGGTCAATGCGGCCGAAGGCGAGATATGGGATATCGCCTATCTCGGCGACATGACCGTCTTCCACGTCAAGCTGAAGAGCGGGCAGGTGGTCAAGGCCTCGTCGCTGAACGCTGTCCGCGCCGTGGAAGAGCCATTCGCCTACGACCAGAACGTCTGGGTCTCCTTCGACGAAAATGCCGGCGTCTTGCTGAAGGATTGATCATGAAAGCGCTCGGTTCCCTAATCTATCAGCGCCTCGTGATCATCGTTCCCTATGCTTGGTTGCTGATCTTCTTTCTCGCGCCCTTCCTCATCGTCTTCCGCATCTCGCTGTCGACGAAGGCCTTGTCGGTGCCGCCCTACGACCCGTCCTTCGCCTGGAGCGACAGTTTCAGCGACTGGTGGGACAAGCTGCAGACCATGTCGTTCGACAATTACACATGGCTTGCCGGCGACCCGCTCTACATGAACGCCTATATCGAGAGCCTGCAGATCGCCGGCATCTCGACGCTATTGACGCTGATCATCGCCTATCCGATCGCCTACGGCATGGCGCAGGCGCCGCGCACGATCCGGTCGATATTGCTGATGCTGGTCATCCTGCCCTTCTGGACGAGCTTTCTGATCCGCGTCTATTCCTGGATGTCGATCCTGAGCACGACGGGCCTGCTGAACCAGCTTCTGATGGCGCTCGGCATCATCCATGAGCCGCTCGTCATCCTGAACACCAATACCGCCGTCTATATCGGCATGGTCTATTCCTACCTGCCGTTTATGGTGCTGCCGCTCTATTCCGCGCTGGAAAAGATGGACGGCACGCTGATCGAGGCGGCGCAGGATCTCGGCTGCACGCCGATCGGCGCCTTCTGGCGCGTCACCTTTCCGCTCTCGCTTCCTGGTGTTATCGCCGGCTGCATGCTGGTCTTCATCCCAGCTGTCGGTGAGTTCGTCATCCCCGACCTGCTCGGCGGCTCGCAAACCCTGATGATCGGCAAGGTGCTCTGGACGGAATTCTACAGCAATACCGACTGGCCGCTCGCCTCGGCGGTGGCGACCATCCTGCTTCTGGTGCTGGTGGTGCCCATCGTCTTCTTCCAGCATTTCCAGGCCAAGGCCGATGAGAAGGGGAGATAAGTTATGATCCGCTGGTCCCGCTTCAACATCGTCTCGGTCACGCTCGGTTTGGCCTTCCTCTACCTGCCGATCCTGCTGCTGGTCATCTATTCATTCAACAGCTCGCGCCTCGTCACCGTCTGGGGCGGCTTTTCGACGCAATGGTATGTGCATCTTTTCAGCAATGACACGATGCTGAATGCCGCCTGGCTGACGGTGCGCATCGCGCTGCTTTCGGCGACGATTGCAACAGTGCTCGGTACGCTGGCGGCTATCACCCTTGTGCGCTATACGCGCTTCCGCGGCCGCATCCTGTTTTCGGGCATGATCTATGCGCCACTGGTCATGCCAGATGTCATCACCGGCTTGTCGCTGTTGCTGCTCTTCGTCACCTCAGGCGTCGATCGTGGCTTCTGGACGATCGTCATGGCGCATACGACGCTCACCATGTGCTTCGTCGCCGTTGTCGTGCAGTCGCGCCTGCTGACCTTCGATCGCTCGATCGAGGAAGCGGCGATGGATCTCGGTGCGCCGCCGGTGCGCACCTTCTTCGAGGTGACGCTGCCGATCATCGCACCGGCGGTCTTCTCCGGCTGGGTGCTGGCACTCACCCTGTCGCTCGACGATCTGGTCATTGCCACTTTCGCTTCGGGTGCCGGCGCCAAGACCCTGCCGATGCTGATCTATAGTCAGGTGAAGCTTGGCGTGACGCCGGAGATCAACGCCATCTGCACCATCCTGATCGGCGTGGTCGCCGTGGGCGTTATCTGCGCCTCCATCGCGACGAAGCGCCGGGAGGTCCAACGGCAGAGGGACGAGCAGACGGCTGCAGCAGCTTGAAGTGCTGCGGCTGAACGGCGTGAAAGAACTACGGCTGTTGCATGGGCTTCTGCAGAAGCGTTGCGACCGGCGAAATCACCGGATTCGGCCAGCTGCCGCCAATGAAGAAGGGCAGCATCGGCAGTTCGTCCGCGTCGGAGGGCGAGGTCGCCTCGAGCGCGCCGGACAGTGCCAGCCCGTTGGTGCGGAACGGAACGACACCGTTGAAGCTGATCGTTTCGTTGCGGCCCGCAATGGCCGCGTTCTGCACCTCGGCGGAACCCTTCGCAAAACTGGCATCCACGCTGATGCTATCGAAGTCGAAAGAAGAATCGGCGATATCGCTCATCCGGAAGAAAGCCTTCTCGGCGGCGAGCGTCCGGAAGGTCGAGATATCGAATTGGCGAAACGATCCTGCCGACGAGGTGAAGTGCAGCGTGCCGGCGACGTCGCTGAGCGTGGCAACCCAGATCGGCTTCGAGGTGCTGAGCGAAAGATCCAGTGAAGCCGATGAGGGCATCGGCAACGGGCCTACCAGCTTCAGGCGCGTGAAGAGGCCACCAAAATCGGCGTTGCGGATCGATATCTGCAATTTGCCGCCGCCATCGAAATCGCCTGGTGCGACCTCCAGATGCGCGGTCAGCGAACCGCTCTCGAAGCTGCTGTCGCCTATGTCGAATTTCGCCTTACCGCCTGCCACCAGCAGGCTGGCGCCGATATTCTCGAACTGGAAGGGGCCGAGAGCCGCCTTGCTCGACGACAGCCGCATATCGAGATCGAGCCGCTGCAGCGGATTGCCGTTCAACAGCGCATCAATGGCGGTTTCCGCGGCCAGACGCATGGAGAAGGCGGCCAGGAACGGATTGAGGTTCATCTGGTCGAAGGCAAGCGTACCGGAAATCTTCGGCTTGCCCGATTTCGTATAGTTCAGATCCATGATGCCGGAAGCGGCGGAATCGTTGACTTTGAAGCTAAGGTTGTTGAAGCGCAGGCCGTTGTCGATTGCTGCGATATTGGCGCTCAGCGAAATATTCTTGAGGGCGTCGGCTGCCGGCAGGCGCTGCCCGCTCCAGGCGATGAAGGAGGGCACGTTCGGCACACTCAGATCCAGATTGCCCGAAAGTGCCGAAAAATCCGATATGCTGGTAATGCCAGTATAGGTCCAGCTGATCAGCGGCGAAACGAAGCTGGTCGTGGTGTTCACATTCTTGCCGGCGAAGAAGAGCAGGGGCTGCGTCGAGTCGAAGTTCAGCTTGATGTCCTGACCGTTGAAGCGGGCAAGAATGACAGCGCTCAGCGACTGGGAAAGCCGCGGCCAGGCGATGTCGGCATTGACGGCGTTCAGCTTGTAGATGCTGCCGCTGCGCTCGTCGGTCATTTCGACGCTTCCGTCCTCAATGGTCAGCATGCCGATGGCGGCATCCTGTTCCTTGCTCATCCGCATGCCCTGGCCGGAGGAGGTTTCGGCCTGTTCGATCGCCTTGGAAAGGCGGCCTTCGTTCGTCCAGTCGATCAGGCCGTTCTCGTCGCGGCGGATATAAAGGATCGGGCGCAGGAAATGGAATTCGTGAAAATGCGCATGCCCGCGGATCGCCGACCATAGCGAGAAATCCGCGGAGAGGCTGTCGACATGGCCGAGGACCTTGCCGTTTCGCGACGGCTCGCGGATGGTGACCTGATTGAGCGTCACGCGCGGGGTTGGCCAGAATTCGAGCGTCGGGTCGCCTTCGATCTGGGCTCGATATCCCGTCCAGTCCGACAATGCCTTCTCAATGCCGGAGCGCACCAGACCGCTTGAAATCAGGAAAGGCGCGGTCGCTCTGAAGACAGCGAACACGATGAGGATCGTGAGAAGAATGATGCCGGTCGTGCGAGCAACGGCAGGCAGCCAGCGCGAGGCCGAACGCATCGTCAACCGCCACTTGTTGTTTTTCGAAGCTCTCATGATCCCGTGGAGACTCTTGAACTGATAGGGATAATCTGCCTGAGTTTGCCGGATATAGGAAATGTTTGTCGGATGCAAACGTCACGCACTGGCAATACCCACAACACCGTGATTTTATTAATGCGCTGCAGCATTGCTATATAGTGCAAAAAGCGGGAGAGAAATATGCAGGATCAGCAGCCGCTCTGGACACCATCGGAAACATTTCGCCGCCAGAGTCCGATGTTCGCTTTCATGCAGGAATGCAACCGCCGTTTCGACCTCCCGCTGTCCGACTTTGCCAGCCTCCACGCCTGGTCCATCGCCGACCGTGAGAACTTCTGGTCGGCGGTCTGGGATTTCTGCGGTGTGAAGGGCAAGCGCGGTGAACGGGCGTTGATCCATGGCGATGTCATGCTGGATGCCCGCTTCTTTCCCGATGCCGAGCTGAATTTCGCGGAAAACCTGCTCTCGCGAAGCGGCGAGGGCGATGCGCTTGTGTTCTGGGGCGAGGACAAGGTGCGCGATCGCTGGTCGTGGGATCGGCTGGCCGCCATGGTCTCCCGCCTGCAGCAGGCCTATCGCGCCGAGGGTATCGGCAAGGGCGACCGCATCGCTGCAATGATGCCGAACATGCCCGAAACCATCGCCTGCATGCTGGCGGCCGCGTCGATCGGTGCGATCTGGTCCTCCTGTTCGCCGGATTTCGGCGAGCAGGGCGTCATGGATCGTTTCGGCCAGATCGAGCCGAAGCTCTTCATCGCGTGCAGCGGCTATTGGTACAGCGGCAAGCTGCAGGACGTCACAGCAAAGGTCAGCGCCATCGCCCAGCGCCTGAAAGCGCCTACCGTCATCGTGCCCTATGCCGGCAATGCCGAAGCCGTCGTGGCAGCGACACCGGGCGCGAGGACCCTTGGTGATCTGGTCGCGCCCTTCGAGGCGAAGCCGGTCGAGTTTGTGCCCGTGTCCTTCTCCCACCCGCTGTTCATCCTGTTTTCTTCAGGCACCACAGGCGTTCCGAAATGCATCGTGCACTCCACCGGAGGCGCGCTGCTGCAGCTCCTCAAGGAGCATCGCCTCCATTGCGGCGTCGTGCCTGGTGAGAAGGTCTTCTATTTCACCACCTGCGGCTGGATGATGTGGAACTGGCTGGCGACGGGCCTTGCCGCCGGCGCGACGCTTTGCCTTTACGATGGTTCGCCCTTCGCCCCCGATGGCAACATTTTGTTCGACTATGCGCAGGAAGAGAAATTCGCGCTGTTCGGCACCTCGGCCAAATATATCGACGCCGTCCATAAGAGCGGCCTGACGCCGAAGACCTCGCATGATCTTTCGAGCCTGCGGCTGATGACCTCCACCGGCTCGCCGCTGTCGCCCGAGGGCTTCACCTTCGTCTATGAGGGCATCAAGGACGATATCCAGCTGGCCTCCATTTCCGGCGGCACGGATATCGTCTCCTGCTTCGTGCTCGGCAATCCGCTGCAAGCGGTCTGGCGCGGTGAGATCCAGGGGCCGGGCCTCGGACTTGCCGTCGATGTCTGGAACGACGAAGGCAAGCCGGTGCGCGGCGAGAAGGGCGAGCTTGTCTGCACCAAAGCCTTCCCCTCCATGCCGGTCATGTTCTGGAATGATCCGGAGCGCGCCAAATATCGGGCTGCCTATTTCGAGCGCTTCGACAATATCTGGTGCCACGGGGATTTCGCCGAGTGGACAGAGCATGGCGGCCTCATCATTCACGGCCGCTCCGACGCCACGCTCAATCCCGGCGGCGTCCGCATCGGCACGGCCGAGATCTACAACCAGGTCGAGCAGATTCCCGAGGTTCTGGAAGCGCTCTGCATCGGCCAAGATTGGGACGATGATGTCCGCGTCGTGCTCTTCGTTCGCCTTGCCGCCGGCGTCTCCCTGACCGAAGATCTCGTCAAGGCGATGAAGACCCGCATCCGCACCGGCGCCTCACCGCGCCATGTGCCGGCCAAGATCATCGCCGTTGCCGATATCCCCCGCACGAAATCCGGCAAGATCGTCGAGCTTGCGGTGCGCGAGGTGGTGCATGGCCGTCCGGTCAAGAACAAGGAGGCGCTCGCCAATCCGGAAGCGCTGGATCTCTTTGCCGGGCTGGAAGAACTCAAAAGTTAAGGTGAGCCTTAAAATTGAGGGGCAAACGATGACCATCGTTTGCTAACCTCGCGTTAAGAAAGCTTGGTCAAAAGTAAAGGCTAACTTGAGGCCGTTCGCATGAGCTGGAGCGGATTGGAGCCGCTCTCGGCTCCCGAGACATGAAGTTCCCCGACTCGAGCTTGCTTTCGACAGCATAAACTTCAAAGGCAGCGCGGTTCGCTGCCTTTTTTTCGTTTCCTCGTCGCGAATCCGCCTCTGCTCTGTACATTGCCTCATTGAACAAGTATGTGCACGCCTGAAGAAGAGGTTCGCGACGTGCGAACCACGATGATCGCCGCCTGATGGTGTGCGAAGAATTCCGAAAGACAGATGATGACTGAATTCGAAGGCATCGCTCCTGCGATCGCCCAGGCTTTGGCGAAGCGCGGGTATGAAACGCTGACGCCGGTGCAAAAGGCCATGCTCGATCCCGGCCTCGCCGGCAAGGATGCGCTTGTCTCGGCTCAGACCGGTTCGGGCAAGACGGTTGCCTTCGGCTTGGCGCTGGCGCCCGGCCTCCTTGACGGCGCGGAACGGTTTGGCCCGGCAGGCGCGCCTCTCGCACTGGCGATCGCTCCGACCCGCGAACTGGCGCTGCAGGTGCAGCGCGAGCTGGAATGGCTCTATGGGCTGACGGGCGCGACCATTGCGTCCTGCGTCGGCGGCATGGACATGCGCACGGAGCGACGCACGCTCGAGCGCGGCGCTCATATCGTCGTCGGCACACCCGGCCGTCTCTGCGATCACATCCGCCGCAACTCGCTCGATATCTCCGAACTCAAGGCCGTTGTGCTCGACGAGGCGGACGAGATGCTTGATCTCGGTTTCCGCGAGGATCTGGAATTCATCTTGGAAGCAGCACCCTCCGAGCGCCGCACCCTGATGTTTTCCGCCACGGTGCCGCGCTCGATCGCCAAGCTTGCCGAAAACTACCAGCGCGACGCGGTCCGCGTCGCCACCGCTTCCGAAGCCAAGCAGCATGTCGATATCGACTATCGCGCGCTGACCGTGGTTCCGAGCGATAGGGAAAACGCCATCATCAACGTGCTGCGCTACTATGAAGCGCGCAATGCCATCGTCTTCTGCTCGACGCGCGCCGCCGTCAATCATCTGACGGCCCGCTTCAACAATCGCGGCTTTTCGGTTGTCGCTCTCTCGGGCGAGCTCAGCCAGAACGAGCGCACGCACGCGCTCCAGGCCATGCGCGACGGCCGCGCCCGCGTCTGTATCGCAACCGACGTCGCGGCCCGCGGCATCGATCTGCCGGGCTTGGAACTGGTCATCCATGCCGATCTGCCGACCAATCCGGAAACGCTGCTGCATCGCAGCGGCCGCACTGGCCGCGCCGGCAACAAGGGTGTCAGCGCCATGATCGTGCCGCTGAGCGCCCGTCGCCGCACGGAGCGCCTGCTGGAAGCCGCCCGTATCCGCGCCACCTGGGCAAAGCCGCCGTCAGCCGACGAGGTGAGCCAGCGGGATGATGAGCGTCTTCTCGCCGATCCGGTCTTTACAGCGCCGCTTGCCGAAGACGAGCAGTCGATCGTTCAACAGCTGCTGGAGCGCCATGGCGCCGAGCAGGTGGCAGCTGCATTCCTGCGGCAATATCGCGCCGGCCATTCTGCGCCCGAGGAGCTGCAGGACGTGCCGGCCGAAGGCGAGCGCAGAAAGCCACGTCGGGATGACTTTCCGGTCACGCCACGCGATGAGGGCTCGTCTGCGGGACGCAACGACTTCACCGATGGCCTCTGGGTATCGCTCTCTGTCGGACGCAAGCAGAATGCCGAACCGCGCTGGCTGATCCCCATGCTTTGCCGCAATGGCAATCTGACCAAGCGCGACATCGGCGCCATCAAGATGCAGCCCGAGGAGACCTTCGTCGAGCTCTCGCAGGAGAGTTTCGAGCGCTTCCTCGCGGCCATCGGCCCCGACAAGACCCTCGAGCGCGGCATCCGTGTCAAGCCGCTTGCCGGCATGCCGGATTTCCAGGCCAAGCGGGAAGGCGGCTTCGCAAAGAAGAAGCCCTTCGCTGACAAGGGACCGCGTTCGAATGACGGCCCGAAGCCGAAATGGAAGTCCGACCGCAAGCCGGAGCGGGCGCATGCAGGCGAGGGCGGCGTTTCCGAGCGTTCCGACAAGAAGCCCTGGGCGAAAAAGCCCGGCAAACCGGGCTTCGCCAAGAACGACGGCCCGCCAGCAGGCAAGCCGAATTCGAGGGCCAAGCGCAAGGCCGCGCGGGCGCAGGAGAATTAACTTCTATCAGCGAGTTCAAGGGGGCGGCGGCCCCCTCGGCGCTATCTCCGCATCTGCCGGCAAGAGGAGACCGGTACTCCCGGCATCGCTACTCGAAGAAGATCAAGCTTGCCGGCGACGGTGGTAGTGGCTTTATCCTCACATTATGAAAACCGGCACGCCTAGCCATCTCAGCCAGGTCCTTCTGCGGGTAGGCCTCGCCTTTTGGCGTACTGGCCAGCATCTCCCATGAGAAAGCGGCGGGGAAGGGCGGGGATACGAGATCGTCGTTCGGCACGAATTCCACCGCAACCACCTTACCCTCGGTGCTCAGGCTGCCTCGGCTCTTCCGCAGCAATCCTGCGCAGGTTTCCAGGTCGAAGTGATGCAGGAAGTTCGGCATCAGGATAAGATCATAATCCGTGCCCCAGTCGACTTCGAATGCACTGCCCGGAATGACCTTGTAGCGCTCGGCGACGCCAAATTGCTGCGCATTATGCTTGGCCAATTCCAGAACGGAGCCCCAATCGACTGCAACGATCTCGGCCGAAGGAAAAGCCTTCGCCATCTCGATCCCGAAAAGTCCGTGCCCTGCGGCAATATCAAGTATTTTCCTTGGCTGCATGGGCAAATTGGACATTTCGGCAGCGAGGCTGATGGCGCTGCCGCCTGTGAACGAGCCCATGCCGCGAGCAAATTTCACCCAAACCGGATTGTCCGGAGACATATTTGCCAATCCAATGGATCCGCCGTTGCGGACATAGGAAGCCGGATTGTCTAGGATCTGCTTGAGGATTTCCGGTGCGGCCAGGAATTCGATGGCCGCGCCCATATAGGCTGGCGAATGCCGGTCGAGGAAGACCCGGCTAGATGGTGTCAGAGCGTATTGATTGCCTGTTTTCGTGAGAAAGCCGTTCACAACGAGATAGTCGCACAGAATGCGCACACCTCTTTCGGCAGCATTTGTTGCGGCCGCCAAGGATGCCGCATTGCTGCCGTCACCGATCAGAGTAAAAAGATCGAGTTCGAGGGCGGCCACGATGGCGGCAGTCTTTCGGCACGCAAACATCGCATCGACCACTAGATTAGGTGAAACTTCGCCTACGTCTGCTTCTACTGCCGTCGTTGACATTGGATCCCCCCTTATGTGCCCAATGACCGACCGGAATAGTCGGTCGCAACGATGAATTATCTCACAAAAGGCGACGGACTTTAAGTTTGTCGTCGATAATACTTCAGAGGTACATCAGATATTCTTGATCGGCAGCGCGGTCTTTCATCGTTGCCGCAGAACTTCGCGACACCACGACGTCATAGGTAATCTGTAAGTGGCTGCAGAAGCCGAAAAATGCCTGCCGGTGCAGCACGCGGTTATTCGGCTTGACATTTGGAACGCGTCAGGCAGAAAATTAATTATGGGGTTGCGATCACCCCACGAGGCTACGGCTGAAGAATCGCGTCCTTAAAACCGAGCCAACGGAGGACGCGCCATGCCGTCATTTCTGGAAATCACACCCGACAAGCTCAATCGTATTATCGGCACGCCCGGTTTGCCGATGATTATCGATGTCCGCAATGACGAGGATTTCGCGGCGGATCCTCGCCTTATCCCCGGCTCGATCCGCCGTGATTATCGAACGGTAACCGACTGGGCGAACGAGCTGGCGGGGCCAGCCATCATTCTCTGCCAGAAAGGGCAGAAACTCGCTCACGGAGTTGCTGCCCATCTGCGTGTCGTCGGAAAGGAGGCGGAGGTCCTTGAAGGTGGGTTCGAAGCGTGGCGCAGCGCGAAGTACATGTTGGTCGCCGAGGAAAAGCTGCCTCTCCGCGATGCCAAGGGGCGAACCGTATGGGTAACGAGGGCACGGCCGAAGATCGATCGCATCGCCTGCCCATGGCTGATCCGGCGCTTTATCGATCCGTCAGCGATCTTCCTGTTCGTTCCGGCAACCGAAGTCGCGGCCGTCGCCGATCGATTCAAGGCAACACCATTCGATATCGAAGACGTCTTCTGGAGCCATCGTGGCGAGCTATGCACCTTCGATGTCATGATCGAGGAATTCGGTCTCGGCACAGAACCTGTCCTTCATCTTGCGACCATCGTTCGGGGCGCGGATACCGCCCGGCCCGACCTCGCGCCTGAAGTGCCGGGGTTGCTTGCGGCTTCGCTTGGGCTTTCGCGAATGTTCAACGACGACCTGCAGCAGCTGGAAGCCGGCATGACGCTCTATGATGCCTTCTATCGTTGGTGTCGTGACGCGACAGAAGAGACGCACAACTGGCCAAATCCAAGGAAGATATAACCGGCTATGACCGATCTCGTAAAAAATACAGCCGAGCGATCAAGCGCGGCTGATCGGGACCTCGTCCCCCTCCATGAGGCCGTCAAGGTCTGGACCCGCGTTGCCGCCTTGAGCTTCGGCGGGCCGGCGGGGCAGATCGCCGTCATGCACCGCATCGTCGTCGATGAGAAGAAATGGGTGGGAGAGCACAGGTTCCTTCATGCCCTGAACTACTGCATGTTGCTGCCAGGCCCCGAAGCGCATCAGCTCGCTATCTATATCGGCTGGCTGCTGAACAGGACGCCGGGTGGGATGATCGCCGGCATTCTATTCGTCCTGCCGGGCTTCATTGCAATCCTTGCGCTCAGTTATGTCTACGTCCTGTTCGGGAACCTGACCTTTATCGAAGGGATGTTCTTCGGGCTCAAATGCGCCGTGCTGGCGGTCGTCGTCCAGGCGGTCTTTCGCATCGGGAGTCGAGCCCTCAAAAGGAGGGCTATGGTCGCTTTGGCCGCCGCTGCCTTTGTGGCGATCTTCTTCCTGCATGTTCCATTCCCCGTCATCATCGTTGGAGCCGGACTTATCGGCTACCTGGCCTCCCGGGCAGGGATCGCGGCCTTCAAGATGGGCGGCGGACATAAGTCGGGCTCCGGGGCAATTCTGGAGGACAAGGACTCCGTTCTTGGCGAGGAGATCCCTTTGCACGCGCGACCGAACCTCGCCTGGTCTTTGAAGACGTCAGGTGCGCTGGCGGCCGCGTGGCTCATTCCAGTCGCGGCCCTGCTGGTTACGCTCGGCCCCGATAACGTCTTTTCCAAAATCGGCATATTCTTCAGCGAGATGGCAGTCGTCACCTTTGGCGGCGCCTATGCCGTGCTGGCCTATGTCGCGCAGGAGGCCGTGCAGCAATTGGGCTGGCTGCGGCCGGGTGAGATGTTGGATGGTTTAGGGATGGCAGAAACGACGCCTGGACCGCTGATCATGGTCACGCAGTTCGTTGGTTTTCTGGCGGGCTATCGCAATCCCGGTACCCTCAGCCCACTTGCGGCAGCAACCTTTGCCGCCGTGCTGACGACGTGGGTCACCTTCCTGCCGAGCTTCCTTTGGATTTTCGCAGGCGCACCATTCATCGAGAAGATGCGTGGGAATGTCGCGCTGACCGGCGCCATGTCGGCAATAACGGCAGCGGTGGTGGGCGTCATCCTCAATCTCGCGATTTGGTTCGGGCTCCATGTGCTGTTCCGTGAGACCACGAGTTTCACCTATGGCTCCTGGGCAATGGATGTGCCCGTCCTGACGTCGCTTTCATTACCCTCGCTGGTGCTGACCCTGTTGGCAGCGATGGCCATTTTTCGCCTGAAGATGTCAGTAATATCGACCTTGTTGGCATCTGCCGCTTTGGGTGTTGGCTGGACTGTCCTCGTTTCCTGAAAGCCGAGCATTCACCGCGTCGGTGGCCGGGAGTGAGAATTCGTGTCCTCCCGCGCATTTGCAGGGATCTCGTGACTAAGGCAGAATGCCGCTCCTTCGACCAGGCAGCGAATGGAGTGGTGCACCCATGCTGATCGGCTCCTGTCATTGCGGCAAGACGGGCTGGACGCTTGAAGGCAATCCGGGTTCGATCACCGCCTGCAACTGCACGCTCTGCCGGCGTTACGGCACGCTGTGGGCCTATGACTACGAAGGGGAGCGGGTCTCCGTCACGGGCCAGACTGCCTCCTATACCCGCGTCGGCAAGGACAAGCCCTCTCTCGAAATACTGTTCTGCCCGTGCTGCGCCTGCGTCGTGAGCTGGCGGGGCTTAAGGCTGCAAAAGGATGGTCGCCGGCGTATGGCGGTCAATGTTCGGCTGGCGCCGCCGGATCTCGTTGCCGAGCTGCCGATCGATCATTTCGATGGGCTCGACACGTTCAAAGATCTTCCTTCCGACGGACGATGCGTGCGCGATCTTTGGTTTTGACGGCGAGCCGAGATTGTCTCAGTTCGCCAGCACCCTCGGCGATGGGAAGGTGATCTCGACCAGCGTGCCCTCGTTCGGGGCGGAATTGATCGAGAAGGTCGCGCGGTTGGCATCGACCATCGCCTTGGTCAGTGGCAGGCCGAGGCCGGTGCCGTCGCCGCGCTTGCGGGAATTGGTGGACACCTGCCGGAACGGCTTCATGGCCTGCTCCAGCTCCGAGCGTGTCATGCCGATGCCGGTATCCCGGATGCGCATCACGACGCTGCCATTGCCCTCATACGCAGTCGACACGACGATCTGCCCGCCCGATGGCGTGAAGCGGATGGCATTGGAGAGAATGTTGAGCGCAATCTGCTTGATCGAGCGCAAATCGGCCACGACATTAGGCACAGCCTGAGAAAGTGCGGTGCGGATGATGACGCGCTGGCTGTTAGCCTGCGGTTGCACCAGCGACACCGCTTCGGTGATCGCTTCGTTCAGGCCGACCGATGCGAAATCCAAGTCCATCTCGCCGGCTTCAATCTTCGAGATGTCGAGAAGGTCGTTCACGATGTCCAGCACGTGGCGACCGGAGCGGCCGATATCGGTCGCATATTCGACATAGCGCGAATGGCCGATCGGCCCGAAACGCTCACCGGCCATCATGTCGGAAAAGCCGATGATGGCGTTGAGCGGCGTGCGGATTTCATGGCTGACGCGAGCCAGAAAGTCGGTCTTGTGCGCGTTGGCGGTTTCGGCGGCACGCTTGGCGTTGCGCAGCTCTTCTTCGGTGCGCTTCCATTGCGTGATGTCGCGGATGACGGCGCAGTAACCGTTCGAGGAATTCAGCCGACCCATGGTCATGAACAGCGGCACGAAACCGCCGGAAGCCTCGCGGCCGATCACTTCGCGGCCGTCGTTCAGCACGCTGGCGACGCCATGGCCCGAAAGGCCGCCGAGATAGTCGAGCACTGCCTTCTGGCTTTCATGCGCAAACAGCATGACGAAGGGTTTGCCGCGGGTCTCCTGGTCGTCATAGTTGAAGAGGGCGCTCGCCGAGCGGTTCATCGAGCGGATCTCGCCGTCCTGGCCGATGATGATCACGCCATCCGTCGCCGTTTCCAGCGTCGAGCGCAGTTCCTCGATCTCGACCTGCAGCTTCGCGACCTTTTCGAGGATGCGCTCCGGGCGGGCCTCTTCAGGAATTGGTTGTGGCGGCGGTGCTGGCGGCTCGCTTCTTTCCACCGGCATCAACGCCAGCATCAAGGCTGTGCCGTCTTCCCAACGGATCGACTGCAGCCGAGCCGTCACCGGCACCAGTGCATCGTCGGCGCGCACGACCATCATCGTGCCGGGCTGCTCGGTCTTGCCTTCGAGATCGTTGCGTTGCAGCAGCGCATCAAGTCCGCCGACCTGCTCGAGCTCATCAAGGCTGTCATAGCCGGTCAGCCGCAGGAATTCCGGATTGCCGTGGATCAGGCGATCCCCGGCGTGGATGAGGATCGCGAGCGGCAGCTGGTCGATGATGTCCGGCGACAGGCCGGTGCGCATCTTCACACGCGGCGGAATCGCGTTGTTCAGGACATCCAGCGGGTCGAAATCCTCCTCCGGCTCGGCCGATGCCGGCGATGCTTCAGCTGCAGCCTCGTCAGCCGCTTTCGCGCTCTTATCATCCGCAGCCTCGACGAATGTCACGACTGGCGTCGCGACGTTCTCTTCCGCAATTGCCGCTGCTGGCGGCTGGTCATCGGCATGGCCGTGTCCGTCCGTTGTTTCGGATGCCTCGGAGAGGATTTCGTCGGCCGCATTCGGTTGTGGAGGAGTGTCTGTACCCTCCTCATGCTCATGCTGCCCGTCGTGAGGCTGCTCCGCCGGCGGTTCCGTGCGCTTGCCGAAAGGTTCGAGCTGTCGTGCGATTTCGCGGAAGGCTGCCTGTTCGCTCAGCGAAAGGGCAGTCTGCGTCAATGTCCGACGCTCGTGCAGACGAACGACCTTGTCCGACTCGCGACGATTCGGCGTCTCGGAAATCCGCAGTGCCGGCGGTTCGTAATGCGAGATCGGGGCGGATTCTGCGCTATCCTGAGCCGGATTTTCAATCTCTTCCGTCGCTGGGGATAGTTCAGCTTCGGTAGCGGGTGATTGCTCGTTGGATGCAGTTTCCACTTCGGGGGGCAATTCGGCGATGGGCGCGGCGTCTCCAACTGCATGGGTGCCGAGGGTCATGCCGCGCTTCATCGGATCTTCGATGGCATCCGCCAGGCGGACGACGCCGAAGCCCCGGAAGCCATCGAATTCGCGGCTGCGGGTATAGGTCGGCAAAGCGGCGAGATCGACCGGCACGGTCAGGCTCGTGCCCTCCACCGGCCAGTAGATCGTGCGGCCGGACCATGTGTCGCGCCGCGCCAATAGTTCCGCGATCTTGCCGTCCGGATCGAGATTGAAGCGGCGAGCGACATCGGCAAAGGCCGTGCCGGCAATCTGGGCGGCATGCGGTCCCACGGCATCGGCAAATTCGCGGGAAACCTCGCTGAAATGGCCGGCGGCATCGATCTTCCAGACGAAACGGGTGGCGCGCCCGTTGTGCTTGAAGCTGAAACCTTCCGCAGGGGTGTTTTCAATATCGGTGCGGGTTTCCGGATTGGTGTGAGTTTCCGGCGGAGGCGGTTCCGCTGCCGTCTTTGTCTCTGAGGCAGCCTTATCTTCGCTATCCGGCACGGTTTCCGGCTGATGCTCATTGGCGTGAGCTTTGGTTTCGGCAGCGCCGGGCGTGCCATCCGCATCGGCGGTCGCGCCCGTTCCGGTCTCACCGGAGCTTCCGGTGGCCGGGGTCGCCTCCGCTTGTTCGTCCTCGCGATATTCCGGCGTTTCGTCCAGCTCTTCGATGCCAGCTACCGCATCGATGATATCGCCGAAGGGTGCGGCCGGAGCAGCTTTCGGCTCCTCGTCCGGCGCCGCTGCTTCCAGCTCCTTACGGACTTCCTCCGCCTGCGGCTCGATGGCGGGAAGGCTGGTCTCCTCGGCAAGGCTTCCCGTCGGGTCGAGATGGCCAAGCACTGTTTCGACAACGAAGAGCAGGTGTAGGGCCGGAATTTCGGAGAGCTTGCCGATGGCGGCAGGCAGATAGCCACGTCCGGTCGGGATGGGCCGCTTGATCAGCCGGTCCGGCTGGGCGCCGGCCATGGTCGTCAGCATCCGTGCGGTCTGCGGCGTTACGCCGAGTGTTCTGAAGCCAACAGAGGCGGTAACGATTTCGCCGTCGCGGCCGATGACGGCAATATGGGTATCAGGATCGTCGAACCCGTCGATCATGCGCTTGGCGCATTCGGCCGAGGAAAGCGGCTTCGAAGAGACCGGAGAGGAAAACAGCACAGCCTCTTCGCCGGCCTGAATGCGGACCAGCTCGACGGAGGCATTGACGACAGCCCGCTGGAAGCCGGAAGCCATGCGGATCAGGAATGTGCGCTGATCGCCGATAGTACCAAGGCCGCGCGCCGTCGCCTCGATCTGGCGGAACGAGACGTCGCCTGGCTTCGGTCCCTGTTCGACGAAATCGTAAATGACATCATAGCCGAAAAGGTTGGCGCCGGCGCCATTGGCCCAGAGCACGCGATCCATGCCGGTCGAGAACATGACCATGGCTTCACCGCGCGCGAAACGCTCCCGAACGCGCGGATGCACGGCAATGTCAATGAACGGATATTGAATTGCGGGCATTTTCCAACCTGTTTTGCGGGCGTGATCGCCTCTCATGATTTAACAGTTTATTAATAACGGCGCCCCGCTTTTCGGTCCAGCGAGCGGCCCATTTTTCGGCCGGAAAGGTTAACGTATTGTGCGGCGCACAAATATGTTGCGCTGCACAATATTTTATATTATATACCCCTCACACAAGTTCACGACGGGCGCCTCAGGGAGGGCCCTTTTAGGAGCGTAATCATGGCTACTGTAAAGAAAGACGACGTTTTTTCAACGGCTGCATTCGATCCGTCCAAGTTCTCCGAATCCTTCCGCGACTTCGCGGAAAAGGGTGCTGCCCAGTCCAAGGAAGCCTTTGCCAAGCTGAAGGCTGCCACCGAGGAAGCCGGCAAGACTGTTGAGGCAACCGTGCAGACCGCACAGGCCGGCTCGGTCGAAATCGGCCTCAAGGCCATCGACGTTCTGCGCACCAATGCCGAAAGCTCGCTGGCTCATATGGAAGCCCTGCTTCGCGTCAAGTCCGTTGCAGAACTCTTCGAACTTCAGACCGCCTTCATCCGCAAGCAGGCCGAAGTCACCGTCGAGCAGGCCAAGTCCATTCAGGACACCACCAAGAAGGTTGCCGAAAAGCTGGCAAAGCCCGCCAAGGACGCCGCTGAAAAGGCAATGGCCTCCTTCAAGGCCTGATCATTTCCAATAAGCCTCCCAAGGCATGAATGTCCCGTTCCCAGGTGAAAACCCTGGGGCGGGACTTTTCATTTGCAGCTCAAGCCGGCTTGACCGATATCCGGCCCAGCATCATCATTTGGATATCTGCAAAGCTTTTTTATATTGCGGGGAGATAGGACTTGAAATAATTTCAAAGTCCTCGTATGTGACCCCCGTTGACGCGGCAACGCGATCATGTGCGGTTGTAGCTCAGTTGGTTAGAGCGCAGGTTTGTGGCACCTGAGGTCAGTGGTTCGACCCCACTCAACCGTACCATTCTCTCCCGATCCATCCTTTACAAGATACCGACGCCTTTAGCCTCGTGGGATTATTTCTTGTCTTCAGGCTTCTTGGACACGTGACCTGGCGATATCGGATCGCTTGCCGGAAAAGTCTCTTCCAGCGCTTCCTCCAGATAATCGTCCTGTTCCTTGTGCTTTTTCTCGTCCAGTTTCTGCTGCTTCTTGTCGCTCATCGTCCTGGCTCCCTGATCTCTGTCTAAAATACTAGGCTTCGTCCGGCCTTTGTCCAGCGGCGAGGGACGAACGGGGAGGAGTGCCGGACCCGCCCACGCCACAAATGCGGGCCGCGTGCCGAAATATCTTGGAACCGTCCGCATTGCTGGTCGTTGTGTCCATATCGGCAACGAGACGAAAGGAGCGGACATGTCTGTACCGAACGAGCCGATCCCCGAGACGCCTCCGATGCCCGAACCCGGCTGGACACCGAAGCCGCCTGTCGAGGAGCCGGATCCGGACAGGCTGCCGGATGAGGTTCCCGTTCCCAATCCGGATGAGAATGAGGAGCCGCCGAAGCATGCGGAAACTCAGCCGCCGCATGCGCCGTCATGGTGGTGTAGCTTGATGCCGTGACCTCTGCCTGCGAGCAGGAAGCGCGTCCATCGGCATCATTTTACAGGAAGATCCGCCGCTCCTCGCTGACAAGCTCCTGCAGGAAGTCCGCGACGGTGCGCACACGCACCAGGTCGCGGGCACTTTCATGATAGGTCGTCCAATAGGCACGCTTAATGGAGAGATCGGGCAGGATGCGCGTCAGCTCTGGAAACTGCCTGGCGATGTAATCATGCAGGATGCCGATGCCGGCGCCGGAGCGCACCGCTTCGGTCTGGCCGATGGCGGTGGAAATCTCGAAGGAGGCATCCCAACTGCGCATGATCTCGCCAGAAAAATTGAGCGAAGCCGTAAAGATCAGGTCTTCAACATAGCCGACGCGCGGATGCAGCTTCAGCGCCTCGACGCTGTCGGGCAATCCGGCCTGCTCCAGATAGGCTTTGGAGGCATAGAGCCCGAGCGTGTAATCCGTCAGCTTCGATGAGACCAGGCGACCTTGTTCGGGACGCTCAAGTGTAATCGCGATATCGGCCTCGCGCTGCGATAGCGAGAAGGAGCGAGGAACGGGCACGAGCTGGATGCGCAGTTCCGGATAACGGGCGATCAGCCGCCCGAGCCGCGGCGCGAGGAAGGAAACGCCGAAGCCATCAGGCGCGCCGATGCGCACCGTCCCGGTGATCGCGCTGTCGAGGTGGCCGACGCTCGCCTGCGCGCGCAGCATCTCCGTTTCCATGCGCTCCGCCGCATGCAGGAAGATCTCGCCTTCGGCGGTCAGATCACAGCCATTGGTGCGGCGCACGAGCAACCGTGTCTTCAAGCGCTCTTCCAGCGTCGTCACGCGACGGGAGAGGGTGGCGTGGTTGACGCCCAGCCGTTTCGAAGCGGCCAGGATCTGGCCCGTGCGTGCCACGGCCAGAAACATGCGGACATCATCCCAATCCATTTACATACCCTCTCTTGCACAAGAAGGACTTCAATTTTTGCACAACGGTTGCTTATAGCAGCTCATTGATTTGTGCAAATTGAAGTGCCATCCTGTCAGCATCCAAGAAAACGAGGAGGCACATCCATGCGTGAGATCGGTCATTTCATCGGCGGCAAGCACGTCGCCGGTACGAGCGGACGCGCGAGCAACGTCTACAATCCGGCAACCGGCGAAGTGCAGGCAACCGTCGCGCTCGCCAGCGTCGAGGAACTGCGCGCAGCCGTCGAAAATGCCAAGGCCGCTCAGCCGAAATGGGCCGCGACCAACCCGCAGCGCCGCGCCCGCGTCTTCTTCAAATTCGTCGAGCTTTTGAACCAGAACATGAATGAGCTGGCGACGCTTCTTTCCAAGGAGCACGGCAAGACGGTCGAGGATTCCAAGGGCGATATCGTCCGCGGCCTCGAAGTCTGCGAATTCGTCTGCGGCATTCCGCATCTGCAGAAGGGTGAGTTTACCGAAGGCGCCGGCCCGGCGATCGACATGTATTCCATCCGCCAGCCTGTCGGCGTTGGCGCCGGCATCACGCCGTTCAACTTCCCGGCCATGATCCCGATGTGGATGTTCGCCCCGGCAATCGCCTGCGGCAATGCCTTCATCCTGAAGCCGTCCGAGCGCGATCCCTCCGTGCCGCTTCGGTTGGCCGAGTTGATGATCGAAGCCGGCCTGCCTGCCGGCATCCTTAACGTCGTCAATGGCGACAAGGCCGCCGTCGACGCCATCCTGACCGATCCGGACATCGCTGCCGTTTCCTTCGTCGGCTCCACGCCGATCGCCCGCTACGTCTATGGCACGGCCGCGATGAACGGCAAGCGCGCCCAGTGCTTCGGCGGCGCCAAGAACCACATGATCATCATGCCCGACGCGGATATGGACCAGGCCGTCAACGCCCTGATGGGCGCCGGTTACGGCTCGGCCGGCGAGCGCTGCATGGCGGTATCTGTCGCAGTTCCGGTCGGCGAAGAGACCGCTAACCGTCTCGTCGAGAAGCTTGTGCCGAAGATCGAATCCCTGCGCATCGGCCCCTATACCGATGACAAGGCCGACATGGGCCCGCTCGTCACCAAGGATGCCTATAACCGCGTCAATGGCCTGATTGACCGCGGCGTCGAGGAAGGTGCCAAGCTGGTCGTCGACGGTCGCGGCTTCAAGCTGCAGGGCTATGAGGACGGCTATTTCGTCGGCGGCACGCTGTTCGATCACGTCAAGCCGGACATGGATATCTACAAGACCGAGATCTTCGGACCGGTTCTCTCGGTCGTTCGCGCCAAGAACTACGAAGAAGCGCTCGATCTGCCGATGAAGCACGAATACGGCAACGGCGTCGCCATCTACACCCGTGACGGCGATGCGGCCCGCGACTTCGCCTCGCGCATCAATATCGGCATGATCGGCGTCAACGTTCCGATCCCGGTTCCGCTCGCTTACCACTCCTTCGGTGGCTGGAAGGCATCGAGCTTCGGCGATCTCAACCAGCACGGCACGGATTCGATCAAGTTCTGGACGCGCACCAAGACGATCACTGCCCGCTGGCCGTCGGGTATCAAGGACGGTGCGGAATTCGTGATGCCGACGATGAAGTAAGCATCGCAATCACCGGCTCGTCAGCCGTCGTCCGGTATTTTCGGGCGGCGGCTTTTTTATTGCGTTTGCTTTCGATGGAGTCATCTTGTCAGGGCCGCTGTTTTCATCTAGAACAAAACAAGAACAACGGGAGGGCCGAGCGATGGCCATAACCTATCAGATCGACTATCTCGAATTTCCGTCAAAAGACGGCCTGAAGACCCGCCGCTTTTTCGAAGAAGCCTTCGACTGGAGCTTTGTCAGCTATGGGCCGACCTACCATGTCATCGAGGCGGCCGGAATAGATGCCGGCATTGACGGAGATGCGGGGGAGGCGGCCGGCACGCCTTTGCCCGTCGTGCGCACCACCGATCTGGAGGCCGCACAGCGCGCCGTCGAATTTGCCGGCGGCGTCATCACCCGTCCCGCTTTCGATTTTCCGGGCGGCCGTCGGTTTCATTTCCGCGAGCCGGGCGGCTGCGAAATGGCGGTCTGGATTTCCGTGCCATGAGCTTCGGGACATCGCCGATTGGAGATCGGCAGGGGCTGGACGGCAGGCTTTCTAAATAAGCTGAATATGAATTTCATATTTTGGAATTGTTCAAAACTAAGAAAGCCACTATATACGGGGTCAGCCCCTAAGCAGCCTTGATTCCAGGAGATCGGCATGCGCTTGACCAAGCAGACCAATTACGCCGTGCGAATGCTGATGTATTGCGCCGCCAATGAAGGCCATCTCAGCCGCATCCCGGAGATCGCCAAGGCATACAGCGTGTCCGAGCTGTTCCTCTTCAAGATCCTGCAGCCGCTGACCAAGGCAGGTCTCGTTGAAACTGTGCGTGGCCGCAATGGCGGTGTGCGGCTTGCGAAGCCGGCGACCGATATCAGCCTGTTTGACGTCGTCCGCGTCACCGAGGACAGTTTCGCCATGGCGGAGTGCTTCGAGGATGGGGTGGTGGAATGCCCGCTAGTCGATAGCTGCGGCCTCAACTCGGCGTTGCGCAAGGCGCTCAATGCTTTCTTCGACGTTCTGACCGAATATTCCATCGACGACCTCGTCAAGGCCCGCCCGCAGATCAACTTCCTGCTCGGCCTCACCGACAAAGATCACAAGGCGATTGCGAAGAAGCCGGTGGTCGCGGCCCCGGCCGCCTAATCGGTTATCCGAAGTTCGGTCATGTTTTGGTCCGCAGTTACCGCCGGTAGCTGCGGATTTTCGTTTGTATTGCCTCCTATCCGGGCAATAGGCCGTTGGCGGATGGAAAGAGGAAAACGGCAAATCATTCTGAATCAACTAAAAGCGTGTAATCTTTTGCCAGAAAATTACCAATTCAGAGGTTTTTTCGTCCAAAAATTTCCAAACTCTAGAAATTGGAAAAATTTTAGGCGGCGCTTGTTGCTTTCAAACTTAAAATAAAGTTCCATCGGCGCGATCCGGATGGGAACCTCTGGTGGTGTCCACGGCTTCAAAAGAATAACAAATCTGGGAAACGATATCATGAAAAAGATTTCTGTCCTGCTGGCAGTGACAGCCTTGGCTTCGGTCATGGCGACGTCCGCCTGGTCGAAAACGCTTGTCTATTGCTCGGAAGGTTCGCCGGAAGGTTTCGATCCCGGCATCTATACCGCCGGCACCACATTTGATGCTTCCTCGCGCACGGTTTATAGCCGTCTTGTCGAATTCAAGCACGGCAGCACCGAGATCGAACCCGGCCTCGCCGAAAGCTGGACCGTTTCCCCCGACGGCAAGGAATACACCTTCAAGCTTCGCAAGGGCGTGAAGTTCCAGACGACCGATTTCTTCACGCCGACGCGTGACCTCAATGCCGACGACGTCATCTTCTCGATCGGCCGTCAGCTCGGTACGGACAATCCGTGGGCCAAGTATGTTGCCGGCGGTTCCTATGAATATGCCGACGGCATGGGCTTCCCCAAGCTCATCAAGTCGATCGACAAGGTCGATGACCTCACCGTCAAGTTCGTTCTGAACCGTCCGGAAGCTCCGTTCCTCGCCGACCTCGCCATGGACTTCGCCTCGATCCTGTCGAAGGAATATGCAGACAAGCTGCAGGCCGACAAGAAGATGGAGCAGATGAACCAGCAGCCGCTCGGCACCGGCGCGTTCACCTTCGTCGCCTACCAGCCGGATGCCGTCATCCGCTACAAGGCGAACGAAACCTACTTCAAGGGCAAGGAGAAGATCGACGATCTCGTCTTCGCGATTACGCCGGATGCATCCGTCCGCGCGCAGAAGCTGAAGTCCGGCGAATGCAACCTCATGCCTTACCCGAACGCCGCCGACATCAAGGATCTGAAGGCTGACAAGAACCTCAAGGTTCTCGAACAGGCCGGCCTGAACGTTTCCTACCTCGCCTACAACACGCTCGTTGCGCCGTTCGACAAGGTCGAAGTTCGCAAGGCGATCAACATGGCCGTCAACAAGCAGGCCATCGTTGATGCCGTCTTCCAGGGTTCCGGCAAGGTTGCGACCAACCCGATCCCGCCGACCATGTGGTCCTACAACAAGGACGTGAAGGACGACGCCTACAATCCGGACGAAGCCAAGAAGCTGCTTGAAAAGGCTGGCGTCAAGGATTTGAGCATGAAGATCTGGGCAATGCCGGTTTCGCGTCCGTACATGCTGAACGCCCGCCGCGCTGCCGAACTCATGCAGGCAGACCTGGCCAAGATCGGCGTCAAGGTCGAGATCGTCACCTATGACTGGGCTCAGTACCTGAAGCTCTCTTCCGCCAAGGACCGCGACGGTGCGGCCATCCTCGGTTGGACGGGTGACAACGGCGATCCGGACAACTTCCTTGACACGCTTCTCGGCTGCGATGCCGTCGGCGGCAACAACCGCGCGCAGTGGTGCAACAAGGAATTCGACGATCTCGTGAAGAAGGCCAAGCAGACAGCCGACGTCAAGGAGCGCACCAAGCTCTACGAACAGGCTCAGGTCGTCTTCAAGCGCGAGGCTCCCTGGATGACCATCGACCATTCGGAAGAGTTCATCCCGATGACGAAGAATGTGTCCGGCTACTTCCAGGATCCGGTCGGCGTTCACCGCTTCGATGGCGTCGATATCGCCGAATAACGAAAAATCTGTGAGAATGCCCGGCTAAGACCGGGCGACCCGGCGGTCAGACACCCTGTCTGACCGCCGGAAAAATTTGGACATCTGCCATGTTGCGATTTCTTCTCAGCCGGCTAGCGGTGCTGATCCCGACATTTCTCGGCGTATCGATCGTCGCCTTCTCCTTCATCCGCCTGCTTCCCGGCGATCCCGTCATGCTGCTGTCGGGCGAACGCGTCATGTCGCCGGAACGTCATGCGCAAATCTCCCACGATCTCGGCTACGACCAGCCGATGGTGGTACAGTACGGCCGATATATCTGGAACGCCCTGCATGGCGACCTCGGTACCTCGATCACCACCAAGCGCGATGTGCTGACCGACTTCCTGACTTTCTTCCCGGCAACGCTCGAATTGTCGATCTGCGCCATGATCCTTGCGATCTGTCTTGGCATTCCGGCCGGCGTTTTCGCCGCCGTCAAGCGCGGCACATGGTTCGATCAAAGCGTCATGGGTGTGGCTCTTGTCGGCTATTCCATGCCGATCTTCTGGTGGGGCCTGCTGCTGATCATCGTCTTCAACGGCTATCTGCACTGGACGCCGGTTTCCGGCCGCATCGGCCTCATCTATTTCTTCAAGCCGATCACCGGCTTCATGCTGATAGACAGCCTCCTCTCCGGTCAGAAGGGCGCCTTCTGGTCCGCTTTGAATTCGCTGATCCTGCCGACCATCGTGCTCGGCACCATTCCGCTCGCCGTCATTGCGCGCCAGACGCGCTCCGCCATGCTGGAAGTGCTGGGCGAGGATTATGTGCGCACGGCGCGCTCCAAGGGCCTGTCGCCACTGCGCGTCGTTTCCGTGCATGCGTTGCGAAATGCGATGATCCCCGTCGTCACTACGATCGGCCTGCAGGTCGGCGTGCTGCTTGGCGGCGCCATCCTGACGGAAAGCATCTTCTCCTGGCCCGGTATCGGCAAATGGATGATCGACGCCGTCTTCAAGCGCGACTATCCGGTGGTGCAGGGTGGCCTGTTGCTGATCGCTGGCATCGTCATGCTCGTCAATCTTGCTGTCGACCTGCTCTACGGCTTCGTCAACCCACGCATTCGTCACTAGGAGCGGCCCCATGAGCACGGTTAGCGTCAAAACGGTTAGTGTCAAATCCGACCGTCCTTCCGCTCTTGCGGAGTTCTGGTATTATTTCTCTCGCAACAAAGGCGCCGTCATCGGCCTTGCGATCTTCCTCTTCGTCCTGTGTCTGGCAATCTTTGCCGGCGTCGTGGCGCCTCACAATCCCGATGCCGCTTACGGCAGCGACATGCAGCGCCTGCCGCCAGCTTGGGCGGAGGGCAGCAACAGCAGTTTCCTGCTCGGCACCGATGCCAATGGTCGCGATCTCCTGTCGCGCCTCATCTACGGCACGCGCTTCTCGCTGTTTATCGGCCTCGTCGTTGCCTCGCTTTCGGCGATCGCCGGCATCTTGATCGGCCTTGTCGCCGGCTACGCCCGTGGCCGCATCGATACGATCATAATGCGCATCATGGACATCATTCTTGCCATCCCGTCATTGCTGCTTGCCCTGGTGCTGGTGGCAATCCTCGGACCGGGCCTGACCAATGCGATGATCGCGATCTCCATCGTCAACCAGCCGCATTTCGTTCGTCTGACCCGCGCTTCCGTCATGGCAGAGCGCGACAAGGAATATGTCATCGCCTCGCGTGTTGCCGGCGCCGGTCCTCTGCGGCTGATGTTCAAGACGATCCTGCCGAATTGCCTCGGTCCGCTGATCGTGCAGGCGACGCTTGCCTTTTCGGCCGCCATTCTCGATGCCGCAGCCCTCGGCTTTCTCGGTCAAGGCGCCCAGCCGCCGACGCCGGAATGGGGCACGATGCTCGCCGACTCGCGCGAATTCTTCCAGAGCAACCCTTGGCTCGTTACTTTCCCCGGTCTCTGTATCCTGATTACCGTTCTCGCCATCAACCTGATGGGCGACGGCCTGCGCGATGCGTTCGACCCGAAGCTGAAGAGGTCGTAATGGCACTCCTCGATATTGAAAACCTATCCGTTGAATTCCAGACTTCGTCCGGCCTGTTCCGGGCGGTCGATGGCGTTTCGCTCACCTGCGACAAGGGAGAAATCCTCTCGATCGTCGGCGAATCCGGTTCCGGCAAATCCGTCTCCATGCTGGCCATGATGGGCCTTCTGCCCTGGACGGCGAAGATCACCGCCGACCGCATGATGTTCGATGGCAAGGATCTGCGCGGCATCTCCTCGCGCCAGCGCCGTAAGATCATCGGCAAGGACATGGCAATGATCTTCCAGGAACCCATGTCGAGCCTCAATCCGTGCTTCACGGTCGGCTTCCAGCTCGGCGAGACACTGCGCATCCACATGGGCCTCGACCGTAAAGCGCGCCGCCAGCGTTCGATCGAACTGCTGAATCTCGTCGGCATTCCAGCTCCCGAGGATCGTCTGTCGAACTTTCCGCATCAGATGTCTGGTGGCATGAGCCAGCGCGTCATGATCGCCATGGCGCTCGCCTGCAATCCGAAGCTTCTGATCGCCGATGAGCCCACGACCGCGCTCGACGTGACGATCCAGGCGCAGATCCTCGACCTGCTCGTGCGCCTGCAGCGGGAGCAGGGCATGGCGCTCGTGCTCATTACCCATGACATGGGCGTCGTCGCCGAAACGGCGGAGCGCGTCCAGGTGCAATATGCCGGCCAGAAGGTCGAGGAGCAGCCGGTCAAGGAACTGTTCCGCGATCCGCATCATCCCTATACGGCAGCCCTTCTTTCGGCTCTGCCGGAACGTGCCGAAGTCGGCGAGCGTCTGCCGTCGATCGCCGGCGTCGTTCCCGGCCAGCACGATCGTCCCAGGGGCTGTCTCTTTGCGCCGCGCTGCTCCTTTGCAACGCCGGAATGCGACAAGGGCGTCAAGCGTCAGGGGCCTGAACTGGGCGTAGCCCTATGCAATTATCCGCTGCAACATGGCAAGCCGCTCGGCCACCCCGGGATTGCCGCCACGCAAAAAGCAGGAGGTGCCGCATGACCGGCGCTGTTCTCGAAGGGCGCGATCTCGCCCGTTTCTACACCGTCAAGCGCGGCACCTTCAAACCGGAAGCGACCGTCAAGGCGCTGAACGGTGTCAGCTTCAGCCTGCAGTCGGGCCGCACGCTCGCTGTCGTCGGCGAATCCGGCTGCGGTAAGTCGACGCTCGCTCGCCTGGTGACGATGATCGAAAATCCGACGGCCGGCGAATTGCTGATCGACGGCAAGCCCGCCAGGCTCGGCGACCGCAGCCTGCGCAGCGCCGTGCAGATCGTGTTCCAGAACCCCTATGGCTCGCTGAACCCGCGTCAGAAGGTCGGCTCCATCCTGGAAGAGCCACTGAAGATCAACACGGATGATGATGCCGCGACCCGCCGCCGCAAGGTGGAGGAGATGATGGCGCGCGTCGGTCTGCGCCCGGAGCACTACGATCGTTATCCGCATATGTTCTCGGGCGGCCAACGCCAGCGCATCGCCATCGCACGCGCCCTGATGCTGCGGCCGAAGGTGCTGGTGCTCGATGAGCCGGTGTCCGCACTCGATCTGTCGATTCAGGCGCAGGTCCTGAACTTGCTGATGGACCTGCAGAAAGAGATGGGCCTTGCCTACCTCTTTATCTCGCATGGCCTTTCCGTCGTCCGTCACATCGCAGACGACGTGATGGTTATGTATCTCGGACGCCCGGTGGAAACCGGCACGGCGGAAGAGGTCTTCACCCGGCCGCGCCATCCCTATACTGCCGCCCTTCTGTCGGCGACGCCGATCGCCGATCCGGATCGCGAAAAGAACCGCATCCGCCTTCAGGGCGAATTGCCGTCGCCGCTCAATCCGCCGAAGGGCTGCCACTTCAATCCGCGCTGCTGGCGTGCCCAGGACAAGTGCCGGCAGGTCGAACCGGAACTCGCGGGCGAGGGAACGCATAAATTTTCCTGTTTCTTTCCGCTGGATTGATCCAAGTTGTGAGTCGGGCACGGCTGGCGAGACCGGTCGTGCCCCGTTCAAGTCAATCATTCCGGACAGGCCTTATGCGCGATAATCAAGACGTTCCCCTTGCCATCATCGTCATGGGTGTGAGCGGCAGTGGCAAATCCTCAATCGGTGAGGGTGTCGCGGCCAAGCTTGGCATCCATTTTATCGAAGGCGACGCGCTGCATCCGGCCGCCAATGTCGAGAAGATGAGCAAGGGCATCCCCCTGACGGACGAGGATCGTTGGCCCTGGCTCGAAAAGATCGGTCAGGAAATATCGGCAAGCCTTGCGAAAAACGAGGGAGTTGTCGTTACCTGCTCGGCGCTGAAGCGTGTCTATCGCGAACGCCTGCGGGCGTCTGCCGGCGGCCATCTCTATTTCATCTATCTCGAAGGCTCGAAGGAGCTGCTGACGAAGCGCATGGGCGAGCGCAAGGGGCATTTCATGCCGGCGTCACTGCTCGAAAGCCAGCTGCAGACTTTGGAAGTGCCGACCGGCGAGCCCGGCGTCGTCACCGTCGACATCGACGCCACGATCGGGGAGATCGTCGATGCCTCTGTCAAAAGCCTTCGGGCAATCCTCTAAAGCAATTCCAGGAAAAGTGGGTAGCGGTTTTCCGTCCGGAATTGCGTGCAACCAAAGAGATAGAGCGGTTCGGAGATTCCGTGAAAAGCTGAACCGCTCTAAGCCAAGGCTCAGGGCGCAAACCGGCTAGGAGCATAAGCCGAAATATCGATGAACGGCGTCTCGCCGGTGATGAGCTCGGCAAGCACGCGGCCGGTCACCGGCCCGAGCGTCAATCCATGATGGGCATGGCCGAAGGCGAACCATAGGCCGTTGTGGCGCGGTGCCTTGCCGATGATCGGCATCATGTCGGGCGTGCAGGGCCGCGCACCCATCCAGGGTTCCGGATCGAGCCGTTCGCCGAGCGGGAAGGCGGTGCGGGCGACGGCCTCCGCGCGATCGAGCTGCACCGGGGTCTTCGGTGCATCGCGCAGGGCGAATTCGGCGCCGGTCGTCAGCCGGATGCCCCGGCTCATCGGCGCCAGCAGATAGCCACGCTCGGCATCCAGCATCCAGTTGTTGAGGATGGCATTGCCCTCGGCGGCGTAATGCATGTGGTAGCCGCGCTTAACGCCGAGCGGGAAAGCATAGCCGAAGCGTTTCGTGACGATATCAGCCCAGGGGCCGAGTGCGACGACAACATCCTCCGCCTCGATCGATCCCTCGGCCGTCACCATTCTCCAGGCCGAACCTGCCATGCCGAGCGAGACGGCATCGCCGGTCGTAACACGGCCGCCAATACTTTCGAAATATCGCCGATAAGCCGCTGTCAAACCGTGCGGATCGAGCACCGACCAAGGATCGCGCCAGCGAAGTGCTCCGGCAAAGCTACCTCTCAGATGCGGCTCTATGGTCGCGATCTCCGCGCTGCTCAATGCGTCGTAGCCGATGCCGAATTCACGGTTGAGACGCTCGGCCTCGGCAAATTCCGCGTCGCGCTTTTCGTTCGAGCGGAACAGTTCCACCCAGCCGTTCTTGCGAATGAGCTCCTCGGCATGCGAGGCTTGGATGAGATCGTTGTGTTCGCTGACGGAATGTTCGATGAGCGGCGCATAGGCGCGCGAGATCATCTCGTGGCGCTTGGTATTGGAGTTCCACCAATAGCGTGCGAGGAAGGCGATCTGCGCCGGCAGAGCGCGCAGATGGTAATGCGCGTCGATGCGATTATTGAAGGCATAGCGCAGCAGCAGGCCGAACTGCTGGGGGAAGCCATAAGGCACCACGCCCTCGCGCTGGATAAGGCCGGCATTGCCGAACGAGGTCCCACGGCCCGGTGGCTGCCGATCGACGAGGACGACTTGCCGTCCCCGCCGCTGCAGATGGATTGCCGTCGAAACCCCGACGATACCAGCACCGAGAACGATTGCGTCCTTTGTCATCTCACCCTGCTATCCGCATGCTCATTGCATTGCCGCCCGGTCGTTCCGCATTGTCTGATCGCGCTCTAAGCATCGAAAATGCCTGCCAAATTTCAGTGGCGCAATTGAAAAATGCGGATCAGCTTGCAGTCTGTCGCAGGCAGGCGTTTTCGGCGCGGATGCGGATAGCAAGAATGATGCCGTTGAGCAGAGAAAAGATCGCGGCATAAAGCGGCATGCCGAAAGCGAGCGGCAAGACGGCGATCTCGCCGACGACAACGGCATAGTTCGGATGGCTGAGGAAGCGATAGGGTCCTTTGGTCACCAGCGGCGCGTGGGGCAGGATGATGATGCGTGTTGTCCAACGATCCTTGAGTGTCACCAGCACCCAGAGACGCAGTCCCTGCAGCACCATGAAGAGCACAAACCAGGCGGGATCGACCGACCGGCCGATGGCGAGCAACCACAATCCTATCAGCCATGCCGTATGCATCGCCACCATGAAGGGATAATGCTCCGGCGCATGTTCCCGAGCGCCGCGGGCAAGGAGCGCCGCGGTATTGTGCCTGGCATAGACGAGCTCTGCCAGCCGCTGCAGCGTCACGAAGGTCAGAAGCGCGATCGATGGCCACAGCATCACGCAACCCTCCTCAGGGTAATGCAGCTTGCCGAAAATCCCGGCCCCATGGCGAGTAGGGCGGAACGCTCCGGCAATCCGGCCGCAATCACCCGCTCCAGCACGAACAGCACGGTGGGAGAGGACATGTTGCCATAGTCGCCGATCACCTCGCGCTCGATATCGAGCGAACCTTCTTCAAGGCCAAGCGACTTCTCGAGGGCCGACAGCACCTTGGCACCGCCGGGATGGCAAATGAAGCGGTCGACATCGGAGATCAAAAGCCTGGATCGCTCCAGAATCCCGGCAACCGCGCGCCTCAGATGCGTTTCGGCGAAGACCGGCAG
This sequence comes from Rhizobium sp. ERR 942, assembly GCF_007828395.1. NCBI lineage: Bacteria > Pseudomonadati > Pseudomonadota > Alphaproteobacteria > Hyphomicrobiales > Rhizobiaceae > Rhizobium > Rhizobium sp. ERR 942. Next base: position 404,568 of record NZ_VIUA01000006.1, read on the forward strand.
TGATTGTTCGAGGATGATGCCAAAACCGGTATCGTCGATCTTCCAGCCCATGATGCCGAGGCTGTCGGGGAAAAGATGTTCGCCTGTCGCTTCGATTTCCGCAATGCCGCCTTCGCCGGCTCGCAGCACACAGGCTGCTGCTCCATCGCCGAACAGCGCGGTGGCTATAATGTTGGGCCGTGTCAGTTCGTCTAGGCGGAAGGCGAGCGAGCAGAGCTCGATCGCGACGAAGAGCACGACGGCGCCCGGCCGGCTTCTTGCCATCTTCGTCGCAACGGCAAGGCCGGATACGCCGGCAGCACAGCCGAGCCCGAAGATCGGCACGCGCTCGATATCCAGGCGGAAGCCCATCTCGCTCGCAAGCCGTGCCTCGAGGCTCGGCGTCGCAAGCCCTGTGGACGAAGCCGTGACGATGCAGTTGACCTCTCTGGCTTCGAGACCGGCCCGCTGTAGCGCTGCTGTTGCGGAACGGCGAAAAAGCTCCGAGGCCACCTCCGTATAGGCAGCCATGCGGTCCTGCCAGCCATGCGGCTCTTCGAACCAGGAAAGGGGCCGCGCCACATGACGCTTGCGAATGCCGGTGCTCTCGAACACGCGCGCGAGATATTTGAAGTCCTGAAAGCGGTCCGAGAACAGACGGCCCGCCGTCTCGGCAGCGTCGGTCTGGAGGATAATGTTGTCGGGCGTTGCGACGGCAAGGCTTAGAAGTTTGACGGTATCGGTCACGAGTTTCTCCTGTGCCCTTGAGGGGCATGTCGGCTGAAACACGCGATAGAGGTGGTCTATTCGATGCCGGAGCAGTCACGAAAGAGTGACGGCGTCTCGACATAGGATGCGTCGAAAAAATTCTCGAGTCGTTCGAATAAAATATGCAGACGGTGTGTTCTCCCCTCGCAACGTTCATTTTGCCAAGGAGACATTCCATGACGACCAAAGCATTTCGCCTGGCTTCCATCGCCCTCGGTGCAGGCCTGACCGTCGGCGCTTTCGCCGTTCCCGTCTTCGCCGCCGGCGACGATTCCAGCACGACGCCGACCTGCAAGAAGGGCGAGATCTACGATCAGAAGGCGAAGAAGTGCGTCAAGCAGCAGAGCGCCAATGTCACCGACGAAAACCGCGCCGACTACGCCTATTCGCTCGCCAAGAAGGATCATCGTTACGAGGAAGCCCTGGCGGTTCTCGACACGATGAAGAACCCGAATACGGCAGAAGCGCTGAACTATCGCGGCTATGTTACCCGCAAGCTCGGCCGCACGGACGAAGGCATTTCCTATTACCAGAAGTCCGTCGCCATGGATCCGAAGTACACGCTGGTTCGTGAATATCTCGGCGAAGCCTACGTCATCAAGGGCCAGATGGACCTCGCCAAGGAACAGCTGAACACGATCAAGACGCTCTGCGGCAATACGAGCTGCGAGGAGTATCGCGATCTCCACGCCGCGATCAGGAATCCGTCCAGCCTGTGATCGCAGGTCCGGGTCAGTGATAAAGACGGCAAGCAGGGAGCTTTGCGAGAGATATGGGAGTGATGCCGGTCGCTCGTGGTGCTATTTCTGCTTATAGTCTGACAGCAACGGAGCCGCCGAAAAGGTCGGCGGCTTCCGGACCTGCGAATGCCGCGGAGGATGTCATAGCGAGCGAAGAGGATATCAGGGCAGGCCTGTCCCAGCACCTGACGCGGCTGTGGCGCTATGGCGTGGTGCTGTCGCGCCAGCGCGACGTGGCGGATGATCTTGTGCAGGCGACCTGCGTCAGAGCTTTGGAGCGGGCGGCGCAGTTCACCGCCGGCACGAGGCTCGACCGCTGGCTGTTTGCCATCCTTCATTCGATCTGGCTGAACGAGGTTCGTTCGCGCCGTGTGCGTATGGGGCAGGGCTTCGTCGATGCCGACGAGACGCTCGTATTTGACGGCGCACAGGAAACCGAAACGCGTGTTCTCGCCGGGCAGGTCTTGCAGCGCGTGCAGGCATTGCCGGAAGCACAGCGCACTGCCGTGTTCCTGGCCTATGTCGAGGGGCTTTCCTATCGTGAAGTGGCTGAAATTCTCGATGTGCCGATCGGAACCGTCATGAGCCGATTGGCGGCAGCGCGGGCGAAGCTCGCTGATGGCATGGGGCTGGCGGCTGACGGAAATGCATCCGGAGGTGGGCGACTGGGGAATGGAAATGAGTGAATTGAACAAAGGACAGATGGTTACGGACGAACAGCTCACCGCCTTCATCGATGGCGAGCTGGATGCTGCCGACCGCGATAGGATCGAGGGGCTAATCGCCAGCGACGAGCACGTGGCGGAGCGTTTCGATTTTTTGTCGCGCAGCACGCTGCCCTTTTCTGAAGCGTTTCAGCCGATGCTCGCCGAGGCGCCGGCTGCGAAGCTGGATGCCATGCTTGCCGCCATTCCCTCGTCAAAGGAAAGCAAGGTCCGCGCCGCTGGCATTGGCCGCCGCGGTTTCCTGGCCGCAATGGCTGCGAGTTTCGTAGCCGCCATCGCCATCGACCGCGCTGTGATCGACATCGGCCGTAAGCTTTCGAAGCCGGACGAGGATGCCGAATGGCGTGCCGTCGTGGCGGAATATCTTTCGCTCTATACGGCGGATACACTGAGTGCTCCGGCCGGAGACCATGCGCAGCAGGTCGCGCAGTTGAATGAGGTCGGTGTCAAGTTGGATCTGCCGCTGGCGCCCGAGGCGATTGCCATGCCGGGCATAGAGTTCAAGCGTGCTCAGATCCTGAACTATGACAGCAAGCCACTCGCCCAGATCGCCTATCTCGATCCGGAAAGCGGCCCGATGGCGCTCTGCATCGTTCAGTCCACCAGGGGTATGGCCGCGCCGGACATGGAAAATCGTCGCGGCATGAATGTCGTCTATTGGTCGAGCGCCACACACGCCTTTATGCTGATCGGTCACGCGCCGATCGATCGGATGCAGCAACTTGCAGCTGATGTCAGGGCGCACCTCATCGCCTGAGGGCTGTTTCCGGTGCGACTAAAATGGCGTGATTCAAAAAGAATTTGGCGAAAACCCATCCTGCTGGTATTGTTTGCCCAACGAAAATCGAACGAGCGCCAGCAGCATGCCCCCAAGGCCTTGCGCGGTGCGGTGGAAAAGATACGTGAGTGACCCCGAAAGCGGCCTAGCGCCGCAGGCAGACGGGGCGCCGGCAGCAGAGCGCAGGAAGGGTAAATCCTCCCGGCGCGCGAAGCGTAAGCGCGGTCATGGCCGCCCGAACGCTCATTCTGCGGAGGCTAGCCAGGCAGGTAAATCCAGCCAGGTGACGCAGCGCCCAGCAGAGGATGAGGCCGGCTCGCCGGCTAGAAAGCGCAAGCGCCGCCGCCGTGCACGCGGCGCAGCCCAGGGTGGCGCGCAGCCTTCTTCGTCAACACAGCAGTTTTCATCACAGGCGGAGCATCGCGCTTCGCCTGAGCATGGCCATCCCTCCTCGCATAAGAGCGGCAAGAATCGGCGCAAGCATCGCAGCAAGCGCGGCCTGCAGGGTCGGCCTCTCGTGCATGAGAAGACGGCGCAGATCGTCGCTCCAGCGAATACGCAGGCGAATGTCCACGCTCCGACCCACGACGATCACCGTCAGAACCGGCAGCCTCAGCCGCGACGTGAAGGCCAGGGGCAGCATCATTATGCCGAGGCTGATTCCCGTCCGCTCGATCTCTATGCCGCTCTCGATCTCGGCACCAACAATTGCCGTCTGCTGATCGCGCAGCCGACACGTCCGGGTCAGTTCCGAGTGGTTGATGCATTTTCCCGCATCGTGCGTCTTGGCGAAGGGCTCGGCGCCAGTGGCCGCCTCTCCAGCGATGCCATGGACCGCGCCGTGGAAGCGCTGCGCATCTGCGCGGCCAAGCTGAAGACCCGCGAGATCCGGCGCATGCGGCTGATCGCGACCGAGGCCTGCCGCGCCGCTGACAACGGCGAAGCGTTTCTAGCAAGGGTGACCGAAGAGACCGGATTGCAGCTCGAAATCATCGACCGCGAAACCGAGGCACGGCTTGCCGTTTCCGGTTGCTCGTCTCTTGTGGGGCCGGAAGCGCGCTCGGTCGTGCTGTTCGATATTGGCGGCGGCTCTTCGGAAATTGCCGTCATCCGCATCGGCGAGAATCGCTCCAGCCGCCTGGCCAATCACATCACCCATTGGACCTCGCTGCCCGTCGGTGTCGTCACGCTCTCCGAGCGGCATGGCGGTCGCGATGTAACGCCGGAGCTGTTCGAGACGATGGTATGTGAGGTTCAGCGCATGCTCGAGCGTTTCGATTGCCCGCCGGTTCATGGCGCCGCACGTGACAGCGGCGACTTCCACCTGATCGGGACTTCAGGCACGGTGACAACGCTTGCAGGCGTCCATCTTGATCTGCCGCGCTACGATCGGCGCCGGGTCGATGGCGTCTGGCTGTCGGATGATGAAGTGAGTGCGATGCAGGCGAAGCTCCTGTCCTGGGATTTTGCCGGCCGCGCCGCCAATCCCTGCATCGGGCCGGATCGTGCCGATCTGGTACTGGCGGGTTGCGCCATTCTAGAGGCGATCCGCCGCCGCTGGCCGAGCCCGCGCATGCGCGTTGCTGATCGCGGCCTGCGCGAGGGACTGCTGACCGACATGATGGCAGACGACGGCGTTTGGCGGCGAGGCCGCTCGCGCCGGGGTCATCGACCGAGGGATATGAAGGGGCCGCAGACGTGACCAAGCCAACCATCGCCGGCAACCGCACGGGCCGCAAACTCGGTCAGCGCGTCAAGAAAAAGAAGCTGAAGGCCTCGTCGCGGCAGTGGCTGCAGCGCCATATCAACGATCCCTATGTGCAGCGCGCCCAGCTGGAAGGCTATCGTGCCCGCGCCGCTTTCAAGCTGCTGGAGATCGACGAGAAGCATCAGATCCTCAAGGGCGCGCGACGCATCATCGATCTGGGTGCCGCTCCGGGCAGCTGGTCACAGATCGCCGCCAAGGTGACCGACTCGACGGAGGAGGATATCCGCGTCGCCGCCATCGATTTCCTCGAAATGGCGCCGATACCCGGCGTCAGTATCCTGCAGCTCGATTTCCTCGATCCGACAGCGCCGCAGCGGCTGATCGATGCCGTCGGCGGCACGCCGGATCTCGTGATATCCGATATGGCGGCGCCGACGACGGGCCATCACCGCACCGACCATCTGCGCACGATGCATCTTTGCGAAGTGGCTGCGCATTTCGCCGTCGAGGTGCTGGCCGAAGGTGGCCATTTCCTTGCCAAGACCTTCCAGGGGGGTACCGAGCGTGACCTCTTGACCTTCCTGAAGCAGAATTTCCGTCAGGTCATCCATGTGAAGCCCGGCGCATCCAGAGCCGAGTCGGTGGAAATGTTCCTGCTGGCGAAGGGCTTCAAGGGCCGGAAGCCGGAAGGCGAGACAGAAGAGGCGGAAGCCGCCGCCGTGCGTTGAGTTCGGCGGCTCTCGATCCATGAATCGGCGAGATCTCGATTACGCTACGGCTTTGCCCAAGCGTAGGGATCGTGTTGTCATTTTGCGGCCGGCTGCTGCACCTGCGGCTGAAGGGCGGCGACGCGCTTGAGACCGGCCTTATGGCCGGAGACCATGGCACCGGCACTGCGATCCATCCGGATGAAGGGGATGGTCGCAAGTACGGTCAGAACCGAGATGCAGAAGAAGGCGATATGGAAATCGCGGACCTGCAGTTCCGTTCCGCTGAAGAAGGTCGAGGTTTCCAGGATCATGGCGGCGACGGCGACACCGAGCGCCAGGCTGATCTGCTGCATGACGGAGCTCATCGATGTCGCCTGGCTTGCCTGCTTGTCGTTGATATCGGCGAAGGCGAGCGCATTGATGCCGGTGAAGAAGAAGGAGCGCGAGAAGCCGCCGATCAGCAGGATGCCGACAATGATGAGGTGCGGCGTCCAGGGCTGGAAGAAGCCCGTGCAGATCGTCGTCAGGGTGGTGATGGCCGCGGCCGAAAGCAGCGCTGTCTTGAAGCCGACGGCGGTAAAGACCCGGCGGGCGATGAATTTCGTCGAGATCGCGCCGATGGCACCGGCAAAGGTGATGAGGCCGGACTGGAATGGATTCAGGCCGAAGCCGAGCTGCAGCATCAAGGGTGTCAGGAAGGGCATGGCGCCGATGCAGATGCGGAACAGCGTGCCGCCGGTGACCGAGGCGCGGAAGGTGGCGTTCTTCAGCAGCGTGAGATCGAGGATCGGGGCTGTGTGACGGCGCGCATGGCCGATATAGAGAAAGCCGCAGACGAAGCCGATGACGACGGCGGAGATGCCGATATAGGGCGGCAGGGCCGGCAGGCTGATGACGGACATGCCGAAGACTATGCCGGATGCGGCGAAAGAGGTCAGCAGGAAACCGATGACATCGAGCTTCGGCGGCATTGTCGCTTCCACATCGGGCAGGAAGATTGACGCCAAGATCACGCCGAGGATGCCGACGGGCACGTTGATCAGGAAGATCCAGTGCCAGGAGGCATAGGTGGTGATGAAACCGCCGAGCGGAGGACCGGCAAGCGGGCCGACGAGCGCTGGAATCGAAAGCAGCGCCATGGCCGAAACGAGATCGCTCTTTTGCGTGGTGCGAACCAGTACGAGCCGCCCGACCGGCGTCATCATCGAGCCGCCGACACCCTGCAGGAAGCGGGCGAAGACGAATTCCAGGAGGCCGCCCGAGAAGGCGCACATGATGGAGCCGATGACGAAGACACAGATGGCCACTCGGAAAATGTTCTTCGCGCCGAAGCGATCCGCCATCCAGCCGCTGATCGGGATGAAGACGGCCAGCGACACCATGTAGGAGGTCAGCGCCAGCTTGAGCGTGATCGGGCCGACATGCAGATCATTGGCGATGGCCGGCAGCGCTGTCGCGATGACGGTGGAATCCATCTGTTCCATGAAAAGGGCTACGGCGAGGATCAATGGAACGATGCGATTCATGGGCATCCGCCTTGATAGGTCTGTCTTCGGAAAGCCGCCGCTCAGGGTGCGATCAGCCGCTCTGTAGTCCTATGCGAGGCTGCTGCCAATCCTGGATTTTGCTCCATCAGCGCTTGGGGATCACGTCTTCGTGATATCCACTGCCGCATCGGGTGGGACGCAGGATTTGACATATGCTAAGAGCATGGAAATGCTAAACGCATAAAACGTCGTCCGGTCTATTAGCGGATTTGGATTGTGTTGTCATGACCAAATTTTCGGTCGTAGACGCGCAACTTCCAGGCCGCCGTCACCGGAGGCTGCGATAGGCGCAGCTTACGCTGCGCATCAACATAAGGAGTGAGTTCATGACTGCCGTCCTGCCCCCGGATACGCATCGGTTCAAATTGGGATCCTGCATCGTCACCGTCGTCAAGGACGGCGCTAACATCATAGACAACCCCTGGGAGACTTTCGGCTCGAACCAGACGCCGGACACCGTTCGCAAACTGCTGGAGCAGAATTTCCTGCCGACGGAAAAATTCGTCAACAGCTATGCGCCCGCCATCATCGACACCGGCTCCGACGTGATCGTCGTCGATACCGGCTTTGGTGCCGCCGGTCGCGCTCGTGGCCTCGGCCGCTTTCGCGAAGGGCTGAAGGCGGTCGGCTACACGCCTGAGCAGGTCACGGTCGTCGCTCTCACGCATCTGCACGGCGATCATATCAATGGATTGATGGAGGAGGATGGCCCGGCCTTTCCGAATGCTCGCTACGTTGCCGGCGAGATCGAATATGGGTTCTGGACCGATACGGCGCGTGAGGGAACACCGGCGGAAGGCGGCCATAAGGCCGTCCTCGCCAATGTCGTGCCCTTCGCCGAAAAGATGACCTTCCTTAGGGATGGCGACCAGATCGTCAGCGGCATGACCGCCATGCTGGCGCCCGGCCACACGCCCGGCCATCTCGTCTTCCACCTGGAATCCGGCGGTAGCCAACTTGTCATGACCGGCGATACCGCCAACCATTATGTCCTGTCGCTCGGCCGCCCGGATTGGGAAGTCCGCTTCGATGCGGACAAGGCGCAGGCCGCGAAAACCCGCCGCCGCATCTTCGATATGATCGCCGCCGACCGCATTCCCTTCCTCGGCTTCCACATGCCTTTCCCCGCCGTTGGCTTCGTCGAAAAACAGTCGGAAGGTTTTCGCTACATTCCGAAAAGCTACCAGTTCGATGTTTGAAGACAGCGACTTGATGGCGGGATGTAAGCTCAAGAACGGTCGCGAAAGAGACCATTATCTTGATGCGTAACGGCACGGATGGCGCCTGCAAAAGCAGCAGGCGCCTCCTGCGGCAGATTGTGTCCAACCCCTGCAATAATACGTCGTTGGTAAAACGCGGCCTTGAAATGCGGCGCGGCATGGTCGATTGCATCAGGTGGATCGACACCGTCGTCGGCACCTTGCAGAACAAAGGTTGGCACGACGATATCAGGTTGCTTGGCTAGTTCTGCCTCTATGGACTGCAGCTCTGGATCTCCGGGAGTACCGCCGAACCGATGTCGATAGGAATGAATGACGACATCCACAAAATCCGGATTTTCAAATGCCGCAAAGCTCTGTTCGTAAGTTGCGTCAACAAAACTCCATGTGGGAGACCATAGCTTCCAGATGAAACGGCAAAGCTCGCAGCGTTTCTCGCTCAGTCCTCTTCGGCCACGCTCCGAATGGAAGTAATATTGATACCAATAGCGATATTCCTCTTCGGGCGACGCGGGTTGGCCGGCGGCGGTGATGTTCTGGATGTTGTATCCCGTCCCGCAGCTTACCAAACCGCGAACACGCTCGGGCCAAAGGGCAGCGACAATACAGGCTGCCCGGCCACCCCAATCATAGCCGCCAAGCGTCGCCGAAGAAATACCAAGCGCGTCCATGAAAGCCAGAAGGTCCGAACCGAGAGCGGCTTGCTCTCCTGACCGGAAGGTTTCGTCGGAAAGGAATCGCGTCGAGCCGAATCCACGCAGGAACGGCACGAAGCAATGCCATCCATCTCCAGCGAGTCGCTCGGCCACTTGGTCATAAGAATGAATGTCATACGGAAAGCCGTGCAGAAGGATCACCGGCTGGCCGTCGGGCGGCCCGCTTTCCCGATAAGCGATTTCCAGAACGCCGGCTGTGACTGTCTTCATGTGGCATTCCTCTACCGATCAATGGTGCATCCGAGAGGCATTTCAGCATGGCAAAACCGGCTCCAGGTCACAACCGAAATTCGCAAAAGCTCCGCGCATTCAATTCCGGACCACGGCACTTCGCCCGAGACGAGGTTCCGTTCCTGCCAGCAGTCGCTGAATATTCATACGATGGCGCACGATCACATAAAGGCTACCCGCAATCACCAGCAATCGATATGGCAACGGCTGCTCCAAGCCGCAGACAAGGGCAATCGCCGTCAAAGCTGCCAGGATTGAGCCGAGAGAAACAATCCGAAAAATAGCCAGCGTAATGCCAAAAACGGTCACTGCACCTAATCCCACCGGCCAGGCTATCGCCAGCAACAGGCCAAGTCCCGTTGCGACGGATTTGCCGCCCTTAAAATTCAGCCAGATCGGGCGGCTATGCCCCAGCAAGACTGCGAGTCCCGCTAAGCAAACCGCCCACAAAACGAAGTTTTGCTGATCAAGCGCAATCGGCGGCGATATGGATGGCAATGTTTGGAGCCAAGGATAGAACCAACGGGCAAAGACGATTGCCGCGGCTCCTTTCAGCACATCGACCAGGAGCACCACCAAGGCTGGCCACTTCCCAAGGGTCCGCAATACGTTCGTTGCGCCAGTCGATTTGGAACCGAGTTCCCGAATATCAACGCCCTTGAGCAATCTCCCCGCCAGATAGCCCGTGGGTATGGAGCCCAAGAGATAGGCGATCGCCAATCCCGCGACGCTTGCTATCCAGAAACCCATGAGTGTCACCTCTGTCTAAGTCTTTGCCCGTCGCATCGGCCGCAGGAAAGTTCGCTCGTAGCTGACGAATGGCGGATTCTTTCCGAAGCGTTCGTTTGCGGCAATTCCGTCCGGATCGGCTGCAACACGCTCGCGGTATTGCAGGTAGGTTGTCTCATCTGGAAATGTAAATAGTGCGACCGCTATGTCGCCGGGGCCTTCTTCACCTATGCCCGGAAAGCTCACTCCCGCCTCCGCCGGCTTGTCTCTGGGTATGAAGTAGCCGTGATGCGTTCCGCCATGGCGTTCGATGAGCTCGATCCAAATCCGGCTGTAAGCTTCGAATTCCGAAATTCTATGGTGATCGATGCGGTAGCGAACTTCGCACGTAACCGGGCTTTTGAGCATTGAAAGACCATTTCTTTAACCAGCAGGCCCAAGGGCTCCTGCGTCCGGCCGACCGTGATACCTTATGTCATGGCACAATTTCCCGGAATAGACTGCCGCCGTTGCCCCTGTCGGAAGCGCCTGACGATGACGTGGAGCCGAATAACCGGGTCCGCTTCATCGAGGCCTTTGTCGATGGCCACGCCAACATCTAGCGTAAAAATCTCTGAACATTGCAGCCGAATCCCGCGCTGAAGCCAAGGCTTAGCATATCTGCCCCTCGCTTTTTGCTATTCCCTTCCTGTCATGAACGTGTTACCAGCCCTCGCCAACTTCCAAGCAACACTTGCAAGATCGCCCGGTAGACGATTCGTTCCGGGCTTTCCTGTTTTTCACAGACGAAGGAATTGGCCATGGCACGCATTATTGAAACGTCAACCGGGTTGGATGCCCTCACATTCGACGACGTGCTCCTGCAGCCGGGACACTCGGAGGTCATGCCGGGCCAGACGAATATCGCCACCCGCATCGCCCAGGACATCGAGCTCAACCTGCCGATCCTCTCCGCCGCCATGGATACGGTCACGGAAAGCCGTCTTGCGATCGCCATGGCCCAAGCCGGCGGCATGGGTGTTATCCACCGCAATCTGACACCGGTGCAGCAGGCCGAAGAGGTCCGCCAGGTCAAGAAGTTCGAAAGCGGCATGGTGGTCAATCCGGTCACCATCGGCCCCGACGCCGCGCTTGCCGAAGCGCTTGCTCTGATGAAGGCCCACGGCATTTCCGGAATCCCGGTCGTCGAAAAGTCGCACCGCCTCGTCGGCATCCTCACCAATCGCGACGTCCGCTTCGCCTCCGACCCCTCCCAGAAGATCTTCGAGCTGATGACCCGCGAAAATCTGGTCACGGTCGCAGAAAGCGTCCAGCAACAGGAAGCCAAGCGCCTGCTGCACAAGCACCGCATCGAAAAGCTGCTTGTCGTTGACGCTGACAGCCGTCTGGTCGGTTTGATCACCGTCAAGGATATCGAGAAGTCGCAGCTGAACCCGAACGCTTCGAAGGATGCCCAGGGCCGCCTGCGCGCTGCCGCCGCCATCAGCGTCGGCGATGACGGTTTCGAACGTGCCGAACGCCTGATTGAGGCCGGCGTCGACCTTCTGGTCGTAGATACCGCCCATGGCCACTCGCAGCGTGTTCTCGATGCCGTCACCCGCGTCAAGAAGCTGTCCAACTCCGTCCGCATCATGGCCGGCAATGTCGCCACCTATGACGGCACGCGGGCGTTGATCGATGCCGGCGCGGATGCCGTCAAGGTCGGTATCGGCCCCGGCTCCATCTGCACGACCCGCATCGTCGCTGGTGTTGGTGTGCCGCAGCTCGCAGCCATCATGTCGGCGGTCGAGGCTGCGCAGGCTCAGAACATTCCCGTCATCGCCGATGGCGGCATCAAGTTCTCCGGCGACCTGGCAAAGGCGATCGCCGCCGGCGCTTCCGCAGCGATGATCGGCTCGCTGCTTGCCGGTACGGATGAAAGCCCGGGCGAGGTCTATCTCTACCAGGGCCGCTCCTTCAAGGCCTATCGCGGCATGGGCTCCGTCGGCGCCATGGCGCGCGGCTCGGCCGACCGCTACTTCCAGGCCGAGGTCCGCGACACGCTGAAGCTCGTGCCGGAAGGCATCGAAGGCCAGGTTCCCTATAAGGGGCCAGTCTCCGGCGTGCTGCATCAGCTCGCAGGCGGCCTCAAAGCGGCCATGGGCTATGTCGGCGGTGCCGACCTCAAGGATTTCCAGGAGCGCGCGACCTTCGTGCGCATCTCCGGCGCGGGCCTGCGCGAAAGCCATGCCCATGACGTCACGATCACCCGCGAAAGCCCGAACTATCCGGGCGCAGGCGGCTGATTGATGGCAGATCGCGCTTCGGGCAACGCCAGGTCCTTACAGGGCCTGGCGGCGATCCTTGCGGCCCTTTCGCTGGCACTCTTCGCCTGGATTTATGCCGGCTTCGCCAGAGCCTTCAGCGATGCCGCAGCCGGCCAGTCGATGCTTGATGTGCGCATCGGCGGCTATGAGAGCGAAGATGTCATCGCCATGCTGCGCTATCTCCGGGAGCATCCCGATCCGGCCGCGATCCTGCATTCCATGTATCTCGGGCCGGAGCTGATCTTCCCGCTGGTGCTGGGCGGGTTGCTGTTTTGCCTGATGCGGCTGGTCGGCCCCGGCGGTTTTTTCTTCGGCCGGCCGATCCCACCGGGTGGGACCACGGTCATTTTCTGCCTGCCGATCTTTTATACGCTTGTCGATTATGCTGAGAATATCGCCGGCCTGATGCTCTATCCGCCGGCAATGCCCTCCGATGCCACGGTAACGCTGCTTGCGACCCTCCTGCCCATCATCATCAGGCTGAAATTTCTGACGCTGGTTGTGACAGTGATTCTGCTGGTCCGTTTTGCGATTTTTCGCTACCTATCGCGCGACAGTTCCAAACCGTCCTGATCGACTACAGTGCCGCGCGTCATATGCGACGCGCAAAGGTCGCTGTAGCATTTCAGATCTACTGTATAGCTTTCGGAAGTTCCAAAGGAGTTGGCCGCGTGACAGGCTATGAAATGTTCTGGCCCATGGTGGCGCATGCGGTACTGGTTTTCATCCTCTATGCGCTCCTGGGATGGCGCCGCCGTGTGCTGGTGAAGGCTGGCCGCATTCAGCCAGAGCAATTCCGCGAAAATCATGCAGCCGATGAGCCAGCGGAAAGCTTGGTAGTGCGAAACAGCCTCGCCAATCAGTTCGAACTTCCCTTGCTCTTCCATGCCTGCTGCATCGTACTCTACACCACACAGGCCGATAATCTGGCGGCCGTGATCCTCGCCTGGATTTTTGTCGCGGCACGCTACGCTCATGCCTTCGTGCATGTGACCAGCAACGATCTGCGCTATCGGAGTCCGCTCTTCGCCCTTGGTTTTGCAGCCCTGGTCTGCATGTGGGGCTGGCTCGGCATCTGGCTCACCTTCTCCTGATGCAGGATGACGACCGCAGCCGCAACCTGCGGTAACGCGTTTGTGTTTTTCCTTTCCCATTGCGGTGAGATCCGCTGACCTATCTTGTCAGCGGGTGGCCGGTCGTTTGTTGCCTGCTGCCGGGGAAACAGGGAGAACAGGACCATGAGCACGGAAAAGCCCGTTGTGACGCAGGCGATGATCAACGCCTATGACGAATATACGCATCTGACGCTCGATCGTCGGGGTTTCATGGAAAAGCTGACCAAGCTTGCTGGCTCGGCCGGGGCCGCCGCTGCCATCGCGCCGCTGCTCGCTGCCAACAAGGCGAGTGCCGAGATCATTGCCGCCGATGACAGCAGGCTGGAAACGAAGGACGTGACCTTTGCCGGCAGCAAGGGCGAGATGAAGGGGTATCTCGCCCGCCCGAAAGATGCGGCCGGCAAGCTCGGTGGTGTCATCGTCATCCACGAGAACCGAGGCCTCAACCCGCATATCCGCGATGTCGCCCGCCGCGTGGCGCTGGAAGGTTTCGTGGCGCTGGCGCCGGATTTCTTGTCTCCGCTCGGCGGCACGCCCGAGGATGAGGACAAGGCACGCGACATGTTCACCAATCTCGATCCGGCATTGACGGCCGCCAATGCCGAAGCGAGCCTGACTTACCTCGCAAAGACGGATGGCGCCAACGGCAAGGTCGGTGCCGTCGGCTTCTGCTGGGGTGGTGGCCTAGTCAACCGTTTTGCGACCATCTCGCCGGAGCTGAAGGCAGGCGTTGCCTATTACGGCGCGCAGCCGCCCGCGGGCGAGGTTCCGAAAATCAAGGCGGCCCTATTGCTACACTATGCCGGCCTCGACGATCGTATCAACGCCGGTATCGATGCCTATCGCAAGGAGCTGCAGGCAGGCGGTAAGACCTTCGAAATCTTCGTCTATGAAGGCGTCAATCATGCTTTCAACAATGACACGTCGGCCGCCCGTTACGACAAGAAGGCAGCCGATCTCGCCTGGGGAAGGACGGTGGAATTCTTGAAGAAATACGTGTCCTAGAACGACACAAATCGCCGATGTCGACGTGTCGGCGATCGGTTGGTTACGAGGGCGAAACCATGTTTCGGCCTCGTTTTCCGGAGTCCGATTACGGCTCCTAAGTGATGATTAAAATTGAGCTTTTCCCGTTTACGCGCATTGAACGCGTCTGGTGTCATAGCGTCTGCGCGCTTGAGCGCCGTTCAGTGTGAGAATGAAACGGGAAGAGCATGAATCCGGATAGTCCCGACCGCATTACGTTCCGAAAGAGGCCACAGCAGGAGCGAAGCATCCAGCGTGTCGATGCCATTCTGTCGGTCGCGGCCGCGCTGATCGCCGAGAAGGGGGTGAGCGCAATGAAGATGACCGAGCTGGCTGCGGTTGCCGCGATCCCGATCGGCTCCGTCTATCAGTATTTTCCGGACAAGGCGGCGATCGTCCGTGCCTTGCTCGAACGGCATTCCAGCCGCATCAGGCTAAAGGTGGGAGAGGCTTTTGCCTTCGTGACATCGCTCGATCACGCCATCGAGCTCGTCTGCACCATGATCGATTGGTATTATCGCGAGTTTCGCAGCGACCCCGCCTATCTCGGCGTCTGGCTAGGTACGGACATCGACAGGGATATCCTTCAGCTCAACATTCAACACAGCAATCGTGTCGCCGAAATTTTCCTGGACAGCATTCGGCCTTTTCTGCCGGCTGGAAGCCGCATCGACCTCGAGGCGCGCACGCAGCTGTTCAGCCATCTGATCGGCGCATCCGTCCGCTTTGCCATCATGAGCGACGACGAGATGGCAAAGCGCATGTTGCACGAATGGAAGCAGGTGATCCGCGCCACCCTGCTGGCGGAGCCGGAGCAGTAACCACTCGAAAGTAACAGGCTAGTGCGCTTCGATCTCACCAGCCCGGTAGAATGTGCCCAGCGCGCAGGCGCGGATAGAATCGCGTGTAGGTTTTCACCTCGCCATCAAGATCGTCATCCACAGCAGCCGGCGTGATGTTGTCGAGGCAGGCCGAGATATGCGCGGTGATGGCATTCATCAGCGACACGGAAAGGCCGGCCCGCTTCATGATGCCGATCTGCACCGGCGGCAGCGGTGGGAAGCCATCGGCTTGGGTCAGTACCTTCATGCCGGTCCTGAGCGCCGATTCCGGCATGACCGAAACCGCCATGCCGGCCAGCACGGCCGCGGCAACGACAGTGCAGGACCAGCTGGTGAACAGGATTTGATAGTCGCGGCCGCCGGCATCAAGCGCCGAGCAGGCGAGCTGGCGCCACTGACAATCACGACGGCCGACGGCGAGCGGAATGGGCGCATCGTCGCGCAGCGGATGGTTGGCAGAGCCGACCCAGCAGAGCGGCTCCGTTCGAACGACGTCCGACATGCGTTCGCGCGGATTGTGGGTGACGAGCGCGATATCGAGTTCGCCCCGATGCATGCGCTCGGCAAGGTCGACCGAGGGTTCGCAGACGATGTAGAGCTCGACATTCGGATGCGTCTTGGCGAAGCGGCCGATGATTTCGGGCATGTAGCGATCGGCATAATCGTCCGGTGTGCCGATGCGCAGCGTGCCTTCGAGACGGTTGTCATCGAAAGCGGCGATGGCCTCGTTGTTCAGGCGAATGATGCGGCGGGCATAGTTCAGCAGCTTGTCGCCTTCCGCCGTCAGGCGGTTGCCGCGTCCATCCTTGATGAAAAGCTGCTTGCCGACGCGCTCTTCCAGCCGGCGCATCTGCATGGAGACGGCCGATTGTGTCTTGAACACCCGGTCGGCCGCCTTGGTGAAGCTTCCGGAATCCACGATTGCGATGAAGGTCTGCAACTGATCGATATCAAGCGGCGCGGACATGGGCTCACCTATAAAGGAGTTTGATAGTTATCATTAGAAACATTCGTTGGACTGATCAATAGGCCTTTGGCATCTTCTGAATGTAATTCAGCATACCAATCGAACAGAAACACCTGTCGAACTCCTCCCGGCCTACGCCCCTTTTCCGGATCGCCGAAAAGGGGCTGGGCTCGCGTGTGCCCAAAAAAGGAATACGGAAATGCGCACGACAGATCGGACCTTTGACCTCGGCCTAGCAACGCCATCGCTGTCGCTGACGGCACGGGTTATGCTTGCTTTGAGCAATGTCGCATCGATCTGGCGCGCAATCCGAAATCGCAAGGAAATCGAATATCTGAATGAGCTGAACGACAGTCAGCTGCACGATATCGGCCTCACCAGGCAGGATCTGAACGCTGCGCTGACCACCTCGACCTTCTTCGGGGATCCGTCCGGCCATCTCACCAATTCCGCGCGTCGCTGCACGCGCCTCTCTGCCTCCAGCAGCTTAAGAGGCTGATGGCGGACAATAGTTTCCCCGCAGGGTGATAGCCAATAAGCCCTGCCTCTTTCCCGGTGTTCGGCCCAAGGGCCAACACCGGGTTTTTTCTTTCTGAAGACCGTGTTTCCGCCATAGATCATGCGCGGGCAAGTTGCTTCCGGCGGCAACCGTCTTATCTAACGACCAGATCCGAACAATAGGGAAGCAACGATGGCAACCGTGATCTTCTTCCATTCCGTCTATGGTCTGCGCTCACTCGAGCATGAGGCGGTCGAGCGTGTGCAGGCGGCAGGCCACAAGGCTTTCGCGCCGGATCTCTATGACGGCCTGATCGCCCGGTCGATCGAAGAAGGGTCCGAATTCAAGGACGAGATCGGCTGGGCAACGATCTGCGAGCGCGCCGAATGGGCGTTGGCCGGTTTGCCGGCCTCGACCGTGCTGGCCGGCTTTTCGATGGGCGCCGCCGTCGCCGCCAGCCTCTGGCCGAAGCGGGAAAAGACCGCCGGCATCCTGTTCCTGCATGGCATTGCCTCCATCGCCGAAAATGCCCGCAAGGGTCTGCCCCTGCAGCTTCATCTGGCAGATCCCGATCCGTTCGAACCGGAGGAAGACGTTGCCACCTGGCGGCAAGGCGTCACCAAGTCCGGCGTCGCGGCAGAAATCTTTCGGTATCCGGGCGGCGGCCACCTATACACCGATGCCAGCCTGCCGGATTATAACGCCCAGGCCGCCGATCTCACTTGGAAGCGGGTCATCGACTTCCTCGATGCCATTGACGTCAATGCGTGAAATGCCTGCATCTTCACTCGCAGGACTTGAACTGATGATGCCACTCGCCTAATTTATGAGCATCGTTGATACCAACAGGATGTGTGCAGCAATGGATTCCATCTCGACCGCAATGCCGTTCAGCCTTGCCATCGAGGACATCCTTGCTCATGCCCATATCCATCGTTCTATCCAATCTTTCGTGGTCCGCGCCTGACGGCCGGCCGCTTCTTTCCCATCTCGATCTCAGCTTCGGCGCCGAGCGCACCGGCCTTGTCGGACGCAACGGCGTCGGCAAGACGACGCTGATCAAGCTGATCTCCGGCGAGCTGCAGCCGCAATCCGGCAGCATCTCGTTCAACGGCCGATTGGGAATCCTGCGCCAGAGCGTGCAGGTGGAGGCGGACGAAACCGTCGCCGATCTCTTCGGTGCAAGCGAAGCCCTTGCTGTCCTGAAGCGGGCGGAAGCCGGCGAGGCGACCAATGATGAACTCGCCTTGGCTGACTGGACGCTCGAGTCACGCATTGCCGCGGCTCTTGATCGTGTTGGGCTGGACGTCGTCCCGGAAACGCTTCTCGTGACCCTGTCGGGGGGACAGCGCACCCGTTGCGGTCTTGCTGCCCTTATCGTCGACGATCCCGATTTTCTCATTCTCGACGAACCCACAAACAATCTCGATCGAGACGGCCGCGCAGCTGTCATCGATCTGCTTGCGGGCTGGAGGGCAGGTGCCATCGTCATCAGCCATGATCGCGAGTTGCTCGACACCATGGATGCGATTGTCGAACTGACATCGCTCGGCGCCTCCCGTTATGGCGGCAACTGGACGCAGTATCGCGAACGCAAGGCGCTGGAGCTTTCCGCCGCCGAACATGATTTTACCGAGGCAGAGAAGCGTGTCGCCGAAGTCGAAAGAAGCGCCCAGGCGGCCGTCGAACGGCAGGCACGGCGAGACAAGGCGGGCCGGAAGATGGCGGCCAAGGGCGGTATTCCGCGCATCATGCTCGGCGGCTTGAAGGAGCGGGCTGAAATGACAAGCGCGGAGAATACGCGGCTCGCCGAACGCCGCCGCGCCCAGGCTCTGCAGGACGCCGCTGCTGCCCGCGAGAAGATCGAGATACTGCAGCCCCTGACCGTGAAGCTGCCGACATCAGGATTGCCAGCAAACAGGATCGTCCTCAAGATGGAAGGCGTCACTGCTGGCTACGAGCCAGAGCGGCCAATCCTGCGCGACTTCAATTTCATCATGACGGGGCCGGAACGCGTTGCCGTCACCGGGCCGAACGGCTCGGGCAAAACGACACTGCTGGCGCTGGTCTCCGGCGCGCTAAAACCCTGGAGCGGCACGGTGCGGGTCGTCCATTCCGCTTTGCTGGACCAAAGGGTCAGCCTTCTCGATCCATCGATTTCGATCCGCGACAATTTCCGCAGGATCAACCCGGATGCGGATGAAAATGCCTGCCGGGCTGCCCTGGCGCGCTTCATGTTCCGGGCTGATGCCGCGTTGCAGACCGCCTCCAGTCTGAGCGGCGGCCAGCTTCTGCGCGCCGGGCTTGCCTGCGTGCTCGGCGGCACGGTGCCGCCATTGCTGCTGATCCTCGACGAACCGACCAACCATCTCGATATCGACTCAATCGCCGCGGTCGAGGCCGGGCTGCGAGCCTATGACGGCTCGCTTCTGGTCGTCAGCCACGATGAGGTGTTTCTCGACAATATCGGCATAGAGAGGCGGCTCGAGTTGCCTGCTCGATTCCCCTCGGATCGGTGAAGGGGCGTCAGGTGTGACTGGTGCTGGCGATGCGATCGAGTTCGGCAATCGCATCCTCCGGCAGCTTGAGTTCCGCAGCCGCGATATTCTGCTTGAGATGCGTAAGCGACGACGTACCGGGAATGAGCAGGATATTGGGGGCACGCTGCAGCAGCCAGGCAAGAGCCACCTGCATGGGCGTCGCGTTCAGCCGGGCAGCGACATCGGAAAGCGCTGAGGACTGCAGCGGCGTGAAGCCGCCGAGCGGGAAGAAGGGCACATAGGCGATCCCGTCGCGCTCAAGCTCATCGACCATCGCGTCATCCGCGCGCTGAGCCAGATTGTAGAGGTTCTGGACGCAGACGATCTCGGTGATCTTGCGTCCCTCGGCAATCTGGCTGCGTGTGACGTTGCTCAGCCCGATATGGCGCACCAGACCCTGCTGCTTAAGTTCCGCAAGGGCGGTCAGCGGCGCCTCGATGGAGCCCTCTGTCGGATGATGCGGGTTGATCATGACGCGGAGGTTGACGACGTCGAGTACATCCAGCCCCAGATTGCTTAGATTATCGTGCACCGCCTGCTTCAGCTCATCGGCGGAGAAGGCCGGGAGCCAGGAGGCATCTGCGCCGCGCCGTGCGCCGATTTTTGTGACGATGACGAGATCGTCGCGATAGGGATGGAGCGCTTCCCGGATCAGCTGGTTGGTCACATGCGGACCGTAGAAATCGCTGGTATCGATATGGTCAATGCCGGAGGCGATGGCTTCGCGCAGAACCGCGAGTGCCGTCTCGTGGTCCTTCGGCGGGCCGAACACGCCGGGGCCTGCAAGCTGCATGGCGCCGTAGCCGAGCCGTTTGACCTTGAGGTTGCCGAGGGTGAAGCTTCCGGATTGATCGATGCTGGACATGGCTATCTCCTTTTCAAGATGAAAGCAGAAATAGGCTCAGTCGCAGTGTATGATAACTGGGTGCAATGTGTACGGGCTGTGCGGAATTGCGAACAGTGAGCAGGAATCGAAAGCAAGTAGCCAAGCATCACTTCTGTTTCGGAGCAGGCTTGTCCTCGCTCTTCAAATAGCTGTCGAAGATCGCTTCCATGTTTTTCTGATAGGTCTTCTGCACTTCGAGGCCGCTGTCGAACATGGCGTTGAACATCTCGGTATAGGCCGCCATGTCGACGCCGGCGGCGGGCTTGGCTTTCGGCTCTTCCTTCGGCGGCTCTGACGGCATCGGGAAGTTCTTCATCATGTCCTGAAACGCCTTGGCGAAGGGATTGTCGAGGAAAGGATTGGTCGGCGCCGGCTTCTCGCGCTTGACCGAATCGGCGCCGAACATCAGCTCCATTGCCTGGGTGAAAGGATTGTCGAAGATGCTCGCCTGCGGCGTCGGCTGCTGCTTGGGCGCAAACCCGATGCTCTGCAGCCAGCCCTGCATCATCTCACCCATATCGGTGTTGAGGAAGGGATTGGCCATCTGCGGGATCTGGCCGCTGGTTTCCTTGAAGAGACCGCCCATCAGCGTATCGGCCATGGCGGGCAGCATGCGCTTGTAAATTTCCTGGCCGATGCCGGTCATCTGTGCGGCCTGGGCAGCGATCGCGCGAGAAACGTCCTTCGAGCCGAACAGCCGTCCGAGCACGGCATTGCCGTCGGCAATGCCCTCGGGCGTAAAGGCCTTGGTCATGTCCTCGAAATATTTGGCATAATTGCCGGACGAGATATCCCTCATCACGCCGACGAAATTATAGGGATCGGTGGCGCTGCGCTTGAAGCCGGAGGAAAAGGCCGGCATCAGAGCGGCCATGGCCTTCGTCGCCTGCTCCTGCGCCAGATTGAACTGCTTGGCCATGGCGTCCGTGGCGGCGCCATTCTGTGCCTGCATCATCATGTCGAAGAGTGGCAGCATCGAAGTCCCTTTCCCCGCTAGAGCGTGATGCCGAAAAGTGTAGGCGGTTTTCGGATGACATCACGCTCTATTTCTTTGATTCTAGAGCGGATTCAGATTTTAGGTCGAACAGACCTAAAATCATCCGGCTCTAGGAGGCCGCTTCGGAATCAGGCGGCGCTTGATTCCGATAGTATAGCGGAAAAGGGAGGGCGCATACCGGTTTCTGCCGTGGGGTCGCCGGGCAGCGACGGCAGATAAGCGCCTATCAGTACTGATATTCCTCGAAGATCGGCTCGACCGACTGGTTCCAGCGGCCGTTGTAGAGCATCAAGAGATCGTCGGCGAGCGTGCCCTTCTTGGCGAGCACTTCGTCGAGCGGTGCGAGGAAGACGGTTTCATCCTGCCCGTCGCCATTCAAGCGATTGCGATTCTTCAGCCCGAGACGGGAAATGCCGACCACTTCGCGAGCGATGTCGAGGAGGCCATGGCCCTTGATCGCCGCCTTCAGGCCCTGTGCCGGTACGACGTTCCGCAGCGCGTTGACCTCTTGGAAGTTCCAGTCCTTGGTCAGCTCGTCGGCGGCTGTCAGTGCCTCGTCGTCATAGAGCAGGCCGACCCAGAAGGCCGGCAGCGCACAGATGCGGCGCCAGGGGCCGCCGTCCGCGCCGCGCATCTCAAGGAAGCGCTTGAGGCGGACATCGGGGAACAGCGTCGAGAGATGGTTCGTCCAGTCGCCCATCGTCGGCTCCCAATCGGCGATCTCACCCTTCAGCGCACCGTCCATGAACTGGCGGAAGGTGACGTGCGTACAGTCGTGATACCGGCCGTCGCGAACGACGAAATACATGGGCACGTCGAGCGCCCACTTCACATAGTCTTCGAAGCCGAAATCATCCTTGAAGGTGAAATCGAGCAGGCCGCCGCGGCGATTGTCGGTATCCTTCCAGATTTCGCCGCGCCAGGAGGAAAGCCCGTTTGGCTTGCCGTCGGTGAAAGGGGAGGAGGCGAAGAGCGCCGTTGCCAGCGACTGCAGTTTCATCGACACGCGCATCTTGCGGCGCATGTCGGCTTCCGACGAAAAGTCGAGGTTCACCTGGATGGTGCAGGTGCGGTACATCATGTCGAGACCCATGGTGCCGACCTTCGGCATGTAGCGGGTCATGATCTCGTAGCGCGATTTCGGCATGCGCGGCGTTTCGGCGAGCGTCCATTTCGGGCTGCCGCCGATGCCGAGGAAGCGGATGCCCATCGGCTCGGCGATTTCGCGCACCGTCGCTAGATGGGCATTCGATTCTTTACAGGTCTGGTGAATGGTTTCGAGCGGCGCGCCGGAGAGTTCGAACTGCCCGCCCGGCTCGATCGAGATGGCGCCCATGCCCGAGGGTTCACCGAGCCCGATGATATTGTCACCGTCCATGATGGGATCCCAGCCGCTCTTCTTCTGCAGCCCCATGAGGAGCGCGGAAATGCTGGCCTCGCCGAAATAGGGCACAGGGCTGTTGTCGGCGCGGAAGAACACGAATTTCTCGTGCTCGGTGCCGATGCGAAATTTCTCCTGCGGTTTGCAGCCTGCGGCCAGATAGGCCGTCATTTCCGAGACCGAGGAGAGCGGAGTCTGGTCGGTAGTATCGCGCGCCATGGTATTACCTTAGATCTCGGAGGAGAACCCGCGCAAGCCGCAGGTCAATAGGAGGGTGATTGACGCGGATTGAGGTACGGTGCAAGTGAATTTCTTTCAAGGGTCGTTCAAAAAAATAGGATTTTATGTCTCGCAACTGCATCACAGCCGTGTCAGCCACCGGCATATTTGCACAAGCGTTCAAGACATCTCGCTAGTCACGCCGATAGCTTTGCTTCCACTGACATCAGGCGGAGCATATCGATGAACGGTCCGAACGACCTTTACTATCCTATACTGACGCTGCTTCTGGCCTCGCTCGTCATCATGGGAAGTCCCGGTCCCTCGACCATCAGCGCGACGGCGATGGGAGCGGCCTACGGCTTCCGACGGTCGCTCGGTTACGTCTCCGGCCTTATTGCGGGCACCGTGGCTGTTCTGCTCGCGGTAGCGGCTGGCGTCGTTGCCGTCCTGCTGTCGGTGCCGCATGGTGCCCTCCTGCTGACTGTGGTCTCGGCGCTCTATATCCTTTATCTCGCCTTCAAGATCGCCACCGCGCCGCCGCTGTCTCGCCGCGACGATCAGGTCGCGGCGCCTGCCTTTTCCGGTGGGTTCCTGCTGGCCGTCGCCAATCCCAAGGCCTATCTCGCGATCGCAGCCGTCTTTGCCGGTGTCAGCCTGTTCCAGGATCAGAGGCTGCTCGACGCCGCCGCCAAGATCGCGCTGCTCATGGCCATGATCGTCGCCATCCATATGGTCTGGCTTCTCGTTGGTGCTTCCCTATCCCGTTTCCTTCAAGATCCGAAGATCTCGCGGATCGTCAACATCTCGCTGGCGATCCTGCTGATCGTTGCGACCGTCGCTGCCATACTGGAGTGAAGCCTCAGTTCCAGTCGCCGATCGCGGCCTGGATCACCGCCATGGCCGCAACAGCCGCCGTATCGGCACGCAGGATACGCGGGCCAAGCGGAATGGCGGTGACGAAATCGAGGCTGCGCAAGAGGGAGCGCTCTTCCTCGGAAAAACCGCCTTCGGGGCCGACCAGCAGCGCCAGATGCTTCTCCTTTACCCGCGTCAAAAGCGGCAGCGGATTTTGGCCGGCATCGCCCTCGTCGCAATAGATGATGCGGCGCTCGCGCGGCCAGCGGGCGAGCAGATCGGCAAGCTTCACAGGTTCGGCCACGTCGGGAATGCCGAGGATGCCGCACTGCTCTGCTGCCTCGATGACATTGGCCCTGACCTTGTCGAGGTTGGTGATCTTGCCTTGCACATGCTGTGTCATCACCGGCTGCAAGAGGCCGGCGCCCATTTCGACCGCCTTCTGCACGAGATAATCCAGTCGCCCGACTTTCAGCGGCGCGAAAAGGTAGTGCAGGTCGGAGGGGGCCGGCTGCGGGCGTGTCTCCTCGACCGGCGTCAGCAGGATGCGCTTGCGGGTGGGGAAGGAGACACGGACTTTCCACTCTCCGTCGCGGCCGTTGAAGACAAGAAGTTCAGCACCATCCTCCATGCGCAGCACGTTGGCGAGATAGTTGAACTGATCCTGGTCAACCTCGATGGCGGTACCAGCCTTGATGTCTGCCGTCACGTACAGCCGCTGCATGCGGAAATTGGCGCGCATGGATTACCCCCGGAATTAACTGGAACACTGAGATGGAGCGGCTCGAAGATCCGGTGAGAAGCCGAACCGCTCTAAATGAAGAGCGCGACCATAACCCAATATACGGCGGCGGCAAGCAGGGCAGCGACCGGCACGGTGATCGCCCAGGCGGCGATGATGGTCATGAAATGCGAGCGGCGCACGAGCCGGCGGCGATGAACCTCATCGGGATTGCGCTCATCGGTGGCTTCCGGCTCGCTCCAGGGTATGCCCGCCGCCTCGGCCTTTTTACGCATATAGTCAAATCGCCGCTTGGAACGGACGGTGGACCACTCGCGAAAGAAGCCAACGCCGAAGACCGCGCCAACGGTAATGTGGGTCGAGCTCACGGGGAAACCGAACCAGGCGGCGACGATGACGGTGAGGGCCGCAGACACGGCGACGCAATAGGCACGCATCGGATTGAGCTTGGTGATCTGTTCGCCAAGCAGACGGATGAGCCGCGGCCCATAGAGCAGAACGCCAACGGAGATGCCGCAGCCGCCGATCATGACGACCCAGAAGGGCGCCTTCTGCGTGCTTGTCTCGGCCAGCACGGTGAGCGAGCCGCCAAGCCCGACATCGCGAACGATCGCAGCGAGCGGGCCGATGGCGTTGGCGACGTCGTTGGCGCCATGCGCGAAGGACATCAGCGCTGCAGAGCAGATCAACGGCAGGCGGAAAAGCTTGCGCAACGAGCTGTTCTTGTTTTCCAATCCCGCCGATTGCGCCGCCACAAGCGGCCATGCGCCGAGCCACGCGATGATGCCGACACTGAGGCCGATCGCAAGATTGAGGATATTGGGTATCGTACCTTTGGGTTCGAGCTGGACCA
This sequence comes from Rhizobium sp. ERR 942, assembly GCF_007828395.1. Taxonomy (NCBI): domain Bacteria; kingdom Pseudomonadati; phylum Pseudomonadota; class Alphaproteobacteria; order Hyphomicrobiales; family Rhizobiaceae; genus Rhizobium; species Rhizobium sp. ERR 942. Next base: position 429,650 of record NZ_VIUA01000006.1, read on the forward strand.
CGAGATAGCCCGAGAAGGCGCCGGCCATCAGTCCGATCAGGATCGGAATCCAATATCTGGCGGCGGCAATCTTGTCGTCGCGATAGATGATGAAGGTCTCGATGAAGTAGAGGATGCTGGCCGCGATGGTGCCGCCGAGAAAGGGTGTTATCACCCAGCCGGCCGAGATGGCCGCCAGCGTGTTCCAGTTCACGAGTTCCGGGCCGACGGCGGCAAAGCCTGCACCCACGACGGCGCCGACGATCGTATGTGTCGTCGAAACCGGCGCTTTCAGCCAGGTGGCGAAATTGATCCAGAGTGCTGCGGCAAGCAGGGCCGCCATCATCAGCCAGGCAAGTTTGCCGATGCTGACGATGCGATTGGTATCGACGATATGGGTCGAGATCGTGTTGATGACCGGGCCGCCGGCTATCGTCGCGCCGAGGATCTCGAAGATGGCGGCCATGACGAGGGCCTGCGTCATGGTGATCGCGCGCGCACCGACCGCTGCGCCGACATTGTTGGCGACGTCTTTCGCGCCGATGTTCATGGCCATGTAGCCGGCAAGGGCTACGGCGGCAAAGATCAGCGTCGCGCGCGGCTGGTTGAAAACGTAGATGCCGGCGAAGACCATGGCGAGACCGAGGAAGATCAGGCCGATACCCGGCGCCACCAGACGCCTCGTGACGTGATGCGTCGCGTCCTCGACATAGGTGAATTTGTCGAGGTCCTTGTCGAGCGTCCTTTTTACAGGTGTGGCCGGTCGGTCGGGCATGCAATTCTCTGGATCAAAACTCTCGTATTGCGCTGACCGATAAGGCGCGCAATATCCACCAAGCATACTGGCACAGTTTTTTGTGAGTAATGTGGCTTACTCGGCCTGCGAAACCACCGGAGCGGCCGGCATCCGGCGCGCGAAGGCGAGAATGAGATCGTGCAGTTCCGGTTCGCGAACGCGTTCGGCTGCTTCCTCGCAGGAGACCCACTCCATGGAGCGCTCGCCCTTTTCCTTGAAGTTCTTGACGAGTTCGTTGACTTCGAGAGCGTAGACCTGCACGCGGCATGGCACCTGGATGCCGTCCTTGAGCACCTTGTCGTAGCCGAACGAGCCGAGCGGCTCAGTTTCCACCACGCCGCGCACGCCTGCCTCTTCATAGGCTTCGCGAGCAGCAACTTCATGGGAGAGCTTGCCGGGCATAGGCCATCCCTTGGGGATTACCCAGCGACCGGTGTCGCGGCTGGTCAGCAACAACATCTCAAGATGACCGGTTTTCTTTTTCACCCGATAACAAAGCGCAGCATATTGCTGTCGCGGCGGACGCCGAAACATGAGTTGCACATCATTTGCTATGCGGCTGAGAAAGGCCAATTGTCGGTTCACCTTTGAGAGTTGGAGTGAAGGCTGGAATCTATATTATCACGGTGCGGAAAAATTTTGCGCTCCATATAAGGCTATATGGTATTTCCCCACAAAATTATTGAGTGTTGCGTAGAGAAAAATGCAAAGATTTGTCTTCTGATATTCGCCAGCGATTGTGCTGAAAGCGACATTCAACAGCATTTTCGTGCCGCAGATGGCGCAATCGCATGGATGTGGCTGCTATCGTTTTGGAAAGAAAGAAAAACTTATTATGTCCGAACGCATCCCGCCTCGACGCCTGCCGCCCTTGAACGCGCTGCGTGCCTTCGATGCGGTTGCGCGCTGCGGCAGCATCCTGAAGGCGGCCGATGAGCTTGGCGTCGTGCGCGGGGCTATCAGGCAACAGCTGAACCTGCTGGAGGCACATTTTGGCGTACCCCTGTTCGACCGGGAGAATGGCAGGCTGGTGTTGACGGCGAAGGGCAGGGCATTCGCCGATTCCGTTGGTGTCGCCTTTGGCATCCTCACGCGGGCCTCCGTCGAACTTTCCGTTGGCGAACGGCGGTCGATTCGGCTCGGCGTTCCCTCGGCTTTTGCCGTCTGGTGGCTGATGCCGCGCGTCGCCGCGCTTCAGACGGTACTTCAGGATATCGATATCGACATCGTGCCGATGGCGACAGTCGAGCCGCTTGCCAAGCGCCCCGACCTCGAAGCGGTCATCATGGGCGGCGAATACCGGCCGATGCGCGATATCACCGCTATCCGCTTCATGGAGGATGAGTTCGGTCCCATCGCAACGCCCGATGTCGCCGATCGCCTCGGACTTGCCAACGGTGTTCCGGCACTTGCCGGAGCCGTTGCCCTTGCAAGTCGTTCCGCCCCGAGCCTGTGGGAGGATTGGTTTGCCGAAAGCGGCCATGCCCTCATCCGCTTTGCCGGCCATCGCGAATTCGAAGACCTGCTGCTTGCGATCGGCGCCGCCCGCTCGGGCCTCGGGGTCGCCATCGCCCCGCGCACCGCCATTGGCGAGGATTTCGATCGCGGTACTTTGGTCGCGCCATTCGGCTTCATCCGTAGGCCGGCGGGCTATAGCCTCAGCCTTCGCAGCAGCGATGTGAAGGACCCGGCGTTGGTGCGATTGGCGGATTGGCTAAGCAAGGCGGGGGCCGAACCAGCTTAGCACAACATCAAAGAGAGACGCATTCATATGGCAGATTTTCTGCCATGCAACGCAGTGCAATGTCCATCGACACCTCCTTCGGGATCATGCCAGATCGCGGCATCGAACCAACCGGCAGGAGCGCATCATGGATCAGCCTTCTTCTCTTTCGCGTATCGACTGGGTGGCGCGCAGCTGCCGTCTGCTGGCGGCCACAACAGCGGAATTTCGTGACACAAAACCCTTTGCCGGCCTCACAATCGGCACCGGCATTCACCTTGAGCCGAAGACCGTTGCGCTGCTGATGACGCTGCGTGCCGGCGGCGCGGATCTCGTCTGCACCGGCAATCTCAACAGCACCCAGCCGGAAACGGTGGACTATCTGCGCGCTCAGGGCATCAAGGTCTTTGCGACACAGACCCGCGACGCGGAGGAGCATGGTGCGAGCCTCGACGCGATCCTGGCGGAAAAGCCGGACCTGCTGCTAGACAATGGTGGCGATCTCTTCGCCCGCGCGGCCGACAGGCCCTATGCCAATCTGCTTGGCGGCACCGAGGAAACCACATCCGGCCGCACCCGGCTGCTGCCGATGCGCGACAAGCTCAACATGCCGATCCTCATTATCAACGACAGCCCGATCAAGCAGTTCGCCGAAAACCGGCATGCTGTCGGGCAAAGCCTCTTCGAGAGCTATCTGCGCTTCACCAACCGCTCCACCAATGGCAAACATGTGACCGTCTTCGGTTACGGTGCCTGTGGCAAGGGCACAGCCGCATGCTTCCGCAATGCATTCTCCACCGTCAGCGTTGTCGATATCGATCCGGTCACGACGCTTGAAGCACATCTCGACGGCTTCACGACGCCGCTGCGTGGATCGGCGATCCGCTCTGCCGATATCCTGATCACTGTGACAGGCTATCCGGACATTATCACGGTTGCCGATCTGCCCTTGATCAAGGATGGCGCGATCCTGATGAACGGCGGCCACTTCCCGCATGAGATCGATGTCGAAGGCTTCCGCGATAGTCCCGATGTCGCCGGCGTCGATCAGTACGAAGCTGAGCAGATCGAGACCGTCCGCATGCGAGATGGCCGTGCCTTCCACATTCTCGGCGGCGGCCACATGGCCAATCTGGCCGGCCCGCGCCCGCTGGGGAATACCGTCGAATCCATGGATCTCGGCTTTGCCCTGCAGGCGCGATGCCTGGAGAGGGTCGCCAGGGGCAGCCTCGGCAAGGAAGCCTGCGTCATCCCCGTTCCCACTGACATCGATGCCCTAGTCGCCTCCGCCTATCTCAACCTGGCGCGATAGGCATCAGGTTCCGGACAGCGCCTGCGGCAGCAATCGGTCGTAGAGTGCCGCCATTTCGTCGCCGAAGCAGCAGAAGATGATCTCATCGAAGGCGCCATCCTCGCTTTCGGCAAGGGTAGTGCGGATCGCGATTCCCGCTGCTGGCTCGGCGGGAAAGCGATAGACGCCGGTGGAAATGGCAGGAAAGGCGATGGTCTTCAGATCGTGTTGCCGGGCAAGGTTGAGACTGTTGCGATAGCAGTCGGCAAGCAGCTCCTCTTCGCCATGGTTTCCGCCATTCCAGACGGGGCCGACCGTATGGATCACATGCGTTGCAGGCAGGCGATATCCGCCGGTCATCTTTGCCTGGCCGGTCTTGCAACCATTCAGCGTCCGGCATTCCGCCAGGAGATCCGGCCCGGCGGCGCGATGGATCGCCCCGTCCACGCCACCGCCGCCGAGCAGGCTGCTATTGGCCGCATTGACGATGGCATCGACCGAAAGCTTGGTGATATCGCCAAGCATCACGGTGAGGCGCGTCTTCGAGTTGAGATCAAGATCGGAACGGATGGTCTCGGGCGCGGACATGACGGTCTCCTCGATCCTATAAGGGTTCTCATCGCTCCCAATAGGGAACAGGGCCGTAAAGTTCCGCGAGAAAATCGATGAAGACGCGCACTTTCGCCGGCAGGAACTGCCGGCTGGGGTAAACGGCCGATAGCGTCACATTGTGCGAGCCTTCATAGGCCGGCAGCACCTGAACGAGGCGGCCGTCCCGCAATTCCGGCCCGATATCCCAGGTGGAACGCAGCGCAATGCCGAGGCCGGCGATGACGGCTTCGCGCACGACCTCGCTGGAATTGGTGATGAGCCTGCCTTCGGGGCGGAAGATCAGGCTGCCTTTCGGTCCCTCCAGCCGCCACGGATCGAGATTGTGCGCGGGCAGACAGATATGCCGGCGCAGATCGTCGATATCCTCGGGCATGCCATGGGCGTCGATATAGGCAGGGGAGGCGCAGAGCACGCGGCGCACCGGCGCGAGCCTGCGCGCGACGAGACTGGAATCCGTGAGCTCGGCAATGCGGATGGCAAGATCGAAGCCGCCGCCGACGATATCGACGAATTCGTCGCTGAGCACCAGATTGAGCGCCAGTTCGGGATGCGCCTGCATGAAGGATTTCAGATGCGGCGCGATGTGCATCCGGCCGAAGGATGTTGGAGCGGAGATTTTCAGGGTGCCGTGCATCTGCGAAGAGCGCCCGGCAATATAGGCTTCCGCTTCTTCCAATCCGGCAAGAATGGCAAGCACCCGATCGTAGAAACCCTGACCCGCTTCCGTCAGCGAAATCTGCCGCGTGGTACGCTGCAGAAGCCGCGTGCCGAGCCTGTCTTCAAGGCGCTTGATCCGCTTGGAAATGACGGCCGGCGAAAAGCCGAGTGCGCGGCCGGTCAGGGACATGCTGCCGGTCGCAACTACGCTGGCGAAGATTTCGAGATCTCCTAAATTGGTCATGCAGAATTATTTCCTGTTTTGGAATAAGTGCTTATCATTTGCTCCAAACTTGGGAAAGCGCTAAGCCTGTAATGCGCTAAAAGGGGCTGCGTCCGTAATGGGATGCAGAAGGAGGACCGCATGGCCGAGGCCATTTCATTTCTGGAGCCGCGTGCGGATGTTCTGGCGCGGCGCAGCGCGATCGTTGCAGACCTCGCGGATCTTCTCGCGCCGGAATGCCTGATCCACGAGCAGCGCGAACTCGTGCCCTTCGAAACCGATGCCTTCGTGTCCTATCGCCGCCTGCCTCTCGCCGTCGCCTTGCCACGCTCGACGACGGAAGTGGCGGCCGTCATGAAATATTGTCACCGCTACGGCATTCCCGTCGTGCCGCGCGGTGCTGGCACATCGCTCTCCGGCGGCGCGATACCGCAGGAGGATGCCGTCGTTCTCGGCCTCTCCAAGATGAACCGCATCCTCGATATCGATTATGCCAATCGCACCGCGACCGTGCAGGCGGGGGTGACGAACTTGCTCGTTTCCGAAAGCGTCTCGGCCGACGGCTTCTTCTATGCGCCCGACCCGAGTTCGCAGCTTGCCTGCACCATCGGCGGCAATATCGGCATGAATTCCGGCGGCGCCCACTGTCTGAAATACGGTGTCACGACGAACAATCTGCTCGGCGTCAAGCTGGTGTTGACCGACGGCACCGTTATCGATCTCGGCGGCAAGGCGCTGGATGCGTCGGGCTACGATCTGCTCGGCCTTGTCTGTGGCTCCGAAGGCCAGCTCGGCATCGTCACCGAGGCGACGGTGCGGCTCATCGCCAAGCCGGAAGGCGCCCGGCCGGTGCTCTTCGGCTTCGACAGTTCCGAGGAGGCCGGCGCCTGCGTGGCCGATGTCATCGCCGCCGGGATCATCCCTGTTGCCATTGAATTCATGGACAAGCCGGCGATCGAGATCTGCGAAGCCTTTGCCAAAGCCGGCTATCCCCTCGATGTAGGGGCCTTGCTGATCGTCGAGGTTGAAGGCTCGGAAGCCGAAATGGACGATATGCTGACTAGCATCGTCGCCATTGCCCGCACCCACAAGGTCAAGACCGTGCGCGAATGCCAGTCGGCGACCGAGGCGGCGCTGATCTGGAAAGGCCGGAAATCCGCCTTCGGTGCCACCGGCCGCGTCGCCGATTATATTTGCATGGATGGTACCGTGCCGCTCAGCCAGCTCTCCTATGTCCTGCAGAAGACGACGGAAATCGTCGATCGCTATGGCCTGCGCGTCGCCAATGTTTTCCACGCAGGCGATGGCAATATGCATCCACTGATCCTCTTCAATGCCAATGACCCCGATGAGGCAGCCAAGGCGGAAGCGGCCGGCAACGATATCCTGCGGCTCTGCGTCGATGCCGGCGGTTGCCTCACCGGCGAGCATGGTGTGGGCATCGAGAAGCGCGACCTGATGCGTCATCAATATGCCGATGTCGATCTTGCACAGATGATGTCGGTCCGCGCCGCTTTCGACCCGGGCTGGATCCTCAACCCATCCAAGGTCTTCCCGCTCGATGGACGCAATGCCGCATGACGGAATTTCACCCCAGGACTGACGAAGAAGCGGCCTCCATCATCCGCGATCACACGGCACGCGGCGCAGCTTTGGCGATCGTCGGCGGCAATACGCGATCCGGCTTCGGCAATGCCGTCGCGTCCGAAGCGGTGCTCTCGTCAAGTGACCTGACCGGTATCGTCGCCTACAATCCAGGTGAGATGGTGATGACGGCCCGCGCCGGCACCCCGGCCGCGGAGATCGAGGCCGCTCTTGCCGAGGCCGGCCAGATGATGGCCTTCGAGCCCATGGATCATAGGCCGCTGATGGCGACCGAAGGCGAGCCGACGATCGGCGGCATTTTCGCGGCCAATGTCTCCGGCCCGCGCCGTTTCGTCAGCGGTGCCGCGCGCGACAGCCTGCTCGGTGTCCGCTTCGTCAATGGCCGGGGTGAGATCGTCAAGGCCGGCGGGCGGGTGATGAAGAATGTCACCGGCCTCGATCTCGTCAAGCTAATGGCCGGTTCGCACGGCACGCTCGGCCTTCTGACCGAAGTAACGTTCCGCGTGCCGCCAAAGCCGAAGACGGAGGAAACGATCGTCGTCTCCGGTCTCAACGATGCGGAAGCCGCCAATGCCATGGCTGCGGCCATGGCTCTGCCGCTCGAGGTATCGGGCGCCGCCCATCTGCCGCTGACCGTCGCCTGGTTCTTTCTCGACGGCAAGCTGCCGCAAGGGGAGGCGACTGTGCTGCGCATTGAGGGGCTTCCGGGCTCCGTCTCGGTCCGCCGCGAAAAGCTTACCGCCGCGATGGCCCGGCTCGGGTCGGTGAAGCGCCTTGCAGAAGACGACAGCCGCAGGCTCTGGCGCGAGATCCGCGATGTAAAGCCCTATGCGGATGGCACGACGCGCCCCGTTTGGCGTGTGTCCGTGGCACCCAGCATCGGCCACCAGCTCGTCGCGGCACTCCGCCTGGAAGAAGGCGTGGATGCCTATTATGACTGGCAGGGTGGTCTTGTCTGGATGCGCATGGAAGCAGAACCCGAAGGCGATATGCTCAGGCGCTACATTCATGCTTTAGGCGGTGGGCATGCCACCTTGATGCGCGCCACCCCGGCCCACCGCGCGACGACAGCGGCTTTCCAGCCGCAGCCCGAAGCGGTGGCGCTGCTTTCGGCGCGCGTGAAGGAAAAATTTGATCCGGCCGGGATTTTCAATCCGGGGAAGATGGGGTGATGCGGATGGAGTCTTTGGCTGGTTACCCCCTCACCCTAGCCCCTCCCTGCGGCGGAGAGGGAATGACCTTGTTTGCCGCGATTCCACGATTTTCTTTCCGGCAGGGGAGGAGGAAGATGGATTCCTCCTTCTTCCCCCTGGGGAGAAGGTGCCCGACAGGGCGGATGAGGGGGCTCGACGGGATATGATGGGCGCCTTTGTTCTGGTAGGAAAGAATCGAGGGCTCGGCTGATGCAAACCAATTTCACGCCCGAACAGCTTGCCGATCCGCATGTGGCCGAATCCGAGGCGATCCTGCGCAAATGCGTGCATTGCGGCTTCTGTACCGCCACCTGTCCGACCTACGTGACGCTCGGCAATGAGCTCGACAGCCCGCGCGGCCGCATCTATCTCATCAAGGATATGCTGGAAAACGGCCGGCCAGCCGATGCCGAAGTGGTGACACATATCGACCGCTGCCTTTCCTGCCTTGCCTGCACCACGACCTGTCCTTCCGGTGTCGATTACATGCACCTGATCGACCATGCGCGCGTTCATGTCGAGAATACCTACAAACGTCCGCTGATGGACCGGCTGACCCGCAATGTGCTGGCCGCTGTTTTGCCCTATCCCCGCCGCTTCCGGCTGGCCCTGCAGCTTGCGAACTTTGGCCGACCGTTCAAGGGGCTGTTGAAGCGCGTTCCAGCATTGAAGGCTTTCGCTGCCATGCTCGATCTTGCGCCGCGCAGCATCCTAGCGCCGTCTACCTTTGCCAAGCCCGCCCGCTACGAGCCGCAAGCAGAGCGGCGCGGTCGCGTGGCGATCCTGACGGGCTGCGCCCAGCCGGTGCTCGATCCCGAAATCAACGCAGCCGCCATCCGCCTGCTGACGCGCCTCGGTGTCGAGGTCGTCGTGCCGGAGGGAGAAGTGTGCTGCGGTTCGCTGGTTCATCACATGGGCCGCGAGGAACAGGCGCTCGCCGCCGCCCGCGCCAATGTCGATGTGTGGCTGCGCGAGATCGAGGCCGGAGGGCTTGATGCCATCATCGTCACCGCTTCAGGCTGCGGCACGACGATCAAGGATTATGGTCATATGTTGCGCCTCGATCCGGCCTATGCCGACAAGGCGGCAAGGGTCTCGGCGCTTGCCAAGGACGTCACGGAATATCTCGCAAGTCTCGACCTTCCGTCACATATGCCGCGGGGCATCGCGGTCGCCTATCATTCTGCCTGTTCCATGCAGCATGGGCAGAAGATCACAATGGCGCCGAAGCTGCTTTTGAAGGCGGCCGGCTTCACGGTGCGCGACCCGGCGGAGGGACATCTTTGTTGCGGCTCGGCCGGCACCTACAACATCATGCAGCCGGAAATTTCGGCCGAGCTGAAAGCGCGCAAGGTCAGGAACATCGAGGCGACGAAAGCCGATATCATCGCAACGGGCAACATCGGCTGCATCACCCAGATCGCGACAGGGACTGGTATTCCCATCCTGCATACGGTGGAGCTGCTGGACTGGGCCTATGGCGGCGAGATGCCCGCGAAACTGAAGGGCCTGCAGCCGGCTGCTGCTTAGAGCAATTCCAGGAAAAGTGCAGAGCGGTTTTTCGTCTGGAATTGCGTCCTAATGTAGCTTGTCCGGCGTGGGCAAACGATGAGCCTGCCATTCGACCTCGAACCGGTCGGCGGCAATCTGCGTCATGCTGATGCGATCCTGTCCTTCCTCGAAGAAGAGGCCATCCACCAGGCCGGCGATGCCGTCATAGAACGAGCCTTCCACAAGGCTGGTGACCCGCGGCCTCTCACGGCCCAATGCAGCATAGTCGGCAACCGACATACAATGCCGGCGGCCGTCCGCGAACACGTCGATCAGTCGCGGAACATCGCCGGCGACATCGACTTCATAATAAACGATGACTGGCTCCTCGCTTTCCGGATGGATCCAGTCACATCGGTAGTAGAAAAAGCTCATGGCTGAAACATAGCACAAGATCCCTCAAGCCTGAACCGGTTTGAGGGATCGATTGCGACTTCAGCCTGAGGAACGTCAGAAGTTGAACGAGACGCCGAAGTCGAGCGCGTGCGTAAAGACCCTGGTCTTCAGCGTATCGCCGCTGTCGATCGAGACGTTGTTCACGAAGTTGTAGTTGCCCTTGTATTCGACGAAAGTCGACCAGTGCTTGGCGAACTGATAGCTGACGCCCGCCTGTGCCTGCAGCGAAGCACCGCCGAACTGGTAGTCGAAGGTTGTGCCCGATGCGCGGGTGACTTCGACGTGCGGCACGTTGATACCGGCACCCAAGCCCACATAGGGCGTCCAGTTGCGGCTCGGATCCTGGAAGCGGTAGAGCGCGTTCAGCGTCAGCATGTTCAGGCCGTCTGTGAATTCGAAATGCGACCAGCCGGGCGTATTGCCGAGATCGCCATAGACCTTCGCATGGGTATAATCGAGCGACACGCCCCAGTTCGGCTTGTCGAACTCATCGAGCCACCAGATGCCGCGGAAGCCGAAATAGGGCGGCATCTTGAAGGATTTGCCCGACCAGTTCGGGTCGAAATCGGCGCCGTCCGACGTGGTCACATTGCTGCCTGTTGCGCCTTGTATGCCGCCGTAAGCGGAAAATTGCATCTCTGCCGAGGCAGAGCTTGCGGCAAATATGAATGCGGAAGTCGCAAGCGCGGCGAATGCCGGCTGCTTGATGCGAAATGCACGATGCATATGAAATCCCCGAATGCCAAAGTGCCGCCATCTAAACGCGCTTCCATGACACTTCTATTGCAGTCATGGGTCGGCAAGTACGGCTTAGGCGGGAAAACTGACGTCAAACTGAAGGCGACGCTCCGTTTTTCAGCGGTGCAGCGTGATAAATTTCAGGCTGTAACACCGGCGCAACAGTGTCTCCATCCGCGCCTGCACGCAATAGGCTATTGCAAGTGATACGGGCGTCCTTCCGTGGCGTGAATGATGCCATGCCAGGAAAGGACGCCCGTTATCTTGATGCCTGATTCGGGCGGAGGCTATCAGCCGCCGAACAGGGTTCTCAGCACATCGACGCCGCGATCCTGGTAGCTGACCTCGCCCTGTTTGTTGCCGGGACCGACGACGATGACCTTCGTGCCGACCGGAACGCGGTCATAGAGATCGATCACATCCTTGTTCATCATGCGGATGCAGCCGGAGGACATGTTGAGGCCGATGCTCCATGGCTGGTTGGTCCCATGGATTCGGAAGGCGGTGTCGTTACCGTTGCGATAGAGGTACATGGCGCGCGCGCCGAGCGGGTTATCCTCGCCGCCTTCCTGATAGGCCGGCAGCTTGTGGCCCTTCTTGGCTTCGCGAACGATCATTTCCGGCGGCGGAGTCCAGCCGGGCCATTCCGCCTTGCGGCCGACCTTGACTACGCCCGACCAGCCGAAGCCATCGCGGCCGACGCCGATCCCGTAGCGTCTTGCGCGATTATTGCCTTCGACGAGGTAGAGATACTTGTTGTTGGTGTCGACGATGACTGTGCCCGGCTCCTCGTTCGTTGCCAGCCGCACCATGCGCCGCTGAAACTGCGGCTTCACCTGGCCCTGTGGTTCCATCGCCACCTTGATTACGTCGGCGCGCGTGGCCGACGTCGCAATGGGTGCTGAAGCGGTGAAGGCTGCTGCGTTCGATGCTGCAAGAAGACACGCCGCAACGACACCTGTCGTCACGATCGACAATGCTGCTTTCATAATGGCATTCCCCTCGTTGAATTCGCTAGGAAACTACCGGAACCGACGAAGGGATCAAGATCAAAATGCCCGATGAGGAGAATGGCCTGGAAGAACCGGCCTCTCTTCTATCGCGGATCAGACTATAGTCTGAACTATAGTGGAGGGCTTTCCGGTGCGGCGAATACTGCCCCTTCGATGGGATAGTATCGCCGCATAGGTCCCTGTCCTTCAAGATTACATGACGGTGACGCGGGTGCCGACCTTGACGCGGTTGTAGAGGTCGATGACATCCTCGTTGCGAAGCCGGATGCAGCCGGAGGAGACGGCACTGCCGATCGTCCAGGGTGCGTTGGTGCCATGGATGCGATAGAGGGTGGAGCCGAGATACATGGCGCGGGCGCCGAGCGGATTGCCTTCACCGCCTTCCATGTGCGCCGGCAGATAATGGCCCTTGGCTGCTTCGCGGGAGATCATTTCGGCCGGCGGCGTCCAGTCCGGCCATTCCTGCTTGCGGGTCACGGTATGAGCGCCGGCCCATTCGAAGCCCGGCTTGCCGACGCCGACGCCATAGCGCCGCGCCTTGCCGCCATCCATCACCAGATAAAGGAAACGGTTGTTGGTATCGATGACGATGCTGCCGGGCTTTTCCTTCGTCTGATAGTCGACGATCTGCGGCAGGAACTGCGGATCGATCTGGCCACGGATTGCCGGATATTGCGGACGGGCCATGGCGACCTGCTGCACGGCGGGACGTGCAAACAGCCCGCGCGGCTGCACGACCTGGCGCACCTGCGGATTGGCCTGCTGCTCCATTCTGGGATCGGCGGCGCGGCGCGCCATCGGGCGGGGATAGACGACCGGCTGCACGTTGCCGCCGCCAAGCTGCATCACCCAGGGGGCGGTCAGATCGGGACTGACGATGACGGGCGGGCGCGACTGATAGCGATCGTCGGCAAAGGCGGTGGAGGCAAGCAGGCTTAGAGCGCCCGCGGCAAACAGGACGGCATGTTTCATCATCGGACAAACTCTCTACACATGGGCCGAAGATGGGCGCGAAAGCACCCGGTCGAAACCATGGTGCCACTTGCACGCGAGCGAATGGTAAACATCTATTCATCAAAATGCCGCGAAGCCGATAAAGCTTTGTCAGGGTTACCGCTTGGTTTGGAAAGATGGTTTGCAAGTGGTAAATCATGAATCGGAATGCGCGGTCGTCGAAGTCAGTCTATGAATTTAAGCGTTTGATTGATCTCAATTTATCCGATAGTTGCATACCGGCTCCCGGTAGCGCCTGCTGAAATAGGGGACGAAACGCGAAAATGGCCGAAACAGGCATTATCACCGGCGAAGATGGCAAGAACCGCTGCTTCTGGCACGGCAATCTGCCGGAATATCAGCGCTATCACGACGAGGAATGGGGGCGGCCTGTTGTCAATGACGTCAGGCTGTTTGAAAAGATCTGCCTCGAAGGCTTCCAGTCGGGCCTGTCCTGGCTGACGATACTGCGCAAGCGCGAGAATTTTCGCGCCGCTTTTGCGGGCTTCGATTTCGAGAAAGTCGCCAAGTTTGGCGAGGCTGATATCGAGCGCTGCCTCGGCGATGCCGGCATCATCCGCCATCGCGGCAAGATCGTTTCCACCATCAACAATGCTCGCCGCGCCATTGAGATGCGCGACGAATTCGGTTCGCTCGCCCGCTATTTCTGGAGCCATGAGCCGACCGCCGCCGAGCGCCCGGAGATCTTTGACCTTGCCCATCTGCGCGCCAATCCGACCACAGCGGCTTCGGTGCGGATTTCGAAGGATCTGAAGAAACGCGGCTGGACCTTTGTCGGCCCGACCACAGTTTATGCCTTCATGCAGGCCATGGGCCTGGTCAACGACCACATCGAGGGCTGCTATTGCCGGAAAGAGGTGGAGGCGATGCGTTGCGCATTGGTGCGACCGTGAGAGCTGTGCTTCTTGGTCTTTCGCTGACGATGGTTGCGCTGTTCAACGCCGCAGTGGCCCATGCGCAAAGCAATACCCAGCAACAGCAGCTGCCGCAGCTCGATCGTGGCGAAAAGCTTGAAAAGATCGCCCTGCCGGCCGTCCTCGAGCGGCTGACGGGCTGGACGAAATTCGGCAAGGGCAAGGTCTACATGCTGCCGCTGAAGAAGGGCCAGCATGTGCGGATTACCTTCAACTCGAAGAGCAAATATGCCTATATGGCGATCTTCGACCTCTCGTCGAGCGAGGATGAATCCTTCTTTGGCACGGATGAAGACGGCAACACCGCCGACGTCACCGTCAATGAGGATACGACCTGGCTGATCAAGCCCTATTATTCGCGCGTCACGCGCCGGCGCGGTCTCGGCGCGCCATACGAGATCCTCATCGACCCCAATCCGCCGGCCGCGCAGCAGGCGCCGGCTGATCAGCAGAAGGATCAGGGACCGATGCTCTTTCCGCCGCGTTCGAAGCAGGGACAGTAGACGCAGGGACAGTAAGGGTTATTGCAACGCTTCGATCACGCCATGCAATTCGCCGAGATGGCCGATCTTGCGGAAACGTGGTGCGTCGGTCGGTTCCTCGACATGCTCGAACGACCATGTAAGTTCGTGGGGCACGAAGACACCGTAGCTGCCGGCAGCAAGCGCCGGCACGATGTCCGATTTCAGTGAATTGCCGATCATCATGGCCCGTTCCGGCCCATCGCCCACCTTGGAAAAGATGCGGCGATAGGTGGACGCATTCTTGTCCGAGACGATCTCGACCGCATCGAACAGGTCGCCGAGCCCGGATTGGGCAAGCTTGCGCTCCTGATCGAACAGATCGCCCTTGGTAATCAGCACCAACAGATACTTTCCCGAAAGAGCCTCCAGCGTTTGACGCACATGCGGCAATGTCTCGACGGGGTGGGCGAGAAGGTCGCGGCCGATGTCGAGGATTTGCGCGATGACGGTCGATGGCACTTCGCCCTCGGTGATCTCGATGGCCGTTTCGATCATCGAGAGGGTGAAACCTTTGATGCCGAAGCCGTAGTGACGAAGATTGCGCTTTTCCGCCTCCAGCAGGCGCGCGGAAATGACATCGCTTGCGGCGTGATCGGCGAGTAGCTCGGTAAACTGCAGTTCCGTCAGCCGATAGAATTGTTCGTTCTGCCAGAGCGTGTCATCGGCGTCGAAGCCGATTGTCGTTAGGGGACGTTGCGTCATCGATCTATCCGTTCTGCGCATGATATGAAGGCTGGAGTCTAATCCGCGCCCGGTCGGACGCAAGAGCAAGCGTCGGTCACCGCATCGTGATCGGTCCGAGGTCTCGCGTTGAAATCGGTTTCCGGTGCATTATGTCCTTGTTGTCTCGATCGCCGCGGAGCCAGAGCCCGGCCTCGACGACTGTCTTATGACCTCCCAGGGCAGCGCCGACAGCGGCTGCCGTGCCGAGGCCAATCTATAGCGAAAAGATAAGCGTTCACCGGCCGGAAGAGTCTTCCGGCTGACCACAAGGGAATTTCTCCTATGCGTTACAATCAACTCGGCAATACCGGCCTTTTCGTCTCCGAACTCTGCCTGGGCACGATGACCTTCGGTGAAGCCAATCCCAACACTCCCTGGGGCTCGATCGCAGATGTCGACCAGGCTCTGGCCGACAAGATCGTCGAAGGCTCGCTTGCCGCCGGCGTCAACTTCATCGACACCGCCGACGTCTACTCCTTCGGCAATTCCGAAAAGCTGCTCGGCCAAGCTCTCAAGAATCTCGGCGTTCCCCGCAAGGATGTCGTCATCGCTACCAAGGTCTATGGCGTCATGGGCGACAAGCCGAATGATCGCGGCGCCTCGCGCGGCCATATCATGGACTCGGTGCAAGCAAGCCTTGACCGGCTGCAGACCGATCATATCGATCTCTATCAGATCCACGGCACGGATATCGTGACACCGATCGACGAGACGCTGCGGGCGCTGGACGATCTCGTTTCGCGCGGTCTTGTGCGTTATGTCGGCGTCTCCAACTGGCAGGCTTGGCGCATCGCCAAGGCGCTCGGCATTTCTGAGCGCCGCGGTTTCGCCCGCTTCGAGACGGTGCAGGCCTATTATTCCATCGCCGGCCGCGATCTGGAGCGTGAAATCGTGCCTGTCATGATCGAGGAAAAGCTCGGGCTCATGGTCTGGTCGCCGCTGGCGGGCGGCCTGCTCTCGGGGAAATACGGCCCGGGCGCCCCGGGCAACGGCGAGGGCCGGCGCGCGAGCTTCGATTTCCCGCCCGTCGACAAGGACCGCGCCTGGGCCTGCGTCGCCGCCATGCGCGAAGTGGCCGAGAAGCATGATGCAAGCGTCGCCACGGTGGCACTTGCCTGGATCCTGGCGAAGCCCTTCGTCACGAGCATCATCATCGGCGCCAAGCGCCTCGATCAGCTCGATCAGAATTTGGCGGCCGTCAAGCTGAAGCTTGATGCCGACGATATGACCAAGCTCGATGAGGTCAGCGCGCTTGCGCCCGAATATCCCGGCTGGATGCTAGCCCGTCAGGGTGCCCAACGCGTGCCGCAGCCCTTCGAACCGAAGGCCTGATATCGTTCAAAGCCGGGCCGCAGCTTCTCGCGGCGGCCCGGCTCCACGTCAAAGCTCGATGACGATCTTGCCGAAGGGGCCGCGATCGAGCTGGTCGAAGGCGGCCGGCACCTCGCTGAGTGCATAGCGATGGCCGATGACGGGCTTCAGGCCGATGCTGTCGACCGCGAGCACGAAGTCTTCAAGCGAGCGGCGATGGCCGACGCCGATGCCCTGCACGGTGGGAGACTTTAGCAGCAGCGGTGCCACCGGACCGGAGATGTCGAAGCCCTCGAGGACACCGATAACGGAGATCCGTCCATGAGGCGCCACCGCCTTCAAGGACTGGCCGAAATTCGGGCCACCGGCAATTTCGATGATATGGTCGATGCCACGATCGTTGGTGAGGCGATAGACCTCTTCCACCCAATCGCTTTTGTTGCGGTCGATGCCGTGATGAGCGCCCAAAGCCTTGGCCCGCTCGAGCTTTTCCGGTCCAGAGGAGGTTACGAAGACCTCGGCGCCCTGGGCCGCGGCAATCTGCAGACCAAACAGCGCCACGCCGCCCGTTCCCTGCACCAATACGCTGTCACCGGGCTTGACCTTGCCGCGTTCCACCAGCGCGAACCAGGCCGTAAGGCCGGCGCAGGGCAAGGTGCTTGCCTCGGCATAATCGAGGCTCTTGGGTGCCGATACGAACCATCCTTCCGGCATGGAGATATATTCGGAGAGCACGCCGGGATAGAAGCCGCCAAGCGTCTTGTAGGGCGGTGTACGTGCATCGCCGAGCGGCTTGCCGTCGATCCAGCCGGGGTGGAAGGTCGAAATGACCCGGTCGCCGACGGAGAATCTGGTGACATCGTCTCCCACCGCTTCGACGACGCCCGCCATATCGGAGGCCGGCACGAAGGGAAATTGGATCGGTAGGCCCATGCCGGTCTCACGCACGAGCTTGTCGCGATAGTTCAGTGAAACGGCTTTGACTCGCACAAGCACTTCGCCGCGCGCGGGTTTGGATACTGCCGTTTCCGTGAGGTTCAAGGGAGCACCGACGGCAATCGTATCGAGAGTCCAGCGCTTCATGGTCTTCGTCATCATGATCTCCTGGAAGAAATTGGAAGCAATGGACCGAGCATATCGTTGCTTTCTGATCGCCAGTGGCGATATTATTTCCGCTTACTGGTTCCTTAAGGGAAGCAATCATCATGAATGACATGCTCAACGGCATTCCGGAATTCGTGGAAGCGGTCGAAGCCGGGGGCTTTTCGGCAGCGGCGGCGCGCATGAATCTCTCCCGCTCGGCGATCGGCAAGACCATCGCCAAATTGGAGCGGCGCCTGAATGTGCGCCTCTTTCACCGCACCACCCGCATGCAGAGCCTGACGGACGAAGGCCAAGCTTTTTACGAGCGCTGCCGCCGGGCGCTGGATGAGATACAGTCTGGCGAGGCTATGCTGGAATCGGGCAAGCGGGAGGTTACCGGACGTCTTCGTATCTCCATGCCTGTCCTTTTCGGTCGTCGCTGCGCTGCTCCGCTGTTGCTGGAATTGGCGCGTATCCACCCCAAACTTGAGCTCGACCTTTCCTTCAGTGATCGTGTGGTCGATCTCTTCGACGAGGGCTTCGATCTCGCCATTCGCAACGGCGTGTTGCGGGACGAAGCCGGCCTTGCCGCGCGCAAGATCGCCCTCCATCGCATGACGCTATGCGCCTCGCCGGATTATCTAGCCGCCAGAGGTACGCCCCAGACCATTGCCGATCTCGATAGCCACGATCTCGTCGTCTATGCGAGATCGGGCGAAGCCAAGAGATGGACCTTCCTGCAGGGCGATGGAGCGGCCGTCGACTATTTTCCGCAGACGCGGTTGCGTCTTGATGACCTGGAGGTCATTGCCGATGCAGCCGCCGCGGGAATGGGCATTGCGTGGCTGCCCTGCTGGCTGGTGCGGGACTATGTGCGGGCCGGCAAGCTCATGCAGGTGCTCAATGTCTCCAGCCGGCCCGTCAACGTCTATGCCGTCTGGCCGCAGGTGCCGCAGCTTTCGCTGAAGATGCGCGTGGTCATCGACCTGCTCGCCGCGCGCCTGCCTGCAATCATGGACTGAGCATGTGACGCTGCCTCCGGTTAAAGGAGTGCGCCCTCCGCGAATACCTGGTTCCAACGAAAGACCTTGACGGATTTGCGCAGGCCTGCCGCCCAGAATGGATCTTCCTTCACCAGACGATCGACGGCAGCGGCGGTCTCCACTTCGACGAGCCACAGGCCGCCGGCAAAAGCATCGCCTTCCCGGCTGAGTGGTCCCGCCGTCCTGATGGAAGCGGCATTCGCCTCCAGGAAAGCGAAGTGACGAGGCAGATATTCCTTGCGGATCGCGGCGGCGTTTTGTTGATCATCCTCGAACAGGACAGCGAACAGGGTCATCGTTATCTCCTTACTGGATATTTCCAGTCTATGACTGCAATAATGCCGATACACGCGGTAAGTTTGCCGTAAGGAGCTGCAAAATTGCACGACGTCGATTGGAATGACCTGCGCCATATTCTGGCGCTCGCGCGGGGTGGATCCTTTGCCACCGCCGGCAGGGTGATTGGCACGGATGCGACGACGGTCGGTCGCCGCCTGCGCATTCTGGAAAAACGCCTCGGCACGACGCTGTTTGCGCGCGATGGAGGTGGCGCCTTATTGCCGACGCCAGCGGGCGAGATCGTGGTCGCGAAGGCAGAGACGATCGAGGCCGAAGTCATGGCGCTGTCGGGTGCGTTGGATGCAGCCGATCCCATGGCACTCGGCAAGGTACGCCTCACGGCGGCGCCATCCTTCATCAGCCGGCTGTTGATCCCCGCGCTACCCAGCCTGTTGGCGCAGCATTCCGGCCTGCAATTGGAACTCATCGGCGATTCCAGAAATCTCAACCTGACGCGGCGCGAGGCAGACATGGCGCTGCGCCTTGCAAGACCTGCCGATATGACAAACGGCAAAGTCGTCGCCAGGCGGATCGCGACGCTTGACTATGCCGTCTACGTCGCTGCCGGGCAGGAGAGGCATGCGGAAGATTTGCCGTGGATCATCTATGAAGAGGCAATGGCGCATCTGCCGCATGCCCGCTGGATTGCCGCACAGGCGGAAAAGTCAGGTCGTTCCAGCCAGCTTGCGGTCAACGATGCCGAGGCTCTGCTGCAGGCCGCGGCTTCAGGATTGGGGCGCGCATTGCTGCCGAAAATCCTGGCCGGGAATGTGGGAGGTCTTTGCCGCGTCGATAGCGGCGACAGCAATCTGCCGGTGCGAGAGATGTGGCTGCTGATGCATGCCGAGCTTCGTCCACTCGTGCGCATTCGCGCCGTTTCCGGTTGGTTGGATGGGATATTCCGCCGTCCGCATTCGGAGCGGTGAGAGAGGCGGCAGGGATGCCGCCTCTCGTGATCGGGTGAATTACTTGCCGTGCTTCTGCAGCCAGGCTTTCATTTCCTTGATCTCGGCTTCCTGCGCGGTAATGACGGCTTCCGCCAGTTTGCGCAGTTCGGGATCCTTGCCGTATTTCAGCTCGATCTTCGCCATGTCGATCGCGCCCTGATGGTGCGGGATCATGCCGCGGACGAAATCCGCATCGGCATCGCCGCTATAGTGGATCATCATGTCCTTGTGCATCTTGCCCATGGCGTCGTTGAACGCCTTGCTGGAAGCGCTCTGGTCGCCCATCGGCTTGCTCATGTCCATGCTCTTCATGTCGTCGGCAAGGGCAGGAAGGGCGATCGCAAAGGCGAATACGCCGACAAGCATCAGCGATTTTGAAGTAGACATAGGGATTCTCTCCGTTTCTGAACGGTATCTGGATTTGAGCGGCAGCGCTCGTCGATTGAATGCAGGAGATCGTCAGGTGAAACGGGGAGGGGGCGCTGTCGGCTGCGGCAGGGAACCGGCAAGGCGCTGGCCGGGCGCCGGCACTGGATAGGAGATGGCGTGTTTGCCGTCTTCGACTCCAAGGGTCGGCATCAAGGCAAGGCAGGCAGCGCAAGACGCCACATGCGCCATGCCGCCGGCGCAAGGATTTTCCGGCTTCGTTTGCTGGGGCTCGCCCATGTTGCCGTGACCGGCCATGCCAGGCATAGCGGTGATGCCATCATGTATGCTCATGGTCGCCGGCAGGGACATGGCGGAAGCGCAGACAGGGCAATTCGCCAGCGCCGGCATGGCACCGTAAAGCAACCAGGCAATCAGCATTGTCAGGATCGCAAGCGCGCGCATAAACAGAAACCTAGCCGTGCAATCCGTGAAAGCAAGCATGAATTGCATTCCCCGGACACTGGAAGGCGATCAAGGCAGCAGTTTGACTTCCTTGATGATTTCGATCGGCGGAAAGCGGATGCAATCCACCACATCGAAGATGAGCGTAAACTGGGCTGGCCTTGCGGCCGCCCATCTTAGAGCCTCTCCCGCCGCCCCCGAGGGGATCTTCATCGCAACGGTGCAATGCGGCTGCCAGCGATCCGGGCGGGAATGCTCATGACAAAGGCTAGGGTCGATCTCGTCGTGAATGGCGCGGTGTATGCATCTCAGCACGCGATCGTCGGCTGGGCGCGCCCAAAGCACCAGCATCTCGTTCGGAAAATGGCTGATCCCCGAAAACTCGACCGATAGCGGCGGCACGTTCGCGAAGGCCTTTTGAGCGGCGGCGACGAGGGAGGAAACGGCAATGTCTTCATAGACTGCAAATGTCAGATGCGGCGGATAGTTGAGTGCCAGCATCGATGGAGAGGTTTCGAACCGGCTCGCCTCCCGCCAGAGATCGAGAACCGGACCGGCGCTGTTATCCGTGCATTTCAAAACGATTGCGTGTGGCATGGTTCCCTATGCTGCCTTCTCCGGCTTTTCTCGGTTTTGTCGGCCGCTAACATATAACAATCCTTGCCGCATTCAGCCCAATCCGCTAGTTAACCGCGACTGTTCCCATACCGGATTACCCTAGAGATGAGCGACAAACAAAAGAAACCGCAGAAGCTCAAGGCCCGCCTGCCGCGTGGTTTTGTCGATCGTTCGGCCAGCGACATTCGCGCCGTCAACGAGATGACCTCCAAGATCCGGGCAGTTTACGAGCATTATGGCTTCGATCCCGTCGAAACGCCGCTGTTCGAATATACCGATGCGTTGGGCAAGTTCCTGCCCGATAGCGACCGGCCGAACGAGGGCGTGTTCTCGCTTCAGGATGACGACGAGCAGTGGATGTCGCTGCGCTATGATCTGACGGCGCCGCTCGCCCGTCATGTCGCCGAGAATTTCAACGAGATCCAGCTTCCCTACCGCACCTATCGCGCCGGCTATGTCTTCCGCAACGAGAAGCCAGGCCCGGGCCGCTTCCGCCAATTCATGCAGTTTGACGCCGATACCGTCGGCGCGCCGGGCGTACAGGCCGATGCCGAAATGTGCATGATGATGGCGGACACTCTGGAAGCCTTGGGTATCAAGCGGGGCGACTATGTGGTTCGCGTCAACAACCGCAAGGTTCTCGATGGTGTATTGGAAGCGATCGGCCTCGGCGGTGATGACAAGGCCGCTCAGCGACTGAACGTGCTGCGCGCCATCGACAAGCTTGACAAGTTCGGTCCGGAAGGCGTGGCGCTGCTGCTCGGCCCCGGCCGCAAGGATGAGTCCGGCGACTTCACCAAGGGTGCCGGACTCAACAACGACCAGATCGAGAAGGTGCTCTTCTTTGTTGGCATCAAGGACTATGCCGAAAGTGCCGCCCAGCTTGCCGCGCTTGTCGCCGGCACGTCCAAAGGCGGCGAGGGCGTCGAGGAGCTGAATTTCATCGGCAGCCTCGTGACAAGCGCCGGCTATGGAGCGGATCGCATCAAGATCGATCCATCCGTCGTGCGTGGTCTCGAATATTATACCGGCCCTGTCTACGAAGCCGAGTTGCTGTTCGACGTCACCAACGAAAAGGGTGAAAAGGTCGTCTTCGGCTCGGTGGGCGGCGGCGGCCGTTATGATGGGCTCGTCTCGCGCTTCATGGGCCAGCCGGTGCCGGCCACAGGCTTTTCCATCGGCGTGTCGCGCCTGATGACGGCGCTGAAAAATCTCGGCAAGCTCGGCATGGACGAGGTGATCGAGCCCGTGCTTGTCACCGTCATGGACGGCGATGTCGATGCCATGGGACGCTACCAGCGCTTCACGCAGCATCTGCGCGCCGCCGGCATCCGCGCCGAGATGTTCCAGGGCAACTGGAAGAAGTTCGGCAACCAGCTGAAATATGCCGATCGCCGCGGCTGCCCGATCGCCATCATCCAGGGCGGCGACGAGCGTGCCCAGGGCGTCGTCCAGATCAAGGATCTGATCGAAGGCAAGCGCCTTTCCGGCGAGATCGAGGACAATGCCAGCTGGCGCGAAGCCCGCGTGGCCCAGGAAACCGTGCCGGAAGCCGAGCTGATCGAGAAGGTCAAAGCTATCTTGGCGGCACAGGCGGAAGACCGGAAGAGGGCGCTCGGCAATGTCTGAGTGTGCGGCTTTGCCCCTCACCCTAGCCCTCTCCCCGCAGGCGGGGAGACGGGACGACCTCTCTTGCCGCAGCCTATCGATTCTCACAGAGTTGAGGGATGACAGAAGGCGCGCCCATCCCCTTCTCCCCGTCCAAACGGGGAGAAGGTGGCCGATAGGCCGGATGAGGGGCTTTAGTGGAGTTCTGATCCCATGCCCCTGATCAACCTCCCCAATTTTGCCAGCGACCTGCTGGACGAATTTTCCGTTCGCGGGACGGAGAGGGTGGATACGCCCATCATCCAGCCGGCCGAGCCCTTTCTCGATATGGCCGGCGAGGATCTCCGCCGGCGCATCTTCATGACCGAAAGCGAAACCGGTGCCAGCCTTTGCCTGCGCCCGGAGTTCACCATTCCCGTCTGTCTGCGCCATATCGAGACCGCCACCGGCACCCCGAAGCGTTACTCCTATCTCGGCGAGATCTTTCGCCAGCGCCGCGAAGGCGGCCATGAGTTCTATCAGGCCGGCATAGAGGATTTGGGTGATGGCAATACGGCGAGCGCCGACGCTCGCGCCATCAGCGATGCCATCGGTATCCTGGATCGCGTGGTGCCCGGCAAGCCGCTCTCCGTGACGCTTGGCGATCAGGCCGTGTTCGAGGCCGTTGTGCAGGCGCTCGGCCTGCCATCCGGCTGGCAGAAGCGCCTGATCCACGCTTTCGGCAACATGATGCAGCTCGAAACCTTGCTGGCGCATCTTGCAAGCCCGCAGCCGGTCACCGGGCTCGATGCCCATGTGCTCGATTTCCTGAGCCGTGGCGACGAACAGGGGCTGGTCAGGCATATCGATGCCACCATGCACGCAACCGGCTATTCCACCAATGCCAGCCGCTCGCCGCAGGAGATCGCTCGCCGCCTTCGTGAGAAGCTGGTCCTATCGGAAACGCGGCTCGACGATGCGGCCTTCCGCGTGCTGGAGGAGTTCTTGTCCCTGAGCGTACTGCTCTCGGATGCTTCCGCCGCACTGGCGGGTTTTGCCGACGCGGCAGGTCTGAAGCTGGGCAAGGCCCTGGAAAGCTTCGACGTCCGCGTCGCGGCATTGGCCCGCGCCGGTGTCGATGCTTCCAAGATCGACTATCGTGCCGCCTTCGGTCGCCCGCTCGACTACTATACCGGTCTCGTCTTCGAGGTGACGGTGGAAGGGTCGAGCGCGGTGCTGGCCGGCGGCGGCCGCTTCGACCGGTTGATGACCCTGCTCGGTGCCAAGGACCATATCCCGGCTGTCGGCTTCGCGCTTTGGCTCGATCGCATCGAAACCGTGAGGGCAGCCTGATGACCATTACGATAGCGATTCCTTCAAAGGGCCGGATGAAGGACGATTGCGCCGCGATCTTCGAGCGCGCCGGCATGCCGATCGTCGCCGTCGGCAATGACCGCTCCTATCGCGGCCGTGTCGAAGGCTTTGAAGGTGTCGAGATCGCCTTCCTGTCGGCCTCGGAAATCTCGCGAGAGATCGGCAATGGCAGCGTCGATTTCGGCATCACCGGCGAAGACCTCGTGCGCGAGGGCATGGCGGAGGCTGATCGCCGCGTCGAATTCTGCGCCAGGCTCGGCTTCGGTCACGCCGATGTTGTCGTAGCAGTGCCGGAAATCTGGCTTGATGTCGATACCATGGCCGATCTTGGCGACGTTGCCGCCGATTTCCGTGCCCGTCATGGTCACAGGCTGACGGTCGCGACGAAGTACTGGCGGCTGACGCAGCAGTTCTTCTCCAGCCAGCATGGCATTCAGCTCTATCGCATCGTCGAAAGTCTCGGTGCGACGGAAGGGGCACCCGCTGCCGGCTCGGCCGACATCATCGTCGACATCACCTCCACCGGCTCGACGCTTAGGGCGAACCATCTGAAGGTCCTGTCGGATGGCGTCATCCTGCGCTCTGAGGCGTGTCTGGTGCGTGCCCGCAAGGAGAGCCACAATGGCGATCCGATGGTCGACCGCATCATATCTGCCGTGCGCAGGGCGCTCTGACTTTCCAATTTCCTATTCATGCGAAAAGGCCCGCCGGAATTCCGGCGGGCCTTTTGTCTTGGGAAACATGCGGCAATCAGGCGGCGGCGTAGGCACCGCGGCGTGCGTCGACCGAGTAGACGCCTGCGCCGTAGGTGGCGAGCATGATGTAGGCGCCGGCGAGCGTGATGTTCTTCATGAAATTAGCCGAGTTCAGGCCATTGATCCAGCCATTGGCGGCAGCCGGGAAGTCCGGAACGTTGACGGTACCCAGGTGGAAGACGACGCCGGTGAAGACACAGAAGAGGGCGAGCAGCCAGCCGACGATACGGACCTGGAAGCCGATGAGGACGCAGACGCCGGTGACGAATTCAAACGCGCCGGCAAGATAGGTAAGCAGCGTTGCAGCAGGCATACCGGCGCCGGCAATCATGCCAGCCGTGCCGGCCGGATCGGTCAGTTTGCCGAAACCGGCGAAGATGAACATGAAGGCGAGCAGGATGCGCGCCACAAGAATGATGATGTTGTTGGTGTTGGACATGACAGTCTCCAGTAAATTCACTCGGGATCGGGTGGCGACAATTTCTGGAGACAGATATTCGTGATTTTTGAAAGGTTGGAAAGATAAACAACTGCGCACAATTAGTTCACAATCATTGAACAATGGGCCGCTGAGATAACACTTCCCATCCAAGCCCTATCGGCTATTGTGGCGGCAAATCAGTTGTCAAATCATAGCCTTCAGGAGCAAGCCCATGGCCGATCTGTCGTCCTTTCCGATCACGAAACGCTGGCCTGCCAGCAATCCGGATATTATCCAGCTCTACTCGCTGCCGACCCCGAACGGCGTCAAGGTGTCGATCGCGCTGGAAGAGCTTGGTCTGCCCTATGAGCCGCATCTGATTTCCTTCGGCACCAACGACCAAAAATCTCCGGAATTCGTTTCGCTGAATCCGAATGGCCGCATTCCTGCGATCATCGATCCCAATGGTCCCGACGGCAAGCCGATCGGTCTGTTCGAATCCGGCGCGATCCTGGTCTATCTGGCGGAGAAGACCGGCAAGCTCATGCCAAGCGACGCAGCCAGGCGCTACGAAACGCTGGAATGGGTTTTCTTCCAGATGGCCGGCGTCGGCCCGATGTTCGGCCAGTTCGGCCATTTCTTCAAATTCGCCGCCGAAAAAGTCGCCAATAACTCCTATCCGGTCGAGCGTTATCGCGATGAAGCCAAGCGCCTGCTCGGCGTTCTCGAGAGCCGCCTGCAAGGACGCGAATGGATCATGGGCGATGAATACACCATCGCCGACATCACCACTTTCCCCTGGGTCCGCGGCGTCGACATCTTCTATGGCGGCCGCGAGGTTCTGGAGTTCGAAAGTTTCCCCTCGGTCATGGCCTGGCTGGAGCGAGCCCTTGCGCGCCCGGCAAGCCAGCGTGGTCTCAGCATTCCCAAGCGGGATTGATCAGGTTGAACCAAGTAACTGGTCAGGCGAACTCACCCGACCATCATCGACAGTCGTTTACTGCCGGGTGGCGAGCTGGCTGCCCGGTTCCAGCTTGAAGCGTGGAAACAGGAAGACGCCGACCATGCTGCCGGCACGTTGCTTGTCGGCAGCAACGGATTCGCCAACGCAAAAGACCGGCTGGCGATGGCCGCCGGTGCCGAGCGTCGTCGTGGAATAACAGAAAGAAGAGTTTGCGGTTGCCGCCTGCTCGAAGAGATCGAGGATACGCGCTCGATCGTGCGGATCATAGCAATGCATGAGGCTCAGCAAGCCACATTCCGAGGAGCTCAGCCCGTGCAGCATCGTGCTCCACTGCCCAAGTTTGATGATGCCGCTTGAAAGATCGCCCGTCCATCCCTCGGAAACACAGAATTGTGCCAGAAGATCGGGGTCATGGCCTTCGAACTCCAGCGAGCCGGGAGCAAACGGTGCGGAAAAATTGGCTTTGGCAATCTTGAACAAGATGATCCCCACAAGAGCGCATGGTTCCCCGCGCCTCACTTCAATTCCGTATTTCCCCGGATGGAGGGTCTCCCTGCATTTTGCGCCGCAGCTTATGGCCGAGGCGTGCCTCCACTAGTCCGCTGTCGACAATGCTTTTCGGGATGGCGTTCCAGTTTATGAAGTCATTTCAAGTAATAAATCAGGACAGCGCCAGCGCGCAAGGTTATGATCATGCCAAGCCGCAGGTTAAGCCTGTCCAAAAGAAGTAAAAATTACGTGTATTGCAGCTAACTCTCCAAAATCGCTGCGCTGCGAGTTATAGGGGCTTTTTCGAAAACAGCAATGGGCAAGTTGCAAAATTTGCAACACGATAGAATCTTGCAGGGATTGCAGTTGTACAGTTTCGGCACAATTAAAAAGGGCGACCCGAGGGCCGCCCTTCATCAATTCTGGATGTCGGATTGAACAATCGCAACAGGCCGTTGGCCCATCACATCATATCCATGCCGCCACTTCAGGCCGCTTGGCGGCCTGAAGCACTGAAGTGCATGGGCGAAGCTTTATGGACATTCCTGCGATTAGGCCTGTTGGCCTATCACATCATGTCCATGCCGCCCATGCCACCCATGCCGCCCGGCATGCCAGCAGGGGCATCCTTCTTCGGCAGTTCGGCGATCATGGCTTCGGTGGTGATCAGCAGCGAAGCAACCGAAGCTGCATCCTGCAGAGCCGTGCGAACGACCTTGACCGGGTCGACGATGCCCATGGCGATCATGTCGCCGTAAACACCCGTCTGAGCGTTGTAGCCCCAGTTGTCTTCGTTCTTGTCGAGGATCTTGCCGACAACGATCGAAGCTTCGTCACCAGCGTTTTCAGCGATCTGGCGAGCCGGGGACTGCAGAGCACGGCGAACGATGTTGATGCCGGCTTCCTGGTCTTCGTTTTCGCCCTTGACCGAGATCTTGACTGAAGAACGCAGCAGAGCGGTACCGCCGCCCGGTACGATGCCTTCCTGAACGGCAGCGCGCGTCGCGTTCAGAGCGTCGTCGATGCGGTCCTTCTTTTCCTTGACTTCGATTTCCGTCGAGCCGCCAACGCGGATAACGGCAACGCCGCCAGCGAGCTTTGCAAGGCGTTCCTGCAGCTTTTCGCGGTCGTAGTCAGAGGTGGTTTCTTCGATCTGGGCCTTGATCTGGGCAACACGGCCTTCGATGTCGGACTTGGCGCCAGCGCCGTCGACGATCGTGGTGTTTTCCTTGGAGATCGAAACCTTCTTGGCGCGGCCGAGCATGTCGAGGGTGACAGACTCGAGCTTGATGCCGAGGTCTTCGGAGATGACAGTGCCGCCTGTCAGGATGGCGATGTCTTCCAGCATGGCCTTGCGGCGATCGCCGAAGCCCGGAGCCTTGACAGCAGCGATCTTCAGGCCGCCACGCAGCTTGTTGACGACGAGGGTCGCAAGCGCTTCGCCTTCGACGTCCTCAGCGATGATGAGGAGCGGCTTGCCGGTCTGAACGACGGCTTCGAGAACCGGGAGCATGGCCTGCAGGTTCGAGAGCTTCTTCTCGTGCAGGAGGATGAAGGCGTCTTCGAGGTCGGCCACCATCTTTTCCGGGTTGGTTACGAAGTAGGGGCTGAGGTAGCCGCGGTCGAACTGCATGCCTTCAACGACTTCGAGTTCGGTTTCGGCGGTCTTGGCTTCTTCAACCGTGATGACGCCTTCGTTGCCGACCTTCTGCATGGCTTCGGCAATATCGAGACCGATCTGCTTTTCGCCGTTTGCGGAGATCGTGCCGACCTGGGCAACTTCTTCCGAAGTGTTGATCTTCTTGGCCTTGGCGAGCAGGTCCTTGACGACTTCTGCAACAGCGAGGTCGATGCCGCGCTTCAGATCCATCGGGTTCATGCCGGCTGCAACAGCCTTGGCGCCTTCGCGAACGATTGCCTGGGCAAGAACGGTTGCGGTGGTGGTGCCGTCACCAGCGACATCGTTGGTCTTCGAAGCGACTTCGCGGACCATCTGGGCGCCCATGTTCTCGAACTTGTCTTCGAGTTCGATTTCCTTGGCGACGGAAACGCCGTCCTTGGTGATGCGCGGAGCGCCGAAGGATTTGTCGATAACGACGTTACGACCCTTCGGGCCGAGCGTGACCTTCACTGCGTCAGCGAGGATGTCGACGCCACGAAGCATCTTTTCGCGGGCGCTGCGGCCGAATTTTACTTCTTTAGCTGCCATGTTTGAAACTCCTGAATTCGCGTTTTCCGGGCTTTAAGGCCCGTCAGCTGTATCGGAAAAGGGAACCGGCCGGATTAGCCGATGATGCCCATGATGTCGGCTTCCTTCATGATCAGAAGGTCTTCGCCGTTGAGCTTGACTTCGGTGCCGGACCACTTGCCGAACAGAACGCGATCGCCAACCTTGACGTCGAGTGCTACGACCTTGCCGGATTCATCGCGAGCGCCGGAGCCGACGGCGACGATTTCGCCTTCCTGCGGCTTTTCCTTGGCGGTATCGGGAATGATGATGCCACCCTTGGTCTTTTCTTCCGACTCGACGCGGCGAACGACGACGCGGTCATGAAGGGGGCGGAAATTGGTGCTTGCCATTGTCTAATCCCTCGATCAAATGACATTCACGGATCAGCGGAGATCCGTATGGATTTTGTTAGCACTCATCCTTGGAGAGTGCTAGCGACGGTGATTTAGGGGTGGCTTCCGGACGAGTCAAGGACAGCACTGTGAATTTTTTGCGGCGCGTAACGGCTTGTTTTGAGGATGATTAACGCCCATGGCAGTGGCGTGTAGCACGTCGTTGCGAAGTTCCTCTCATTTTCCCCTCTTCAGAAAGGGTCAGGTCGCACCTTTTCGAGAGCGTCATGCTGTTGCTTCCGCTGCGCAATCTTGCCGCTCGCCGAGCTTGCACATGTCTGCTTCTCAGGCCTTGTGCGACGCAAAAACCTTGCATGCCGCTCTTGTAATTTGCCGGCCGGTTTGCGATGTCAGCCCGTGATTTATTTGATGCGAGGATGGCATGGGCAAACGGATCGAGAGCTTTCGCGACATCGGCGGACTTTATGATGTTGCGCTCTGCGATGTCTGGGGCGTGCTCCATAACGGCGTCATGGCCTACAAGGAGGCCTCCATCGCGCTCGAAGCGGCCCGCGGCGAAGGCCTTGCTGTCGTCCTCATCACCAACTCTCCACGCGTCGCTCCGAAGGTCGTCGAGCAGCTGCGTGCGATCGGGGTTCCCGACAGCGTTTACGATCGCATCATCACCTCGGGCGATGTCACCCGCAGGCTGATTGCCGAGGGACCGAAAAAGGTGTTTCTGCTCGGCCCCGAGCGTGACATCGGCATCCTGGAAGGCCTTGACGTTCAGCGCGTCGACGCTGGCGAGGCCGAAAGCATCGTCTGCACCGGTTTCTTTGACGACGAGACCGAAACACCTGACGATTATACCGACATGCTGACGGCCTGGTCGGCTCGCAAGGTGCCGCTGATCTGCGCCAATCCGGATCTTGTGGTCGAGCGCGGCCACCGCATGATCCCCTGCGCCGGCGCTATGGCCGCCTATTATGAGCGGCTTGGTGGCCAGACGCGCATCGCCGGCAAGCCGCACCAGCCGATCTACGATGCCGCGATCGCGGCGGCCCGCGAGGTGAAAAGCGAGTTTCCGCTGTCGCGTGTCGTGGCGATCGGCGACGGCATGCCGACCGACGTGCGCGGCGCACTCGATTACGGCCTCGATCTTCTTTATATCAGCCATGGCATCCACGCCCGCGAATATGTCGTCGAGGGGCATACGGATGAGGCCGCGCTCGGCGCCTTCCTGGCGCGCGAGCAGGCCTCGCCGAAGTGGTGGATGCCGCGCCTTGTCTGAGGAGAGTGGCAGTCGATGACCGTTTTCCATCGCAACGAAACCCGCGAGCCGCTTCCCGATGCCCTGAAGGGCGGGGTGGTCGCCATCGGCAATTTCGACGGTGTGCACCGCGGCCATCAGTCTGTGCTGACACGTGCGCTGGAGATCGCCAGGGAGCGCGGCGTGCCGGCGCTGGTGCTCACCTTCGAGCCGCATCCGCGCACCGTCTTCAAGCCCGATCAGCCTGTTTTCCGTCTGACGCCTGCGCCGCTCCGAGCACGTCTCCTCGAAGCGCTCGGCTTCAACGCCGTCATCGAATATCCCTTCGATCGCACCTTCTCGCAGCGTTCGGCGGACGAGTTCGTCCACTCGATCCTGATCGACTGGCTGCACGCGTCGGAAGTCGTCACTGGCTTCGATTTCCATTTCGGCCATGATCGCCAGGGAGGCCCCGCCTTCCTCATGAATGCTGGCAGTCACAATGGTTTCGGCGTGACGCTGATCGATGCCTTCCGCGACGAAAACACGGAGGTCATCTCGTCGAGCCGCATTCGTGCGCTGCTCGCGGAAGGCGATGTCGCCCAAGCCGCCGGTCTGCTTGGCTATCGCTATACCGTTCAGGCGCCCGTTATCGGCGGCGAGAAGCTCGGCCGCACGCTCGGCTTCCCGACGGCAAATATGCAGCTGCCGCCGGAGTCATCGCTGAGGGCAGGCATCTATGCGGTTCGCTTCCGAACGGCCGATGGTGTCGTCCGCGATGGCGTCGCCAGCTACGGCCGGCGCCCGACGGTGACGGATAACGGCGCGCCGCTGCTGGAGACCTTTGTCTTCGATTTCAGCGGCGATCTCTACGGACAGGTCTGTTCGGTTTCCTTCTTTGGCTATCTCCGCCCCGAACTGAAGTTCGAAGGTCTCGACCCGCTGGTCGCGCAGATCCGCAAGGATGAGGACGAAGCACGCGCGCTGCTTGCCGGCGTCCAGCCGCTCAGCGAGCTTGATCGCGCCATCGCCTTCGACTGATATTCGCGAAGTGATGGGGTGGAAAAGGTTTTCCGCCTCGTATCATCGCTCCGATTTCGGGCTGACATCAACGCCGCCAAGAGACTGTTGAATTCATGCCCGACAAGGATCATTGTTCCGCGCCGGTTTTTGGGAGGAGCAATCGTTGACACTACGCAACCAGATTATTGCGCTCGCGCTCGCGCCTCTCGTCATCTCGATCCTGGCAATCACTGCCTTCATTACCTGGCAGTCGACCAATCTTACCAAGAGCAATATCGAGACCTTCGAACAGAACATGCTGAGGGCGAAGGAAACGGAGATCGTCAACCTTACAAATCTTGCCGTGTCGGCCATTCAGGCGATCTATCGGGACGCAGCCCCGGACGATCAAGCCGCTAAGGACAAGGTAGCCGCGATCCTGACGTCGCTTGATTATGGCCCGGACGGATACTTCTTCGTCTACGACTATGATGGCAACAACATCGTTCATCCGCGCGAGAGATTTCGTAACGGGCGCAATTGGATCGATTTGACCGATCCGGACGGCGACAAGGTCATCGCGGAGCTCATCAAGACCGCAAAAGCCGGCGGGGGCCTGCACCAGTACAAATGGGAGAAGCCTTCCACCGGCCGTGTCGCCGATAAGCTCTCATTCGCTGTCGGCCTTGATAAATGGCACTGGGTTGTCGGAACCGGCGTCTATCTGGATGATATTTTTACCCAGACTGCTGCGGCCAATGCCGCCATGCGGGCAAACATAAAAGGAACCTTTGTCGTCGTCACACTCATTGCCGTCCCTGCTGTTCTGGTCGTCTTCACGACTTGCATGCTCTTGACCTTCCGTGAGCGACGCATGGCCGATGGTCGGCTGAAGGAGCTGACGCAAAGAGTGATTGATACGCAGGAGGAGGAACGCGCCCGCCTTGCGCGTGAACTGCACGATGGCGTGTCGCAGAATCTCCTCGGCGTGCGCTATGTCATGGACCTTGCCAACCGCAAGGTACGAAACCAGGTCGATGATGCCGCCACGACGATCGAGAAGGGTATCGATACCCTGAACAGCGCAATCAAGGACATCAGGCGGCTCTCGCATGATCTGCGTCCCCGCGTGCTCGATGATCTTGGCTTGACGGCGGCGCTGACCGCGCTCGCGAACAATTTCGCCGAGCGGACCGGGATCGCAACCGAGATCGAGGCTTCCGGCTTCACCAGCATGCTGAAGCCGGAAGCCAATACCGCGCTCTACCGTGTCACGCAGGAGGCCTTGAACAATGTGGAGCGCCATTCCGGGGCGACGGTTCTTGCGATCAAACTTTGGAGTGATCGCGGGCGTGCACGCTTGAGAATTTCGGACAACGGCATTGGTTTTGACGGCACTGGCGACGGCAAAGGCGGACTTGGGCTGAGGAACATGCAGGAGCGTATGGCACATTTCCGCGGCCTGCTTCTCGTCCAGAGCAAGGCCGATGGTACGACACTGATTGCGATGCTGCCGAAATCGGCCAATGCCTCGCCAAGAGCAAAGGTGGATGCGGCATGAAAAGCGACAGGATCAGTGTTCTGTTGATCGACAATCATCCCGTGGTGTTGGACGGATTGAAAGCCGTGCTGGAGACGTTTGACCACATAGAGGTGGTCGGGACGGCAAACCTTGCGCAGATCGGCCTGGAGGTCGGACGACGGACGCTCCCGCAGGTTACCTTGATGGATATCAATATGCCGAAGCTGAGCGGTATCGAGGCGATCGAGCTCTTTCGCCGGGAGCTTCCGGAGACGCGGATCGTGATGCTATCCATGCATGACAGCCGAGAATACATCTCCTCGTCGATCATGCGCGGTGCGGTCGGATATATCCTCAAGGATGTTTCGACGGATGAAGTCGTCTGCGCCATCGAGACGGTAGCAGCCGGCGGGACTTATTTCTCGTCCGGCGTTCGCGACATACTGGTGGCAGACAGGGCGCAAAATGAGGCTGATCCGCTGACCCCGCGCGAGCGGCGCATTCTGGGCTTGATCGTTACAGGCAGGAGTAATCGCGAGATTGCCGAAGAACTTCAGATCACGCCCGCGACGGCGGAAACGCATCGCAAGAACTTGAAGAAGAAGCTTGGCATCGCAACGACCGCCGGTCTGATCCGCTACGCGCTTGACCACGGCATCGCAACCGCGGCGGGCTGACGTCCGCCTACCCACTTCTGGGTAGGTTCGGCGATTTCGTATCAGCTAATATCTTGTTCGGACGGTAGACTCGCCGTAGGACTTTATCAGCGGCTGCCCGCAGGCGGGCCGTTGGGAGGAATTCACATCCGTTGGTCTGGCTCTGCATAGCCAAAGCTCCTCGGCTCCGGTCCTAGGGCCTACATTGCAATCGCAGACTGATGCACCCCTTCCACTCTGACAACTGCAACAAGGTGGCGCGCAGACACCGCGTGAGAGGTATCGGACATGGACAAACGTTTCGGGACGGCGGCCTGCTGGCTGCTCGTCATTCCCTACATAGGCTTGCTTTGGGTCCCCTTCTACAACAGCCACGATCCGGTGCTGTTGGGTTTCCCCTTCTTCTACTGGTATCAGCTGGCCTGGGTGCCGATCACCGCCTTCCTGACCTGGATCGCCTATCGGAGCATGCGCCATGATGACTGATATCGATCCGACAGCTCTTGCCGTCTTCATCTTCTTCCTGGCCCTCGTGACCGTCATGGGCTTTGTCGCTGCCCGCTGGCGCCGACCGAAGACTCTTGCCCATATTGATGAATGGGGTCTTGGCGGCCGCACCTTCGGCACCTGGATCACCTGGTTCCTCGTCGGCGGCGACTTTTACACCGCCTATACGGTCATCGCAGTTCCAGCCCTGGTCTACACTGTCGGTGCCTATGGCTTCTTCGCGCTGCCCTATACGATCGTCGTCTACCCGTTCGTCTTCATGGTCATGCCGCTTCTCTGGAGGCGGGCGAAGGACTACGGCTATGTCACGGCAGGCGATGTCGTCCACGGGCAATATGGCTCGCGGGCGCTGGAACTGGCGGTCGCTCTGACGGGCGTCATCGCCACCATGCCCTACATTGCCCTGCAGCTCGTCGGCATGACGGCGGTGTTCAAGGCGCTCGGACTTCATGGCGAATTGCCGCTTGCCGTCGCCTTCATCATCCTGGCGCTCTATACCTATTCGGCTGGCCTTCGCGCCCCGGCGCTGATCGCCTTCGTCAAGGACATCATGATTTATATCGTGGTGATCGCGGCGATTGCGCTCATTCCAGCCAAGCTCGGCGGTTATGCCAATGTCTTTGCGGCCGCCGATGCGGATTTCAAGGCCAAGGGCGCGGGCAGCCTCCTGCTCGGTGGCAACCAGTACGTCGCCTACGCGACTTTGGCGCTCGGCTCCGCGTTGGCGGCCTTCATGTATCCGCATACGCTGACCGGCATCTTTGCCTCCAACAGCGGCAATACCATCCGCAAGAATGCGGTGCTGCTGCCGGCCTATACGCTGCTGCTCGGTCTCCTGGCACTGCTCGGCTATATGGGCCATGCGGCGCAACTGAAGCTGGATAGCCCGAACGATGTCGTTCCGGCGCTATTCCAGACGCTGTTCTCGAGCTGGTTTGCAGGTTTCGCCTTCGCGGCCATCGCCATCGGCGCGCTCGTTCCCGCGGCCGTGATGAGCATTGGCGCTGCCAATCTCTTCACCCGCAACTTCTGGAAGGCCTATGTCGATCCGCAGGTTTCCGATGCCGGCGAGGCAAAGGTTGCCAAGATGACCTCGCTCGTCGTCAAGATCGGCGCACTTCTGGTCATCATTTTCCTGCCGACGCAATTCGCGCTCGATCTGCAGCTGCTCGGCGGCATCTGGATCCTGCAGACGCTGCCGGCCCTGGTCTTCGGCCTCTACACCAAGTGGTTCCGTGCGCCGGCTCTGCTTGTCGGCTGGTTCGTCGGCTTCTTTGGTGGCACCTATCTGGTCTGGGATGCCGGCTGGAAGCCGCTGCATATGGTCCCCCTCGGCGAAGCGGGTTTCACTGTCTACACCGGACTGCTGGCGCTTCTCGCCAATATCGTCGTGGCGATCATCGTCAATGCGGTGATGCCGGCGCGGGCGGAAGCACGGGCCTGATCCGAACAATGCCCATATGGCCGCGGATGGAAACGTTCGCGGCCATTCTCTATGCCGGCTGCGTTGTTTCCTCTTCCTTTCCTTGGAAAAAACGCCTATGAACCGGCGACCATGACCCAATTTCGGCTGAGCCTATCGATACGAATTATTGGCCCGGCCTTCCGCGCGCTCTAAGCTGCCGGAAGGTCCGGGTTTTTGGCGTCTCGTTCAAGAGGCGCTTTCCGCCGCCGAAAAATCCCCATATGGCTGCGCCAGTTCAGGCGCAAGACGCCCGAGACACCGAGGCAATTGTCACGACTATGACCGATACCGTTGAAAAGATGGATTACTCCAAGACCCTTTACCTGCCGGAAACCGATTTTCCGATGCGCGCCGGGCTGCCGCAGAAGGAGCCGGAACTGGTGAAGCGCTGGGAGGAGATGAACCTTTATAAGAAGCTGCGCGCTTCCGCCGCCGGCCGCGAAAAGTTCGTGCTGCATGACGGCCCGCCCTACGCCAATGGCCATATCCACATCGGCCATGCGCTGAACAAGATCCTGAAGGACGTCATC
Source organism: Rhizobium sp. ERR 942 (assembly GCF_007828395.1). Lineage (NCBI taxonomy): Bacteria > Pseudomonadati > Pseudomonadota > Alphaproteobacteria > Hyphomicrobiales > Rhizobiaceae > Rhizobium > Rhizobium sp. ERR 942. The sequence continues at coordinate 465,857 of NZ_VIUA01000006.1, forward strand.
ACCCGCTCGTTCCAGATGCGCGGCTATGACAGCAACTACGTTCCCGGCTGGGATTGCCACGGTCTGCCGATCGAATGGAAGATCGAGGAAAAGTACCGCGAGAAGGGCAAGAACAAGGACGAGGTCCCGGTGAACGAGTTTCGCCAGGAATGCCGCGACTTTGCCGCCGGCTGGATCAAGATCCAGTCTGAGGAGTTCAAGCGCTTGGGCATCACGGGCGATTTCGACAATCCCTATCTGACCATGAATTTCCATGCGGAATCCCGCATCGCCGGCGAACTGTTGAAGATCGCCCGCACCGGTCAGCTTTATCGCGGCTCCAAGCCGGTCATGTGGTCGGTGGTCGAGCGCACGGCGCTTGCCGAAGCCGAAGTCGAATATGCCGATGTCGAGAGTGACACGATCTGGGTGAAGTTCCCGGTGGCTGAAGGCCCGGCGCATCTCGCCGGTGCCTTCGTCGTCATCTGGACGACCACTCCCTGGACGATCCCCGGTAATCGCGCGATCGCATACTCCTCGCGCGTGTCCTATGGCCTCTATGAGGTCACGGAAGCCGCCAATGATTTCGGTCCGCGTCCCGGCGAGAAGCTGATCTTTGCCGACAAGCTCGCCGAGGAATCCTTCGCCAAGGCAAAGCTGCAATACAAGCGACTGGCGGATGTGACCGCTGCCGATCTGGCCGCAGTCACCTGCGCGCACCCGCTTGTCTCGCTCGGTTATGGCTTCAAGGTGCCGCTGCTCGATGGCGATCACGTCACCGATGATGCCGGTACGGGCTTCGTGCACACCGCACCCAGCCACGGCCGCGAGGACTTTGATGCCTGGATGTCGCATGCACGCGATCTCGAAAAGCGTGGCATCTCCTCCGCCATCCCGTTCCCGGTCGATGACGCGGGCTTCTACACCGCCGATGCCCCCGGCTTCGAAGGCGGCCGCGTCATGGACGACAACGGCAAGAAGGGCAATGCCAACGATCTCGTCATCAAGGCGCTGATCGAGACGAACACGCTGTTTGCGCGCGGCAGGCTGAAGCATTCCTATCCGCATTCCTGGCGGTCGAAAAAGCCGGTCATTTTCCGCAACACGCCGCAGTGGTTCGTCTATATGGACAAGGACTTCGCTGACGGTTCGACGCTGCGTTCGCGCGCCTTGAAGGCGATTGACGACACCCGCTTCGTGCCGGCTGCCGGCCAGAACCGCCTGCGCGCCATGATCGAACAGCGCCCGGATTGGGTGTTGTCGCGCCAGCGCGCCTGGGGCGTGCCGATCGCGATCTTCGTCGACGAGCAGGGCAACATCCTGCAGGATGACGGCGTGAATGCCCGTATCCTCGAGGCTTTCGAGCAGGAAGGCGCCGATGCCTGGTTCGCGGAAGGCGCGCGCGAGCGCTTCCTTGGCGAGAAGGCCAACGAGCCCTGGACGCAGGTCATGGACATCCTCGACGTATGGTTCGATTCCGGTTCGACCCACACCTTCACGCTGGAAGACCGCCCGGACCTGAAGTGGCCGGCGGATGTCTATCTCGAAGGCTCCGACCAGCATCGCGGCTGGTTCCACTCGTCGCTGCTCGAAAGTGCCGCGACCCGCGGCCGTGCGCCTTACGATACGGTCGTCACGCATGGCTTCACCATGGACGAACAGGGCCGCAAACAGTCGAAGTCGCTCGGCAACGTCGTTGCCCCGCAGGACGTGATGAAGGACGCTGGCGCCGATATCCTGCGCCTCTGGGTCATGACCACGGACTACTGGGAAGATCAGCGCCTTGGCAAGGCTATCATCCAGACCAATGTCGATGCCTATCGCAAGCTGCGCAACACCATCCGCTGGATGCTCGGCACGCTGGCGCACGATAAGGGCGAAGTGATCGCCTATGCCGACATGCCGGAGCTTGAGCAGCTGATGCTGCACCGTCTCGCCGAGCTCGACGAGCTGGTGCGCGAAAGCTACGACGCCTTCGACTTCAAGCGCATCGCCCGCGCCTTGATCGATTTCGCCAATGTCGAGCTGTCGGCCTTCTACTTCGACGTTCGCAAGGATGCGCTCTACTGTGATGCGCCGTCGAGCCTGCGCCGCCGTGCCGCTCTCGCCGTTATCCGCACGATCTTCGATTGCATGGTGACGTGGCTGGCGCCGATGCTGCCCTTCACCACGGAAGAGGCTTGGCTCTCGCGCAATCCGTCGGCGGTTTCCGTTCATCTCGAGCAGTTCGTCACCGTTCCGGCCGAATGGAAGAACGAGGCGCTGGCCGAGAAGTGGAAGAAGATCCGCGCTGTGCGCAGCGTCGTCACCGGCGCGCTGGAAATCGAGCGCAAGGACAAGCGCATCGGCTCCTCGCTGGAGGCTGCCCCGGTGGTCTACGTCGCCGATCCCGAGCTGTTGAAGGTGCTCGAAGGGCAGGACTTCTCCGAAATCTGCATCACCTCCGGTATCACCATCCTTGGCGAACAGGGGCCTGCGGATGCCTTCCGTCTCGACGACGCCGCGAAGGTCAGCGTCGTGCCCAAGCTTGCCGAAGGCCGCAAATGCGCCCGTTCGTGGCGCATCACCACGGATGTCGGCTCGGATCCGGAATACCCGGATGTGTCGGCTCGCGATGCGGCGGCACTGCGCGAGCTGATGGCTGTCAACTGAAGAAAGTTGCCGGATGAATTGCCTTTGCGGCATTCATCCGGTAAAAGCTGCCTGAAAATGGCCTGAATTTTACGGCAGTTGCCGTTGAATGGGGTCCTATTGCGTTTATTCCGGCATGGCTGGGAAGGGTTTTCATGAGAGCGATGCATAAGGTTCGTGTCGGCGTCAGCTTGGCGGCACTTGTGGTTGGCTGCGGCGCCATGTCCGGTTGCCTTAGCAGCCCGACTTACGGCACCGACAAGACGGCCGGCGTCCAGCTCCTCGATGACCTCGGCGATATCGCCTCCGTTTCTGCCGCAACGCCGAAGGACAAGGGTGTAAAATACCCGAACAGACCTGGTCTGGTTATTGGTGGCGACAAGAACACTCTGACTCAGCCGCAGCAGTCGCTGGCCAGCAAGGACAACCCGGCCTGGCTGGAATCGCCGGAAGATGCCCGCAAGCGCCTTGCCGCAGAAGCCGACGAGAAGAAGAACGACGTCAACTATCGCTCGCCGCTGGCTCAGGCCGACAGCGCCAAGAACCATCTGAGCGAAGCGCAGCAGACGGCTGCCTATCGCGCTGCCCGTCAAGACCAGGCCGGCACCTATATCGATCAGCGTCGCTATCTGATCGACCCGCCGCAGCAATATCGCCAGGTATCCGATCAGGCTGCTTTGAACGATCTCGGCACGCCCGAGTCGAAGAAGGAAAAGAAGCGCAAGAAGGATGCCGAGGCTGCGCAGCAGACCAACAACAGCAGCTGGTGGAAGCCTTTCCAGTAAAAAGATTTCAAGGCGGCGGCAGCTGCATAATCCTTGAATCGGAATCGATTTAAGGGAAGATTATGCAGAATTTTAAAGTGTTACAGCGCCGCTTTTCAGTCTTCGGAGCGTTTCGCTTGGAAGAAAGCTCTGAGGATGTCGGCGGATGCGGTTTCGCCGAGGCCGGAATAGACCTCCGGCGCATGGTGACAGGTTGGTTGACGATAGAAGCGCACGCCATTGTCGACACCGCCGCCCTTCGGATCTTCGGCACCATAATAGAGACGGCGGATGCGCGCGAATGAAATGGCCGCGGCGCACATGGTGCAAGGTTCCAGCGTGACGTAGAGATCGGCGCCCGCAAGACGCTCCCGGCCCAGTTCCTCGCAGGCCAGGCGGATGGCGACGATTTCGGCATGGGCGGTGACGTCGTTGAGCTCGCGGGTGCGGTTGCCGGCCGCAGCGATGACCTTGTTGCCGAGCACGATGACGGCGCCGATCGGCACTTCGCCACGTTCTCCAGCGCGGCGCGCTTCGGCCAAAGCAAGCTCCATGAATTGATTTATAGCCGCCATTCAAGTTTTTCCACTTAACCGCAAGGGCGTGACCTGATAGGAACACGCGTTAAAAATTCAGGCAAACAACAAATGACGATGAATGACAAGCCCAAGCGGCCTGGGTCTAAACCCTTTGCTGGCGACAAGAAGACGATAAAGCGCGATGGCGCGAAGCCTGCGAAGGCCGCAGCCGTTAAAGCTGCGGAAGCGACCGCGGTCGAGGATGGAAAGGCCGAGCGCATTTCCAAGGTGATGGCGCGCGCCGGCGTGGCGTCTCGCCGCGATATCGAGCGCATGATCCTGGATGGCCGCGTCAAGCTCAACGGCGTGCTCCTCGATACGCCCGTGGTCAATGTGACGCTCGCCGACAAGATCGAGGTCGACGGCGTGCCGATCCGCGGCATCGAGCGCACCCGCCTGTGGCTCTATCACAAGCCGGCAGGCCTCGTGACCACCAATGCCGATCCGGAGGGCCGCCCGACGGTGTTCGACAATCTGCCGGACGAGCTGCCGCGCGTCATGTCGATCGGTCGTCTCGATATCAACACCGAAGGTTTGCTGCTGCTGACCAATGACGGCGGCCTTGCCCGTGTTCTGGAATTGCCGACCACCGGCTGGCTGCGCCGCTACCGCGTGCGCGCTCATGGCGAGATCGATCAGGAAGCGCTCGACAAGCTGAAGGAAGGCATTGCTGTCGACGGCGTGCTTTACGGCTCGATCGACGCGACGCTTGATCGCACGCAAGGGTCCAACGTCTGGATCACCATGGGCCTGCGCGAAGGCAAGAATCGCGAAATCAAGAACGTGCTCGGCGCTCTTGGTCTCGAGGTGAACCGCCTGATCCGCATCTCCTATGGCCCGTTCCAGCTCGGCGAGTTGCCGGAAGGCCATGTGCTCGAGGTGCGCGGCCGCACGCTGCGCGATCAGCTCGGTCCGCGCCTAGTCGAAGATGCCAAGGCGAATTTCGACGCGCCGCTTTACAATGCCCCGGCGGTTGCCGAGCCGGAAGAGGCGGATGCTGGGAAGCCGGCTCGCACGGCCAAGGAAGAGCGCCCGCGTCGCGAGCGTCCCGAGGACAAGCGCGAGCGTGCGCTTAGCCATCTCGATACCAAACGCGATGCCAAGCGTGATGATCGTCGCGATAGTAGTCACAAGGACGACGACCGGGCGAAGCGCCAGCCGCTCGGCCCGCGCCGCAGCGCCAACGTCTGGATGGCGCCAGGCGCCCGCCCGCTCGGTGAAAAGGCGGCAGCGAAGGCCGCCAAGAATGCAAAGACCGCCTCCCGCCGTGGCGAGATTGAACGCCCACAGCGCAGCGGCTTCGACCGTGCGGATGAAGGCCCGCGCGTCCGCATCAATCGCGTCGACGAGGGTGACGGTGAATGGATCCGTTCGAGCGAGGAAGCACCGCGCCGCTCGCGTGGCGACGACGAGGGCTTCGATCGCAAGCGCTCGCGCGGCGATCGTCCCCAGGGTGATCGTCCCGCCCGTGGGGAACGACCGTTTGGCGATCGTCCGCGCGGCGAACGCAGTTCTCGGTCGGAGAGTGGCGACCGTCCTCGTGCGAAATCCTTCCACGGTGAAGCCCGCTCCGAACGGTCCTTCGGAGATCGACCTGCGCGCGGCGACCGGCCTTTCGGCGACAAGCCTCGTGGCGACCGGCGTCCGCGTGCCGAGGGAGACGAGCGTCCGCGCAACAAGTCTTTCGGCGGTGAACAGCGCTCCGAACGCCCCCGCGGCGATCGCCCGTTTGGTGATCGTCCGCCCCGTGGTGACCGACCCTTCGGCGATCGGCCGGCCGGCAAGCCCTTCGGCAAGAAGCCTGGCGGCAAATCCTTTGGCGGTAAGCCGGGCGGAAAGCCCGGTGGCTCGCGTGGCTTTGGCGGCAAGCCGGGTGGCGCAGGTCGCCCATCCGGCGGTCCGCGCGGCGGTTCCGGTCGGGGTGGCCCCGGCAGGGGCGGCCCCAAGGGCGGCAGGGGCTGACGCGCGGTGAGGATCGTCGGCGGTGAGTTTCGCGGTCGCTCGCTTGCAACGCCGAAGTCGAACGATATTCGTCCGACGGCGGATCGCACGCGCGAAAGCCTGTTCAACATCCTGAACCATGCCTATCCCGAGGCCATCGATGGCACGCGGATGATGGACGTTTTTGCCGGCACCGGCGCCGTCGGGCTGGAGGCAGCCTCGCGGGGCTGCCGTCACGTGCTCTTCGTGGAAAGCAGCGTCGAGGGCAGGGGCCTTCTCTGGGAAAACATCGATGCGCTCGGCCTGCATGGCCGCACGCGCATGCTGCGTCGTGACGCGACGGACCTCGGCAGCGTCGGCAATCTCGAGCCCTTCGATTTTCTCTTCGCCGATCCGCCATACGGCAAGGGGCTGGGCGAGAAGGCTTTCGCGGCCGCTGCCGCCGGTGGCTGGCTGGTACCGGGCGCTCTGGCGATCCTCGAGGAGCGCGCCGATGTCACAGTTGCCGCGCCATCGGACTTCCTGTTTCTGGAGGAGCGAACCTTCGGCGACAGCAAGATGCATTTCTTCCGTTACCAGCCGCTGGCGGCCTGACGGAGGAAGGAGAACACTATGGGCGATTATGCTGATTTCGTCGGCAGCGACTATCCGCTCGCCGCCTCCGGCACGCCGAGCGTCGCAGTCGCCTTTGGCTGCGGCGGCGCGCGCGGGCTCGCCCATATTCATATCATCGAGGCGCTGGACGAGCTCGGCATTCGCCCCGTCGCCATAGCAGGCTCCTCCATCGGCTCGATCATGGGCGCGGCCATGGCCGTCGGCATGAGCGGTGCTGAGATCCGCGATTATACCCTGGCAACCGTCGGTAATCGCCCGGCCGTTCTCAACAAGATCTGGAGCCTGCGGCCGGTCAGCATGCGCAGCATCCGCTTCGGTCAGTTCAATCTCGAACGCATTCTGCGCACCTTCCTGCCGCCGGCCATCCCGGAAAGCTTTTCCGAGCTGCATATCCCGCTGAAGGTGGTCACGACCGATTATTACGACCAGGCGGAGGTCGTCATCGAGAAGGGCGAACTCTTCCCCGTGCTCGCCGCTTCTGCGGCCATTCCCGCCGTGTTCATGCCGGTCAAGCTCGGAGACCGCGTAATGATCGATGGCGGTATCATGAATCCGGTTCCCTATGAACATTTGGCCGGTCTTGCCGATATCATCATCGGCATCGACGTCGTCGGCGGGCCGGAAGGCAGCGGCCGACAGGTTCCGAACCGTATCGAGAGCCTGTTCGGTGCCGGCCAGCTCACCATGCAGTCCAATATTGCCTTGAAGCTGCGGCTGCAGGCACCGCAAATCTTCCTGCGCCCCACCATCGGCCGCACCGGCGTCCTCGATTTCCTGAAGGCACGCGACATTCTCGCCATGTCGGCCGGCGTCAAGGACGAGCTGAAATTCGCGCTCGACCGGGTGATGACCGCGAAGAATTAGTATCCGCCAGTAAGCCGCTGGCTGTGTTTCGCCAGGATTATGCAAACGAAGCGACTAAACCCGCTCCGGCTCTTCTTGTGGCAATGCCACCAGATCGTCGGCGTCACTGTAGGTGTCGGCGGCACGCTTCGGCTTGACCAGCGGTTCGGGCTTGACCGGGCGCGAATAGAGCATGTCTGTCCCGGCCTGCAGGCCCTCGCTCACCTGTAGTACGAGCCTTTGCTCGTCGCGCTTGCGGATATCCTCGCCGATTTCATAGGCCTCGGCTTCGCTGACGCCAAGTGCTTCCAGGGTGCGGCGGCCGAAGAGCAGGCCGGATTCCAGCGTCTCGCGCAGCTCATAATCCACGCCCTTGTGACGCAGCTCGATCGAGTGAATACGATCATAAGAGCGGACGAAAAGGCGCGCATGCGGATAGTCCGTCTGCACAAGTTCGACGATCTTGTCCGTCACCTCGCGCAGATGCGTGCTGACGACGACGATCTTGGCGCGATCGATACCAGCAGAGCGCAGCACGTCCTTGCGTGTGCCGTCGCCGAAATAGATCCGGAAGCCGAAGCTCGATGCCTGGCGGATGCGGTCGGCGGAGAAATCGATGACGGTCACGTCGCGACCGCTGGCAAGCAGGATCTGTGCGGCGATCTGACCGAAACGCGAAAAGCCGATCATCAGCACATCGGAACCGGCCCCTTCGAAATCCTCATCCAGCTCTTCCTGCGTATCGCCCTTCACCAGCCGTTTCGCCAGCGCGGAACTGAGCGGTGTCAGCGCCATCGATAGTGTCACGATGGCGATCAGCATCGATGCCGTGTTCGCCGAGAAAAGATTGCCGCTGGCGCTGGCCGCGCTGAAGAGCACGAAACCGAATTCGCCGCCTTGCGGCAGCAGCCCCGCGATGCGGACGGCATCATTGTGCGGCGAGCCTGCGACCCGGCAGAGCGCATAGATCACGACCGCCTTGATGACCATCATTACCGGGACGGCGAGCACGATCATCACCCAGTTGTCGAGGATGACGTCGAGTTTCAGTGACAGGCCGACTGCGATGAAGAAAATGGCGAGCAATACGCCGCGGAAGGGCTCGATATCTGCTTCCAGCTCATGCCGATAGGAGGATTCGGCCAGCATCACACCGGAGAGGAAGGCACCCATCGCCATGGAGAGGCCGGCAAGCTGCATCAGCGTTGCCGATCCCATGACGACGAATAGGGCGGCGGCAATCATCGCTTCCCGTGCGCCGGTGCGTGCGATCACCTGAAACAGCGGCGTCAGCAGATAGCGCCCTGCGATGATCATCGCTGCCACTGCGCCGATGGCAATGGCGAGACTTGGCAGTGGATTGGCGGTTTCCTGCGCGCCGTCGAGAACGGTGATCAGCGCCAGCAGCGGCACGATGGCAAGATCCTGCAGCAGCAGCATCGAGAAGGAGCGCTGGCCGTATTTCGTGTTGACGTCGCCCTGTTGCTCGAGGATCTGCATCGCAAACGCCGTCGAGGAAAGCGCCAGGCCGAAGCCGATGATGATGCTGCCCTTCCAGCCAGCAATGCCCCCGAAATAGGCGGCCACCATCAGCGCAAGTCCGCTAAAAACCACCTGTGCCGTGCCGAGACCGAAAATATCCCGGCGCATCTGCCAGAGGCGGGACGGCTTCAGTTCCAGGCCGATGATGAAGAGCAGGAAGACGACGCCGAGTTCGGCCACGGCCAGCACGGCCTCGCTGTCGCTGATGCTGTGGAGAATCGGCCCGATCACAACGCCGGCGGCGAGATAGCCGAGCACGGTGCCAAGCCCCAGTTTCTTGAAGATAGGCGCCGTGACGACGGCACCGCCGAGCAGCAGCAGGGTTTCAGTGAAAAGCGTATTGGGGGCGGACATCGTCTGTTTCTTTCCGTGGGGCAGGCGGTGTTGCGACGCTTGGTCATGATAAACAACCATGCGTGAAGGGATTAGAACAAGAATCGGCTTTGCCGCCCTTGATGCTTTATGTAGTGCACAATAAATGGAACGCGAAGGAAAGGCCAAGTCATGACCTCTGAAATCGATTCCGCCACTCTGCTTTCCCGTGCCAGCCAGTTGATCGACCTCGCCCGGAAAGCCGGTGCGGATGCCGCCGATGCCGTCGTGGTGCGGTCGAGGGCCCATTCCGTCAGCGTCCGTCTCGGCAAGGTCGAAGGCACGGAATCCTCCGAGAGCGACGACTTCTCGCTGAGGGTCTTCGTCGGCAATCGCGTGGCGAGTGTTTCGGCCAATCCCGGCTTCGATCTCAACGCTCTTGCCGAACGCGCGGTCGCCATGGCCAAGGTTTCTCCGGAAGATCCCTTTGCCTGCCTCGCTGACGAAGCGGATCTCGCCAAGAGCTATCCCGATCTCGAACTGTTCGATCCGACCGAGGTCTCCACGGAGCAGCTGCGCGAAGCGGCCCTTGCGACCGAAGCTGCGGCACTCGCTGTTCCTGGCGTCACCAATTCTTCCGGTGCCGGCGCTTCGGCCGGCATGGGCGGCCTCGTGCTCGTCACCTCACATGGTTTTGCCGGCCACTATATGGGCTCGCGCTTCGGGCGCTCCGTCAGCGTCATTGCTGGCGAAGGCACCGGCATGGAGCGCGACTATGATTTCGACAGCCGCCTCTATTTCGCCGATCTTGATGCGGCCGAGGAGATCGGCCGCCGCGCCGGCGAACGAGTCGTCAAACGGCTCAATCCGCGCCAGGTTCCGACGGGCAAGAACGTCACCGTCGTTTTCGACCCGCGCGTCGCCCGCGGCTTCGTCGGCCATATTGCCGGCGCGATCAATGGCGCTTCCGTCGCCCGCAAGACCAGCTTCCTGCGCGACAAGATGGGTCAGCAGGTGCTGAAATCGGGCCTCTCGATCACGGACGATCCGCTGATCGTGCGTGGCCCATCCTCGCGCCCCTTCGACGGCGAGGGCGTGTCGGGCAAGCGGCTCGTCATGATCGAGGACGGCGTGTTGCAGTCCTGGTTCCTGTCCACGGCAACCGCGCGGGAAATCGGCGGCGGACTGAAGACCAACGGCCGCGGCGTACGCGGCGGTACGTCCGTATCGCCCGCGTCCACCAACCTGGCGCTGGAGCCGGGCGATATTTCGCCGGAGGACCTGATCCGCAACGTCGGAACCGGCTTCTATGTTACCGAGTTGATCGGCCAGGGCGTCAACATGATAACAGGCGAGTACAGCCGCGGCGCCACCGGTTTCTGGATCGAGAACGGCGAATTGACCTTCCCGGTTTCGGAGGTGACGATCGCCTCCAACCTGAAGGACATGTTCATGCGCGTGACGCCGGCAAACGACATCGACCGCGATTTCGGCATCGCTGCTCCGACGCTTGCCATTGAGGGCATGACGCTGGCAGGCCGCTGAGAAACGAGCGGAGATTGGAATTAATCAATGATCGATAGCAAGGCCGGCCAATTGAGCGACGTGGACCTGATCGTGGGTGCCGCGCTCGAGGCGGGCAAGATCGCTCTCGGTTTCTTCCGGCAATCGCCAGAGGTCTGGTGGAAGAACAACGGCCAGTCCCCGGTCAGTGCTGCCGATTTTGCGGCGAACGAAAGCCTTGCCGTCACATTGCGCTCGGCGCGCCCGGACTACGGCTGGCTTTCCGAGGAAACCGACGACGATGCCGAGCGTCTGAAGCACGAGACCGTCTTCGTCGTCGATCCTATCGACGGCACCAGGGGATTTCTTGCGGGCCTGGATCTTTGGTGCGTCAGCGTCGCCGTCGTCACCGATGGGCGGCCTGTGGCGGGCGTGCTCTACGCGCCGGCGCTTGACGAGCTTTTCGTGGCGACGGCTGGTGGGGAGGCCCTGAAGAACGGCAAGCCGATCCGCGTGTCTCAGAGAGTCGGTGATGACATCCATCGGCTGGCGACCGGCGAGGATATGCTGAAGGGCGTCGATCCGGATTTCCGCAAGACGGTCGAGCGGGTGAAGCACGTGCCGTCACTTGCCTATCGCCTCGCCATGGTGGCGGACGGGCGCCTCGAAGGAACGATCGTCAAGCGCAACTCGCATGACTGGGATCTGGCCGCCGCCGATCTCATTCTGGAGCGGGCCGGCGGCGCGCTCGTGGACCTTTCGGGCAATACCCTCAGCTACAATCGCGCCGAAGTATCGCATGACGAGCTTTGCGGCGCATCGGCATCGCAATTACCGGAGTTTCTCCGTCAACTATCGAACCGACGAGACGGTTGACCTTTCCGTCAAAATCCCGCAGATGAAGGACGGAGGGGGACGACAGTAGAAAGAGACGAAAATGACTGATACCAGCGGCAAAAAGCAGCTCCTGCACCTTGTCTTCGGCGGTGAATTGGAAAACCTCGAAGAGGTCCAGTTCCGCAATCTCAACGAGCTCGATATCGTCGGCATGTATCCCGACTATGGGAGCGCGCTGGTGGCATGGAAGTCCAAGGCGCAGCAGACCGTTGACAATGCCCATATGCGTTATTTCATTGTCCACCTGCATCGCTTGCTCGATCCGCAGGAAAAAGCGGCATCCTGAGCGCCTCGCACCGAATTTTGCATTTGATATCTCTATCCGGTACAGCCCCGTCGCTTTAAATCCGGTCATGAAGCAGTATCTTTGACACAATAAGAACGAAAATTCGGCTGTTTATTCGGCCGGTTGATAATCGGGATTTGGCATTGATGGTGATCAGCTGGGATAGGAGGCGAACGAAATGAGTAGCCTCAGGGCGCGTCTTGCCTTGAGCGCCTATCGCTTTGGTGGAATCGCAGTCTATCCATTCATCGGGCCTTATCTCGCGGTTCGCGCGGCCAAGGGCAAGGAAGATAGTTCCCGCAAACTGGAGCGCTCGGGCTATGCCAGCGCCAACCGCCCGCAGGGACCACTGATCTGGTTCCATGCCGCAAGCGTCGGCGAAACCTCGGCCGTCATTCCGCTCATCCGAGAAATCCGTCGTCGCGATATCCATGTGATCCTGACGACGGGCACGATCACCTCCGCCAAGGTTGCGCAGCAACGTCTTGGCGAAGAGGTCATCCATCAATACGTGCCGCTCGATCTCAAGCCCGCCATCAAGCGCTTCCTCGACTACTGGCAGCCCGATTGCGCCATTTTTGCCGAATCCGAGATCTGGCCGACGACGGTCATGGAGCTTGGCCGCAAGCGCATTCCGCAGATCCTCGTCAACGCCCGCATGTCGGATCGATCCTTTGAACGCTGGAGCCGGCATCTCTCGCTTGCCGAGGCATTGTTTGAAAATCTGGCCCTGGTCGTGGCCCAGTCCGACCTCGATGCCGAACGCTTCCGCGATCTCGGCGCTTTGCAGGTTCTGAAATCGGGCAATCTCAAAGTGGATACGGATGCACCGTCATATGATGCACCGACGCTCGCCGGCTACATGAAGCAGATCGGCGACCGCAAGACCTGGGCCGCGGTCTCCACTTTCGAGGGCGAGGAGGGTGCTGCAGCCTCCGTCCACTCGATGCTAAAGGAGCATAACGGCCAGCTTACCATCATCGTGCCGCGCCATCCCGAGCGCAGCGACGCGATCGAGGCTATGCTCGCGGAACAGGGTCTCAAAGTGGCGCGCCGCACTCGCAACGATATCCTTTCGTCCGATGTCGATGTCTTCCTTGGCGATACCATCGGCGAGATGGGGCTTTATCTGCGGATGACCGAAGTCGCCTTCATGGGCAAGTCGCTGTTCAATGAAGGCGGCCAGAATCCGCTTGAGCCGGCCATGCTCGGTTGCGCGATCCTGACCGGCGGTCATGTCCAGAATTTCCGCGATTCCTATCAGCTGCTCGCCCGCCGCGGCAGCGCCCGCATGGTGCGCGATACCGAGATGCTGGCGCGTGGCGTCCATTATTTGCTCAGCAACGACACGGCACGACGCAGCATGATCGATGCCGGCTTCGCAGCCGTGCATGAAATGCGTGGTGCACTGGCAGCAACGGTGAAGGGGCTGGAGCCTTATATCAATCCGCTTTCGGTCAAGGCACGGCTGATGCCGAAGACGATGGCGAACGGATAAGAAGGGAAGGCCATGACAGCGGCCAAGCTGGGAGCGATTGCGGGCATTCTTTTTGACAAGGACGGCACGTTGCTCGACTATGACCAGAGCTGGCTGCCGGTCAATCGTGAGCTCGCACGCATCGCTGCTCAAGACGATCCTATCCTCGCCGATCACCTTCTCTCCGCCTGCGGCATGGACCCGATTTCCGGTCACATTGTGCCCGACAGCCTGCTTGCCGCCGGCAATACCAGGCAGATTTCCGAGGGCCTGGTGGCCGCCGGCTCGAAAGTGGATGTCGCGGAGCTGGTGGAAAAACTCGACGCGCTTTTTGCACATGCAGCCGATTTCTCTTCGCCGGTGACAGATCTCGCCGCCTTCTTCCGGCGCCTGCATGAGCGCGGCTACAAACTCGGCGTTGCCTCCAGCGATAATGAGCGCTCCATCCGCCAGACGGCGCGCCGCTTCGGCTTCATCGACTATGTCGATTATATCGCCGGCTACGACAGCGGCTTCGGCACCAAGCCGGAGCCGGGAATGGTACTCGGCTTTTACGCCGCGACCGGCCTTTCGCCGGCACAGGTCGCCGTCGTCGGCGACAATAATCATGATCTCCACATGGGCCGCAATGCCGGTGTGGGCCTGACCGTCGGCGTGTTGACGGGCACCGGCTCGCGCGAAACGCTGACAGCGGCCTCCGACTATTGTCTCAACGACATTACCGAGCTGGAAAGCCTGCTCATGCCTGTGGCGCAATCGGCCTGATCCTGGCAATGGCTTGCTTTTTCACGCAATCTGGCCTTTCTTGCCGCTTTGTCGCGGGCACAAGAATAGGGCTGGATTAGACGCATGGTATCGGAAGCCCCACCTTTCTGGTGGCGAAAGCCGGATTGGCGTGCCTGGGGGCTCTCACCCTTTTCGTTCCTATACGGCCGTATCGCCGGGCGTCGCATGGTGAATGGCAAACGGGTTTCCGTGCCGGTGCCTGTTATCTGCGTCGGTAATTTCACGGTCGGCGGCGCCGGCAAGACGCCGACGGCGCTTGCACTTGCCCAGGCCGTGAAGGCGAAGGGGCTGAAGCCTGGTTTCCTGAGCCGCGGTTATGGCGGCTCGCTCGATGTCACCACGATCGTTGATCCCTCGCACCATCATGCCACGGCTGTTGGTGACGAGCCGCTGCTGCTTGCCCACGAGGCGCTGACGGTCATTGCCCGTCGTCGGGCCGATGGCGCGGAAAGGCTGGTGCGCGAGGGCGCCGACATCATCATCATGGATGACGGTTTCCAGAGCGCGCAGCTCGCCATCGACTATGCCCTTGTGGTGATCGATGCCGGCAGAGGTATCGGCAACGGGCACCTCGTTCCAGGCGGTCCTGTGCGCGCGCCGCTGCGCACGCAGCTCCTCTTTGCATCCGGCCTGCTGAAAGTCGGCGAGGGCACTGCCGCCGATCGCGTCGTGCGTCTTGCGGCAAGGGCGGGCAAGCCCTTCTTTTCCGCAAGCATCAGGGTGCGTGGGCAGGAGGATTTGCGCGGCCGCAAGGTACTTGCCTTCGCCGGCATCGCCGATCCCGCCAAGTTCTTCCGCACAGTGGAGACGCTAGGGGCTGAGATCGCCGTCCGGCGCAGCTTCGGAGATCACGAACATCCTGGCGAAGACGACGTCGCCGACATGCTCGACATTGCCTCGCGCGAAGGGCTCGAGATCGTCACCACCTCGAAAGATTATGTCCGCCTCATTGGCCATCATGGTCGCACCGAGGAATTGCTGCAGCGCTGCAGGGTGATCGAAATCGATATGGTCTTTGACGATCCGCAGGCGCCGTCGCTGATCATCGACCGGGCCATTGCAGCCGCGCGCGAACGACGCTTGCGGGAAAAGCGCAGCAAATCGACCTAAAGCCAGGCCGGACTATTCAGCATGTAAAAATCAGCGCTTCTGATTGGGCAGTGCGCCGGCGCGTTTTTCGGCTTCGAGCGAGGTGATGACGTCGGCATAGGGCTCCTGACGGGCAACGCTCCAGTAGCGCAGTTCATCGAGCGCGATGTGTTTACCCGTCATCGCGCAGACGACATAGGAGCCCGGCATCAGGATCTGGAAATCGCCGTCGAGATAGCGAACTTTCGCCTCGCGGTTTCCATGTCCTTCGAAAAGATTCATCTGATGCCGTCCTTGATCTCTGTCATCTATTTGCCATACCGCACTACAGCGCCGCACGTCAAATATGACGCGCAAAGGTCGCTGTGACACTTTAAAATTACGCAGCAGACGCGACTTTTCCAGACTATTTCCCGGAAAAGTTCCCTTTGGAAATGGCTGAGGTTAGCTGCGCCCGAACAGTCGTTCGATGTCCGTAAGCTTCAACTCTATATAGGTCGGCCTGCCGTGATTGCACTGCCCGGATCCTGGCGTTGCCTCCATCTGGCGCAAAAGCGCATTCATCTCTTCCGGGCGCAGGCGCCGGCCGGATCGCACCGAACCGTGGCAGGCCATGGTCGCGGCCACATATTCCAGCTTGGCGGCAAGGCCAGAGGCTGTATCCCATTCGGCGATCTCGTCGGCCAGCTGCCGGATCAGGCCCTGTGCGTCGACTTCGCCGAGCATGGCCGGCGTTTCCCGTACCGCAATTGCGCCGGGGCCGAAGCGTTCGATCGCGAGCCCGAGTTCACCGAGTTCTTCGGCAAATACCATCAACCGGTCGCAATCCTCTTCAGGCAGGTCGACGATTTCCGGAATCAGCAGTACCTGCGAGGACAGCCGCTTCGAATGCAGCGCCTTACGCATGGCCTCGAACACCAGCCGCTCATGCGCCGCATGCTGATCGACTATGACAAGGCCGTTTTCCGTCTGGGCGACGATATAATTTTCATGCAGCTGAGCCCGGGCAGCACCCAGCGGAAAGCGAGCGGGTTCCTCGGCACGTGCTGATTGCAGCGGCGGGGCGACTTCGGCACGTGCGGTCGGCATGGCAAGGCCGTCGAAGGCAGCCTGCGGTCTTTCGGCAAATCCGTAGTCTGCCGTTGCTGCCGCTCCGTCGTAGGGACGGGATGGCGACGTTTCGGCCGTCCAAGGGGTCGGCGCTGGCGAGGGTCGCCAACCCTGCTGAAAGGCGGATCGTCCGGCGGTGAAGGCGCGCAACATGCCGTCTGCGCCGGTCGTAGCCGCGCGGTCGCCCTCGCGCGTCAGCGCTTCGCGCACGGCACCGACGATCAGGCCGCGCACCAGCCCTGGATCGCGGAAGCGCACGTCGGATTTCGCCGGATGTACGTTGACGTCGACAAGCGCCGGATCGAGCCTCAGGGAAAGGACCGCGACAGGATAGCGTCCGGCAGGGATGGTTTCGGCATAGGCGCCGCGGATCGCCGAGAGAATCAGCTTGTCCTGCACCGGCCGGCCATTGACGAAAGCATATTGATGCGCGGAGTTGCCACGGTTGAAGGTCGGCACGCCGGCAAAACCGGTAAGGCTCACATCCTCACGCACGGCATCGAGCGCGATGGCGTTGTCCTTGAAATCGGCGCCCAGTATCTGTGCCATGCGGGCGAGATGATCATCGCCGGTCGCGGGAAATTCCAGCGTCGAGCGGTCGGTACCCGACAGGACAAAGCGCACGCGTGGAAAGGCAATCGCCATGCGCTTGACGACCTCGGTGATCGCGGCTGCCTCCGCCTTTTCCGTCTTCAGGAATTTCAGGCGCGCCGGCGTCGCAAAAAACAGGTCGCGTACCTCGACGATCGTGCCCGGATTGGCGGCCGCTGGGCGCAGATGCAGAACCTTGCCGCCTGCAACCGCGATCTCGGCGCCGCCGGCCGCACCCGCTCTGCGGCTTGCGATCGAAAGCTTCGCCACCGAGCCGATGGAGGGCAGGGCCTCGCCGCGAAAACCGAG
Source organism: Rhizobium sp. ERR 942 (assembly GCF_007828395.1). Classification (NCBI taxonomy): domain Bacteria; kingdom Pseudomonadati; phylum Pseudomonadota; class Alphaproteobacteria; order Hyphomicrobiales; family Rhizobiaceae; genus Rhizobium; species Rhizobium sp. ERR 942. The sequence goes on from NZ_VIUA01000006.1 coordinate 483,110, forward strand.
GGTGCGTATATCCTCCAGCGTATCGGAAATCTTCGAGGTGCAGTGGCGTCGTACCGCGAGTTCGAGGTCGGTTTCCTCCATGCCCGAGCCGTTATCGGTCACCCTTAGCAGAGCCTTGCCGCCGCCAGCGGTCGCGATCTCGATGCGGGTTGCACCGGCATCGAGCGCGTTTTCGATCAGTTCCTTGGCGGCGCTCGCCGGACGTTCGATGACTTCGCCGGCGGCGATCTGATTGATCAGGGTCTCGGAAAGTTGCTTGATGGCCATGGCTGCATTCTCGTGGATTCGCGGCGGCGAGGGAAGAGGAAAGGCGATTTTGCCGCCTTGATCCACCCATTTACATGGGGACTTTGTTAAGAAATTTAATCAATGTTTAAGGGAATGATGACAGGTTGCGGAGACAGAACTTGAAATGACCGCAGGTGGCGCGTTTCGTGCATGCTGAGGGCTCTCGATGGCAGGTTGGTGGCCATCAGTCAAAATGGAGCCAGGTGCCATCTGCTTCAAGTGCCAAGGCCAGCATGCAACTCCCATGAACTTGCCTTGCAGAGCGAAAGCCGCCCTGTCGATTTGCCGTGTTGTGAAACTGGTTGAGCGTAGGAATCCGACGAATGACTGCCGAGACTGAAAAGGCAGCTTTGGCAATGATGACGGCTGATGCCCCTTTCGGCGGCAGTCTGCAGACGATGTTCTTCGATGCCTTTTGCGATGGTCTTTCCAGCGCCTTTTTCGCCTACGACAAGAACGATCTCTTGCTGTTTGCCAGCCGTCAGGTTCTGAACTTCTTCCCAATCACGCCTGATTTCCTGCAACCTTCCACGCGTCTGCGCGATTTTCTAGGCGCCGTCTTCGATACTGGAGTAGCCTATCAGCGGCATCAGACCAAAACAGCTGCGAGCCGCGACGATTGGATATCGCAGCGCATAGCCACCCATTGGCGTGAACGCTACGAGACCACCGAGCATTTTGCCGACGACCGCTGGGTGCGCGTCCTCAACCGACGACTATCCTCGGGCATCGGCTTCTGCATCATTTCCGATGTTTCGGAAGTCAGGAAACGCGAAGAGCAATGGCGCGTCGACATGGAGCGCGTGCAGCTGACTGAGGATATTCTCGACAACTTGCCCTTTCCGGTTTTCGTCAAGGACCAGAACCTCGTCTACGTCGCAGTCAACCGGGCGTTCTGCGACAAGTACCAGACGGCGGCTGACGAAGTGCGCGGTCGCAAGAGCATCGATATCTTTTCCACCGACCTTGCCAATCGCTTCCATGAGAGCGATCGGCATGTGATCGAGACCGGCGAAATGTCGATCTCGCGGCAGCGCCAGATCGCCCGCGACGGTGTCGAGCGCGACATCGTCACCCGCAAGCAGCGCATCGGCAAGCCGGGCCGCTATTTCCTGGTCTGCACCATGCAGGACCTGCCCAAGGATGGCGGCGACTTCGACGAGTTTGCGCTCGCGTCGAGCATTCGGGAAAACGGCGATCGCTCCTATCGCCGCGCCTATGTTCCGATGGTCGCGCTGCAGACCATTTCGCGCCGTCCGGCGGCGATGGAGACCTTCGTTCCGGAGAATTTCAGCGGCCGCAAGGTGCTCGTCGTCACGCCGGATTTCGCTGCCGAAACGGCGGCTCTGAAGACGCTCGAGAAATACGGCTTCGAAGCCTGCGTCGTACACAACGAGAACGAAGAGGCGGCATTTCTGGACGTGGCAAGCGCGCATGGCGTCAAGATCGATCTGGTCATCGTCGACAACCAGCTCGGCAAGCGCGGAATTGAGCTGGCCGAGCGGCAGAACCTAGCCGCGTTGTCGCTGAACGGATCGCAGCTGGCAACCGAGCTTGCCTTCCTGATCGCGCGCCATTTCAATCGCAACATCCGTGGCGAGCCTGGCGAGAGCATGGAGCCGGGGCTCGCGCCCGAATGGCGGCGTGCGGCCGGAGAGGAGCGCCGGGCGCAGATTCTGGTCGCTGAGGACAATGATATCAACCAGATCGTCTTCTCGCAGATCCTCGAGGGCTTGGGATACAGCTATGTGATCGCCGCAAGTGGTGACGAGGCGGTGCGCCTGTGGCAGGAGCATCGTCCGGAACTGATCCTGATGGACATTTCGCTGCCGGGACTGAACGGCTTTGAATCCACCCGGCTGATCCGCGGCGCGGAAAAGGGTACCGGCTCCCATACGCCGATCATCGGTGTTCTGACGCAGGCTTTCGAGCGCGACCGCAAGGAGTGCGCCGATGTCGGCATGGACGACGTCATCCTGAAACCGGTTAGTCCCGATATCATCGAAACGGTATTTCAGAAGCATATGCGCGGTGCCCTGAAGGCGCAAAATAGATAAATGTTACAATGATATCACCCCCGACGGCAACTTATCGCCGACGCCGAATGACTGTCGTCTTGGCATCCTTTGTTAAGACTTCCTCGGCATGCTCTTCCCCCGGGTGGAGAAAAGGCCGGAACCAAATATGAAATCGACTGAGATGCTGCCGGGGCCAGTCAATCAGCAGCCGCAGGCAATCGCTTATACCGATCCGCTCACCGGGTTGGGCAATCGCCATCGCATGCGCGAGCGTGCGCGCGCGCTTTCGCTTGAGCGTGCCGGCGATCCTGCACCCTTTACGATCGGCATCGTCAATCTCGATGCCTTCAAGCCGATCAATGACCTGTTCGGCGTCGACGCGGGCGATGAGATCCTCTGCCAGGTTGCTCACCGTCTGAAGGCCTGCATACCCGACGGCGCACTGGTGACGCGTCACGACGGCGATGAATTCGCCTTTGTACTGCCGCTTGTCTTCGAACGCGTCGGCGCCGAGAAATTCGGGCAGATGATCCGCGAAGTGCTGTCGGCGCCCTATGATCTTGGCGATCGCAATGTCCGCCTTTCCGCATCCTTCGGCTTTGCCATTCATCCTTTCGCCGGAGAAGAATTCGACGATCTCCTGAAAAATGCGGATACGGCGCTCTATCGCTCTAAGCGTCGCGGCCGCGGCCAGATCACCGTCTATTCCAGAGAGATTGCGCAGGAGATGAAGCGTGCGACGCAGCTGGAGCAGGCGCTGCGCAACGCCATCATTTCCGACTCGATCGACGTGCATTTCCAGCCGATCGTCTCGCTTGCCAACAACATGGTTCTCGGTTTCGAGGCCCTGGCGCGCTGGAACGATCCGGATCTCGGCTTTGTCTCACCGGCTGTCTTCGTGCCGCTTGCCGAGGAGCGAGGCTTTATCGATGCGCTATCCGAAACGCTGCTGCGAAAAGCGGCGGAGGCGGCGCTCTCGTGGCCGCGCGAACTGTTTCTGTCCTTCAATCTCTCCTCGGCGCAGCTGATGGATCCCGGCACCAGCAGCAGCATTCTCGCCATCCTGACACGCGCCGGTCTGGACCCGCATCGCTTCGAACTTGAAATCACGGAAACGGCGGTCATGAGCTCGGCCGATACCGCCCATCGCATCATCGCCGATCTTCGAGCGGTTGGCGTGCGCATCTCTCTCGATGATTTCGGCACCGGTCAGTCCAGCCTTGGACGCTTGCGCGAATTCATCTTCGATAAGGTCAAGATCGATCGGGCCTTCGTCTCGCGCATGAATTCGGACAGGGCCTCCGAGCACATCATCAAGGCTGTTCTTGCCATGTGCGAAGGGCTTGACCTGCGTGTGGTCGCGGAAGGTATCGAGGACCATGCTGAAGCGGCGAAGCTGAAGGCACTGGGCTGCGCCATGGGGCAGGGCTACTATTTTGGAAAGCCGGTCGATAGCGCTGCGACGCTTCGCTACCTGCAGACCCATTATTTCGATCTCAGCCACGAACGCGAAATTGCCTGATCCTAAAAAGTAGGGTGAAAGATGGTCAAAGAAAGCGGCGGCCATAAGGCCGCCGCTTCCGTATTTCGTCCAACCTTTGTCGATAGTTACTTGTTGGTGGTCGACGAAGTCGTGGTGTTGTCGGTGGCCGGCATTGTCGACGTACCGGACGATTGAGCCGCCTTTTCGGAGGCCTGCATCGACAGGGTCTTGAATTCTGGGGCAGCCTTCAGGGCATCGGCGGTTTCCGTCGTCGTCAGCTTCACCGTTCCGTCCTGCGGGTTCTGGGTGGCGCTGATCTTGTCGAAAGGAACGGCGACGTTTTTCTGGCCCATGCCAAGGAAACCGCCGACGCCGACGACCGCGGCAACTACTCCGCCCTGCTTCTGCAGGATCAGATCGTTGATGCTGCCGATGCTTTCGTTCTGACCATTATAGACCGACTGGCCCATATAGGTCTTGGCACTGATCTGATCGGCGGACTGCGCGGTCAGATAGCCAGCCTGGCCACCCGTCGAGGGGGCAGGAGCCTGGGCGCTTTTCGGTGCTGCCGAGCTATCAGGTTTGGTGGCATCCGGCGTTGCCGGCGCGCTTTGCGTCACCGGCGCATTATTGCCCGCGCCGCCGTTTGATGGCTGTTGCGCTTGGGCAAAAGCCATGGGTGAAAGCACGGACGCAGTGGCAAAGATGGCGCCAGCGGCAACGGAAGTGAAGAGTTTCCCAGTCATCGTGAACCTACCTTTCATTCTGATGGGCATGCTTAATTAACGCGCATGCTTACCAGCGCGAGTGGAACCTTGTTTGTGCCGACCGTTATCGTACCGGTCTTAAAGGCAATGGTTCAGGGAAGTTTTGGTTCCGTCAAAAGTTGCAGAAAATTGCTTCACTCAGCTCGGAAGCAAAAGGAATATGCTGGGAAATCAATAATTACAGCTTCAAAAAACAACCAGAAAGATTATTAGGATCGCAAAAAAACGATCCAGCTCAAATTTCAATTTTTTCGAGGGCCAACGTGTCTTGCGCCTTACATGACTCGTCGAAATAATACCGCCCTCAGCGAGATTGGCTGAAGGCGGCCTTCAATCAAAGCTTGTATGGAGGGTCGAAAACGCCCTTCACCGTTAGGCCAAGCTCCAGAAGAGCACCCGCCTGCGGCTGCATGGAGCGCGCCTCCTCATCCAAGCCTTCCCAGGCGGTCGTCACGGCCAGCCGGTCCGCGTTCTTGCCGATGAAAGCCGGGCAGGACGGCTGCATCGCGGGCACGCGATACCGCTCGATGCGCAGGCCGTCCGGGCTGTATTTGTCGACGAAGCCGGAGCCCCAGCGCGCATTCCAGATATAGCCGTCCGCGTCGCAGACCGAACCGTCAAGGCCCCCAGGATCTTCCATGCTGTCGACCATGACGATCGGCTCGCCGGTCGGGAGTCCCGTCTCGGGGTCGACGAGCACGCGCATCAGCTGGCTGACGCGGGTATCGGTGAAATAGCCGATCGTGCCATCGGGAGAGAAGCAGATGGAATTCGGAATGCTGATCTGGTCGAAGATCTTTGTAACCTTGCCGCCGGCGACATGATAGATCGCGCCTGCCTGCATCTCGGCGCGCTTGCCCATGGTGCCGATCCAGAGCGATCCGGAAACATGCGTGCGCCCGTCATTGGAGCGGTTTTCAGGCTTGTCTGCTTCGATGGCCGTATAGAAGCTCAATTCGCCGGTTGCGATATCGCGCAGGAACAGTCCCTGCTCGGTGGCGATCATCTGCCGCTCCGCATCGACGCGAGCTAGCACGCTTGCCATCATCGGCAGCTCGTGAACCTGTTTCTTTCCGGTCGGCAGGTGCAGTTCGTGCAGTTCCTTGCCGAGGATGTTGAACCACCACACGGTGTCTGTATCGGGATCGTAGGTCGGGCCTTCTCCCAGGACGGAGGACGTGTTGCAGAGAATATTGCCCTGGAAATCATGAATATCGGTCATAGATCAGGCTCCTACGGCTGCATCATAGGCATAAATGGTGACCTTGGCGCGTTCGGCAACCTCTGCAGCCGTCATTCCCGGCTTGTAAAGACTGGTGCCGAGGCCGAAGGCGAGCACGCCGGCCTTGGTGTAATCGGCGAAATTCTTGTCCGAAACGCCGCCGACCGCGGCAATGATGAGCTCAGGCGGCAAGACGGCGCGAATGGCCGTGATGCCGGAGGCGCCGAGCACGCCGGCGGGGAAGAATTTGAGACCGGTGGCACCGGCGCGGGCGGCCGAAAGCGCTTCCGTGGCGGTGAAGACGCCCGGCATCGTCACCATGCCCTTGTCGCGGGCGCGGCTGATGACCGCGGGCTCGACATTCGGTGTCACCAAGAGCTTGCCGCCGGCGCCATCCAGCCTGTCGACGTCTTCCACCGTCAGCACCGTGCCCGCGCCGATCAGGCAATCAGCAGGCGCCATCTTGGCGGCGGTCTCGATAGAGCGGAACGGTTCCGGCGAATTCAGCGGAATTTCGATTGCCGTGAAACCTGTCTCGATCAGCGTGCCGACGATATCGGCCGTTTCCTCCGGCTTGATGCCGCGAAGAATGGCAATGAGCGGGCGCTTCATGGGCGGGAAGGGGATGCGGGTCGTCATCAGCTTTTGCTTTCTTTCTTGAACCAGATCGCTTCGGCCGCAGCGGACAGTCCGCGACGGACGGCTGCATCGGCATCGATGGTCTTGTAATTGAGGGAAAGGGTGCGGAAGGCGTCTTCATAGAGCGCCTGGAGGCGGCCGGAAGCGACCAGCGTGATGGTCGCATTCTGTCCCGCCGAAGCGCGCGCGCCGGCGATTTCCGCACCGATCAGGGTGCCCGAGATCAGTGCCTGGGCGCCGGCGGCCGTAAGCCCGTTCAGGAGCTGGCCGGAGCGGGCCGTGAACAGCAGGTTGGTGACGAGGGCCGGCTTGTCGAGGGCCGTCTTAAGGGCAGCCTCGAACGCCTTCGTGTCGGGCGGCATGTCCGCAGCGCCGGCAACGGCATGCGACAGGATGCTGTGCTTGGTAATGACGTCGAAAAGCTCGCCCGTCATGAAGGTGGAAAAACCTGTCACCTGGCCATCCAGCACGCGCACCCATTTCGAATGCGTTCCCGGCATGCACACGAGCTGTTCGCCCTTCGCATCGGCGGCAATCGCGCCGAGCAGCTGCGTTTCCTCGCCGCGCATGACATCGGGCACCTGCTGGCTTCGCTGTGCGAGACCCGGCAGGATGCGCACGTCGCGGTATTGTCCGGGCACGGAAACGGCGCCTGTCAGGATGGCGGCAAGTGAGGTCGGCGTGTCGATATATCCGGCTTCCACCCAGCCCTGGCGCGCTCCGGCCATGCCGCAGACGATGACGGGCAGGACGCCCGGTGCGGATATGGCGTCGAGATGGGATTGCAAGACCTTGGCAAAGCCGGTCTGGGCCGCCGTGGTCATGCCTTCGCCGCTGCGGCGCTCTGCCAGTATGCTGCCGTCTTCGCCGATCAGCCACAGCCGGAAACTGCTGGTGCCCCAGTCCACCGCGACATATGCGGGTTTCGTCATGAGAAATGCTCCAAGTCTTACGTCAGAACTCTTGAGATTAGAAAATACCGCCGTCGACGGTGATAGCTTGTCCGGTCATGGCGCCGGAGCAGTCCGAAGCCAGGAAGAGCACCGGCCCGACCAGATCGTCGGCGCTCAGTACGCGCTTCAGGCATTGCCGGTCTATCGTCTTCGCCATGCCCTCTTCGGTCAGCCAGAGGTCGAGCTGTCGCTTGGTGACGATCATTCCCGGCAGGACGGCATTGACGCGGATGTTCTCGGGACCGAAGCGCCCGGCAAAGCTCTTGGTCAACCCGATGATACCGGACTTCGCGGTCGCGTAGGAGGACAGCAGCGGTGGGTTCATCTTGAAGACGATCGAGGAGAAATTGATGATGGCCCCGCCGCCGGCGGCGCGCATGCCGGGTGCAGCCGCCTGCGAGACGAAGAAGACCTGCTTCAGGTTGATTGCCTGATTGTTGTCCCAGTATTCTTCGGTCGTGGTGTCGATATCGTGCCGGTCGTCCCAGGCTGCATTGTTGACGAGGACGCGGACCGCCCCGAGATCGGACTCAACCGCAGCAACCGTGCTTTTGATCGCGCCGACATCACGCAGGTCGGCGTGATAGAAGGAGACAGGATGGGTCGATTGCGTCGAAAGCTTGGCCGCCAGTGCCTTGCTCGCTTCTTCGATGATATCGATGAAGGCAACCTTTGCGCCCTGTTTGGCAAAGGCCTCCACAAGGCTTGCGCCGATGCCGGAGCCGCCGCCGGTGATGAGGACGGTGCGATCTTTCAGATCGGGAAATTGCGCCTGAGTATCCACCAAATGTTTCCTCCCGATCAATCGAAAGTTCCATTATTCGGAACATAATTTGACTATATGGAATTATCGATCTACCCTTGCGCGGTGTCAAGGATAGTGCGGCTCTGCCAGAGATAAATGAATGAACATGGATCTGGGTTCAGAGGGTGGAAAAAATAAAGGGCATCGCGACCGGGAAACCGGAACGCTGGGAAAGCTCGTCTCCCTGCTCGATCTTGTCGCGCTCGCCGATGGCCCGATGCGCTTTACCGACATCCTTTCGCTCTCCGATCAGCCGCGCGGCACATTGCATCGCCAATTGTCGCACCTTGTCGAGGAAGGGCTGCTGGAGGTCGACCGCGATGGTCGTTATCTGATTGGATTGCGGCTCTTGACGCTTGCCTCGCGCAGCTGGGCGCGCAACGAGTTTCGCGCGGTTGCTGAGCCACATCTGCACCGCCTGCAGGAGGTGACCGGCGAAACCGTCCATCTTGGCGTCCTGCGTGGCACGGAGGTCATCTATCTCGACAAGGTCGAGGGTCGCCAATCCGTACGCATGTATTCGCAGGTCGGCAATGCATCTCCGGCCTATTGTACCGGTGTCGGCAAGGCGGCGCTTTCCGCGCTCGACGATGCCGAGCTGGATGCGAGAATCTCATGCCTCGAATATCGCCCTTATACCGAGCATACGCTTCGCAATGTCTCGGAGCTGCTTTTCGATGTTTCGGAAATCAGGAAGCGAGGCTATGCCTTCGATATCGAGGAGCATGAAAGCGGCATTTGCTGCGTTGCCGCCCCGATCCGTTCCGATGATCGGCATATGCTGGCCGGCGTCTCGGTGACAGGCCCGGCCTATCGCGTTACACTGGAAAAGTTGCAGGCATGGGCGCCTTTGGTGGTTGCTGCTGCTGATTCGATCATGACGGACATGCGCAACCGCATGGGGCCTAAGCGCTAGCTCCATAAATTTCGCGCAACGGCTGTCAGAAACTCGCGGATTTAATGCTGTCGGTGCCTGATCTTAGCGAAATTGCTCGTTTATCTTGAATTTTACTGTTGAGATATGCGGAAGAACTGCCATTATCCGCAAGTGATTATTGGAACCATACAGGATTTGGCGAGGTGTTGGGCGGACATAATAGTAACGGGCGTTGATGCAGTCGTGATTTTGGAAAACTTATATTTTGCCGAGCGGCTGAGACCGGCTGCCGTACGATAATCGTGAGGGACAAGAGACGGAAGTTTCGTATTTTTTTCCTCTTTTACATAAAGAAGACTGATGATGGCGGCATTGATACAGGCGGGCATGTCCCCTCGTGGCGAGGACTTTATCGAGGAAATCAGCAGGCTTAAGACGCAGTTCGATGTGTTCCGTTTCATGAAGGGCCTGACGGAGGCCTATCGTTGCCGGGCCTTCATGGTGCTCAATCTGCCGCCTATTACGTCCTCGGACCTGCAGAGCAATTCAGTCATCAACAATTGGCCGGCAGAGCTGCTGTCGATCTACGATCAGGAAAACCTGTTGTCGACCAGCCCCCCGCTGCAGCGTCTGCGCGGCTCCACGCTGCCCTTTCTTTATGAGGTGACAACAAGCCCCAATCGCGAGGAGAGCAAGTCGCAGCTCGTGGTTGCTCTGTTCGAACGTTTCCGCATGACGCGCTTCGTCTATTTCCCGACGCACGATGCCTCCGGTCTTCGCGGTGCGGTTTGTTTGGCTGGTGATCGCGAGCTCTTTTCGATGGAGGAGGTCAAGGACCTTTTCTACATAGCAGTTCACGTCTATGACCGGCTTGCGGAAATCCGCAATCTCGATGTTCGCGTCGTCGATGCCCTGACCGACCGGGAGATCGATTGCCTGAACTGGACAGCGGCCGGAAAGACCAGCGCCGAGATCGCCGAAATCCTGTCTCTGTCCGAACATACGGTCAATCACTACCTCAACCGCGCCACCAAGAAGCTCGACACCGTCAACCGCACTCAGGCCGTCGCCAAGGCTTTGCGCGTTGGATTGATCAAATAATGACGTTGTCGTCTCGACGTGATGATCGAGATTCGAGCAGCGTGTGAATGAATTTTGTGCGCTGCGAATAAAATATGATGAACCCCATGGCGATGATCGATCATGCCGATCCAGGCGGACAGCGATTAACCAATTGAAATACCGTTATTTCTCTGGTTTTCTGAAAACTGGCACGCTTCCTGCTTATAAAAAGACAGAGGTCCAGAGGGGACTTTGATAACAGCGCCGATGAAACGTGCGCGGATCAAACGACCGTCGCCGATGCCCCGTCGCCATAGCTTCTCCCGGCGAGGGGGTCGGCGGCGGTTGTTGCTTATTTAACACGCTTAGCAATTTCGGGCGCGCTTGTGGGACGATTTTCGCGCCTTTGCCCTATTCCTTTCAGACGAGTGTTTTATCTCGGCCCGCGATCATGTCTTCCCGAATTGGGAGCGCGTTGCGGCTGGTAAGGGTTCTTTATGCACCCGGCGGACCTGCCGGCCGCAACGAAGACGCATTTTATCGACGGCGTCCCGAATTTCGTTTGGCGAAGTCCCGCCTCTCTACTATCTAAGCCAGAATGATTTCGGAAAGCGTGCGCTCCCTGCGGCGCTGCCGAAAAGGATTCTGCAGTGAGGATGAAATGGCAGACATCACCAAGGAACAGGTGCTGGAAACGTTGAAGACGGTTCGCGGCCCGGACCTGGAGCACAACATCGTCGAACTCGGCATGGTGTCGGATGTCTTCATCTCCGATGGCAAGGTCTATTTCTCCATTACCGTACCCGCCGAGCGCGCCAAGGATCTGGAGCCGATGCGTCTTGCCGCCGAGCGTGTCGTCAAGGATATGCCAGGCGTCAAGGGCGCCCTGGTCGCGCTGACGGCCGACAAGAAGGCTGGCGCTCCGGCGCCTCGGGCCGCGCCTGCGCAAGCCGCCCCGCAAGGCCATTCCCATTCGCATCCTCATCAGCACGCGCCGCAACAGCCGCCCCGCGCCGCCAAGATCGGTGTTCCGGGCGTCAAGGCCATCATCGCGGTCGCCTCGGGCAAGGGTGGTGTCGGCAAATCGACGACGGCGGTCAATCTGGCGCTGGGGCTGCTTGCCAACGGCCTGAAGGTCGGCATCCTGGATGCCGATATCTACGGTCCTTCGATGCCGCGCCTCCTGAAGATTTCCGGACGGCCCACCCAGATCGATGGGCGCATCATCAATCCCATGGAGAATTATGGCCTCAAGGTCATGTCGATGGGCTTCCTCGTCGAAGAGGAAACGGCGATGATCTGGCGCGGGCCGATGGTGCAGTCCGCTCTGCTGCAGATGCTGCGCGAGGTCGCCTGGGGCGAGCTTGACGTGCTCGTGGTGGACATGCCGCCCGGCACCGGGGACGTGCAGCTCACCATGGCGCAGCAGGTGCCGCTTGCCGGTGCCGTTATCGTGTCTACGCCGCAGGATCTGGCCTTGATCGATGCGCGCAAGGGCCTGAACATGTTCCGCAAGGTCGAGGTTCCCGTCCTCGGCATTGTTGAAAACATGAGCTATTTCATCGCTCCGGACACCGGCGCCCGTTACGATATTTTCGGCCACGGTGGCGCGCGCAAGGAAGCCGAGCGCATCGGCGTGCCTTTCCTGGGGGAGGTGCCTCTGACCATGGGCATCCGCGAAACTTCGGATGCCGGCACGCCGCTCGTCGCTGCCGAGCCAAATGGGGTGGTTGCGAATATTTATCGCGAGATCGCAGCCAATGTCTGGAAGCAAGTGGCAGGCGCACCGCAGCGCGCGGCGCCATCGATCGTATTTGAATAATTCACAAAGACATCCTGCTTTCCGTATAGTGACGGATTGTCTTGTCGGCGTCCTGTGCTATGACTTCGCAAGTTTAGCCAAACTGCGGTGAAATCGCGCAATGAAGAGGTTGTGACTTGATTCTTTGCGAGCTTTGCTGCATATGCGCCGCCGGCGTGGAACTGGTCGGGCATTTCCGATGACCGCCCTCCGCCGCATGGTGGTTTTATTTCGTCCGAGCAGGCGGCTTCGCCAGGACGGGCGAAGGATTGGTACAGCAGCGCAATGGAACATGGACACGGATTCCCGGCCGGACCGGCGGGATACGACCGGGGTTTTATGAGCTTTTTTCATTGGCCATTGGTGGGATCGCGGCAAGAGCGCGCAAGGCGCCTTGATGGCGGCTTCCTCTCCGCTGCTGTGGGAGCAAGCAGTTGATAACTGCCTATTGCTCAGATTCCAAGCCGCTTCAGCTGCCCGATCTTTCGGCCGCCGACCGCTTGCCTGACAATGCCGTCTGGATTGATATGGTCGATCCCACGCGTGAGGAAGAGGCCAATATCGAGCGCCTGCTTGGGCTCGAGGTTCCCACGCGTGAGGACATGAAGGACATCGAGCCGTCGAGCCGCCTCTATGTCGAAAACGGCTCTGTCTTTCTCACGGCCTCGCTGCTGTGGAAGGCCGACACCAATCTGCCGATGCTCACCGATGTCGCCTTCATCCTGACGGGACATCGGCTGGTCACCATCCGCTATGCGCAGCCGAAGTCCTTCGCGCTCTTCATCGCAGCGCTGCAGCGTATTCCGCAGGAGCGGCGCACGGGTGTCGCGCTTCTCGCCAAGCTTCTCGAAACCATCGTCGACCGTACCGCCGAGGTCCTTGAACAGACCGTGGCGGGTATCGATATATTGTCGGTGCACGTGTTCGGCGATCGCGTAAAGAAGATCCGCCGCCCGGCGAACTATCTGGAAGAAAAGCTCAAGGACATCGCAGGCTATCACCGTACGCTCAGCAAGGTGCGTGACAGTCTGAGTTCGCTGTCCCGGCTGCTGACCTTTCTTCATACCATCCCCGCCATGCAGCAGGACCACGAGGCCAGGGAACTGTGTCGCAACGTGTCGCGGGATGTGCAGTCACTGTCGGAGCATGCATCCTTCGTCGCGGGAAACATCACCTTCCTGCTGGATGCATCGCTCGGGCTGATCAATATCGAGCAGAATGCCATCATCAAGATCTTTTCGATCGCTTCGGTGGTATTTCTGCCGCCGACGCTCGTGGCGTCCGTCTACGGCATGAATTTCGAGCATATGCCCGAACTGCACTTTGCCTACGGTTACCCGACATCGTTGTTGCTGATGGTGGTTTCCGCCATCGTTCCGTTTTTCTTTTTTCGCTGGAAAGGCTGGCTCTGAGAGTCTAGTGATCCTGAATGTCTAACGAAACCCATCATTCTCCCGACGGGAAAATGAACGCTCGTAAGCTCGCATACCTCGCCCTCGGCTCGATTGGCGTTGTTTATGGCGACATTGGTACGAGCCCGCTTTATGCCTTTCGCGAAGCATTGAAGCCGGTGGCCGCCGACGGTCTGACGCGCGGCGAAGTCATCAGCGTCGTGTCGCTGATGTTCTGGACGCTGACCATCATCGTCACGATCAAATATGTCCTTTTTCTGCTGCGTGCGGACAACGACGGCGAAGGCGGCACCTTGTCGCTGCTGGCGCTGTTGATGAAGACGGCGAATGGCCACACGGCCATCCTGATGCTGCTGGGCCTTTTGGGTGCCGCGCTCTTCCTCGGTGATGCGATGATCACTCCGGCGCTTTCCGTTCTTTCCGCTGTCGAGGGTCTGAAGCTGGTGACCCCGCAATTGTCGGATTATATCGTCCCGATATCGGTGGCGATCCTGGCATTGCTTTTCGCGATCCAGTCGCATGGTACCGGTGCCGTCGCCCGTTTCTTTGGTCCGATCACGGCGCTGTGGTTCATCGTTATGGGTCTTGCCGGCATCATGCATATTTCCGATGATTACAGCATTCTGGCAGCGCTGAATCCCTGGTATGCGGTGAGCTTTCTAATGCGCGAGGGCTTCCTCGGCGTCGTCGTTCTCGGTGCTGTGTTCCTGACGGTGACGGGCGCAGAAGCGCTCTATGCCGACCTCGGCCATTTCGGCCGCCGCCCGATTCAGTGGGCCTGGTTCGTACTGGTGTTTCCGTCGCTGACCTTGAACTACTTCGGTCAGGGCGCGCTGGTGCTGCGCGAGCCCATGGCCATGTCGGACCCGTTCTTCCTGATGTATCCGCATTGGGCGATTCTGCCGGTGGTCATTCTCGCCACGATGGCGACGATCATTGCGAGCCAGGCCGTCATCACGGGTGCTTTCTCGCTCACGCGTCAGGCGATTCACCTCGGCTTCCTGCCGCGCATGGAAATCCTCTTTACCTCCGAGACCAATACCGGGCAGATCTTCCTGCCGTCGGTCAATACGGTCCTGTTCTTCGGCGTCATCTTCCTCGTATTGGCCTTCAAGACCTCGGATGCGCTGGCAACGGCCTATGGTATTTCGGTGACCGGCGCGATGGTCGTCACCTCGATCATGGCATTTGAATTCGTCCGGGTCCGCTGGAACTGGACGCTGCCGATGGCGGTTGCCGTGCTCACGCCGCTCTTGCTGCTGGAATTCGTCTTCCTCGGCGCCAACCTCCTGAAGATCCACGACGGCGGCTATGTTCCCGTCATGATCGCAACGGCCTTCACGGTGATCATGTGGACCTGGCGCCGCGGCACGTCCATCCTGATGGAAAAGACGCGGCACACCGATATTCCACTGTCGTCCTTCGTCAGCTCCATCGAGCGCAAGAGCGATCATTCGCCCGCGCATGTGCCCGGTACGGCAATCTTCCTGACCAGCGATCCGGAATCTGCGCCCGCCGCGCTGCTGCACAATCTGAAGCACAATCACGTCCTGCACGACAAGAACGTCATCCTGACGATCCGCACCATCAACAAGCCGCGCGTCGCCCAGGAGGATCGCTATTCGGTCGAAAAGGTCTCGGAGCGCTTCTCGCGCGTCGAGCTGCGCTTCGGCTTCATGGAATCGCAGAATGTCTCGCAGGCGCTCGCAACCCTGCGCAAGACGGGCCTGAAGTTCGACATCATGTCGACCTCCTTCTATCTCGGCCGCCGCAAGCTGGTGCCGGATGCGAAATCCGGTATGCCGCACTGGCAGGACCGGCTCTATATCGCGCTCGCCAACGCCGCGACCGACCCCTCCGACTACTTCCGCCTGCCTGCCAACCGCGTTGTGGAACTGGGTTCGCACGTCATCATCTGAGGCTGGTTTTATCGGTGATTATTCAACGGCCCGGTGGATATCTGCCGGGCGTTAGTTTTTTCTATTGCGCAAGCAAGGCGCTGATCTATTCAATTTAAAGGCGAAAGTGATGCTATGCCCAGGGGAGGCAATCGCTGATGCTGAAACAGTCCTTGTCCGTCGCGCGTCAAAATCTGGCGTTTTACGCAACGTTTATCCTATGCTCGGTTGGCGCTTCGATTTTCGATGAATATTCTGGGAAGTCCGCTTCTGCAGGCGCCACTTTTGTCTTAATGAGCATATTGTCGATGAATGTTCAGAACTCGGTTCTACGAGATCAGAATTTCACCGCGGCGGCCAAGGGCAGAAAGCTTCCATTTGCTGGATATATGTTCAGGAGCGTGGCGCTGACCCTGGCAGCGTTCCTGATAATGCTGCCGATTCTTGTTATTCTTTTGAAATCGAATGGCGTGGGAAAAGCTTACGCCGGGCTCTGGGCAACGCTGGCATTCTTGGGAACGCTTACCATCGTCTTTTCCCTGCTGGGTACATGGCTACCGGCGCGCCTCCATGGCACCAATGCAAGTATGGGAGATGCATTGCGCAGAGGTTTGAAGCGATTTCCATCGACGGCATCTCTGGTATTCCTGGGCCTAGCCGTTCCACTCGTTGCCGGCTTGATAGTCGGGATTTTTGCGAGTTCTTTCCAGGGTGCGGATCTGATCGTGAATGGCCAGTTGAATATCCCTACCATTGCGGCGTCTTTGGTATCCAATGCGTTGCAGATGATTGGCTGGACTTACGTCTCAGTGCTCTTGGTACGGCGATACATGGCGGCGGAGCATATCGAGTCTCCGCCTGGGGCGGAGCTGGTCACGGCTCTTATGTGAATTCTTGATGCATCGGCTCCGGCCCATTCATCCCTAACCATAGATTCGCCCGAATTAACCATCCATCAAGGTTAATGGGAGATTATTCCGGCTCCTAGTTTCGAGTGCCGTTTGGAGTCCGGTGTTGTCTCGCTCGCGTTCCGTCAGCCGCAAGTCGCGGTTCCTGCCACAAAATTGGACCTCTCCAGCCGTCTTCGGGCTTTGCGCCTGGCTTATTTTTCCATCGACAGCAGCCTATGGCGATCTTGCCGGCCTGCTTGCTGGGATCGACAGGGAAGGGGCCAATTGGCGCATGGTGATGACGGACTCGCCCGCCGGCTCCACCCATCAGGCGGAACTGGCCTTCGGCGATGTCAAGGCCTCTGCCGCCATTGGAGATGGCGGTCTGGTGTTGCCGGACGGGCGCCGCGTCGCGTTCCAATCCGAAGCCAAGGGCAGCGATCCACGGCCCGATGAAGACCGCATCAACCGGCAGAACAAGAAAGGCAGGGTGGTGGCCATCACGCCGATGCAGCCGCCGAAGGATTTTTCCGCAGGCTCGGTGCTGCAGCGCCAGAGCATGCTGCTTCGGCCGGAATCTGCGACCGGCGAACGCACCGCCTTCCTGAAGCCGCAGCTCGGCGGTAAGGAAATCCAGATTGCCACCGCCTTCTATAAGAAAGAGCCGCCAAAGCCTGATGATAGCGTGCCGGCCTATATCGCCAATCTGGTCACCAATCAGAATGCCGATGTTCTGGCCGCCGCCTATGCCTCGCCGGCGCCGGACTATGCCCGTGTCTCGCCCTTCGATTCCATTCTCGCCAAGGATCAGGACGGCGAGGGCCGCTTCGTGCCGCAGATCGGCCCGAAGGATCATGCCTGGGCCGCCAATGTCCTGCCGCCATCGGTTTTCTCGCCCGACGAGCAGCAATGCCTTGCCACTGGCATCTATTTCGAGGCGAGGGGCGAGTCCGTGAAAGGACAGGCGGCCGTTGCCCAGGTCATCCTCAATCGTGTCCGCAACCCGGCCTACCCGAAGACCATTTGCGGCGTCGTCTATCAGAACGAGGATTGGACCAACGCTTGCCAGTTTTCCTTCGCCTGCGACAACGTCAAGGAGCGCGTCAATTCTCCCGAACACTGGCGCATTGCCCGTCAGGTCGCCATGGCCGTGACCGCCGGCAAGATCTGGCTGCCGGAAGTCGGTTCCGCCACTCATTACCATGCTGTCTATGTCCGGCCGAAATGGGCTGCCGAAATGGTGAAGGTCGGCCGCATAGGCATGCACATCTTTTACAGGACCTATGGCGGCGGCTGGAGCTGATGCGCCCGGTTCCGGCAGATTGACACCGCGGGCGAGGTCGCTTCTCCTGGCAAAAAAGCCACAGGAAAGCGCGGGCTGAAGAGGATTCTTCGGCTCAGTTTTCGGTCAATATGGCTCTTTCGCTCTAAGATCATGATTTAATTGGGCTAATTTATGGCTGGACAGATGACGCCTACGCCTTGACTATGCTTTTTCCTAAAACTATGTTGCGCGCGACTTCAAAACGGGCCGAAAGGTGGCGAAACCTGCTGTTCGTTTACGCGTTGACCGGGGTACAGGGATTACGCGCAACGAAAATGGGGAGGATGCCACCATGACGGATGACCGCGACGAAGGTCTGGAACAGCGGCGGGCGCAGCTGGAAGCCGAATTGGCGACCAAGCGCGCTGCGGTGAGAGAGGATGAACGCGGGGAGGTTCGCGCCGAGGAAAGCCGTAAGGGCTACGCTCAGGCGATGAAGCTTTCCAGCGAGTTCATAGCCGCAATCATCGTTGGCGCCGTTCTGGGCTATGTCTTCGACCGTTTTGTCGGTACGACGCCGTGGGGCATGATTATCTTGCTGCTTCTCGGATTTTGTGCCGGCGTTTTGAATGTGCTGCGCTCTGCGGGCAAGGTGGCGACACCGGTGCCGGGCGAGGGTAGGCCTGATAAGAAATGAGCGGAGGCAACGCTGCGGCGCTGTTTCCAGATGAGAAGCATCCGCTCGGTGGAGCGGAAAAATGAAAGAGAACAAGCGGTGGCAAACGATCCTACCCATCAGTTCCTGATCTTCAAGATTATCCCGATCGATATCGGCGGAATTGATTTTTCGTTCACCAACGCCTCGCTGTTCATGGTTGCCTCCGCAGTTCTCTCTGCTGGCTTCCTTTATTTCGCCAGTGCGCCGCGCGGCGTCATCCCGACGCGCTCGCAGTCGGTGGCGGAAATGGCCTATGAGTTCATTGCCTCGATGTTGAAAGAGGGGGCGGGGACAAAGGGAATGAAGTTCTTCCCGCTGGTCTTCTCTCTCTTCATGTTCGTCCTGACGGCAAACCTGCTCGGCCTTGTTCCTTACTTCTACACCGTCACCAGCCAGATCATCGTGACACTGGCGCTTGCGCTGCTTGTCATCTTTACCGTTATTTTCTACGGCTTGATCAAGCATGGTTTCGGCTTCTTCAAGATCTTCGTCCCGCAGGGTGTCCCAGGTGTTCTTCTGCCGCTGGTAGTGGCGATCGAGATCATCTCCTTCCTGTCTCGTCCGGTTTCGCTCTCCGTTCGTCTTTTTGCCAACATGCTGGCCGGTCATATCACGCTTAAGGTGTTCGCAGGCTTCGTCGCCTCGCTCGGAGCACTCGGCGCGCTCGGTATCGGCGGGGCTGTTCTTCCTCTTATCATGACCGTCGCCCTCACCGGTCTCGAGTTCCTTGTCGCCTTCCTTCAGGCTTACGTCTTTGCGGTGCTGACTTGCATGTACCTCAACGACGCAATCCATCCGGGCGGCCACTAAGGATAAAGACATTGGCGTCTAACGGCGTCAGTCATTCACCGCACAACCATTTCAAAGGAGTTCAACATGGACGCGGAAGCAGCAAAGTTCATCGGCGCAGGTTTGGCTTGCTTTGGTATGGCCGGCACGGCTCTCGGCCTCGGCAATATCTTCGGCAGCTACCTGTCCGGCGCACTGCGCAACCCGTCGGCTGCTGACAGCCAGTTCGGCCGTCTGGTATTCGGCTTCGCCGTTACGGAAGCTCTGGGCATCTTCTCGCTGCTCGTCGCTCTCCTCCTGCTCTTCGCCGTCTGATATCAGCGGCGTCATAGATCACGGTTCGCGGGCAGCGAGCCGTGATTCTTTGTATTTGCAGACCACCTGGAGGTGAGCATGTTTGTGACCCCGGCATATGCTGAAGAAGCACCGCCGGCCGCCGGAGCGGTGCACACGGAAACGGGTGCGCCGAATGAAGGCCATCACGGCGGCGTATTCCCGCCGTTTGACCATACGACGTATCCGTCACAGCTGTTTTGGCTGGTGATCACCTTCGTCATCTTCTACGTGGCCATGCAGAAGATCGTTATTCCGCGCGTCGGTAGCATTCTGGAAAGCCGGCACGACCGGATCGCCCAGGATATCGAAGAGGCCTCGCGTCTGAAGGCTGAAGCCGATGCCGCCGTCGCGACCTATGAAAGCGAATTGGCCGCTGCGCGCGCCAAGGCGAATTCCATCGGCGCCACTGCCCGCGATGCCGCCAAGGCCAAGGCCGAAGAGGATCGCAAGGCGATCGAGGCAAGCCTGGCTGAGAAGCTCAAGGCTGCAGAAGGCCGCATTGCTGAAATCAAGGCGAAAGCCTTCGGTGATGTCGGTGCGGTTGCCGAGGAGACGGCTAGTGCCGTCGTCGAGCAGCTGGTCGGCAATGTCGCCGGCAAGGCCGATGTCGCCTCTGCGGTTGCAGCAGCTGCCGCCAAGCAGGAGGGGTGATCCATGGAGTTTGCTTTAGACAACACCTTCTTCGCCTTTGTCAGCCTTCTCATCTTCCTCGGCCTGATCGTTTACCTGAAGGTTCCGGGCATGATGGCAAAGTCGCTGGACGACCGCGCCGATCAGATCCGCAACGAGCTGGCGGAAGCCAAGCGCCTGCGTGAAGAGGCCCAGCACCTGCTGGCCGAATATCAGCGCAAGCGCAAGGAAGCCGAGGCTGAGGCAGCACACATCGTTGCCGCAGCTGAGCGCGAAGCGGAAATGCTGACGACCGAGGCTCGCAAGAAGACCGAGGAATTTGTTGCCAACCGCACGGCTTTGTCCGAGCAGAAGATCAAGCAGGCTGAAGCCGATGCGATGAAGGCGGTCCGCTCCGCTGCTGTCGACCTCGCGATCGCCGCTGCTGAATCGGTGCTTGCCAAGAAGGCCGATGGGAACGTCCAGTCCGGTCTCTTCAGCGATGCCGTCAAGGAAGTGAAGACGCGGTTGAACTAAGCCCTGGGAATATCGAAATTCGAAAGAGCCCCGCTTCGGCGGGGTTTTTTATTTCCCTCCTGCTGGGTTGATCATTGCCGGAACCAACAGCAAAATCATGAGATTGAGGAGGGATGGATGCAGGCAGCGACAGGCGGCGAACCGTTTCGTCAAGGCGATGTCATCGTGAGACCGGCTGCGGCATGGACACCCGGCGTCCACGCCTTGCTGGCTGCGCTGCATCGGCATGGATTCGATGCAGCTCCGATTTCGGCTGGATATGACAAGGCCTGGGAGCGGGTAACCTATCTGCTCGGGGATACGGGCGATCTCGATGACTGCATTGATATGCGCGGCGAAATGGCGCTACGGTCGGCTGCATCGCTGCTGCGTCGCTATCACGATTGTTCCCGCTTGTTCGCAAAAGACCTCGAGGCCGATCACACCTGGCAACTACCGGCCCGCTCGCCTTGCGAGGTCATCTGCCATGGGGATTTTGCTCCCTACAATGTCGTCCTGAACGATGGCGAAGTGACCGGTATCATCGATTTCGAGGCTGCGCATCCCGGTTCGCGAATGTGGGATCTGGCCTATGCCGTCTATCGCTGGGCGCCGCTGTCCTCCAGCGTCGCCGTCGACGGAATGGACACACTTGCCGCCCAAGTTGGTCGCGCCCGCGTCTTTGTCGATGCCTATGGCCTGTCCATTGCCGAGCGTCCCTCATTGCCTGACGTCATCGTCGAGCGGCTCGAGGCTCTTTTGGCCTTCATGGAACGGGAAGCTGCCCGCGGCATCGAGAGATATCGTCGGAATCTCCACGAGGGACATGACCGCATCTACAGAGAAGATGTTGCATATATCAGAAAGCGGTCGGCTGAAATCGCCGCGGGGCTGACGGGCTGAGTGCTTAGATGACCTCTTTGCGCAAGGGGCGAAAGCTCATGCGGTGCAGCGGGCAGGGACCATGCTCCTCGATACCTGCACGATGCTGCGCCGTGCCATAGCCGGCATGGGCCGCGAAACCATAGGCCGGAAAAACGACACCAGCACGCGCCATCATTCTGTCGCGTGTCACCTTGGCCACGATCGAAGCGGCAGCAATGGAGAAGGAGCGCGCATCACCTTTGACCACGGCTTTTCCTGGGCAGGCGAGCCCAACAGGCACGTCGAGCCCATCGGTCAACACATAGCTCGCCGGCACGGCAAGCCCGCAAATGGCACGGCGCATCGCATCGAGGCTTGCCTTGCGAATATCGGTCGTGTCGATACGGCCGGCACTCGACGAGGCGATGGACACGGTTGCCGTCGCCAGGATTTCGACGAACAGCTCCTCACGTCTGGCGGCTGTCAACTGTTTGGAATCGTTTAGCCCGTTCGGGATACGCTCTGGATCGAGAATGACGGCGGCCGCCACGACCGGTCCGGCAAGTGGGCCTCGGCCCGCCTCATCGGCCCCGGCAACCGGCCAATGGCCGGCACGGCGCGCAATCAGTTCCAGCTCGAAAGTGGGGACGAGCGGAACATCCTCGAACAGCATTGGAGAATCGGGTGGTGCACGGCGTGACATGCGGCGAAGCTCGCACACCACCCGATCTCCTGCAAGCCCCCGGTGGATCATGGCGGCGAAGCCAGGGGCTTTTCCAGCGGGTACAGGGAAAACCCGCAGGGATCGTCAGAGCAGCGACAGCTGCACGCCGCTGCCATCCGGCGGCACGAACAGGTCGTCGCGTAGCGCAATATTGCGGCGTGTGAGCGCGAGCCGGCGGGTCGCCATCTCGAAACGGCGGCTGATCTGCCAGGCATAGGGTCCGGCACCCTTCATGCGCTTGCCGAATTCGGCATCGTAATCCTTGCCACCGCGCATCGAGCGGATCAGCGACATGACGTGACGGTAGCGATCCGGATAATGCTGCAGCAGCCAGTCGCGGAAGAGCGGGCTTACTTCCAGCGGCAGCCGCAGGATGACATAGCTTGCCTCCAGCGCACCGGCCGCCTTGCCGGCGTCGAGGATACGCTCGATCTCATGGTCGTTGAGCGCTGGAATGATTGGTGCCACCATGATCGAGGTGCGGATCCCAGCCTCGCTCAAAGCCTGGATCGCCTCCAGCCGCCGCGGCGGCGTCGCGGCTCGCGGCTCCATGGTGCGCGCGAGCTTGCGGTCGAGTGTCGTCACCGACAGGCCTACGCGCACCAAGTTCTTGGCGGCCATCTCTTTCAGAATGTCGATATCGCGCATGATCAGCGCCGACTTGGTGACGATGGCAACCGGATGGTTCGCCCGGTTCAGCACTTCGAGAATCTGGCGCATGATCCGCCATTCCTTCTCGATCGGCTGATAGGGGTCGGTATTGGTGCCGATGGCAATCACCCGCGGCTTGTAGCCGGGCTTTGCCAGCTCACGCTCCAGAAGCTTGGCGGCATCCGGCTTGGCAAAGAGCTTCGATTCGAAATCCAGCCCCGCCGACAGTCCCATATAGGCATGCGTCGGCCGTGCGAAGCAATAGATGCAGCCGTGCTCGCAGCCGCGATAAGGATTGATCGATCGGTCGAAGGGAATATCGGGGGATTCGTTGCGGGTAATGGCCGTGCGCGGCTTCTCCACCTGCACTTCGGTTTTGAATGGCGGCAACTCTTCCCAGCTTTGCCAGCCGTCGTCGAAGGCTTCGCGCTGCTGCGGCTCGAACCGGCCGCTCGGGTTCAATCCGGCGCCGCGCCCACGCCGACGCTCGACGTCGACCCTGAGACCGGCATCGGCGATCAAAGCATTGGCAACATCTGCCGTATTGGCAGGCGCGAAAGCGGCCTGCCCTGCAAGGGACTGCTCGTTCATCGGTAGCTCCAGGGCGGCTCATGCCATCGCATGCCGCGTCTAAGATGATTAAATTCCTATCCGACAAATAAGAACATTGCAAGAACAAAAATCCGCGATCGTCATTTTCCATCTCATTCACGGGAGGTATTCGGCGGCGCCGGCCGTGAGAATTTTCGGCCGCTTATGATGCTTTTCTTAAACGCTCGAGCCTGAGGGTTAGGTGCTGGCAATAAATTATGCGCCGCTCTATAAATGGGCAATGTTGACGGTCATCATCGAATGCCAGGATCACGAACCCGAGCTGGCGCAGACATTGGCGGCATTGGTGGCAGGAGCGGTCGAAGGGCTGGTCAGCGACGTGGTCGTGCTCGATCACGGTTCCAGGGACGGCACATCGAAGGTGGCCGATGCCGCCGGCTGCCGCTTTTATTCGCAGTGGGATATCAAGGATATATTACGGTCTGCGAGGGGCGAATGGTTGCTGCTGGTCGAGCCGGGCGCGCGGCCGCAAGCCGGCTGGATCGATGAGATCGCCGAATATGTCTCGCTGAACAAGGTGCCGGCGCGCTTTACAGCATCGCGCGGCTATCGTCGCCCCTTTCTGAAGCGAATTGGCCGTCGTACGGCGCCCCTGGAACTGGGTTTGCTGCTTTCCAAGCACCAGGCGATCGCCGTCGCCAGGTCGGGCATGGGGCTGGCGGAGTTCGCCAAGGGACAGAAGGGCCGACGGCTTTCAAGCGAGCTCATTCCGTCCTGGGTGGCACGCGCGGCGCGATAGGGCCTAGAGCGTTTCCGCTTTTCTTCGAATCGCGAAAACGCTCCATCTTCTTGTTTTTACGCAGCTCCGGACGCAAAATCGCTTCGCACTTTTGCTGGAACTGCGCTAGCGTTCCGCAGATTCCATTTGTAAACGCGCGAATAGCTGCGATAATTTGCATGTGGCGGCACCTTATGCGTGTCGCGTCAGGCGGCCGACCATGAAGATGC
This sequence comes from Rhizobium sp. ERR 942, assembly GCF_007828395.1. NCBI lineage: Bacteria > Pseudomonadati > Pseudomonadota > Alphaproteobacteria > Hyphomicrobiales > Rhizobiaceae > Rhizobium > Rhizobium sp. ERR 942. Next base: position 507,256 of record NZ_VIUA01000006.1, read on the forward strand.
CGATATCAGGCGGAACTGGTCAGCGGAACTCTCCTTTTCTGCCGGGATTTCGGCGAAAGGAGGTGCGTTATGAAACGCACGATGCTCTACCGCCTCATGGCAACGATCTTCGTTGCAAATGCAACTCTTTTCCCCGGCATTGCCGCCGCTCAGGTGACCTTGGCCTGCGCTCAACGCGTCGATATCGTCGCGTTTCTTGGTGACCATCTCTCTGAAAAGCTTTCGGCCGTCGGCAAGCTCGATCAGAGCACGATTGTTGAGATCTACGCCGCCGAGAGCGGCAACTGGACACTGCTGATGAGCGACGTATCCGGCCGGAGCTGCATCATTCTCATCGGCGATTCTTGGGAATCAATTCCTGTTCTGCCGAAGGCATGATCGACGCGCAATATCGCGTTGAGCAGAAGACTTATCTCGAGCCGGCGCCGCGCTTTAGATGCTCGTCGAGGCGCGGCATGATCTCCACGAAATTGCAGGGCATGTGGCGATAGTCGAGTTGCGCCTTCAAGATGCCGTCCCATGCATCCTTGCAGGCGCCAGGCGAACCCGGCAGTACGAAAATGAAGGTGGCATTGGCTACACCGCCGGTCGCCCGTGACTGGATCGTCGCCGTGCCGATCTTGTCGTAGGAAATGCGATGAAAGACCTCGGAAAACCCATCCATCCGCTTCTCGAACAGCGGCTCCAGCGCCTCGGGCGTGACATCGCGGCCGGTAAAGCCAGTCCCGCCGGTGGTAATCACCACATCAATCGCATCGTCCTTCGTCCAGGCTTCCACCTGCGCGCGGATGCGCTCCTTGTCGTCTGGCACGATAGCGCGGGCAGCAAGCCTGTGACCCGCCTCCACAATGCGGGCAGCCAGCGTATCGCCGGATTTATCGTCAGCGAGCGTGCGTGTGTCGGAAACGGTCAGCACGGCGATGCCGACGGGAATGAAGGATCTTTCGTTGCCTGACGCTGCCATCATGCCTCTCCCGCGATCGTTTCGGTTACCTGGAAATACCAGTCCGGCCGCTGCCTGTGAAGCGAAGCGGCGGCGGCCGCCGCCTGTTCGATATCGTTGAAAATACCGAAGCACGTCGCACCGGAACCGGACATGCGCGTCATGATCGGCGCCTGGCTTTCGATCAGGCCGGAGAGCGCTGAAATCTCACCGCAGATCGATCGTGCCGGCGGTTCGAGATCGTTGCGCAAGGTCTTGATCGTGTCGATCCATTCGCCATGTCCCTGCGGCATCTGCGATGGAAACAAGAGCGGCGGATTGTCCTTGCGGGTGAGCTGCCGAAACACATCCGATGTCGAGACGCCGACAAGCGGATTGCCGAGAACAACGGCAAAGGCGGGAAATCCCCGCAGCAGGTCTATCGCCTCGCCAATCCCGCGCGCGACCAGCGGTTGGCTGGCAAGGCACATCGGCACATCGGCGCCGAGTTTCAAGGCGATGGTTTTGACCGTCGCCTCCGGCAGGGTAACGCGCCATAGCCGCATCAGCCCGCGCAAGGTCGCCGCCGCGTCCGCCGAGCCGCCGCCGATGCCGGATGCGATCGGTAGATTCTTTTCCAGATGAATATGGGCAGGGGGGGCATCGAAGCCGGCCGAGTTGACTGCCTGCCGCAAGAGATCGCGCGCCTTGAGAACGAGATTGTCGCCGGCCTCGGCATCGGCCGAAAGCAACGGGCCAAAACGTCCTGAGAGACTGAAATCGTCATCCGCACTTGCGCGAAAGAAAAGACGGTCGCCATGGCGGGCAAAGCTGACGAGCATGTCGAGCAAATGATAGCCATCGGCTCGGCGACCCGTGACATGCAATGCAAGATTGATCTTTGCGGGCGCTTCTTCCGTGAGGTCGAAATCGCCCGCAGCCAAGATCGTGCTCATGGAAATCTTAGGACTTCTTGTCGACCGGCGCCGGAGCGTTCGCGTCGGGCGAGGGCGCGGGTGCTGGATCGGGCAGCTTGCTTTTGTCAACAGTCTTCGGATCGTTGTCGAGCGGCGGCAAGCCCTTCTCGACCTTCTCCTTGATTTTCGGAATATCGGCTTCTTCCGGCTTCGAGGCGAGCGCCCGGTTCCACTGATAGACGGCTTCGAGCTTGCGATTGACACGCCAGTAGGCGTCGCCGAGATGGTCGTTGATCGTCGGATCGCCGGCCTTGAGCTGCGCTGCCCGCTCCAATTCGCTCACCGCATCATCGAAACGGTTGAGGCGGAAATAGGCCCAGCCAAGGGAATCGACGATATAGCCGTCATCCGGCCTCAGATCGACGGCCTTCTTGATCATGTCCAAACCCTGGTCGAGGTTCATGTTCATGTCGACCCAGGAATAGCCCAGATAATTCAGCACCTGCGGCTGGTCCGGATTGAGTTCGAGGGCCTTCTTGAAGTTCGGCTCTGCATCCGCCCATTTCTTCAGCCGCTCATAGGCAATGCCGCGCTGGAAGAAAACCGCCCAGTCGCTGCGCTTCGGCACCGGGCCGATGATCTGCACGGCCTTGTCGTAATTATCGGCCATGGACTGGAAGTCCTTGGCGTCGGAAAGCACGCTGCCATAGGCGAGATAGCTGCGGACATCGTTGGGATCGGAATCGATCAGTGCCTTCAGATGTTTGCGTGCATCGTCGATTTTACCTGCCTGGGCGAGTGCGAGGCCGAGCTGCAGCTCGGAGATGCGGGCCATCGGCGAATTATCAGGCACCTTCTTGTAGAAGGCGATCGCTCGATCGGTCTGCTCCTGTTTTTCGGCCAGCCCGCCGAGCAGGACCAGCGTATCGGCCGCCTTCGGATCGAGGGAGTTGGCGATCTGCAAATAGAGCGAGACGACATCCTCGGCACCATCGCGGTTCAGCGCAGCACCGATGGTGAACAGAACGGCGGCTGCACCCTCGCTGGCGTTCGTCACCTGCTGATCCGGCGTATCGCCCTTGCTGATGCTGTCGCGCAGTGCATTCAGCGGCGCATAATTGCTGACGAGATTGTCGCCGACGGAAATCGCATCCAGGGCCTTCTGCTTGTCTCCGGCCTTGGCTTCGAGGCGTGCGAGCGCCATGACGGCGCGCATGAAGGTGTCAGGTGCGGTCGCGCCGCCCGTCTTGTCGAGGATGGCATCGTTAAGGTGAGAGCGTGCCGACTTCAGGTCGCCCAGCGTCAGCGCAATGGCGCCGGCATGATAGTTCTTGAAGATGTTGAACCAATCCGGGCCCTTCATCTTGTCGATCATCGAGATTGCTTCCTTGCCGCGGCCGGATCCGGCACGCGCCCAGGCGGCGAGCAGGTTGGTCATCATTCGGTCGAGATCGTTCGGACCGTTATATTTGAGGATTTCCTGCGCGGTGCGGTATTCATGGCGGCGGATGGCATCCATGCCGCGCACGATCGTCGTGACACGCTCGACCGAAGGATCGCTCTTCAACTCGTTGGCGTATTTGACGCCTTCTTCCAGATTGCCGTTCAGCAGCAGCGAGATCATCAGCCGCTGGCGAATTTCCGGATTGCTCGGATCGATCATCAGCGCCTTTTTGTAGAGCGCAATGGCAGTATCGTAGTCGTGATCGACATCTGCGGTACGGGCGGCGAGGAACGCGCCTGCGAACGTATCGACGCTATCCGGATCGAAAGAAGTGACCGGAGCACTGGCCTCCGGCGCTGCCGGCTTATCCTCTGCGCGCGCGCCAGTCAGGGCGGACACCGAAAGGATTGCCGCCAAGGCTACGCCCGAAAGGAAACGGATGGCAAGTCTCTGCCGCATTAGAAAGCCTTTCATCAAGGGAATGGCCGGCGACTTCGCCGGCGGCACAACGCATTCGTGTCAACTGATTCACAACAGGATGGCTTTTTTGAAGCGGCCCTGCAACAAATTCAGGCCGCCGCTGTCAATTAACGCGTTCGATGCAGAAATCGATCACTTCCAGAAGTGCCGATTTCCAGGGCGTTTCCGGCAATGGCGCCAAGGCGTCGCGGGCAATGGTGCCGTAGTGTACGGCGCGGGCAATTGTGTCGGCCAGCGCGCCGTATTTCGTGATCAGGCCGAGGGCCTTTTCGAGATTCTCGTCGCTGTTATCGCCGGTTTCGATGGCCTCACGCCAGAAGGCGCGTTCCTTCTCGGTGCCGCGGCGATAGGCGAGGATTACCGGAAGCGTGATCTTGCCCTCGCGGAAATCGTCGCCGACATTCTTGCCGAGGTCGGCAGCCTTGCCGCCGTAATCGAGCGCATCGTCGACGAGCTGGAAGGCTAGGCCGAGATTGGTGCCGTAGGATTTCAGCGCATTGCGCTCCGCCTTGCCGGCATTGGCGACGATCGGGCCGACTTCGGCCGCGGCGGCAAAGAGCGCCGCGGTCTTGGCGCGGATGACCGAGAGATAATCGTCTTCCGTCGTCTCCATGTTCTTGGAAACGGAAAGCTGCAGCACTTCGCCTTCCGCGATCACGCAGGCTGCCGAAGAGAGTACGTCGAGCGCTTCGAGCGAGCCGACTTCCACCATCATGCGGAAAGCCTGGCCGAGCAGGAAATCGCCGACCAGAACGCTCGCCTGGTTGCCCCAGATCATCCGGGCCGTGGATTTGCCGCGGCGCAGATCGCTTTCATCGACGACGTCGTCGTGCAGCAGCGTCGCCGTATGCAGGAATTCGACCGATGTCGCGAGCTTGATGTGATTGTCGCCCTGATAGCCGTACAGTGCGGCGGACGCGATCGTCAGCATCGGCCGCAAACGCTTGCCGCCGGAGGAGATGAGGTGCTCCGCAACCTCGGGGATCATCTGCACATCGGAGCCGGCCTTGGACAGGATGAGCTGATTGACGCGTTCCATGTCCGCCTTGGTCAGGTCCACCAAAGGCTTGATGGATGCCAGTTTATTCTTGCTTTCTTCCAGCGGTATCACGACGCCCAACGATCCGGACTCCTGTTCATTTCCTGCAAAGCACAATAAGAAGGGGCGAAAGAGGCGGCAAGAGGCGAATTGTCTCGTCGCGTAAATTTGACAGGAATTCTAAGGCTTATGCACGAGCTGATCCGCACCAACGACCCGGTCCTTCTCTCATTTGCAGAGAGTCTGATGAAGGATGCAGGAATCCATTGCCTGGTGGCGGATCAGGCGATGAGCGTTCTGGAGGGTTCGCTCGGCATGCTGCCCCGCCGCTTTCTGGTGGAGGAGGAGCGTGCCGATCTGGCGCGCCGCATCCTCATTGATGCTGGTCTCGGTGACGAACTGCGCCCGGTGCGGACCTGAGGTCGGCCATGACCGGCAAGCCCTCCGAAACCATCGATGCCTTCCACCGCGGCGCCTTCCATGTCGTGCAGCCGAAAGGCAGGGGGCACCGCTCCGGTATGGATGCCATGTTGCTGGCGGCCCTCGTCGCAGATGAGCGGACGATCCGGGTGGCGGATCTCGGCGCAGGTGCTGGAGCAGCCGGAATGGCCGTGGCCTCGAGACTCGACCGGGCGGAGGTCGTGCTGTTCGAGCGCTCGTCCGACATGGCCGAGTTCGCGCGCAGGAGCCTTTCGTTGCCGGAAAATGCCCGTTTTGCCGGCCGCGTGTCCGTTATCGAGGCCGACGTGACGCTGACCGGCAAGGATCGCAACGAGGCGGGGCTTGTCGACGACAGCTTCCACCATGTCATCATGAACCCGCCTTTCAACGATGCCAGCGACCGGTTGACGCCCGACGCCTTGAAGGCAGAGGCACATGCCATGACGGACGGACTGTTCGAGAAATGGATTCGCACGGCAGGTGCGATCATGATCCCTGGTGGGCAGCTGTCGCTGATCGCCCGGCCGGAGTCGATCGGCGAGATCATCGCCGCCTGCGGTCGCCGCTTCGGCGGCATTGAAATCACACCGATCCATCCCCGCGAAGGCGAGAGTGCGGTGCGCATCCTGGTGACGGCGATCAAGGGTTCGAGGGCGAGGCTGGCGCTGCGCGCACCTCTGATCATGCACGGCGAAGGGACGCATAAATTCACCGATTTCGTCGATGATATGAACAACGGCCGCGCTTCGTATCCGCGCCGATAGCCATTCGGCTGCCCTCAGCGTCAGAGCATCAAATACAATCCGCAATATTGCGTTTGCCATTTCCATGCATACATCACGGGCAACAAACATCATGAAACAGGGATGACGAATGGTTGGGTTCTTGAGACGCATGCTTCCGAAGCGCTTCCGCAAGGAGGAGGTGATCATCCCCGTCGTCCGCCTGAGCGGCGTCATCTCTTCCGGGGGAGGGCCGCTGCGGCAATCGCTGAATCTGGCAGGCTCATCCCAGGCTCTTGAAAAAGCCTTCGGTATGAAGCCGGCGCCGGCTGTCGCCATTATCGTCAATTCGCCGGGCGGTTCTCCGGTGCAGTCGCGGATGATCTACAATCGCATCCGCGATCTGGCAGCCGAGAAAAACAAGAAGGTCCTTGTCTTCGTCGAGGACGTTGCGGCCTCCGGGGGTTACATGATCGCGTTGGCCGGCGACGAGATCATTGCCGATGCCACCTCGATCGTCGGCTCGATCGGCGTCGTTTCCGGCGGGTTCGGATTTCCGGAGCTCCTGAAGAAGATCGGCGTCGAGCGCCGCGTCTATACCGCCGGCGAGAACAAGGTGATCCTCGATCCCTTCAAGCCGGAGAAGGAAAAGGACATTGAATATCTAAAGAGCCTGCAGCAGGAGATCCACAAGGTCTTCATCGAAATGGTGCTCGAGCGTCGTACAGGAAAACTCTCGGCTGACGAAACGGTGTTCTCCGGCCTGTTTTGGACCGGCAGCCGCGGGCTGGAGCTCGGCCTGATCGATGGTCTCGGCGACATGCGCCAGGAGCTGAGGAAGCGCTTCGGCGATAAGGTCAAGCCTATGTTGATCACCACGCCGCGCAGCCTTTTCGGCCGCAAGGCTCCGGGCATCTCGCTTGGGAGCATGGATGGCCTCGGCGCCGGGCTTGCATCCGGGCTTGCGGAAGCGGCAGAGGAAAGGGCATTGTGGAGCCGGTACGGATTGTAAGCGGGAGCGCTGGCTAATGTCCCGGATCATCTTCTTCATCATCGCAGTCGGCGGGATTTGGTTCCTGTATCGGCGTTTCGTCCGCGATGCCCAGCGGCTCGCCGAAAAATCCCGCCGTGCCGAAACGGAACGCCGCACCGGCGCGATGGGAACGCTGGTTAAGGACCCGAAAACCGGCGAGTATCATGTGAAGCGCGAGGATAAGTAGTATGGACGAAGCAGAGCGGCTGAAGTCGGCTTTGGAGAAAGTCAAGTCGTTCAGGTTGGAGTTTCCCGCCGATTGGAAGTTTGATCGCGATGAAGCCAATATGCGTAGCGATCATTCGGATCTCAGCGTCGTTTTTCCACCCGTGACATCCAATCCGCTCCCGCGTAGCTGATGCAGATAATGTGGACGACCTGGGCCGCATCATCTACCGTGAAGCATACGACCGCCTTTTCTGAAGCGGGAATTGCTCTCAGCTTTGGCCCGATATCGGTGCGCACTGTGCCTACATGTGGAAAGTCGGCGAGCTTATCGATGAATTCCGTGATTTCATCGATTTTTGCTAGCCCGACTTCGATACCTGCATAGCTGGAAATGAAATCGACGATGTCGAAGAGATCACCTTCGACAAGCGGATGTTTGGTTATCGCATAACGCATGGGCCGACTTACTTGGCGTATTTCTGGCGCAGCCGATCCTTCACTCTGGAGGCCATTACCTTGCCGTCCCAAGGGAGCCACCGATCCTTGGGCAATTCCATGCGCCGGCGAATTTCATCCGCCATGCCGGATACCGCATCGTTGGGTGCATCATCATGGTGAGTTATTTGGTCGATCTGCTCGATCGCAGCTTCGACGAGGCTGGAAATCGATGGAAACGCACCTTCCTCGACCATCTTTTCAGCAAGGCGAAGATGGTGTTCGGATAGTGTGATTTCGGTTTTGATGTTCATTATCTTCTCCAGGAAAGCGCGGAGACGCATAGCGCTATCTATACGTCATGTCTTGACCCTTGTCTCCTATCGTGGCACCTGTCGCGCCACCCTACACCAAGCAGATAGTAGCTGATCCCATGACTGCCAACGTGCCCGACCATATGAACCCGAAGCGCTCCTTTCAGGCGCTGATCCTGACGCTGCACAATTACTGGGCCGATAAGGGTTGCGCGGTTCTGCAGCCGTACGACATGGAGGTCGGCGCCGGCACGTTCCATCCGGCGACCACGCTGCGCTCGCTCGGTCCCAAGCCGTGGCGCGCTGCCTATGTCCAGCCGTCGCGCCGCCCGTCCGATGGCCGCTATGGCGAGAATCCGAACCGCCTGCAGCACTATTATCAGTATCAGGTCATCCTGAAGCCTAATCCGCCTAATCTGCAGGAGCTCTATCTCGGCTCGTTGAAGGCGATCGGCCTCGATCCGCTTCTGCACGATATCCGCTTCGTCGAGGACGATTGGGAAAGCCCGACGCTCGGCGCATGGGGCCTCGGCTGGGAATGCTGGTGCGATGGCATGGAAGTCTCACAGTTCACCTATTTCCAGCAGGTCTGCGGCATCGAATGCGCTCCCGTCGCCGGTGAGCTGACCTACGGCTTAGAGCGTCTTGCGACCTATGTTCAGGGCGTCGACAGCGTCTATGACCTGAACTTCAACGGCCTCGAAGGCGAAGACAAGATCACCTACGGCGATGTCTTTCTCCAGGCCGAGCAGGAATACTCCCGGCATAATTTCGAATATGCCAATACCGAGACGCTGCATCGCCATTTCATCGATGCCGAAAAGGAATGCCAGGCGTTGCTGGCAGCCGGTGCGCCCGGCGACAGCGAAAACCATCGCCTGCACAAATGCGTCTTTCCGGCTTACGACCAGTGCATCAAGGCGAGCCATGTCTTCAACCTGCTCGATGCCCGTGGTGTCATCTCGGTGACGGAACGCCAGAGCTACATCCTGCGCGTGCGCACGCTCGCCAAGGCCTGCGGCGAAGCTTTCCTGCTGACGGATGCCGGCGGCGTCAACTGGAACCAGCAGGCCGCTTGAGGCAAGCTTCCCCAGGATTGGGCATTGCGGCCCTATCTTGGCTCTGCGCTACCGTTAAAGCCGAGTGACATTGGCGTGAAATCTGCCTAGTGTCCCTTGGGTTGCAGTCGCCACGGGGGATTTCAGATGCTTGTTCTTCTCGCGATCATAGTGCTGGCCGCGCTCTATGTCGTCTTCGCCTATAACGGGCTCGTCCGCGCACGTCAGGTAGCTGAGGAGGCCTGGTCAGGCATCGATGTGCAGTTGAAGCGCCGCGCTGATCTCATTCCCAATCTGGTCGAGACGGTCAAAGGCTATGCCGGCCACGAGCGCCAAACCTTGGAAGAGGTTGTCGAACTGCGCAACAAGGCGCAGGCCGTGCCGTCTGGAGATGTCGCCGCCCGAGGTCAGGCAGAGGGCTTGTTGTCGCAGGCCCTTGGCCGGGTGATCGCGCTCGCCGAAGCCTATCCCGATCTCAAGGCCAATACCAACTTCCTGGAACTGCAGCGCTCACTCGAGGGCGTGGAAAACGAAATCCAGATGTCGCGCCGCTATTACAACGGTGCCGCACGCGATCTGAACGTCAAGGTCGAAACCTTCCCGAACAATCTCATTGCCGGCCCCTTCGGCTTTGTCAAGAAGGCCTATTTCGAGATCGCTAACGAAGCCGACCGCGCCGTTCCTACGGTAAAGTTCTGAGATTCCCGCTATCGGTTTTTCATGCGAGGCGGTAAAGGATGCCGACCGCCGGCCATCGGCCGGCTTCCTGACTGACCAAAGAGAATGATGATGGGTAGAGCCAAACTCACGATTATCCCGCCGGGCAAGCCTTTGACCGGACGCGCCATGCCGCCCGGATCGAAGTCGATTACCAATCGCGCACTGCTGCTGGCTGGCCTTGCCAAGGGCACGAGCCAGCTGACCGGCGCGCTGAAGAGCGACGATACCCGCTATATGGCCGAAGCGCTGCGTGCCATGGGCGTTGTCATCGATGAGCCCGATGACACGACCTTCATCGTGACCGGCAGCGGCAAGCTGCAGGCGCCGGCTGCACCGCTTTTCCTCGGCAATGCCGGAACCGCGACGCGCTTCCTGACAGCTGCTGCGGCACTCGTCGAAGGCAAGGTCATTGTCGATGGCGACGCGCATATGCGCAAGCGGCCGATCGGCCCACTGGTCGACGCATTGCGCTCCCTCGGCGTCGATGCCTCCACGGAAACCGGCTGCCCGCCCGTCACCATCAACGGCACCGGCCGCTTCGAGGCAAGCCGCGTGCAGATCGATGGCGGCCTGTCCAGCCAGTATGTCTCTGCGCTTCTGATGATGGCCGCCGGCGGCGACCGCGCCGTCGATGTCGAGCTGCTCGGCGAACATATCGGTGCCCTCGGCTATATCGATCTCACGGTCGCGGCCATGCGCGCTTTCGGCGCCAAGGTCGAGCGCGTGAGCCCGGTTGCCTGGCGCGTGGAGCCCACCGGCTATCATGCCGCCGACTTCGTGATCGAGCCGGATGCGTCCGCCGCAACCTATCTCTGGGCGGCCGAAGTTCTCAGCGGCGGCAAGATCGATCTCGGCACGCCGGCGGAACAGTTCTCGCAGCCGGATGCGAAAGCCTATGACCTGATCTCGAAGTTTCCGCATCTTCCGGCCGTCATCGACGGCTCGCAGATGCAGGATGCCATCCCGACGCTTGCCGTTCTCGCTGCCTTCAACGAAACGCCGGTGCGCTTCGTCAGCATTGAAAACCTGCGCGTCAAGGAATGCGATCGCATCCGCGCATTGTCGAGCGGCCTGTCGCGCATCGTTCCGAACCTCGGCACCGAAGAGGGCGACGATCTGATCGTGGCATCCGACCCAAGCCTGGCGGGCAAAGTGCTGCCGGCGGAGATCGACAGTTTCGCCGATCACCGCATCGCGATGAGCTTTGCGCTCGCCGGTCTGAAGATCGGCGGCATCACCATTCTCGACCCCGATTGTGTCGCCAAGACCTTCCCGTCCTATTGGAACGTGCTGGCTTCGCTGGGGGTCACCTACGAAGACTGACGCTCCGCCATCTCAAGGGAGGCTGAGCGCGGAATAATCATGACGCAAAGCGGTGCCGGTAGCAGCGGCGCCGCGGCCATCCTTTGGGGGAGTGATGACACGGCTTTGCGGATTCTTTCTGGCCCTGTGCCTGCTGCTCTGTGCGACGGCGGTGACGGCAGCCGAGCTCATCACCAATTTCGATCAGGCAATCGCGCTGCATCGTGACGGCTCCATGCGCGTTGTCGAGACGATCTCCGTAAATGCAGAGGGGCGTGATATCCGCCGCGGCATCTTCCGGGATTTCCCGCTGACGATGACAGATGCCAACGGCCGCGAAATCGAGGTGGATTTCAAGGTGGTCTCCGTCGAGCGTGACGGCCAGCCGGAGGATTGGCGCAGCGAGCGTATCAGCGGCGGCGAACGCATCTATATCGGCAAGGCCGATCGTATCCTGAACCCAGGCCCGCATACATTTCGCCTGACGTATGACACCAACAGGCAGATGCGCTATTTCGGTGATCACGACCAGCTTTACTGGAACGTGACGGGCAACGGCTGGCTGTTCCCGATCATCAACGCGAAGGCAATCGTCACCTTGCCCGACGGCGTGCAGCCGCAGCAGCTTGCCTTCTTTACGGGGCCGCTCGGCGCTACGGGCAAGAACGCAAGTGCGAGCCAACAGGGCAATATTGTTACCTTCGCGACAACCAGGCCGCTCGCCACCGCCGAGGGCCTGACGATCGCCATCAAGCTGGCCAAAGGAGCGATTGCGCCGCCGAGCGACAGCCAGCAATGGGGCTGGTTCCTTCGGGATCATCTCGATACGATCATAGCCATCGGCGGGTTGATCCTGCTGTTTGCCTATTACATGCGAAGCTGGATCGCGGTCGGCCGAGATCCACCTGCAGGTGTCATGGTCCCGCGCTGGGATCCGCCTGACGGCATTTCGCCAGCGCTCGTGAACTATATCGATAACAGGGGCTTCGCCAGTTCCGGCTGGACGGCATTCTCTGCGACGGCAATCGACCTTGCCGTGCGCGGCTATGTCATTCTCGATGATCTGAAGGAAAAGGTCGTTGTCCGCCCGACCGGCAAGGCCGGCGGCGATCTCAGCGGCGGCGACAAGGTGCTGATGCAGGCCGTCGGACCATTTTCTCCGCTCGTCATAGACAAGGAAAACGGCGAGGCGGTGCAGGGTTTGGGTGCGAAGTTTCGCAGCGCGATCGAGCGCGATCATCGCGGCGAGTATTACAAGGCCAACTCGCTCTATGTCGTGGTCGGTGTTGCTCTCTCGGTCTTGATCCTGGCATCCATCATCATCTTCGGGCGGTTGCATGAAAATGCGGTGCCGCTGATCGTCATGCCCGGTGTCCTGTCGATTTTCGTGACCATCTTTACCAATATCATCGGTCGAAGATTCCGGCGTCCCAACGCCAGTCTCGGCCAGCGAATTCTTTCCGTTCTGATCTGCGCCTTCTTCGGCTTCGTATTGGTATCCGTCGCGGTCAACGGCTTTGCCGCCGCGGTCGTGCCACTGTGGGAAGCGGGCCTGCTGCCGCTAGTGGCGGGCATCGTCGGCATTTTTGCGCTCAACGTCGTCTTCTATTTCCTGATGGGCGCGCCGACACCGCTTGGACGCAAGATGATGGATGGCATCGCCGGCCTCCGGCAATATCTGACGCTCGCCGAACGAGACCGGATGAACATGCAGGGCGCGCCGCAGATGTCGCCGCAGCATTTCGAAAAACTGCTGCCCTATGCGGTCGCGCTCGGTGTCGAAAAGCCCTGGTCGAGCGCTTTCGAGACCTGGCTTGCGACCGCCGCAGGTGCAGCCGCGGCAGCCTACGCACCGGTCTGGTATTCCGGCGATTTCCGCCCTGGTAATATCGGCGGCACGATCGGCGACTTTTCCTCTTCCATGGCGTCGACCATAGCCTCGACGATTCCTGCACCGGCATCGAATTCATCCTCCGCTTTCGGCGGTGGAGGCGGCGATGGTGGATCCTCCGGCGGCGGTGGCGGAGGTGGCGGCGGCGGTGGATGGTAATTTCGCCGTTTGCCTTGGTGACTTTTGTTGCCGGGCTTGCTAAGTCCGCCCGGATCCTTTTTGCCTCAACGTAAAGACAATTCCCATGCCCGATCTCCTTCTCGAACTCCGCTCCGAGGAAATTCCCGCCCGTATGCAGCGCAAGGCTGCCGGCGACCTGAAGAAGCTGGTGACCGATGCGCTGGTCGAGGCTGGTCTGTCCTATGAGGGCGCCAGGGAATATTGGACGCCGCGGCGCCTCACGCTCGACATTCGCGGGCTGACGGCGCGCTCCGCCGACGTGCGCGAAGAGCGCAAGGGTCCGCGCACCGATGCCAATGAAAAGGCGATCGAAGGCTTCCTGCGCGGCGCCGGCCTGTCCTCCATTACCGAGGCACAGGTGCAAAGCGACCCGAAGAAGGGCGATTTCTACGTTGCGGTGATTTCCAAGCCCGGCCGCGCCGCGGAAGAGATTGTCGCTTCCGTGATGCCCGATATCATCCGCAACTTCCCTTGGCCGAAATCGATGCGCTGGGGTAAGGCATCAGTAAAGCCCGGCTCGCTGCGCTGGGTGCGCCCGCTGCAATCGATCGTCTGCGTCTACGGCACCGAGCATGAGGAAACCGTCGTCATCCCCTTCGAGATCGACGGCATCGTCGCCTCGAATGTGACCTATGGCCATCGCTTCCATGCGCCAGGCCCGATCACGGTCAAGCGTTTCGAGGATTATGCGTCGAGCCTGGAAAAGGCCCACGTCGTTCTCGATGCTGAGCGCCGCAAGGACATTATCCTGCATGATGCCCGCGATGTCGCCTTTGCCAATGGCCTGGAACTGGTCGAGGATGAAGGCCTGCTGGAAGAAGTGTCCGGCCTGGTCGAGTGGCCGCAGGTGCTGATGGGCTCCTTCGAGGAGGATTATCTCTCGATCCCCTCGGAGATCATTCGCCTGACCATCAAGACCAACCAGAAATGCTTCGTCACCCGGCCGCAGGCCGGCGAGACGCTGTCCAACCGCTTCATCCTCGTCGCCAATATCCAGGCGACGGATGGCGGCAAGGAAATCATCCACGGCAACGGCAAGGTCGTGCGCGCCCGTCTGTCGGACGCGCTGCATTTCTGGAAGCGCGATCAGGGCGATCTGCCCGATCTCGAAATGCTGGAAGCCTCCGCTAAAAAATTCGGCCTCGATCTGAAGAAGCCGCTCGATCAGCGCATGGCCAAGCTCGATGCGCTGAATGTTACCTTCCATGCCAAGCTCGGCAGCCAGGGTGAACGCGTCGCCCGCATCCGCGCGCTGGCCGCTGAACTCGCCAAGATCACCGGCGCCGATGCCGCTCTGGTCGACCGTGCCGTCGTGCTCGCCAAGGCCGATCTGCGCACCGAAGCCGTCGGCGAATTCCCCGAACTGCAGGGCGTGATGGGCCGCAAATACGCCTCGCTGCAGGGCGAGAATGCTTCTGTGGCAACAGCGATCGAAGATCACTACAAGCCGCAAGGCCCGTCCGACCGCGTTCCCGAAGACAAGGTTGCAATCACTGTCGCGCTGGCCGACAAGCTGGATACGCTCGTCGGCTTCTGGGCGATCGATGAAAAGCCCACGGGCTCGAAGGACCCTTATGCACTGCGCCGCGCAGCCCTCGGTGTCGTGAGAATATTGTTGGAAATGAAGACTCGGTTGGCGCTTGGAGGCGCCATATCATCACAGATGAAGCGCCTGGATGCCGATATTTCTGCTACCGAAGCTCAAAAGAAATCAAAGACCGGTAGTGACTTTGTTGTGGCATCAGTTGTCATCGGAAGTGGGGATTCTCGGCAATCCGACCTGCTCGCCTTCTTCCATGATCGCCTCAAGGTTTATCTCCGCGATCTCGGTGCCCGGCATGACCTGATCGACGCCGTGCTGACGCCGGAGGCCGATGATCTCCTGATGGTGGCCCGCCGTGTCGAGGCGCTGACCGCTTTCATCACCTCCGAGGATGGCAAGAACCTGCTCGCCGGCACCAAGCGCGCCACCCAGCTTTTGGCCGCCGAAGAGAAGAAGGGCACCGTCGTCGCCGACGGCGTTTCGGAAGCCTTGCTGAAGCTCGATGCCGAAAAGGATCTCTTTGCTGCCGTGAAGGCCGCCTCTGCGGAGGCCTCTGACGCGATCGCCAAGGAAGATTTCCGCTCGGCCATGGCAGCCCTTTCCAAGCTGCGCGCGCCCGTAGACCGCTTCTTCGAGGACGTACTCGTGAACGATGAAGACGCCGCCATCCGCGCCAATCGCCTGGCACTGCTGCGCCTGATCCGTGAGGCAACCGGCACGGTCGCTGACTTCTCGAAGATCGCGGGATAAGACATGGGGGCGCGATGACCGGAAAAATCCTCGTCAGCGCCTGCCTCATGGGCCATGCCGTCCGCTATGACGGCCGCTCCAAGCCTCTTGTCCATCCGGCGATCGATCGCTGGCGGGAGGAGGGGCGGTTGGTGACGATCTGCCCGGAAATGTCCGCCGGCATGGCGGTTCCAAGACCGCCTGCCGAAATTGCAGGCGGCGCGACCGGCGAGGATGTGCTTGCCGGCACCGCACGGGTAATGGAAATCACCGGCGGCGATGTCACGGCGGAATTTCGCCAGGCGGCGGAAAATGCGCTGGCGCTCGCAACGGAAACCGGCTGTCGTTACGCTCTCCTGATCGACGGCAGCCCATCCTGCGGCTCCGGCTTCATCTATGACGGCACATTTTCCGGCGGCAAGCAGAACGGCCGCGGCGTCACGGCGGCGCTGCTCAAGCAGGCCGGTATCGAGGTCTATTCCGATCGCGAGATCGACAGGTTGGTCGAGCGGTTGAAGGTCGCAGACTAACGCAGCAAAGCCTTGCTCAAAAGAAAACCGCCGGATGCGAGGCCGGCGGTTTCCCATTTTTGCAGCTGTACTGATCAGGCGGCGCGGCGATGATCCATGGTTGCGCGGCCTTCGTTGACACGGAAGCCGCGGATGAGGGCAAGAAGATCTTCCGTGTCGGCGGCGAGCGTCTCAGCCGATGCGGTGGTTTCCTCAGCCATGGCGGCGTTCTGCTGCGTGGCGGCATCGAGCTGGTTCATCGAGGACGAGATCGAGCGCAGCGTCGTATCCTGCTCGGAGGCGCTGTGGGCGATCTTCGAGACGATCTCATTGGCTGCCTTGATCTGACCGGAGATGCGTTTCAGCGCTTCGCCTGCCTCACCGACAAGGCGAACGCCCTGATCGACCTGACCGGAAGAGCGGGCGATCTGGTCCTTGATCTCCTTCGCGGCTGCGGCGGAGCGCTGGGCGAGTTCACGCACTTCCTGGGCGACGACCGCAAAGCCCTTGCCGGATTCGCCGGCACGAGCCGCTTCCACACCGGCGTTGAGCGCCAACAGGTTGGTCTGGAAGGCGATCTCGTCGATGACGCCGATGATCTTGCCGATTTCGGCCGAAGATTTCTCGATGCCGCTCATCGCTTCGATCGCCTGAGCAACCACGGCATCGCTGCGCGATGCTTCGGCGCTGACGGCATGGACCCGCTTGCTGGCCTCATCGGCGCCTTCCGCGGTCTGACGGACGGCGACAGTGAGTTCGTCGAGCGCTGCCGAGGTTTCTTCCAGGCTTGCGGCCTGTCGCTCGGTGCGCTGCGACAGCTCGTTGGAGGCGCGACGGATTTCTTCCTTGCTGAGGCCGATGTCGTTGCCTTTGGCATTGACGCGTCCCATCGCGGCTTCGAGGTGCGACAGTGCCTCATTGAAGTTGTTGCGAAGGCCGGCATAGCTGGCGCCGAGATCGCCGCAGCGCACCGTCAGATCGCCGCGAGCAAGCTCTTCGAGCGACTTGCCGATGACCGCAACGACGCGGGCCTGTTCGCGGGCCTCGTCCTGCTGCTGGCGCAGGTTCTGTTCGCGTTCGTTGCTGATTTCCAGCTCCTGTGCCGCCTGACGGTCGGCAAGCGCATGACGTTCGCGAACCTTTTCCTGCAGCGCCTGGGTCGCCTTCGCCATCAGGCCGATTTCATTGCGCATCTCGGTATGCGGGATGGCGGTCTTCACGTCTTCGTCCGCGACGGCCTTCAGGGCTGCGTGGACGTCGGTCAGCGGCTTCGTGATGCCGCGGATGAAGTAGAAGGCGGCACCGATACCGATCAGGAAGACGATGCCGCAGATCATGAGAGCACGCCACATCGTGGCATTGATCTGTGCCTCGAGGTCATCCATGTAGACACCGCAGCCGAGCACGATCTGCCAGGGAGCGAAAGCTGCCGAATAGCTGCCCTTCAGGAAGAACTCGCTGTCGGAGTGACCCGGCTTGTTCCAGTAATAGATGGTGCGGCCGCCGCCCTTGATGCCCTTCTCGACCATTTCCTTGCTGAAATGGGTGCCATTCTTGTCGACTTGGCCGGACATGTCCTTGCCGATATTGACGGGGCTCGGATGAATGCGCTGGATCACATTGTAATCGAAACCGAA
This sequence comes from Rhizobium sp. ERR 942, assembly GCF_007828395.1. Taxonomy (NCBI): domain Bacteria; kingdom Pseudomonadati; phylum Pseudomonadota; class Alphaproteobacteria; order Hyphomicrobiales; family Rhizobiaceae; genus Rhizobium; species Rhizobium sp. ERR 942. The sequence goes on from NZ_VIUA01000006.1 coordinate 524,740, forward strand.
GAGATAGCCTGCCGGCGCGAAGGTCACATGCGAGAGAACCTTGAAGGCTTCGGCCTGGGCCGCCTCATGGGTCATCTCGCCGGATTTTTCGCGCTGATAATACTGGTTCAAAACCGAGATGCCGGATTCGACCTGCGTGCGCAGCATGTCGAAGCGGTCGTCGTAAATGGAATCGGCCTGGGACCGGATCTGGAAATAAGTGGCCACCGCGAAGGCGGCCATCAGGACGCCAAGCAGGGCAAACAATTGATGCGATATCTTGAGATTCTTCATGGTGCCTCCCACAGGGGTGAATACCGGTGCGGTTTCCTACCGCCTGTGCGATCGCCTGAGAGAATCCCAATACGCTTGCCGCCGCTTAAATGACATGCTGCTGTCCGGTGACAGTAAAATCGCTGTTTATGTCTAAAAAAGCTTTAATTATGGGGTCTTGGTTGTATTTAATTTCGAATTAAACCGCAGATATGTGCAATCATTGTAAGTAATACGCAATTATATTTGAAGATCACACCAGCGAAACTTAGGTTTTGTGAGAGATTATTTAGTTCTGCCGAATACGAAGAGGATATATTTCGAAGTATGAATATAGTCGGCATTTCGCAAGCGCCCAAACGCGGGAACGCCTTGTGAAGATTACTGGCGAAGCTGGAAGCCGGAGATATCGAGCGGCGCAGGTTCGCGAGCTACGGAGGAGTTGGGCAAAGCCGCCGTCTGAGCGGTCATGTCGATCCCATCGGCAGGCTCACCGGCCGCAGCAAGCGCTTCTGGCGTCGGTTTGCTGACGAAGTTAACAGGCGAGCCGCCCATCCACGCTTCGGTGCGGACGACCCTTTTCTGACCATCGATATTGCGCACGACCACGGATTGGGTGCCAGGCTCCAGCGCCGGCACGGTATATTCCTTTTCCGTGACCGGCGGCTTCAGCGGAGGGCATTCGGCACAGCTCTTGTCGATAATGCTGCCTTTGCCGCCGATCATCGTGCCGTTGATCGGCTGAATCGACGAAGCCATGGTGGAGCCGCCGGCTAGTACGCACGCCAAGGTCAGAAAAAAGGAACGCATAACCAAGAACTCCGCCTTGAGCAATTCCAGGAAAAGTGCGAAGCGGTTTTCCGTCCGGAATTGCGTAAAAACAAAGGGATAGAGCATTTTCGCGTTTCGAAGAAAAGCGCAATGGCTCTATAGTGACGAAGACATTAGTGTCGCTTTATTTCCATCCCGTCAGGAGATTAGGTAAAAATTTAATGGACTTGCGATTGCAGAGCCGCAGGGATGTTTACTTTTCGCGCTCCACTGCACGCCAGCCGATATCATTGCGATAGAAGCCGTTATCCCATTTCACCTTGCTGGCCAGGGCATAGGCGCGTTCCTTTGCTTCGCCCACTGTCTTGCCCGTTGCCGTAATATTCAGCACCCGACCACCGGTTGCAACCAGCGCTCCGTCCTTCAGGGCTGTGCCGGCATGGAACACCTTCTCGTTTTCACCATCCGCGGGCAGCGCTGTGATCGGCGTGTTCTTGGCATAGGAACCGGGATAGCCCTTCGAGGCCATGACGACGGTCAGCGCCGGGTCGTCGCTCCATTCGGCCGTCATCTGATCCAGGGTGCCGTTGGCGCAGGCATAAAGCAGCGGCAACAGATCGCTCTTCAGCCGCATCATCAGCACCTGGCATTCGGGATCGCCGAAGCGGACATTGTATTCGATCAGTTCTGGCCCCTTGGCGGTGATCATCAGCCCGGCGAAGAAGACGCCGCTGAAGGGATGGCCGCTTTCCGCCATGCCGCGCATCGTCGGCTCGATGATTTCCTTCATGGTGCGCTCGACCATGTCTGGCGTCATCACGGGAGCAGGGGAGTACGCGCCCATGCCGCCAGTGTTCGGGCCGGTATCGCCATCGCCGACGCGCTTGTGGTCTTGGGCGGTCGCAAGCGCCAGCGCATGCTTGCCGTCGCAAAGGCAGAAGAAGCTTGCCTCCTCGCCGTCGAGATAGGCCTCGATCACCACTTCCGCCCCGGCCTCGCCGAAAGCGCCCTCGAAGCAATCGTCGATCGCAGCAAGCGCCTCGTCGATGGTCATGGCGACAGTGACGCCCTTGCCCGCCGCAAGACCGTCCGCCTTCACCACGATCGGCGCCCCTTGCGCGCGGACATAGGCTTTCGCCTTCGGTGCATTGTTGAAGCGCTGATAGGCCCCTGTGGGAATATCGTAGCGGGCGCAGATATCCTTCGTGAAACCCTTGGATCCTTCAAGCTGGGCTGCCGCCGCGGAAGGGCCGAAGACGGCGATGCCGACGGCGCGTAGCGCATCGGCAATGCCGGCGACCAGAGGCGCTTCCGGGCCGACCACGACAAACTCGATGGCCTTTTCCTTGCAGAAGGTAACGACGGCCTCGTGATTGTCGATATCGAGCGCTGCCAGCGTCGCATACTCGGCAATGCCGGGATTGCCGGGTGCGGCATAGAGTTCCGTCATGAGAGGCGATTGCGCCAGCTTCCAGGCCAATGCGTGTTCGCGTCCGCCCGATCCGATCAACAGAACTCTCATGGCTTGCCCTTTCGTTGCGTCCTTTTGCGCGGTTAAGCGGGGTTGAGCCAAAGGTCAAGCGGCAAATCCTGTGGAGGCAGGGCCGGCAACATTGCCATGCCTTTTTATCCCGCTAAAGCGGAAACGGCTTTCGCCCTCCACGCCATCTCCGCGCCGGGATTAGCGTGTTGCGTGGCGAAAACCGCTTCTTATGTCCGCGGGATCATGCTTATGGTCCCATCACGCTCGTTCAGTTCAGAGAGACACATGGCCGCTGATATCCGTTCCCTTGCCGCAACCATCGCCGCCGAGATCAATGCCCGCCCGGATCAAGCCAAGGCCGCCATTGAACTCCTGGATGAAGGCGCGACCGTGCCCTTCATCGCGCGCTACCGCAAGGAAGTAACCGGTGGCCTCAACGATACCCAGCTTCGCACGCTCTCGGAACGTCTCGTCTATCTGCGTGAACTCGAGGCTCGCCGTGCGGCCATCATTGAATCCATCACCAGCCAGGGCAAGATGACCGACGAGTTGATGGCCAAGATCGGCACCGTCGCCACCAAGTCGGAGCTGGAAGACCTCTATCTGCCCTACAAGCCGAAGCGCCGCACGCGCGCCGAGATTGCCAGGGAGCGCGGCCTCGGCCCCTTGGCCGACACGATCCTCGGTGATCGCTCCAAGGATCCCACGGTGCTGGCCGAGGGCTTTATCACGGCCGATGTGCCTGACGTGAAGACGGCGCTGGAAGGCGCGCGCGATATCATCGCCGAAGGCATTGCTGAAAATGCCGATCTGCTCGGTAAGCTGCGCAATTATATGAAGACCCATGCCACGCTGAAGGCCGCTGTCGTCGACGGCAAGCAGGAAGCCGGCGCCAAATTCTCGGATTATTTTGCGCATCAGGAGCGTTGGGCGACAGCGCCCGGTCATCGGGCGCTCGCCATGCTGCGCGGCTGGAACGAAGAGGTGCTGACGCTGACCATTGAGGTTGATACGGATGCCGTCTCGCCCAACAAGCCGGTCGAGCGCATGATCACTGCGGCCTATGATATCGGCGCCAGCCGGCCCGGCGACCGCTGGCTGACGGAAGTCGCAAGCTGGACCTGGCGCGTCAAACTTTCGATGTCGCTGTCGCTCGACCTGATGCGCGAACTGCGCGAACGTGCCGAAGAAGAAGCGATCCACGTCTTCGCCCGCAATTTGAAGGATCTGCTGCTGGCAGCGCCGGCGGGCTCGCGCGCTACTATGGGCCTCGATCCCGGCATCCGCACCGGCGTCAAGGTCGCCGTGGTGGACGGTACGGGCAAGCTGCTAGAGACGACGACGGTCTATCCCTTTCCGCCGAAGAACGACGTACACGGCACACAGGCCGCACTTGCCTCGCTCATCCGCAAGCACAAGGTCGAGCTGATCGCGATCGGCAACGGCACCGGCAGCCGAGAAACTGAAAAGCTGGTGGCCGACATGCTGGCCGAACTGCCCGCGCCGAAGCCGACCAAGGTCATCGTCTCCGAAGCCGGTGCATCGGTCTATTCCGCCTCGGAAACGGCTGCGCTCGAATTTCCCGATCTCGACGTTTCGCTGCGTGGTGCCGTCTCCATCGCTCGCCGCCTGCAGGATCCGTTGGCGGAGCTGGTAAAGATCGAGCCGAAGTCGATCGGCGTCGGCCAGTACCAGCACGATGTCGACCAGCAGAAGCTGTCCCGTTCGCTGGATGCCGTGGTCGAAGATGCGGTGAATGCTGTCGGCGTCGATCTCAACACGGCCTCGGCGCCGCTGCTTGCCCGCGTCTCCGGCCTCGGGCCGTCGATCGCCGATGCTATCGTTAGGCATCGCGACGGCGAGGGGCCATTCGAGACGCGGCGCGATCTCCTGAAAGTCGCCCGTCTCGGCCAGCGCACCTTCGAGCAATGCGCCGGCTTCCTGCGCATCCCGAATGGCAAGGAGCCGCTCGACGCTTCCTCGGTGCACCCGGAGGCCTATGGTGTGGCCAAGAAGATCGTCGCTGCCTGCGGCCGCGATCTCCGCACGCTGATGGGCGATACGGCAACGCTGAAGGCTATCGACCCCCGGCAATTCATCGACGACAAATTCGGCCTGCCGACCGTGCGCGACATCATCGCCGAGCTGGAAAAGCCGGGCCGAGATCCGCGTCCGAGCTTCAAGACAGCAACCTTTGCGGAGGGCGTCAACGAGATCAGCGACCTTAAGCCGGGAATGCTGCTGGAGGGAACCGTGACCAATGTCGCGGCCTTCGGCGCCTTCGTCGACATCGGCGTCCATCAGGACGGTTTGGTGCATGTCTCGCAGTTGGCGGATCGCTTCATCAAGGACCCGCATGAGGTCGTGAAGGCCGGCGATGTCGTCAAGGTCAGGGTTGTGGAAGTCGACGCAAAGCGTAAGCGAATCGGCCTCTCCATGCGTAAAGATGGCAGCACTGTGGCAGCCCCGTCGGGGCGGGATACACGCGAACAGGGTGGTGCGCGCAACGCTGGCGTTAAGGGAAATACCCGTCCGAAGGCCGAGCAGCAGGGTAGTTTTGGCGCCGCCTTGGCCGATGCACTCAAACGAAAATAAGGACTTAGCGGAACTTCGTGCAAGAATGTCACACTCTGGCAGCGTTGTTGCCAGAGTGCCAATGACTGTGGAAAGGTGCGCTTGCCACAACGCTGTGAGGCGTTAAAGTTGCCTTAATGTCATGTCATAACATTCGAGGCGTCCATGGCGTCGACTCTTTTTCCTCTCGTCCAGAAAATCATCCGTAAAGGTTCACTCAGGCTTACGCTCGCATCCGGCGAGACCCATGTGGTCGGCGACGGAACTGGAGAGACGGTGGCCGTCCGCTTTGCCGATCAGCAGGCAGAAGATGCGGTTGCCCGCGATCCGACGCTCAAGCTCGGCGAAATGTATATGGAAGGCCGCTTCATCCTGGAGCAGGGCGACATTTACGAGTTCCTGTCGCTGGTGAAGCAGAATACCACCAATGAGGTCTTCGACTTCCGCATGGCGGCGCTGCTGATCGGTCGCATTGCCTGGCAGCAGATCAAGAGCCGCTCGCCGATCAATCGCAACAAGCACAATGTTGCGCATCACTACGATCTCTCAGCGAAGCTCTTCGACCTCTTCCTCGATGAGGACTGGCAATATTCCTGCGCCTATTTCAATCCGCCTGGCATCAGCCTGGATGAAGCGCAGGTCGCCAAGAAACGGCACATCGCTGCCAAACTGCTGGTCGAGCCCGGCCAGAAGGTATTGGAAATCGGCTCCGGCTGGGGCGGTATGGCCATGTATCTCGCCGAGGCCTATCCCGGCCTCGACGTGACCGGTATCACGCTCAGCGAAGAGCAGCTCAAGGTATCGCGTGAGCGGGCGGCCAAGCGTGGCCTCTCCGATCGCGTCCGCTTCGAACTGCAGGACTATCGCTACATGTCCGGCAAGAAATTCGACCGTATCGTCTCGGTTGGCATGTTCGAGCATGTCGGCATCGGCGATTACGGCAAGTTCTTCCGCAAGGTTTCGGAGCTGCTTGATGATAACGGCGTCATGCTGCTGCACTCCATCGCCCGCCCGAAGCCGAGCTTTGCCACCAACGCCTTCATCGAAAAATATATTTTCCCCGGCGGCTACATTCCGTCGATCGGCGAGACCACGCCGCCGCTGGAAAAGGCAGGCTTGCTCACGCGTGATGTCGAGACCCTGCCGATGCACTATGCCTATACGCTGAGGCATTGGCGCAACCGCTTCGTGGCGCGCAAGGCCGATGCCGTCGCGCTCTACGACGAGAAGTTTTTCCGCATGTGGGAATTCTATCTGGCCGGCTCCGAAATGGGCTTCCGCTGGGATGAGCTCTTCATCATGCAGCTCCAGATCACCAAGAACCAGTTCGCCGTCCCCGACAACCGCAATTACATCGCGGAACGCGAGGCGAAGCTGAAGGAGTTCGAGGCGGGGCGTGCACCTTTGGAGAAGGTGACGTTCTGAGCCTCCGTCATCGCGCCGTTTGACGAGGCCGGACCGCGGAAAGCCACGGTTCGGCCTTTTCTATTCATGCCTGCACGTCATCAAAGTTGCTACCTGCCGACATGGACGGTGAAGGTGCCGTCCTGCACCGTACCATCCGTATTCAGTCCCGCAAGGCGCAGGGTGAATTGGTCGGTGCCCGAGAAACCGGGATTCGGCGTGTAGTAGACAATGTTCCCCTGGACCGTCTTGCCCGAGCATAGATAGGCATTGCTGTCTTTCGGGAACTTTGCCGCGACCGGGCCGTGCTCGACGTCAACCTTGCCGTGGGCAGGCTGCTTGATGACGCCCGTATAGGGAAATCCCGCAAAGGTGCAGTCCTGTTTCACGAGCGAAGTGCTCGTAATCTTCGTCTTCTTGCCGGGGGCGACGCTTCCCGAAAAATGGCTTTGTTTCGCCCCGCCGATCGGAGTGCCGACGCAGCCGGAAAGCGCCACGCCGGCAGTCAGGATCAGACCTAAGGAGATCAGGGATATGTTCTTTATTCGTTTCTCATCTTTTGAAATTGGGGGCTACGAGATGGCGGGCACTTGGCAATTGCGACCATTACCCACGATTGAGAATCTATACAGAAATTAAATCAGCACGATAGGCCGGCGCATGTCGAATGGCATCCGGTTAGAGCAACCTGAATTTGATGTTCTGACTGGATTCGGCGTCTTGTGGTTAAGGGAGCGGTAACGCGATCCGCATAATTTGAGGCAACTCTCGGGTCCTCCGGCCCTTTGTATTGCGTATCATGGAGTTTCATTGTGTTTGCAAAGTTAAGGTTCCTTTTCATTGGCGGCCTCTCCGCTATCGCCTATGGCGGCGCTGCTGAGGCGGGCGACGGTCAGCATTTGTGGTCGGGTGACTGGTACCTAAGCGTCGGTGCGGCCGGTTTCTCTGCACCGAAATTCGAAGGCGGCAAGCACAACAAGCTGCAATGGTCGCCGTTGGTATCCATCGGCCGGCAGGGTCCTGGCCCTCGCTTTTCCTCGCGCAACGACAATCCCTCCTTCGCCCTGATCGAAAGCGATGCATTCCGCGTCGGCATCGTCGGCAAGTTTGTGCCGAGCCGCGACAGCAGCGATGGCCACGAGCTGAGGGGATTGAAGAAGGTCAAGTGGGGTGTGGAAGCTGGCGGCTTTGCCGAGGCCTATCCCACGGATTGGCTGCGCGCCCGCGTCGAAGTTCGCCAGGGCATTCGCGCCCATAGCGGCGTCGTCGCCGATGCCGCGGTGGATGCCTTTACCGACATCACACCGGAGCTTCGCGCTTCGGCCGGTCCACGCATGACGCTCGCCAGCAGCGACTATTTCGACACCTATTATGGCGTCAATGCGCGCGAATCGGCTGCCTCCGGCCTCAGCGGCTACAAGCCCGGCGGCGGCGTCAAATCCGTCGGTTTCGGCGGCGCACTGACCTGGAAGGCCTCGCAGAACTGGACCACCAGCACCTTCCTCGAATATACCCGGCTCACCGGCCCGGCTGCCGACAGCAGCCTCGTGCGCGAGCGTGGCGACCGTAACCAGCTGCTGATCGGGGTTTCCGCCAGCTACAAGTTCAATTTCACGATGAACTGAGCAACGGACGAGGTCATGTCTCGTTATGGCCTCGCCGCTTGACCTCGGGTGCCGGATATCACTACTACTCGCCTATGCAAAACACAGGCGACATCAACGGGCGCGTCGCTGACGCGCCATCCGGCAACTGGGTCTACCGCGTTCTGCCCCCGACGCTTTGGCCATACGCCCAGCTTGCACGCTGGGACAGGCCGATCGGCTGGCAGCTCCTGATGTGGCCATGCTTCTGGTCCGTCGCGCTTGCGGCCAATGCCTCCGTCGCCCTGGGACATGGCTCCCCCGGCTTCGTGGTGATCTACCATCTCTCCCTCTATTTCATCGGCGCCGTCGCGATGCGCGGTGCCGGCTGTACCTACAACGATCTGGTCGACCACGAGATCGACATGTCCGTGGCGCGTACCCGCTCGCGCCCGCTGCCCTCGGGCCGCGTGACGCGCCTTCAGGCCAAAGTGTTCATCGCATTGCAGGCTCTCGTCGGCTTGCTGGTGCTGCTGCAGTTCAATTGGTTTGCCGTCGTGTTCGGTGTCCTGTCGCTCGGCATCGTTGCGCTCTATCCCTTTGCAAAGCGCTTTACCGACTGGCCGCAATTCTTCCTCGGCCTTGCCTTTTCCTGGGGCGCTCTGATGGGCTGGGCGGGTCTCTTCGGCAGCCTGTCGCTTGCCCCGATCGTGCTCTATCTCGCCGCCATCCTCTGGACCATCGGTTACGATACGATCTACGCGCATCAGGACAAGGAGGATGATGAGCTGATCGGTGTGCGCTCGACCGCCCGGCTTTTCGGCGATCAGACGCGCCTCTGGCTGGTCGGGCTCTATGGGGCGACGCTGCTTCTGATGCTGCTATCCTTTGCGCTCGCAGGTACAAGCTGGCTGGCCTATCTCGGCCTGGCCGTCGCCGGCGGCATGTTCGCCTATCAGATCGCCGTGCTCGATATCAACGACGGCGCACAATGCCTGGCCCTCTTCAAATCAAACAATCGGGTGGGGCTGATCATCTTCGCCGGTCTTGTCCTGTCGTTCCTGTTTCTTGCTCCCTGAAGGAAGGGATGCGCCGCATCAGGTTCCAGGGGAGGGCGTCATGGCATGCGAAATCCGTCTGGCCTCAGAGGCGGACACCGAGGCGATCAGCGGCGTAATCCCGACCGCACTTCACGAGAGCAACGCTCAGGATTATTCCCCCGATATCATCGCGCGCGTTGCCGAAAGCTTTAGTCCCGCTGGCGTGCGCAGGCTCATGAGCAGCAGAACGGTCTTCGTGGCGGTCGAAGATGGAAGCATTGTCGGCACCGCGAGTCTTGACCGTGCCGTCGTGCGCACGGTGTTCGTCTCTCCCTCCGCGCAGCGACGTGGCATTGGCGCCTACCTGATGGCGGCAATCGAACGAGCGGCGAGGGCAGGTGGCAATACTACCCTGTCCGTCCCCTCGTCGATTACCGCGCAGGGCTTTTACGAAAAGCTCGGCTTCCATGCTGTCGGCGAGAGTTTCCATGGCGATGAACGAACGATCATCATGGAACGCTCGCTGATACCATAAGATTTCGGCCGCGGGATCGGTTTTCCCGCGGCCGGTTTCTGGCGATATTCGGTTTCAAGCCTTATCGGCTTAATGTCTGGCGATGATCTCGCGACCCTGAATTTTCATCTTGATGCCGAGCTTGCCGGTCGTGCGGCGCACGAGGAAGCGTGGGCGGCGATTTGCGAAATAGGAATGGCGGCGACGCGGCTGGCTGTCCTGCGATCGGACACCGCCGAGATGTTCTTCCAGCGGACGGGCCACGCCGTCGGCTTCGATCATCAGCATCGGAATACGGAAGGCTTCCGACCAGGAGCGCCAGTCGGCGGCGATGTCGCTCAAATCGTGGGCCACGAGAAGGGGGATGCAGAGGTCCGGATCGGAGTGATGCAGTTCCAGCGTGACGGTGACTTCGCCGTCGCCGTGATCTATGGCGCGGGCGGCTACACCCTGGAATGCACGCTTGGGCAAGGCGACGGACAGCGGCAGGCCGCTGGACGGCAGGATCTTGCGCAGCACTGCGCCGCGCTCGTCGATCGTAATGGTGACATCACCTTCGGCACCTCGCATGGCGTAGCTGACCTGTTGCGGGAAGCGCGCCGGATCAAGCCGCAGTGTGGTTCCAGCCCAGTCGGGCTTCAGGACGGTATTAGTCATCGATTTTTCTACCCTTGCTTTACCTGAGAGCCGGTTGTTCCGGTCTTCTCTCGGAGAACTTTTGTCCTCTCGTTGTTGGGCAGATTAGGCGCCGTCCCTTCCAGACAGCTTAAAAATCGAGGTTAAGAAAACTTTGCGTCCTCAAATGGTTAGCAAACTCGAATGCATCAGGGTTTCCATAAGGTGAACACAGGGCAGGGTGGTGCGCCAGTATAGTGCACGCATAAGGTGAGTGCGTGTAAGTCTCAGGTAAGGTTTGTATGAAATAATGTCAGCCAGATTCGCCCCCTTTATTAGAGATCTATTGGGATTCTGCTGATGATTTCCACTTATCTTGGTTATACGATCGCAACCAGAGATATGGCGACCTCACTCAACCAGGTGGCGCAGCAGTCGCAAAACAAGCGTTTGATCGACTATTACAACGCCAATATCGGCAAAGTAACTGACGTCGACAGCTTCCTGAATGACTATCAATTATACAGTTACGCAATGGAAGCCTACGGGCTTTCGGACATGACCTACGCCAAGGCCTTTATGAAACAGGTCCTGACCAGCGACCTCAGCGACTCCAGTAGTTTCGCCAATAAGCTCACCGATCCGCGCTACAAAGAATTCGCTGCGGCGTTCAATTTCGGCACGAGCGCGACGGGTACGACGAATACGGCACAAACCAGCACGCAGGAAGACGACCTCATCGGGCTTTACCAACAATCCTTTACGAATGAGGAGACGTCGGCGGCGAGCGAAACGACCTATTACAGCCAGAATATCAGCTCGGTTAAGACGGTCGATGACCTGCTCGGCAATACCCGCCTGCGTAATTATGTGCTGCAGGCCTACGGTATCGACCCGACCTATGTGTCGAATTCGGCTCTGAAGCAGATGCTGACGAGCGATCTCAGCGATCCGAACAGCTACGTCAATCAGAATGGTGGCACTGCCGACAAGGCCCTAGTGGCGGAATTCAATTTCAATGCCGATGGCACGGTCAAGACATCGACGCCGGACGGCGACACGGCCTATTACGAGGCCAATATCGGCAGCGTCACCTCGGTCGATCAGCTGACGTCCAATCCGCAGCTGTTCCAATACGTCAAGACGGCATTCAATATTCCGTCCTACATTACGGCAGACCAGTTCAATGCTTCGGCCAAGGATGCCAGCACCGCAAGTTCGAACGGGCTGACCGCCGTCATGGCGGAATTCAACTTCCAGAGCGACGGCACCGTCGCATCCGGTTCACAAGCACAGACATCTGACCAGATAAGCGCCACCACGGCAGGCTATACCGCGAACTATCCCGGAGGGCCGCAGACGCTCAGTCAGCAGACCGATGTGATGAGCGCCTACAATTCCACCGTGCCCTCGTTCACGACGAGCGTCGGCGCAACCGACAACGATCTCTATTACAAGAATCATATCGGCTCCATCACGTCGGTCGACCAGCTGACATCGGACACGCGCCTTTTCGATTACATCAAGACTGCTTATGGCATCGATCCGACGACGCCAGCCGTCGTCTTCAAGAACGCCTTTGGCGATTCGACGACCGCCGCCATCTTCGGTTTGACCGGCGTCGTCTCCCAATTCAATTTCCAGTCGGACGGGACGCTTGCTTCCGGTCAGACCGCGCAGTCCCAGTCTGAGATCGACGCGGCCTCAAAGGCCTATATGAGCAACTACCAGTCGTCGCAATCGACCCTGACCACGGATGCGGTCAACAACTACAAGAACCGCATCGCCAGCGTGAAGACCATCAAGGATTTCTTTGCGAGCAATACGTCCGACAGCAGTGCCGCCAACGATAGCGCGCCGGAACTTTACCAGATGGCGCTGCGTGCCTATGGCATCGGCGAGAACGAAGTCACGAAGTCTCAGCTGACGAAGATTCTCGAAAGCGATCCTTACGATCCGAAGAGCTATGTCAACTCGCTCAAGGACTCTCGTTTTACCGCGCTTGCCAAGGCCTTCAATTTCGACAGCAAAGGCAATCTGAAGGCGCCGGTGCAGTCTTTGTCGCAAACGCAGATCAACAGCTATATCTCGGAATATTCCAGCCGCACCACGGCGGGGCTGTCGGGCGCCGAACTGACCAAAGCCACCAGCGATGCCAAGACCGCGGGCACCTATTTCGCCACCAATATCGTCAAGGTGACCAGCGTCACGGATCTCCTGGCCGACAGCAAGCTTACGAATTTCATCCTGACGGCCAATGGCATCGATCCGAAGACGGTCGATACGGCGACGCTGAAGAAAGCTTTCGCCTCCGATCCGTCCGATTCGAAGAGCTTCATCAACACGACCGATGGCGCCAAGTTCAAGAGCATCGTCGAGGCGTTCAATTTCGGCACCGACGGCAACCTGACCGACAGCAAGCTCGGCACCGCGCAAAACCAGGGCGCCCTTGCGGCGACCAATGATCTCTTTCTGCATCAAACGCTGGAAGATCAGCAAGGCGAGACCAATCCCGGCGTGCGACTGGCGCTCTACTTCCAGCGCAAGGCGCCAGATATCAACTCGATCTATGACATCATGGGCGATTCGGCGCTTTATGAGGTCATCACCACCACCTACAACCTGCCAAGCTCGATCTCCAATATGGATGTCGATACCCAGGCCAGCATGCTGAGCAAGTTCGTCAATGTGAGCGATCTGCAGGACCCGGATAAGGTCAATCAGCTGCTACAGCGATTCTCCGCGATGTATGACATGGAGAACAATACGACCTCCTCGACATCGCCGGCGCTATCGATTCTCACGGGCTCGTCGTCGAGCTCCGGCATCAGCGCCGATACGCTGCTTTCCATCGCGCAGCTGTCTTCGTCGCGGTAACAGGTTCCCGCAAAAAATCTAACCTGTCTCCCTGTTGCGCTTCCGCGCGGCAGGGGCTTGCCATGCCATTGTTTTCGCAGGGTTTCTGAGCATATTCGGACGTGTTTTTCGGGTGTGGAATGGCAGCTTTCCACAACGGCAGGAAGGAACTTATTAACCATCCTTGCCCTATTCGATTTGAGAAGCCAACGGCAATATCAATGACTGGGTTGCAGGTCTCATGCGTCTTTCCCGAACGACACTTTCCAATGCCTCGCAAGGCGTCCAGCCGGAGGGGGATCTCGACCCGGAGCAGGCGGCCGAAGAGGCCCGCCGGGCCGAGCAGATTGCTGCTCGCCGCGCGTTTCTGGAAGAGAAGATTCGCAATGCCCGCGAAGCTAAGCGCAAGGCCGAAGAGCAGCGCCAAGCCGAGGAAAAGCGCCTTGCCGACGAGGTGAGGAAGCGCACCGCAGCTGCGCCACCGCCCGTTGTAGAGGCGTTGCAGGCCGCTGCGGTTACGAGCGAACAGGAAATGCCGGTTCTGCCGCAGGGGATCTCTGCGGAAGATCTCGCGTCTCCAGGTTGGCAGAATGCCTTCCTGATGGGGCCGAACGTGCGCTTTACCCGCACGCGTGAAAACGAAATCATCAGCCGCCGTCCGCCTGCCGAGCCGAAGCCCGAGATCCGGCCGCAGGCTTCCGCGCATGCAGCGATGCGGGTGATGGAGCCGCCTGTTGTGGCCGAAGTACCTGCTGCAGCCATTGTCGTCCCGCCCGTGCGGCAGGACGAGTTCCATCTGCCACCGCTCGAAGACATGCCGCTGGTGGTGGAAGGCTATATTCCGACAGTAATTCAGAATTCCCCGGCAACCGAGCCGGACGCATTGGAGATGACCGTTATCGCTACCGCATTCTCGAAAGCTCCCGCGATCGCGCTGGATGCTTCCCCTGTACAGTCAAGTGTTCCCGAGTCCGTAGCCGCGCCTGTGGTCGAGTCGCGTCTTGCCCATCTTTCCGATTTCGCTTTCTGGGACGCGATGCCGTTCGACGGCGAGTTCGTTTCTGCCCTCAGGGGTGAGCCGAAGCAGCCCGCGCCGTCCAAGCCGGAAGTCGATGCCGAATCGATCATCGCAAAGTTCCGCGTCGTCGAGTGCCGCCGTCCGGCCGCCGCCGTCGAGCGGCAGCCCGTTGCCGCGCAGCCTCCGGCAGTAGAGCTCGCAGCACCAGTCGAAACTGTTCCCAGCCAGCCGGCGGCAGATCTGAGCACGCCGGCCATGGACGAGCTCGCAGCGCTGGAAGCGGCCGTTCTGGCTCCGGCCATCGAAGTTGTGCCGGTCGCTGAGGAAGCGCCGCAGCCGGAGCCGCAGCCTGTCGTTGAGGCCTCAGCCGAGACATTCGTACCGCCTGCCTTTGTCACCGCCGTTTATGGCGCTGAAACCGCTCCGGCTGTCGAAACTCGCCCCGCTCCGGTCATGGTCGTGGCACCGATGCCGGCGAAAGTCGCCGCTCCGGCGGCTGCTGAACCCGTCGTCAAGGCTGCATCCACCATTCCAGCAGTTGAGGCCGCTGCTCAGCGCCTGATCGACGCGCCGCCTTCGCCGATCTCGCCGCGCCGTCCCGTCTCCCTGACGCCGCCCGAATGGCGCCCGATCGCCCGCACCGCCGATGGAGAATACGAGCTGCCGCCGCGTGAATTGCTGCAGGAGCCCGTCGCCCGTTCCGGCGTGATCATGACGCAGGAAACGCTTGAGCAGAATGCCGGCCTGCTGGAGAGCGTGCTCGAGGATTTTGGCGTCAAGGGCGAGATCATCCATGTCCGCCCCGGCCCGGTTGTCACCCTTTATGAATTCGAGCCGGCGCCCGGCGTCAAATCCTCGCGCGTCATCAACCTCGCAGACGATATCGCCCGTTCGATGTCGGCCCTCTCGGCTCGCGTTGCTGTCGTTCCGGGCCGCAACGTCATTGGCATCGAACTGCCGAACGTCAACCGCGAGACGGTTTATTTCCGCGAGATGATCGATTCGCCCGATTTCGAGAAGAGCGGCTACAAGCTGGCGCTCGGCCTCGGCAAGACGATCGGCGGCGAGCCTGTTATCGCAGAACTCGCGAAGATGCCGCATCTGCTCGTGGCCGGCACCACCGGCTCGGGCAAGTCCGTCGCCATCAACACCATGATCCTGTCGCTGCTCTATCGCATGACCCCGGAACAGTGCCGCCTGATCATGGTCGATCCGAAGATGCTGGAACTCTCGGTCTATGACGGCATCCCGCACCTCCTGACCCCTGTCGTGACCGATCCCAAGAAGGCCGTCATGGCGCTGAAATGGGCGGTGCGCGAAATGGAGGATCGCTATAAGAAGATGTCGCGCCTCGGCGTACGCAATATCGACGGCTACAACAGCCGCGTTGCCTCCGCCAAGGAAAAGGGTGAGACGATCCACGTCATGGTTCAGACTGGCTTCGACAAGGGCACTGGTGCCCCGATCGAAGAGCAACAGGAAATGGACCTGACGCCGATGCCCTATATTGTCGTCATCGTCGACGAAATGGCCGATCTGATGATGGTTGCCGGCAAGGAGATCGAAGGTGCGATCCAGCGCCTGGCGCAGATGGCGCGTGCCGCAGGTATCCATCTGATCATGGCGACGCAGCGTCCGTCCGTCGACGTCATCACCGGCACGATCAAGGCGAACTTCCCGACGCGTATCTCCTTCCAGGTGACGTCGAAGATCGACAGCCGCACCATTCTCGGTGAGCAGGGGGCGGAACAGCTCCTCGGCCAGGGTGACATGCTGCACATGGCCGGCGGCGGCCGCATCTCCCGCGTCCACGGCCCCTTCGTCTCCGACGAGGAAGTCGAGAAGGTCGTGGCACATCTGAAGCTGCAGGGCCGTCCGGAATATCTCGATACGGTGACCGCTGACGAGGATGAGGAAGACGAGGAAGAAGACACAGCCGTCTTCGACAAGGGCGCGATTGCCTCGGAAGACGGCGACGATCTCTACGAGCAGGCGATCAAGGTGGTCATGCGCGACAAGAAGTGCTCGACCTCTTACATCCAGCGCCGCCTCGGCATCGGCTACAACCGCGCGGCATCGCTGGTCGAGCGCATGGAAAAGGACGGCCTGGTCGGCCCCGCCAACCACGTCGGCAAGCGCGAGATCATCTCGGGCAACCGCAATGGCGGCGGCAATTCGGGCCAGGACGATTTCGATTGATCCAGCGGGGGGTGACGCTGGCCGCGGTCGCCGCGGACAGTGCGCACCCCCCTCTGTCACTTCGTGACATCTCCCCCACAAGGGGGGAGATTGTGGGGAGTATGACGCCCGCCCTTAGTTAAAACAAAAACTTCGATTTCAATAAATGCGATGCTTACTTGGGGCAACTACGCGCCGCAGGTTAACGATCTCCCCCCTTGTGGGGGAGATGTCCCGAAAGGGACAGAGGGGGGTATCAGAGGCTCAGCATATTCAGAGCTGGCTTCTCCCATAAGGTCGTCCCCGCCGTAGGCATGCCTGCCTGACCATGACGCTGTTATCTTTGATCAAACCCGCTCAAGCTTCGCATGCGGCAGCGGCGGCAACTCGATACGTATTGCATCATCGCGCTGCACACGGCCGCCCTGCACGACGATGCCCATGATGCCCGCCTTGCGGATCAGCCCACCATCGGCATCCTTGTCGAGCACGGCATGCAGCAGGCCTTTCTGAAAATTGTCGATCTGCTTACAGGGATTGCGCAAGCCCGTCACCTCGACGATCGCTTCAGCGCCGATATGCAGGCGCGTGCCTTGCGGCAGAGAAAGCAGATCGATCCCTCGGGTGGCAATATTCTCGCCCATGTCACCCGGCGAAACGGAAAAACCCTTTTCAGTGAGCTCGTCGAACAACTCTTCCTGAATGAGGTGCACCTGGCGCAGATTCGGCTGGGTCGGATCGACCGCAACACGAGAGCGGTGTTTCACCGTCACCCCCATATGCGCATCGCCTTCGACGCCGAGCCCCGTTAGCAGCTGAATGTAATCCTTGGTCTGCTTGCTGAACGCGTGAACGCCACTGCTGCTGACTGACGTCACATATATGCGCTTGTCGCCCATGCCGAACCCTTCCATAAACAATCTGGATCTTTATAAATTGGTATATACCAATTTCAAGGCGACACTATTGTGATGGAAGAGAAAAATCGACAGGACAAAGGCGTAAGGGCTGCGGGCGGCTGGGCGGCCGTTGCCGCGAAGCTGAGAAATGCAATCGATACGGGCACGCATGCGCCCGGCAGCCGGCTGCCGGGCGAGCGCGCTTTGTCCGAACAATTCGGTGTCTCCCGGGTGACGATACGGCGCGCGATCGCAGAGCTGGAAGGGGAGGGCTTGTTGCGCGTGGCGCGCGGCAGCGGCGCCTATGTCCGTGCCGATATGCCCGTTCGTTTCCAGTTGGGCGACAAGGTACGGTTCACCAAGGATCTGACCGCGACGGATGCGAACCTCACGCGCAAGGTTGTCTCGGCCAGGGAAGTTCCGGCAACTGCCGATATCGCCACGCGGCTCAATCTTCAGCCGGGCGAGGCGGTGCTGGAAATGTGCCTGGTAGCCTATGCCGATGCGCTTCCCGTCTCTGTCGTGATGCGCAGCTGCTCGGCCAAGCGCTTCCCCGGTTTGGCAGAGAAATTCACCGTAATGGGCTCATTCACGGCGGCGCTGAAGGATTATGGCGTGGCCGACTATTGGCGACGCTCCACCGACATCACCGCGCGCATGCCGACTGAAGCGGAAGCCCGCCTGCTGCAGCAATCGCGCCTCGCGCCAGTGCTTGCCTATGCCGGCGAAGACATCGATGCCGATGGCAACGTGATTTCCTACCAGATCGGCTGCTTTGCTTCGGAGCGGGTCGTTGTGACGGTTTGAGCCTCAGACCTTGAGGACCTTGCCCGGATTCATGATGCCTGCCGGGTCGAAGGCTGTCTTGATCCGGCGCATCAGGTCCATTTCGATCTCCGAGCGGATGGAAGCAAGCTCGTCGCGCTTCAGCTGGCCGATGCCGTGCTCGGCCGAGATCGAGCCGCCATGCTGCAGCACCAGACCATGCACGATCTTGTTCATCTCGCGCCACCGGCCGATGAACTCCGCCTTGTCGGCGCCGACGGGCTGCGAGATGTTGTAGTGAATATTGCCGTCGCCCATATGGCCGAAGGCGCAGACACGCGCGCCCGGCATGGCGGCGACAACGGCCTTTTCGGCTTCCGCCATGAATTGCGGGATTTGCGCGACTGGCACGGAAACATCGTGCTTGATCGAGCCGCCTTCCGGCTTCTGTGCGTCCGACATGCTCTCACGCATATGCCAGATGGCCTGCTGCTGCGCTTCCGAGCTGGCAATGGTCGCATCCTGGATCAGGCCGGCCTCATAGCCCTGTTCGAGCAGCGCCGACATCATCCGCTCGGCCGTTTCGGCCGAATCCGAGGTGGAAATATCGATCAGGACATACCAGGGATGGGCTGTGTCGAGCGGGTCGCGCACGCCCGGAATATGCCGCGTGGTGAACTCGACGCCGATGCGCGGCATCAGCTCGAAACCAGTCAGTGCCGTGCCGCAGAGGCTGGAGGCATTCTTGAATAAAGTCAGCGCGTCATCGACCGATTGCAGGCCGGCAAAGGCCACCTGATGGCCAAGCGGCTGCGGGAAAAGCTTCAGCACCGCGCCGGTGATGACGCCGAGCGTGCCTTCCGCGCCGATAAAGAGGTCTCGGAGGTCGTAGCCGGTATTGTCCTTCTTTAGACGGCGCAGGCCGTTCCAGATCTCGCCCGTGGGCAGCACGACTTCGAGGCCGAGGCAAAGCTGGCGCATGTTGCCATAGGCGAGAACGGCGGTACCCCCGGCATTGGTGGAAAGATTGCCGGCGACACGGCAGGAGCCCTCGGAACCAAGCGAAAGCGGAAACATGCGGCCATGCTCGGCCGCAGCCTTGTGAACATCGGCGAGAATACAGCCACCGTCGACGATCATGGTGTTGCCGACCGGATCGATATCGCGGATGCGGTTCATGCGCTCCAGCGAAAGGATGATGTCGGAACCACCCTCGCGCGGCGTTTGCCCGCCGACAAGGCCGGTATTGCCGGTCTGGGGAACGATGGCCGCGCCGGTCTCGCTGGCAAGCTTGAGGATGGCCGAAACCTCTTCTACCGAGCCGGGCTTAAGCAGCATGGGCGAGGTGCCGTGATAGAGCCCGCGGTTTTCCACCAGATGCGGTGCAAGTTCCGCTGGGTCCCGTATGGCATGCTTTTCGCCGACGATGGCGGCGAAGCGATCGAGAAGGTCGGAAGAGGGGGCGGAGCTGCTCATGGCGTGTCCTTTGCCTGATGACGTCGGGCTGATTTACTCTCTGGGCGCGGCGGCGCGGCGCAGCCGGTCGTTGATGGCCTCGCCGAGGCCCTCGTCGGGAATATGCGAAAAGGCGATCGTTGTCGCGCCTGTGGCATCGGCACGCTTCATGAAGTCAAAGAGGTTTGCTGCGGCTTCGGCGAGATCGCCGCTGGCGCTCAGATCCAGCACGGCAATAGCCTTTTCGATGCCGGGAATATCTGGTGTTCCAAAGCGGATCAGCGCTTCGTTCGCGGAAACCTCAGTCGCGTCGAGGCGCACGGCTGCGCCCGGTGCATAATGCGAAGCCATCATCCCCGGAGCCTCGATGGCAGCCGAGGCTTTCTTCTTGCGCTTCAGCGCCTTGCCGGCCACTCGTTCGATCTCGCTTGCCGCCAGCCCGCCGGGCCGCAGCAGACGTATCTCGCCATCCTCGACCTTGACGATGGTCGATTCCACGCCGACGACCGAGGCCCCGGCATCGAGGATGAGCGTAATCCGCTCCCCAAGGTCGTCATCGACATGATCGGCGCTTGTGGCGCTGATCTTGCCCGAAGTATTGGCACTCGGCGCGGCAAGCGGACGGCCGAAGGCGCGGATCAGATCGCCGGCAAAGCCTTGCGGCACGCGGATGCCGACCGTGTCGAGCCCGGCAGTCGCCAGCGGATGGATGCCGCTGTCGGGTCTCAGCGGTAGCACCAGCGTCAGCGGGCCGGGCCAGAAAGCTTCCGCCAATTTACGGGAGGTAGGATCGAAGACCGCATAGCGTTCGGCCATGGCGAGATCGCTCATATGGCAGATCAGTGGATTGAAGCGCGGACGGCCCTTCGTCTCATAGATCCGGGTAATGGCGGCTGGATTGGTGGCATCGGCGGCAAGGCCGTAGACCGTCTCCGTCGGCAGCCCGATCGGCAGACCCTCGGCAAGCGTTGCCGTCGCCACTTCTATTGCCGTTTGCGGATGTTCGAGAATGTCTATGTGTCGTGCCATGGCCTGCCTGCTTGCAGTTCAGGCCGTTTCTTATGCCCTTCGAGTTTTCGGATCAATCGTCAAAGCTGGCGAATGATGTCGCGAAGCTGTTCGTTGCGGGCGCCGAGCAGAAGAACGTTGCGGATGGCGATCTGCGGATCGTGAGTGTGGAACAGGACGCCATTGCCTCTGACGTCGCGATTGATCGTCAGCTTCTTGTCTTCCGTGTCCTTGTCCGGGTGGATGGCGACGGCGAAATACATCCGCGAATATTTGAGGCTGATGTCTTCGAAGAAGTTCTCTTCCTGGCCGATGCGGGCAAAGAAATTGGCGATATAGAAGGCCCAGTTCACGTCCTCGTAATGCGCGAATTGCGTCCGCGCAGCGGTGACGTGGCAATAGCCGAGATGCGGCGTGTCCTTCAGCGTGTGATGAAAGATGAGCTTCGGAAAGCGGATGGACTTGTGGAAGCTGTTGAGCCGGTCATGGGTTTTTTCGCCGGCATCCCTGAGCTTCTGTGCCGTGCGCACAGCCACCTGCTCATGGGTAAGATATTCCCGCTCTTCCGCCAGCCAATGTGGCCTGTTGCGGTTGATGCGGCCGGTGCGCAGGAATTCGCTGTAGCCCGTCGTCGATACCGGTGGCGCCGGTTCGGGCTCGGCGGGCTTCCCAGCGTCGAAATATCTGAGTTTGGCCATGCCGGATCTCGCTATAAAACTCTTTGGAGAACATGATGGATTACGGAGCTTGAGCCGAGCTTGATCGCGCCTGAGCCAAGACTACCGCTACCGACTCTGCAGGCGCTCTCCGCCGCCCACTTATTCTCCTGATTAGCGGCCGCTCGCGGGCTTGTCGCAATCAGAATAAAGCGTCATTGGCAGAATGCAAATGCGATGCTCGGGCCACCTCTCGCGCGGGCGACTAAATGATTGAATCACCTCTCAATATTCTCACAGCCTGCAACCGTCTTATCGTCCGGTTTTGCCTGTCGTCAAATTCGAAGCCGATGTCGCATTGCAGCGCAGCGGCCGAGGAGACCGAGAGCTATGATGATATCAATCTCAAGGTGCCGTCTGCTAGGGAGACGGAGAATTGGGAAGCCGGTCAAAATCCGGCGCTGCCCCCGCAACGGTGGTGGAGTGAGGCATGGCGGATAAAGCCACTGGACCGATCGGTCTGGGAAGGTGCCATGGGGCTCTGGAAACAGGGCCGCTCCAGAGCCCGGAAACCAGCCTTGGGCACATAGGTTTACTGACCGCGGCGGGTGGTCGGGACATTGCTTTTGGCCGCTCCCAATCGGCCGTGCATGTCCTTTGCCCGCCTCCTGGTACTGCTAAGGATAGGCAAATGGACATCGGCAGCAAAGTTCTGCGGCAACTGAAGAACCACCGGACGGGTTTCAGCCTTGAGCAACCCTTCTACACCGATCCGGATTACTTCAAGCTCGATATGGAGACGATCTACTATCGCGACTGGCTGTTTATCGGCCATGATTGCGAAGTGCCGCGCGCGGGCAACTATTTCACTGTCCAGATCGGCGATTATCCCGTCGTCATCGTCCGCGGCCGCGATCAGGTCATCCGCGCCTTCCACAATAGCTGTCGCCATCGCGGCTCACGCGTCTGCACGACGGAGCGCGGCTCCTCGGCAAAGCTCGTCTGCCCCTATCACCAGTGGACCTACGAACTTGACGGCTCGCTGCTCTTTGCCCGCCAGATGGCGGAGGATTTCGACAAGAGCCAGTATTCGCTGAAGCCGGTTCACTGCGAAAGCGTCGGCGGCTACATCTTCATCTGCCTCGCGCAGAACGCTCCCGATTTCGCCCCGGTTCGGGCGACGATCGAGCCCTACATGGCGCCGCATCGCATCAGCGAAGCCAAGGTCGCCTTCCAAAGCACCATTATCGAAAAGGGCAACTGGAAGCTCGTCTGGGAAAACAACCGCGAATGCTATCATTGCGCGGCCAATCACCCGGAACTTTGCCGCACCTTCCCGGAAGCTCCGACTGTCACCGGCGTGCAGGGCGCGATGAATGACCCCGTTATCGCTGAACACTGGCAGCGCTGCGAAGCCGCGGGCCTGCCGAGCGAGTTCAAGATCTCGCCGGATGGGCAGTTCCGCGCCGCGCGCATGCCGCTGATCGAAGGGGCCGAGAGCTACACCATGTCCGGCCAGAATGCCGTCAGGCGGCCGCTTTCATCTGACGTGACGATCAACGGCATCGGCACCATGCTGCTGTTCCACTACCCGACGACGTGGAACCACATGCTCGGCGACCACGCGATTTCCTTCCGTGTCCTGCCGATCAGCGCCGAGGAAACGGCCGTCACCACGAAGTGGCTCGTCCATAAGGATGCCGTCGAAGGTGTCGACTACAATCTGGAAGAGCTGACCCACGTCTGGACCGAAACCAACGATCAGGACCGCCGCATCGTCGAGGAAAACGCCTTCGGCATCCGCTCGCCGGCCTATGAGCCCGGTCCCTATTCGGAGGTCCATGAAGGGGGAGTCATGCAGTTCGTCGAATGGTACACGACGTTCATGATCAACCGGCTGCAGGGCGACCAGGCCAAGCTGTCTGCGGTTGCCTGAGTATGAACATGACCGTCTCCTACCCGCATCGACACCTCGACCAGATGCAGCCCTGGAACGACAGGCAGCATGTGCTCGAATGCCTCTCGGTCACGCCCGAAGCGCCCGACGTGATGACCTTCACGTTCCGCTCGGACAAGGACAACTGGTTCCGCTATCTGCCGGGACAGTTCGTGACGCTGGAGCTGCCGACGGCTCCGGAGTCGGTCATGCGCACCTATACGCTGTCGTCGACGCCGTCGCGGCCCTTCTCGGTCGCCGTGACGGTGAAGGCGCAGAAGGACAGCATCGGCACGCGCTGGATGTTCGAGAACCTGAAGCCCGGCATGCGCATCAAGGCTTTCGGCCCGCTCGGCGATTTCAGCCATATCCGCCATCCCGGCGAGAAATATCTCTTCGTCTCGGCCGGCTCCGGGATCACGCCGATGATGTCGATGACGCGGTATATGTCCGATATCGCACCATTGTCTGATATTACCTTTGTCAACTGTTCGCGCAGCCCGACGGATATCATCTTCCGCTCCGAACTCGAATATCTCGCCCGCTTCATGCCGAGCCTCAACCTCGGCTTCATCGTCGAGGGCTGCGGCCGCACCGATCTCTGGTCGGGTTTGAAGGGCCGCATCGACAAGGCGAAGATCGGTCTGCTGGCGCCGGATTTCATGGACCGGACGATCTTCTGCTGCGGCCCGGAAGTCTTCATGGACGCCGTGCGCTCCATGCTCGAAGCCCATGGCTTCGACATGTCGCGCTACCATCAGGAAAGCTTCCAGCCGGCCAATGCGGCGACACCGCTCGCAGAAGTTTCCGATGATGCATCGGGCGAGGCGGCGACCACGATCCGTTTCACCATGGCGGGCAAGGATGTGGCCTGCGCAGCGGGGCAAACCGTGCTTCAGGCGGCCCGTGGCGCCGGCGTGCGCATCGGTGCCGCCTGCGAATCCGGTCTTTGCGGGACATGCCGGGTCATGAAGCTCTCCGGCGAAGTCGAGATGAGCCACAATGGCGGCATCCTCGATGACGAGATCGACGAGGGCTATATCCTCGCCTGCTGTTCGCGTCCGAAGACGGATGTGCAGATCGAGGCGTAGAGCATTTCCAGGTGCGCAGCGGTTTTCCGTCCGGAATGCGTAAACAAACAAGAAGATAGAGCGTTTTCGCGATTTGAGGAAAAGCGAAGATACTCTAGAAATCCTGGTAATTCAGCTCGTTGATCTCGGCCGGCTTCGATTGCGGGGTCGAGGCAGTGACGACTGGGTCGACGTCGGCCATGAGCGAAACGAGCGTCTGCCGCGGCCCGCTGCACATCTGCGCGAGCGCGATCGTCACGTCCGGCGCGGGCAGGGGTTTGGCCGGCAGGAGATCACCCTGCGGCCAGATCTTGGCAAGCTGAATCTTCGTCATCGGCACGACATTGACGTCGATATCGGTGAGCGTGCCCGGCACGCGATAGGGGCAGCTTTTCTCCGAGCAATTGTCTGAAGAAGCGAACTGCCAGATGGCATAATTGTCCCAGTTGCCGAGTGGAAAAGTGCCTTTGACATCAGGCTTGTAGCGCGCATACCACAAGGGCAGCCGCGACAGCAGCGGATAGGTGCCGCGATGGTCGGCTATGTATCGCGCCGTGTTGTGATTGACGTAGAGAATGGGGTAGCGCCCCGTCCTGACCTTGATGTGGGCGACGTAGATCTGCGCGTCATCCAGCGACATGAACCGCGTCGCGTCCATGCCGTCGATATCGAGCACCATCAATTCATCGGGCTGAGGATTGGCGTAGTCGAGAAAATGATTGGCCTGATCGATCGGATTGCCCGGGCGCCCCAGATGATAGGCGCCCCATAACAGGCCATTCGTCTTTGCCAGCATGCGGCGGGTTTGAAACAGTTCGCGGCTAACTGCGTATTTTCGCCACATCGTCCTGCAATGGGCCACCGTATCGCCGCCATGGTCGCCTGTGCAACTGAAGCTTTCAGGAAGTCCGTCGGACGCCTTGGAGATGAAGCCGGCTATCCGTTTGTCCTGCAGAAACGCGTTCCAGTCGATGGTGTTCAGCTCGTAAGCATCGACAATCAGGGCGTTTTTTGGATCGTCCCAGGGCTGGCTTTCGCCGGCCGAAGGCTTGGAGACCGGCCCCATCAGGGCCAGGATCGTCAGGAAGCAGTAAATGAGGAGGTTACTCTTTCGGTATCCTTTCATGAAATAATAGTAAGGATTGCTGGTTAATCTTGGGTTAAGAAAGCAATCACTATAAGTTCATCGTGGAGCCCCTCGTAACTCCTTAAATCGGTAGGGATTTGAGGAACTAAATAACGCGCTGCCGCGTTTCTTGCCGTCTATTCGGATATGCGACGAAGCAGGCGGCGAAACCTTGCTCGGGAAGCATTCCCGACATGAAACGCTACAGGCTTGAGTATCAAGTCAAACCAGGGAATGGAGATGAAAATGCTTGGTTTCCGTGCAAAAATCGCGACAGTCACCTTAACGGCTGCCGTCGCCCTGACGAGCTTCACACCGTCTTTTGCCATGCAGATGCCGGCCGCACCGATCGTAAAACAGTCCGCGCCCACCCAGGCCGCGCCTGGTAATGTCGAACAGGTGCAGTGGCGCCATGGCGGCTACTACCGCCGCGGCTGGTATGGCGGCTATCGTGGTTATCGAGGGTATCGTCATGGCTATCGCTATCATGACGGCTATTGGTTCCCGCTGGCTGCCTTCGGCGCAGGCGCGCTGATCGGCGGCGCGATCGCCAGCCAGCCGCGTTACTATGAGCCGGCTCCGGCTCCGTCCGCGGGTATCAACCCGCGCCATGTCGCCTGGTGCGAGTCACGCTATCGCTCCTATCGCGCCTACGACAATACCTTCCAGCCGAATTCCGGCCCGCGCCGTCAGTGCTATTCGCCGTATTTCTAAGCAGCGTTTCCAGAACGACCAATGCCAGCCGTCCGGTTTTTCGCCGGGCGGCTTTTTGCATGATTCGACGTCAGAGAATATTGACCCGCTTGAGTAGCCACCATGCCAGCAGCATGGAGGCGATGATGAAGCCAACCGCATATCCGGTGCCACTTGCACCGCTCGCCAGCGGCAACCCTGATGTGTTCATCCCGAAGAATCCGGTCACCAGCGTCGGCGGCAGCAGAAACGCGGTCATGATCGACAGGATGTAGAGATGCCGATTGATCTCGGAGGCAAGCTTCGAATCGATCTCTTCGTGCAGCAGCCTCGCCCGTTCCTGCAGTGCATAGACGTCGTGCTCGACCGCTTCGAGGCGTCCCGTCAGCCGGCCGGCGACATCCTCGAAGCCGAGCGGCATTTCCTCGTCGTCGGAGGCAGCGGCGTGGCGCATCAACGAGAGAACGGTCCGCAGATGGCGATGCAGGCGCACGATCGTCCTGCGGATGGGCGGCAGCTTGGCACGCTCGTCGCGCGACGTATTGCCGTGGACGAAATCCTCGATGCCATTCAGCTCTTCGCTGATTTCGATAACGACGGAGATCAGGGTTCGTTGGAACTCGACGACGATCAGCTCGAAAATATCAACGGGATTGGAAAATCGTGCGGCGTTTTTTTCGATCAGCACCCGGGTCCTGTCCAGGCTGCGCAGCGGCTGCAGCCGGGTTGTTATCAGCAGGCGATCGGTCAGTGCGAAATGCAGCCAGCCGATGTCGTGGGTGTTGTGGGCAAAGTCGCGCTGGAAGTCGACCAATGTGCCGAAAAGCATCTGTTCGTCGACCGTAATCGTTGCATGTGTCTCATGCGTGGTCAGCGCTATGCGGGCGGCTTCGTTCAGCCCCGGCGCATCCTCGAGGAAGGCCGGCACCCGGGCATCCACGAGATTGAGATGCAGCCAGAGAAAGCCGTCGTCGCCGAACAGCCTCGAACGATCGGTATCGTCAGGTAGGCGCTCCGGCTTGGTTTCGCCGGGACGGAGACGGTATGCCCAGATAAAGCCTGGTATGGTGTTGGCTGACGTGAGCGTGTTCATGGGGGCATCATTCGCATTGTCTGAACAGTTGCCTTAGTCTTCGTTCATGACGATTGTTTATGCAAGTCGCTGCTTTGGCGGAATAATCGCGGATATAGGCGGCGATGTCACGGCCGCTCGGCACGCGTAAGACACACGTCACGTTCGGGTTCGCGAGATGATGGAAATCGATGCTTCCTGCAATTTGAGAAAATTGACGTTTACGTAAAAATAAACTAGCTATAACCACAAATGGCCGATGGTCCGGGTGAGGCGGGTCATTGTCAGTACCCGTTCGGAGGAAATCATCATGTACAAGGCGCCTGTCGAAGAAATCGCGTTCACGCTGAAACATGTCGCCGGCATGGAGCGTGCCATGGAAGAGGGCGTTCTCGGCGATCTCAGCACCGATCTTGTCGATGCCATCCTGTCGGAAGCCGGGCGTTTTGCCGGCGACGAGGTGGAGCCGCTTGCCGAGAATGGCGACATGCAAGGCGCAAGGCTGGCGGATGGCAAGGTGGTTCTTCCCGATGGCTGGGAGAAGCTCTACCGCGACTGGATCGCTGGCGGCTGGAATGGCCTGACCGCGCCCGAGGAGTTCGGTGGGCAGGGTCTGCCGCACATGCTGAACATCGCGACGCTGGAAATGTGGAATTCCGCCTCGATGGCCTTCGGCCTCGCGCCGACGCTGACCATGGGAGCGGTCGAAGCGCTGCGGGCTCACGGCAGCGAAGACCTCAAGAAGACATATCTGGCAAAGCTCGTCTCGGGCGAGTGGACGGGGACCATGAACCTGACGGAGCCGCATGCGGGTTCCGATGTCGGCGCTCTGCGCTCCCGCGCCGAACGCCGCGATGACGGCACCTATCGCATCTTCGGCCAGAAGATTTTCATCACCTGGGGCGATCACGAAGCGACCGAGAACATCATCCATCTCGTTCTCGCCCGCCTTCCGGATGCGCCGGCCGGCACGCGCGGCATTTCGCTGTTTCTCGTGCCGAAATTCCTTGTGAATGAGGATGGTTCGCTCGGCGCCCGCAACGATCTTTTCGTGCATTCGCTGGAACATAAGCTCGGCATTCATGGTTCACCGACCTGCACGATGATCTATGGCGATGGCAAATATGGTGCGGAAAAGGGCGCCGTCGGCTGGCTGGTGGGCGAGGAGAACAAGGGCCTCGCCTGCATGTTCACGATGATGAACAATGCCAGATTGGCTGTCGGCATTCAGGGCGTGGCGATTGCGGAAGCGGCAACCCAGAAGGCCATCGCCTATAGCCGGGAGCGCACCCAGGGCCGCGCGCCGGGCACGGCCGTATCGGGCATGAGCCCCATCATCGAGCATCCCGATGTCGCGCGTATGCTGCTGACGATGAAAGCCCTGACTCAAGGGGGGCGCGCGATCTGCTACGCCTGTGCACAGGCGATCGACATGTCGCATCGCGATCCCGAGAGGGCGAAATATTGGCAGGAGCGTGCAGCATTGCTGACGCCGATCGCCAAATCCTTTTCCACCGATGCCGGCGTCGATGCCGCATCGCTTGGCATACAGGTTCATGGCGGCATGGGCTTCATCGAGGAGACGGGGGCAGCACGCCTGCTGCGCGATGTGCGCATCGCACCGATCTACGAGGGCACCAACGGCATCCAGGCGATCGATCTGGTGACGCGCAAGCTGACAATCGGCAATGGCGATCATGTGCGCGGCGTCATTGCCGAACTGCGTGAGATTGCCGATAGTGTCGCGAAATCCAATCTCGAAGGCTTCGGTGAAACGGCGCCGCGGCTGCAGGCAGCCATTGCCGATCTCGAAAAGACGAGCGAATGGCTCCTGTCGAAACAGGCAGAAGGCGCCGTTGCCGAAGCTCTGGCGGGCGCCACGCCTTACCAGCGGCTTTTCGGCCTGGTGCTGACCGGCTCGTATCTGGCCAAGGGTGGCCTTGCCGATGCAGGCGACGGCGAAGGCGCCAAGCGCATCGCACTCTGCCGGTTCGCTGCCGAAAATCTTCTGGCCGAGACCGCCGCTCTCTCTGATCGGGTCATCGCCGGCGCATCCAGCCTCGAAGCCGCCCGCGCTGCACTAGCCTAAGGAAAAGCCATGACCGACCACATCCTGATCGAACGCCCCGAGACTGCGCCGCAGGTCCAGATCATCCGCTTCAACCGGCCGGAAAAGAAGAATGCCATCACGCGCGCCATGTATCAGACCATGACCGATGCGCTCAAGGCAGCGGAAGCTACGCCGGACATCCGCGTCCACGTCTTTCTTGGCACGGAAGGCTGTTTTTCCGCCGGCAACGATCTGGCGGATTTCCTTGCCTTCGCCATGAGCGGCAATATGGGGCGCGAAGTCATTGATTTTCTCGTTGCACTGGCGAGCACAAAGAAGCCCGTCGTCTCTGGTGTCGATGGTCTGGCGATCGGCATTGGCACCACGATCCACCTTCATTGCGATTTGACGGTCGCTTCCGACCGCAGCCTGTT
This sequence comes from Rhizobium sp. ERR 942, assembly GCF_007828395.1. Classification (NCBI taxonomy): domain Bacteria; kingdom Pseudomonadati; phylum Pseudomonadota; class Alphaproteobacteria; order Hyphomicrobiales; family Rhizobiaceae; genus Rhizobium; species Rhizobium sp. ERR 942. The sequence goes on from NZ_VIUA01000006.1 coordinate 554,192, forward strand.
CAAGACACCCTTCGTCGATCTTGCGCTGGTTCCGGAAGCGGCTTCAAGCCTGCTTGCTCCGCGCGTGATGGGACATCAGCGTGCCTTCGCCCTGCTTGCTCTCGGCGAAGGATTCTCCGCTGCCGAAGCGAAGGAGGCGGGCCTGATCTGGAAGGTGGCGTCACCGGAAACGGTGGAGACGGAAACGCTGTCGCTGGCTGCAAAACTCGCCGCCAAGCCGCCCGAGGCTCTGCGGATTGCGCGTGACTTGATGCGAGGCCCAACCGATGCCGTCCTCGACCGCATCCAGGAGGAAGCCGAACATTTCGCCGCCCAGCTGAAAAGCGCCGAGGCCCGCGCGGCTTTCGAAGCCTTCATGAAGCGGTGAAGCTCACCCGCCCTCGCAGGGCTATCGTATATGAGCGGAGATCGCCGCCGTCCCCTTCTCCCCAGCGGGGAGAAGGTGCCGCCAGGCGGATGAGGGGGTGCCCGCCAAGACCACAAAAATCCATGAATTCAAATCGATAACCCCCTCATCCGACCCTTCGGGCCACCTTCTCCCCAAGGGGAGAAGGAGCTTATGGTGCTCGTCCACCTCCATATGCGATAGCCCTGCCCGCCCTCGTGCTTCGAGACGGCCTTCGGGCCTCCTCAGCATGAAGGCTAATCTCTGGCGCATCTCGATCGTGAGCGACTCCGCCCTCATGGTGAGGTGCGAAGCCCAGAGGGCGTAGCCTCGAACCAGGAGGGTCGGCCACCAAACTTCTCGCGAAGAGAGCTACTTCTCCAGCGCCGCAACCACCTCGACATGCGAGGTCCACAGGAACTGGTCGATCGGCGTCACCCGCGCAATGCGGTAGCCGCCCTCGACCAGGATAGCGAGATCGCGGGCGAGGGTCAGCGGGTTGCAGGAGACGGCGACGATCTTCTTGACCTGGGAGCGCGCCAGTTCCTTGCTCTGGAATTCCGCGCCGGCGCGCGGCGGGTCGAAGACGACGGCATCGTAGACCTTCAATTCCTGCGCCATCAAGGGCCGGCGGAAGAGATCGCGGCGTTCCACGGTGACTGGCTTCAGTCCCTGCGTGTTGCGGGCAGCATGATCCAAAGCGGCAAGCGGCTTGGCCTCACCTTCGACCGCATGCACCCGCCCGATCCGTGCCAGGCGAAGCGAGAAGGTGCCGCTGCCGGCGAAGAGATCGGCGATACGCTTGGCCTTGCCGACATGGGTTGCAACCAGCTCCGCCATGGCGTCCTCGGCCTGCTTGGTCGCCTGCGTGAAGGCACCCGGCGGCGGCGCAACCTGAACGCCGCCGAAATCGATGATGGGCTTTACCGGCTCCACCAGGATCTCGCCGTTCAGCGAGACGCGGGCGATGCCGCGAAGCGACAGCACCGTTTCGATCGTGCTGCGGCGCTGCTTATCCGAAAGGGATTTGATGCCGTCGACGGCGAGATCGAGGCCCGTCTGCGTCTCCAATACGGAGATGCGGAAGGCTTCGGCATTGATGGCGATTGCCGCTGCAATCGTCTTGATGGCGGGCAGCCTGGCCATGATGCCGGCCGAGGCGATGGGACATTCCTCGATGGCGACGATGTGGTGGCTTTCGGCCTGATTGAAGCCGATCAGCATATCCTTTTCAGTCTTGCGCGCGGCGAAGACGACCCTGCGGCGCTCGCCCGGATGCGCGGCGACGATATCGTCCACTTCGGGCGTCAGGCCTTTGGAGCGAAGTGCGTCGACAACCAGCTGGCGCTTGAAGGCGCGATAGGGCGCATCGGCATAATGTTGCAGGGTACATCCGCCGCAGGCGCCGTTGACGCCATGTGGGCCGAAATGCCGACAGTGCGGCTCCTGGCGATCCGGCGAGGCCGTCGTAATCGACATCAAGGTGCCTTGGCTTTTCACGCGCGCGATGGCGACGTTTTCGCCTGGCAGCGTGAAGGGCACGTAGATCGGGCCATCGGTGCCCTGCGCGATGCCGTCGCCCTGGGCGCCGAGCTTCTGAATGGTAACGGTTTCGGTGCTCATGGTTTGATCCCTGCGAGAAGAAATTCCTGATTGCCGTCGCCGCCAGCGATCGGCGAGGCGATGAGGCCGAGGCTTTGCCAACCCATGTCTTCGGTGAACCAGCGCTCGAGTTCGGCGGCCACAGCCGGAGCGGAGGAGGGGTCCTTCAAAAGCCCGGCCTTGCCGATCGCATCGCGGCCCGCCTCGAATTGCGGTTTTACGAGCAACGCAGCTCGCGCGCTCGGTTCGGCAAGCGCAAGGGCCGGTGCAAGAGCCAGCTTCAGCGAAATGAAGGAGACATCGGAAACGACGAAGGTGAAAGGTTCGCCGATATCTTCCGCCGTCAGGTTGCGCGCGTTCAGCCCCTCGATATTGGTCACGCGTGGATCGTCCGCTATGCGCGGATGCATCTGGTCGTGGCCGACATCGATTGCCGTGACATGGGTAGCGCCGCGCTGAAGCAGCACTTCGGTAAAGCCGCCTGTCGATGCGCCGACATCGAGACAATGTTGTCCCTTCGGATCGAGACCGAAATGATCGAGCGCCGCCACCAGCTTCAAGGCCGCGCGGGAAACATAATCCTGCGCCGGATCGTCGATACTGATCTTGGCATTTTCGGAAAAAAGTGCTCCCGGCTTCGTCACGATCTTGCCGTTCACGGTGACCGTACCGCGCTGGATCGCATCGCGAGCGCGCGAGCGGCTGGCGAAGAGCGAAAGGGTGACAAGAAGCTGATCGAGGCGTTGCGGTTCGGACATGGGCTGTCCATGCCGGGCAATGCATTATGTTGCAAGCCTTTTATGCTGTAATCGGCGTTGACGTCGGATAGCGGCCAGCCATAATCGCCGCGATCAATGGGCGAGGGGCATCATGTGGAAGATTGGTGGCTATGCTGCGCTGATGGCGATGTCAGCGGCTCCGGCTATGGCAAACGACACGATGGCCGAGCTGAAGACGGGCGGTCTCGCCTATGTCCGCACCGGCGATATCAGCATGGATCAGGAAAAGCTGTTCATTTCCCCAGAACAGGTCCGTGTCGATTACGTATTTGAAAACACGTCCGACAAGGACGTCGAAAGCGTCGTCGCCTTTCCAATGCCCGATATCAAGGGCGACATCGACAGCATGGTTGATGCCGGAAATGTCGATTCCGACAATTTCCTCGGCTTCACCGTCACACAGGACGGCAAGGCCATCACGCCGATCCTGCAGCAGCGCGTATCGGTTGCCGGAGTCGACATGACCGACGAACTGAAGGCTCACGGCGTGCCGCTGCTGCCGCTCAGCAAGGCGGCGACGGATGCTGTCGCCAAGCTGCCCGTCGATGTGCTCGAGGATTGGACAGCCCGCGGACTGATCGCCGATGATGAATACGACGCCGACGGCCAGGGCATGAAACATCATCCGACGCCGATGTGGACGCTGCACACGACCTATTGGTGGCGCACCAAGTTTCCGGCCAAGGCCAGGATCGCCGTGGAGCATCGCTACAAGCCGAGCGTCGGCGGAACCGTCGCCATCACCTTTGCCGGCGACGAAGATTACCAGAAGCAGCAGCTGCAGAACTATCGCGCTAAATATTGCCTCGATGAGGCCTTTCTGAAGACGGCCGTCAAGCTTGCCACAGCGGCCGATAAGGGTGGTCGCGGCTATACCGAAAGCTGGATCTCCTATGTGCTGACGACAGGTGTCAACTGGTCCGGCCCGATCAAGCATTTCGAGCTGACGGTCGATAAGGGCAGTCCCGAGAACTACATCAGCTTTTGCGGTACGAATGTGAAGAAGATCGGCGCGACGACGTTCCAGATGATAGCGCAGGATTTTTACCCGGAGCACGATCTGGAAATCCTGATCCTGGCTGCGGCAGCGGTGAACTAGCGCTGAGCTGAGCAGTCCGCGCAAATTAAATAAATTTAAAGCCGAAACCTCTACTCATGCCGAGGATTGCGGTGATCCGCTTCCAGATCACCGCCTGCCATGAAGGCTTCACGCGTTTGCGTCCCAATCATGCCCTCCCTGAATTCTTCGAGCATCGGCCGTACTCCCTCCCAATGACGGCCGGAGGATGCTCGCCAGGACCGGCGCTCAGGAGGCGCTCGCTCATGTTTGCGAAAAAACTCTCTTTGAATGGCAAGCTTGCCATTACATTTACGGCCCTGATCGCCATTTTTGCCTGTGTTTCCGCTTTCGTCTATGCAAAGCAGGACGTCTCGGCCGGAGCCGCCGACGAGCAGGCAAAATCGCAGCAGCTCGTCAGCCTGATCGATGATTCGCTGCAGGCCATGCTGGAACAGGCCGTCAACCTGCGCGGCTTCCTGCTTCTGCGCAGCGACAGCACCTATGGCGATATCTTCAACAATCGCGAGCGGATGCTGAAGAGCATCGCAGCCGCCAAGGAGGCGGCCGCCGGTTCTCCGGATCTGCTGCAGGCGATCGACAACATGCAGAAAGCTGCTGATCTCTATTTCCATCAGCTCGCGGAGCCACAGGCCAGGGCGCGCAAGGAAACCGAGATGCCGCTCGATCAGATCGTCAAGATCGGCCAGAACGAAACCAAGGGTCAGCTTGACGGCTTCCGTGAAGCTGCCGCCAAGATCAAGAAGGCCGCACGCGCCAGGGCGAGCGACCTGGCAGCCATGCAGGACGATGCCAATGGCGATCTTCGCCTGACCCTCATTCTTGGCAGTATCTTCGCCTCGCTAGCCGCCGCTGTGCTTGCCTGGCTGCTCTCGCGCATTATCGTGCGCCCGATCGTCGGCATGACGGCGGCCATGGGCCGTCTGGCAAACGGCGAGCACGATATCGAAGTCCCGGCGGTCGGCCGCGGCGACGAAATCGGCCGCATGGCGGATGCCGTCCTCGTCTTCAAGGAGGCCGGCATCGAGAAGCTGCGTCTTGCCGGCGAGACCGAGCGCATGCGTGACGATGCCGAACGTCAGCGCCTGATGAATGACGAGCAGAAGGCGCGTGAAGAAGGCGAAATCCGTTTCGCCATGGAAGCGCTCGCCGGCGGCCTCTCGGCTCTATCGTCGGGTAATGTCGCAACCCGTCTTCACAACAGCTTTGCACCGCAATTCGACAGCGTTCGCGCTGATTTCAACAATGCAGTCGAGAAACTGGAGGCCGCCCTGCAGTCTGTCGGCTCCAATGCCCGCGCCATCAATGCAGGTGCTGACGAAATTCGTGCCGCCGCCGATGATCTGGCGCATCGCACCGAGCAGCAGGCTGCCGCCGTTGAAGAGACGGCCGCAGCGCTGGAGCAGGTCACGACCACGGTGCGCGATTCCGCCAAGCGTGCGGAAGATGTCGGCCATCTCGTCGAGCGCGCCCGCCAGGGTGCTGAACGGTCGGGCGAAGTGGTTCGCAAAGCCGTCGCGGCCATGCAGCAGATCGAAAAGTCCTCGGGCGAGATTAGTAACATCATCAGCGTCATCGACGACATCGCGTTCCAGACCAATCTTCTGGCGTTGAACGCCGGCGTCGAGGCAGCTCGTGCGGGGGATGCCGGCAAGGGCTTTGCGGTCGTTGCCCAGGAAGTGCGCGAGCTTGCCCAGCGCTCCGCCAACGCCGCCAAGGAGATCAAGTCCCTCATCACGACGTCGAGCGATCAGGTCAACACTGGTGTGTCGCTAGTCGGCGAGACCGGCAAGGCGCTGGAATTGATCGTATCCGAAGTGCAAGAGATCAACCGCCATGTCGGCGCGATCGTGACGGCGACCCGCGAGCAGTCGACCGGCTTGCAGGAGATCAACACGGCCGTCAACAATATGGACCAGGGCACCCAGAAGAATGCCGCGATGGTCGAAGAGCAGACGGCGGCAAGCCACGCGCTCGCCCGCGAAGCAGCTGCACTCAACGAGCTGCTGCAGCAATTCCGTCTCGGCAATTCCGTGCAGGCTGCACCTGCTCGGGTAATGCCCGCCCGGCCCATATCGGCAACGCCGGCACGGCCAGTCGCGGCAACGGCGCATTCGAAGCCGGCCATGTCTCCGGCCCGCGCTCTCGGGCGTACGGTCGCCAAGGCCTTTGCCGGTAAGGCAACGGCTTCCGCCGCCGCACCCCAGGACGATTGGGAAGAATTCTGATTAAGCAACCCTCCCTTTGATGGCAGAGCTATCGCCCGTATGCGATAGCCCAGCCCACAAGGGGAGGTAAAGCTATCCAGCAGCTTCGACGATGCGGCCGTGGCCGAGCGTGCGGAAGACCGTTTGCACGATGCCGGCACGGTCGAGACCGGCCCGGGCATTCATGGCTTCGGGCTTTGCCTGTTCCATCCAGATATCGGGCATGACGAGCGAACGGATTTTCAGGCCGTTGTCCAGCAGGCCCTCATTGGCAAGGAACTGCATGACCTGGCTGCCGAAGCCGCCGACCGAACCTTCCTCAATGGTGATCAGCATCTCGTGATGGGCGGCAAGCTGACGGATGAGGTCGTGATCGAGCGGCTTGGCGAAGCGCGCGTCCGCAACTGTCGTCGAAAGACCGGCGGCATCGAGATCCTCGGCGGCTGCGAGACTATCGGCGAGACGCGTGCCGAAGGAGAGTAGGGCGACCTTCGTGCCCTGCTTGATGACGCGACCCTTGCCGATTTCGAGGATCTGGCCGCGTTCCGGCAGATCGACGCCGACGCCTTCACCGCGCGGATAGCGGAAGGAGATCGGACCGAGATCATAGGCGGCAGCGGTGCGCACCATGTGCTTCAGCTCCGCCTCGTCTGCCGCGGCCATGACGACGAAGCCCGGCAGAGTCGCGAGGAAAGCGGTGTCGAAGGAGCCCGCATGCGTCGGGCCATCGGCACCGACGAAGCCGGCGCGGTCGATCGGGAAACGGACCGGCAGCCCTTGAATGGCCACATCATGCACCACCTGGTCATAGGCGCGCTGCAGGAAGGTGGAATAAAGGGCGGCGAAGGGCTTATAACCTTCTGCAGCGAGGCCGGCGGCGAAAGTCACGGCATGCTGCTCGGCAATTCCGACATCGAAACAGCGCTTCGGGAAGAACTCCTGCAGCTTGTCGAGGCCGGTGCCGTTCGGCATGGCGGCGGTGATACCGACGATTTTGTCGTCGAGCGTCGCTTCCTGCACCAAAGCGTCTGCAAAGACGCTTGTGTAGCTCGGCGCATTCGGCTTCACTTTCGTCTGAGCGCCGGTGATGACGTCGAACTTGTTGACGCCATGATATTTGTCGGCAGCCGCTTCGGCTGGGGGATAGCCCTTGCCCTTCTGCGTCACGACATGGATCAGCACCGGTCCCTGTGCATTGTCGCGCACATTGCGCAGCACGGGCAGCAGATGTTCGAAGGAATGGCCGTCGATCGGACCGATATGGTAGAAGCCCATCTCCTCGAACATGGTGCCGCCGGTTACATAGCCCCGTGCGTGTTCGACTGCCCGCGTGATGGCGCGGTCGACCTTCTTGCCGAGATAAGCGGTCAGTTTCTTTCCAAAATCCCGGAAGCCCATATAGGTGCGGCCGGAGGCGAGGCGGGCGAGATAGGCGCTCATCGCTCCCGTCGGCGGGGCAATCGACATGTCATTATCGTTGAGAATGACGATCAGCCGGGCATCGAGCGCGCCGGCATTGTTCAGCGCCTCATAAGCCATGCCGGCTGACATGGCACCGTCGCCGATGACGGCGATCACCCGGCGGTCGCTGTTTTCGAGCTCGGCGGCAACAGCCATGCCGAGGCCGGCGGAAATGGAAGTCGAGGAATGCGCTGCGCCGAAAGGATCGTACTCGCTTTCGGCCCGGCGCGTGAAGCCGGAAAGACCGTTTTCCTGGCGCAGCGTGCGAATGCGGTCGCGACGCCCAGTCAGGATCTTGTGCGGATAACACTGATGCCCGACATCGAAGATCAAACGATCGTTCGGCGTATCGAAGACGCTGTGGATGGCAATGGTCAATTCGACCACGCCGAGGCCGGCACCAAGATGTCCGCCGGTGCGCGAAACCGCATCGATCATCTCGTCGCGGACTTCGCGGGCGAGCTGCGGCAGTTCCCGGTCCTCCAGCTTTCGCAGGTCGGAGGGATATTGGACCCGGTCGAGCAGGGGCGTCTCTGGCATTTGTGTCAAGGCTGATGCCTCTTTCTTGCTATTCTTGGGCGGTTGTCCGCCTTTACGTCAAAACAGATTGCGACAAAAGACGCCGAATTCAAGGTGCTCCCGAACAAGAAACATGTGGGAGTGTTATGAACCCGTTAGCCCTCCGGCAGGGGAATGAACTCTTCCTCGTCGCCCGGCACGATATCGAAGCGGCCCGTGCGCCATTCTTCCTTGGCTTTTTCGATACGCTCCTTCGAGGACGAGACGAAATTCCACCAGATATAGCGCTTCGAATTGAGCGCTGCACCGCCAAAAAGCATGAGATGACAGCCTTTTTCGCCGGCCTCCAGCGTTATCGCGTCGCCCGGGCGGAAGACCAGAAGCTGATCCTGTTCGAAACGGTCGCCGGCGACGACGAGCGAACCGGAGAGAATATAGACTGCCCGTTCCTCATGCGCTGCCCCAAAAGGAAACGTCGTGTTCGGCTGCAGCTGAAGATCGACATAGAGAGTGTCCGAGAAGGATTTCACCGGCGATTTCAGGCCCTCGAAATTACCGATCACCACGCGCCCGCTCACGCCGCCATCGGCGATGACAGGCAGCTCGTCCTTTTCCGTGTGGGTGAAGGAGGGATCGATCTCCTCCTTGTCGTCGGGCAGCGCCAGCCATGTCTGCAGGCCGGACATGGAAAATGGATGGTCGCGCAGGTTCTCCGGCGTGCGCTCGGAATGCACGATGCCGCGCCCGGCCGTCATCAGGTTGATGTCGCCGGGACGGATCACCTTGGCCGTGCCGAGGCTGTCCATATGGCGGATCTCGCCGTCGAAGAGGTAGGTGACGGTGGAAAGGCCAATATGCGGATGTGGGCGCACATCGAGCGCCTGGCCCGGCCGTAAAATCGCAGGTCCCATGCGGTCGAAGAAGATGAACGGTCCCACCAGCCGGCGCCGGCTGCTCGGAAGCGCGCGCCGCACGGAGAAGCCGCCGAGGTCGCTGGTGCGCGGGATAATCAGATTCTCGATCGCATCGCAGGCGAAGGCGTCACCCGCCTGCGGATCGTTTCCTGGGAAGAAGGACATGAAGGCTCTCCTTTCGGTCGGGGCTCAACCTAGCGGGAAAGGTTGGGAAACTCAAATTCCGCTGTCCAGGCGTTTATAAGGATTGTTTCAAAGGGTTGTTTAACATTGCGCGCTATGTGAACAGCGGGGTAATTTTGGAGACGAATAAGCATGGACATGCGCGGAAGCAAAGTACTGTTTGCCTTTCTCTTGGGAGGAATGCTGGCCGCATGCACCACGACGGGTGACCGGCCTGAGCAGCAGTTTGCTAAAAAAGCTGCCGATCCGACGGCAATTGAACCTGCGGTTGCTGCGTTTCGAGATATTTGCTTTGCTTCTAGCGCGCCCTATACGCAGGCTCGGGCGGCTGCAGCCCGCTATGGGGTTAAGTCGTTTCAAACCAAGCAAGGTTCGAGTTTGATTTCTGGCAAGTATACATATTTCGAGGGGGCAACGGACGATCGATCGCTGATTGTTATCATCAATCCAGACGGACTATGTGATACGAAGTATCGCCGTCATCCAGGGATGGCAGACGATGAGACGATCGAACGCCAATTCGCAGACGTCATCAAAACAAAATATCCGGATGCGTTCAAAATTGGCGATAGAGGCAGAGAGTATCACGTATCCATAAACGGAAAGCGGACCAGCTTCGGGTTTTCGCTCAACCACGATGGTTACATACAGTTCATGTCGCCTTGACGAAATCGTTCATCCGCATCAAAGCGCCTGCGCGAGACTCATGGCGATTCCGGTAGGCGCGTGCAGCCGCACGCCTCACGCGCCATCCAGCGCTTCCGTGCCCTGCGGCTTGCCTGCGCGGTCGAGCCTGATCTTCTCGATACGGTTTTCCGCAGCCGAAAGCAGCGCCTCGCAATGCTTCTTCAGCGCTTCGCCGCGCTCGTAGATGGCGATAGATTCATCCAGCGCCACATCGCCGCGTTCGAGCCGGGCAACGATGCTTTCCAGCTCCGCCACGGCCTTCTCGAAGGAATAGCCTGATACATCTGCCTTGGCGTTCTCGCTCATCGTCAACCTTTCATCATGCGTAGAATATGCATCCCCGCCGACTCGGCGAGACCTTCCAGATCATAGCCGCCTTCGAGCAGGCTGACGACCCGGTTCTTGGCGCTGCGGTCGGCAACCTCGAGCAGTCGCCCCGTCGCCCAGTCGAAATCCTCGCCCGTCAAGTTCAGCTGCGCCAGGGGATCGCGGTGATGGGCATCGAAGCCCGCCGAGATGATGATGAGGTCGGGCCGGAAGTCGGTGAGCGCCGGCAGCACGCGGGACTTGAAGGCCTCGCGGAAATGATCGCCGCCAGTATTGGGCGAAAGCGGCGCATTGACGATGGTGTTGTGCGCGCCGCGTTCGTCCTTCTTGCCCGTGCCGGGATAGAGCGGCATCTGGTGGGTGGAACAGAAGAGCACGGACGGATCGTCCCAAAAAATGTCCTGCGTGCCATTGCCGTGATGCACGTCCCAGTCGACGATGGCGACGCGCTCGGCACCATGAGCCTTTTGCGCATGGCGGGCAGCGATCGCGGCATTGTTGAAGAAGCAGAAGCCCATGGCCTTGGTCTTCTCGGCATGGTGGCCGGGCGGCCGGGCCGCGACGAAGACATTGTCGGCCGCACCGGAGAAGACGTCGTCGACCGCCGCCATGGCGCCGCCGACGCCATGCATGATCGCCTGCAGCGTCTTCGGGCTGGCATAGGTATCCGCCTCGATCTGGTTGATCTCGCCCTCGTCACCTCTGTCCGGCATCGAACGCAGCACGAAATCCAGATGCTCCTCGGGATGCGCAAGCAGGATCGCATCCTCATGCGCGGGCGGCGCCTTTCGCCGGTCCAGCCTCTCGAAATTTGGATGCTCCAGCGCAATGTTCAGCGAGCGAAGCCGGTCCGGTCGCTCCGGATGGCCAGGAGGAACGATGTGTTCAAGAAAGATCGGATGTTCGTAAAGACGTGTGCTCATGGGGCCAATCTATAAACGAGGTATGACGCCTATTACAGGACATGGACAATGTCACTACAATGTCAACAATCCATCTTAACCACTTTGAAGTGGCGCCGTTTACTTATCGAGGCGCGGTGTTAAGCTTTCATTAAGGTCAGTACGGCGTCGGCCAGGGTTGTTGCGTGATGGCGAGAGTAGAACGATCCGATGTCATCGAGGTAAGGGTGCCGCCGCGTGATGTCGACCGGCACGGCCAGATGTTTATCGCCTCCTACATCTCGCAAGCCGAGACCGCACTCTCCAACTTTTGGCGCACGCGGCCGCTGGTCGACGACGAGCCTCTCTATATTGCCAAGAAGGCATCGTGCTCGCTGCACCGCGCCCTGCACTATGACGACCTTGCCCGTTACTCGATCAGCGTCAACAAGATTGGCGGCAAGTCGATCGGTTTCGTTGTCGCGGTTGAAACTGGCAACGAATTGGCAGCGGAGGTGGAAATCCTCTGGCTCGCGGTGCGTGGCGATGAGCATGACCCGGTGCCACTGCCGGAAGACACGCGCGACTGGCTCTACAAATATCTGGCTTAGTCTCGATTTAGCTCCGCTGCGGCAGAAGCGGATAGCCGACCATGACAGCGCGGCCGACCAGGGCTGCGACGACGGCCTTGATGACATCGCCCGGCACGAAGCCCAGGGATCCGATAAACGCCTTGCTGAAACCGATATTGATGGCGAGCCAGGCAATGCCGAACGCGTACAGCACCACCACCCCACCGATAACAGCAGCGATGAAGAAGCCGACACCTTGAACCAGGCCGCTCTGTTCCGGCTTGACCAGTCGTTCGGAGAGATAGCCGGCGATGAAGGCAGCGAAGATCCAGCCGACGAAGAAGCCGGCTGTCGGGCCGGCAAAGACGGCAAGGCCGCCGCGGCCGCCGGAAAGGACCGGCAGGCCGATCGAAACAAGCACCACTACCAGCAGCACCGCGATCGTCCCGCGCTTGGCGCCGAGGACGACGCCGGCGAGCATGACGCCGAGCGACTGGGCGGTGATCGGAACCGGAATGATGCCGATGGGGATCGGCGGCAACAGGCCGAGCGCCACGATGATGGCGGCAAACAGCGCCGAGAGGACGAGATCGCGGGTGTTCATGGCGGCTCCTTCCGAAAAAGACCTATGTTCATTGACGCCGAATGCCCCGCGCGTCAATCGCCGCCGCAATATTGTCCGCATCGCGCAGCGTCAGGATGATGAGCGGCGCGAGCGTGGTTGCCAGGCGAACCTTGATCCCGCGCGCCTGATGCGCTTCGCGGATCGCATGATAACGATCGAGGATCTCGGGGACGAAACGAATAACGAGGCCGATCGCAAGTCCGATATCGGCGGCCTTGAGCAAGCCGATCTTTTCGAGCGGCATGGCAAGCGCGGTAATTTCATCGATAAAGGCGGCCATCGAGGTCGTGGCCGTCACCGTGGCGGCGAACATTGCCAGCGCTGTCAGTCTGAGCGCCGTGACGATGGCGGCGTGAAGCGGGCCGACGAGCGCTGCGAAAATTGCGAGCACGGCAATCGAGATCAGGATCGGCCGCAGCCGCTTCAATGCTTCTCCGACCGGCAGACCGCTGCGAAGATAAAGGGCGGCGCCGACAAGGCTTGCGCAGGCAAGCACCGCGATGGACTGCGTCAAGAAAAGCAATATGCCGAATGCGGTCAGCGCCAGCAGCTTCACGCGCGGCGAAAACCGGTGCAGCCAGGTATCGACATCGACATGCAGCGTCTGCATCAGCCAGCCATCTCCCTGTAGCGAGCGATCGCTTCCTCTGCCGGAGCGTCGGCGACGAGCCGGCCTTGATCGAACAACAGCACCCGCTCGAAATCCTCAAGCAGGGGCAGATCGTGGCTGATGACGATGACGCTTTCCGGCAGCCCCATGATGGTCTTCTGCACCAGCGCCCGGTTCCTAAGGTCGAGCTGGTTCGTCGGCTCGTCCAGAATGAGGATATCCGGGCCGGTCACCAGCACCGAGCAAAGGGCAGCCATCTGCAATTCGCCCCCGGAGAGCTCATGTGCCCGCCGCGCGCCGAGATGGCTGACGCCAAAACGGCCAAGAATGCCCTCGACCGCCGCATCGATCTGCGCCTTGTCATATCCGCGCGCCTTGAGGCCGAAGGCGATGTCGTCGCGCACAATGGGCAGGATGATCTGGTTTTGCGGCGACTGGAAGATATAGCCGACCTTGCCGAGCACCTTGGCGGCATCGCCGACCGTGTCGAGCCCATCAACCACGACGCGCCCCGTTGTTGGCTTGACGAGCCCGTTGATCAGCCGCGCGAAGGTCGTCTTGCCGGAACCGTTGAGGCCGATCACCCCGATGCGGCGCTCCTGAAGCGTGAGATTCAGAGGAAACAGCGCAGTGCGCTTGCCATAATCGACGCCAGCGGTTTCGAAGCGGATGTCCAAGCGGCTTTCCTGTTCGGTAGTGTGATCGCGGAGCTATAGCGCATTGCATCGAATTATCAAATCGACGCCTCTTTGAAAGCATGGGAATTTATGCCTATGATCCCGTAATGACGAATCTGCTCTCGAATCGTGACGCCCGCCGCGTGTTCCTTGCCAAGCAGGGACTTGCCAATCCGCCGAACCGCGCCTTGACCAAGGCGGGGCTGCTGCAGCTCATCCACGATATCGGCTTCGTGCAGGTGGACAGTATCGCCACCGTCGAGCGCGCCCATCACCAGATCCTGTTTTCGCGCAACCAGACCTATCGGCGTGAACATCTGACCGAACTCTTGGAGAAGGACGGTGCACTCTTCGAGAACTGGACGCATGATGCCTCCATCCTGCCGAGCGCCTTCTTCGTCTATTGGAAGCACCGCTTCCGCCGCGAGGATGAGGCAATCATCGCACGCTGGCGCAAATGGCGCGGGGAGGGCTTCGAGGCGGCTTTCGAGGAAACCTACGAGCGCGTGCTGAAGAACGGCGCGATCACCGCCCGCGAGGTCAAGGCGGAGGATCATGTCTCCGGCGGCTGGTGGAATTGGCACCCAAACAAGACGGCGCTCGAATATTTCTGGCGCACCGGCAAGTTCGCCATCGCCGGCCGCACTAATTTTCAAAAGGTCTACGACCTCGTCGAACGTGTCCTTCCGGCCCATTTCCATGAGCCCGAAGTGGAGCATGACGAATTTGTCGACTGGGCTTGCCGAAGCGCGCTGCAGCGCCTCGGCTTTGCCACCTCGGGCGAAATCGCCGCCTTCTGGGATCTGGTCACGCCGCAGGAAGCCAAGAGCTGGGTCGAGACGCATCGAGACGAATTGACCGAAGTACTGATCGAGCCCGCCGCCGGCGGCAAGCCGCGCTCGTCCTTCGCCTTCCTCGATTTCCATGACACGCTCGACAGTCATGCCGAGGCACCGGCGCGCATCCGCGTGCTGAGCCCCTTCGATCCGACTCTGCGCGATCGCAATCGGACCGAACGTCTCTTCGGCTTCTTCTACCGCATCGAGATTTTCGTGCCCGAACCGAAGCGCGAATACGGCTACTACGTCTTCCCATTGCTGGAGGGCGACCGGTTGATCGGACGGATCGACATGAAGGCCGACCGCAAGGCGGGGACGCTCGATGTCAAACGCCTGTGGCTGGAGCCGGGCGTCAAGGCATCGGCCGGCCGGCTGGAGAAGCTGGAAGCGGAGCTGGAACGTGTTGCCCGTTTCACCGGCGTCGAGAAGGTCGTATTTCTCGACGGCTGGCGGGGATGACCGACAGTTCTTTTTCAGGAAATCGGCGCTGAGTGGCATCAGGGAGACTGCCGCTCATTTTGGGATCGAGATCGCATGAACACTGTTCGGATTTTCGATGGGCATAATGATGCGGTCCAGTTCATGCTGGATTACAAGCCTGACGGCCGCGATTTTTTGGCCCGGTCTGAGGCCGGACATCTCGATCTTCCGCGAGCACGCGAAGGCGGCCTGGTCGGCGGGTTGTTCGCTATGTACGCCGCGCCAGAGCACGAGCCCGTAGATGATCTGACGATCACGCATGATGGTTACGAAGTTCGTTATGCCGAGGCTCTGCAGCTGGATCATGCGCGCCGGCAAATCGACGGGCAGCTTGCTGCCATAAAGAAGCTGATCGGACGCTCGGGCTGTAAAATCCGTCTGGCAACGAGCGTCAGCCAGCTTGAGGCGGCACGACATGCCGGTGTCTTTGCCGTCGTGCTCCATATGGAAGGCGCCGACGCCATCGGCCCCAATCTCGCCTATCTGGATAGCCTCTATGATGCCGGCCTTCGATCCCTGGGCATTGTATGGAGCCGTCCGAATATCTTCGGCTATGGCGTACCGTTCGCCTATCCGAGATCGCCCGATACGGGACCTGGGCTGACGGATTTGGGAAAGAATCTGGTCCGAAGATGCAATGAACTCGGGATCATGATCGACGTTTCCCATCTGAACGAGCGCGGATTTTGGGATGTCGCCGCATTGAGCACCGCTCCGCTTGTGGCCACGCACACCTGCGCCCATACCATATGTCCATCGACCCGGAACCTGACCGATCGGCAATTGGACGCGATCCGCGATACGGGTGGCGTCGTTGGGTTGAATCTTGCCGTCAACGATATCCGCGCGGATGCCAATCTTGACGAGGATACCCCGCTCGAAGCGGTCGTTCGCCAGATCGACTATCTCAGCGCCCGCATCGGCGCGGATGGGGTCGCGCTTGGATCGGATTTCGATGGCGCCGTCATGCCTCGTGAGATCGGAGACGCAAGCGGCTTGCCGCGGCTCGTGGAGGCCATGCGCCAAAGCGGATTCGATGAATTAACCCTGCGAAAATTCGCCTATGACAATTGGCTTCGCCTATTCGATGCCACATGGCCGGATCGATCGTAAGCTTTGTCACCCCCCTTGAAGGGACATAACTAACAGAGTCCAATAGGCAGAAGAACACCCGAAGAGGAGAGTTCGTTGTCGTCGCTGATTCTAAAAGGCCGCAATGTTAGGCTCCGCCCGCCATGTGCCGAGGACGCCGATGTGCGCTTCGCTTTAGGTACGAATGCCGAGATCGCGGAGATGTATGGCGTTAACAAGGAGGACATCGAGCCCATCACCCGGGAGGGCACAACGCGATGGGTTCAGGGCCTTGCCGATCAGCCTCATGCCTGGGTTATCGAAATCGACGGCGTCTTTGCCGGCATAATCCGATTGGACAACGTCAATCGCCAGGACCGACGCGCGACGATGGCAATCGGGATCTATAATCCGGCGCTGCTTGGTAAAGGCTTTGGCACGGAAGCGATCACTCTTCTGCTGGATCATGCCTTCGGCGAGATGAGACTGCATCGCATCGGAATACGCGTGCTCGCCTACAACGAGCGCGCCATCCGCGCCTATGAAAAATGCGGCTTCATCGTCGAAGGGAGGGAGCGGGAGACCGCTTACGTCAATGGCCGCTGGCACGACGACATCATGATGGGCCTGCTGGATCGCGAGTTTTCGGCACCTCGCCTTTGAGGGGGCGGTCACGCGCAGCGCGCGGGTGGAATGACCCATGAGTGCCGTCAGACATCACCCCACCCAGACCCCTCCTGCTCGAGGGGAGGACAAAGATCAGCAGATCTCCGTCTTGGCAATCTTGATGCCGAACCCTTCCAAGCCGACATAGTGCCGTTCGCGGCTAGTGAGCAGCTTGATCGAGCTGACGCCGAGATCCTTCAGGATCTGCGCGCCAAGCCCGATTTCCAGCCATTCGCTGTCGCGCGCCTGTGCCTCGGCGTGGCTCTCGCGCTCGGCCTGACGCGCCTTGCGACCATTGTCGAAATGACCGACACCGACGGAGCCTTCGCGCAAATAGACGATGACGCCCCGGCCTTCCTCGGCGATCTTCTTCATGTAGAAATCGACCGGACGGCGCTTGCCGAACAGATCCTCGGCGACATTTTCCGGATGCAGTCGAACCGGGATATCGACGCCGTCGCGAATATCGCCGAAAACGACGGCAAGATGCTGCATCGGGTCCCAGGGCAGGGAATAGGTATGGGCGCGCGCCTTGCCGAACGGTGTTTCGATGTCGAAGCTGGTGCCGAGCTCGATGAGGGTTTCCTTGCGCTGGCGATAGGCGATGAGGTCGGCGACGGAAACGAGCTTCAGCCCGTTCTGCTCGGCGAATTCCACCACTTGCTGGCCGCGCGTCACCGTACCGTCATCATTGACGAGCTCGCTGATGACGCCGATCGGCGGCAGGCCGGCAAGCTTGCAGAGATCGACGGCGGCTTCCGTATGGCCCGAACGCATGAGCACGCCGCCTTCGCGCGCAACCAGCGGGAAGATATGGCCCGGACGAACGAAATCCGTCGGCCCGACATTCGGATTGGCGAGGTTTCGAACCGTCAGGGTCCGGTCGTCGGCGGAAATGCCTGTTGTGGTGCCATGCTTGAAATCGACGGAAACGGTGAAGGCCGTCGTATGGGCGGAATCATTTTCCGCGACCATGGCGTTGAGGTTGAGCCGCTTGGCCTCCTCGCGCGGCATCGGCGTGCAGACGATGCCGGACGTGTGCCGGACGATGAAAGCCATCTTGTCCGGCGTGCAGTGAACGGCGGCAACGATCAGATCGCCTTCGTTCTCGCGGTCATTGTCGTCCATGACGACGACGATCTCGCCGGCTTCGAAAGCCCTTATGGCATCGACAACACGCTTCTGGTCGTAAGACATCTCGAAGTTCCTACCTCTGCTGGCCCGTCTGGCCGCGATCCCTCAGATAATGATCGGCAACGGCGCAGGCGACCATCGCCTCGCCGATCGGCACGGCACGAATGCCGACGCAAGGATCGTGGCGGCCCTTGGTGCGGACATCGACATTGTTGCCATCGGCATCGATCGACTGGCGTTCCGTCAGGATCGAGGAGGTCGGCTTGATGGCAAAGCGCGCGACGATGGGCTCGCCGGTGGAAATGCCACCCAGGATGCCGCCGGCATGATTGGACAGGAAGATGCGCTTGCCGTCATTGCCCATGCGCATGGCATCGGCATTTTCCTCGCCTGTGAGTTCAGCGGAGGCGAAACCCTCACCGATTTCGACGCCCTTGACGGCATTGATCGACATCAGCAGCGAGGCGATATCCTGGTCGAGCTTGCCATAGATCGGAGCGCCGAGACCGGCCGGCACGCCTTCCGCCACCACTTCCACCACGGCACCGATCGAGGAGCCGGCCTTGCGGATACCGTCGAGATAGTCTTCCCAAATAGGCACGATTTCGGGATCAGGCGCAAAGAACGGGTTCTGATCCACCTGCGCCCAATCCCAGTTGGCACGGTTGATCTTGTGCTTGCCGATTTGCACCAGCGCGCCACGGATCGTCACGCCGGGCACTACGAGACGGGCGATGCCGCCGGCAGCGACGCGCGCCGCGGTTTCGCGGGCTGATGAGCGGCCGCCGCCGCGGTAGTCGCGAATGCCGTATTTGACGTCATAGGTGTAGTCTGCATGGCCGGGGCGGTAACGCCTAGCGATCTCGCCGTAATCCTTCGAGCGCTGATCGGTATTCTCGATCAGCATCGAGATCGGTGTGCCGGTCGAGATCATCGTCTCGCCGTCCTCGTCCGTCATGACGCCCGACAGAACCTTGACGAGATCGTCCTCGCGCCGCTGCGTCACGAAGCGCGACTGGCCCGGCTTGCGCTTGTCGAGCCAGGTTTGAATGTCCTGCAGCTTGAAACGGAGGCCTGGAGGGCAGCCGTCGACGACGCAGCCGAGCGCTGGACCGTGGCTTTCGCCCCAGGTGGTGACGCGGAAGAGGTGACCGAATGTATTATGCGACATGTAAAACGACCGGATTAGCGCAGCCTGACCGACAGGCCGCGTCTTGTCTCTTGCAATTTCGGCCCACTCATAGGCCAAAATGCCGACAAGACAAAATCTTTCTTTCACTTGCCTCGGAAACGGCGACCGGCCCTTTTTCCTACTCAAGCACCGGCATGGTAAACAAAGATTAATCCGAATTGTGGATTGTGACGAAGCATTCACCATTTGGGCGGGCGAAGTCATTATTGGGGGCAACTTCCGCCATATTCGACGTGTTTTCTAGACCGCATAAGAAATCATAATCAATTTACCTGAAGGGTGACGACGATGCGCTTCTTTGTAGCGACGCTTTTGGCCACGGCAAGCCTGCTTGCTCCTGTCGCCGGTTTTGCTGAAAGCGCCGATGTCGAAGCCGTCATCAAGAAGGTCGACGCGAAGAACTTCAACATCACGCTGGATGACGGAAAGAGCTATCAGGTGCCGGAGGATTTCGATTTCAGTGGCCTGCAGGCCGGTGTGAAGGTGGTGGTCTTCTATACGGAAGTCGACGGCAAGCGCGTCGTCAACGATCTCGATATCGTCCAGTAGATAGCGCTGCCGCCGGGCAGCCGGCGGTCTTGGACGGTTTTCCCGCCTTCAAGGTGATTATTCTTCTTCGCTCGCTCCCAAATCACGCAGCCATCCGCGCCCGAAGCGCATCGCGATCTTTCGGATTCGCTTCTTGCGCTTTAGATCTTTGATTTGGGTATGTCATTGTCCCAAACCGCTGCACACTTCTGCGCGACATGCTTGTCTTATGACTGTGCCTGCTTCTTGTGAGAAAAAGAAGCGCCGGAGAGGACGGCCATCCTCTTCCGGCGATGGGGGATGGATCGGAGACG
>NZ_VIUA01000007.1:0-237080 GCF_007828395.1 Rhizobium sp. ERR 942
CGCCCCTTGCGCCCGCCTGGCACAAACGGCTCGATCCGAGACCACTGTTCCGCACTGAGCCTATCGATATCCATGACCGACCTCCAAAAGTCAGCCTTGAATCTGATTTGCTCCTAATTGGGAATCCCAAACCCTTAATTCGTCACCACAGCCTAGCCGAGTTCGGCCAAGGCTGCCCCTAACGCAGATACCGGCATTGCTTCCACGTCTTGCTTCATGGGGAAGATCTCCTGTCCGGGGTAGACGACGATCCGTCGCAGCGGATTCAAATCCTCGCACGCAAGATAGAAGCCCTTTTCGAGTCTAGGCGACAGACTACGCTTGATTTCGATGGCCCACGGACGATTGCCCGGTGGCGTGAGGAGCAGATCGATTTCGGCGCCGGCGGATGTCCGATAGAAACTACTCTGTGTTCCGGCCGGTGCTGCAGCAATCAGCGTCTCGATAACGAAACCTTCCCAACTTGCACCGGCGACCGGATGGCCGAGCAGATCCTCCTGAGTGGTCAGCCCCAAGAGAGTGTGGGTGATGCCACTGTCGCGAACATAAACCCGAGGCGATTTTACGAGACGCTTTCCAACATTTGCATGCCAAGGCTCCAGACGTCGTACGAGCAGCAGATCAACCAGCAGGTCGAGATAGGAGGCAACGGTCTTGCCATCGACGCCAAGCGCACGTGCAAACTCTGCGGCGTTCAGAAGTCCGGACTGATGATGCGCGAGCATGGTCCAGAAGCGCCGCAATGTCTCCGCAGGAATACGAGGACCGAGCAAAGGAATATCTCGCTCCAGATACGTACGAATAAAGTCCTGCCGCCATCGCTGGCTTGCGCGATCGGTTTGAGCGAGTAGACTGTCTGGGAAACCCCCTCGTAGCCATAGCGTATTTAGTTCGTCAGCTGGTACTTCGATGCCGTTAACGGGGCCCATTTCAAGATAGGCTATACGGCCAGCGAGCGTCTCACCCGACTGTTTCAATAAGTCAATGGATGCTGACCCAAGCAGCAGGAACTGCGCCGCTTTTCTACCACTTCGACGGCCGCGGTCGATAAGTCCGCGCAAATTCTGGAAAAGATTAGGAAGCCGGTGAACCTCGTCCAATATGACGAGCTTGTCACTATGTTGGCTGAGATATAGTTCCGGTTCGGCGAGCTTGGCACGATCAGCATCCGATTCCAGGTCGAGATAGATCGAAGGCCGATGGTCGGCTATGGAGAGTGCCAACGTCGTTTTTCCGACCTGACGCGGCCCGATGAGCGCGACAGCTGGGCGCGTATCGAGGAGTTCGTTCAGTTCGGATGATATTCGACGGTTAATCATCCTTGCATTTATGGAATGAAACTCCCGAATTGCAAGGAGAAAATAGCGCGCGTCTCTCGAGAATCCGGACGTAGCGCTACAAAAACAAACGCGCCGCCCGTCCGTTCTTTCGCTCCGCGTTGTTATAATAGCTCGCCGCCTGCGCCACGGCTTGTGCAGGGATTGCTGCATGCCTCCTTCAAAGGGATGCCGCGATTGGCCGCCCTGGTCAGATATCCGGATCGCAGTCCATGCGCCAAAGAGCTCCGGATCCAAACCGGCCTGGCTGCACCGCGTCTTCAGGATCAGATTGACCGACTGCGGCGTCAGCGCCGGCCGATCGATATTGCCCCATTGGTCGATGCGGCGGAACACCGGTCCGGTATCGATTCTGGCTTCCTCGATCCACCGCTTCAGCGCTTCGATCGGCCGGCCGATCAAAACGACGACGTGCGTGCGGTCGTCCGCCGTTGTCGTCTTGGTGCGGCCGAGAAACCGCGATCGCACGTCGTTGCAGTTCGCCGGTGGAGGCCGCAGGCCCGCGGGTCGGACATTCTATCGAGGCAAAGTCGATACATGCCTTTGGAAAATTTGAGGAGTGAAACACTTTGTAACCACAGGGTCGTCGGTTCGACTCCCATCAAGAGCATAACTATCGTTGTTGCTCGCGATTTCGTCCAATCGTTGCCTTCCCAAGGGTATGGATTGTGATACAAATCCTCGGACAATAGATTCTATACTCCGAGTTCTTGTGTCAATGCCGGCTTCCGTCACTCAACGCCAGATCGCCCGTAATGTGCTTATCGAGCGGGGCATCGCACGACTGGCGGAACTTCGGAGCGCTGGCGTGACAGCGGCAACCATGAGCCGAATGGAACGGGATGGTGAAGTGCTGCGGCTTGCTCGCGGTCTATATCAACTTCCAGATGCCGAACTCGATGCCAACCATAGTCTGGCAGAGGCTGCCAAACGCGTTCCGAAAGCCGTTGTCTGCCTTGTTTCGGCTCTGGCATTCCACGGCCTTACCGATCAACTGCCAGGACACGTGTGGCTTGCCATAGGCCGCAAAGACTGGCCTCCGAAACCAGATGGCACACCTATTCGCATCGTGCGCTTTACGGAGAGCCTGCTCCACGATGGCGTTGAAATCCATGTTATTGAAGGTGTTCCCGTGAAGATTTTCGGAGTTGCCAAAACAATTGCCGATAGCTTCCGCTATCGCAACAAGATCGGCCTCTCCGTGGCGATCGAGGGGCTTCAAGAAGCGCTACGGCAACGCAAGGCCAACCCCGGCGAGATCGCTGCTGAAGCCGAGCACGGCGGTGTTGGAACGGTGATCCGGCCGTATCTCGAGGCATTGACCGCCAATGGCTAAAGAAATCAGAAATCTCGGCGCCTCGGTGCGCACCCGCCTGTTGCAACTCGCCAAGGCAAGTGGGCACCTTCGATTTGGTTCTGACGCGTTTTGCGCTTGAGCGGTTATTATTCCGGCTCAGCGAATCACCTCATGCCGGCCGCTTTGTGCTGAAGGGCGCGATGCTAATGATGAGTTGGTTTGACGATCCGCACCGTGGCACACGCGATCTCGACCTTTTGGGCTTTGGCAATCCCGAGCCGGACCCGATGCTGAAGACTTTTCGCGAGATTCTGGCGCAACAAGCTGATGATGGCGTCACGTTCGATGCAGAAACTTTACGCGTGGATCGCATTCGTGAGGGACTGGAATATGGCGGGCTCAGGCTGCGGGTCGTGGCCTTGATCAGTGGCGCGCGGATTACCCTGACGATCGACATCGGATTTGGCGATGCGCTCGAGCCTGGGGCGGAGATGCTGGATTATCCTTCCATGCTCGGCTTTCCGATGCCCCGGCTCCGAGCCTATGCGCGGGAGACGGTCATTGCCGAGAAGTTCCAGGCGATGGTCATGCTAGGGCGTGCAAACAGCCGCATGAAGGACTTCTACGACATCTGGATTCTCAACCGGTCATTCGATTTCGATGATGACAGATTGGCGCGTGCGATCAAAGCGACTTTCGAACGACGAGAAACACCGATCCCCACGGAGATACCCGACGCCCTCACGGACGCGTTTGCCAAGGACCAGGAAAAGCAACGACAATGGCACGCATTCGTTGAAAGCGTTGCACATGAACCCGGCGATCTGAAGGAAGTTATCACAGAGATTGCCGCGTTCCTGATGCCACATGCCATTGCCGCCGTGAGGCTGCGCAAATGAGCATTTTGCTCACAATCGTCCGGTTATGGAGCAATGACAAATCGACTTCGCTGACGAAGTAAACAAAGGGCTCACAGGTTCGTATCCCTTCACATCAACGGACTGGATTTTGTCGAACCTGAGTCGATCTTTGAAAAGTGGCATTTAAGCCAGGCGGGGGGATGGCCACTTTGCTCCTTCCCTCCGCAACCTAATGTTCAGTCGATAAATTCAACCACTACGCCCGGCTTAACCATCCCTGCGAGCTCTTCCACATCCCAGTTGGTCAGGCGGACGCAACCGTGAGAGTCGACCTTGCCGATAAGTTCCGGATCCGGCGTTCCGTGAATCCCATAAGTTGGTTCCGTCAAATCAATCCAGACGGTGCCGACGGGATTATTCGGCCCGCTCGGCAGCTTTAATATCTTCTTATTGTGACCCTGCTGAAAGTTGATCGTTGGGTTGTAGATGTATGTCGGCAATCGCGCAACACCTTTGACCTTGTGCTTGCCGGAGGGAGAAGGTGTCTCCTCGCTGCCGATCGTAGCAGGGTAGACTGCCAATAACGACCCATCTTCTGCAAATGCGAATACCTGTCCCGATTGCCTATGGACCTCGATTCGTTTCACTACACCGCTCTTTGCCGCGCCGGTTGCTGCGACCGAGATCGTTTCACCGGGAGTGAAGGAGGCGGTCGGATTGAGCGCCTTGAGAAGGGCAATACTCATATGGAAACGTTCGGCTAGTTTCTCGGCGATGCTGGTATAACCGAGATGATCCATCTTTGCCTGCAAGGCATAGTCCTTGGGAATCTTCGGTACCAGGTCCTTCCCGTCGTCTGCGGTTATGGAATAACTCTGAACGACCGGGCCTTGCTCTTCGAGCCGCCCGAGCACGGCCGTATCGGGCTTATTGCCAGCTGGAAGTCCCTGCAATGCGTTAAATCCCGCAATTGCCTTGTTGAGGTTGTCCCCGCCAAAACCGTCGATCGCGCCCGGTGAAGCGCCAGTTCGATCTAGCAGAATTTGAAGTTTTACGATTGCCGCATCAGGATTGGTCGGTTTGGGGCTTGGTGCTTCGATGTGCGAGGACGAAATGGAAGCGGCATTCACATCTTGTGCGGTTATGGTGGCGGCGACAGCCGGATACCATGATGTCAAAATAATCCAGATCGCAAGGTAACAGCGCGCGGTGGCCATAGGCAGAAAATCGCGATAGGCGCCAATTGGTTCCATCCGAATGGGCGGAATACTTATCTCGGGGCGAGGGCTGGGCGCTCACACATGTTGGGAAATGTGGTCCAAACGGGAATCTTCTGGGAGGTGCTCAAATGCCGCCGTCTGTGTGGTGACGTGCTTGGCAATTGCGGTGCGTGTTGTGCGATCGCGAAACTGGCGGCGGCTTTATCCATTGAGAAGCAGCCGTCATACGTCCGCAGAATAGGGCCGGAGTTGTTGCTCCGGCCATCATGGTTCAGCTTGGGTTCGCTTAGGAAAAATAATGACGCTATTGATGGCTTGCGCCTCTCATTCGCGAGTGCGAATGATCGTTTTCCCTGTCCGCCGTCTGGTGGGATTGAATGCAGCGACCGCATTATCCAAGGTCGAGATGTAGCCGATGTTCGTCCGAAGGCGTTCGTCACGTACCCGCTGAACAACCTCATTAAGTTGAGCGCGATCGGATTCCACGACGAAGTCAATTGCCCGGCCATCGACGGGTCGCGCTTCAACCGGGCCAACTACGGAAACGAGCGTACCTCCGGGTCGTACCAGACCTGTGGAGCGCTTCTGGATCTCGCCGCCGATCATGTCAAGCACGAGATCGACGCTTCCGATTTCCTCGAGCGTATCATTTGCCAGATCGACGAACTCGTTCGCGCCAAACTCCAGCGACTTCTGCCGGTCGGCGGCGCGTCCGGTGGCAATGACGTAGGCTCCGAACTCGCGCGCAAGCTGCGTCGCGATCGAACCCACCGCACCGGCGGCGCCATGAACAAGGACGCTCTGGCCTGCTTGGAGGCGGCCATGTTGCAACAGTCCTTGCCAGGCGGTCAGGCCGGAGATCGGCAGGCTGGCAGCCACTGTGAACTCCACGTCGCCGGGAAGTGGTACGAGGTTGCGAGCCTCTACGGCGACATATTCCGCCAGGGTGCCGTCGCGGTACCAGTCCGTCAGGCCGAACACGCGCTGTCCCAAAGAAAGGCCGGTCGTACCATAGCCGAGAGCGGTAACCACACCGGCGAACTCATGGCCCGGGATCGATGGCGTTCGTTTTTGGCCGATGCGATCGGTCCAGGTGGAGGGCCAGCTCAGTTCGGTCGGCACGAAGCCCGACGCGTGAACCTCGACAATGACGTCGTTTATCGCCGCCCGCGGCTGCGGGTGCTCCGCCAATGACATGCCGGCCGCGCCGGCGGCTTCGTCGGTTGCTATGATGGCTTTCATCGATTTGTTTCCTTCGATGCTTTGATGATTTGAGGTGATACAGCGCGGAAGACCACTTCGATCTTCCTTGGGTGCCGTGGGTAGATGTCTTTGGGTCCGGTATCGGCTCGTTAGAGGAACGATTGCAGATGACGGGCTAGTCAGCGTGGGAGCGGCGGACGCTTCATCGCCAAAAGCTCTGTCACATCCTGCAGCTCATCTTTGGACAAGACTGGAAGCGTTAGCCATTTCCCGTCGATGTAGGTCTTCGCGTCATCGTAGGCTCTGACCAATCGCGGGCGCCAGAAATAACGCCGCTCCTCGAACTTCTCGCGTTCGGCTCCGCCCATCACGACGATGGCGGAGAACCGCTGATATTCCGGCACCAAAGTAGTAAGCGCCCTAGTCTTCTTGAAGCGCAAGGACCAACCGCGCTTCTTTCCGCCGTAAAGCCAGTCGGGTGCGAATACTCCGGGATAGGATGCATCGATCCAGGTCCGCAGTTCGCTCCATTGACCGTATGCCTCTGAGCCCAGCCATTCGCGGATGGCGCGGTCATCGGGCGGTGTCGAATTGCCGGTGATCCTGTCACCGATCTTGGGAAGCGTAGACGTAGATAAGATCATCTGAAGCCTCATGTTGATTGGCCGGCGGCGTCGGATGGTTGATGAACAAACGTTGGAAGCTTTCGGTCCCTCAGTGTGCGCTTGGCGATGCGTGCCTGGGCAAGGCGAGGTCGGCATGGTTCCAGCCGACGCTCGCGACCATTGCGGGTTGATCCTGGATTTCGGTCAGGCGCTTCACGGCGGTGGCGTCGAGAACTGCAAGCGTCTTGTCTCTCGTCTCTGCCGCCTGCTCCCAGTTAAGGAAGGCCGTTCCTTGAAGCGGGAAAAACTGCTGGCTCTTCAGCCCGATCGAGCTAAGCGCAATCGACAGGTAGGGGGTCAGAAAATCCGGTTGGTTGGCGCGCTCGCCGGTGAAGAAGCCGCCGGAAGCCACGCCGATAAGGACCGGACGGTCCCGAAGCAATCCGACCTTCCCGGCCAACGTCGATTTCATTGTACGGCCTACACGCAAGATCTGGTCGACCCAGGCCTTCAGGACCGAGGGAATGGTCAGATTGTGCATCGGCGTTCCTATGACGACCACATCCGCCGCTTCGACTTCCCGCACAAGCTGTTCGGAAAGATCGAGCGACCCCGTCGGTGGGGCCGCCAAAGTGGCCGGTGACGCCAGTGCAGCGGCATAAAGGGCCGCGGTCTGAGGTAGGGGATCAGTGCCGAGGTCACGTCGGATGATGTCCGCGCCAGGTGCAACCTCAAGAAGCCTTTTAACGATCGCCGCCGAAAGCTGACGGCTATGGGATTGTTGGCGCGGACTGTTGTCCATGTGGAGAATGTTCATGGGATTGATCCTACAGATTCATGAGACTAGGAGAGATGGCACTCAGATCGCGCCGGCCGGGGCAACGGCAGGAAAGTCCTTGTCCGGATCGAAGACGTTGTTGAACAGGTTCGTCAGGGTGTACATTGCGACCAGAGCAACGATCTCGATGATGTTCGCTTCGGTGAATTCGGCATCGCGAACAGCCTCCAGATCCGCGTCACTGACTTTCCCGCGGGTCTCGAAAACCTTTCGCGCGAATTGCACCGCAGCATCCCGCTTCGGGTCGGTCGCATGGCCCTTGCGAGCGAGAATGATCTCTTCGGCTGGCAGCTTGGCCATATGTTCGGCAGTGAAGCTGTGAACCGCCAGGCAGTAATTACAGCCATTCACTTCGGAGACGGCAAGGCCGATGCTGTCTCGAGTCCTCACGTCAAGCGCCTTGCTGAGCGACCCGAGTAGGGCAGCCCATGCGTTGAAGGCGATCGGGCTTTGAGCAAAGGCCGCCATCATGTTTGGGGTGAACCCGATGTTTCTTTTGAAAGCATCGAGGGTCTCTTTCGATGCAGCCGGCACCTGTTCCGGCGTCAGAACGGTCGTTCTGGTCATGGTCGTCTCCATAAATGTTGATTGAGTTGCGGCTTATGCAAAGGACAGGACGTCGGCTACGGGCAGGCGTGGCTTCTGCGGCCAGTTGCCGGACCGCTCGGGTCCCACGGTCAAGAGCATGACCGGGATTTCATCTTCGGCGAGGCCAAATTCGCGATGCACCGCTTCCGCGTCGAAGCCGATCATCGGCGTGGAACCGAGGCCGAGCGAGCGCGCCGCGTAGATGATCGCAGCCGTACCGAAGGTCGCGGAGCGCACCGCTTCGTCCCGCTGCCGTTGGGGTTGGTTGTCATAGAGGCCGCGGGCGGGCGCCTCCCATTCCGGCACCAGGTGGGCCGGCATGATGCCGGCTTCCACGACCGGCGCCAGACGGGCAGGCACGGCGCTGGCATCGGCCAATTGGCCGACGATAACGAAGGTAACCGCGGCATCGAGGATCGCGGGCTGCTTCCAGGCGATCGGATGGAGCCGAGCCTTGGCGTCAGGTGTGCGGACCGCGATAAACCGCCAGTTCTGAAGGTGAAACGAGGTCGGCGCCGACGTGCCGATGCGCACCAGATCTCGGATCTGATCGTCGCTCAGTGTGGCGGTGGAGTCGTAATATTTAGCGGCGCTGCGGCTGAGGATGGCTTCGATGACCGCATTCGTCGGTACCGCTTCGGAGGCTATGTTGTTGATGTAGTTCATTGGGTGGCTCCCTCATCAAGTGATTACGGAGCCGATTTTACGACCGCATGTGATATTATCGAGATTGAATTGCCTCAATATGATGCTTAAAAGGATCAAACCTCAGGCCAACGCTAACTCGCACTTTTCCCGCCGGTCTGCGCGAGCCTGCGCCATTCCCCTGGCGTCATTCCCATTTTCTCGGCGAATACGCGCCGGAATGCCGAAACAGATTGATAGCCGACCGTTTCGGCGATTGTCTCGGTACTGATCGCTGGCTTCTTGAGCTCGTTGGCAGCCAAACTCATGCGCAAATCGGTCAACAGGTCGAGGGCGGAGCAACCGAGCCTGTCCCGGAAGTGTCGCATGAACGTTGCGCGAGACATGCCACACAGCTCTGCCAGATCAGGTAGTTTCCAGGGCTTGGCGGGATCAGCGAGCATGGCGCTGATTGCTGGCGCCAAGCGCGGGTGGCCGGCCAGTGCCAGCAGACCCTCAGGAGCTGTTGCTGATTGGCTGGCTGCACGCAACACCAACGTAAAAAGAGCCGAAGACAGTGCATTGAGAACGGCGCGTCCTCCGGGTCGATCGCCGGCCGCTTCCATTCGCATCAACCCCACCAGATTAGAGAGTTGGCCAGTTGCGGACGCGACACCCTCTTCTCCGGGGGCATCCATGGTCCGTGCCACCAGATCGAGGGGCAGGTAGTTGCGGACCAATCGATCGTGAGGAGGCGAAATGAAAAATCGGCCACACAACAGATCTAGTTGTTCGCCGTCGCTGTCGTTCTCGCTCAGCATCCACCCGGCAGTACTCTGCCGCTGCTGCGTAGGAGCGGGCGTCTGCCCGCTGCCATCGTGCAGCACATGCGCCGCGCCGTGCGGTAACAGCACGATATCGCCGCTCGTCAACTCCCGCCGGGTTCTTGCCTCCGGATCCTCAAAGATCGCTCGGCCCCTGACGACGACGTGGTAGGGAATTTCGTTCGGCGCAGCCCGGTTCCACATAATGCGCCAGGGAGCGCCATAGGCGCAGCGCACCTCGAGCTGGCCGGTGACCGTGATGATTTGAAGCAGTTGGCTCAACCAATCGAGTTCAGACATAGGATCTCGTCAACGTGAAGGGTGCCGGCATCCTATTCTATCCGCACCAAGGCTCAATGCACCGCCTGCAAGGCAACATGGCGGGCAAAGTGTAAGCCGAGCTCAAGCTCATGCGCCAAAATGAAATCAAATACTTCGGCATCTGGAACCAAGTAGGGCGTTGTGGTTCAGATCCCTTCAAGAGCTTGAGACATTGGACCGGAGCGCGATGCCTATCGAAGGAGCTATCCTAGCAGTTCTTCATCATCTGCGGCTTTGCGTTATTTGCAACAGCAACGAATCCGGCCCAACGATCGCATCGAACTCGACGCGCTGGATGCAATCGCTGTACTCGTTGACTGCGGGATTGGTGTTTCGCTCGTCCCGGATCGGGTGCTGCCTTGGCCGGGAGGCTTGTCGATCGTAAGACACCGCCTCCCTGATCCGGCTCCCGAACGGGTGCTTGGACTGCTCTGGTCGCAGGCCCCGGCACACGCGCGGCTCATTCAGGCTGTAGAGCGTGAAGCCATCCTGACGCTCGGTGGTGCGGAAGCGACGAACTCTGCAGGTCCTTAGCGCAAAAAAACATGGCGATAGAGCGACCAAACCTTGCAGGTACTCTCAGCTCCTAGTTCCGACCTGCTCCTTGTTTCGCAAAGATGCCGATCGTCGCCGCGATGATCCCTGATGCCGCCGCAATGGCCATCGCCCAGCGCGGGCTTTCATGATCGGCCACCCAGCCGACGATGGGCGCTCCGATCGGCGTGCCACCGAGTGCGATGCCAACGCGCAGCGCCATCACCCGCCCGCGCATCGTAGCCTCAGTCGAAAGCTGCATCAGGCTGTTGGTGGCGTTGGTGAAGGAGAGCGCGGCGATGCCGATGACGACAAGCGCCACCGCGAAGAGCCAGTAGCAGGGCGCAAGCGCCGCCAACGCGCAGCCGAGGCCAAATACCGTGGCGCTCACGATCAGATTGCGGAATTCGATGCGGTCGCGGCCGGCATTCAGGAATGCCCCCGTAATCGTCCCGACCGCCATAATAGACGACAACAGCCCGTAGCCGGTGGCATCGGCATGGAAGATGCGCACGCCCATCGTCGAGACGAAGATCGGAAAATTCAGGCCGAAGGTGCCGATGAAGAACAGCATGAACAGGATCGCCACGAGATCGGGGCGGCCCCGGACATAGCGCAGGCCCTCGACAAAGCGGCCCTTGCCACGTGGCGCCCGTCTGTTCGGCCGCAGCTCCGACCGCCGCAGCAGCGTCAGAGAAATCAGGACGGCCAGGAAGGATACGCCATTGACGAGAAAGCCCCATCCGGTCCCGATAGTGGCGATCGCGACACCCGACACGGCCGGACCGATCATCCGCGCGAGATTGAACGACATGGAGTTCAGCGCCACCGCATTCGGCAGATCGTCGTCGCCGACCAGCTCCGCGACGAAGGTTTGGCGGACCGGCGCGTCGAGCGCGGCCACGCTGCCAAACAGGAAGGCGAACACATAGACGTGCCAGAGCTGCGCGAGGCCCGTGACGGTGAGAATACCGAGCGCCAGCGCGAGCGCGCCCATCGTCGCCTGCGTCGCCATCAGGAGCTTACGCTGGTTCAGACTGTCGGCGGCAAGACCCGACCAGGGAAGCAGCAGAAACTGCGGTGCAAACTGCAGAGCCATGACGATACCGACAGCCGAGCCGTTATGTCGCGTCAGTTCGGCGAAGACGAGCCAGTCCTGTGCGGTTCGCTGGACCCAGGTGCCGATATTCGACACGAGCGCCCCCGCCGCCCAGAGCCGGAAATTGTAGTGTCGGAGCGACCGGAAGGTCCGCAGCATCATTGCCGTTCCGGCGCGTTCCCGCCATGGAACCGGCCGAAGTGACGCGCGCAAAACAGCGCGATGGCGAAAGCCCCGAGGCCTGCAGATAAGACATCCGTGGCGCCATCCCAATTCACGCTGCCGAAACGGATGAGAAGCAGATAGGCCAGTACCAGATTGGCGAAGCCCCATAGGACATTGACGGTCGACGATGACAGGCCTTCACCGGGTGGCCTGGCGAAGGGCGATTGAAAGGGCCGGCCGAGAACGCCGCTGACGAGGTGCGGAATTGCATTCATCAGAAATGCACCGCCGGCAAGCAGCGAGAGAGTGTGGAGGAAGGTCATCCTTAAGCGTTCCGCTTTGCGAGTTCGGTCATGATCTCTTCCGTCGTGGCGGTTTCGCCGAGCCGGGGAAAGACGTTCTTGATGCTGTAGGCATGGGCCTCGGGCCGGGTATCGGTCATGGCGTCGATCGCGAGCGCGACATTGTACCCGGCCTCGAAGGCCTGCCGCGCGGTCGCCTCGATGCCGGTTCCGGTTGCGACGCCGATGACCACCACCTGAGTTACGCCGAGGGATTTGAGACGGGCGTCGAGGTCGGTCGTCGCGAAGGCGCCCCAGCTGTATTTCGTCACGACGATATCGCCGGGCTGCTGGTCGAGATCAGGAATGAAGTCCGTAAAGCCGTCCGGCAGCGGTCCGATGTGGCGTCTGGGCTGCTCCGCGCGCCCGGGCGCGGTGCCGGCAACCTTAACGAAGACGACGGGCAGATCGTGCTGCCGGAACGCGCGGATGAGCGCGACGGCGCGTTCGATGACGGGAGCGATCGGCTCGATGAAGGCCGCGCTCATGATCCCTTTCTGGAGGTCGACCACAATTAGGGCGGTCTGTTGATCCAATGCGGTCAGGGCCATGGGATATCCTAAGGTGTGAGGAAGGAAAGGACGGTCTAATCCTGCTCGACTAGTCGCTGCAGCAGGCCGATGGCGGCCAGCACTTGGCTTTGCTCTCCCGGCGAAAGCCTGGCTTCGATGGTGCGGCTGAGCCAGTCCTGGCGGGCGGCGCGGCCTTCCTGGATCAGGCGGCGGCATCGCTCCGTCAGCGAGAGAATGGTTTGCCGGCCGTCAGAGGGGTCGGGCATTCCCGAGACGAGGCCCATCGCATCCAGCGCCGATAGGAGCGTGCCCATCGATTGCGGGCGCATGCCTTCGGCGCGCGCCAGCGCCGAGGTGGTCATCGGGCCTTCTTTTTCCAGTCGGACGAGCGCCGACGCCTGACTTGGCGTCAGGTCGCCGGCGTGGCCCTGCTCGCGCAGCTTGCGCTTCAGCTTGCTTGCGAAGCCTCTGAGCTCTTCGGCAACTGTGGAGGCGAGGGGTGATTTGTCGGCGTTCTCGATCATGGCAGCATCTCTACTATATATGAAGGTAAACTGTAAAGATTAACTTCATACATCATCGCGCCACGAAATACGCCCCCTATTTCCTGACGATGTTCTCAATCGTCCGCTATGCCCGCGGCCAGAGCATCCTATGCCAGGGGTGGGGATCGGCTGCCAATTCCGCCGTCTGCTATATCCTCGGCATCACCTCCATCGATCCTGAGGCCAACAATCTGCTCTTCGAACGCTTCGTTTCCCAGGAGCGCGACGAGCCACCCGACATCGATGTCGATTTCGAGCACGAGCGGTGCGAGGAGGTGATCCAATGGATCTACAGGACCTACGGCCATGACAAGGCCGCCCTGTGAGCGATCATCACGCGCCAAGGGCGCAATTCGAGATGTTGGCAAGGCTCTCGGCTGGTCGGAGCACGTGATCGAGACGCTATCGGTGGGCATGTGGTCGTGGCGGAAGGAACTAGTGACCGAGCGTAGCCTACGCGAGCTCAATCTCAATCCAGAGGATCGCAGGCTTGCCTTGACCTTGAAGCTGGCCCAGCAGCTGATGGGCGCTCCACGCCATCTCGGCCAGCATCCCGGCGGTTTCGTGCTCACACATGATCGTCTCGGCGATCTCGTGCCGATCGGGCCCGCCACCATGGCTGACCGGCAAGTGATCATGATGAGATCTTCAGGGTGCCGGCCGGCCGCGGCGACGAGTTCGCGCATGGGTCCCTGTCCGAAATGGTGTGGCATTCGCGCATGTTTCCCCATAAAGTAGAAAAACCGGCTTGGCAAAGTCGAATTAGTCCGATACAAACTCTCCATCGCTGCACATCAAACAGAGGAGGCGTTGCATGACACCAGCATTCATCGAAACGCTTCCGTCCGGAATGAACCGAAATTAGATCATTCCCATTTGTGGCCCGCAGTGGGCACGCATGAAGCGGTTTTGTTTCCTTCACAGTTCGATTGATTTGCCGAAGTCGGCTCGTTTCCGTTCCGGCAATGTCCGTTAACTCTCGATTTTTGGGGCCGACCGCCGAAATGTGCGGTCGGACTGGTTAAGATGACTCGCAAGAAGCTCGACTTCCGCGCCGATGCTTATCGCAATGTGCTCGGCTTTGTTTTTCGTCAGTGGACCCATCGTCCCGCTTTGGTGGGCACCATCATCCTGCTGGTAATTGTCAGTACGCTAGCCGAAGTTCTGGTGCCGGTGTTTTCAGGCCAGATCGTCGATGCGATTGCCAGCGGCAGTGCGGCGGCCGATGCCATCCGCGCCTTCGTTGTCGTCGTCACCCTTGGCTTGACCAGCGTTACGCTGCGCTGGTTTATCTTCGACGGGATCATCCGTCTGACGCTGCGCATCATGGCCGACGTGGTCAATAACGGCTTCCACAAGGTGCAGCGCTTCTCGACCGATTGGCATGCCAATAGTTTCGCCGGCTCGACGGTGCGCAAGATCACTCGTGGCATGTGGGCGCTCGACTCGCTCAATGACCTGTTGCTGATAGCCTTACTACCCTCGATCGTCATGCTCGTGGGCGCCAGCGCCGTGCTCGGTAGTTATTGGCCGGTCATGGGGCTGATCGTGGCTGCGGGATCGCTGATCTATATCGGCGTGACCATCTTGCTTTCGACCGTATACGTGTCGCCAGCGGCGAAGCTTGCTAACGCATGGGATACCAAGCTGGGCGGCGCACTGGCGGATGCCATCAGCTGCAACTCGGTCGTGAAGGCATTTGGCGCCGAAAACCGCGAAGAGGAACGCTTGCGCCAGGTGCTGCTCAAATGGGACAGTCGAACACGGCGGACATGGAAGCGCGGGACACTGAACGGCACGATCCAGGGTTTCATGATGGTCTCCATACAGGCCGGCATTCTTGGCACTGGCCTTGTCATGTGGCGGCAGGGACTGGCGACGCCGGGGGACATCACATTCGTGCTAGCGATGTTTTTCATCCTGCAGGGTTACCTGCGCTCGGTCGGACAGGACATTCGAAACCTGCAGCGCGCCGTCAACGATATGGAAGAACTTGTCCTGCTCGACAAAACGCCGCTGGGCATTGAGGATAAGCCAAACGCGAAGGCGATCAAGATCGATAGGGGCGAAGTCCTGTTCGATCGCGTCACCTTCCAGTACGGGGCGCATCCTGCACCGCTCTATGAGGATTTCTCGGTGACGATCAAACCGGGCGAGCGTGTCGGATTGGTCGGCCATTCCGGCTCGGGCAAGACGACCTTTGTCAAGCTCATCCAGCGCCTCCATGACGTTAAGGCGGGGTCGATCCGCATTGACGGCCAGGATATCGCCCATGTCACTCAGTCCAGCCTGCGCAGCCAGATTGCCATCGTGCAACAGGAGCCGATCCTATTTCATCGCACGCTTGCCGAAAATATCGCCTACGGCCGACCGAACGCGTCACGGCGCGAGATCGAGAATGCAGCGAAGCAGGCCAGTGCCCATAGGTTTATCATGGACCTGCCAAAGGGCTATGAGACATTGGTGGGCGAGCGCGGCGTCAAATTGTCGGGCGGCGAGCGTCAACGTGTCGCCATCGCCAGGGCATTTCTGGCTGATGCGCCGGTGCTGATCCTGGACGAGGCGACCTCGAGCCTCGACAGCGAGAGCGAGGTGCAGATCCAGCAGGCAATGGAACGCCTTATGGAAGGTCGCACGACGCTGGTGATCGCGCACCGACTTTCGACGGTACGAGCTTTGGATCGAC
The DNA here is from genome assembly GCF_007828395.1 of Rhizobium sp. ERR 942. NCBI lineage: Bacteria > Pseudomonadati > Pseudomonadota > Alphaproteobacteria > Hyphomicrobiales > Rhizobiaceae > Rhizobium > Rhizobium sp. ERR 942. The sequence continues at coordinate 15,600 of NZ_VIUA01000007.1, forward strand.
TTTTGGTCTTCGACAAGGGAAAGATCGTGGAAGAGGGTGACCATCAGGCGCTCATTCGCCTCAATAACGGCATTTACCGCCGGCTGTTCGAGCGTCAGGCGCTGGAGTTGACCAAGGGCCTCGTGGCCTGAGGCAAACTCTTGAAGTGACAATCCTCTCTTACAATATGATCCTGGGAGAGGTCCTTGGCATGGAAAGGAGGAAGAAGATGCCACTCAACGATATTCCGTGGACCCGTCCGGTGACGATCAGGCTCCAATGCGGGCTGGAGCGCACCTTTACAGGCGTCTATGACGCTCTGGACTTTCTGGAAAATGAATGGCCGCTGCGGCATGGCGAGCGCCACGAACGTGCGGTGAAGACCTGCCGCGGCGTGCTCAATCGGGTTGTGCCTGCTGTCATAGCAAGAGAGGCGTTCCTGACCGCCTGTCTCGAAGCGGGAATGCCTGTGGTCCTGGCGCCGTCGAAGATAGCGCCGAAAACGCAGCCTATGCGACCGGCCGGCGCGCTATCCTTATAGTCTGCTGGCTTTTGGAGCTCGCCGCCTCTGAAGGCGAGCTCTCGAAAGCTGCATTACAAACAACAGCAGATTAGTCTTCGCTCATTGAAACGCGTCGATGCAGGTACGCTGCGTTGGAGCAATGCAATCACGCGACTTTTGCCGCGAGCATTTCATTGATGCAGTCTTCGTTCAGTGCTTCCAATTGCTGCAGCGGAAAGGCGTTGATGAAGATGCGAATTGTCTCATCGAAATTGGCGCCGGATTGGGACCAGGCAGGCCCAATCAATCTGCTTGCCGGCAAGATCCTCGACCTGGACAGGCCGCAGGCTTCATCGGTCTCGTCGTCGACCGCAAGCTCAAACGTACCGAAGTGCCGATGTTCATCATTCCAGTAAACGGCAATCTGAAGATTACGGATGCCAGGCCGATTGCCGATCTCCATCAACAGCGAGCCATGGACCTCGTCGGTCGATGGCGGCTTTGGCTCGTCCCAGCAAAGTTCCTCGTCCAAGGTTGGGTGGTCCGTAACGTCTTCCGGCATCTCGCGCATTCTGTCGAGATGGCGAAGCATCTCGCGACTTGCCACGGAAGCTGGGCAGGTCGTCCCTGAAGGTGTCAAAGGCATCCCGGCCCCAAATGGCCGACAAACTCATGTAGTATCTTCGCTTGGTTCTGAGTGATGGTGAGGACACTTTCTCTCGGGTGCGGCTCTCTCGAATATTCAAATAGCTTGCCCGCTGGAGCAGCCTTATTCTGCGATTTCCACCACGACACGCCCCCTAATTTTGCCCTCGACGATATCCTGAGCAAGGCTCGGAAGCTCGGAGAAGGGCTCGATCCTTGCCAATGTCTCGATCCTTTCTGCTTTCAGGTGTTCGGCGAGGGTCTGCCATGCGCGGATCCGTTTGGACATTGGTGCCATAACGGAATCAATGCCAAGCAGTGCCACGCCGCGCAGGATATGCGGGAGTACCGTTGCCGGCAGGTCTGCGCCGGCTGCAAGGCCACAGGCAGCAACTGCCCCACCGTATACGGTCTGTGAAAGTGTGTTTGCGAGCGTCGTCGAGCCCACAGAATCAACCACGCCGGCCCAGCGCTCCTTTTGTAGAGGACCGCCCTTTTCTGAAAGCAATGCCCGGTCAACGAAAGCGCTCGCGCCGAGCGATCCGAGATAGTCCCGCGTTTCAGGGCGACCGGTCGATGCGGTTACTTTGTAACCCTTGTCCGCAAGCAGGCTGATCGCCACCGAGCCGACACCGCCCGCCGCACCGGTCACGAGAATTTCGCGATCGTCGTTGAGGATCGTGCCCCAATCCTCAAGCGCATTGACACAAAGCGCCGCCGTGTAGCCGGCCGTTCCAATTGCCATTGCCTGCGAAAGGCTGAAGGTTTCGGGAAGTGCGATCAGCCATTCCGCTTTCAGGCGCTGAAATCGCGAATATCCGCCCCATTCTGTTTCAGACAGCCCCCATCCGTTGACGATGACCTTGTCGCCACGCGCCCATTTGTCAGATCGGGATTCAACTACGATTCCGGCAAGGTCGATGCCTCCGACCATGGGAGTACGCCGGGCGATCCGCCCTTTGCCGGTCAGGGCCAGGCCGTCCTTGTAATTGACGGTCGAATAATGAACCTCGACGAGAACATCATGATCCGGCAGATCGGAGAGTGAAAGCTGGCGGAACCCGGTCTGCGGCTTGCCATCGGCCATGTCGATGACCATTGCCTGGAATGTATCGGACATGCGTCCCCCTTTTCACACTTGAAATCGGCCGTTCGCCTTCTCAGGTCTGAGGCGCCGCCTTCATCCTGTCGCGTGCGTCCATCGCGGCTGCGTAGCTGTTGCGAATGTAGGCCAGCAGGTCCGCCAATGCCCTTGTCGCCGTCTCGGTGTCGCGCTTGGCGACGGCCTCCATGATCTGCCGGTGAAAGCCAGCGACCTTGCGGCGCTCGCGAACCCGGAACACGATCATGTTGGTTATGGGGATGAAGGACTCGATCACCGTATACATCATCAGCTTCAGCGGGCCATTGCAGGTGGAATCCACCAGCGCGCGATGAAAGCGCACGTCGGATGCGCAGAAGTCCTCGTCACTGATCGTCTCATCGCGTTGGATCTCGATCTCCGCCGCCATTCGTTCCAGATCGGCAGCGCCGTGATTTTCGCAGGCGAGCCTGCAACAGATCGTCTCCGTCTCAAGGCGGGCCGTAATAATCTCGTGGATATCGAAGGCGCCGATGCCGACTAGCAGGGTTGCTGCTGCGGTGATCGCCTTGGAAAGCCCTTCCGGATCCGGCCGTTTGACGAAGTTTCCGCCGAGCGGGCCGCGCCTTGAATGGATGAGATTTTGCGCTGCCAGACGTTTTAGCGCCTCACGCACGGTCGGCCGCGATATGCCGAAGCTTCTCGCGAGATCCTCTTCCGTGGGAAGCCGCTCGTCGATTTTCAGGCGGCCATCCATGATCGCGGATTTTATGTTCTCCGCGACCTGCTTGGCGATGCCAGCCCTCACGACCTCATCAAATTTCAGCGTCATTGATTGTCACCCTTACCTCGATTTCATAGATGCCACGGCCGCTTCGAAAACGCCACTGAAAATTGAATATAGGTTTGACAAATATCGGATAGACGATAACCTGCCCTCGATCCAGATAACCAAGGGGAACGAAATTGGGCGGATCGACTGGTCGGGCGGAGAGCGCCCAAGGTGCCCGTGCGCCTGTTGGCCGGCATGCAGAATTGCTGCGCCGGCTCGACGGAAGGATCGATAGTAAGGCCATTCTCGCTGGCGACGACGTCGGCGATGGCTATCGTGGTGACGCAACGGACGAGGCCGGCGAGCGCCCGATAATCGTTTTCCGGCCCGCGGATACGGCGGAAGTGTCCGCTATCCTTGAAGAATGCAATCGTCTGGGGCAGCCCGTCGTGGTCCAAGGCGGCAGGACGGGCCTTGCCGGCGGGGCGAGGCCTCAAGTCGACGAAGTGTCGCTTTCGCTTGAGCGAATGGTGAACCTGTCGCCGGTGGATGAGAATGCCGCCACCATCATCGCACAGGCCGGCGTTACGCTTCAGTCGGTACAGGAGGCTGCGGCAGGCTGTGGGCTGTTTTTCGGTGTTGATATCGGCGCGCGCGGCACGTCCACGGTTGGCGGTAATGTTGCCACCAATGCGGGCGGTATTCGTGTCCTGCGCTATGGCATGTATCGGTCGCAGGTTCTGGGGCTTGAGGTTGTGCTGGCGGATGGCTCCGTGCTGACCAGCTTGAAGGGATTACCCAAGGACAATTCGGGCTTCGATCTCAATCAGCTCTTCGTTGGAAGCGAAGGTGTGCTTGGCGTGGTCACGCGGGCCTGTTTGCGGCTGCATCCTGAGCCGCGGTCGCAAGCGAACGCCTTTTGCGGATTGCCGTCGTTAAGTGCCGCTATTGCCCTTCTAAAACATTTACGCTCTACGCTCGGCCCGTCGCTGTCGGCCTTCGAAGTGATTTTTCCGAATGTTTATAACGGGGTTCTGTCGCAGACCGGTGCTCAGCCACCTGTTGCAGCAGGTGCGGGGATGTACGTTCTTGTGGAAATGCAGGGGCAGGACGAGGCCGGTGATCACGCGCGTTTTTCCGAAGCGCTTATGGCGTGCTACGAAAGCGGCGTCGTGACGGACGTGGCTGTTTCGGGGTCGCCGCGCGAATATTACGCAATCTGGAAACTTCGCGAGGCTGCCAGTGAATTCATTTTCTCGATGGACCACGTCTCCGGCTTCGATGTCAGCCTGCCCTTGTCCCGCATGCAGGCCTTCCTTGATGCTGTCAGCCGTGAGATCGCGGCGGCCGATCCAAATGCCGAGATCTATATTTTCGGCCATCTCGGCGATGGCAATTTGCATTTTCTTGTCCGCACTCACCATCATGAGCGGATCGCCGACATAATTCTTCCTGCCGTGATCCGGGCCGATGGCGCGATTTCCGCCGAGCACGGAATTGGCCTTGAGAAGAAGAAGTGGCTGCCTCTCGGCCGAAGTGCCGCCGAGGTGAATGCAATGCGCCGCCTGAAGGCCGCCTTCGATCCCAACAATATTCTCAATCCCGGCCGGGTTTTCGATATGCCGTTGCCGGGCGTGCCGGAGCGCGCGTAGATGCAGAACCTGTCCGAGACGGCCCGCGCATTGCCCAGTGAAAAAGGCCCGAGCCTTGATGACCGGTATACGGTCAATCATGGAAAAATCCTGGTGTCCGGCACACAGGCGCTAGTGCGTCTTCCGATGATCCAGCGACAGCGCGATCTGGCAAAGGGCCTCAACACTGCCGGATACGTCTCCGGGTATCGTGGTTCGCCGCTCGCAAGCTTCGACCGCGAGATGGCGCGCGCCAAGACCTATCTAGACCAGAACCATATCCGCTTTCAGCCCGGCCTCAATGAGGACATGGCGGCGACGGCTGTATGGGGAACGCAGCAGACGGCGATGTTCTCCGGCGTCCGCTACGACGGTGTCTTTTCGATGTGGTATGGCAAGGGGCCGGGCGTCGATCGCACCATGGATGTGATCCGGCACGCCAATGCCGTCGGCACCAATCCGAATGGTGGCGTGCTGCTGCTCGCTGGCGACGATCATGGGGCCGTCTCATCGACCTTGCCACATCAGAGCGAGCACAACTTGATATCGGTCATGGTGCCCTTGCTGTCGCCCGCCGGCGTCGCCGAATATATCGACTACGGTTTGCTGGGATTTGCGCTTAGCCGCTATTCGGGTGCATGGATCGGCTTCAAGTGCCAGACGGAGATTGTCGAATGCACGGCAACCGTCGATCTCGATCCGGCTCATCCGGCGATCGTCTATCCGGATGCGCAAGGCAATCTGTCGCTTCGCTGGCCTGACGGGCCGCATGCGATGGAGCGCCGGCTGAAAGACAAGCTTTCTGCCGTCCATAGATTTGCGCGTCACAACAGGCTTGACCGCACCATCTGGCAGGGGCAGCGCACCAAGGCGCGTCTCGGCATCGTCTCGACCGGTAAATCCTGGCTCGATCTGATGGGCGCGCTTTCGCGCCTCGCCCTAGACGAGCGGCGCGCAGGCGAGCTCGGCATCCGGCTCTACAAGGTTGGCCTTGTCTGGCCAATCGAGCCGGAGGGGGTCGCACGGTTTGCCGCCGACGTCGAGACGCTGCTGGTCATCGAAGAAAAGCGTCCGATTATGGAAGACCAGATCAAAGCTCTGCTCTTCAACATGCCGTCCGATGAGAGGCCGAGAGTGTTTGGCAAGCTCGGGCCGGCGGGCCGGCCGCTCCTGTCAGCCGTCGGTGAGATCGATGCGGTGGCCGTCGGGCGCGCCATCCTTGCCGTGCTCGAGCCGCAGGCCGACGATCTCGATAACCGGTCGCGGGAGATGGAGGCAATTGTTGCAGCCAGCGTGACGGAAAGTCCGGCACTCAGGCGCGATCCGTATTTCTGCTCCGGCTGTCCGCACAGCGTCTCGACCAGACTGCCCGAGGGAAGCCGTGCCTCGACGGGTATCGGATGCCACATGATGGTCATCGGGCTTGAAGACCGGAACACCTCGACCTTTACCCAGATGGGGGGTGAGGGCGGTGCATGGATTGGGCTTTCTCAATTCACCGATGAAAAGCATATCTTCGTCAACATGGGCGACGGCACCTATTTTCATTCGGGCCTGCTTGCGATCCGGGCTGCGATCGCCGCGAAGGTCAACGCCACTTACAAGATCCTCTATAACGATGCCGTCGCCATGACCGGCGGTCAAAAGCACGATGGTGAGGTCTCTGTTCCCGGTATCGTCGGCCAGATGCTGGCCGAAGGGGCTGCTAGAGTGGCTGTCGTCGCCGAGCGGCCGGAGCTCTGGCGCGGCCGCTTGCCACGCAATGTCACGGTCAATCATCGCGACGAACTCGATCAGGTGCAGCGTGAACTGCGCGAGATCGAGGGGGTGACGGTGCTGGTCTACGATCAGGTCTGTGCGGCAGAGAAGCGCCGGCGTCGCAAGCGCGGGGCGCTGGCGGTCTCGGACAAGCGAGCATTCATCAACGAACTGGTCTGCGAAGGATGCGGCGATTGCTCGGCCGTTTCCAACTGCATCTCGATCGAGCCGCAGGAAACGGAGTTTGGCCGTAAGCGCAAGATCAACCAGTCGAGTTGCAATACCGACCTTTCCTGTATCAAGGGCTTCTGTCCGAGCTTCGTCACGGTGGAGGGCGGAAAGATCAGAAAGCCGGCTGCGAAAGCCCAGCAAGCGACGTTCGATGACATGCCGTTACCTGTTCTGACGGAGATCGGAGCGCAGCCCTATAACATGCTGTTGGCCGGTATCGGCGGGACGGGGGTGATTACCGTCAGCGCTGTCCTCTCAATGGCGGCGCATCTCGATGGCCTTTTTGTGCAGACGCTGGATCAGACGGGGCTCGCGCAGAAGAACGGGGCCGTCATTTCGCATCTTCGCGTGGCGCGGATGGCTGGTGCTTTGTCGTCGGTCCGTATCGGCGTAGGCGAAAGCGATCTGGTGCTCGGCTTCGACATCGTAGTGTCGGCCGGTCGCAATGCGCTATCGACCTTTGGCGCTGGCCGCACGCACGCCGTCCTCGACAATCATTTCGCGCCGACGGCATCTTTCGTTCAGAACACAGCGATCGATTTCCAGCAGGAAGCGACGCTCAAAACGTTGCGTCGCGCAGCCGGCGAAGATGCCGTTCACCTCGTCTCGGCGACCAAGCTTGGCGCGGCGCTGATGGGCGATGCGATTGCAGCCAACATGTTCCTGCTTGGTCATGCATGGCAGCGCGGTCTGGTGCCGATCAGCCTTGCCTCCATCGATCAAGCGATTGCACTCAATGGGACCAGCGTTGCGATGAACCGTGCCGCCTTCGGCTGGGGTCGGCGCTCGGTGGTCTCCCCCGATATCGTCGCCGGCGCTGCGGGAGCTGATCTAGCCGAGGTCAGGCCCGCCGAGACACTCGACTCGATCATCGAGCGCCGTGAGGCTTTTCTTGCCGCGTATCAGAGCGCCGCCTATGCACGCCGGTACCGGGCACTGGTCGATGCTGCGCGGCAGGTTGAAAACGGGCTCATGGCCGGCGAGGAGTTTGCAACCGCCGTTGCCCAAAACGCTTTCAGGCTGATGGCCTACAAGGACGAATACGAGGTGGCGCGCCTGCACCGAGACCGGAGCTTCAAGGCTGCGATCGAAGCGCAGTTCGAAGGCGACTTCAGTATCAAGCATCATCTGGCGCCACCAATCCTGTCACGGCGGATCGACAAACGCACCGGAAATCCGGCGAAGATCGCCATCCCGCGGAAAATGATCGGCCCGGCCTTTGCGCTTCTGGAAAAGCTGCGCTTCCTCCGCGGCACGGCGCTGGATCCGTTCGGCTATACCGAAGAGCGCCGGATGGAGCGGCGACTGATCGCTGACTATCAGGCGATGATCGAGGATCTCACGAGACAGCTTTCCGTCGAAACGCACGGCCATGCCGTCGCACTTGCCCGGCTGCCGGAAGAGATCAAGGGATTCGGCCCCGTTAAGATGGCGTCGATCGGGCGTTTTGAAAAGAAAATGGCGGCCTTGCTTGCAACGCCGGCCAATGACGAGAAACGAACAGGGATGCCGGATCAGGACACGGCTAAGAGGAAAAGCATATGAGCACTTCCGATACCTTCGAGACGATCCTTTACGAGAAGGACGGCCACGATAAATTCGCGACGATCATCATCAATCGTCCTGAAAAGCTCAATGCGATGAACAAGACGACGGTGCGCGAAATCGACCGCGCCGTCGCCATGGCTATCGCCGACAAGGAGGTCAACGCGCTCATCATCACGGGGGCGGGTCGCGCATTCTCGTCCGGCTATGATCTTCAAGGCGCCGATTACGATGTCGATATCGAGGACTGGCATGCGGACATGTCGGAGAACGCCCAGGCGCTCCTCAACATCTGGAAGGCACCGATCCCGGTCATCGCGTCCGTGAACGGTTATGCGCTTGCGGGTGCGCTTGAGCTGATGATGGCCTGCGATCTGGCCATCGCCAGCGATAATGCGAAGTTCGGCGAGCCGGAGGTGCGGCACAATTCCGGCCCGCCGGCACTGTTCATGCCCTGGCTGCTGGCCACCCGTGACGTGCGTTGGCTGATGTATACAGGCGATTTGGTCGATGCCGAGGAGGCCTTGCGCATGCACCTCATCAACAAGATCGTGCCCGCCGATCAATTGAGGGAAAAGACCGAGAACCTGGCCCGCAAGCTGGCTCGTATGCCTGTGCCCGCCATCAAGTTCGCCAAGTCCTCCATCAACAACCAGCAGATGGCCGCTGGCCTGATGACATCCTTCGATTTCAACGTCCACGCTATCGCCGCCCTGCATGTTAGTCGCGATGGGCAGGAGTGGATGCGCAATCTGCAGAAGATGTCGCTGAAGGAATATCTCGAGTTCCGCGATGCCCCGTTCAAGGGGCTCGACTGACCCCGTTTTACGATATCGCCCGGCGGCACCCATCCAGTGCTACCGCCACCGCCGATCAAGGAAGGAGGCTCCAGGATGCAGACGATCATAGCGCCGGATGAGGTGCAGGACGCAATCCCCGTCATCGATATTGCACCATTCATCGCAGGCGCGGAAGCCGGCCGGAAGGTCGTCGCTGCCATCGAGGATGCCTGCCGCCGAACCGGCTTCTTTCTCGTTACGGGTCACGGCGTCAGGGCTGACGTGACAACCCGTCTTTATAACCTCGCTCGCGATTTCTTCGATGAGCCGCCGGAGTGGAAGATCGGGCAGGGAAGGGGAACATCGATAGAGGGTGGAGTTGCCTTTTCGCCGATCGCCGACGAGGCGCTTGCGGCGACGCTCGGCATCAAGACACCGGGCGATTACAAGGAAAGTCTGAACTTTGGCCCGCGCCTGCCTGGCGATCTATGGCCAACAAGGCCGGAAGGGCTGGAACAGGCCTTCGCCGACTATTTCACAGAGATGGAAAAGCTTGCTGGCCATTTGCGCCGGGCATTCTGCGAGGCGATAGGCCTCGCCCCGGATTATTTCGAGCCGGCGTTTGAAAACCACCTCTCGGCGCTACGGGTGATCAATTATCCTGAGCAGAAGGAGAGTCCGCTTCCGGGGCAACTCCGTGCCGGCGTTCACACCGATTACGGCTTCATGACCATCCTGCGTTCGGAAGCCTCTCCGGGCGGACTGCAGGTGAAAAACCGGGAGGGTGACTGGCTGGATGCACCGAATGTCGAAGGCGCCTATGTCATCAATATCGGCGATGCCTTCATGCGCTGGTCCAACGATGAATGGCTGTCCACGCCGCATAGGGTCGCCAATCCGCCCAGTGCTTTCAAGGGAACGACGCGTCGCCAGTCCATCCCGTTCTTCCTCAATCCGTCCAGGGACACCGTGATTGAATGCCTCCCGCCTTTTGCAGCAAAGGGCGCCGCCAAATACGAGCCGATTACCTACGGCGACTACATTTCACTGAAGACCAGCCAGGCCTTCGGCAAGATCTGATGGCAAGAAGCGGAATGCCGCCTGCCCCGCAATGCATGACCAAGTCAGAACCAGTTTGAGGGAACGTCGATGATGAACATGAACAGGCGGCAGGTTCTTGCCGGAATGGGTGGAGTGACAGCGGCGGCCATGGTTGGCCTGCCGGCATGGGCGCAATCCAAGACACTTGTCGTGCCGACGCTCGGCGGCGCATGGGAGCAGTTTTGGCGCCAGACGCTAGCACCGGCCTTCACTCAAAAAAGCGGCGCGCAGGTGACGCTGGATGCGGGCAACGGGCGTGTCTGGAGCGCCAACCTGCGGGCGGCAGGGCCGCAGAAGCCGCCATATTCGATCCTGATGACCAATGAGGCATTCGCATCGAGCCTGCGCAAGGAAGGCTTCTTCGAAAAGCTCGATCTGGCGAAGTTGCCAAGCTATGCCGACCTCTATCCGCTTGCCAAGAAGACCGACGGCTGGGGTGCCGTGGCCATGGTATCGCCCATCGGCCTCGCCTATCGCACGGACATGGTCCAGACGCCACCGAAAGCCTGGAAGGATCTCTGGGACAACCCGGAGTTCAAGGGGCGCATCGGCCTCTACAATTTTGCCAATACGGCCGGCAAGATGGAACTGATGCTGGCTTCCAAGATCTTCGGCAAGGATCAATATGATGCAGATGCCGGCTTCAAGGCGCTGGAAAAGCTTGGCCCGGTCATCCAGGCCGATTTCAACCTTTCCACCGGCATCGCGTCTGGAGAATTCGTCGTCGCTCCGTTCGATTTCGGCGAAGTGGCGCGTCTGCGCGGCCAGGGTCTTCCAATTGACGTCATCGTGCCGGAAGAGGGGCTTTTGATGTTCGATCAGACCCTCAACATTCTCGCAAACGGCCCCGAGAAGGATCTGGCCTACCAGTACGCCAACTTCCTTCTATCGCCTGACGGCCAGTTGCCGCTGATGAAGCAGTTCTTCGTCTCGCCAACCAATGCGAAGGTTGTCGTCCCTGACGATCTGAAAAAGGACGTGCCGATTTCCGGTGAAGTGATGGACAAGATTCTCACCTGGGACTGGGACTTCATGAACGAGAAGCAGGCAGGCTTTGCCGAGACCTGGGCCAAGATCATGAAATGATCTTTGTCTTCTTCATCAGGCCACAAAGGATCGCCTTGTTGGGGCGGTCCAGCATTCTTCCCTGACGCAGCGAGATTTGCGGTACGCCGCACAGACAATCTGGAAGATCGATCATGACCGAGGTGAGCATCGAAGGGCTGACCAAGCATTACGGAGCCTCGCGCGCCGTCAACGGCATTTCCGTCAAGATAGGACAGGGGGAATTCATCTCGCTGCTCGGGCCTTCGGGATGCGGCAAGACGACGACGCTGAAGATGATTGCCGGTTTCGAGGATGTCACATCCGGCGCCATTCGCTTCGATGGACAGGATGTCTCCCATGTGCCGGCTGAAAAGCGCGATATCGGCATGGTGTTCCAGAACTATGCGCTCTTCCCGCATATGACCGTGGCGCAAAACCTCGCCTTCGGGCTGGAAATGCGCAGGATTTCGCGGCCAGAAATCGCGATCCGCACGGCCAGGGTTCTGGATATGGTGCAGCTATCCGGATATGCCGACCGCTATCCGCGCCAATTGTCCGGCGGACAGCAGCAGCGCGTGGCGCTTGCCCGCGCGCTGGTCATCGAACCGCGTATCCTGTTGCTTGATGAGCCGCTTGCCAATCTCGATGCCAAGCTTCGCGACGAAATGCGGGTCTTCATACGCGACCTGCAGCAGCGCGTGGGCATCACCACCGTCTATGTGACCCATGATCAGGCCGAAGCAATGACGATGTCGGACAGGATCGTCGTGATGTTCGGCGGGCAGATTGCGCAGTATGGCGCCCCGTCTGATGTTTATGATCGACCGGCAAGCCTGGAAGTCGCGCAGTTCGTCGGGCAGGTGAATACATTGCCCGGCCGCCTGAAGGGCAGGACCGATGACGGTACGTCGGTCGTCGAAACCGCACTTGGAATGGCGAATGTCAAGGGTACCCTGCCGTTAAACGACGGCTTCATCCCCGTATTGCTGCGGCCGGAGGCCATCGAACTTGCGGCTGCGGAGGGCGATGGCTCGGGCATCATCGCAACGGTTTCGCAGAGCTATTATTCTGGCAGTCTGATCGACTATCGGCTGGTGCTCGAGGGCGGCGAAACGTTGAGCGTCCAGACCTTCCCGCGAAGCCGCTTCCAGCCGGGTGATCGCGTGACGGTGAAGGTTGACAGTGAGCGTTTCTGGGTGCCGGGAACGATCGCATGATACGCCGTACCAGATCCGCCTATCCGCTTCTCCTGATCGCGCCCTCGGCATTGCTCCTCGGGCTGTTTCTTGTTCTGCCTTATCTCAATATTGTGGTGATGAGCCTGCGCAACCCGGCCAACGGCTCGCCCTATGCGCCTGGATTCACGATCGACAATTACCTGAGGCTGGCGACCGATGCGTTCTACATGCGGCAGGTGGCGAACACGCTCTTGATCGGTCTGGTCACGACCCTTGCTTGCCTCATTCTCGGTTTTCCGGTTGCCTGGCAGCTGTCGCGCGAGAAGATGCGGTTTCGCGGCCTTGCCTATGGGCTCGTGCTGTCGCCGCTTCTCGTCGGCATTGTTATCCGCAGTTACGGGTGGACGATCCTTCTTGGGAATAACGGCATCATCAACAAGACGCTGATGAATTTGGGCCTGATCGAGCGTCCGGTCGGGCTGATGTACAACGCACTCGGCATCGTCATTGCGCTCGTCCACGTCTTCCTGCCCTTCATGATCCTGCCGTTGATGAGCGCGCTGCAGGGGATCGACCCGTCGTTGAAGTCGGCCGCACGGTCGCTTGGCGCCGGAAAGCTGACGGTCTTCAGGCGCGTAATCCTGCCGCTGGCCATGCCGGGTATCCAGGCGGGCTGCATTCTGGTGTTCGTGCTTTCATTGAGTGCCTATGTGACTCCCGCCCTGATCGGCGGCCTGAGGGTGAAGACAATGGCAGTCAGCGTCGTCGACGCGCTGATCGACACGTTCCAGTGGCCGTTCGGCTCCGCCATGGCGCTGACGCTTTCCCTTGCCGGAGCGGTGATCGTCGTGATCTTCGCGCGGCTTACCCGCATGAAATGGAAGATGAGTTGATGTCCAAATATATGTTGAATGGCTATTGCCTCATCATCTACGGCTTTCTACTGCTGCCCATTCTCGTGGTCGTCGGTGCCTCCTTCAACGCGGGGGCATTTCTGACCTTTCCGCCGCAGGGTCTCTCATTTCGGTGGTATGTCGTCTTCTTCCACAACGATGTCTTCTGGCGTGCCATCCGAACCTCGCTTTGGATCGCGGCCGTGTCGACCCTGATTTCAGGTGTCATCGGCACGATGGCTGCAATGTTCTACGTGCAGCATGCCGGGCGATGGAAGGAGAGTGTCAGGCTTGCGATGCTGTTGCCACTGCTCTTGCCGGAGGTTCTGACGGCGATCTCGCTTCTGTTCTTTGTCTACGCGATCGGCATCGGCACGACGACAATGGCCGGCATGCTGATCGGGCATGTGCTCATGACGCTACCCTTCGTCTTCATCAACGTGTCTGCGGCGATGGAAGCCTATGAACCGTCGTGGAGCCTTGCCGCCCGCAGCCTCGGTGCCGGGCCATTCACGCGCTTCAGACGCATCATGCTGCCGTTGATCAAGCCCGGCGTCATCGGCGGCTGCCTGTTCGCGTTCATCATCTCGTTTGACCTCTTCACTATATCGTTCATGTTGAAGAATGTCGGAACGGCCACGCTTCCGATCCAGATCTACGATTATCTCAGAACAAACTTTACCCCGGAGGCGGCGGCAGTATCGACGTTGTCTATCGCTATGACGGTGGTCGTGGTCGTCGTCTCTGAAAAGCTTTTTGGTTTGCGGATACACCGTTTTTAGATGGCTTTCGATCCTACGAACATCACTGTCGCAGAACCTAGGTTATGTGGAATGAGAGTGCCCGCGATGGTCGTCCGGCATTAGTGATCGCGCCGGCCGTGACGAAGCACCATAATCCGAAGTTATGTGCCGAGGTCAGAATTGTCAGTCATTAGAATTTTGAACAAGGTGTAGTCGGTTCAGATCCCATCAAGAGCGCAATTCACTCCTCGCAGGATCTCGGCGTTGGCCGCGCGGTGCGCGCGCTGGCAGTTTGTTCGGCGCTTTGAACAGCGTGGCTAGTTTGCCCGCAATGGGGGTTCCGATGCCGCTGCACGGGTCAGGGCCGATGCGAGCGCGAAAATAACCGTTGTCGCCTTGAGTGATGTCGTTGAAGCATGTGTGGTTGAGCCAAAGCTGCGGCGTCACGAAGCCGAGCTTGCGGCCGAAGGCGGCAAACAGCCCGGCATAAAGCGGTGCCACGGCGCTGGTGCCGCCGATTACTTCTTGTCGGCCGTGGACGAAGATATTGTATCCCGTAGATGGCGCGGCATTAGCCGAGACGTCAGGTATCATGCGCCCTGGTCCGTGCGGCGCCCCCGCCTGCCATGTCGGCATTGGCTGGAACAGCTTGGAAAAGCCGCCGCCTGTCCCCGAGCCATTTGGATTACCGGGGTCGTCGTTCCATACGGTCTCTTCCGCATTGGCGTGAGGCTTCATGGTACCGCCGCAGCCAACCACGAACGGACAGGAGGATGGGAGATCGACATTGGCCGAGTCCGCCCCGCCGTCAGACGAATCATTGTCGCCCGAAGCCGCGAAGATGATCATGCCGGTCTTCGCGGCTGCCTCCGCCGACGTGCTAAGTCTGTCGGGATAGTCGATGCCCACTGCCGCGGCCGCCGCCTTCCAGTTGGCCTCGTCTGAACCCCAGGAGATCGAGCAGACGTCACAGCCGTCGGCCGCAGCCGCGGTGATGGCGGTCGCCATCGAGCCCCAGTCGTTGGCGTCCGCCCAGTAGATCCGGATGCTTGCGGCTTCGCCGGTGGCGACGGAATATGCGGCGGCTGCGACTTCGATGTCGAGTGCAACCTCGCGGTCGGGATCGGCGGCAGGGTCACCCGAGTGCTTGTTCGGATCATTGTGGCCGGGTCCGATCGGCACGTCGACGATGTTCGGCACCGGCAGGCCCGTCGAGCGGAAATAAGTGTCGATATCCTTCTGGACCCAACCGCCGCTGAACTCGATGATCGCAATCACGCCGCCGCCGGCGAGGTCGCTCGGCCAGGAATAGGCCCGGCACAGATCCGACACTTCCCAGGGCTCCGCGCCTGCCGCGGCCGGACGGAAGGCGCCGGTGCCCATGCCAGGTAGCTTGAAATAGGGCCGGATGATATTGGGCACTAAATGCGACAGCTCTGCCCTGGCGCGCAGACGCGCACGGCGCGTGCCAACGGCACGGTCATACATGGCAGCGAGATCGGCTTTCATGGCCGTTCGTGAAGCACTGTCGAGATAGATCATATGTCCGGAGGGATAGTTCTGGATCGTCAGATTACGGCGCACCTGGGCGTCCTCGAGCGGCATCGCATCCAAGGTGAGCCTGGTCTGGAAAAAGGGCGTCACCGAATCGTAGTAGCCGTTGGCCGAGAGCACCAGTAGGTCGGGGTTGGCGGCCATGGTGGCGGCAAGATCGCCGGCCGTATAGAGCGTCGGGTTACCCTGGCGGTCCGGCTTCTGGACCGCGCCCGTCGGATCGGTGTGGCTGAAATCCCAAAACTGGAACGCCTGGTCGTTGAGGTCAACGAAGTTCGAGGTAGCGGTGAACTTAAGGTCGTTGTTGAGATAGCTGTTCCACATAGTGGTGTAAACGCCGCCCACGGCCGCCATGGTGGGGTCGTTCATACCACCGTCAGGCGAAACGATAGCCGCGATCTCCGTGTCGATCCCCGTCACTCGCCCGTCATAGGCGCCAAGTGCCAGACCCCGATCCTGCAGAAGCGCGACCAGGAAGGCAGAATGGCCGAGCCGGTCGGCAGTCTCTACGTTCAGCCGCCAGGCCTCGAGCATATTGGCGGGAAGGCCTAGATAGCGGCTCAGCGTCTCCTTCGCGATTGGATCCGCCTTCGGAAAAGCCTTGAGTGCTTCGGCGTAGGGACCCTCGGCGAACTGCGTCACGGTCTCCATGAATGAAGCGAGGTCCGCCGGCGGCGCCTCGATGCCGGTCTTTTTGTGAAACCAAGCGTCGGCGGCAAAGGTCGGCATCAAGCCGACGGCGTTGGAGAAATTCGCCGGGTAGTCGAGCACGCTGGACTGCAGCGTGATGCCGTTGAGGTCGAGGCCATCCTCGTGCAGCAGCCAGGCGAGCACGCAGCTGCGAGCCGTGCCGTAGGATTCGCCCAACAGGAAGCGCGGCGAGTTCCAGCGATTGAAGGCGCTGAGATAACGCTTGATGAATTGCTTGATCGAGACGGCGTCTTGATCGACGCCCCAAAAATCCCTGTTCTTGAAAGGTGCGATTGCCGCGGAATAACCGGTGCCAACCGGATTGATATAGACCAAATCGCTGCGGTCGATCAGGCTATCGGGATTATCCTCCATGGCGTAGGGCGGAGGCGGCGTGAACTCCGGCATGCTGGTTCTGATGCGCCTGGGTGCAAAGGAACCGAGCAGAAGGAAGACCGACGAGGAACCTGGGCCGCCATTGTAAAAGAAGGTCACCGGACGGGTTGTGAGGTCCAGGCCATCCGCCGTAAAGGCCACATAGAAGAACTTTGCGGCGGGCTTCGAGCTCGACGGATCAACGGTGACGAGATGACCCACAGTCGCGGTATAGGGAATAGAAACCCCGTTCACCATAGCCACATGATGGGTAATGGCTGCGTTCTCGGTAGCGTCTGAAATCGCGTCGTCCGGTCCGGATCCGTAAGCCGTGGTGTCAAGGAATGGTTGATCTTGTTGATGCTGACCAATCCCCGAGCCGTTGTTGACCGTCTTCGCCATGGCCGACCTTCAAACCTTGAGTTCACCCAAACCGATATCGTCCGGCTGATCCCAGTTACGAATGTCTTTCCTGCTGAATTCGTGAAGTCCGATACTATACTTCTGCAAGGTGCAAAAGTCGCAGGGATACTGTACCGCTGTTTCGCGTAGCCGACAAGTTTTGAGCTAGCTCCGCCAAACCGACAAGGGGTTCTGCCGACGTCGCCGTTCGCTCGTCATGTCGTCGTCGACCACATTGATTGCCGAAGAGACAGGTGGCAAGGAGGCGGGGTCCGCCGCCTTGCGCGGCACCTCTGCCGCTCGGCGGACGCCAACCTTCGCCTAGCTGGACGTCCATGCATGCTGAGCGCACGGTCCGGTGTGCCGATATCTAGTTCGCCGACCGAAAGTGTCGCCAACAGCCTCCTCAATGCCCGCATGAACAAGCAGCGCAAGAAGCGCTGGTCACCGATTGGCGCTCATCGGGTCTTGCGGGTCCGAGCCATCGTCGTGGACGGTCGCCTCAAGCACGCAAAGCTTAGTCTTGCAGCGTAACCCCATCCTTTTTCCACTCCCCTTGCAATTCCGGCCTCCGCGAATCAAATGTAGTTGCGCAACCACAAATTCCGGGGTCACGAACTTTGGAGCTTATCATGACCGTCACCATGCTTTCAGGCCGTGAACTCAATCAGGATCTTGGGCGCGCGAAGCGGGCCGCGCAGGCTGGGCCCGTGATCATCACTGATAGGGGACGGCCCGCGCACGTCCTCTTGTCGTTCGACGAGTACAAGCGGCTTAGCGGCAAAATGCGGACCCTCGGTGACATGCTGGCCGCGCCAGGAGCGGATGACGTTGACTTGCCGCTCCCGCGGCGCTGAGCATGCCAAGCCGGTTGACTTGTCCTGATGCTGTTGCTCCATGCCAATGTCGTCTCCGAGCTCCGCAAGGTCGCGAGCGGCAAGGCCGACCCAATGTCGCGGTCTGGAACGAAACGGTAGATCCGGCCGAATGCTTTATTTCATCCGTAGTTCTGCACGAGCTAGAGATTGGCGTCCGGCTGGTCGAACATAATGACGCACTCGCAGGCAAGATGCTGCGCGCTGGCTAGAAAATATCGTCCTCATGGCATTTTCCGGCCGCATCCTGCCTCTGGACGAGGCGGCGGCCGTTCAGGCGGCGAAATGGCATGTTCCCAATCCCAAATTGTCGCGAGCACGGCCAAGACCGCGACCCTCATCTATCGACAGGAGCGCTAATGAATGGTCCGTGCGCCGCATTGGTCTTCGCAACGCGCTCTTATGGTTCGGATCAGACTGGTGGCATTGTTGATGATGGTCTGGTTGTTTGGACTGCAGTCCGTTGCTAGATCCCACGCATGAGGCAATGAGCGGGAGCGATCAGTCGCAGCTCTGCGAACCCGCTTGCTCCTGGTTGGCCGACGTCGAGGTCATCGCGTTGGCCTGATTGTTGCAGCCGCCACTATTCTTGCTCGAATCCGTCTTCGTCTTCTTGCTGGAGTCCTGTGCGCCATTCCTTCCAGCTTTGTTGTCGCCTTGCACCGATTTGTCCTGGTTTGTTTCCGAATGGGGAGATAACTGACCGCTGGCCGCGCCATCGGAATTGCTGGATTGCGCCAGGGAGGCCGTCGCCAGGCAAAGTGAAATAAGCGCGGTCGCCACGATTTTCGAGAGCATGGCTTTCTCCTCAACATTCTTGTAAGTTCACTTGGAACTTTTGCAGCTGCCCGAAGTTCCAAAGCCCGTCGCAGATATCTTGGGCGGCCATATGTTTTCCGTTGCCGAGCGCGGCAATTCACTTCGATCCTACTCCTGTCGCTTGAGCCCGCCCGAATACTGGTTAATCGAGGGTATTTTCAATGGAACGCAAACGTGCTCGGGGCCATACCCGCCGCGCATTCCTCTCATCCACGGCAGTCGCCATCATCCTTGGGTCCGTGCAACGGGCGAGCGCTCTCGTCATCGGCGGGGAACGTCCCTGGATCCCATTTGACGCCAGTCCGCCGGATGTGCCCTCGGCGGCGGCGCCCGGACGATGGTTTTTCTTCACCGATGAGGAAGCGGAGACGATCGGTGCCATTACCGAGCAGTTGATCCCGGCCGATGAGCTTAGCATCAGCGGAAAAGAGGCAGGCTGTACCGAATATATCGACCGGCAGCTGGCAGGTTTTTTCGGCAACTTCGACCGGCTTTACATGCGAGGTCCTTTTCAGCCTGGGACGCCTGAACAGGGCGATCAATCGCCGCTTGCTCCGCGTGCCCGTTACCGCATCGGCATCGCGGCCCTCAACGAACACTGTTCCGCCACCTTCAAGCAGCCCTTCGCCAAATTGACGAGCGAACAGCGCGATCAAGTGCTGACGGATCTTCAGCATGGAACAATCGCCATGCGGGACATCGATTCGATGTCCTTTTTTTCGCTCGTCCATGCCAACACCATGGAGGGGTTCTTCGCCGATCCGATCTACGGTGGCAACAAGGACATGGTCTCCTGGAAGATGCTCGGCTTTCCCGGCGCCCATTACGACTACCGAAACTACGTGGAGCGCCATAACGAGACGCTTGATCTGCCGCCTGTCGGCATTGCTGGGCGGCCCGAATGGAACATTGGAAAGGATTGATGATGGCGACGAAGCTGCCTCACACCGATGTCGCCATCATCGGCCTTGGCTGGACCGGTGCCATTGTAGCAAGCGAACTGACGGCCGCTGGCCTCGACGTTGTCGCGATCGAGCGCGGACCATGGCGCGACACGGCGCGCGACTTCAGCATTGCGTCCGTTCCGGACGAACTCCGCTACGTCCACCGGCAGGAGCTCATGCTGCGTACGGCCCAGAATACGGTGACCGTCCGCAACAATCCTTCGGAAACCGCCTTGCCGATGCGCAATTGGGGTTCCTTCCATCCGGGAAACGGGACGGGTGGCGCGGGCAATCACTGGGCCGGCATCACCTTCCGCTTTCAGCCGCAGGAGTTCCGGCTGAAGAGCTATTTGCAGGAGCGTTACGGTGCAACAGCCATTCCGGACGAATTGACCTTACAGGACTGGGGGACCGATTGGAATGAGATGGAGCCGTTCTATACGGCCTTCGATCGCATCGTCGGGACTTCCGGCAAGGCCGGCAATCTCCGCGGTCAGATTCAAGAGGGGGGCAATCCGTTCGAAGGGCCCCGTTCGGAAGAATATCCAACGAAGCCGCTTCGCCAGCCTTATGGGCCTGTTCTCTTCGCCAGGGCCGCGGCGGAGATGGGCTATCGTCCCTTTCCTGTGCCATCCTCGCTGATTTCCGAGCCTTATACCAACCCTCTTGGCGTAACCATGGGGCCGTGCACCTTCTGTGGATTCTGCACCAATTACGGCTGCGCCAACTATTCCAAGGCCAGTCCTATCGTGAACATTCTTCCGGCTCTTGTTCGCCGGAAGAATTTTATGGCGAGGACGAATTCCGAAGTCTTGAAAGTGCTGACCGACTCGACCGGAAAAAAGGCGACTGGCGTTCTCTTCGCCGATACCTCCGGCCAGGAATGGGAGCAGCCGGCGGATCTTGTCGTTGTCGGCGCCTTTACCTTCGAGAACGTGCGTCTGATGCTGCTGTCCGGGATCGGTAAACCCTACGATCCGTCAACCGGAGAAGGCACAACTGGCCGCAATTATTGTTATCAGACCGCGAACGGCGTGCAGCTCTTCTTCGATGACAAGAACTTCAATCCCTTTATCGGCGGCGGCGCGGTCGGCATGGGGATCGATGAGTTCAACAACGACAATTTTGATCACAGCGGGCTCGGCTTCTTCGGTGGCGGGTCGATCCGTGTCACGCCGATCGGCGCTGCTCCGATCAGCTATCGGCCCGTGCCGCCGGGAACGCCCACCTGGGGCAAGGAATGGAAGAAGGCAACGGTGAAGAATTACCTCTCGGCCATGTCGATCGGCTGCGAGGCCTCGAGCTATGCGATCAGGAACAATTATCTCTCACTGGACCCGTCCTATACCGATCGTTTCGGGCGGCCGCTTTTGCGCATCACCTTCGATTTTCCCGAAAACGACCTTCGCATGGCGCAATATTGCACGTCGAAGGTTGCCGACATCGCCAGGCACATGGGGCCACGCCAGATCGTGGAGAACCCGATGAAAGGTCATTGGAATACGGTTCCCTATCAGTCGTCGCATGTGGTTGGTGGCTTTATCATGGGTGAAAACCCCACCAACAGCTGCGTCAACAAATATCTGCAAAGCTGGGATGTGCCGAACCTGTTTGTCGTCGGCGCTTCCGCCTTCCCGCAGAATCCCGGCTACAATCCGACCGGCACCGCGGCCGCCCTTGCTTTCAAGGCTGCCGATGCAATCAGGAACATCTATCTTAAAGATCCAGGCCCCATGGTGCGCGCATGACGAAGGCCCTTTGGAAATTCCGGCTCGGATTGACGGCAGCAGCAGTTGGGGGCTTATCGTCACTTGCCATGTCGCAATCGCTGGGCGACGCGGAGTTCAACGTGGTCGACCGGGGCCGCTATCTCTCCATTCTAAGCGATTGCGCTGCCTGCCACACCGCTCCAGGAGGGCAGCCCTTCGCCGGCGGTCTGAGCATCGAAACACCCTTCGGCGATCTGATCACGCCGAATATTACGCCCGACCGTGAAACCGGCATTGGCAAATACACGAAGGAAGACTTCCAGCGCGTCATGTCCGAAGGGATTGGCAGGGGCGGTTATCATCTTTATGCGGCCATGCCATATCCCGCCTACACCAAAATGACCGCGGAGGACAACGCAGCGATTTTCGCCTATTTGCAGACATTGCAGCCGGTTAAAAATCAGGTCGAGGTCAACCAGCTGCCGTTCCCTTATAATCAGCGCTGGTCGCTATTCGGCTGGAACGCCCTGAACTTCACCGCAGGTGTTTTCAAACCGGACACAAACAAGAGCGAGCAATGGAATCGCGGAGCCTATCTCGTGGAGGGGCCTGGGCATTGCGGTACATGCCATACGCCAAAGAATGCGCTCGGAGGCGACAAGGACAGCGAGGCGTTGCAAGGGTTTGTCATACAGGGATGGAATGCTCCCAATATCACCACCGATCAGCATATAGGCATCGGCGGTTGGAGCGTGAACGATATCGTTGCCTACCTCAAGAAGGGCGCGAACCGGTTTGATCTGGCGTCCGGACCGATGGCGGAAGTCGTTACCAAGTCCACATCCAAGATCAGCGATTCCGATCTCGCGGCGATCGCCACCTACCTCAAGGACAGCGGGGAGACGTCAACCGCGGCATCTGCCGCCATCGCGCAATCCGAGCCTGCCATGAAGGCGGGAGCGGCTCTTTATGCAGATCGTTGTTCCGGCTGTCATACGCCGGCGGGCGAGGGGATACCAAAACTGTTCCCAAGACTTGCCGATGCGCCGCTCGTCAATGCCGTCGACGCGACATCGTTGATCCATGTGGTCCTCGCCGGAAGTCGAGCCGGTAGCACCGATGCCGTCAGTACGTCCCCCGCCATGCCCGCCTTCGACTGGAACATGTCCGACGAACAGGTTGCAAGCGTCCTGACCTATGTTCGCAATAGCTGGGGCAATGCCGCACCGGCGGTGAAGCCCGCGGACGTCGCAAGCCTGCGTGACCATTTAAAGAAGCAGTGATCATGCAATCCAACGGTTTCTCGAAGAAATCCAAATGCGGCATGATCGATAGGGTATCATCAGGTCGTGGCTTGGTCGGTGTGTTCGCTGATCTTGAGGCTTTTCTCAAAAAATCGCGGGCGGGACCCCGGATTGACGGAGAAGCAGCATGATTGGCGCCAGCAATGGCCTAGACCTCGGAACCGCTTCTTCTCGATCAGCTGCGAACTCAGGAATGCGCGCGGCTGCATTCATCAGCAGGACCGGAAGGCAGAACGAGGACCGCTCCGGTTCGTCGGTAAACGGCAAGGGAAAGCTCACGTAGACGGTCAACCGCGGGGCCGAGGTTGCTCAGCCCTCCTCGCGCGAGCTCTGTCTTATCGACAATTCGGGTTAATCAAACAGGTTTGCCCACGTCTTTGCTCGGCCAGAAGCCACGCCGGCAGCGCTTACTGCTCGATAAACACCGTATGCAAGAATCCATAGGGAAACTACAAAGGTAAAAAAGCGTTGTCTTGCTGTGAACCTACCAGAAGGAGATACCAATGGCGGATAACAGCACCATGACGATAAGCGCCACGTTCCAAACACGGCAGGCCGCAGATCTTGCCATCGAACATCTGGTTCAGCAGCATGGAATTTCGAGGCCGGACATTTTCGTTCAATCCTCGAGCAGCGAAAACACCTCGGGTTCATCACCCTCGGGAGGAGATGCCTCGCACGACGACGGCGTTCGCCGTGACGCACGACTCGCAGGCGAGATCGAGGTCTCGGCGGATATTACGTCGAGCAAAGCTGTCACCGTCAGGCGCAGTCTCGCGGATGCCGGTGCGCTGCGTGTATGGAGCCGCTGAGCATGACCAACATTCTTTCGAAATACCGCGCCAAGCGCGACTTCAAGAAGACCAGCGAACCGAGTGGGAAAACGCGTGTTAAACCGTCGAATCGCCGGCGGTTCGTTATCCAAAAACATGATGCCACGCGACTTCATTATGATCTGAGGTTGGAACTCGATGGTGTCTTCAAATCCTGGGCGGTGACAAAAGGACCGTCACGCTCGGAGAAGATGCCTGGTAGTGCCGTGTTCTGAAATCTATTTCGACACGCAGAGCTATACGGGTAGTGGTGTCAGTAGCCAGCCTCTTTCTGATGTCGGAAAGCGAGGACAAACACGATATCGCCATCAGGCTCATGTCGGTAAAGCGCGACGTAGCCGGAGTCCCCAAAGGGAATCACCAGTTCACGCAATTGCGCGTCGTCCGGAAGCGGGCGGCCAATAAGAGGCGTTGATTCCACTAACAGGAACTGGCGTTCGATAGCCCGGCCCGCCCGACTTGCGGCAGTCGGCGCCTTAGCCGCCAGAAATCGCCTGCAGCGCTCCAAACCCTGTGCCGCACCTTCGGTAACGATCACTCGTGGCACTCAGGTACCGTCTCTTCCGCATCGGTGCCCCAGGTGTCCAGCCAAGTGCGTACCTCCTGTCCGGTAAGATGTCGGCCGGTCTCCTGATAGGCCGCCCAGGATGCCAAAGCCTCCTGTTTGAAGTTTTCGCGCGCTTCCTCACGTTCGACATACTGCTGAATGGCTTCGAGCATGATCCAGTGTGCCGAGCGCCGTCTTTGGCTGGCGAGGTTCTGAACTCGGTTCTTTAGCTCGTCATCAATCTTGAGAGAAGTAGCCATGGCAGCCTCGTATTACCAGGTATTACCTAGCGATAAGATAGGCATTGTTTTGCTTTTTGTCCATGATCTTACTTTATGACGAACGCCACCCCAATTTGATCGTGTTTCCTTCTGGCGGCATCGTGGCTGGCGGACTGTGAAGTGATGCATTCCATCACAATGACATGGCCAGAGTAGGATTTTTGATCGCTCTTTAAGCAAGCGCAACCTCACTTAAATAAGTGCCAGACTAAGGTAAGCGGCCTTAAATAAGCGAGTTTTGGAGAAAGCACTCTGCAATCAAAGAGTCGCCGATCCGTACCCCTTCAAGAGCGGGATGCTCAGAGTTCAAGCAACCATTAGCTGCTTGCTCATTCTGCCGGAGAGCATTCACGCTTCATCACCCTTGCAGCAAAAATCCGCGCGGCAACGGACCAGCCGTTTCCATGTATCGTGCCCCACTTTGTCAACATGGCCTAGCGTGCTTGAGAGACCTGCAAAGCTTCTTTAATGACCTCTTCGAGTTCCGCACGCGTCGCCCCGTCTCGAGCCTGGACGGACATGCCCTGAAGCACGGCCACCAGAAAGCGAGCGAGGGAGCGGGATCGGGCCGGATCGAGCCAGCGTCCCAATGCGTCAGCAATAGCTTCCCGCATAGCGTCTCGGCGGTCGGACAAAACCCGCGCGAGAGAGGCGTGTTCTTCGGCACACTGCAGCATGCCGCTCGAGACCATGCATCCTCTTTCTCCGGCGGGATCGGTTACGGCGTCGGCGGCTTGACGCAATATCGCTGCCACCGTTTCATCAAGCGTTGACGCCAAACCAAGGTTCATCGCGCCCGACACTGTGGAATAATGATCCAAGGTCTCACGATATAGCTGGGCTTTGCTGCCGAACGCAGCATAGAGACTCGGCGGCGCGACGCCGATCGCGGCCGTCAAGTCGTTGAGCGAAACACCTTCATAACCGTGTTGCCAGAACAGCCGCATAGCGATGTCGACCGCCTGTTCACGGTTGAATGTGCGCGGTCCGCCACGCCGCTTTCTGCTTTCCTTATCCATAGTGATCACTAAATACTGCTTGACGGGGGAGGTCAAGTCGCTAGTTTGTAGTGATCGCTAAATATTACACGATCCACCAAACAAAGGTAAAATCGATGACCGGAAATTCTCTTACGAGGGCGATGAAAAGCATGTTCGCCGTCGTCTTACTCGTGGCGACCGCGTCCGCAGCTGCGGCTGCCGGCAAGGAATACACCGTCAATTCATCCGATGGCGTGGTGATCGCTGTCGAGGAAACCGGAAATCCGCAGGGTTGGCCAATCGTGTTCATCCATGGTCTGCTCGGCAGTCGCATCAACTGGGATAAGCAAACGTCCAGTCCCGACCTGCAGAAATTTCGGATCATCACATACGATCTCAGGGGTCATGGCCGTTCGGGGAAGCCGGATAGCGCGGACGCCTACAAGGATGGCGGTCGTTGGGCAGACGATCTCGCTGCGGTACTGAAGCAGAGCAAAGCCAAGAAACCCGTCCTCGTCGGCTGGTCTCTGGGTGGCGTAGTTCTCTCAAACTATCTCGCCGCTCATGGCGACGCCGGGATCGGTGGTGTCGTTTATGTCGACGGTGTTATTGAGCTCAAGCCGGACCTCATCACACCGCATCCGGAGGTCTATGCAGGGCTGAGGTCTGAGGATCTGCGAACACATCTCGACACCGTGCGCACCTTTCTTGCCCTCTGCTTTCAGACGCAGCCGGACCGGGCAACATTTGAACGTCTGCTTTCAAACGCCGCGATGGCGTCGTGGGTGATGACCCGCACGGTCCCCTTGATGACGGTTAAGGCAGAAAAAGGCCTCCCCAAGGCAAAAGTGCCTGTTCTATTGATCTATGGCGGCAAAGACGACTTGGTGCGGCCCGAGGCGAGCATCGCACGTGCAAAGTCTCTGAACGGCCAGATCGAGTCGAAGATCTATGACAATTCCGGCCATGCGCCTTTCCTCGAAGAAGCGGCGCGTTTCAACAAGGATCTTGCCGACTTTACGGCTTCCGTCGAGGATAGCAAATAATGTTGGCAGCCGGCATGAGGCAGCCGACTTCCTCTTGCACCGGTGTGCTCAAGCGTGGACGAGCTATGACAGCCGCGGGGTTATGCGCAACTGACCCTTGGCGGTCGGCGCCTTCGTCATCAGCTTCGAGTGTAAGGTCAAAACGAGATTGCCCCATGACCTTAGAAAGTTGCCTGTGATTATTCCGGCGTTCGTATTCTTTCAAGAGCATTCAGTCCGAGCACTTCTGTTCTGGCGATCTAAAAGACCACAGGGTACAACGGGCAAGAGATCGGTATAATGAGGCAGTCAAAATCTGCTTCTGACGGAGCACCCCACATCACCTGATCTAAGATAATGGTTTTTCAGCTAGCTCTCCGGCAACAGCCTCATCGATCGGAGTGTCATAGGTCATCAGCACATAGCCAAGCACTGTATAGAAGCCGACTGTGGCAATGAGGTCGAACACCCCTTGCTTTCCCAGCAGGGCCGAAAGCCCTTTTTCCAGATCGGGCGGCAGGCGACGCAGATCGAACAGTGCATCGACGGCCTGAGTAATAAGACCGTCCTCTCCCTCCGGCGTGCCTCGTAGTGTACGGATACGCGCATCGGACATTCCGAGCGCGCGGGCGCGACTGACATGGTGCGCCCATTCATAGGCAGAGCCCATCCGGTGAGCAGCACGCAGGATCACGACTTCGGAGCGGATTGGACCAAGGACGTTATCCTTGACGATGTGCTGGCGCAGCGGAGCCCAGGCTTTGAGGAGCGCTGGATGATGCGCCATGGTGCGGTAGACGTTCAGTGCGCCCGCGAAGCCCGGCAGCATGTCGGTGATTTCGTTCGGCCATTTGTCGTCTGAAAGGGGCGGGCAGGGGGATGTTGTCATCACGAGGGCTCCGGAGATCAGGCCGTTACGGCGGCGTGAATAGCGTCGGTCAGCCGGTCGGCGATCATATCAATCTCGTCCTCGCGGATGATGTAGGCAGGAGCGAGCAGGACATGGTCCCCGTAGCGGCCATCGATCGTGCCACCCATGGGATAGCACATCAGACCTCTCTGCATGGCTTCCTTCTTGATCCGGGCATGGATCTTACGCGCAGGGTCGAAGGGCGTCTTGCTGTCCCTCTCCGCTACGAGCTCGACTCCGCGAAACAATCCGCGTCCACGAATATCTCCCACATAGGGCGAGCCGCCGAGACGGGCTTCGAGCCCGGCCTGAAGGCGCTCACCCATCACAGCGACATTTTCCATCAGGCCGGGCCGTGTGAGGATTTCGACGACTTTGTTGGCGGCAGCAGCAGCCATCGGATGGCCGATATAGGTATGACCATGCTGAAAAAGCCCCGAACCTTCAGCGAAAGCCTTATAGATCCTGCGTGACAGCATCACTGCGCCGATCGGTTGGAAACCGCCGCCCAGACCTTTAGCGATGGTGACGAGATCGGGCACGATACCTTCCTGCTCCAACGCGAAAATCGTTCCCGTACGCCCCATGCCGCACATGACCTCGTCGAGGATCAGGAGGACGCCGTATTTGTCGCAGATGTGCCTAATCTTCTTGAAATAATCAGCGATCGGACCGACCGCACCAAGCGTGGCGCCGACGACGGGTTCGGCGATGAAAGTCATGACCTGATCGGGCCCAAGTTCCAGGATTTTGGCTTCCAGCTCCGCTGCCAGACGGGTTGCGTAAGCTTCCGGCGTTTCTTGCGGCAACTTATCGCGATATGCGTAGCAGGGCGAGATATGGTGCGTCTCTGGCAGAATGGGCTGGAATTGCGCGCGTCGCCATGCGTTGCCACCTGCGGCCAGCGCACCGATCGTATTGCCGTGATAGCTCTGCCGGCGTGCGATGATATGGCGCCGCTGCGGCTGACCGATCTCCACGAAGTACTGGCGGGCCATCTTAAGCGCAGCCTCCACGGCTTCCGAGCCGCCCGAAACCAGATAAACGTAATCGAGGCCCTCAGGCGTCAGCACCACAAGTTTCTCGGCAAGCTCTTCGGCTGCATCCGTGGTGAAGAAGGATGTATGGGCATAGCTGATGCGGCCCATTTGCTCCCTCATAGCTTCCAGCACTTCGGGGTGATTGTGGCCGAGGCAGCTGACGGCGGCACCGCCCGAACCGTCCAGATAATGGCGGCCTTCGCTGTCAATAATGTAGACCCCCTCTCCAGCAACGGCGTGTGGCAGATCGGATGCGATGGAGCGGTGGAGAATTTTGGTCATCGGTGTGTCCTGGCTGCGCGCTGTTCGCGGTGACGGAGAGAATGTCGTCACGAGCCAGATTGCAGATTTAAACGACGAGTGCAACGATTGTTTTATATTATGCGAAACGAGACGATTGTATCTTCTCTCGACAATTCGGTGCGGAGCGAAGTGGCGCGCTGTAAAATATTGACTTGCGTGCAGGTCTCGGGAACAGCATGATTGAAACAGTGAGGCACGGCATGAACCAAGTGTTGCAGAACGATTCTCTGCGTTCGCATATTGTCGAACGCTTCGACGGTATGTCGCCGCAATTGCAACAGGCGGCTCGTCACATCATCGAGCATCCACAGGAAGTGGCGCTCGTCTCCATGCGGCAACTTGCGCGGAACGCCGGTGTGCAGCCCTCGACTATGACTAGGCTTGCGAAGTTCCTGGGTTTGTCCGGTTATGACGACATTCGCATGCATTATGCCGAGGTT
The DNA here is from genome assembly GCF_007828395.1 of Rhizobium sp. ERR 942. NCBI lineage: Bacteria > Pseudomonadati > Pseudomonadota > Alphaproteobacteria > Hyphomicrobiales > Rhizobiaceae > Rhizobium > Rhizobium sp. ERR 942. The sequence continues at coordinate 44,516 of NZ_VIUA01000007.1, forward strand.
ATCCGTGGCGGTGGCGAGGGCTTTGCCGCTCGCGCGGCTCTAAAAGGAGGGCATCGGAGCGGTGAAGCCAAAGAAGGCTTGGCGGAACGGATGCTCAGCGGGCTTTCGGCACAGATTGCCAGCCTTTGCGAGCCCCATTCGCTGGAACGGCTCGGTTCGGCCGCAACTCGGCTGCACGAAGCACGCCGGATCTATGTTCTCGGGCTCCGCTCCTGCAACTCCGTGGTATGGCATTTCCACTATGTCATGAACTTGCTCGGCGAAAAAACCGTGCATCTCGATGGTCCGGCTGGAACGGGCGGCGACGGGCTCATTCGCGCCGGCGCGCAGGACGTTCTGCTCGTAATCTCAATCAATCCTTATGCCCGCGTGACGCTTGAACTGGCGGAAACCGCCCGCGGCAAGGGAATGGGAATCGTTGCGATCACCGACAGCGAGGTTTCTCCGCTGGTTTCCATCGCCGACGACCTCATTCTCTGTCCGACCGAAAGCCAGACCTTCTTTCACACGTTGACGCCGGCGCTCGCTATCTCGGAAGTCCTATGTGGGTTGCTGGCAGCGCGGGACGAGTCTGCGGGCCTTGAGGAGTTGAAGCGCGTAGATCAGCATCTTAAAGCCCTGAACACCTATGCGACATCTATTCCGCGTCGGAAGATATGAGCCGGATCGCCGTCATGGGTTATCCGCTTCGATCCGCAGGTCCTTGATCAGCGCTTCACGCCTCGCAAGGGCGCTGACGGCGCTTTCGCCCAGAATGCGCGCAACGAGGTTGAGCAGGCCCTCGCAGAAAACGACATAGGCACCCATGCTGTTGCTGAAGAAGCTGCTGGCATGCGGCACGAAAAAAGCATGTTCGGAAGGCGCGACAAGCGGTGACGACCGGGTGTCTGTCACAGCTATCACACGAATGCCGTAACGCGCGGCAATGGTCGCGACATCCGCTACATTTCGCGTATAGGGCGCGCAACTGGCGACGACAAGCACGTCGCCGGCCGCAAGCTGCGCAATCCCTTCCGCTTCACCGAGTCGCGGTGCGTCAAGAAGGCCGATGTCGTCGCGCAGCATTGACAGTCCGTAGGTGAGGAAGCTTGCGAAGGCATGGAATTGCCGCACTCCATAGACGCGAATACGGGGCGCATGGGCCAACAGCGCCGCGGCGGCGCGCAGGTGCCTGTTGTCGAGTTGGGCAAGGAAGCCGTCGATGTTGGCTTTCGATTCCGTTGCCAGCCTTTCGAGCACCGCATGCTCTTCGCCATCGCCTTGTGGTGCGGAAATCAGCCGGCCTGCCTGACGACTGTAGAAGTAGCGCTCGTCGTCGGTGATTGCTTCGCGAAAAATGCCCTGAAAATCGTTGAAGCCACCATAGCCCAGACGCTGAGCCAGCCGGGTGAGCGTCGATGGGTTGACGCCAAGCGCCGCTGACAGTTCCGAAATGGTCCGTACCGCTGCCTGTTCTGGTATGTCGACCAGTCGCGATAAGACATCGAGCGCTTTGCTGCCCAAAGACAGGCTCGTCTCCCCACGCCTTATGCCGACGGTCAGCGCCCGCAGTTCTTCCAGCGTCTGCGGACGCTCAAAAGTGGTTGGCAGGTCGCTGCCCGTCATTCAAAACCCTCACGCGAAACAAAGCGCATCGTTTGAAAAACGAAAGCGCGGAACCGATTCTGGGCCATCATAGACGGTGCATTCCACCTTGTCCGCCCCGATGGCAAAGTGTGCGGTCGCCAGCGTGTTCTCGTTATCGGGATCGTCTGGTTGCGTGCGATAGATGGGCAACGCCTCCTCGTTCGTGTCGCGCAGAATGGCAAGGGGTTCGACGCCCGCTTCACCGGCCAATGCGATCATCGCATCCCCGCGTCGTTGTCGTGACTGGGAGGAAGCCGTCACCACCTGTTCTTCCTTCCCCATTCGGTCGTGGATCAGATGGTTGGCATGGCTGGAGGGCGCCATCAGCCGCACAACCGATACATCCTCGTGGGTGAATTCGACGCTGAAAATGTCCTTTGCGCCAGGGGAGGCAAGGGTAAGGTGGAAGGCGCCCGATCTCGGCATGGCCCGCAGCAAATCGATAGCTTCTTCCGGAGACGCACAGTCGAGCAGCGCCCGTGTCAAGACCATGCGGGGCAGTCCGTCACCGCTCCGTCGCGAACGGATGTTGTTGACGGTCACTACAAGACCAGCATCGTTGATCGCGAATGTGTGGCCGGGAATGGAGGCGGGATAGACGAAAGCCGAGAAAGTGCGACCCTGCTTGGGCCGCACCGTGGCCATCGCGCATCCGGCGCGCAAGCCCGGGTCCCCATCCTCGTTATGGGCGACAACCGGTTGAATGCCCGGGAGCTGCACGGTCGTACAGCCGTCCGGACTCATCGTCCAGATATCGCCTCGGCAGTTCCAGGCGAAGACCTTCTCAAACGGAAGATCGAGCCCTTCGGCAAGGCCATGCAACTCCTCCAGGTGTTGTGGGTAGTGCTTTTCGGTCAAGGACAGCGCTACGCGCACACGGTCGCTATCGCAAAAGGAGCTTACGACCGCCCAGGCGTGCGTGCGAACGAGATGATGATGCGCGGCGGCAGCGCCCTGGCGACCGAGCGCCTTGCCAATGCCATGGCTGTCACCTTCCATGGTGATTGATGTAAGCTGATTGGAAATATTAATGGACATGCTGGAGGAACTCACGAAGGCGGGGATTTTCGGGATTATCGAGAAGAGCAGCCGGGTTGCCGTCAACAGTGATCTTGCCGCCCTCCATGAAAATCAACCGCGTTCCCACCTGCCGCGCAAAGGCGATCTCGTGGGTGACGACGACCATCGTCATGCCCTCTTCGGCGAGTGACTGCATCACTTTGAGCACTTCCTGTCGCAATTCCGGATCGAGGGCCGAGGTCGGCTCATCGAACAACATGAGCTTCGGTTTGACCGCGAGCGCACGAGCAATGGCGACGCGCTGTTGCTGTCCACCGGACAATTCCGAGGGGTAGTGGTGGCCCCGCTCCGCCAGCCCCACCTTCGCGAGCAGTGTTTTGGCTTGTTCCGTCGCTTCGGCTTTGCTGAGGCTGCGGACGCGGCGAGGGCCGAAGGCAACGTTTTCCAGTGCCGTCATCTGCGGGAAGAGATTGAATTGCTGGAACACCATGCCCGCTTCCTGGCGGATGAGGCGCACGCGCGAGCGTCCCTCGCGCACGCTGATATTATCGACGACGAGATCACCGCCATCGATTTCCTCCAGCGCATTGATGCAGCGCAAAAGGGTGGATTTGCCTGAGCCGGACGGACCGATCAGCACCACGACCTCGCCAGCCTCGATGTTGAGATTGACATCCTTGAGCACCGTGATTGGACCGAAGGTCTTGGTGACGTTTCTGAATTCCACGATGCTCATAGGATGCGCATCCTCTTTTCGGTGAAGCGGAGGGCGAAAGTCAGGACGCCGGTCAGGATGAGGTAAAGGATGGCGACTGCGGTCCAGATCTCCACGGCACGGAAATTGGCCGCCATGATCTCCTGTCCCTGCCGCGTCAATTCGCCGACACCGATGACGATGAAAAGCGACGTATCCTTCAGGCTGACGATGAATTGATTGCCGAGCGGCGGGATCATGCGGCGAAAGGCGATCGGCCCGACGACATAGGCCAGCACCTTCCACATCGGCAGGCCGAGCGCGAGGCCTGCTTCCTGGAGGCCTTTGCTGACGGAAAGCAGGGTACCGCGAACGATTTCCGCTATGTAGGCGCCCGCATTGACGATGATCGCGGTGATGGCGGCCGTCATGGGATTCACGCGGATATCGGCCAGCATCGGCAAGGCGAAATAGATGAACATCACCTGCACGACGATGGGCGTGCCGCGAATGATTTCCACATAGACGAAGGCGATGGCGTTGAGCAGCCAGTTGCCATAGGCGCGCATGAAACCTGCGACGGCGCCGACGGCGATGCCGCCGACAAGACCCGCAAAGGCGATAAGAACGGTCAAGCGCGCGCCGCCGAGAAGGGCGGGCAGTGCGTCGATGACCACCGACCAGTCGAATTGCATTGGAATACTCCCGTGAACTGCGCGTCGGAGGAACCGACGCGCATGAGGCTACCGGGCGATCAGAGCTTCGGCTCAGCGCCGAACCACTTCTTGTAGATGGCCGTGTAGGTGCCGTCCTTCTTGAGCTTGGCAAGCGAGGCGTTTACCTTGGTGACGAGATCGCTGCCCTTCGGAAAGGCGATGCCATATTGCTGCGCCATCATCTGCTCGCCCACGGCCTTTACCTTTCCGCCGCCGGCGGTTTTGATGTAATAGAGCACGTTCGGCGTATCGTGCATGGCGGCGTCCACTCGACCGGTCTGAAGTTCCATGTAGGCGTTGTCGACATTGGGGAACTGGCGCAGTTCCGTGTCCTTGAAGTTCGCCTTGGCGTAGTCGGCGGCAGAGGTGCCGGTCTTGATTGCGAGCGTCTTGCCTTTCAGGTCGGCTGGGCCGACAATTTTGCTGTCTGCAGGTACCATCAGCAGGAAACCGCTATCGTAATAGCCGTCGGAGAAATCGATGACCTTCTTGCGCTCGTCCTTGATGGTGATGCCGGCGAGGCCAACATCGACCTGCTTGGTCTGGAGTGCAGGGATGATACCGTTGAAGTCCATCGGCTGAAGCGTGTAGGTCACGCCGATATCCTTGGCGACCGCATCCCACAGGTCGATATCGAAGCCTACATATTTGTCGCCTTGTTTGAATTCGAACGGCACGAAGGCGGTATCGGTGGCCACGACGAGGTCTTTCGCCTGAGCGGCACCGAAGGATATGGCGGCTGCAACCGCGCCGATCAGCAGATGACGAATGCGCATTTTCATGGAGACGTTCCCCTTTGTTGACGCGTCCGAAGTTTGCTCTTCGACGCTGTACGCAAATGTAGAACGCTTTATTGATCTTGTCGCATTGAAAATTTGCGTGGCGATTTCGCGTGGAAATCAGCCTATGCCCCAATTTTGTGCCTTCGTCGTACCCATCACCTCCGTAGGTAGACAAAGATCATGGCGAAAAAACCATATGGCAGAATGACTTAGGATGCACGGGAAGCACGTGCGGACGAACCCTCGTCAAGCCGATTGATTAAACACGATGCGATCTGCCGAAATATGAAACACATGAACCGCATGATGTAAAATCGCAACATCTGTTTCAAAACTCAAGAAAAGCTCAATTGTCCCTGACGTTTCGGAAGGGTTTCGGGGGGCTTGGCTCCCAGTCCGCCGAGGGCGAACAGCCTTGCTATGACCGGTTTCGCTGTCCTGCAGCGCGAGGCATGAAAAATCCAAATAATGGGCGCAACTGGTGCTCCGCCATCAGCGCGTGACGATCGCCGCCGCCAGTTGCCGTGATGAGGATCGGTTTCGACTTGAGCTCATGGGGGGCGATGAGATCGATCAGATGCTTGAACAGGCCAGGATATGTACCCTTATAGGTTGGAGCACCGACGATCAAAATATCGGCGTCGACAATCTCCTCGATGACATGCTGTGCCTTGTCATCGAGTTCTTTGCGCCAGAAGAGAAGTACCGAGCGATGGCCCGACATCAATCATGTCGTAAGTCACCCTATCAAAGCCGTAGCGATCGCTTGCGCGTCCGGCGACATGCTGCACGAGCGCTGTGGTTTTGGAAGGCCGACTAAAGCTTCCAGATATCGCGGCGATCCTAGGGGTTCCCATATCTTTCCTTTCTGTCGGTTTGCGGGGCCGCAGGCCCGCTCAGTGCTGCCCTTTCGGTAATGACGGGATAGAATTCGCCAATATCTCGCGTGCCTGGGGAATGGCCATCGATCGCAAGCCTCGCTGCTGCCCGCTGGAAGGCTGCGTTGATAGGTGCTGCGACGCCGTGAATTCTTCCTAGCCGGACGATTTCGCCGTTCAGGTAATCGACCTCGCTTGAGGTGCCGCGAATGAAGCTTTGCCAGGTCGATTGCTGGCCGGGTTTGATGCCGCTCTCTGGCGCGACGCGCCAGGACGAGATGTCGATCGTCCACTCCGAGGGGGCTGCCGGATCGTAACCGGCAGCAATGAGAACGGCGCGTGCCTCTTGGGCCAACCTGGCTGCGGCCTCTGAGCGAAGCTCGGGAGAACCTGCGAAAAGCTCGACCGCATTGGTAACGTTATGTTCGAGCTTGGCTGCCTTCCATCGCCGGATGTCGGGGCGCGCTTCGGCGAGGTAGCCCGCCTTTGCAAGATCGGCGACGATCGACACGGCCGTGTCGTCGAGCCCTTCGGGATAGCGGCCAAGGGCGACGATGCCGACATTTGGCTCGCCTCCGACGACGACCTCGCCGGTGACGGTGTAGCACGCCGGAATGCGGATACTGGCCGCATAGACACGATCGAAGCGCCGCAGCGCGATATCTTCCGCGGCGAGCCCGTTTTGCAATGTTACGAGAGGCAGTTCCGATGCAGAGCCTTTACCCTCGACCTGCCGCCAGGCCCAGAATTTCGTGGCCGATTCGACATCCTGTGCCTTGACCGCAAGGACAAGAATATCACCCGGGCGAAGCGTTGGCGGCGAAGCTGTGTCGGCGGTCTTGAGCCGGAGCACACTGTGTGCGCCCGCCCGTCGATACGAGAGACCGTGAGCGGCGATATGGGCAATCTGGGCGCCGCGTCCAACGAGCACATAGGGAATGCCATGCGTTTCGAACTCGGCAGCAAGGCTCGCGCCGACCGCGCCGGCACCGATGATGATGTAGCGTGTCATGATCAGGCCGTCTTCAATACGGTGAGACTGACCGGAGGCGCCAATGGCGCGTCCCTTTCGCTCTTCCAACGTTCGAAGGCGGCGCGCCCGAGAATGGAAATGGATGTGTCTTCCTGCGGCGCATGGACGAGCACCGACTGAATGTCCCGGAAATGGCGTTCCAGTCCCAGTTCGTTCCCGAGGCCGGGATTACCAATGCCGCGCACGGCGATCTGTACCGCGTCGCGCAGCTGCCGGCCCGCAAGCAGCCGGGCCCGTATGTGCTTTTCGGCCTCGGCTTGCTTGTCCTTCAGGGCATCGAAAATGATCTGCCGGGCACCGGAGACGAGAAGGTCGATTTCACCGGAAAGCGTCACGAAGCGTTCGGTACGAGCGATCGGATGGCCGAGGTTTGTTGGAACACGCTCGTGGGCAAAACGGATGAACGCCTCCTGTGCCGCTTCGGCCACCCCCAGATAGAGCGCGGTCAGCGCCAACGTGATTGCTGCGTGGGCACGGTTGTCCTGCTGGGCAACGGATGGATCGACGAGATCGATGACATTTTCCAGCGGGATTTCCACATCGGTATATTCGACATCGTGAGAGCCGGAGGCACGCATGCCAAGGCTGTTCCAGTTCTCGATCACGCGAATGCCCGGAAGCTTGTTCGGAACGACGAATGTTCCCACCTGGGCGGGTGTTTCATCGGTGTGTGCCCAGACCAGGAAATGGGTCAGTCCGTGCGCGCCGGTGACGAAGCGCTTGCGGCCGGTGATCGACCAGCCGGTGGCGGTACGGCGAGCGACCGTCGCCGGCAGGCCGCCACGGGCGGGTGAGCCGAGCTCGGGCTCGACACGCGCGGCGTTGAGAAGCAGCGGATGCTGCTTGGCCTGTGCGAGCAGGCTCGTATAGAGATCCTCCGGCCAATGGCTTTTTGTTGCCTGGCCGAGATGGTTGAAGATCGTCATCGCGCTGATGAGCGCGACCGACGGATCACCCCGGCCGAGCGCCGCAAGGATCGTCGCGACCTCGTATAGGGTTGCGCCGGCGCCACCATATCTCGCCGCGACGGTGCTTTCGAGCAGGCCGCTTTGATGAACCGCGCGGATACCGACCCATGGGAAGTCCCCGGTCCGGTCCGCCTCCGGGGCAGCGTCCGCAAGAGCACGCGTCGTCGCCTTCAGCAGGCCTGGATCGAAAGGCGTGTCATGGGCGATCATCAAGCCGCGGCCTTCTTCTTTGCCTCTTCCCGTTCGCGTATGCCCTCACGCACCAGCGGCAGGATATAGCGGCCGTAGTCGACGGCGTCGTTGAAGTTGTCGTAGCCGCGGATAGAGATCAGGTCGGCGCCGAGATCGATATAGTCGAGGATCGAATCGGCGATCGTGCGCGGCGATCCGACAAGCGCGGTGGTTGCCCCGGAGGCATTGGTCGCCGTAACCGTCGGATACCATAAGGCGCGATCATGGACGTCGCCGCGTGCGGCAATGTCGAGAAGCCGCTGCGATCCGACATTGGCGGGGCGAGGGGCGGCGGGCGGCGCGCGATGAAGGCCCTTTTCCCGGTTTTCCTTAAGGCGATCGAGGACCCGGTGAGCTTTTTCCCAAGCCAGTTCGTCGGTCTCCGCGACGATCGGACGGAAGGTCACCCAGATTCGAGGCCGGTCGGTCCTACCGGCCTTTGCCGCCTCGGCATAGATCCGCTCGATCTGCTGCTTGGTTTCCGCCAGAGGCTCGCCCCACAGTCCGAAGATGTCGCAGAGAGAGCCGCCAATGCGGTAGGCGGCGTCCGATGATCCGCCGAGCGAGATCGGGATCAGTCCGTGCGTCGGGCGAACGGCACTGCGGAATTGCTTGAATTGGTAGTATTTGCCGTCGAAATCAAAGGGCTCCGTTGAGCTCCATGCAAGCCGCAGGATACGGATATATTCCTCCTGCCGCTCGTAGCGCTGCTCCTTGTGGAGGAAGTCGCCCTCGCGCGCCTGCTCGTCATCGCTGCCGCCGGCTATGAAGTGGACAACCACGCGCCCGCCGCTCAACTGGTCAAGTGTGGCAAGCGATTTGGCCGCGACTGTCGGATAGACGGTATTGGGCCTGAGCGCGACGATGATCTTGATGTTCTTCGTATGCGCAAGGACGGTGGCGCCAATGGTGAATGGGTCGAAGGACGAGGACGAGTAGGGGATCAGCGTATAGTTGAAGCCGTAGTCATCGAGCGCGCGTGCATAGCGCTCGAGATAGCTGGGATCCACCGGAGCGTCCGGGATGGGATTGAGATCGTTCGAGGCGTTGGGAAAGCTAACGCTGATGAATTCCGCGGACATGGGAGCTCCTCTGATTGTCGAATGTTGGACAAAAGTTAGGCGGCAGCTAAGAAGTAAGGAAGACAGGTCTTTCTATTTCCATTGAAACTATAGAAAATATTCCCTAATCGCTCCGCGGAAGATCTGGCCGGGCGGCGGCCTTACCAGTCGGGCGACCAACCGAGGCTTGGAGCGACGGTTTCAGTAAGATCGGTGAGCAGCCGGATGTTCTCGGCAAGGTCGAAGGCAGGCGGCAGAAAGAGGACGACTTCGTCGGCCGCGGCATGGCCGGGATCACTGAGCACCGCTTCCATGACCTGGTCCGGCGTGCCGTGGAAGACCGGTGAGATCTGGCTTCCTGGCGGCTGATTGGTCCGCGAGCTCGGCTCAAGCGCGCCCTTCGGCCGCGATGCCGCAATGCCTTGGGTGCGACGCTCGAGATCATAGGCGGCGTATTTTTCGCGAAGGTCCGGCGTGGTGCCGACCAGGATTGACGCTGCCACAGCAACAGGCGGCGGCTCGCTTGTCCGTTCCCTCCGCCAGGTGGCTCGGAAAGCCTCGATGCAGCGCGCCTGATAATCTGCGAAGCTCTCACCTTCGGCGTGATCATGCTGTACGGTTCCCGCTATCAGCCCGATGCCGAGTTCGGCGGCTTGTATCGCCGATCCAAGGCTGGCGGAGCCCTGTCTGATGCGCGAGCGAAGGGTCGGACTATGCGGCGTCACCCTCAGTTGGCTGCCCTCCGCGGCACCCTGGCCGGGTCCTGTGATGGTGTGCAGAACTTCGCCTGCGATCGCGGAAAGAAAACGGGCCTGACGGCGCTTGGCTTCCGTCCGGGCATCGGTATCGACCGTGCCGAAGACGGCATCGAAGGCGGCGTTGGAGCCGGTCGAGATCGCCAGTTCCAGCCGGCCGCCGATCAGGAGATCTGTCGTGCCTGCGGCTTCCGCCAGCAGGATGGGGTCCTGATAGCGCATCGGAATGACGGCCGAACCGAGGACGATATGGCTGGTGTGTTGGCCGGCTGCGGCAAAGAAGGGGAGCGGTGAGGACAGATAATGGTCGAAATGGCGCTGATAGGCCCAGCCCGACTGGTAGCCCAGACGTTCGGCCGCCTTGAAAAGTTCGATGCCCTCCCGCAAGCCGTGGGCAGGCCCGGTCTCGTCGTTGAACGAGACGCGCGTGTTGAAGCCAAGCCGCTTCTTCGGACGGAATGACGCGGACGGCGCCGCGGCGGGGGCGATGACGGTCATGCAATCTTTTCCTTGTCGAAGATCGGCCGGTGCTGCGGGGGTTGGGTGCGTGTGAAACGTGCGGCACCCGAAGGGATCGATTCCAACAGCGAGCGCGTATAGGCCTGGCGGGGGGTGTCGAAGATCTCACCCACGGTGCCATGCTCGACGATGCGTCCGCGCTGCATGACCGAGACCGTGTGGGCAAGCTGGCGCACGAGCGCCAGATCATGCGACACGAAAATATAGGTAAGGCCGAGCTTGACCTGCAGCGACAGCAGTACCTCGACAATATCGGCCTGAACGCTGACGTCGAGCGCGGAGGTAGGCTCGTCAAGCACGATCACGTCAGGTTTCAGGACAAGCGAGCGGGCAATGGCGACGCGCTGGCGCTGGCCGCCAGACAAGGCGCCGGGCTTGCGGGACAGGAGATGCTCTCCCAGCCCGACGTTTGCGAACGCCCTGCGCACCGCAAGTGCCCGCTCCTGATGGGTCCCGATCTTGAAGCGGTCCAGCGGCTCGCGCACGAGCCTCTCGACGTTCCAGGTCGGATCAAGCGATGTGAAGGGGTTCTGGTAGACGAGCTGCAGGTGCCGCCAGACAGAGCGCAGCTGTTCGGGTGATCGACCGTTGACCTGTTCGCCGCCAACAGTGATCTTCCCGGCGTCGGGCTGCTCAAGCCCGAGCAGAAGCCGGATCGCCGTTGTCTTTCCGGATCCGGATTCACCGACCAGCGCATGCGTCGTTCCCGCCTGAACGTCGAACGAGACGTCGTTGACGGCGGTCAGCACCTTGCCGTCGACGGTGAAGGTCTTCGTTACGCCGCTGACCTCGATCTTCGGTGTCCTTTCACGCGGGGCGCCAAGATGCCGGAAACCGGGCTCTCGCAACGGCCGGTACCGGTTCGGGTTGAGTGCCGGCACGTCGCCGTGAAGTTTTCTGGCGTAAGAGGAGGAAGGCGCGGAGAATATCGTAGCGGTACTGCCAGCCTCCTGGACGATGCCGTCCTTGAGGACCACGATGGAATCCGCGCGCTCGGCTGCGATCGCCAGGTCGTGGGTGATCAGGAGAAGGCTGATCTGCAGTTCCTCCTGCAACTTCGACAACAGGTCGAGAATCCGCTTTTGGATCGTCACATCGAGCGCGGAGGTCGGCTCGTCTGCGACCAGCAGCGACGGCCGCGGCAGAACGGCGAGCCCGATCAGCACGCGCTGGAGCATGCCGCCGGAAAGTTGATGCGGATAGGAGTCGTAGACGCGCTGGGGATTGTCGAGCCCGACCTGTGCGAATGTCTCAAGAACGAGTGCCTTGCGAAGCACCTTGTCCGTTTCGTCGAGCAGTGCGGCCGCTTCCATCGCCTGCGCGCCGATGGTGCGGACCGGGTTCAAGGAGTTGCCGGGGTCCTGCGGCACGAAACCGATCCTGCGTCCCCTGAATGGACGGAAGCGGCGCTCCGGAAGCCCCAGAAGCTCCTGGCCCTCGAATTCGAGGCGGCCCGTGGCATGTCCCGCTGCGGGAAGCAGTCGCAGGACGGCGCGGGCGATGGTCGATTTTCCCGATCCGGATTCGCCGATCAGCGCGAGACCTTTGCCGCGTCCAAGCTCGAAGCCGACATTGCTGACGACCCTATGGGTACTGTAGGCGACCGACAATCCTCCGGCCCGCAGCAGCGGGGTCGATGGGCGGTTTGAAAGCATGGTCAGTCTGTCTTGCGGAGCCATCGGCTGATCCTGTTTACAGAGAGGACGGTTGCGATCGTGACGAGGGCCGGGGCATAAACCAGCCAGGGCCATTTGAGGTAATCCTTGCCGACCGAGATCAGCAGACCCCAGTCGGAGGCCGGCGGCGGATCGCCGTAGCCAAGGAAGGCGAGGCTGGCGATCACCAGGATGGAATCGCCAAACTGCAGGACGGCAAGCGGCAGCACCGATCGCGATGCGTTCGGAAGCACGTGACGCCACAGAATGTGCCAGCGCGAGCCACCGAGGAGGAAGGACGATTCGACGAATGTGGCCTGTCGGGTCTTGATGACTTCGGAGCGCATCACCCGGGCAAACAGCGCAACGGCTGAGATGCCGGTCGCGATTGCCGCATTGGTCGTGTCGAAACCGATTGCGGTGACGACGATGACCGCCAGCAGGAATTTGGGGATGGCCAGCAACACATCGACGAGCCGGGCAAAGACCGTGTCCACCCAGCCGCCGAAGAAGCCGGCCAGCAGTCCGATAATTCCGCCGGCGACGACGCCGATGACGACTGCAATCAGTGCGCTCGCCACCGAAGAAGCCGTGCCATAGACGACGCGTGTATAGAGGTCGCGGCCGAGATGGTCAGTACCGAACCAGTGTGCCGCACTTGGGCCGAGCAGCTTTTGAGCGGGAGTGCCGTTCACCGGATCGTAATGGGTAAACAGGCTGGGCGCCAAAGACCAGCCGATCGCCAGAGCAACGACCAGAAACGAAAGGATGACGACGGGCGGCACGCGCAGGCCCGTCAGACGGCTGAGCGCGGTCGTGCGGGGGGTGGAGGAAACAGAGGCAAGTGTCATGGGGTCAGCCCCTTGGAGATGGGGAGAGAGCTGTCGTCGGCGGTCGTCGGACGGCGGTCTTGCCCGCCGAGAAGTTTGACGCGCGGATCGAGCAGCGGATAGGTAAGGTCGGCGATCAGGTTGACGACCACGAAGACCACTGCGGCGAGCGAGACGACGGCTTGCAGGACCGGCAGGTCCTGCGTGCTGACCGACCGCTGCACCAGGCTGCCGAGCCCGTTTCGGCCAAACACCGTCTCGGTTATCAGCGAGCCCCCGAGCAATTCGCCGATCGTCAAAGCGACGACCGTGATGACCGGAAGCGATGAGGGCTTGAGCAGGTGCATGACGAAGAGACGCATCTGGCCGAGCCCGCGTCCACGTGCGACGGCGGCATAATCCTGGCTGGATTCATGGTCGAGATTGGCAATCAGGACTTCGGCGATCTGTGCCGAGATCGGAATGCCGAGGGCGATCGCCGCGAAAAGCGTTGCCCAGAAACTGTCGGGCTGGATGACGCGAAAGACGCCGAGCTGAAAGCCGAAGAGATGGATCAGCACCAGGCCGATCACGAAGTTCGGAACCGACAGGAACAGCGACGGGAAGCCGCGGAGCAGTCCCTGGCCAAGCCGCCGGGGCAGAAATTGCGTGCCGTAGGCGATGATTGCCGCCAGGAACAGCGCAACCGCGAGCCCCGCCGAGGCAAGCACGAGTGTCGACGGCAGAACCTCCGCAATCAGCGTTGCCACCGGCCGGTTAGTTCGCATCGACAGACCAAGATCGCCAGTCACGAAGCCGGAAAAGGCGTTCCAGAGCTGCACGGGGACCGGCTTGTCCAATCCCTGCGCGGCGATGATCTCCTTGATCTCATCCGGGGTGAAGCCGTTCTGCGGGTTGTTCAGGACGTTGGTAATCGGATCGCCGGGCAGGATGCTGACGACGACAAAGGTGAAGACATAAGACAACAGGATCACGACGATCGCTTGCAGGAGCCGCTTTCCGGCATACACGAAATAGGCTTTTCTCATGCCCATCACCTCTGTGTCTGTTGAACGGCCGGACTATTCGCTTTTCGTGGCGGTGTAGTAGCTGGCATAGGCGACGCCGTTGTAGACCGCTCCCTTGAGCTTAGGCGACTGCACATAGATGCGCTGGACGATCTGTGTCCGCGGAATGAAATAACCCTGGTCGAGGACGTATCTCTGCAACTCATCGAGCAGCGGTTTGCGGGCTTCGATGGAGCCGGCGCCGGCGATCTTGTCGCGCAAGTCGTTGAGGGTCTTGTCGCTCTCGTCGAGCGCAAACCAGTTCTCGCCATTGTTGGCATTCGTCAGGATGCTGGCGACGGTGCCGGCGTCGATGAAGGAGCGCGTCACCTCATATGCCGGTACGCCCGCGCCGCCATACTTTACCTTCTGCCCGAAGGTGACGACGTCATAGGCACGGATATCGACCTTCCAGCCGATCTTGCCGAGCTGCTGGGCAATCAGTTCGTCGATCGATTTCGATGTCGCGAGGTAGGGGTTGGAATTCAACGTCAGCGACAGCGGCTTGCCATCCTTGACGCGAATGCCGTCCGTTCCCTTCTTCCAGCCTGCCTCGTCGAGAAGCTTCTCTGCCTTTTCAGGATTGTAGGCAAGCAGCGGGCTCTGGTCGGTCGCACCCGGAACGTTGCTCTGGATGAACGACGTCGCAAGCTTCCAGTCGGGCGTATAGACCGTGTCGATGATCTCCTGGCGATTGATGCCAGCCTGAAGTGCTTGGCGAACCCTCACGTCGTCATAGGGCGCAAGCTTGGTGTTGATCGCCCAGCCGTTGACGAAGCCGAGATAGCGAGGCGTCGCTACCGTGAGGCCTTCCGACTTGAGAGACTCGAGCTCCTGCGGCGATGCGTTATAGGCAACGTCGGCCTGCCCGGACTGGACGGCCGCGACGCGCAGCGACGGTTCCGAGACGAGCTTGTAGGTGATCGTATCGAGATGGGCGGGACCGGTCTGGCCGACCGCGGCAGGACCCCAGTTGTAATCCTTTCGCTTGGCAAGCTTGACGTAGTCGCCTTCCTTCCAGGACTCCACGACATAGGGGCCGCTGCCGGAGGTCCTGCTCAGGTCCGCTTGGGCGCTTGCCGGCGAGGCGATGGTCTTCGGGGAGATGAGGATAGAGCCGTGATAGCCGAGTGTCGGGATGAAGCCGAGGGTCGGCTTCTTGAAGAAAACCTTCACGGTCGTCGCATCGACGGCTTCGGCATGATCATAGGTCTTGGGGAACAGGCCGATCGGGTTGATGCCCTCGCTCTTGCGTCCGGCATACCAGATGTCGAGATTGGCAACGACGGCTGCTGCATCGAGCGGGCTCCCGTCGGAGAAGGTCACGCCGGTCTTCAGATGCAGGGTGAATTCCGTCGCATTGTCATTCTGCTCCCAGCGCTCGGCGATCCACGGGCTTACCTTGCCGTCGGCATCGACATAAAGAAGCTTGTCGGTGACATGGCCCCAGATATGGCCCTGAAAGCTGGAGATCGCGCTGTTGTTGGGAATCCAGGTGTCGCCCAGCGAATCGATCAGGAAGACGACATCTCCGCCATCATGCGCGCCGTCCTCAGCCAATGCCGGGGTTACATTCGCTGTTGCGACCAAGGCGGCAAATGCCAGCGCAGAGGTGGCGGTCAGCAGACGACGCCGGGAAAGAAGAAGGCGAGGAGAACGGTCGTTCATGAAGCAGTCCTGTTTGGTTGCCGGGCTAATGACGAACAGGAGCCTATGTGAGCGGATCGGTTTCGAGAAAGACTGGTTGTTCTTTTTCCATCAAATTTGTAGATTATTTTGTCAGCGCGATCTGAAGCACGAGGATCAGGATTTCCGCCGGTCGAGTGCCGGGCGAGCGGGATTGCGTGACGACGGTCTATCCGACGATAAACGTCATTCCATCGAGAATGCGTACGGGCGGCGGTTCACCGGTAAAGCGCTCGACATCGACCTTCGTCAGCTGGCCCGTCGAGCCTTGGGAAAGCTGCGATGTGCCGGCGTCACGGGTGAGGATGTTCGGATTTCCGTGAACGCACATGGCCATCGCAGCTTCAGCGTTATCGGGCTCGAACCATGCGCCGGTGGCAAGCTGCATGACACCCGGTCTTACATCCCTACTGATGACAGCGGCGGCGAGGCAACTGCCGCGGGCGTTGAACAGCCTGACGATATCGCGGTCCGAAATGCCACGCTCTGCGGCATCGGCAGGGTGGATGCGCAGCGGTTCCCGGCCGCCGATCTTGGTGGAACGGCTGAAGTCACCATAGTCCAGCTGGCTGTGAAGGCGCGAGTGGGGCTGGTTGCAGACGAGATAAAGAGGATAGGGACCTTCCGCCGCTTCCGTCTTCGGGTCCGGTCCATACCAACGTGGATGGCCGCGGCAATCGTCATAACCAAAGCTCTCGATTGTTTCGGAGAAAATTTCGATCTTGCCCGATGGCGTCGGCAACGGATGGGCGTTCGGATCGGCCCGGAATGCGCGCGCAGGCCCGCCGTCGTCGGGTCTTACCGGTAGCAGCAGCTCTCCCTTTTCCCAGAACGTTTCGAAGTCCGGCGCCGGATGACCGGCGGCGACGAGGGCTGTTCGCGTGGTCTCGAAGAGGAAAGCGAGCCACTCACGGCTTGACCGATTTTCGGTGAATTCAGCGCGCTTGCCGAGGCGCTCTGCAATATCAGCGAATATCTCGTAGTCGGAGCGTGCTTCGCCGACCGGTTCAATCAGCTTCTTCATCGCGATCATCATCGGATCGCGGTCGGCCGCACCGATATCGTCGCGCTCGAGCGTCGTGGTTGCGGGCAGGACGATATCGGCGTGGCGTGCAGACGACGTCCAGGCCGTCTCGTGCACGATAATCGTCTCCGGCTTCTTGAACGCCTGGCGAAGCCTGTTGAGATCCTGATGGTGGTGGAACGGATTGCCGCCGGCCCAATAGACGAGGCGGATGTCAGGATAATGCAGGGCCTGACCATTGTAATGGAACGGTTCGCCCGGGTTCAGAAGCATGTCGGCGATCCGTGCGACGGGAATGAAATCCGGCACTGGATTGTGAAACTGCTTGAGCGTCGGCAGGGGCACGGCAAGCTGGCTTTTGCCGATATTGCCGAGCGCACCAAGCGAATAGGAAAAGCCGCCGCCATCCAGGCCGATCTGGCCGAGCATGGCCGCCAGTACGATCCCCATCCAGACCGGCTGCTCGCCGTAATCGGCGCGCTGCAGCGAATGGCTGACGGTGATCAGCGTTCGGGCATTCGCCATGCTGCGCGCCAAATCCACGATCGTCTCGGCGGCGATACCGCAGATGCCGGCTGCCCATTGCGGGCTCTTCTCGATGCCATCCTCGCGTCCCAGCAGATAGGCCTCAAGGCGTGGATAGCCTGTCGTATAGCGGTCGAGAAATTCCCGATCGTGCCGTCCCTCGCTGATGAGCACGAAGGCGATCGCCAGCATGAGCGCGACATCCGTTCCCGGGATGACCGGCAGCCATTCGGCCTCGAGATCACCTGCAATGTCATCCTTGAGCGGGCTGATGAGGACGAAACGCGCGCCGCGCGCACGGGCGCTGCTCAGCGTCGGGCGTACGACGTGCCGGCTGATGCCGCCGCCGTGGACATCGGTATTCTTCACCGCCATGCCGCCGAAGGCGACGATCAGCTCGCTGCTGCGCTCTATCGCTTCCCAGGTAACGCTCTTTCGGTCGAAGGTATCGTAAGGACCGAGCACATGCGGAATGATGACCATCGCCGCGCCCGAACTGTAGGTATTGACCGATCTGACATATCCGCCGAGCACGTTGAGGAAGCGGTGGATCTGGCTTTGCGCATGATGAAACCGCCCTGCGCTGGACCAGCCGTACGAGCCGCCGAAAATGGCCTGCGGTCCGGCTTCGGCGTGAACACGGCGAAGCTCGTTGGCGACAAGATCGAGCGCTTCGGGCCAGCTGACCTCGACATATCCGTCGCTCCCACGTTTTCCGGCATTATCAGGCCGGCCTTCAAGCCAGCCGCGCCTGACGGCCGGGCGCCGGATGCGGGCGGGGCTATGAGCGATTGCGGACAGGTTGCCGAGCAGGGGCGATGGATGCGGGTCGGCGGGATGGGGACGGATTTCGAGGACGTCGCCCCGGTACCGTCCGTAGAATGCGCCCCAATGAGAGCTGTGGGGTTTGAAGCCGTCCATCGCAGCGTCTCCCGTGAACAAGGGTGGAAAGATCGGCAATCCTCACCCAGGCAGGATCTTGCCGGGGTTCATGATGCCCTCGGATCGCCGGCGTGGGATGGATTCGCCGCGGCCATGCTGGTCACGCAACGCGTGCGAGGTCGATGAGCGGTTATCGAATCTTGCCTGTAATTGGACCGATAGCTCGGGGATAGGATGCCCATCTTTAACGTCCTTTTCCGTGCTGACCGTGACAGCCGGAATCGCGCTATGCCGTCACGATCAGGCATCGATGCGGGTTGGCCGGTACCAAGTCTCACAGACGCGCCGTCAGACGGCGATCTTCTCGCCATTCAGGTGGCGCTCAAGGAAGGGCAGGCTATCCTGCCCCCAGTAGAGCTCATTTTCGTAGCGAAACGTCGGAAGACCGAAGACGCCGGCGGCTTTGGCCATCTCGATGTTGGATCGCCAGATCGACTGGATGGCCTCGGTCTTCGCGCGTTCTTCCAGCTTCGCACCGTTGAAGCCGACGGAACTGGCGATCGCCTGACGCACCTCGCTCCGGCCGATATCCGCCGCTTCGGCCCAGAATGCCGTCTGTAGCGCGCGGGTTAGTTTTAGCCAATCCAAACGATCCTCGATGGCCGCAATGACCATGAAACCCGCGGGAGTCGGGTCCGAAAGGGCGGCGCGATTTTCGAAATTGAGCGTCTTGCCGCGCAAAGCCGCCCAGCGTTTCAGGTCTTTCATCCAGTAGGCGCGCCGAACCTCGGGCCTGTTGCGGGAATAGATACCGCCGTTCTCTTCGATTACGGAAATGACGTGCGGGCGGATCAACATGTCGTGCGCTTGCGCAAGATCTGTAAACGCATCGAGGCCGATGAAGGACCAGGGCGAGCCGATGCCGAAGAAATAGTCAATTACCTTTATCATGCTGTGCCTTTTCAGCCTTTTTGATCGAAGAAACCGCGACGTCAAATACAAAAAGCGCGCAGTCTCTGGCGGTCAGAACAGCCTGGGGATCGCGGCCGACGGCGACTGTCGCGAGTGCTCCCTCGTAGAGAAGGCAAAGATGGGCGGCCGGCTGGACTGCTTCTACGCCTGCTCTCGTCATGAGCGAGGCAAACAAATGACGCACCGTTGCTTTGTGGTTGCGCGCGACGGCAACGACGCGTTCTGAATCGCCATGCTCGGCGACCGCAAGCGCAAATGCGCACCCTCGAAATTCAGGGCTATCTGCTTTTTCATGCAGACGCTCGAAGATCAGGTTGAGCTGATCTCGCGGATTTGCTGCCTCGGCGAAGACGGCGTCCAAAGAGCGGACTACCCGCTCATGGCGATCCTTAAGATAGGCCGCGACGAGATGATCCTTGGATGGAAAATGCCGGTAGAGCGTTGCCTTGGCGACCTTGGTCTCATCGATGATGCGATCGATGCCCACAGCGCGGATACCCTCTCGATAGAAAAGCGCGCCGGCAGACGCAAGAATGTGATCTGAAATGGAGGCTTTCATGGAATTGCTACGGGGCCTTCTCGAAACAGCGCGCTGACATGCGAGTGCAGCGAGGGAGATTTCTATGCCCTCCGACCATTAAGAGAAAGACAGGTCATTCCGCTTGGATGGGTCGCTGGAAATATTTTTGCTCCGACACATGGCGTTGGTGCATGGCTCAAGGAGTGGCCGGATTCCAGTCCATGATCCCGTGGCTATGTCGTAGGCGGCTTGCACCGGACAGATTTCGGGCGTTCGGATGCCAGCATCCGGTTAAGCACGGTGCAGCCAATGGCGACTTCCGTCTGCTGCGTGCGGAAGGATCGTGGCCGCAGTCGATGCCCGACAATCGCGGTCTCAACCAGCGAACGCTTGCCGTGGCAGGTCGCAGCTTGCCATTTCATCCGTCCGCCCGTGTTGATCGCCGCGATGTGCCGGTCTCGTTGACTGGCGGTTTCTGTATCGGAGCAGTTGATCGCATTGTTGCGCGGCGGAATGACGACGACAGCATCGGCGCCGTGCTTGATGACGTCGTTGTAGGTCGGCTTCCCACCATAGGCACCATCGGGCGTGATTTGGCGGATCGGAGTGTCGATTTGGCCGAGCAGCGGTTCGACTTGCGAGCCGTTGCCGGTGTCTTGGTCGGTCATGACGTGGGCGATGATCTCGCCGCTGTCGGCATCCAGTGCAAGGTGCAGTTTGCGCCAGGTCCGTCGGGAGTTGGTGTCGTGCTTTTCCTCCAGCCACTGGCCAGCGCCGTAGACCTCGGCCCCGGTGCTGTCAATGAGGACGTGAACGGGCTCATTTCTCGAAACCGGGCGGCTTTGCCGCCGATCAGACGATCGCCACAAACTTGCCCTCCGGCTCAGCGTGGCATGATGGGGAACGGCGAGATCTAGCCCCGTCAATTGCAGCACCGAAGTCAGCGAACCTTCCATCTGGCGCAGCCGCAAGCTGAATACGAGGGCCAAGGTCAGGGCAGTCTCAATCGGCAGGCACGAGTAGCGTGGCTGGCCGCCACGCATTGTTCTCTTCGGCGCCGGCCGGGATGACAGCGCCGCTGGCGTCATCCAAAGCGTCAGGCTGCCGCGCCGGCGTGGATCGGCCTCCTATTCCGACCAATTGGTCAACTTGAATTTCATCTTGCCAATATGGTGACGGCGGGCGGAATGGTGTTTGTAGGGCATGGACGAAAATCATGGCGTCCGTTGGCGATCCCGCCCGCCTATCGGCAAACCATTGGAATTTGATCCATGCACCAACGCTCATCGTCAGCGAATAGCGCTGACGATGTCCATGAAGCGCTTGACGCGGGCGGGCTCGACCTTGTTCCAAGTATTGCCCTCATATTTGAAATGCGTGCCGATGACGACGCCGCTGGCGCAGGAGAGGATGTCGGTGACATTGTCCTTGTTGACGCCTGTATTGGCGAAAACGGGAACATCCCTCACGGCTTCGCAGACCTTGCGCAAGCCGGACTGATCGACCGGCTGCCCGGTCAGCGGACCGGACACAAGGATGGCGTCGGCCAGCGATGAGAAGACCGCGCTCTTTGCGCGCAGTTCGATCGGGCGCTGGTCGAGCGAATGGGCGAATTCGGCATTGATGTTGAACAGCATTTTCATGTCGGTGCGGCCGAGCGTGGCGCGCAGCCGCGCCGGCGTCGCGCAATCCGGGGCCCAGATACCCATGTCGGAGGCGAAGACGCCGGTGAAGATCTCGCGCACGAAGCTTGCGCCGGTGGCGGCACCGATGGCGACGCTTGCCGTCGGATCCCAGAGATAATTGACGCCGAAGGGAATCTTGAGTTCCGCCTTCGCAGCCTGGACGATCGCCGTCATTGCAGCGATACCCTCCGGCGGTGCCTTCAACTCGTAAGGCCTGTCATTCTCGTTGCCAAACATGATGGCATCGACGCCGCCTTCCTGCAGCGCGCGAATATCTTCCATCACGTCGTCGATGAGTTTCGAGACGCCGCCTTTCGGATCATAATTCGGCGAACCGGGCAATGCGCCGATATGCGCCATGGCAATGATGACCTTCTTCTTGTCACCAAAAAATTCAAAAACCATCGAAAGCTCCGAAATTGGGCGTTAGGGAAAGCGGGTTTTCACAAACCGGATGCTTCAGGAGGATGCGCCGGCGACCATCACTTCAACCCTGGCGGCTTCAAGCGCTTTTGCCAGTTCTGGCGGCGGCGATGCATTGGTGATCAGCATGTCGAATTGTGACAGCGGGGCGATATGAACGAGCGACATGCAATCGAATTTCGATGCGTCGCAGAGAACGACCTTCTTCGTCGAGCGGCGGAGATAGACGCGCTTCATCTCCGTATCATCGAAGGAATAATCATAAATACCGTCTGACGTCAGTCCGGAAACGCCGACAAAGGCGATGTCGAACCAAAGTGCTTCGAACTGGGAAATCGCCGTTGCATTGGAGATCGACAATTCATCGTTTCTCATGCGTCCCCCAGGCAAGTAGACTTCCGCCAGGCCTTCCCCAAGCTGGGTGGCGTTGCGCACGCTGTTGGTGAAAAACTTTACATGCTGCTGGCCGGCGAGCAACCGGGCAAGCAGGAATGTTGTCGTGCCGACATCCAGCGCGATGGTGCGAAGTCCTGAGGCGACCCGCGCTGCCGCTTCCGCAATCAGCCGTTTCGGCAATGCGTTCTTGGCAAGGCGAGCCTGAAAGGTCGGCTCGTTGAGGCGCGAGGTGGTTGCTGAAAGGCCGGGTTCGACAATTGTGGTAAGGTCGGTGCTGACTGCTCCGCCATGGGTGCGGGCAAGCCGTCCTTCCTTCTCCAGTTCCGTCAGGTCGCGCCGCACGGTCATTTCAGACACGCCGAGCTGTGCGGCAATTTCCGTTACGGATACGGCGCCCGTTTCGGCCAGCGCATCCAAAATGAAGGAACGGCGCGTGCGCGCGAGAACTTTCGTTTTTTCGACGGTCAGCGTTTCGGCGTCATGGCCTGTGATCATTGGTCTGTCTTTCATTTAGATAAGCTGAGCGGGTGTTTGCGTTCGCATGCTACCGAAGCTCAGCCTTCCCATTACATAACCAGTGCTTAGCTCAGAAAGCGAACAAATTCAAACATAAATTTCGATTGATTTGTAAGTTTTTGTTGTTATATGATCGCGGTGTTGTTTTGGTCGGAGATATGGCTCGTGGGACATCCGAAGTTTGCGGAACTCGACGGTTTGAAGGCGATCGTTACCGGCGGCGGCAATGGAATAGGCCGTGCAATCGCGCAGGCGCTGGCAAAACAGGGTGTCAAGATCACCATTTGCGACATCAATCTGGAGGCGGCGAACACAGTCGCACAATCGATTGCCGGCCATGCGCTGGAGATTGATGTTCGTTCGCGTTCCTCCGTGGAAAAGACGTTCGAACGAGCCGCGGATCTCATGGGCGGCTACGATATACTGATTGCCAATGCCGGGGTCTCTACGATGCAGCATGCGCTGGAGATCACCGACGAGGAGTGGGACTTCAACTTCGACGTCAACACGCGCGGCATCTTCCTGACGAACCAGATCGCTGCGCGCCGCTTCGTGTCGCAGGGCCAGGGTGTGATTGTCAACACGGCCTCGCTTGCCGCGAAGGTCGGCGCGCCGCTTCTGGCGCATTACTCTGCCAGCAAGTTCGCCGTTCTCGGCTGGACACAGGCGCTTGCCCGCGAACTGGCCTCGAAAGGCATCCGCGTCAATGCCGTCTGCCCGGGCTTCGTCAAGACCGGCATGCAGGAGCGCGAGATCGATTGGGAAGCCAAATTGCGCGGCGTCAGCCCCGAGCGCGTCGTTGAAGACTATATCGCCCAGACGCCGCTCGGGCGGCTGGAAACACCCGAAGATGTCGCCGATGTCGTCGTTTTCCTCTGCTCGAATTCCGCCCGTTTCATGACCGGTCAGGGCGTCAATGTCACCGGCGGCGTCTATATGACCTGACAGGCCAGCCGACCGCCCAAGCCGCATCATATCGGAGAGAGCATGGCATCCATCGTCTTTGAGGGAGTGGAAAAGCGTTATCCGGACGGATATGCGGCAATCCAGCACCTCGATCTCACCATCGAGGATGGTGAGTTTCTGGTTCTAGTCGGCCCAAGCGGCTGTGGTAAGTCGACCGCGCTGCGAATGATTGCGGGTCTCGAGGATATCACTTCGGGTCGCCTGTTGGTTGGCGATACGCTCGCCAACGGCCTTGCGCCCCGTGACCGCGACATCGCGATGGTCTTTCAATCCTACGCGCTTTATCCGCATATGACCGTTGCCGAGAATATCGGCTTCGGCCTTTCCGTGCGCGGCGTCGACAAGACGGAAATCGATCGCAAGGTCAGGGAAACGGCCAAGCTTCTCGAACTCGACGCCTATCTCGGCCGCAAGCCGGGGCAGCTTTCCGGCGGTCAGCGACAGCGCGTGGCGATGGGCCGGGCGCTGGTGCGCGCGCCCAAGGCGTTTCTGATGGACGAACCTTTGAGCAATCTCGACGCACGGCTGCGCGGCCAGATGCGGGCCGAAATCGCCCGGCTGCAGAAGTTGAGCGGCATTACCACCGTCTATGTCACGCATGACCAGATCGAGGCGATGACCATGGGTGACCGCGTCGCCGTGATGCGCGCCGGCCTTTTGCAGCAGCTCGGCACGCCGCGCGCGCTTTACGACACGCCCGCCAATCTCTTCGTTGCCGGTTTCATCGGCACGCCGTCGATGAACTTCCTGAAAGCCACGCTGGCGGGCAGTGAGGGCGGTCTGGCTGCTGCCGCCGGAGGGTTCACTCTGCCGGTGCCAGAGCCTGTCATTGCCGCGCGTCCGGCGCTTGCGCGTCATGTCGGCAAGGAGATCATTGTCGGCGTTCGGGCCGAGGCGTTGAGCACCGCGGATGCTGTTGATCCGAGTTTCGGGCGCATGGAAGGAACGGTTGCCTTCATGGAGGATTTCGGCGCCACGAAACTTATCCATCTCGAGATTGGCGGGGCCGGCAAGCTGGAGGAGGTGACGGCGGAGGCAGACGAAGTTTCGCTTTCCGGCCCTCGATTGCGTGCCTCCGTGCCGGCAACACTTCCGCTTCGCGTTGGCGAGACGATCGCCCTGTCGGTCAACCCGGCAGAACTGCATTTCTTCGACGCAGCGACTGAAAACGCGATCCGCGACTGAAAGGTTCTTTCGCCATGCCCGTGTTCATCGGCATCGATATCGGGACGACCTCGACGATCGCGGTAGCGATGTCGGAAACCGGAAAACCGTTGGCCTCGGCCTCGCGCCCCTCGCATTTGTCCTCGCCGCATCCCGGTTTTGCCGAGGCCGACCCTGGGCAATGGTGGGCGAACACGCAGGTCGTGGTGCGGGACATGATCACGCGCTTGCCTGAGGGATGCGAACTCGCCGGCGTCTGCGTCACCGGAATGTTGCCGGCTGTGGTGCTGCTCGATCGCCAGCGCCGCGTCCTGCGTGCGAGCATCCAGCAGAGCGATGCGCGTTGCGGGGCGGAAGTCGAAGCCATGAAAGCGGCGTTGGACGAGGCGCGCTTCCTCAGCCGCACCGGCCAGGGCCTGACCCAGCAATTGGTCGCCCCGAAACTGCAATGGCTCAAGGCGCATGAGCCGGATGTCTATGGCCGGATCGCCCATGTCCTCGGCTCCTATGATTTCATCAACATGCACCTGACCGGGCGCCTGACGGTCGAGCGCAACTGGGCGCTCGAAGCGGGATTCATCGATCTTGACGATCACCGGATTGCGGACGACCTCGTGGTGCTGTCGGGACTTCGCCCCGGCGCCCTGCCGGAGCTCGTCGCATCGCATGAGGTCATCGGCGCGGTGACGGCAGACGCGGCGCAACTGACCGGCCTGCCGGAAGGCCTGCCCGTCTTCGGCGGAGCCGCCGACCATATCGCCTCCGCGCTAGCGGCTGGCCTGACGCAGGCCGGCGATGTCCTCCTCAAATTTGGTGGGGCAGGCGATATCATCGCCATTGCCGGCAGGCCGGAGCCAGATCGTCAACTTTTTCTGGATTACCATCTCGTCCCCGGCCTTTATGCGCCGAACGGCTGCATGGCCTCCTCCGGCTCGCTTCTCAGATGGCTTGCCGCCCTCATCGGTGGCTCGGAAGGTGACGATGTTTTAAAGCAGCTCGACCAGGAAGCGGCGGCCGTGCCTGCCGGCGCGGACGGCGTGCGTGCACTGCCTTATTTTCTCGGCGAGAAGACGCCGATTCATGACCCGCTGGCGCGCGGTACGTTCACCGGCCTCAGTCTCGGTCATACGCGCGGCCATATATGGCGCGCGGCGTTGGAGGCGATTGCCTGCGGCTTCCGCCATCATCTCGATGTTCTTTCGGAAACGGGGCGCCCGGCAACACGGCTGATCGCCTCCGACGGGGGAAGCCGAAGCCGTATCTGGATGCAGATCGTCGCCGATATCTGCGGCCAGCCGATCCATGTCTTGTCGGATGCCTTCGGCTCGTCGATTGGTGCGGCCTGGGTGACGGCGGCCGGATCAGGCGTGGCGGCATGGGGGGATGTCGCGGCCTCCGTGCGCTTTGGCGCGGTGCTGCAGCCTTCGCCCGAAGGTGTCGCCGCCGGCGACCGGATCTATGCCGACTACCGCGATCTCTACCGGTCGCTGAAACCCTTCTTCGCGCGTGGAGACTAGCCATGATCAAGGCAATCGCCTGGGATGTCGACGGGACGCTGATCGACAGCGAACCGGTTCACCACAAGGCGCTAATGGCCGTTTCGGAGCGCTATGGCGTCAACATTGCTGCCGATGATACGCGTTTCATCGGGGTGGCGATGAGCGATGTCTGGACGACGCTCGCACCGCTCTATCCGCTGGGACTTGGCCCGGAGACTTGGATCGCCGAGATTGTCGAAGCCTATATTGAGCGGACCGCCGAATTGCAACCGATTGCTGGCGCGCGGGAGACGGTGCTTGCGCTAGCCGAGTCCGGGCTTGTTCAATGCGCGGTTTCCAATTCGTCTCGCCGCATCGTCGAGGCCAATCTTAAGGCTATGGGGCTCGACCGCGCGATGGCCTTTGCGATCGGGCGCGAGGATGTAGTGCACGGCAAGCCCGATCCCGAGCCCTATCGGCTTGCCAGCGGGCGTCTTGGCCTTGATGCTTCGCACATGCTGGCCGTCGAGGATAGCGTCGTGGGCGCGGCCTCGGCGCGGGCGGCGGGCATGCCGGTGCTGCGCTATGGCGCGGATTTCACCGACTTCGCGGCGATCCTCGACCTGGTTGAGGAGCGGAGGCTTCGCGCATGATGAATTTCTGGCCCTGTAATCCGCCTGAACGCGCCGCAAAGGCGGCGCTCGTCGTGATTGACATGCAGGTCGATTTCTGCGCGCCGGGCGGGTGGGTCGATCAGTTGGGCGAGGATGTCAACAATACGCGCTCCATCATCCCGGCCGTTGCCGAGGCCCTGACAATCGCGCGGGCCGCGGGCCTAGCCGTCTTCCACACCCGAGAGGGCCATAAGCCGGACCTGTCGGATCTACCGGCCAACAAGCAATGGCGCACCCGCATCCATGGGCTCGGCATCGGCGATGAAGGTGCTTCCGGGCGCATCCTCGTGCGCGGCGAACCCGGCTTCGAAATCGTTCCCGAGCTTGCGCCGCTCGCTGGCGAAATGGTGATCGACAAGCCGGGCAAGTCGGGTTTCCACGCGACCGATTTCGATGCGCGGCTGACGGCTCTAGGCATCACCCATCTCATCGTCATCGGCGTCACCTCCGATTGCTGTGTGCAATCGACCTTCAGAGACGGCTTCGAGCGCGGTTATGAATGCGTCATTCTCGAAGACTGCACGGCAGCGGTCGAAACGGCCAATCACGAAGCGACGATGGATATCTTGAAAGCCTTCGGCGGCCGCTGGGGGACAGTGTCCGATCTCGCGAGCTTCCGCGCCGCCGTGGAGGCGCTTCATGGCTGACAACTTCCCCGGCGTTGCCGCCGCCCCGTATTCCTGGCCCTTCGACGGGCAATGGAGCGCTGCCGACAGCGCGCTTCTCATCCTGGGGTTCCAGAACGGTACGATCGCCGCACTCGGTGCGGAGCCGGAGGCTGCTGTTGCGGCAAAGCTGATCGCATGCGCCCGGGAAGCCGGCCTGCCGGTGATTGCGAGCCGGCGCGGCCGCAGCGAGACGCTTTCCCCGGCTGCTGCCCGGCGCGCCGCCATGGGCGATCCCGTCTTTGCGCCCGGGACGTCGGAATGGCAGCTTTCCGACATGCTCGGCCTGCAGGTGGAGGCTTTGATCTTCGACCATCCGGGCGACAATGCCTTCTATTCGACTGGGCTCGAAGCCTGGTTGCGGCGGCGCGGCATCCGCAATCTGGTGCTGGCGGGTGTTCCAACCGAGGGCCTGCTGCACGCGACCCAACGTGCTGCCAATGACATGGGCTTCGAATGCATCGCCGTTTCCGATGCGTGCAAGGGAACGACGGATGCACGTCATGCCGGGCAATTGCGCATCACCGTCTTCGGCAACGGGCTTTTTGGCACCGTGACGTGCTCGGATCAACTGCTCTCGGCGCTGAGGGCGCCCATCCCGACCTGAAGAGGATCGACATGTCTGATTTTCACTGGCCGGCCGAGACCGGCAGCCTCGACTTCCATACGCTGACAGCTGCCTATGCGTCCGGTCAACTCAAGCCTTCCACGGTCGTCAACGCCATCTATGACCGGATCGAGGCGCGGGGTGACGACCATGTATGGATCTATCTTGTCTCCCGCGCCGACGCACTGAGAGCGGCAGAGGAATTGGAGAATGCCGGCTATGACGGCCGTCCTCTCTGGGGGATTCCTTTTTCGATCAAGGATTGCAACGACGTTATCGGCCTACCGACGACGAATGCGCTGAAAGAGGGGACCTATATAGCCGAAAGCACCGGTCAGGCCGTGACTCGCCTTTTCGACAATGGCGCGATCCTGATCGGCAAGACCAACATGGACCAGTTCGGCATCGGCCTTGTCGGCATGCGCACGCCGTATGGTGCGTGTTCGTCGGTGTTCAACGATGATTATATTTCCGGTGGTTCCAGTTCCGGTTCTGGTGTTTCCGTGGCGGCAGGGCTTTCCAGCTTCTCGATCGCCAATGACGCCGCCGGCTCCGGCCGCGTGCCGGCGGGCTTCAACAATATCGTCGGGATCAAGCCGACGCCGGGCATTGTCAGCAATGCCTGCGTATCGGGCGGCGGCTGCGTGAAGACGATCGAGACCGTGTCCGTCTTCGCGCTGACGGTGGAGGATGGCATGGCGGTCATGCGCGTCATCACCGGCTACGATCCGACCTATCCCTTTTCCAAGCCCGAGGCCGATCATGTCGCGCTCGACATGCGGCCGGCCCCGCCGAAGTTCCGCTTCGGCATTCCTGCCGGCGCGGCGCTTCGCTTCTTCGGCGATAGCGAGGCGGAGCGGCTGTTCCAGGAAGCCGTCAAGCGGCTGGATGCCATGGGTGGCGTGGCGGTCGAGGTCGATTTCGCCGCATTCGAGGAAACCCAGCGTATTCTCTACGAAGGCCCGTGGATTTCGGAGCGTGCGCTCAGCCTCGATAAGGTGCTGGCCCAGCATGGCGACGCGATCCATCCGGTCACAAAGACGATTCTCGAAAACAGCGGGCAATATTCATCCGTTGATACATTCCGCGCCATTCACCGCATCGCCGAGTTGAAATGCGCGACACGCCCAATCTGGGACGACATCGAAGTGCTTCTGGTGCCGACGACGCCGACGATCTATCGCAAAAGCGAGATTCTCGCCGATCCGATCGCGCTCAACGCGCGCCTCGGTATCTATACCAATTTCGTCAATCTGATGGGGCTTTGCGGGATCGCCGTGCCGAACGGTTTCCGCGTCGACGGGTTGCCCTCGGGTGTCACCTTCCTCGCTCCCGGCATGGCTGAAGCGAAAGCGGCGGCGATCGCGGCTGAATTCCATCATCGCGCCGGCATCGGGCTCGGCATGAACCTCAATCCCTATCCGGCCTATGGCGCCCCAACGGAAATTCCGGCCGGTCACCGCGAGATTGCCGTTGTCGGCGCACATCTGTCCGGCATGCCGCTCAATCATGAACTGACGGAGCGCGGCGGCGTATTCCGTGGCCATACCCGCACGACAGGCGATTATCGGCTTTATGCGCTCACCGGCACGACACCGGCCAAGCCCGGTCTCGTTCGCGATCCGAACGCCAAGGGGCCGGGCATCGAGGTCGAGATCTGGTCACTGCCGCTCGCAGGCTTTGCCGATTTCATCGAGCGCATTCCGCAACCGCTGGGGATCGGTAAGGTCGCGCTCGAGAGCGGTCGCCAGGTATCCGGATTCCTTTGCGAGACCGTGGCGCTGAACGGCGCGATCGACATTACCGCGCATGCCGGCTGGAAGAATTATCTGGCTTCGAAAGCGGCTTGAGAAAGGTGCTCGCGGGGAGCGTTTCCGTTAAAACCGGAAGCATATGAAGCGCTCCGGACGTTTTGCTTGTCTTGCTCGAAATGCCAAAAAGGCCCCGCGAGATGCCCACCTTTTTAATCGTCGGAGTTTGTCCGCTCAGTTGATGCCTTTGGTCAGTCCCTGCACGAAATAGCGGTTGAGGACGAGGACGATGAGCACGATTGGCACGGTCGAGAAATGCGCCAACGCCCCCAGCGTCCCCCAGGTGATATCCTTTGTGCCGTAGGCCGAAAGTAACGCCACCGAGATCGGCTTGGAATCGAGCCGTGTCAGGAACATGGCGAAGAGGAAGTCGTTCCACGAGAAGAGCACGCAAAAGAGTGCGGAGGCGATGATGCCGGAACGCACCGCGGGCAAAGATACTTTCCAGAAGGCGCTGAACTGCCGGCAGCCATCCGTCAGCGCCGCTTCTTCCAGCTCCTGCGGCAGGCCACGGAAATAGGAATACATCATCCAGCTCACGAAGGCGGTGTTAAGCACGCAATTGATGAGGACGACGCTGAACCAGCTGCCGATAAGGCCGATATCGCGCATCAGCAGATAGAACGGGATAAGCGCCGCGACAGCGGGGACCATGCGGATCGTCATGAAGAAATAAGCAACGCCCATGGCGGCAGGATGTCTCGAGCGGGCGAGCGCATAGCCGGCAGGAACGCCGAGTATCAGCGAAAACAGCATCGAGCCGCCTGCAATCAAGAGGCTGGAAGCGATGAGGCTGCCGACATCGAAGATTCGCAGCGCATTGCGGAACTGGTCCAGCGTCGGCGTGAAGAAGAGATGCGGCGGAATGGAGAAGATCGCGTTCGACGGTTTGTAGGCGGTCATGGCGAGCCACAGGAAGGGCAGCAGGAAGAAGACGAGGGTCAGCAGCAGGAAGCCGCGTCGTGCCGTGTCAAAGACCATGGAGCGTCGCGTCATCGGCCGTTGGCCTTCTTGTCGAAATGGCGGATCATGAGGATGAAGCAGGTGGCGATGATCGCCACACAGAGAAGCGCGATGTTGGAAATCGCCGACGCCTTGCCGATATTGAAGAAGCTCAGGCCCTCCTTCACCGCATAGACCATGAGCATGTTGGTCGAATTGCCCGGTCCGCCACCGGTCGTCACGAACACGCTGTCAAAGACGCGGAAGGCGTCGATGGTGCGCAGCGTCAGCGCCAGCATGACGGCTGGCAGCATGAGCGGCAAGGTGATGGAACGGAAGGTGCGCCAGGCGGTTGCTCCGTCGACGGCGGCGGCCTCCAGGAGGTCGCCGGGCAGCGCCTTTAGGCCGGCCAGCAGAATGAGCGCGACGAGCGGCGTCCATTCCCAGATGTCGATGAAGATGAGCGTGGCCAGCGCGGTCGACGGCGTGGCGAAGAGGCCGCGCGGATCGGTGATACCCCACTGGGCAAGATAATAGCCGACCACGCCGTAGTCGGCGAGCAGCAAGCCCTTGAAGATGAGACCGACGACCAGCGGCGTGATGGTGACGGGAACAAGGATCAATGTCAGGCAGACGCGATTAAACCGGTCGTCGCGCCAGAGCGCCAGCGCGATGACAAAGCCGAAGATGAGTTCGATGGCGACGGAAAAGACGGTGAAGATCACCGTATTGGCGATGGCGCCGCGAAAATCGGCGTCTGCCAGCAGGTTGAAGTAATTGTCGATGCCGACGAAATGCGTCCGCGCCGGTTTCAGCAGATTGTATTCGTATAGGCTGTACCACATGCCTTTTACGAGCGGGAAGACGCCGAGCGCGATCACATAGGCGACGGCGGGGAGCGCCATGGCAAGCAGGAACAATTTTCGCCGCGTGGCAAAAGGGACAGGCGAGAAGCCCGTGGCCGCCTTGCTTTCAACGGAGCTGGTCAGGTTCATCGCGTAATTCGTCATCACCGAATGGCCGCTTGCTTCGCGTTTCGATCTGAGAGGAAAACGGGCCGGCGTGCAAACGGAATCTTGCTTTCAGCGTACCGCTGAAGCTCGCGCGACCAGCGCCCTCGAAAATGAAAGGCCCGCATCACGGTCTTTCGTGAAGCGGGCCTGTTCTTAGAACAGCTTGGCGGCTGCTTCCTGCGCCGCGTCAAGCGCGGCCTTGGGCTCGACCGTACCAACGAGGACGGAGTTGACTGCCGTGCCCAGGATGTCCTGGATTTCCGGATACTCCGGAATGCGCGGGCGATAGTCGCCGTCGCCGTTCTCGAAGACTTCGTTGAGGACAGGCAGGAATGGATACTTGGCGTTCAGCTCCTTGTCGGTAACCGTGCTCTTGCGGATGTAGCTGCCCGCACCGAGCATATTCATCTCCTTCTGGATCTTCGGACTGGTGACCCATTTGATGAAGGTCCAGGCGGCTTCTTTCTGCTTGTCCTTCGCATCGGCGTTGATGGCCATGCCCCAGCCGCCGATTCCGTAGATCTTCGGTAAACCCTTACCGCGCGGAGCAAGCGCGACATCGACCTTGCCGACCACCTTCGACGTCTTCGGATCGTAATAGCCGGGCGCGCCGACAGACCAAGTCTGCATCGTGGCGGCAATCCCTTGGCGGAAGCTTTCCTCGCGGCCGCCCCAGTCATAATCGGCGGCACCGGGAGGAGCTGCCTTCTTGAAGAGATCGCGATAAACAGTCAGGCTCTTGATATTGGCTTCGGAATTGAGCGCCGGCTTGCCGTCCTTGTCGAGGATGGCGCCGCCCATTTCGGCGTTATATTGCATCCAGTCCTGAGCGACCGCCGGGCCTTTCTGGCCGTTGGCGACAAAGCCGTACTGCTTCTTGGCCGGGTCGGTCAGCTTATAGGCGGCGGCAACCAGATCTTCCATCGTTTCCGGCGCCTTCAGGCCGGCGGCATCGAAGAGATCCTTGCGATAGGCGAGAACGTTGGCATAGCCGGCAAAGGGGTAGGCGACCTGCTTGCCTTTGTAGTTGCCGAGCGCTTCCATGAGCTTGGGATAGATGTCGGCGGTATCGAGCTCCTTGGCATCGCGCTTCATCAGGTCGTTGAGATCAATCGTATAGCCATTGGCGGCGAACTGCCCTGCCCAGACGATGTCCATGGTGATCAGGTCATAGCCGGCGGTGTGGCCCACGAAATCGGCGGTCGTCTTCGTCAGCAGAGAGCCGTAATCCATGATGTCGACCTTGATCTCTGCGCCGGTCGCTTCCTTGAACTCGGGCGCGATCTGCGCCAGCACGGCCGAAAACTGGTCGTTCATGGATGCCAGATTGAGAGTGATGCCGGCCAGCGGCTTGTCGGCGGCCTGCGCCATGCCCGCTGTCAGGGCAAGGATGCAAACGGTAGCAAATTTCTGAAAATTCCCCTTCATGAATGTCATTAGTGTTCTCCTTTTCATGATTGATTGCCACTATACATCAAACAAAAACGCACTCAAGTACACTTGACAAAAAAGCAATAACGGCCTGAATATAACAAAATTGAACAATATCGCTCATTTTTTGCTTGATGATTGTGCAATATGCCTCGTTTTTGCGCATCGGCCGGCTTGCTTAAGAGACTGCGGTCATGCCGGACTTGGCGCGAGGCCGTGTCAAAGAAAAAAATGTCAGGATCGAACATGAATGGGGGTCTCAGCATATCGCGACTTGAAACGCTAGAAAAACGGCTCGTCGCCGAGATGGAGGCCACGGAAGCGCTCGGGCGGGTCTGGGCTCCAGCACCGGAGCCAGGACCTGCTTGTATCTCGCGCTATAATGTCGTGATCTGTGGGGCCGGCATGTCGGGGCTCGCTATCGCCTTTGGCCTGAAACGGCGTGGGGTTGCGGGCGTTCAGGTGATCGACAAGGCCGGGAAGGGGCGGGAAGGGCCTTGGATCGGCTGCGCGCGCATGAAGACGCTGCGCTCGCCGAAATATCTCGCGGGGCCGGATTTTGGCCTGCCGTCGCTGACGCCGCGCGCCTGGTACGAAGCCGTCCATGGCACAGACGCCTATGAAAGCCTCGACAAGATGTCACGGCAAGACTGGATGGCCTATCTCGGCTGGTATCGTGCGGTGACGGAGCCTGATGTGGCCAACGGCACGAGCCTTGCCGGTATCTCGCAAGTCGGAGGCTGGTTGCGGCTTGCGCTCGAAGCGGACGGTGAAACGCGACAGATCGAATGCCATCGGCTTGTGCTGGCGACCGGTATTGATGGCGGCGGCGCGCCCATGATCCCCGATTTCGTTCGTACCTTGCCCAAGTCGTACTGGACCCATAGTGCCGAGATCGCAGACGACAGCCATCTCAAGGATCGAGATGTCGCCATTCTGGGTTCGGCGACCTCCAGCTTCGACTGGGCGGTGACGGCTTTGGAAAAGGGTGCGAAAAGCGTGGCGATGATCGGCCGCTCGCGCAATTTCGGCCGGACGGAAGTGTTGGCCTGGACCAATTTTCCGGGCTTCCTCGGTCATTTCGGCGATCTGTCGGATCTGCAAAAATGGCGCTATATGCGGCTATACAATGGCTTCAAGATCCCGCCGACACAGGATCAGTTCGACCGTGTCGTGTCCGATCCGCGCTTCACGATGGCGCTGGGCCACAAGGTGCAGTCCGTGACATTGGATGCCGCGCGGGTTGTGATCGAAAGCGACAGCGGCATGTTCAGCGCCGATCATCTCCTGCTTGGAACCGGTTATACGATCGATTTCAACCAGCGCGCGGAATTGAAGAGCATTGCGCCGCATGTTGCTTTCTGGTCCGATCGTTTCACGCCGCCGGATGGCGAGGCATCGGCCGAGATCGCGGCCCATCCCTATCTCGGGCGCGGCTTCGAACTCACGCCGAAGAATGCGGCGACCCATGGCTGGCTGTCGCACATCCATTTGTTTAATTGTTCAGCCATTGCTAGCCTAGGCCCGATCAGTAACGGTGTGACTGGCATGAAATACGGTCTGCCGCGCATCGTCGATGCGGTTGTGGGTGGTCTCTTTCACGAGGCGGCCGACGATTTTCTCCGTGACCTTGCGGCCTATCGGGAGCATCATTTCGATCCGCGCGGCTATGATGGAGACCTTGAAGGCATGAAGGAAGTGTCATCATGACAATCATACCTACGTTTCCGCTCGACAGGGTTCTGGAAAGGGCTCGGCGTGACAGCGTGGAATTTCCCTATCTGCTCGCCAATCACGTTCCAATGGTCCTCGTGGCGCTCGATCGCATGGGCGCGACCCCTGAGCGTCTCGACGAATGGTACGAGATTTATCGCGTGGCAAACCAGCTCGTTCCCGCGCCGCCAACCGTGGCCCCGATCGAGCGTGAGCATTGGGACGTGGCGCTCGGTGACCGGACGCGGGAATCAGATTATCGCGCCTATTTCGTCGCGGAAGTCGAACGGCTCGGGACCGATGCCGCGATCCGCCATTATTTGCCTCGGCTTATCCAGGGTGTGGCCGGCAGTGCGCTGCACCCGCTGATGCGGCTGGCTTACGCGGTGCTCAACAGCGACCCAGCGGAAGTGGGAACGGCGCTCGGATACTGGGCAACCTGTTATCTGCCCTTGCCCGATCCGACTGGGATAAAACCGGACACGGACGATCCGGCAGCGATTCTCGCTGCTATGAATGATGTTGCCGGCGCACACGACTATGTGCCTGAAACCGATCTTCTCTGGCACAATATACGCGAAGTCGCCGCCTTGCCGGACTTTCCGCCGGTGATCGATCGCTTGCGCATTGATGAAGCGACACCGAAACGCATGGCGGAGACGGCCCTGGCCCTATTCGCCGCGACCATGGATTTCTCGGCGCTCCACGCCGTTACCGGCTTGCATTGGGCTCGGTTGGTCGCGCCGCATCTGGATGCTCCGCTGCCGCTCTACCGTGCCTTTTGGCAGGTGATTGCCACACTCGTTCCGAAGATCGGCTTCCCGGTGCTTCCGACCGCCGAAGCCCTTCAGGTGATGCGTGAGATGCAGGTGCCGGACTGGCCGGAGATAAGGGCCGCCGCGGTGGCCTCTAACGACGAACACGACGTTAGCCTGGTCTTTTCGGCGTTGCAGGAACACCTGGCCTGGGGTGATCCTCTTTATCGAGTCGTGGCGGCGCGCCGCGTCCGGCTGATCTAGAGGTTGGCGTGCTGAGTTTCAGCTCAATTTGAGCCACTTTTTCATTTCGCGTTGTACCAACTGAGTGCAATTATGGTGTTGATCGAAAACATTTTCTTGCGGTGTGGGCGGATCCGTCCAGAATAAAAAAGTGAATTAAATTCGTGCGATAATCAACAGACGGAGTATTAGTCGCTGTCAAAACGGACCGTGCAGGTCTTTGACGCCGAGGCCGGGCATAGTGGAAACCATCAAAGGGCTCGGCGTAATGGACCACGCCGCTGCGTTCCTCTTCGAACACCTGCCAGATCGTTCGATCTCTCTGCTCGGGGTAGCGGTGTGCCTCGGCATAGGCAAGGCTACGACGCATCGGCAACCCCTCTTCGCTTCCAGCATATGGAACGGCTTGATAAGCCGACGAGCCCGTCGAAGTTTTGCCGGACGATGAGCTAGATGATCGAACAAAAGCGATATGAGAGCGCTCTACTTCATCACTGTGTAAGGCCGGATGGAATCATGGGTCAGCTCTCGCAGTATACAAGAAACCTTCCGGAAACTACCAAGAGCTAAAAAGCGTTCTCTTGCTGTGAACCTTATCAGCAGGAGACAGCAATGGCGGATAACAGCACCACGACAATCAGCGCCACATTCCAAATACGTCAGGCAACAAATCTTGTCGTCGAACATCTAGTTCAGGAGCACGCAATTTCGAGGCAGGACATTTTCGCTCAATCGGCAAACGATCGCAACACCGCAGGTTCGGCGGCCTCGGGAGGCGATATCCGGTATGACGAGGGAGCTCGCGGTGACGCACCGTTGGCGGGCGGGATCGAGGTCTCGGCGGATATCGTGCCAAATCCGGCTTACCTTCGCCGAAAGACTTTAGAGCATCATGGTTGAGATCGTCCACGTATTCGCCTTCGGAACCTTGAAGAAGGGTTTTGTGCTGCATCAGCGAGGCTTGGCAGGCGCGCATTATTGTGGCCGCGCTCAGACGCGAAAGGCCTATCCAATGGTGATCGCGGGTCAATGGTTTGCACCCATGATGTTTGATGAACCTGGAACCGGATCGATCGTCAGCGGCGAACTCTACGAACTGAGCGGGGAAATGCTAAGCAAACTTGATAGGCTCGAGTCCGTCGGCCAGCCTGGGCACTTTCGCAAACGGATCGAACTTGAAACCGCTAGCGGCAATCTTGCTGACGCTTTTGCCTATTTCAAGGCTCGCAGGTTGGCGGTGCCGATATATACTGGCTATCTCTCCACCTATGACGACGATCGCTTCGTTCCAACAGAGCGACGAAGCTGAGTGAGACACGATTGTTTCGAGTTGGACTTTGGAAGGGAGGGCGCAAGCTGCTTCAATGCAGGTAATGCCGATCCGCTCATATAGTCGATGGACGGATCACCTGGGTCCGCGGGCAAAGATTGGCTTGAGGACAGGAAGGTTCGAAGTGAGCGATTAAGCCTGCGCTGAAAACATTGCCAAATGCAATGCGCCTCCCGTTCCGCGCGGGCTTTATCTTCGCCGTCCTGAAACAATCAAGAGGTTTGCCTCAACGGGTGCTTGTGATCAAACTTGTAATCCAATTGAGAAAGGCAGGCGGCGGTCGAGCCGCCTCGCTGGTTAGGCCATGCCAAGCGGCGGTATCGTGGAACCAACAGTTAGACTCCGTGTCGGCGGTGGCAACGAATTTGTCTTGACTGATTTCCTCAACGATCTTTAATTAACTGATCTACTGGACCAACCAGTGGACCGGGGGGAGCGATGGACGAAAGTCCGATCTTGACCGAGGGGCCGAATATCGCGCGGAGTCTCGCCCGCCGAACGGCGCGTGATGTCATCGCCGAGAAGCTGATGGTCCTGATCGCCACCAATATGTTGCGACCGGGCGACGAGCTACCGGGCGAGCGCGAATTGGCCAACGTTCTCCATGTCAGCCGCGAAACGGTGCGTGGCGCGATTCAGGCGCTCGCCGCGCAGGGCATCATCGAGGTTTCACATGGCAGCCGCAGTCGTGTCTGCGAGGTCGATCTCAGCCACATTACCGTGACGATTGCCTCTTCCAATGCAATTGACGGCTACGATCTGGACTCCGTCCATGCCGCGCGTCTTCATATCGAGCTCAAGGTTGTCGGCGATGCCGCCGAGCGCATCGATGACGTCACTCTGGCAAAGCTGCAGGCTCTGCTGGAGGCTCAGCGCCTCGGGGGTAACGATGCGATGCGTTTCCTGATATGCGACCGCGAATTCCACGTGGCGATCTATCGGGCCTGCGGAAACCCGCTGCTGGCCGCCTTCGTCACCGATTTATACACTTACATGATGAATTACCGCCGCCACGTCATGGCCAAGCCGGGCGCCATCGAGGCAAGCTACCTCGATCATCTGGCCATCTTCGAGGCGCTCGCTCGCCATGATCGCGACGCCGTCGTTGCGGCCTTCGAGCATCATCTGACACGTATTTACGATACGACCAAGGTTCAACTGGCGAGCGGCAATCCGGTCTGATCCGACCAGCATGAGGGGATTTGACTGACATGAATGTGAGGGAGACAAAGATGCCGGTCGGCAGCGGGGAATAGGACGTCGAAATTGGATTAATGCGTTCCGGCGGTGGTGTCTCGGAGGAGGGATGACCGCAGGTCAGGAAAGTGAAAGGTTCTGGGAGGGACTTTTATGGCAGGTGTCGAGTTTGTCGATGTCAGGAAATCATTCGGGGCGTTCCCCGTTATCAAGGGCGTGAACATCGAGATAGCGGACGGTGAATTCGTGATCCTGGTCGGACCGTCCGGGTGCGGAAAATCCACGCTCCTGAGAATGCTTGCCGGGCTCGAGAATATTTCCGCCGGCGAGATCCGTATCGGCAACCGCGTCGTCAATGGAGTGGCACCGGGCGACCGCGACATAGCGATGGTCTTTCAGAATTATGCGCTTTATCCACATATGTCGGTGGCCCAGAACATGGCTTTCTCACTGATGCTCAAACGCGCGCCGAAAGCGGACATGGATCAGCGTGTCAAGAAAGCGGCGGAAATCCTGGGTCTGACCAAACTTCTCGACCGCTATCCCCGCCAGCTTTCCGGCGGTCAGCGTCAGCGTGTCGCCATGGGCCGGGCGATCGTGCGCGATCCCCAGGTTTTCCTCTTCGACGAACCGCTTTCCAATCTTGATGCCAAGCTCCGGGTCGCAATGCGCGCAGAAATCAAGGAGCTTCACCAACGTCTTGGCACCACGACCGTTTACGTCACGCATGATCAGATCGAGGCCATGACGATGGCCGACAAGATTGTCGTCATGCATGATGGCGTCGTCGAGCAAGTAGGTAAGCCGCTGGATCTCTACGACACGCCTGCCAATCTTTTCGTCGCAGGCTTCATCGGTTCGCCGGCGATGAACATGATCAGAGGCCGCCTCGATCCGAAGAGCGATGGCCGGTTTATCGCGTCGGATGGTACCGTCCTGCCCATTGCAAATCCGCCTGCCGGCGCAAAGGGTCGGGATCTCGTCTATGGGTTGCGTCCGGAATACATCATGCTCGATGCCGATGGGCTGCCCGCGGAAATCATCGTGATCGAACCGACAGGCTATGAGACGCAGATGACGGTTCGCTTCGGCGGCAGCGATGTCAATTGCATCTTCCGGGAGAGGATTAGTGCCAAACCCGGAGATACGCTGCGCATTTCCATCGATGTGCCGCATGTCCATCTCTTCGACGCAGAAAGCGGTCAGAGATTGACGATTTGATGTCGCTTCGGTGGGGAGCCGGAAGAAGAGGAGTCTTCCTGCTCACCTATCGATGCGGAAGCATTCGACCGGTTCGAATGCGATAGTCGTCGTCCACCAAACGGGAAGGTGGGCGCCGGGGGAATTTGCTCCCGTTTTCAAAGGAGGAGTATCATGCCATTCAAGAGACGTGACTTTCTTGCCGCATCGGCGGCAGCGGCCGGGATCGCCGGCCTCGCGCCGCTCGGAATACGCCCATCTTTCGCTCAAGCCGAACCCAGCTACACGCCCGAAAAGGGCGCGAGCCTCCGGCTGCTTCGCTGGACCCCCTTCGTCAAGGGAGACGAGGATGCCTGGCTTGCAAATACCAAGAAATTCACCGAGACGACGGGCGTTGAGGTTCGTATCGACAAGGAAAGCTGGGAAGATATCCGACCGAAGGCCGCCGTCGCCGCCAATGTCGGTTCCGGCCCCGACATGGTCATGTGCTGGTTCGACGATGCTCATCAGTATCCTGACAAACTCGTCGACCTGACGGAACTCGGCAACTACCTCGGCAACAAATATGGCGGCTGGTATGACGGCGTGCGCGGTTATGCAACCCGCGGCGACAAGTTCATCGCCATGCCGCTGACAGCGATCGGCAATGCCGTCGTTTATCGCGACAGCCATGTAAAGGCGGCCGGCTTCAGCGAATTCCCCAAGGACACCGCCGGGTTCCTTGAGCTTTGCAAGGCCATGAAGGCCAAAGGCACGCCCGCCGGCTTTCCGCATGGCAAGGCGGTCGGTGACGGCAACAACTACGCCCATTGGCTGCTTTGGAGCCATGGCGGCAAGATGGTGGACGAAAGCGGTAAGGTGACCATCAACAGCCCTGAAACGCTGGCGGCAATCCACTATGCGAAAGATCTTTATGCGACCTTCATCCCCGGCACGGAAAGCTGGCAGGACATCAACAACAACCGGGCCTTCCTTGCCGGACAAGTATCGCTGATCGCCAACGGCGTTTCGGTCTATTACGCAGCTAAAAAAGATCCGAAGCTCGCCGAAATCGCGGCCGATATCAGAACCACGAACTTCCCGATCGGTCCGGTCGGCAAGAGTGTCGAACTGCACCAGACGAGCTCGCTGGTTCTCTTAAGCCATACCAAATATCCGGAAGCAGCCAAGGCCTATATCAAGTTCATGATGGAAGGCGACCAGATGAACGCCTGGATCCAAGGATCGAGCGCCTATTGCTGCCAACCCTTGAAGGCCTTTGCCAACAATCCCGTCTGGACCGCCGATCCCGTCCATGCACCCTATGCACGCGCATCGGAAACGCTGCGCCCGAACGGCTATGCCGGTCCACTGGGCTATGCTTCGGCGGGTGTGATGGCCGATTACGTGCTCGTCGACATGTTCGCCGCCGCGGTGACCGGCCAGATGACGCCGGAGGATGCGATGAAAGAGGCTGAGCGCCGCGCAAACCGCTACTACAAGGTTTGATCGCCCGCTAAGACCTGCAGCATGCCGGCGACGGCATGCTGCGACTGTCCATCAGGAGATAATGCCATGTCGACCGTGACATCCAGCGATACGACGCGCGGCCCGATCAGATCGCTCATGCAGAACAACAATATGCTCGGCTTCCTCTTCATGTTGCCGGCGGCCATCTTTCTGGTTTGTTTTCTCACCTATCCGCTGGGACTTGGAGTCTGGCTCGGCTTCACGGACACGCGGATCGGGCGCAGCGGCAGCTTTATCGGATTGGAGAATTATCAATTCCTGGCCAATGATTCCGTATTTTGGTTGTCGGTCTTCAATACGCTGCTCTACACCTTCATCGCCTCGATCCTGAAATTCGTGCTCGGCCTTTGGTTGGCACTGCTTCTCAATCAGCACCTGCCATTCAAATCCTTCTTCCGGGCGATCGTGCTTCTGCCCTGGGTGGTGCCGACGGTGCTTTCGGGATTGGCATTCTGGTGGATCTACGACTCCCAGTTTTCGATTATCTCATGGTCGCTGATGAAGATCGGCGTGATCCATGGCCCGATCAATTTCCTCGGCGATCCGACCAATGCGCGGATCTCAGTCATCATCGCCAATGTCTGGCGCGGCATTCCCTTCGTCGCGATCTCGCTGCTTGCCGGCCTGCAGACAATCCCTGCTTCGCTGCAGGAGGCGGCATCGCTTGATGGCGCCACAAGCTGGCAGCGTTTCCGTTATGTAACGCTACCGATGTTGACCCCCATCATCGCCGTCGTGATGACCTTCTCCGTGCTGTTCACATTCACGGATTTCCAGTTGATCTATGTGCTGACCAAGGGCGGGCCGGTCAACGCGACGCATCTGATGGCGACACTGTCTTTTCAGCGTGGCATCCCGGGCGGGCAGCTCGGCGAGGGCGCGGCAATCGCGGTGGCCATGATCCCGTTCCTACTCGCCGCCATCATGTTCAGCTTTTTCGGTCTGCAGCGCCGCAAATGGCAGCAGGGTGGACAAGACTGAGACCGGGAGAACGCCATGACCATCAAAACCGAGACGGCCAATCCCGTTCTGACCGATGACATCCAAGGGATGGGCTATCTGAACCGCCTGCCTCGCCGTATCGTCATGCTCTACCTGCCGATGGCGGTCTTCGTCTTCGTGCTTCTATTTCCCTTCTACTGGATGGCCATAACGGCTATCAAGCCAAACGCACAGCTGACCGACTATAATAACTATAGCCCCTTTTGGGTCGTGGGGCCGACGCTCGATCACATCAAGTACCTATTCTTTGAAACCTCCTATCCGGGCTGGCTTTGGAACACGATATTGGTGGCGGTGGGATCGACGGCGCTGTCGTTGCTGGCATCGATTTTTGGCGCCTACGCGATCGAACGTGTGCGTTTTACCGGCTCTCGTTCGATCGGGTTGCTGATTTTTCTAGCCTACCTCGTTCCGCCTTCGATCCTGTTCATTCCCCTGGCGTTCATCGTCTTCAAGCTTGGAATTTACGATTCCAGACTTGCGCTCATCTTCACCTATCCCACCTTCCTCATTCCCTTCTGCACATGGCTGCTGATGGGCTACTTCAGGTCGATACCCTTCGAGCTGGAAGAAAGCGCGCTGGTCGATGGCGCCAGCCGCTGGCAGATCCTTGTCAAAATTATCCTTCCGCTGGCGGTGCCTGGGCTGATTTCGGCTGGCATCTTCGCGTTTACGCTTTCCTGGAACGAATTCATCTACGCGCTTACCTTCATTCAATCGTCGGAAAACAAAACAATTCCGGTTGGTGTACTGACGGAATTGGTTCGCGGCGATGTCTTTGAGTGGGGTTCGCTCATGGCCGGCGCTTTATTTGGTTCATTGCCGGTCGTTATCCTCTACTCTTTCTTCGTCGATTACTACGTCTCGTCGATGACCGGTGCTGTGAAAGAATGATGGACGCTCCGACAGCGGATCGGTGGTACGCGGTCCGCTGCCTGCGCT
Organism: Rhizobium sp. ERR 942; assembly: GCF_007828395.1. Lineage (NCBI taxonomy): Bacteria > Pseudomonadati > Pseudomonadota > Alphaproteobacteria > Hyphomicrobiales > Rhizobiaceae > Rhizobium > Rhizobium sp. ERR 942. The sequence continues at coordinate 87,601 of NZ_VIUA01000007.1, forward strand.
TTTCGGCATTTAGTAGATTACCGATCAAGGGGTGATGTCACGTTGTCGAACGATCACTGAGCATCCGGGACGAGGCTGAGTTCAGGTGATGGCGCCAGTAACGCTTTCCAATGCGCCATTGCGCGGATGGCGATGGATGTGAGTGGCGAGAGCGGAGCGTCTGTGACGTGGAGTGACGAAGAGATTTGGGAGGACCGCGCTGCCGACAGGTGCGCCCGGCGATGGTGACCAAAGGGCACGGTGCGGCCGAGGGCAGTATCGCTTGTCTGGTCCATGGTGGAGGCGTGCAATGAGAAGCGCGAGAAAGCGCTGGAAGTCGATCAGCTGAGTCGTGTCTTCGACGTTTCCACTGCCTGGCTCAACCGGATGATCGATCGCAAGCCAAAGTGCTATCTACACGTCGTGCAGGATGTCGCTCTCGTCATCGGAGAGGCAAATCCTGGCGCTTGGGGGTGAATCCGACTGCGGCAAGTTCATCGTGGCGCGACTTGTCATCGGGCTCCATGGCCCCAGTGAAGGCGTCATCGTGTTCGGGCCGTCCTCAGACGGCCGCCCGATGGAGGCGCAGATGATCTTAGGATCCGCATGCCAGCCTCAATCCGCGCTGGCGGGTCGGCGACATCATTGCCGAGCCAATCCGCGAGTTTGGCTTGCGTGAAGGACATGACGCGATCGATGAGCGCGTAGCGGAACTGCTGCGCACCGCCGGTCTTTTGCCCGATGATGCCAAGCGCTTTTGCACAAGTTTTCCGGTGGGCAGCGACAGCCATATCGATCGCTCGCGCGCTGGCAAGCGAGCCGGAATTTCTCGTTTGCGACGAACCAATATCGGCGCTCGACGTTTCTGTTCAGGCGCAGGTCCTCAATCTTATGCATGAACTGCAAGACGAGCTTGGGCTCACCTATCTCTTCATAAGCCACAATCTTGCCGTCGTCCGTCCCATGGCTGACCGGATCGTCGTCATGTATCTTAGCCACCAAGCCCCCTTGAGCCCCCGGAAGGATGTGCCTTTCATCCCCCTGTCCGAAAGCGACTGAGATCTGTTAGTCGGTCACCCCTGACGTACGCCTGCGTCGGGGCGGCGGCGCGATTGCCTGTCATCTGGCGTCAAAAGACTAGATAACGATTGTAGAGTTCTACGACGCGCGAAGGAATGCACGGTTCGCAATGGAAATTACTCGCTTCGCCGAATGCAAGAAGCAGATGGAATATTGCCGACAAGCAGAAGACCTTTTGTGCACTTGGAGATAAGATTGCACACAAGCGCGGATTCTCGACGCAGATCGGCTAAGCGACGGGACGGACCCGCATATCGTCACGAGTGCTCGAACTTTATAAATCCCATCTATAACGTATTCTAAGCGGGTGGGAGCATCCGAAGATCTTATCACCTGGCAGTCAGATCGGATTGGGCTGGTCTCCCGCGGGTGGCTCTGGTGCAGTAATCGACCGATGATCGAGACGGTCCGCGCCCTCGGCGCCGCGAGCTATCATCGCCATGGCGATATGACGGGCCTCGTCCGCGAAGCCTCCCATGATGGCATTGGCGAGCGCCAGATGAATGATCGGGTTCGGATCATAAACGAGATCGCGATCGTGCAAACTCAGATCCGCCGTGAACAGGGTACGAAGCATGATCTCCAGCGATCTGCCTATGCCGAGTAACAAACTATTGTGGCTTGCTCGCAGGACCGCGAGGTGAAAGGCGATGTCTTGCTCAATTGCCGCGACCGTCGGAAGATCTTGCATGGCCATTGCAAGCGCTTGAATGTGTTGCTTCTCTTCGGCCGTCGCATTTCGAGCAGCCATGGATGCGGCGCCGGGCTCGATAAGTTCCCGCAATTGCGCGACCTCACGTCGAAACATGGCGTGCGATTTGCGATCTTTAAGTTTCCAACGGATGATGTCGGCATCCAGCCCGTTCCATTCTTCCTTCATGGCGACGCGGGACCCGTAGCGGCGCGCGGTCCTGATCAATCCTTTGCCTGCCAAGACTTTGACGGCTTCCCGCAAGGCGTTTCTTCCGACACCGAAGCGAGAGGCGAGTTCAGATTCCAGCGGCAACTGCTCTCCAGGTTGCCAATCACCTTCCACGATGGATCTGCCGAACCTTTCGACGGTGTCCATAATCACGCCCTTCGGAAGCATGGTCTTCTCCTGCTTGCAAACATTCTAGATCCTATCTATAACGCATTTAACGCTTGGGGAGGGCAAGCAATCATCGGCAAATGTCGCAGATGTTGGTTTGATAGATCAAGTCAGGTCTAACCCGCAATCCAGGGAGGAGCCGATCCTGCGCGAACATTTATAGGAAATCTGTCGCAGCGATGCTGGGCCGGATAACAAACCTCACATCAGAGGCTGGATCCAGAGCACCAGCGCATTTGGCGTCCTTTGACTGCTTCGCTTGCGTTGAAGGGCGACGTTGTCGGCGCGGCCTACCTTCCTGGGCGTCACGGTTTGACGAAACTCACATTAGTTCATTCTCCCAACGGACGAATATCCATGAAAATCGAAAGAATAGAGTGCTTCACACCACGGGTTGGTCATCGCAATCAGCTGCTGGTCAAGGTGACGACTTCAGATGGAATTCATGGTTGGGGCGAGTCCGGTTTAACGGGCAGGGAACATGCCGTCATCGGGGCGATCCGTCATTACGAACAGTTCCTGATCGGCCGCGATGTTCGGCGGGCCGGGGCTCTGTGGCAGGAAATGTACCGCAGCCAATATTTCGAAGGTGGTCGTGTACTGACGGCGGCAATTGGCGCGCTGGACATCGCCTTCCACGATATTCGCGCAAAGGCGCTCGGCGTGCCCGTTTACGACCTTCTCGGGGGCAAGCATCGCGAGCGCGTCCCAGCGTTTGCGACCGCGCCGGCCAATCCCGGTCCCGAGATGATCGAGCAGGCGATAATCCTGAAGGATGCGGGCTGGAACTCCATCCGCTTCGTTCCGTGGGGCCAACACTCCTTTGATCTTTTCGAGCCGCGAGAGTCGATCGCGCGCACCGCTCCCTGGATGATTAAGGCGAGAGAGGAGGTGGGCGCGGAAGTCGTTCTGGGGATCGACTACCATCACCGGCTCAGCGTCGCCGAAGCCGCCTCGTTCTGCCAGAAGATGCCTTCCGGAACCCTCGATTACATCGAAGAGCCGATCCGTGACGAGACGCCGGAGGCCTATGAGGCGCTTCGAAAAATGACCGATGTACCCTTCGCGATCGGCGAGGAGTTTTCCTCGAAGTGGCAATTCTTGCCCTATATCGAGCGCGATATTCATCAGTTCAATCGGTTGGATATTTGCAATGTGGGCGGTTTTACCGAAGCCATGAAGGTCGCCGGCTGGAGCGAGGCGCATTACGTCGACCTGATGCCACACAATCCGCTGGGACCTGTCTGCACGGCGGCGACCGTGCATTTGGCAGCGGCGGTGCCCAACTTCGCTTGGCTGGAGTGTCGGGCGTCACCGGTCGAACAGCTTGGTTTTGATTCGCGTGAACTCTTTCCGTCACAGGCCGAGTTGAATGGCAGTTCCTATGACGTACCGCAGTTTCCGGGTCTGGGGATCGAGGTGAACGAAGACGCGCTGAACAAGCTCGACTTTCAATATTTCGAGCCGCCCCACCTGCGCCGTGGCGATGGAAGTTTCACCAATTGGTGATTGGAGGACCGGGAGGAATAGACTATGGCAATTTCAACATACTATGCGTCGGCGAGCCGGACGCGATATGTCATTACCGCACTCTTATTTATAACCGGTGTGATCAATTACCTCGATCGCACCAATCTGTCGATCACGGCACCGTCTTTGTCGGCGGAACTGAAAATCGACCCGGTGACCATGGGATGGTTGTTTTCGGCATTTGGATGGACCTACACGGCCATGCAGATCCCTGGCGGGTGGCTCGCTGATCGTGTCCATCCGCGAATCGTCTATCCCCTGACAATCCTCGTTTGGTCGGTGGCAACTTTCAGTCTCGGTTTCGTCGCCGGGATCGTCAGCCTCTTTATCCTTCGACTTGCCGTAGGCGTTTTCGAGGCGCCGAGCTATATCGTCAACAACAGGATCGTCACAACCTGGTTTCCCGAGCGAGAACGGGCCACCACAATCGGCATCTATATCTCCGCGCAATATGTGGGTCTCGGCTTTCTTACGCCGGTTCTCGTCTGGATTGAAGCCGCCTACGGCTGGCGTTCAGTGTTTGTCCTGACGGGTATCCTCGGTTTGATCGCTGCCATTTTGTGGGCGACGATCTATCGCGATCCAAGCAAGTTCAAAGGGACAAACGACGCGGAACTCGATCTTATCCGGGAAGGCGGTGGCGTTCCCGAGCTGAGTTCACGCTTGGTGAGGGAACAGGCAGGCCGCAAATCCTTTACCTGGTCCGATCTTGTGGTCGTGCTCAGCAAGAAGAAGCTGTGGGGACTCTATATCGGTCAGTTCAGCTACTTGGCTTCTGCTAACTTTTTCCTTACCTGGTTCCCGACGTATCTGGTTCAATACCGACATCTCGATTTCATCAAAGCCGGATTCTATGGCTCCGTGCCGTTTCTCGCCGGTTTTGGGGGCGTGCTCGTCTCCGGCTTCATCTCGGACGCGCTTCTTCGTGCCGGCTATAGTCTGAGCGCCTCACGCAAAATCCCGGTCCTTACGGGTATCGCTCTCTCCGTCCTGATCGTGGGTGCGCAATTCGTTGAGAGCCCTGGACTCATCATCATGCTTTTGGCCATCGCATTCTTCGGAACGGGAATGGCCTCGATTACCTGGTCCTACGTATCAGCATTGGCGCCGGAACGATTGATTGGCTTGACAGGTGGCGTCTTCAACCTGTTCGGAGGCCTCTCGAGCATCGTGATACCAATCGCAATTGGTTATCTCGTCAATGGTGGGAGCTTCGCGCCTGGGCTCGCTCTATGCTCCGGCCTGGCGGTAGTGGCGGCTTGCTGTTACATTTTTCTCGTCGGGCGAATGGAGCGGGTAGAAGAGTAGATATTCGTCGCAAGGCCATCCATCTGGCAACTGTTGACAGAATTCGATTTGGGGAGCCGGTTGGCTTTAAACTAATCCAACTGACAGCACACGTGTATTCAATTCCTCGACCATCTGGCTCACGAGAAGTCTCGTGGCGCCACTTGCGCCGTTTTCACTGCATTCCGCCCCTCGGCGCGAGGCGAGATTGGTGCGCTCGATCTGCCTCCTTAGGCCGCCACCCGCCCAATTTGTCCGCGTGTTCCTGTGTAAAATTCGCAAACCATGTCGGTTGGACGCCAAACGTCTGATGCGTGGCCATCAGCACCTTAGCGACGGGTGCCTCAGCCGCTCCTCGGTTTGTTCGTCGAGCGCGTCGACGAAGTCTTCGGGCAGCCCCCTGTCAAGCAAATCCCGACGTCGCTCTTCAGGGGTAATGCTGACATATTTTACCGGCTTCCCGATTGACGCGGAAATGCGCGCTGCAATTTCGTCCATCTTCAGGGCTTCAGGACCGGTCATGTCGAGACTTTCCCCCTCGTGACCACCGTCTCGAAGCAGACGGTATGCGATCTTGGCAATATCCTCGGCGTCTATTGGCGAAAGCGATATGTTCCCGAAGGGAAGGCGGAGCGTACGTGAGCGGACCGGAGTGTGATCCATGCTTCGAAAGAACGTCCTGCATGTCGATCAAAGGGATCGGATGCAGACGCCTTTGTGGTACGAAGAGGATATGTCCGCCCCGCAACTTGAGCGTGAGCAGTAAGATGAACAGATCTACGGCCAACGTGAGCTCGACGGCGGCCTCCCTTTGGGCGGGTGGCAGGAAAGCGGCGATAGGTCGAGACCTGCACTTATTGTTAAGCCGGCGCCTCCGTGGATTGCCCGCCATAAGTTCTCTTTTCAGCGATCGAGGCTTCAGGCGTGGCCGGATTGAGATTAATACAGGTTCCCCGCTAACGCATGACGCATCAGATCGCCGCCGGGCAGTTGGTTCCAATACTGGAAGCGTTCCGACCCCCGCCGATGCCTGTTTCCGTGCTCTACCCGCAGAACCGTCACCTATCGTCGCGGATCAGGGTCTTCATTGACTGGCTCACCGAGGTGTTTCATGATCCCTAGGGCGGAGAAAGAGCGGTGATGTCCTGGGCATGAGATGTGGGAGGCTTAACGGTTGATGGATGACCGGGTGCGGATGAGCTCGCCGACGATTAGTCACAAGAACCGCTGCTTTCCACCACAGATCATTGCTCGTGCAGTCTGGCTCTATTTCCGGTTCCTCTTAAGTCGGCGGTTGGTCGAGGACATGTTTCCGAGCGTGGCATCGTCGTGTCTTATGAAACGATCCGGCGATGGGGCTGCAAACTCGGTGTGGCTCACGCAAAGCCGTTGGGCAGAAGGAAACCTTCGCGAAATAATATCTGGTATTTGGACGAGGTGCTGATATCCATCGGTCGGAAGCTTTGGCCACGGCGAGCCGTCGATCAGGATGAAATCGTCCAGGTCGTCGCGGCACGACAATGGCCAAACGGTTGCTTGTCAGACTGGCGAACAAGCAAGGCCTGTCGACGAAAACGCCCTTGTCACCGACAAGCTCAGTGCTTGCGACGGTCACTGTCGACACCACGGCCATCACGCGTGACAATGCAAAGTAGATGATGGGCAAATTGGACCCTAGAGGCCAATCCGGCTGGACGTAGAATTGAGCGGATTACATGGCGACCGCCATCGGGCCACTGTCAGCGCGTATACCTCAACGCAGTCGTCGGTCTGGATGGTCGCCCGTTTATCTGATCAAGAGCATAAGCTATTGCCGCACCTCGTGCTGGAGCTTTTGAGCATGGCTATCTCGATGGTCAAAAGGCACGTCAGTGCGTTGATTTCCGTCAGCGAACGGTCCGCCGAAACGGCAGGTTCATCTCTCGCCGACGATTGCGCGCGCGGGTCGCGGCATGGGCCGCCGCTCAGAACTTTGTGTTGAAAGAATCCGAAGGCGGCTCTGGTGAGGATGCTTCAACAAGTCTTTTTGGTCTGAAGTACGCGATCTTGTCGGCTCATCAGGACAAAGATGGCGCTCGTATAGTGGTTAAAGGACAGGACGGTCGCGTGAACAACGCGATGCTGACGTCGTTTGCCCTGCTTCTGCACGAGTTCGCTACGAACGCGATAAAATATGGTTCACTTTCGGTAAACCGGGGGCGCGTCGAAATTGAGGTTACATACAACGATAGTGTCGTGCTGACGTGGACAGAGGTCGTTGGACCACCGGCGCGGGTTTCCCGAAGGCTCGGCGGGCTTCGGATCGGAGCTTGAACGCATGACAATCGCGTCATTGAAGGGATCGATCCACCGAGAATGGCGTTCCGATGGGCTGCGCATCATCGTCGAAATTCCTAATCGCCCTTCGCACGGTTAGCTTGAATGTTGACTGGCCGGAACTCGGCGACGACGACCCGGCTCGATTGAGCTAGGGGCCTCGTCAAAAGCGGCGGGATCATATTCCGCGACGCGGTCCTCAACCAAGCGACTCTTGCGGGATCCTCAAGCGGATGCGCAAGCCGTCCGACATCCAATCTCGTGTAATCGAGCCCTTGAGGGCTTCCACTGCGACACTTTCCAATTGCGAGCCAAAACCAGTTGTGCCGGTCGGCGCCTGAACAGGGGGGCCGCCGGTTTCCACCCAATTCAAGTCGAGGCCATCTTCGTCCCGGACCTCGACATTGACTTGGCCTTCCGGTGACGATAGCGCGCCGTACTTTATCGAGTTCGTGACCAATTCGTGAAGAACCAAGGCGATCGACGTCAGTGCAACCGCACCGACCTCAATGTCGTTGCCTTTGGCAGTGATGCGTACGCTCTCCGAGTCCAGGTGGGCTGCGAAAATGGCTTGAATGAGCGCAAAGAGGCTGGCCGAACCGCTGGAGTGTGCCACGCCGCCGCCCTTGCCCAAAACGAGGTCGTGGGCGACGGACAGTGCTCTGATACGCGCGCGTAGGTCACCGGCAAGGTCGCCAGCGTTCGTGGTTGTTCGTTCGCTCAGGGACACGAGCGAATGCATGATGGCGAAGAGGTTCTTCACCCGGTGGCTCATCTCGCGCAACAGAAGATCTTGCCTCTCAATCAACCGCTTTCGCTCCGAGATGTCCCGGACAATCTTGGAAGCGCCGACAATTACGCCATCCTTGTCACGGACGGGTGAAATCGTCAGTGAAATCTCAACAAGGGTACCATCTTTGCGGCGCCTCACCGTTTCATAATGCTCAATCCGCTTGCCAGCCCGAATTGAGGCGATGATGGCCGCTTCCTCGTTCAGTCGATCGGGTGGCACGATAATGGTGATGGGCTGTCCGATTGCGTCGGCGGCGAGAAAACCGAACAACCGCTCGGCGCTCTTATTCCAACTCGTGATTACGCCGTCGACGGATTTGCTGATGATGGCGTCCTCGGAGCTTTCGACGATGGCGGCAAGCCAAGCGTCAGCCGATAGGGACAGGGCGGCCGAATGAACATCTTTGCGTTCCTGTGACAATTGCTTCTCCTTCTCTTGCGCTGTCGCAGATTGCGAGAATCAATTCACCTTTCCGTCTCTCCGATTGACCGCGTTTCGACTCCTTGGATCGATCGGAGGAACCGCATGATTATTTCCACTGTATAATGACTACCGGGCCCAGAAGTTTCAACATTGATGATGTCTCCAGCGGGCGCGGTAGAGTTTCCCGCTGGACATGGCGATTGTCCATTTAGAATGCGCAACCCTCATAGCCTGGCATCCGGAACCTTTCTATTGATGAGATGTTGTAATGCCTAAAAGCGCCGCCGCCTGCCGGACCAATGATGTCCAGCAAGGTGCACAAGAGCCTCTTCGGGACCTCCATGCGAATTCTTGTGGTTGAAGATGAAGCCCTGATCGCCATTGATATGGAATATGTCCTGCGCTCGTCCGGCTATGACGTTGCGGGGCCGGTCGGCAATCGTGAGGATGCGTCCCGGATGGGAGCCAACGTCGATATCGCCCTTGTCGATGTTCATCTCAGCGATGGTAAGACAGGTCCGTTACTGGCAGCAGATCTTGCTCAGGTGCACGGTGTCACCATTATATTCGCAACAGCCAATCCGGAAATCGTCGCCGCCGATCCTCACGCCATCGGGGTGCTTGTGAAGCCTGTCTTTGCTTCCGATCTCCTTAACACCATAGAGTATGCCGTCGCCCTTCGCAACGGCGTGCCCGCCGAGGCGCCCCCCTGTCTGATACGGCATCAGCCATAGCCTTCTTGCCGCCGACCTCCGGCGATGTCGACGCTTAACCAGCCTGGGAGCGAGCCGAAACATCGCCTGCCTGCCGGTTTAACCTGAGGAGAAAAGGTGATGCGCAATCAAATTCTCATGCCTCCGGCTGGCCTCAGCTTGACGCCCGCGCGACCGTATTCGCATCGGGCGGGGAGTAACTGGATTTTCGGATTTGGAAGCCTCCGCAGAGGTAGTCAGAAAGACTTGTGAGCGTGGAGACGACGCAGGCATGCGCGACATGGACGATGAAGAGAACCTCTATCCGGAAGGAAGCACGCGCACCAAGGTCTTCGAGCATGATTATCTTAATGGTCAAAAGGCACGGCAATAGGACATGTTCGCCAGCTTGAACGGTCGGACCTTGAGATGTGAGAGAATTCCTTGAGATTCTTCATCATGATTCATGGTATTCGCAGGCACCGTAGAGGTTTTTTCCGCGATGCCGAGGGGAAGCCGGTGGGCGCCGTCATCAATATGGGATTTTCACTTATTTGGGAGATGCCAGTTCTCATTCACTGGGATGGCTTTTGTACCAGGCCATAAACGGTCCAAGAGGGGCGCTGCGGTATCTGCAGAATGGTTTTGAGCGACATTCGGGCCAACGTTATTGGCGCGCGGCATATTCCTGCCAAACCGCCCTTCGCTATCGCTCCGCTCCTGAAATTGCTCGCGAGTCTTTTATCTCCGCCTGTGACAATGCCAGGACCGGAGCTAGCTGGGTCGGCTCGTATGCGGCTTTCATTTAGATGCCGCGAAAGATCTATGCAGGCGTGCCGAACTGATCGGCGATCTTACGTCCGACCGTTGATAATGTGGCGCGCTGCATCATTTTCGTTGAGAATAGCACAGAAGATGCGCGCCTCCTTCTCCGGCAAGTTGTCGAGCTCCCAAGTCGTGGGCTTGGCGGTTTTGCCGGTAAACACATCCTAGACGGTCCAGGAGAAGTCCAGCTCCTGGCGGAGGGCATATCGTCTTGTCGTTGGCGCCATCGCATTTTCGTGAAAGATGGCAACGGCCGAATTGGTCTTCGCGTTCATCGATCACGGCGAAACTGTCGGAATAGTCTGTGCAGACGCCTCATCTGCGGAAGTCATTTGCCTGCTTCCTGATTATATTTTCCGCCATGACTTGTCATATCGGAAATAGAGCCTATGTTACCCCCATCGACCATTGCTTGTGACGTCGCTCAAGAGCCTCGTGCTCTTCCTCGGATTCCCTCTCAACTAATCGATCTCATCCCGCAAGGTATCGCGGGAACAACAACGATTGCTTCGAAAGGAAATCGTTATGAACACTGGCACCGTTAAGTGGTTCAATTCCGCAAAAGGCTTCGGCTTTATTCAACCCGATAATGGCAGCACGGATGTTTTCGTGCATATTTCCGCCGTTGAACGTGCTGGAATGAATTCCCTGAATGATGGTCAGAAGATCCGCTACGACATCGTGCAGGACCGAAGGTCGGGCAAGAGTTCGGCCGACAATCTTCAGGCTGCTTGATATTGTCATTCTCTCTTGCTGACCACGGATGTACTGGCAGCTGGGGTGAACGGTGCTGAGAGGTCGGGGTAACGCCCGGCCTTTTATTTTTTCACGGAGCGGGACATGAAAAACCGGCAATACCGGATCGGCGACACCATCCTGTTGAAACACGGTGTTCTTGGAGCTTCCGGCCCATCGGGGCGCGGTCGAATTGTCTGTCGTTTGCCCGACTCCCAGGGCAGTGTGCAATATCGCGTGCAGTTTGAATTCGAGAATTTCGAACGGCGGATCCTCCAAATCGACATTGATGTTGTCGCATCGCCACCCTCGCTGCTGGAGAAAAGTTCCCCGCGAGAAGGAAAGCCGTCCAACTGGCTCAATTCACACGCAATTCGTATCAAGAAAAACTAATCGAAGGAGCAATCTTGCTAGTAGATGTAAGGGACAACAATGTCGATCAGGCGCTTCGCATTTTGAAGAAGAAGATGCAGCGCGAGGGCCTGTTTCGGGAAATGAGAGCGCGCCGCGCCTATGAAAAGCCGTCAGAAAAACGGGCCCGCGAGAAATCCGAGGCGATCCGCCGGAGCCGCAAGCTCGCCCGCAAGCAAGCCCAGCGTGAGGGGTTGCTTTCCGTCCGCAAAAAGAAAGCGGTCGCAAGTTCACGCTAACCGATTCTTTTCCATCCCTCGTTAGGAGATGTCATGACCGTGACGAAAGAGAAGCTTTTCAAGCAGGCAAGGGTTTCGCCTCAGGATAAGATATCCGCGACCGATTTAGCGGCGAGGGAAATTACCGCCGCTGAAACCGCTAGCCGCGAGAAAAAGACGGAAAAACTCCGTGCGCTCCGCCTGGCGCAGCCTGTCGTGGAACCCGCCAAGCAGTCGAAAAAGCGGCAAAAGTTAGCTTAAACCTGCTTCCGCCGCTTCATTCAGACTCATGGGAACTGCGTACATGAACGCGCTGTGGCCCCACCGCTCCCCGTGCGCGTGAATCTATTATACCGCACAGCATGATGTTCCACGAGCTGGCAACGAATGCGTTGAAATATGGCGCATCATCCGCTCCGGACGGTGAGTTGCAGGTTCAATGGTCGTTGGAGGAGGGGCTGGGGACCGCTCGGATTTCTTATGCCGGTGGCGTGAAGCGGGTGGTCCTGGGGTCCCGCCGCCGAAGAGAAAAGGGTACGACAGCGAATTGATCGAAGGTACCTGCCGGCATCTTGGTGGAACCGCGGAACTTAACTTCGATCCAAAAGGTTTGACAGCAATTATCAATCTCCCCTGGATACGCTTGTGAGCGAACCTGAAAATGGCGAGGTCATGCGCAGGATCGTTCTCGTAGTCGAACACGAGTTCTTCATCGCGATAGAGCAGGAAAGCGTGTTGACCAAAGAGGGACTTGAGGTCTTGGGGCCGGCGAGCTCCGTCCACCAGGCGTTGAACTGTTGAAGAGCCAACGTCCGGATGCCGCCGTGCCGGATGTCACTCTCAATGGCGAGAAGGTTACGCCCGTCGCTCTCCTTTTAAAGTCCTGAGGCGTGCCGTTCGTCCTCGCCAGCGCGAGCGATGCGGCCGAACTTGCCCGGCATGATATCTTCGCCAAGGTGCTCAATCTCGGGAAACCCACGGACATGAAACACCTTGTGGAGGTTGTTCGGTCGCTTTGAGGTTCCGCTGGAGGATCGATAATCGTCGCTTTGTGAGCCCCGATCCGATTCCCGCTCGTTGGAACCGACGACGGCACGAGAAGTTTCCCCTTGAAGGAGACTGCCATGACTGAGAAAAAGAAGATCGTTGAAGTGAAGGTGAGGACCGACGAGGGCGAAGCGGTGCCGATGGGCATCATGAACGCCAGCCAAGCGACCAAACTTTCGGAGGGTCTTGATGTCGTGGTCTCCCCCTCGGATAGCGAGGCAGGTGCCGGCGATCATGAAGAGCTGAAACCTGTGGTCAGTCATGGCGCTGCGAATCCTGTGTTTCCGTCACCAACCGCCAACACAGAGGCTGACCGCGCCAAGGAAGCGCGGACCGTCGTGCGCGATGCTTTGGACAGTCTGGTTGCATCGGCGAATGAAGCGGGCTGGAGCACGCGCGAAATCGTTGTCGCGATCCTCGAAGCAGGAAGGTTCCTCGAAAAAGCAAATGCCGCCGATCCAGATCCCGCCGAAGACCCGGCCATCAGCGATATCGCACGCGAGCAGATTGGTCACGGGGAGCAATATGACTAGAGGATCGGCTAATGCTCGCCTGTGCGAGTCTGGATCAACTCTTGATAGAGTAGCTTGAACATCCGCGGCTGACAATCACTCGCGATACTTTACTTCGCTTGCGCAACGAAACGAAAAGCTTCAACCACGTCGAAGCTCAGAGTCTCGAAAATATAGGGGAAGCGACGCATAGCGAAGTTATTAGGAGGCACATTCATTGGTAACGACAATGATTTGGCTCTCCCCGCGGCCCATCGCCACCGATCGGATATGTGTATTTTGGTCGGCCATTGGAACGTACGTGATGTCATTCGCGTTATTGCTTGCCGGATAACGCGAGGCCAATATGAGCAAAAGCACTGCATCGAATTTCTTTTCCCAATTCGCGACAACGATTGCCGACTGGTCTGGTCGTCCAGCAACTTTCGTGCTCGCCGTAATACTTGTTCTGGCTTGGGCAATTACTGGCCCGATTTTTAACTATTCGGAGACGTGGCAGTTGGTGATTAACACTGGAACGACCATCATCACTTTCCTGATGGTCTTTGTTCTCCAGAACTCGCAAAACCGCGACGGAAAGGCACTTCAAGCTAAGCTCGATGAGTTGATCTTGACGTCACAGGCCCATAACAAATTCGTAGGCATTGAGAAGCTTGACGAAGAATCCTTGCGGAGGATGAGCAAAACGCTGGCCGAAGAAGCTGACTGTATCGAAGAAGTCGCCGACGGAAAGACGAACGCGCGTCAACCGGTGTGATCTGTTGCTTTTCTCAACCTGGACGTTGAAAGCGATCATCGACGGAATCACTCCGCCGATGATCGAGCCCATCCTATCGAATATTGGCCGGCATTCTTGCCGCCGACATCAGTGGCTCCGCGACCTGGTCAAGTAGTTGGCCGGCATTTTGTTCCTCTCCCAGTGATAACGTTAACAATTGGGCAATGCGCGGCTGAGCGAGCTGAAGGGCGAGGTTGCGGGCCGCGGTATAGGCGGCGATCTCGTAGTGCTCGACGCGCAGGGCGGCGCCAATAAGCGCAAGATCCGCCGGCGCGTCGTCCTTCTTTTTTCCCTCCGACATCACTTCCTCACCCTCTTCCACTAATCCCATCATCCCCTTGCAGGGTTTCGCCCTTGCGGATGATCCCAGGATGCGCAGACATTCGTTCAGGCGCTCCACCTGAGTTTCGGTCTCGGCCAGATGTTTTTCCAACAGAGTCTGCAGCTGTACTGAGCGTGCACTCTTCTGCATTTTGGGAAGCGCCTTCACCAACTGCTTCTCCGCATGCAAGAGATCTCGTAGTTCATCGAGAAGCACGGCTTCAATCGCCTCTGATGCTTCTGGCGGGGCGCTGCGGGCCGCGATCTTCGTGGCTTTGTCCGGGGCGCCTCTCAAGTCTTGAAAGGCCGGAGCTTCGACAAACTTCCACGGCTCGCCCTCGTTCCAGGGGCCGCGCGTGTCTACCTCGCCAAGATCGCCTTCCCCGGTCGAATCGTTGAAGAACTGATCAACCAGCCCGGCCGTGGGCGCAATCCTGCCGACGCTGAGCGGCGGCTTTCCCATGCTTTCGAGCGCAAGCTGGAATGCCCGCATGTGAGTGATTTCCCTGGTCATCAAGAATTGAAGAGCGTCCTTCGTTCCGGGATCGCGACAAAAATCGATCAGGCGCTCGTAAACGATCTTGGCGCGCGCTTCCGCGGCAATATTGCTTCGGAGGTCGACATCGAGTTCGCCTGTGATCTTCAGATAATCGGCTGTCCACGGATTACCCATCGAGTTAAACAGGTTCACGCCACCACCTCCAGCGATAGCGATCAGAGGATCGGCCTCGGCTTCTTCGCGCACTGACTTCAGTGGCTTGAGGTGCATTCTTGCGAGCGTACCGACAATTTCAAGGTGGCTGAGCTCCTCGGTGCCGATGTCCATCAACAGGTCCTTGCGGCCAGCGTCTTCGCAGTTAAGGCCTTGGATCGAGTACTGCATCGCTGCGGCCAGTTCGCCGTTTGCCCCTCCAAACTGCTCCAGCAGCATGTTTCCGAACTTCGGGTCCGGTTCGTCCACACGAACGGTATACATAAGCTTCTTGACATGATGATACACGGGCGGCGTCCTCCTTGGTTGCCGCGCTCGAACACCAGCGGCTGAGGTTTGTTCCGGCTCTCATCAAAAATGGCTGGCCAATGAACCAGGCGGAAGCAATCCGCGCGAACCTCTCTTGGCCGCTAGGTTTAATTCCGCCCATGTTCGTTGACCGAACTCAGAAATAATTGTCGGTAAGCATGCCAGCTATGCGAGCCCGGGAAAAAACGACCGGAAGTCGTTATTTTGAGCGATTGAGAGTCTTTAGCCCGTTAGGTGGTGGTCGATCTCTCCCGGGCGAAATTCACACGGATAGATGAGTGCCCGCTCGACATCGGCTTTGCTCAAGAGTTTTTCGATGACGCCAATGGCTGATTTGTTGGTAGCGACCACCTCCGGCTTCGCGATCGCAAAGATCACCGTAACGTTGTACTCCTGAACGAGATGGTCCGCCACCATCGGACCGCTTCTCCCGTCGCTCAAATGGACATCGATCAGAGCTATATCGGCAATTGCGCCGAGGGCCTGCTCTTCATTGAAGCTTCTTGCGAGCCCGACAAGGGCATAACCGAGCGATGATATCGTATGCTCTAGATCCGCCGCGAGCTAGGAGGCGTGACGCAGGTTGCCGTCATACGTCGATCCGCGAAACTCGGCGATGAGGGTCGGCCATACGAAGGCCAGGTTCTTTCCCTTGAGCGGCACGGCAAGTCGGCTGGTTTTCAGGGTGTCGAGTGTCTTCCTGAGGTAGGCGGCATCCTTGGCATCGAAGCCGGTTCCCACCCACCGACATAGATCCAGTCGCGTCCCTTGTGGCCGGCAACAAGAAGGCTTCCGATGCCCCGCGGGCGGAGGCTGATTGCTCATAGCCGACGATCATTAAGCTTTTGCTTTGCACACATTTGATCTTTATCCAGTCCCCAGTTCGCCCGCAGCGATAGGGTCGATCCCAGTGTTTCGCGATCATACGCTCGAGCACCCTGGAACAGGCCTTGGCGAGAAGTGCCGCGCCATCGCCTCGAATTCTTCGGAGCTGTATTGCGCCTGCGGCGCCATCGAGAGAATCCTCAGGCAGATGCCGGCGGACGGAAAGTTCCATTCCCGTGAGATCATGGCCGTTGAAATAAAGCGGATCGAAGGCAAAAATGACCGCTTCCGCCGGGGCTCGCTTGCCGCCGCGTCCGACGAGCGAGCGCTGCAACGCCCCAAAAGTCCGAGTACCCCTTGTTATCGAACACAATGGCCTCGCCATCGAGAATGGCGGTGTCGACATCCAGTTTCCGCGCGGCATTGGTGATAGCTGGAAAGTGATGGGTCCAATCGTGGCCTCCGCGTGTAATGACGCGCATACGTTTCCGCTCAATATGGACACATGGGCGATAGCCGTTTCACTTTAAGCGCCCGGTCAGGGCCTTCCGGCGGATCCGTCTTCAAGAGAGCGAGACACGGCTCGATACGGTCCGACATTTAGCCAAAGGGAAGATTTGGGCTGGGCAGGGTCACGGCGTTGGGCGGGCTTCGACCGGGCGACCCAGGCGAGCCGTGTTGCAGGGGCAACTCGGTCATGAGCGATCTTAAAAGTGAGTCTGGAAAACGGTCACTTTTTATTCAGCGGGCATGAGTTTCGCGTTCGGCTCGGCCTTGTGTCGCGAAGCCTACGACTTCACCTGTCTAAACAGCCAATCTCTAGCAGCGTTGATGTAGAAAAACTTCCGCGCGGAACCCATGTGGTCGACACCCTTGAATGTGAGAAATGTAATGTTGCTGTCCTCATTCAGGTAACCGTTGATCTGATTGCTCAGTACTTTCTGATTATTGACTGGGAATATAAGTGCTGGATCGAGCTGCTCGGCTGGCCGAGTTACTTTGGCACCCGCGTTTCTCCATACTGGCACGCACTTCTCGTTCCAGGGTGTCGCCTTGTTGTCCTCGGTACCCGTGATAATCAGGACCTTCTGCTTGGCAAGCGCGACAACATCGCTAGGTCGCTGCTGGCCAGCGATTATGAGCCCGGCTGCAAAAGTCTCTGGATGTTTTGCCATCAGCCAGAGGGAACTCATCGCGCCCATCGACCATCCGGTGCAGTAGACCCTCTTTGGGTCGATCTTCAGCACCTTGTCTCTCCGGTCGTCTAAATTCGGGTTGCCGTAGTTCCATGTGTTGCTCAGCAGAGACTCGACCAGCCGATACGTATTTTCAACGTCGCAAGTGTGCTCCCAATAGTCGTTCATCGTGGTGCGCTCGTAGCGCGGCGTGATAACCACGCATTCATGTTTGTCTTGCTCCTCCGGTAAGGTCCATATGCTCGCGATGCACTGTTCAGTCAGCGTCTGAGCGCATGTGCCGTCGTAGCTCGTTCCCGAATGGGTGATAGCGAGGAGGAGAGGGTAGGCTTTGTTCTCGCCGCCTTTTTCCAGGAACGACTTCGGCAGATAGATACTATATTCGAGCCAAGCGGAACGCGTATCGTCCCACCACCAATGGTTCTGCTCCCAGGCGTCGACGCCGCGGATCACGACGCTGTTTCCGCGCCGGCCGGCATTCGTCCATACAGTTCCGGTTGCGGCGTAGACCGACCCGCCCACTGTTCTGACGTTCTTGGCCTGTGTCAGCGCGACCTTGTCGCTGTCTGCGGTTGGAAGGCTGAGGTCTGGGTTATGCTCGAATTCGGTGATAACGTACCGGCCGGCAACACTCTTTTGGTCAGGACGCAGCGCCGGCTCTGCATTGGTATAGATGGTGGCGATCGCCCTTGGTTTGGCGGGGGCGGTCGTAGCGTTTTTGTCGGGTTCCCGCGGCATTCCCGGGAAAAATCCTTCGGCGGCCGGGAAGACAGCAGTAGCGTATGTGTCAGTCGTTAAACTGGCTGGATCGATATCGACGTCATATTCAACCGCAATTCCATAAACCTGTTCGCCACCGCCGGTGACTTCGCAGAGTGCATAAATGTTCCGAAGACCTGGACCCTTGTGGCTATTTGATCTCCCGAAGTCGTCTGGTGCGGCCGCCGCGAAGCCGTTTCCAACCTCTGCGCGGGCCTCCCTGCCTCCGAGACCTATTACGGAGGCGGCGCCGGCCAAGGCCGTCCCAATTGCAACAAAATCCCGTCTCGATAGATTGGCCATGAGAGTCTCCTCTTGATGTCAGGCTGGGGCGTCTTGGGACACGCGGGCCGAGTTGTCGGTTTCGATGACATAGAAATAGATGAGCATGCCCACGAAAATCACTCCCGTGAGAAGCGTGCTGGGGATCAGGTCGACTTTGTGGGCAAGCGCATCGCCCGCGCCTGGCCGCCAGTGCGAATAAGGGCTAGTGTCGTCCAGTAGGGTATTGCCTCGCTTAGTTTGCCGTCCTGCCTCCAAAGGGTCGTTGCAAGCGCGACCAGGGCAAAGAGCACGACGGCGGTACCGATCGGCGTGAAACCAAGTCTGAATGATACTGCGTCTCCCCCGATCGTGCCCAGTACACCCGCCAACCATTGTAATCCAGTACATCGGGTTGACGCCTACCGACGTAGCTCCCGAACGCAGCCAATAGGCTCGATAAAGAAGCACGCTCACAACATAGAAACCTAGGACAACAGCCGCGGATATAGAGAAATCGATCTTGTGGTCGTGGAATGCGTCGCCGATGGTCGGAGCGCCGGCGCGAATTATGATGATTGCGGCCCAGAAGAAGAGCGCTGTTTTCCGGGGGCTCGCATGCTCGGCCATGAATACTAGAAGCAGAGCGCCGATGATCCAGGGAAGCCCGGTCACATGCCCAAGGCCAAGACCGTCGGACATAACATCCCCGGTGTTGGTTCCGAAGGTACTGGCTGGCACCAGCGTAAGCCAGTATCGGGCGTTGAGTTTGGGCAGTGTATGCATGACAGGCGCCGTCTCTTCGTCTGGACAACAGTGCAATTTATAGGTACTTATAGGTACCATAATTGTGGCGAACGTTCGACGGGTAACGAGGAGAGGCTTCTTGAGCGATGGCACCGACCAGCCTCCAACTCGTAAGAAACGAGGTCGCCCGCCAACGATGGCGCCAGAGGCGCGTCGCGCTCTCGTTGTCGATGCGGCCTACACGGTTTTTCTAGAAAACGGCTTTGCGGGGACGACCACCGAGATGGTCGCGTCCAAAGCGAGCATATCGAAGCGATCCATCTATGAGCACTTCGCGGGCAAGATCGAGCTGTTCGGGGCAGTAGTGTTGAACAACCGCCATCTGCTCATCGATCTGCCACGCCCATCCGACGAAGGCCTTCCGATGATCGACAAGCTTGTGAAGGTGTTCCGCCTCGATTTGGACAGCCGACGCGACCAGGAACGGGAAGCGCTGCTGAACCTCATCTTGCGAGAGTCCGTCCTCTTTCCCGAGTTGGCGGACTATCTTTACGGGCAAAACATACTCCGGACGCGTGAAGACCTAATCGAATGGCTGGAGGCCGAGCGTGATCGTGGTGCCATAGAGCTGAATGATGTTGTGCTGTGCGCCGGCATGCTGATGGACATCGCCTTTGGAGCGCTGCTGCCCAGAAGGCGACAACAGGGCGACGAAGCAAGAGACCAGCGGAAGCAGGAGATTCGTCAGCGCTTTCAGATATTTCTCAGAGGCATCGCGCATTACGCCGAGCGCTAAGTGGGCTTACCGGCGATGACCGCTACGGAATGATCGGTAATAGGCTGGGAAGGGTCGGCATTATAGCCTAATCACGCGGGACGTGGTCAGACTGTTTTCGGCGTGGGATATCCGACGACGTGGCCGTGACGCCGGCGCGTCGAGCAACCTACTTGCACGATCTCAAAACGTCCTATTATATTCAACAGGCTGGTCTGCTCGATCTGGGAGACAAGGGATGATCCCACTGACGAAATTGAAGCCGAGCGCTTTCTATTGGGCGACGCGGAAAGACGATCGGGAGGAAGGAGCGCAGATTGTTCAAGTGTCCACAATATTTGGTGAGGACCCAGAATATTGGACCGTTGCTTGTCTGGGCTCGGACGAGCATCGCATGCCTGCAGATTTCGAATTCATTGTCAGGATTGTTCCACCGGGTTCCAAACTTGCGATTGATTTGGCCGCGCAGTGATTACATTCGCATCTCTTTCGCCAGCCGCGACTTAGATCTCTTCGCCGCCGCGCGCATTTTTCCCAGCCCAACTCCCGGACCTTGTTTCCGGGGTTTTTTATTTCGATAATAAACCTCCACCTGCGGCGGAGGGCTGGACGAGTTCTACACGGTATTTGAGAGACCTCCTGCTTGAACCGCTGGGGTGGCCCAGACTTCGAACAAGGAGGTTTTATGGATGAGCAGACGCTCTCGCATGCGCTGCTTTCCCAGATCGGCACTAATCATGCTGTACACCATCGAACGGAAGAAGGTCGGGGTTTATCAACTATTATGAATCCTTCACCTTCATTCCGAATGTGCGAGGTGAGATCGGAAAGTGGCAAGAAAGAGATGACGCTGCACGGCAACATTGCCTCCTTCCGGAGCATCTTCATTCGAGATCGATACGCGCATCATCGTGTTCTCCCATATCGATGATAAAGGACATTATCATGCATTTCAGGGAGCTGGTGAACGGCCAAATGGTCGTGCG
Source organism: Rhizobium sp. ERR 942 (assembly GCF_007828395.1). NCBI lineage: Bacteria > Pseudomonadati > Pseudomonadota > Alphaproteobacteria > Hyphomicrobiales > Rhizobiaceae > Rhizobium > Rhizobium sp. ERR 942. Next base: position 108,208 of record NZ_VIUA01000007.1, read on the forward strand.
TTCGAATCTCATCATCTCCTTCAGCCGCAAAAAGCGATCGGCCAACGACATCTCTTGGTAGCAGGCGCTCTCAAGACCATAATGCGGGGGAAGGCGGGAATGATCAGTACTTCAGAGGTTGTGAATACACGCACGGCGATATTTGCCCGATTAGAAAATCCAATCGCGTAAACGGTTGGGCTGCCCGTCTCCTTGATCGACACATCGCATGATTTTCGAAATTCAATTCGCTCTGATGATTCGTATTTCAGGCGCTAAGCGGCCCGAATGAGGCTGTTCAGAGAGCCGTCAAAGAGGTGCTGAACTCCTATTCGGTTGCCATTTGGACACAATGGTAAACAACCGAACTGTCACAATTCACTATTTGTTAGGTCCGGATATTGCCTCCCGCCTTCTGGTTGATATTTCTGCCTTGCTTCTAACATCCGAAGGAGATTCCGGAATGCGGAAATGGGCGGCGATTTTACCCTTGGTTGCACTCAGCGCCTGCGCGGGACCATCCGATGGACCGAGCGCCCTCAATATTCGCAACGCAAGGATGCCCGATACCCAGCGGAAGATTCCGGTCGTGCCGCTCTCGGAGGCTCCGATGGGTGCGCAGATCGTCGCATCGTCCCATGCGTACACGGATCAGGGATTGGCAAGCCTACGCTCGGGCGGCGTTTCGGATGCACGCCTGCGGCCGGGCGACGTGTTCGACGTAACGGTGCTGGATACCGGCGAGGACGGATTGCTGTCCGCCACCCAAAGCAAGTCCCTCAATCTCGGCCGCTTCACCGTCGATTCTCGCGGTTTCGTCACCATGCCATACGTCGGCAAGCAGCGCGTCATCGATTCCACGCCGGAAGGCCTGCAGTCGAAGATCGTCACCGCCCTCAAAGGCTCCTCGGTCAATCCTCAGGCTGTCGTGACGGTCGTCGACAAGCCGTCCAGCGCCGTAACAGTCGATGGTAAGGTGCGCTCCGCCGGCCGCTTCCCGTTGACAGCCCGTGGGGAGCGCGTGCTTGACGTTCTTGCGCTCGCCGGCGGCGCATCGTCCGCGCCGGCCAACACGACGGTGACGCTGACGCGCGGTTCGCAAAGAGCAAGCGCGCCTCTGGATCGCATCCTTCAGGATAGCAAGCAGAACGTGCGCCTCCTGCCTGGCGATCAACTGTTCGTCAGTGGCTCTTTGCAGACGTTCACGGCGCTCGGCGCCTTCAAGAGCGTCGGCGAGTTCCCACTTGAGCCTGGCCAGACCACCTTGGCGCAGGCGCTCGCCCGTGCCGGCGGCCTGCTCGATGACCGCGCGGACTCCCGCAACTTCTATCTTTTCCGAAACCAGAAGAGCTACTCGCAGGTTGCGTCGGGCGCAGCCAAGAGTTCCAGCGCTCCGGCCGTTGTTTCGGTCAAGCCGATCATCTACAGCGTCAATCTCAAGCAAGTCTCGAATTTCGTGCTGATGCAGCAGTTCAAGATGCAGGATGGCGACACGATCTTCGCCAGCAATGCGGACACGGTCGATTTTGCCAAGCTGTTGACCGTCTATCAGAAGAGCGCGCCGACAGCTGCGGCCCCGCTTCCAGGTAGTTCCTCCTCGAATTGACAGGGCTGAAACTAGATCGCCTCTATCAAGGCAAGGGCCGCCATAGCGTTTGGCGGCCTTTGGGAAGGCGCCGGGTCCGCCAGATGTCGGGCAGCGGCCTTGATTTGAGCGATTGATTCCTGGGCCTCGTCACAATGGTCCAGAAGCAGGTTGATGACGCATCCGGCCGAGTAAAGATCGGCGCTGATCTGCATGGCGGTATCGCCTGAAACCTCCGGCGCTGTGAAGCCAGGCGTCATCGCTTTGGCGATGTCGAGATCGCTGTATCGGCTTCCACATTCTACCGTTGTCCCGAAATCGGCGATTTTCAGCTGATTGAGATCACCATCTTGAAGCAGAAGATTGGCCGGCGAAATATCTCCGTGGACATAACCGGCGTGATGGATCGCGCTCAGTCCGGCGAGCATGGACTTCGCCGCGGCCCTGACATCCGCCTCCGACAGGGAAACTTCCGCCAATCGTTGAGACAAGGATGGCCCAATCCATTCCATAATGAGCGCCGGTCGCCCATCGGGCAGGCGGATGGCACACTGAGTAGTGGCAAGGTCGTTGCAGCGTAGCGACATGCCGATGCTCGCTTCCCGCAGCAGCAAGGCCTTGGCGGTTGCCTCATTCATCCGATCCGGCGGGATCGTTTTCATGACATGAAAGGTGCCGAGATCGCGATGGCGCAACCGCCTGATTTCGGTCCGGTCGTTGCGGTGTACAATTGCTTCGACAAGAAAGGTATTTCCGATCATAGCCGTTTCACCCTCGGGAAGGGATGGCAGGCGTCGGTCCAATGCATCGCGCAATCGATCGATCAGAAGATCGCGCATCATCTTCGGTCGCTCGACATTGCCATCATGGGTGAGGAGATGCAGCAGCTCAGCAAAGCTGGCCGCAATCCTTTTAATGCCCTCGTCGTTGGTATCGCCACTCATGTCGCGCCGATGACAATTGCGCTGACATTTTCGCGGCAATTGGCGATGAGTGCTTCCTGGATCAGCGCCTCGGCCGCTTGTTCCAGCGGCGTCTCGATCAGGATTTCCGCGATGACGCGATCGGTCAGCGTGCGCGAAAGCGGACCGCTTGCAAGCAGGAGCCTGTCGCCGCGTTGAAGCTGGTCGCCAACGGTTTCCGAGACGAATTGATCCTTCAGCCCCAGAGCTCGGCCAAGTGTGCGCCGCAATCCTATGTCGATATGGTCGTGGGTCAACAGCCGCATCATGCCGTCGCGAAGCAGATAGCAGCGTGCATCTCCCGCCCATATCGCCACAAACTCGCCATCTAGCAAGGTCGCGGTCACGACGCTGGCGACGAGAGGCTCGCGTTCGGCGGTGGCAGCCTTGGCGCGTAGGATCGCATGGGCATGGTTGAGCTTGCTCTTGATATCCTGTACCAGCGGCTGCAGCGCTTCACGCTGCGAAATACCGGTAAGGATTCCCGTCGTTATTCTTGCCGCCTCGATGGCGCTGATGCCATCGCCGACACCATCCGCTATCGCGAAGATATGCGGTGCGGCGCTTATAAGAAGCGCATCGGCATTCAATGAGAGACGCGTTCCGGCATGGCTGGCATGGCTGTACGCTATCGCAAAATCTGACGATTCAGTCTTCGCCGTTTGTGGCGCTTCGATTGCGGCAGCAGAGTATATATCCGGCTCGACGCTGACAGGGGTTTTCGGGGCTTCTACCGTGACGAGCTTGACGAAATCCTGTGCGGTGGGAGCGGCCGCGGTGCGGAACCCTTTGCCCTGGCGCGTGCCGGGATTGATACGCCACCAAAGCGAGCCCGGTGCGGGAGCATTGCTCATTGCGGCGGACTGCATCACGCTTGAGTGCTTGTCGATGAATGGCGGGCGAAGCCGCTTGATGCCCTCGACGAAACGGCTCATCGCGAAATCGGCCTTGTCGGAGGTCTCCGCCAGGGCTTCGGCAGCGGTAAACCAGCTATCGTCTTCGCACAGATCACGCAGCTGTCCGGAGAAGCGCTGCAATTGAGCGGCGATAATCAGAGGAAAACTTCGGCCGACGCGGTCACGGCTGGGCAGAAGGACGCCTGCGACAGCAGACGGCCCCCAGACGCCCTTGCCGACGACGAAGCGCCAGGCGGTCGTCGCATGAAACAGCCGGCGCCAATCCGATCCCAATGTCGCTTCCAGTGCGATCAGGCCATTGTGAACCCATTGGTCGAGTTCGCTCTGGAGACGCGAGCCGAGCGCGGCGGAAACGAAATCTCCATGCGTCGGCAATTTTCCGAAAAAGCCGACCGCATCTGCTTGCATCGGCGATTGGGTGCGGGCGAGCGGCTCGTTCATCGGCGGACCGTCAGAATTGCGCCGGGCAGCTGAAATCGGACAATGCCTGCAGCCGGAAGGGATTAAGCACCGAGCCGAATTGGACGTCGAATTCCGCCGTCTGGCCCTTGTCCTCAAATCGAGCCCGGAAAAGATCGGGGGCCTGGACCGTCACCTTGGCGGCATCGAACAGGCGGAAGGGCGACCAGTCGCCGGTCTGTGTGATGGCCGGTTGCAGATCTCCCGGGAAAAATCTGACATTGGACTGGTTCACTGCGCCAGCGGGTGGCCAGGTTATGGATTTTGGCACTATTTGTCCGTGATTATAAAGGACATGCTCGCCGACGATATCAACCATCACTGAATTGGCATTGTCCGACAACGAAACGGGCTTGATATTGATTGATATCGAGGGTTTCTCACTGCCGGCCGGAAAGAAGGCATGCTCGATCTTGCTGGCATTTTCGAACTGCGCGATTGCCTGGCTCGGAATGCTGTCGCCGCCGAAAGTACCACGCCAGCCCCAAGGCTGAGCGCTCGTGTCGACAAATGCATCCAGCCGGTTCTTGAAGAAAGACTGGAACAGGCCTTGCGGTCCGAACAATCGGATGAAGTCCGCCATGGCGATGTCCTGGCTGGATTTCCGGTCGAACGGATAGCGACCGGTTACGATGCGGGCGCAGAGATCGGCGCCTTCCGCAGCCCATAGATCGTTGATGCGGGCGCGGGCCGTCTTGACCGCCAGCGAGCCGATATCTGCGGCAACCGCCACCATCCATGCATCGGCCGGCGCCGGCAGCCCGCGGGCCTGCTGCAGCAAGTCCTGATTGGCATTGGCGAGTTGGCCGCCGGCGTCGAAGACACGTGCCACTTCCGCCGTCGAGTTCGCTGCGCGCGACAATTGGCCGTAGATATTCTGGAGGATCGGCTGGAGACTTTGGATCTGGGAGCGCGGCTTATCGTTGCCATTGGCGTTGCCGTCCTGGGATGCCGGTTGCGCATTGACGGCATTCGCCTCGAGCGCGGCCCGCAACGGACCGTAAGGATCGGGCGCGCTGACCGCGCCTGTGGTGGCGGCTGTCAGCGCCACGTCCGGCACGTCGTCGAGCGAGGCAATCTCGGCACTTACGTGAGGGCGCAGGTCGGTGGCGGCTGCTATGGATTTCAGCGCCATCTCCACTGGGCTTGGATTGGCCGCCAGGATGCGCGCCGTCTCGGTCGCATCGGCAAGATTGCTCGATGGGCGCACCTGAAGATCGGCCAGCAACGAAGACCATTGCTGCTGGAATGCGTCGAAATAAAGCTGCAGCGTCGCCTGGGAAATCGCGTCCGTGGTCATTGTCGAAGGAGCCGCGCCGCCGTCACCGCGGACCCATTGTTCCTTGAGCGCTTCGGAGGCTGCGGTCGCGACCATCGGCAGCACCACGTCACGATAACCTTTGCCCGTGAAAATTCCCGGAATGCCCTCCCGCAGCGCTGTCTTGGATTTGCGTTGGAAAATCTGGGCTCCGAGCGGCCCCAATGCGTCGGTAGGGAGCCAGGCATCAAGCTGGCGAGCCTGCCGGGAATGGATGAGGATATCATAGGCTCGGGCCGCAAGACTTTGCGAGTGGATCGTTTCCCGTGCCTTGGCAATCAGGGCATTGTCCAGCTCGATCGCGGGCAGGCTGCCCGCTGCCATGGCCTCTGCGTGAGCAGCGAGCGCCTTGCGCGTGGCCGAGCGTCCTTCGCCGGGGTAAAGTGCAGCAAACATGTCTTCCGATTGCTGCGCGACGAAATCCCTGTCGGACGGCCCCAATCCACCCAGCATGCCGTACAGTTTCAAGGCGTCGAAAGTCTTCTGAACGTCCGATGTCTGCTTGAGCTCGTTTTGAAGTGCCACGAGCATACGAGGCAGAAGCAGCGCGTTCAAGGCGCGCTGATAGGCTCCGCGCTGGCGGCTGGCGATCTTGTCACCTTGGTCCAGGCCGAAACTGGTCGGCCAGACGCGCGCCTCATCGAAGCCGCTGTTGACCGCACGCAGATTGTCGAGCGCCGGCAGGACCCGCAGAAAATCCGCGTCGGTGACATCGCGCACCTGAATACCGCTTGCGAGCTTCTCGTAATTGTCGATCCGCCGCTCTGCTGCCGCGATCGCGCGCGAGTTCTGAAAGTAGGTTGCCGTCCAGCCGGTGAAGACGATCGCAAGCGCGACGGCCGCCGCGCCATAAGCGATCCGTCTGATCATGGCTTGCCGGCCCGAAAGGCGCCTGTCGCGGGCGACCAGCGACGCCTCGCCGAAGATGACCTCCTTGAACAGACGCGACAGGAAATAGCTGCGTCGCGTGCGCGGAGTGTCCGTCGCGCGGCTCTGCGTGCCCGAAGCAAAATAGACGCCGCGAACGAGAGGGGATTCGATGAGGCTGGAGGATGCACAGAGCTCGGTCAACAGCTCCTGCAGGCGCTCTCCCAATGAGGCAAGCTCCGCAGGAAAGCGGAAGATGCGACCGCGAACCTCGATATTCGGCTCCTGCTGCAGGCGTTCAATCAGCATGGCATCCACGCGCTGCTGCAGCAGCGCGAACTCTTCCATGAAACGCTCGGGCAGGTTCTCGCCCTTATAGCTTTCATCGAGATTGAAGGTCGTGCCCCAGACCTGCTCACGATCGGTTTTGGCAAGACCGTCGAAGAATTCGACAAAGCCGGTCAGAAGATCGGCCTTCGTCAGGACGACGTAGACGGGTACGCGCGCATGCAGGAACTCGTCGAGCTCCGACAGGCGTTTGCGAATGGAACGCACCTCTTCGAGCTGTGCCTCATGATCGCGGCTGAGAAGGTCGCTGATCGAGAGCGTGACGAGCGCGCCGTTGATCGGCTGCGAGCGGCGGTACTTGCGCAACAGCCCGAGAAAGCCTTCCCATCCGGCCTTGGACGCACCATTCAAATCGTCTTGCGTGGTATAGCGGCCAGCGGTGTCGATCAGGATCGCCTCGTCGGCGAACCACCAATTGCAGTTGCGGGTGCCGCCGGCGCCCTGCACGGAATTGCTGCCCATGGCATCGCCGAGCGGGAACTTCAACCCCGAATTGGTCAGCGCCGTCGTCTTTCCCGATCCCGGCGCGCCGAAGATGACATACCAGGGCAGTTCGTAGATATAGCCGAAACGCTTCTTGCTGATGCGGCGCAGAAGCAGCAGGGCTTCCTTCAGGCGGCTATGGATTTCGCCGACTTCCGCCTGCTGGCTGGCGGCATCGTCGGCAATACCTTCCACGAGCGCCTTGTCCCTTTTGCGCGCGCGCATGGTCGTCACCAGCATGTAGATCAGCCAACCCGCTACGATCACGCCGATCGCGATCATCCGGGCGGTGCTGCTCGACAGCGGCTTGAAAGCACCATAGCCGGCCATGGAACCGTAGAACCAGATGACGACGCAGATCGCCACGACCCAGATCAGCGAGATGAAGCGCTGACCGAGAAGACCGGCATAGGCCGAGACATAGGAGCGAAGCGTGTAAAACGCGCCAAGCGGATTCATCGAACTCCTCCCGTCGTCGCGGATGTAGCCGGTGCATTAGCGCTCGGCGTTTGTGGTGTTGCCTGCGGATTGAGGGCTGCATCGCCAAGACGTTGTGTTGGGTCGGTCAGCACCAGGATCTCCGTCCGGCGGTTGGCTTCGCGGCCTTCCGCCGTGTCGTTGCTTGCGAGCGGATCGCTGTCGGCGCGCCCTTCCGTGAGAATGGCCTCCTTGCCGGTATAGGCGGCAAGAATATCGCCGACGGCGCGGGCGCGAGCCTCGGAAAGATGCCAGTTCGACGGGAACTGCGCCGTGCGGATCGGCACATTGTCGGTATAGCCGACGACGACGGCACGGAATTTTTCCGAAGCCAACGCTCCGCCGATGCGCTGGAGGAGATCGCGGAATTTAGCGCTGACTTCGGCGCTGCCCGTGTCGAACAGGCCGGAATTGTTGATGCGCACCAGTAGCCTGCCATTGGAATTCGACAGCGTGACCAGTTTGCGGTCGACTTCTGGCTGCAGGAAAGCGAGCAGATTGTCGAGCGGCGTCGGCTGCGGCTTGACCTGCGGCGGTATTTCCGGCTGCTTCTTCGCGGGAGGGGGCGTCTGTGCGACTTCTTTCGGCTTCGGCGCGTCGATCAGAACGCTCGGCGTATCGCGTGGCGGCAGGTTGGCCAGGCGCTCGAATGTGGCGTCGGAGGCGTTGTTGAGCGAAAGCGTGAAGAACATGTAGCCGAGCGCGAACAGAAGCGCGAGGACGGAAAGGATCGTCCAAAGCGCGACAGCCGTGCGCAGCGGCTTGTGGCGCGCCGAAACGCCGCGCCAGTGCGGCGACAGCTCGCGTTCGAAAACACCATACTGACCAAGCAACGTCTTGTAGAGACTGTCGCGGATACGCCCGAGTTCCAGCGATCCGCGCGGCGAAACGCGCGTGCGGCCTTCGAAGGCGAGCGACAGGCAGAGATAGATGAGAAGCAGCAGGTCCTTGTTGGTGCCCGGGCTCTGCTGGAAATGGTCCAGGAGATCGAAAACCCGGTCGCCGCCGGTCACGTCCATGTGGAAGGTCGAGACGAGGCCGGATCGCGCCCAGCCGGCGCGTACGCCCCAAGGCTTGCTCAGAACCACGTCGTCAATGGTCGCGCAGATGACATAATGCGCCGCGCGTGCTCGTTCCGGGCTGATGCGCGCACCCGCGAGATCGCGCTCATAGCGCCCAACCGCATCGATCGTCAGCTGCCTGAGCTCGGCAATGTCGGGCTGTTGTTCGGTGTTGCGCAGGCTGTGAGCGAGATTGAGCAATGGTGCGGCCGAGCGCACGATGGTTGGAACATCATCACCGCCAAAGCGAAAGCCGCGGATCAGCGCATCGACGGACCAGCCGCCGGCTGCATTGCCCGATTTGTCGTTCGGCTGCTTATCCAGCTCCTCGTCGAGAATATCGGCCACCTTGCGGGCTGCTTCGTTCTTGCGCGCGCCGTCCTCCGTCAGCTCGATGATCGTCGGCAGTTCGTGCCAGGGTGTTGAGCGTGGTGTGTTCATTCTCTGAGAGCCCACAGTTCCATCTCCAGACCAGGGAAGTCGCCCGCGAGATGCAGCGCGATCGCGCCGGAGGTATCAAGCTGTTTCCAAAGCGGATTCTTCGTATCGAGTTCGAAGTAGATCGTGCCGGACCGGTATGGCAGCTGCCGCGGCAGCACGGGAAGGGGCCTGACGGGAATGCCGGGTAGTGCGACATTGACAAGTTCGGCGATCCGCTCCACAGGGCCGATCTTGATCTGCGCGGGCAGCTTGCGTCTGACATCCTCGGCCGACATCTCGGCGCGAACGGCAAGCACAAAGCCCGCATCCTTGAGCAGCGAGCGGTCGTTGATGGTGCCGACGCGCACGTCGTGACGCCGTTCGATAAGTTCGATCGCAACGGCGGCCTGCTCGAGCACCGCGGAAAGCGAGGCGCGCAGATCGTTGAACACAGCGGCAAACGTCGCCTTCAGATCGTCATGGCGATAGGGCGGAAAATCGGTCGCCCGCTTGCGATCGGTTGTGAAGGTGGCGAGTTCGCCGGCTAGCTGGATGCATTCCTCGTAGAAGATGATCGGATGCATCCGCGAAGCATTCGCCGCGATATGCCGCAGCATCGGATCGGCACGATTGAGAATATGCAGCAGAAAATAATCGCCGACCTCGGCGGTTCCACGCACCGTCGGGTCACCAATGCGCTCGGCGATTGCTTCAGCGCGATGCCGCACGATTCCGAGCAATTCGGTAATGAGCTCATTCAAACGTGCTTCGGCCGCGCAATTCAGCGACGGGGCGATATAATCCGGATCGAGAATGACCGAACGGTCGGAGCGAACCTCGATGATGCGTGCAAGGCCGATCAAGTCGTATCCAGCGAGTTCGTCGCCGGTCTTCAGGTAGCGCAGGTTCAGGCGGCCGACATCGATCGGCGCCATGAAGTCGGTTTCCACATTCGCATCCGGCGCCTCATATTGCGAGGCTGTTATGCGCACGCTGTTGCGCATGGCGCTGCCGTTCATGGCGACGTCGGCTCTTCCAGGCTGACGGCTGGGCAGGGCCAGATAGACGATAGCGTTCTTCGTTGAATCGTCGAGTTCCAAGGGGGGCGGCAGATCCGCATCAACAGGCGCTTCGAAGGGCGTGCCATCGGGCAGGATGCCGCGCAGGTTCGACAAAGCAAACTGGCCGATCGCGAGCGCGCTGCGATCGATGCCGATCTCGGCGATGCCCCAGGGGTAAGGTGCGAGCCCCCGCGCGGTCGTTCGGACCAACCTCTCCGTCCAGCGGTCGGCTTGCTGGAAATGCTGCACGCGAAGGAACATACCCTCGCTCCAAGCCACGCGATTTTCGTTCTTCATCGGGTGTTGCCCGTCCTCTCTGCCAAACTGGCGGTATCGTCTTCGTCGCGGCCATGGGCGTGGGCGCTGAACGCCTCGGCCAGCAGGTCGCGGACCGAGATGCTTCTGCCGCCTCTTTCGAACTGCGCGCGGTAAGCCTTCCAGTAATCGCCGTTGCCGCGCCAAAGAGCCTTGCGCTGGGAGGCATCGACATGCGCCTCGATCATGCGGGGCTCGAACATCCGATTGGCTTCGCGAACAAGGTTTTCAAGACCGGCGTTAAGCGTGGATTGCCTCGAAATGAGCGATCGAAGGCGGTCGGCCAATTGCTCCGTCCGTTCGCGACTGAACAATGACGTAGACGCACCGGCCCGGCTGTCCTCAATTCCGAAGATGGAGGCTTCGTCGTCGAGTGTCTGCTCCAGCGTCGAAACGAGCGCTTCGAGCTGCCGCAGCGGATCGAATTGCAGCGCAAAACTCGCATCGTCTAGGCCTTGATCCGTATTGTCGGCGGCGCGCATATCATTGGCCGGAATGATCGTCTTTGCAGTTTCGACCGTCTCGGAACCGGAATCGCGGGCAACGGCAACGGAGACATGGGTTGCCGCGCCATGTTCCAGCTGGCTGCCCAGCTCGAAGTCCGAATTCCAATCATCCGGAAGTATCGGTTTGATGCCGTTGACATCGGGCGGGCCGTTCCAGCCGATGTCGACATTCCTACTTGGCGACTTGCCATTTTTCGACGATTGCGCCAGCCCGGCGATCCAGTCGTCGCCATTGCGCTGCCCGAGTACGCCGGTTGCCGTGCCGCCGCCGGGCGCGATGTCGGCAAGGATCGACGAGATCGTCAACCTTTCGTCGCTGAGGCGCAGATCCGCTGCCGGATCGTCCATCTCGCGATCAGCTTCCCCAGTAATGACGACGGTGAACGCGACGTCGCCGAATGCGATTTTGGACTTATCCGTAAGTCTCGCCGTCTCGCCTTCGAAAATGGTCGCGCCGTCCACACGAGTGCCATTGGCGCTCTGGTCCCGCACGAAAAAGCCGGCGCGATCGCGTTCGATCGCGCAATGAATTTTCGAAATCAGCCGCTTTGGATCGGAAACCTGCCAATCGCAATCGGGCGATCGACCGAGTGTGCGTTTGCCCCGCTCGAAGAACCACCCCTTGCTGGAACCTTCTCCGGCTGTCTGCCGCAGTTCAAGCCGCATGGGGGACTCCTTGATCGGATTGGCGCTTCACCTTGCGTGGCTCGGCGACAATGGCATCGCCACTGTCTCTATCCGCCGCCGCGACGCGCGCCCAGCTATTCCATCCGAGCCTCGGCGGATCATCGACGTCGCCAAGCCTGCAAAATGGGATGTGTTCCTTCTTCAGAACCACCTGAATGTCAAAATCGAGCGACGGATCCACATAAAGGCGCGTCAGGGCAAACAGCGCATTTATACTGGCGCTGCCCGGAGAAAGAGACCGGTAATCCTCATAATCGACCGGGCCGATCACGACGCGGAAACTGCCGCCGAAATCATGGACTGCCGCGCCCGCGGTCGAGTTCACGCCAAGCTGCACACCCTGCGGCTGCCCCATGCGGCTGCGCTCGCCCTCGGGAATGGAAAGCCATCTGCCTTTGAATAATTCGATCGCAACCGGCAGGCCGCTGAACTCCTGCAGCATGGCCTGCAGATTGACCGCATTGCGGTTTCTGGCCGAAAAAAATCCGGAAAATCGGAGGATCAGTTCGTCATCGGGGCGTACCTGCTCCCTCAGCCGGGCGGTACCGAAACCCGTCAGTGCGAACAGGGTCTTGATAAAGGCGTTTCCGTTTCTGTCCCGGCTCCATCGCAATCCGCGCGCAAGACGATATTTCTCGCAGGCATCGACGAAAAGCTCCGCAAGGCGGCTCGTAAAGAGATCAAAAAAGCTTGAAAGGCCATGAGCTCGATTGCGCTCTTCGCGCATGACTAGCTCGTTGTAACTCGGCGGCATGGCACCGAGTGGCCCGAGCAGACCGGCCATGCTTGCCTTGATCGATCCCGCTCCGCCCTTTCGCTTGAAGTCGCTCATGGCAAGCGGCACCGGCGAAACGCCAACGGGTGAGGACACCGTCAAATGATCACCGGCCGCGTGCTGGGCGATACGAAACGCCGTCGATGGCTCGAAACGACCGGGGTCGCGTTCGAGCAGCGCGGCAAGCATTTCGCTATCACTTGGCCGGAACTGGTCCATCGCTTGCGTTCATCTCCCTCGTCACAATAGCGGCCGCTCGGCGGCGCGCGCCGGCCAGACGGCGATTGGTTTCGATTGCCCCTTCATCGAGATGGAAAGGCGAGTGAAGCTGTTGATCGAGGTGTAAAGCCCGAAAAACCGGTCGAGGACACTGCCGAAGAGATAGGCCGAAGGCCTGTCGATGGCGGCCGGATCAAACTCCAGGGTGATATCGGTGCCCGTCACCATCCCGCCGCCGCCAAGCCGCGTCATCGAGCTTTTGGCGTCGACCCGCACAAGAGCATCCGCGAGCAGTCTGGTTTCGCGGCTGTCCCTGAAAGCATAGAGCGCAAGAATATCCTTCAGCGCGGCGCCATCATTGTCGAATATGGAAAGATGATTGAGCTGGAGATGCGACATGAGCCGCCAGTTGCGCCCTTGCTGCTCGTTCATTCGCACGGAAGGCGTAGGTGCCATCAAGGCTTCGACTGAGCCGACTGCCTCGCTGCCGGAAGCCAGCTGCAGATAGGGATGACCGCCGCCAAAGGGCAATTGCTCCGGCAGTTCGCGGTTAAGGCACAGCGCGTCGATGCTGGCGATCTTGTCAAGCGGACCGCTTGCCCGGCGAGCGCGGTCTACGAACGCGATTTCCATGTCCGAGGTATGGTCATCGGCGTCAAAGCGGCGCGTGCATTGCCAAAAGAGCGTAGAGGCTCCGCCCTTCAGGCTGCGACCGAAGAAGGGTTGGCACTCTTCCTCGTCCCCAGTGCGCGCCGACACGACCACCTTCTCGATCGTATAGATCTCCCGCGTCTTCTGCCGTCTAGCATCGGGAAGCACGCGATATTCGGTGCGCGCACCGTCGAGTGCGATCGGTTCGCAACTCTGGCGAAACAAGTTTACGATCGGAGTGGCATTCAGGACGAAATCCCGGGCGGAGATGGCGCGCTCCAGCTTTACGCTGCTTTCATCGAGATAAATGAAGATTTCCAGCGTTTCGCCACGCCAGGCCTTCAGGCCGACGATATCGATGAAGAGGAATTTCTGCGGCCAGGCGAAGAATTCCGTCAGCAGACGATAACCGGTGAAGCTTGAGTTGGGATAGGGCAGGATCGCCTCGTCCGGTTCGAAGCCGACCGGGCGGAGCGCGGCCGCCGGCAGCGTGACCGGCGCTCGATCATCGGCGTGGTGGGCAAGTGCGATGCCGAGCGTGTGATTGACGAGAAGCTCGTAAATGGCGACGGCCTGCTGCCAGGACGAACCGATATGAAGCCGCAGCCTGTCCACGCCGATCTCACTGAGCGGTTTGTTGGCATCTCGTGCCCGGATCGACAGGCGAAGACAACCGGCCGCACCTGCATGAGGGGAGGGCGGCGCGCTGATCGGGTGGCCAGTCAGCGAAGCCGAGACGATCTCGATCGGCGCGACCAGCGTATCCTGTGTCGTGCGGAAGCGGCAGCTCTCGCCGCCAATCGGCTCCGCGAAGATTTCGGTGTGACGCGGCAGGGTTTGCACCGATGTTAGCGTGCTGCTTGGCGTGAAGCGCACGATGCTCATCGAGGGCAATGGCGCGAGATAATGCGGATAAAGAGTTTCCAGCAACCCATCCGTCAGTTCCGGAAACTCGTCGTCGAGCTTCTGGCGCACGCGGGCGGCGGAATAGGCAAAGCTCTGGATCAGCCGTTCGACATGCGGATCGTCCGCAACCTCGCCCGTCAGGCGTAGACGACCAGCGATTTTAGGGAAAGCGTCGGCAAAACGTGCCGCACGCCGACGGATCGCGGCCAGCTCGTCGTTGTAACGCTGCAGGAAGCCGTCAGCCATTATTGGCCTCCACCAGGAAGCGCTGAGTGGAGGGGTCGATCGTCGATTCAAAGCTGATCGGCGGCATACCCTCATGCACGCGGAAGGTCGCGTGGATGCGCAGCCGCAAGGCTCGTTCGCCATTTCCGCGGCTCTTGAGGATACTCACCTGCACATCGGAAAGCCGCGTTTCGAACAGCGTGATGCGCCGCTCGATCAGGCGTGCGAGACGGCTCTTGGCTTCATCGGTGACGAGATTTGCCGAGACCATGCCATCGACGCCGAAGGACACCAGCGCATCGCCGAGTTCATCGTAAATGGAGGGCGGAGCAGTCGGCCGGCGGCGCGTGTTGAGTAGAGCTTCGAGATCGCGGCGAATGCATTCGCGCAGTTCGCGCAGTTGCTCGGCCGCCGTCAGCGGTGGATCCTGCAGGCGATCGGGGTCCCCGTCGATCAGTCGATCGATGATCGACCTCGCGACGATCCTTTCTCGCGGCCTGTAGCGCTCCAACGGATCAGCCATGGGCAGCGCGCCTCGTCCCGGCAGAGTTTGCAGCAACTTCCAGCGACTTCAGATCATGGAAGGAAACCAGATCGTCGCCCGCCAGGAAGCACTTTTGGCCGCGGCCGGTGGTAATGCCCGTCGGCTCGTCGACCCATTCGGTCTCGCGGCCCAGCAGCAGCTTGGCGCCTGTCGTGCCGTGATAGATCGCCGGCAGCAGCACGGGTGCGCTAGCGCCGTCCACGAGCTCAAGCTCGGCCCTGCGGAAAGCGAGATCGCGGGGGCGGGCAATCGGCTCAAGGCGAAGCGCGGCAATCCTGGAAAAGTCGATCCACAGATAGGAGCCGCCGGTCATGATGACCTCAAGAGCATGCGGGATCCGATCATCTAGATCGCGAAGGTCCGAAACGAGTTGACCATTCCAGCGCAATGGCCGTTCACCCCTGATCGCCTCAAGGGACTGCAGTGCCGCGGCCGTATCCGAAGAATGGTCGCGATGGGCGATCGCCACCTTCATGGTCGCCTGATCGAGCGCCGTCGGGCCGTTCGGGAATTCCGGCACCGCCGCTTCCTCGAACCAGGCCAAACGTGCAGCCATCGCACGAAGCTGGTTGCGCAGCATAGCGAAGCCCATCATGTCTTCCGGCGCGAATGTTGTCGCGATATTGCACTGCGCATCGGCTCGCGCGTAATCACCGGCAAGGATCAGAAGATCGATCAGAATATGCCTGCCATCCTTGTCCGTCGGCGCTGCCTTTACATGTGCCTTCGCCTGCTCAATTGCGTCGTCGAGCGCGTTTTCGCTAAGAGCTTCGGCGATCCTGGCGGAGAGCGTCATGCGGACATCCTTTGCGTGTTCGCGGGGCGGGAGAATGCATAGGTCGCATTCGCCGTTTCCGCGATGAGGTGAAAACTTGTCGAGACGTCGTCGAGCTGAAAATGCGGCTGCAGCCGTACCGTGCAGGCGAACATGCCCGGCTTGCCGGGAATTTCATCGACGCTGATGCCGGCCGAGCGCAACGGGAAACGCGTGCGCAGCGACAGGTCGGCGTCGTCGTTGCCAAGCGTGTAGGTTGACAGCCAATCGTTCAGCTTGCGTTCAATGGAGGCACTATCGGCGAGCTTGCCGATGTCATCGCGCATGATGACCTTTAGATAGTGCGAGAAGCGCGAGGCGCACAGCACATATTGCAGCATCGCTGCGATGCGGGCATTTTGCCGGGCGTGCTCGCTCGAATAATGCGGCGGCGCATGCAGGGACTGATTGGAATTGAAGATCGCCGACGAGGAGAGATATGTCGTAGCTACAGGGACGATGCCGAGCTCGCACAACTGCTGCTCCTGTCCACTGGTCAGACGTATTTCGACGGGAGCCTGTTGCGACAACCCGTTGCTTTCGATGCCGAGATCATAGGGAGCGAGCTCCTCCGCGCTCAGCATGCCGCCATCGATGGCGTCCTGCGTCACGCCGCGAATATCGGCGAACCAGCCGGTTTCGATGAAATTGCGGATGACGATCATCGCGAAAGCGAAGGCACCATTGCCCCAAAGCAAGGTGCTGCCATCGGCTGCGATGCTTTCGCGGAAAGGGAACCGATCGTCGCGCTCGCGCGAAAACGCCTCATAGGGCGCGCGCATCAGGATCCGTGGGGCGACCAGCCCGAGGAAACGGGAATCCTCGCGCGCGCGAAGCCCATTCCAGCGGATGCGGGTGGGATCATAGGCCAGCCAGGAAAAATCCTGGACGCGATTGAGCTCGTCAAAATCCTGCAGGCCGATGGCCTGTGGTGCGGCGGCGGCTACGAACGGGCAGAAGGCAGCGGCGGCGGCCATGCCGATCTGCGTGAGCGCGCCGACCGTATCGCTGCTGACCCGATCTTGTGGAGAAAGCTCGTAGTCGCCGATCAACAGACCGAACGGCTCTCCACCGGGCATGCCGAATTCGCGACTGTAGATCAGCTCGAAGAGATGGCTCTGGTCGAACTCCGTCGTCCGCTCCAGATGCCGCGTCAGCTGAGCCCAGCTGACGCTGAGGATCTTGACCTTCACCTCTTCCGATCGGCCGGTGTGGCGCATCAGCATGGCAAGTCCGCGCCACCGCGCTTCCATTGCCTGGAAGTCCGGATGGTGCAAGATGGCATTGACCTGCTTGTTGAGCGCATCGTCGATCATGGCGATCACGCGATGCACCTGACGCGGCCAGGCTGCTCTCGGTTCCGTCGTTGTCACGGTCATGGCGCTGACTGAAGGCGCGCGGCGAGGAGATCGCCGCGCCGCCCCTCCTAGTTCTTGCTCGGAATGCGCGCGACCATGCGAAGCGACGTGGTCAGCTCTTCCATCTGCAGCCAGGGGCGCATCCAGGCGACGGCGTTGTAGGAGCCCGGCTTGCCCGGAACTTCCTGGACGGTCACCTTGGCATCGCGCAACGGATATTTGGCGCGAGATTCCTCGCCTGCATCGTCGTTCGCGTTGACGTAGTTGGCGATCCAGCGGTTGAGCCAGTTCTCGCAATCCTGCGCTTCCATGAAGGAGCCGATCTTGTCGCGGCCCATGACCTTCAGATAATGGGCAAAGCGCGAGGTGGCCATCATGTAGGGCAGGCGCGCGGAAACCGCGGCATTGGCCGTTGCTTCAGGCTTGTCGTAAACCTTCGGCTTGTGAGTCGTCTGCGCACCGAAGAACACGGCGTAATCGGTGTTCTTGTAATGGCAGAGCGGCAGGAAGCCCAGCTTGCCGAGTTCGGCGTCGCGACGGTCGGTGATGCCGACTTCGGTCGGGCACTTGAGGTCGAGGTCGCCATCGTCGCTCGAGAAGATGTGCATCGGCAGGTTTTCGACCTTGCCGCCGTTTTCCGCGCCGCGGATCGCCGTGCACCAGCCGCTCTGGGCAAAGGCATCCGTCAGCCGCGTTCCCATCACGTAGGCTGCATTCATCCAGCAGTAGGAATTGTGCTCGAGCTCGCCGGTCTTCGAATGATCGGTTTCATCGAAAGCGAAGTCGTCGATCGGATTGGTCTTCGGGCCATAGGGCATGCGGGCAAGCACGCGGGGGAGGGCGAGTGTCACGAAGCGCGAATCCTCGCTCTCGCGCAGGCTGCGCCACTTGGCGTATTCGACCGTTTCGAAGATCTTTTCCAGGTCACGCGGACGGGCGAGTTCGCGATAGTCGTCGAAGCCGAACATGCGCGGGCTTGCGGCCGAAATGAACGGCGCGAAAGCGGCGGCCGCGATCGACGAAATCGCCTGCAGCGTCTGCACGTCATCGAAGGAATTGTCGAATTCGTAATCGCCGATAAGGGCGCCCATGGGCTCACCGCCCGGCGTGCCGAATTCGTCTTCGTAGATCGACTTGAAGAGCCGCGACTGATCGAACTCCACTGCCTTTGCGAGATCCTTGGAAACGTCGCGCTTGGAAGCGTTCAGCACACGGATTTTCAGGTTGACGCTGGTCTCGCTGTTCTTGACGAGATATTGCAGGCCGCGCCAGCTGCCTTCCAGCTTGGTGAATTCGGGCGACTGCATGATTGCGGCAAGCTGACGGGAGATTTTCCGGTCGAGCTCGGCAATGGCCTTGTTGAGCGTTACCGTCAGGTTGCGGTCATAGGTGACGGTGCCCTTGAGTGCCTGATCGGTCAGCGTTCTAAGGAGATCCTGCGCACGATCGGGCTCGGTCTGCCTGGTGGCCGCCACGATCTGCGACAGCAGATTTTCCTCGGGCGCGAACTCGGCCTCTTTGGTCTTCAGTTGGCTTTCAGCGCTCATTTTTCGATCCTTGCGGAAATGCGGGCGATACCGATGGAGTTCAAATCTGTCGTTATCGGCCGCTTGAAACGAAACTGGGCGATCGGCTTAGGCTGATCGCCGACGACGATCAGCTTGCGGCGGGCTTTTCGGCCAATCCGAGCTCGGACATCAGCTTGGAAAGATCAGCCTTGTTCTGGAGCACGTCTTCCAGCAGCCGCTCCAGCTCTTCCGAACGGTCGGCCTTGCTCATGAGATCGCGGAGCTGGTTGCGCGCATCGAGGAGGGCCTTGAGCGCCGGGACCTGACTAACGATGGAACCCGGCTCGAAATCCCGCATGCTCTCGAATTTCAGCGAGACGGGAAGCTGCGAACCGTCGCCTTCCAGCGTGTTTTCGACAGAGATGTTCAAGCCGGGCGTCATGCGGCGCATGACATCGTCAAAATTATCGCGATCGATCTGAACGAATTTGCGCTCGCCGAACGGTTTCAGCGGTTGGGTCGGGTTACCCGAGAAGTCGCCGAGAACGCCGACGACGAAAGGCAATTCCTTGACGACCATCGCACCTTCGGTCTCCACCTCATACTTGATGTGGACCCTGGGCTTGCGCACTCGCTCCAGCTTTTCGTGAACACTCGCCATAAAGTTTCTCCTTCCATGCCAGCGGCAAATTCGCTCTACAGATGTGGCGCAACTCGACTTTGGAAAGGGCCGGTTGCAAAAAGTTAAGAAGAAGGTTGTATTTCTCACCCATTCTTATTCGATTTCAGCTGGATGCCCGCCGCCGTCAGCACGGCGTTGCGAGCCTGCTGCTCCGGCAGTAATTCGGCCAGTAGTTCGGAAAAATCCATGCGACCGCGCCTGACCATCGTCTCGATCGACATCGAGATCGGAGAGTGGGGTTCAGTGCGGCGGAAGTAGCGCGCCACGGCAAGCAGCAGCTCGAAGGCCTCCTCGCGCGAGCCGATCTGTTCAGCACTTAGCGCGCGCGGACGTGTTTGCGCCTGCTCGCCGTCCTCCGGCTGCGGTTCCATCGCAGCCACGGACTCAGGCGATTCAATGCCGGCGAGAGAGCGAAGCGCCAAGGCCGCCTCCTGCAGAACATTATGCGTGTTGGAACTCGGCGGCGCCATCTGCCCGCAGCGCTCGTTCAGAACCGATACGAGCCGGCCGAAGGCGGCAATGCAGCCATTGACCGTTTCAAGATGCGAACTCATCGCCGCCGTGCCTGCATCGAGAACTGCCTGACTTAACTCGTCACGCCGCTTCACTTCGTTGGGCCGTTGCGAGAGCTGAAAGTCCCAGAGGGAAAACTGGCCGAATTTCGCGCCAGGAATGAGCGGCGACAACCTGATCGCTTGGATGATGGTTCCTTCGCCGCCGATGCCATTGAGGCCCGAAAGCGGGGCAAGTCGTTCCTCGATATCGTCGACACCGACGGAATGAAATTTCTCCCAATGCTTGTCCAAAAGCGACGCGATTGCATGATAGACGTCCCGCAACCCTTCGAAACCGCGCAGACGTAATTCCGCTTCAGCCAACCATGCTAATACTTCGAGGTCCTTACTTTTTGAAGAAATAATCTGCAATCCGAGATTGCTGACATCTGTCCAAAGAGGCGAAACGCTAATATTTTCACCCGGCGATATACCTCGTTCCGCCGCGCGAGCCTGGTTTCTTGCATCCTTTATTCTATAGTATATTTCACGCATAGAAGTATTATTGCGCAGATTTTCTCCGCACGGCGCGTTTTCTTCAAATGGATTTTCTATGTCGCGAACGTTCAGCAGGGAATTAACTCCATATCATGAACTACATCGTTAGAGGGCGTGATAGTTAGGTCGATATATTCCTTTGTCAACCATGTCTATTCTGCAACAGATTTATGACGATTCCATTTTTTGACCACGTGAAAAATTTTTTGTAGTCCATCTGGACGTATGGAAATAACCGCCCTAGTTGTTGCCGCGATTTGGAGCGTGTGGTTGAAATGTAACCAGAGGGAGGAAACTTCTAGGTGTCGAACATCGATCTCAATCGTCTGATCAGAACGCTTGAGCCAGCATTGCGCGTCGGTCTCGAGGCTGCAGCATCGCTTGCAGCACGTGATCGCCATGCGAATGTCGATGTCGCACATTGGATATTGTCGTTGCTGGATATATCCGAAGTTAGCTCTTTGTTTGAAGAGCTTAGCGTTTCTTCCGCGGCGCTCCGCGCCGAGCTTGATAGCGCCATCGCCGACCTGCCGAGAGGCGATGGTGCCGCACTGGTGCTCTCTCAAAATTTGCTCGCTCTGATGCGCGAGGCCTGGCTTGTCGCGTCGCTCCAATGTGGGCGGAGCCACATCACGGTCGCCGATCTTTTGACCGCGTTGAGCGACGACCAGTCGCTGCGAATCATGGCGCGGGGCATGGCGCCTTCGCTGCGCGGCCTTGATCGCAACGCGCTCGAAAAAAAATTGAACGCGACTTCCGCTTCCGATGGCGCATCGTCATTGTCAGAGAATTCCGAAACCGTTACCGCCGCCGGCGAGAACGAATTCCTGCGCCTCTACACACGCGATATGACGGCGGATGCAAGGCTTGGCCGTATAGATCCGGTTGTCGGACGTGATCGCGAGCTGCGCCAGGTGATCGATATCCTGATGCGCCGCCGCCAGAACAATCCGATGCTGGTCGGCGAAGCGGGTGTCGGCAAGACGGCCGTTGCCGAGGCGCTGGCACTGGAAATTGCGTCCGGCAACGTGCCTGATATGCTGAAGCCGGTACGGATTCTTCTTCTCGACCTCAGCCTGCTGCAGGCCGGCGCCGGCGTCAAAGGCGAGTTCGAGCGCCGCTTGCACGGCGTTGTCGCGGCCGTGCGGGCCTCCGTGGAGCCGATCATCCTTTTCATCGATGAGGCGCATGGCCTGATTGGTGCCGGCGGACAGGCCGGGCAGGGGGATGCCGCCAATATTCTGAAACCGGCGCTGGCGCGCGGTGAGCTCAGGACGATCGCGGCCACGACTTGGAGCGAATACAAGCGCTATATCGAGAAGGATGCGGCGCTGACCCGGCGCTTCCAGGTCGTTCAGGTGCTTGAGCCCGACGAAGAAACCGCAATCCGCATGTTGCGTGGCGTCGTCGGCAGCTTCAAGGCTCATCACAAGGTACGTATTCGCGACGAGGCGCTCGCGGCAGCCGTCCGCCTCTCGGCGCGTTATATCCCGGCGCGGCAATTGCCCGACAAGGCAATCAGCCTCATCGATACCGCGGCGGCAGCCGTCTCGCTGGCTCGGCAGACCGTTCCCGAGGCGCTCAAGGAATTGCGTAACGAGCAGCAGATGCTCGAGGTTGAAGCCGCCGCGCTTTCAGCCGAGCCGCCGAGCCCGGATATCGTCGAGCGTCTTGCGATCATCGAACGCGAAAAGGTCGAGGTGGTAGGTGAGATCGAACGGCTACAGGCCAAGCTCGACGCCGAAATCAGGCTATCGGCTGAGGCCGATCGCATCGAAGCCGCGCTCGGCGGTCCTGATGATCAGCAGGTAGAAGAGGGCATTCGGCAGCGCGGCGGCAACGTCGCTCTTTTCCCGCCCAATGGCTCATCCGTCGAGGTCGCTCGCGCGGCTCTCATACAGGCCGAGCGCAGCCTTGCCGACGTTGCCGGAGAGGCGCCTCTGGTTCCCCGCGTGGTCGATAAGGAAGTGATAGCCGGGATCGTCGCGCGCTGGACCGGCATTCCCGTTGGCAAACTGCTGTCTGATCAGGTCGAGACCGTCAAGACGCTCGATGCAAGGCTGAAGGAGCGCGTGCTCGGACAAGATAACGCGATCGCACGGATTTCGGCCGCTATGCGGTCCGCCCGCGCCGGCCTTTCCGACCCACGTCGTCCGCCCGCCGTCTTCCTACTCGTCGGCATGTCGGGAACCGGCAAGACCGAGACGGCGCTTTCGCTCGCCGATCTTCTTTATGGCGGCAGCCAGTATCTGACGACCATCAACATGTCCGAGTTTAAGGAGGAGCACAAGGTTTCGCTGCTGCTCGGATCTCCCCCCGGTTATGTCGGCTATGGCGAGGGCGGCGTCCTGACCGAGGCCGTTCGCCGTCGTCCTTATGGCGTGCTGCTGCTGGATGAGATCGACAAGGCGCATCCGGGCGTCCAGGAAGTATTTTACCAGGTTTTCGACAAGGGAACGCTGCGCGACGGCGAGGGCCGGGACATCGATTTCAAGAACACCACCATCGTGATGACCGCCAATACCGGCTCCGAACTGCTGGCGGCCCTGGCGGCAGACCCGGAAACTATGCCTGAGGGCGAGGCGCTGGAAGCACTACTGCTTCCCGAATTGCAGAAACACTTCAAGCCGGCCTTTATCGGCCGCGCGACCGTTCTGCCCTTCATGCCGCTGAACGGCGAGACGCTGAGCGGGATCGTCGACATTCAGATCGGCCGCATCCGTGATCGCGTCGCCGCCTCGTACGGCACAAGTGTTTCGCTCGCCCCCGAAGCCCGCGAGGCGCTGGTTGGCCGCGCCAAGGCGAGCGAGATGGGCGCGCGTGCCATCGAAACCATGATTGGCCGCGATCTTCTGCCCGAGCTTTCGACCTTCTTCCTCGACGCGGTTGCGCAGGGGCGCAAGGTTGGCGGCATCACCATCAGCTTTCACGATCACCGCTTTCTCGTCGAGGAGGATCCGGTGGGTGACCACGAATTCGCTGGCCCCGAGGAAGGCGGCACGGCGAATAAAGCAGCCCCGGACGAACACAGCGCCCGGATGCGGCATTAGACGGAAGGGTAACCCCGCCCTGCAGCGACAGGGCGAATTCAAATCTCAACAGGAGAGTTCAGAGCATGCCGATTTATCTGCAGATCGACGGAATTCAGGGTGATGCAACCCACGAGCAGCACAAGAAGTGGATGGACATCGAAGTCATCCACTGGAATGTCTCGCGCAACATGAAGACGTCAGCCGGCTCGGCTGCCAATCGCGAAGCTTCCGAGCCGACCGTTTCGGAAGTTATCCTGACCAAGGTCAGCGATTCCTCGTCGACGAAGCTGTTCCAGGAAGCATGCTCGGGCCGCACCGGCAAGCAGGCCGTGATCCATCTGGTAACGACCGGCAACCCGGGCGATACCTACATCGAGTACACGCTTACCAACACGCTGATCGCCAGCTACTCGGTCGATTCCAACGGCGACCGCCCGGTCGAGACGATCAAGCTCAACTTCACCAAGATGGAAGTGAAGTACACGCCTTACGACGACTCGCAGACGCCGCAGTCGCCGATGATCGCATCCTACGACCTGGCAACGACCAAGGCTGCCTAACATCAGTATCGTTTTCCGGCGCGCTGGCATCAGCGCGCCGGAAGCGCGTCCGCTGCCAGATCGTGCTTTGTTGCGATCGGCATGTTTCGGCAAACGTCCCTCAAAAGAGGTCGCCATGGTAGATTTTTCCGTTTCGTCAGCGGCACTGCAAATGGAGCCCGTGAAGCAGGCCGATCTTCCGCCCGTGAAGCGCGCAGGCCGCGGGCCGTCCTACGACTACTTTTCCTATCAAAGCGGCCCGCGCGAATTCGCGGCGCGTGGTCAGGCGATGGGAGCCGCCGCATCGCTTTTCCGGATGTTCTCCGAAAAAGCCAACGAGATGTCGCTGACGCATTGGCTCCAGCGATGGCTGCGCAACAACGAGGCGCATATCATTCGCGAGATGGATACCAACCATCATTCGGTGTTCGTTGCGCAATTCAATTATTCCGTCACCGACGGCGAAACACGGGTCCTGATGGCGCGCGGTGCCTATCTGCTTGGCACAGTGCCGAACCGCGCCGATATCGGCAAGATCCTGACCCCGCAAGTACTCTATGGCCCGGGCATGCACGAGACGCTGCCGAACGGCACCCTGTTCCAAATCGTCTATCTGGTTGGCGGCCGCAAACAGCAGATCGGCAGTACCGGCACCGTAGGGTCGGCAAGCTCATTGGTAGGATAAGCGCAGATGAACGATCAGCCCTCGGCCAATGATTTCATCCAGGCGACCCGAAACCTCAGGGTTTCCTCACCGCTTGGAACGGACCAACTCCTGCCGGAGCGAGTGATGATCACGGAAGGCGTTTCGTCGCTTTTCGACATCCGCCTCTCCGTACGCGCCAAGCGTGAAGTCATCAAGCCGGAGGAGCTGATCGGTCGACTGATCGATATATCCCTGGAAGTCCAGCAGGATGACGGCGGTGGGGATGGCGTTCGCCGCCCGTTCAACGGCTTGGTCACCGCGCTTCAGGAGGGGCCACCGATCACGCGCGGCCTGCGCTCCTATTCGATGGTGCTGAAACCGCAGATGTGGCTGCTATCGCAGCGCTCCGACTGCCGCATCTGGATGGACAAGACCAGTATCGATATTGTCGAGACGCTGTTTTCCGAACACGGAATTCCCGCCCCGGATGTGTCCGGCGTCGTCACACCGCCGCCGCCACAACATTATTCCGTGCAGTGGAACGAAACGGATCTGGATTATCTGACGCGCCGCTTCGAGGAAGACGGTCTCTTCTACTGGTTTTCGCATGAAGAGGGTAGCCACCGGCTGCATGTCGCCGATGGCGCCAACTCATGGGCCGGCCCGTCTCCGTCGGCGCAGGGAGAGGGGCGCGTGCGCCTTGCCCAAGGCTCGACAGACCGCAATCACATCAGCGATTGGACGAAGCATTACGCCTATGTTCCAGGCCAGCGTGCCGGCGCCGACTGGAACTTCGAGACACCGCAAATGGTGCCGGGCACCACCACGCCGTCATTGGTGCAGATGCCCGGCGCGATAAAGCGGGAGCTTTACGAATATCCGGCCCGCATTTCATCCGTTGCGGAAGCCGAGAGGGCGCAGAAGCTGCGCATGCAGGCGAGCGAGGCCGACCATAATCGGGTCGTCGGCCGATCGTCATCGCGCATATTAGAGGCCGGCCGGCGATTTACGCCTTACGAAGTGGCGCATCCCGAACATGTCTATGAAGAGCATGTGATCATTCGCGCCACTCATTATGCGGTCGATCCCTCTTACGAAACCAATGCGGATCAGCCGGAATATACCAACGAATTCGAAGCCGTGCCGTCGCGCGTGCCGATGACGCCGCATCGCACGACCGAGCGCCCACGCATCCGCGGCACGCAGGTCGCAATCGTCGCCGGTCCTCCCGGGGAGGAAATCCATCCGGACCAATATGGCCGCATCAAGCTCTGGTATCCCTGGGATCGCCGCGCCAAGAAGGACGGATCGGACACCTGCTGGGTGCGCGTCGCCCAGAGCTGGGCCGGCGGCACCTGGGGCGGCCAGGTCATTCCCCGCATCGGCATGGAAGTCATGGTCGCCTTCATCGACGGCGATCCGGATCGGCCGCTGGTGACGGGCGTGGTGCCGAACCCGAGCAACAGCGTGCCCTACGACCTTCCCGCCAACAAAACCCGCATGGTCCTGCGCTCCAATACGCATAAGGGCACCGGCTTCAATGAGATGACCTTCGAGGACGATGCCGGCCGGGAAAACATGTTCTTCCACGCCCAGAAGGACCAGACGACGCGCGTGCGCAACGACCGCACCAAACGCGTCGACCGCCACGAGGTCGCCTCCATCGGCGGCAATCGCGCCGTTGAGGTGAGCGGCAACCAGAAGCATGAGATCGGTGGATCACTCAATATGGTGGTGGGCGGTACGGGCTCTGGTGCAATGGACGCGCTCACAGGGGTTATCGGCCTTGCAGGCCAGACTTCCGCGCTCCTCCAACAGGCCGGGCAGATGGTCGGCGGCGGCGGCCCCGCTCTTGGTGCGTTCGGAATGACACTTGCCTCCTCCGCACTCGGATTTTTATCCGGGAGTGGTCTGGCATCGCGCGCCGGTGTCGTCTCCGGCCAGACCCCACGCAAGGATGCCGGTACGGATCTTGCTGCTTCCGGCACCGGCATGGGGGAGGACGCTGGTGGCATTTTCCCGCTCCCCGGCATCATGAACACGATTGTCCAATCTTTCCAATCGACAAGCGTTGGTGTTGCACAGGTTCAACAGATCGGCATGAGCAAGATTACGAATGTCGGCCAGACCCATATGGAGACGGTCGGAAGGGAACAGCACACCTCCGTTGGTGAGAAGATCAACATCGAGGTCGGGCAACTCTACAACATCGTTTCCGGCGCGAAATATCACGGCGAAGCCAAGGTCTGGGAAATCTACGCGGACGACGAAATCCGCCTCTCAGCGCCCGGCGGCTACATCACCATCGATAAAAAGGGTATCAAGTTCTATGCTCTAAAAATCGATATCGAGGGCAATCAGATTAACTTCAGGAAAGGCGGTCCGGGCAAAGGCCCATCATGCCTCAAGAAGATGTCGCAGTCCTCCACGCCTTTCGTCAGGGGATAGGCAAATGGATGCTGCTCCTCTCGATACTGCGGGTACCGACGAAACACGCCGTGTTTTCCAGGCGGCGCTCGACACTATGCCCAGACCATTGTTTGCCGTACTCGACGGCGGACATTTCGATGATCTGGAAGATGAATTGGCCGATGCCGGCATTATGAGCCGCTCGCTGTTCCTGAAGGCCGGCGATACCGCCATGCGGCGAGACGGGCCATGGCTGGTTGCGTTGAAAGACAGGAAGACACATGAGCATATTGAGCAACTCGCGCTCGAAAAGCCATGTGCCGTCTTCTGGTCCTGCCCCGACGGGGAACAGGCGTTGTGGCGACATTTGCGTAGCATCAATCAGGTATTGGTGCCTGATGATAGGATCCCGGAAAATAACGGGCAATCAGGCAAGCCCGTCACCTATGAGCGCGTATTGTTCCGGCATTGGGACCCGAATGTCCTAGGCAGCTTTATGCCGTTGCTCTCCGTCAAGCAGTTCGCGCGTGTCCTTGGACCAGCAACGGCGATCCTTACTAAAGTAACCGATACCGGTAGGTTCAAACGCGCATTAAGACCGAACAATCTGCCTGAAGCGCCGAGAGGTCCGCTCAGATTCGAATTTGCGCAGATCGAGCGCGTTTCGAAAGCAAAAATTCGGATAATGAACGAGCGGGTGTCTGAATATCTTAGCTCTGTTGCCGAAGAAAAAACCAAAGAATTCTCGGCAGATGAGCTTTCAGCATTTGTTGAGAGCTCGATCAAGGAATCGAGTGATCTTGGGGTCACATCCGAGGGTGCGCATTGCCGTTGGGCTTACATGAAGCTTGTGTCGGGAGGGCGTATCACCGCTTCTCCGCACGTTATTGGAGCGATGCGGGCGGAGGATGTCGACATGCCGCCCAATGAGCGGGTCAAGATTCTCATGCAGAAGATCATCCAGGAAATGAGGGGAGGCTGAAGTTGGCAGCAATCTTGCTATACCCACCTTTTTGGGTCGCTGTTGGAGAGGCCGCTTCCGCCGCAGCCCCTTGGGTCGCTGGTGCACTGGGAATCGCAGTGACTGCGAAAGTCGCTTCAGATCATATGAGCAAGGCCGAGGAGCAGGCCAAGGCACGAGATGAAGCCGGAACGGACACGTGTACGACCGGAAACTGCCCTTGCCATGGCGTCGCAGTGATTTCGAAAAGCAAATATCCGGAGTCGGCTCAACATATCTTGGATGCACAGGCGGCCGGCCAGCCGTCGATCTTGACAATCGACCGACCGAATGCTCCTCTACGTAGAGCGGCTGCAACCGGCAGCTTCCCGAGGGAACCTGGAATGCAGCCTGATGAATATCCGCCTGCAATGTTTTTAGAAGGCGGTGCCGGCGCTAGCGTGCGCAATATCACCGCAGGTGATAATATGGGCGCCGGGGCTTCTATGGGCAATCAGCTCCGAAAGTATCGAGATGGTTGTAAAGCCACTATTATCGTTGGACCTTGATCATGGCTGAAATATTTCCACTTTTCATCAGCTATCAACAAGTAGCTGTATTCGATCCCAACATGGACGATCCCTTTAACGACTGGGGATCACGCCATGTCTCGCAAGGGTTTTCCTGGCGCTCTGAGAGCGTTTCGTTCAGAGTTCCTGACGGGGAAAGATGTATCGTCGAAGTGCTGCAAGGCAGCGAGCCCTCAACACTCACGGGTGTATCTACGCGCGAAATCCTGACGCCCTTTGAAGTCGCCAAGGATAATCTCGTCGCTGTCGGATCGATCACCGACGAACACAATGTTTCAATTCCGAGTGGGGAAAAGTATCAATTGACCTTCGAATTGTTGCCTGACGGAGTGTATGGGGACAATAAGTTCGACCGTGCTATTCGATTCAGATTCGTGAAAGCAGACAATCCCATTTTTGAAATCCGCAAGGCAGATGGTGAGATGGATACATCCTCGCCGCTTGATCTGCATGCAAGACCAGCTCAGTGAGTTAGCGGTGTTGTCCTGTAACGTGGATACCGATCATAAGGGTGGTGCCGATATCCTGTGTAGGCCGATGGAGGAGCGTGATTCCGTACGCATTCACGATATCCATACGGATTGTGTGACGCTCTCCTTAAGCGCTTACTATACTAAGCTTCAGATCAGAACGTGGTTGGAAGGCCGCACTCCTCATGGCTATTTGTATGGTGCGATGACTGGCGAGAATTACGTTGTTGCTGAACAAAAAGGATCGCTTGTTGCATTTACCAGCTGGCGGGGAGATGAATTGCGTTCGTTGTTCGTTTGCCCTGAAAGGCAGAGATCTGGAATTGGTTCTCTTTTGTTAGAGTCTGATGATCGACTGGCTGATGTCAAATATGTGCAGGCAACTCTGAACGCTGTTGGCTTCTATAAGAAATTTGGATTTCAGCCTGTCTCAATCGGTTGTGTAGAGAAGCGGGGTGTCCGGATTCCATATGTGCATATGCGGAAGCTCGACGTTTACCGTACGCACTGAGGACAACCGAATTAAGAGCCTTTATCGTTGGACACGGAAATACTAGCTTGGGGAGACTGATTTGGGTCAACCAGTGACGCTCAAAGGCCAAATGCACTTTTGCCCTGCGTGTGATCCAGGGCCGAAGCCGCATGTGGGTGGCCCAGTACAGACCACCAGCCAGAACTTCGTCAAAGTGAACGGTATTCCCATTGCCACGGTCGGCGATAAGTGCCTATGCATTGGCGTCCCGACTACAGCAGCGATTACCGAGGGCTCATCGATAGTAAATATCAACGGCAACAAGGTAGCGCGCATGGGGGATTCCTGCGAGCACGGCGGTCGCCTGTCACAAGGTGAGGAGTGGTTGAGGTTTGACTAGCCGCTCGCGCGTCAATCAGATTGCGTTTGCACCTATTCTTCATCGTCCCATAGGTTAATGCAACCTGCCGACCGAGGGCGACGTAGAAATCGTGCCCTAAAGTGGACGTTATTGATGAGCGAAGACAGTGGGAAGCCGATGATGCGGGCTGCCAGTGGGGTCAGCGCCGCCCGCTTCGTAACTTGCTCGAGCGAGTGGGAATATGACGACCCGTTCACCGGAATCATTTATACAGATGTTAACCTATGCTCGCTGTCTTCAAGCAAATGAAATAATTAGATGATCAAGCCTTACGACAGTTCTCAGTGGGCGCTGAAGCCTCGAATCGGCTTGGGCGACATGTTGTTCGGAATGAATCGTGATTCAGTTGATGCCCTCAGCGCTTATGGCGCCTCAACGGGATCCGTGGGCAGCAATCGGATGTCCGATGATGACGCGACAGATTTCTTTAAAAGTCTCGGGTTTGAAGATAGTGAAATTACAAGCGTGTTGAATAAGCAAGCGAAGTTTGCACGGCCGGATACTGTCACTGAGACGCGATCAAGCGGATTAGTTTTGGAATATGATAAAGGCGAGTTGATCCAAATATTGGCGGATACTAAAGCCAAGAAACTGAACTATGGGACTCGGTACATTTTTCGTGAGCCGCCGATGGGTATTGTCAGGCATATTGCCGCATCTTTAGGTGAGCAACCGATCATCTTCGAAAACGAAGTCGTGTTCGCTGAAAATCTGATCTTTTTATATGAGTTTGTAAAAACAATCAAAGACGGCTCGTCCTATGCGGAAGGCGATAGGGGCGATAGATCCATCATCTGGCGTTCAAAGTATCGGCACGGGGGTGAGGATTTATCGAAGTATAAACCGATGAATCTTTGATCGCCGAGATCCTAGCGGGAAAACGCGTGAATGCTTGCGTTGGGGTATGAGGCTCGATTTCAAAAGTAGGTCGGGACTTTTCGGCGCAGCGGAATTCGGAGATATCAATGGGCTCTTTCGTATCTTTAAAAGGACATATGCATATTTGTCCGCAGGTGGACTCGGGACCAAGGCCTCATGTTGGTGGCCCGGTGGAGTCGACACAACAGAATTTCGTCACAGTAGAGGGCATTCCCATTGCCACTGTCGGTGACAAATGTTTGTGTACCGGTGTTCCCACGGATGACGGTATCGTTGGCGGCTCTTCAATCGCCAATATTAACGGACAGAAAATTGCCCGCTTCGGCGACGGCTGTAGTCATGGTGGCAGGTTGGTTCAAGGGGTATCTTGGATCACGTTTGAATAGCGTTCTGGCATTTTGGATCGGACGCCTGATATTAAATTCGCGTGAGCGGTCGGGTGGCGACTGCCGCATACGGTCGAGGTTTGTATCCGACCTACAAGTACGGCGATCCGGACCGGCCGCTGGTGACGGGCGTGGTGCCGAACCCGAGCAACGGCGTGCCCTACGACCTTCCCGCCAACAAGACCCGCATGGTCCTGCGCTCCAATACGCATAAGGGCACCGGCTTCAACGAGATGACCTTCGAGGACGATGCCGGCCGGGAAAACATGTTCTTCCACGCCCAGAAGGACCAGACGACGCGCGTGCGCAACGACCGCACCAAACGCGTCGACCGCCACGAAGTCGCCTCCATCGGCGGCAATCGCGCGGTCGAGGTGAGCGGCAACCAGAAGCACGAAATCGGTGGATCGGTGAATACGGTGGTGGGCGGCACGGGGCCCATGGCGATGGCGCTGATGGGTGCGGTCCAGGGACTTTCGGGGCAGACGGCCGGATTGCTTTCTCAGGCGGGTCAGATCGCAGGCGGGGGTGGTGAAGGACTTGCCGCATTCGCTGGTACCATTGCCTCCTCCGCCTTGGGCTTCCTCGGATTAGGAGGGCTTGGTAGCCGCGAAGGTGTGGTCTCGGGGCCTAATCCAAGGGCTGATGCCGGCACGGACCTTGCCGGATCTGGAACTGGAGTAGGAGACGCCGCTGGCGGCCTCTTTCCGCTTCCGGGCATCATGAACACGGTTGTCGGCTCCTTCAAGTCCGACACGATCGGCATAGCGCGAGCCGAACAAATCGGCATGAGCAAGGTGACGAATGTCGGCCAGACCTCGTTGGAGAGCGTGGGCAAATTCAAGAAAATTGCGGTCGGCGAGGAATTCGTCATCGAATGCAGCGACTCCAAGTTCATCATGAAATCCAATGGCGAAGTTATAATTCTTGGGAAGACATTCAATTTCGTGGCCACTGGTCATTTCCAAATGCGTGGCAAGCCGATCGATTTGAACTGAGGCATCTCATGGAATTGATCAATCGGCTGCCTTTTCCGGCGATGGCGTTCCGTCAATTCGATAATGACGGGAAGCTTGATTGTGTCGTGGCTGTTCGCGGCACGTTCCTTCATAATCAGGGCCAGCCGCTGGAAATCATGCGGGAGCAGGAAGAGTTCCAGTGGGAAGATGCTTATGATGGCGATCCCCACAAGGGCGTCTTGCTGCGACAAACCGATTTGACGCCGGAAAAGTCAGGTACGGACGTCACCTTCCTTGGCAACGCCTATGCACCCGAAGGTCGGCCTTCGACAAATTGGACGGTTTCGCTGCGTGTCGGCCATCTCGAAAAGAAGCTGCGCGTCTATGGTGAGCGCTTCTGGAAACCGGTTGTTCGCGACGCTTGGGCCGGATTCTCCGCGAAAAAACCGAAGCGCGTGCTCAAGGACTGGAGGCTTTCCGAGACGACGCCTGTGAGTGTTTTGCCGATGACATGGTCGAAAGCCTATGGCGGCGAGGTGCCGGGCACAGGTGATCCGGACGCCGATATTCCAGCCGACGTCGAAGTATATAATCCTTTAGGCTGCGGCATCGTCAATCTTGATATGGAGCCGGGCTCCGCTCCAGTGCGAGCGCCGCAGATCATGATCGATAACGACGAGCAACTGGATTGGCGTGCTGCCGCAAAGCCGGAAGGATTCGGCCCGATCTCCCCCTGGTGGCGTTTTCGCCAAAAGCATTCCGGGACTTACGACGAGCATTGGCTAAACGAGCGTCATCCATTGCTGCCTGATGATTTCGATCCTCTGTTTTGGCAGTGCGCCCATCCCGACCTGATCGCGACGCCGCATCTGCTCGGAGATGAGGACTATCGGCTCGAAAATCTGCATGCCGATTTGTCGTGGGCGACGGGCCAATTGCCGGGTCTGACCTTCGGCGTTCATTGCATGCGCGAGGATATCGGCGAATGGCATGTCCTAAAACTAGATGGCGTTCATTTCGATTGGCGCTCGGACGACCGCGTGTTGCTGACCTGGAGGGTGCGGTTTCCCCTTCCGGAAGCGGCGGATGCTAGGCTTACGTTGACACGGGTCAAATTGGGGGGCGTTTCGTCAAATGCTCAAGCCGAGGTGCTGGCATGAGCATATCGCGCGGCGATTATATCGGCGAACCTGGCTACCCCGATCCCTGGACTACGAAGCAGCCACGCGAGGGTCTCCGCGATATCGATGAAGCGCGGATCGTGTCGCTTTCGCCTGATGTATGCTTGACGCCCGTCGGCTCTTCGGTGGTGCCGATCCCTTATCCGGTCGTGGATTATTGCGGCCATGACCGCGATTACACGCCGTCGGTGCGCTTCACCGGCAAGAAAGCCATGGTGATGCGCTCCTGTACAACCCATGTGCATGGTGACGCCCCCGGAACCAGAAAAGGTGTGAAATCGGGCACAGTCGAAAGTATTTGCGAGCCGATTGGCCACGCCGCGCAGGTACGTGCGGAAGGGTCGAATGTCATCCGTCACCTCGATCGCTTCTGGATGAACAACAAGAATACGCAGGGAGAGGCTATCTTTGTACGTGATATGGCAACGTACCAGGCTCCTGCGATTGGTGATCCCGTACCCGGTTCATTGCGTAGCCAGCCCATACTTCTAGCGCAAGCGAACACGGGTACGATGACGGACGCGGGAGGAGGCCTGTTTTCTCCGGGGGCAACCACCGCCGGAGGGCAAACCAGAGCGCCTGCCCCTTCTATTCCCAATTCTCAATTGCCCTCGGCCGGGCAAGCGGCGCGCGGATTGCTGCTGCGACGCCTTGGTATCTACGGAATTGCAGCCGAAGAGCTCATTCGGGAGTTGAATCTTCCTTCGGAGCAGAAGGCAGCGGAAAACCGAGCGCTTGGGGTCATACTTTCTCCGGCTGGTGCTTCCATAATGACGCGAGACAAATTGCTGGGTGGTCGTCAACCAGTGACATTCGGCAATATCCTGGATGCCAACACGTGGGATTTCTCAGGCAAATACGGTTTGGCTATTGATGCGGATGAAAGGGTGCCGCTTGC
Organism: Rhizobium sp. ERR 942; assembly: GCF_007828395.1. Taxonomy (NCBI): domain Bacteria; kingdom Pseudomonadati; phylum Pseudomonadota; class Alphaproteobacteria; order Hyphomicrobiales; family Rhizobiaceae; genus Rhizobium; species Rhizobium sp. ERR 942. Next base: position 142,209 of record NZ_VIUA01000007.1, read on the forward strand.
AAATGATATTCTATCATCGATAGCAGGCAGACCGATGGACGTGCGCACAATGTCAGACGCCCAGGTTAAAGGTCTGCTTTCGCCTTTCCAGGGTTTGTCTGAGAAGGAGGTCGAGCAGAAGCTCAAGGATATGGCCGAGGCGCGACGCCAAGAGGAACAGGAAAAGAAGGAGAAACCAAATCCGAATCCTGAACCTGTTCCACCTCCGCCGATCGATCCCGGCGCCCGCGTCGACGACAAGAAGAAACGCAGAAAGAAATGCTTGATTGGCCCCTACGATGAGATCAAGAAGGAATGTTCCGAAGCTGGTGACTATGCACATCATGTAGTAGCTGACATGACTTATCGGTTGGGAGATCGGCCCGGAAAGGTAACAAAAGACCGCGTTCCGAACGCACCGACTGAAGGCGAGGGTGAGTCAATATGCCTGACGGAAGCACAGCATAGCAGAAAAGAAGGTTCTGGAGGGGTCCATGAAAACCTTCGAAACCTAATGAAGGGCATTGACAACCCTGAATATCCCGGCACAGCTCTGATGGCTAATATTCTCGACAAGTCCCAAGAAGCATTGCTAAACACGAAGGGTATCGACAAGGCTTGTGCCAAGGCAGCAAACGCACGTGCCGAGGCACAGGTCAAGGAGAAAACAGGATTATTGGCGCCTGGGCGCACGAAGGAAAAGCCTCTCCCGACAGGGCGTATCGCTGATGTTCTACTCCAGGGGCACTATCCGTAAGCAAAGGAAATCTGGCTATGACCGATATATTGGAAGATGAAGAAGATTTCGAAGAGCTATACGGCAAGTGGGAGCCGAAACTGTATCACGCTGTCATGGCGGAAAACGATCGCTATTTCGCGGCTCTTGTTGGCGGTCCGCGTTGGGACGATCCCTATACCATTATCCTCATGCGTGACGTTATCGGACAAACCTTCTCTCGCTCAGACGTTCGGCGGGAGCTCCGTGATATCCAAGTGCTGCCTGCGAAGGATAAGGATGCAGCGCCGTCCTATGTGGCGATCAGCCTCAACGGCGACATATATGTTGTGGGTCCTCAAGGGTCGGAACATTCAGTCATTCCAGGTACCCGGGCCGAATCCGAGGCTGCGCCGGACATTGAATTTAACTCGATCCTTCCATTTGATGACCGCTGGCTAGTCGCGGGCAGCGATGGCTTCCTGAAACTCGGCAAGGGTGAAATCTGGGAAGAGGCGGCTCCGCCCTTGAAATCAGAATATCCCTACCGCGAGCCAAAATGGTCGATTCTTGGCGCCAACGGCGAAGGCAATATCTTTGTGGTTGCAACTCAGGCCGCAGATACACGGCACTTTAATCTCTATCCGGGCCATCCGCTGTATCGCAAGGACATGAGCGGAGACGAAGTGCTCACGCTTAAAAGAAAGCTGTCGGCGGAACGAAATGCCTTTCCTCAGCTGACGACGCTTTTCACTGGCAGGCCTGATGCTTGGAAAAAGCACGAATTGCCACCACGCATAGCCAGCGCAATATCCGACTACCCCTATGTCGCGAGTTTTGTAAGCGGAGTGAACGGTAGCGACTACGTCATAGGTTCGGACGGACTTGTAATGGAGGGGGGCCCTCCAAGAGGTCTTTCGGAGATTTCGTCAGTTCCCGATCGAGAAAAAAACTTCTTTGGCGGAGCGTTCTGGCAACGCAACCTAGTTCTTATCGCTGATTCCGAAATATTCCAATTTGATGGTCATCTCGCGAAGACCTTCACACCGAAGGTAAAGATTAAGCTCGGGTCCCGGAGAATTCAGCCATCTGCTATTTTTGCCCGCAACGAAAAGCTCTACGTTTTCGACTACGGCCTTCGCTACTTCATTTTCGACGGCCAAGAATGGGTCCAGCGCGACATACCGGCGAATCTGTCAGAGCGACCTTTTAAAGGGAGCAGATAGAGGCAACGGCGTTGGTGCCGAGGGAGCGAATTCAAAATAATGAGCGAGAAGCTAAAGATCGAATTTACCCGCGCCTGCGCTCGGTCCGAAAGTATCGTGATTGTCAACGCAGTGCAGGAGATATCAGACACTTATGATCCTGATTGCCGAATTTACCGTTTTGAGCATGACGGTAAAGTTGGCGAACAATGGTATTATGACAACTTTAATTTCCACATGCAGGACATAACGTTGTTCCGCAATCCGGATATCGATGCAGCGACTGATTATCTGACCTACATGTCTTCGGAGGGCGACGTATACCACGCGTGGCGAGAAGGTAATTTTCGCGAGAAAATAAAAGGAGCTGGGACTTGGGTCGATGACGCTAAGGGCTACGGTCGCTTGTTTGCTATCTCGCAGATAGGAAATAGGCTTTATGCAGCGGGGGATGGCGGGCAATTCTACATGCGCTATGGGCGAGACGACTGGCGTTTTGTGACGGAGAGCTTGCTTTTTGATCCTGTGAAGTATCGAGAGCAACGCAAAAATCGTCCCAAGACAGATGATCCGGATTATCTGTCCTGGTTGATGGAATCTAAGAAAAGCAAGCCGCGCAACGTTTTATTTAATGGTATCAAAGGTATCGACGAAGACGCGATCTATTTATGTGGAGAAGAGGGTATCAAGCCAATCCTCTGCTTCTGGAATGGCGATACGCTGCATGAACTGAATACCCAACTTTCCGAGGCAGCTCTCACCGGAATATACATAGAAAACTCCGACAGTATCTGGATCTGTGGTCGAGAAGGTGTGTTGCTGCACGGTAGCTATGCTCGCGGCTTTACGCCGGTTTCATTGCGACCGCAGCATAATCTTTTTCATATGATTACACCCTATCGAGGCAAATTGGTCTTGCCATCGAGCACCCGTCCAGGTGAACTCTTCGAGTTCGATCCAAAAACCTCCGATCTGAAGAGATTTTCACCCGCATTGCCGAAACTGCGTGGCGACTACATTTTTTATGCTGGTGCGGTCGCGGACGTTCTTTGGGTCGTTGGTCAGAAGGACATTTTTCGCTTCGATGGAGCCGAGTGGGAACGGATCGAGCATCCGGATCTCTAGCGCATTTGCCAGGAATGAAGGCGCCACGGAGATATGTCCGAAAGACGAGCAACAGCATGATAACATTATCACGAGCGTGCGCAGCATCGGACAACGTAGTTTCCGTTATAACGGTGGTAGGGAATTCCGAGATCTACCAACCTGACGCGCGCGCCTATCAGTACCGCCATCGGGCCGATCTTGGCGAATATTGGTACTACGAAAATTTCCCGCTCAGCGTTCAGGATGTCGTCTATTTTACTGACCACAATTCATCTCAGTCTTATTTCGTTCTATTGTCGGCGGAAGGTGATGTTTATCACTTCGCTTCGCCGGAAAGAATTCAGGAGCGGATCGTCGGCGCAGGCACAACGGCGGATGATTCCAAGTTTTACGGCAAGACTTTGAAAATTTCCCAGATTGGCAATCGGCTTTATGCCTGCGGCGCAGGTGGGCAGATTTACGTGCGTCGTGGCCTGGATAACTGGCGAATGCTATCCGACACGCTATTGAATGATCCCGAGGCAAAGAAACGGTTGCTGGAGAGTGGTCCTAGTTTGGGACAATCTGATTGGAAAGAATGGATAATACAGAAAGCGCTTAATCCGGAAACGCGAGAGGTAGTCTTCTACGATATAAAAGGCCTTTCAGAAGACGCTATCTATGTGTGTGGGACCGAGCGAACAAGGCCCATTCTTTGCTTCTGGGACGGTCGCGAGCTTCAGGAACTTAACGTTCCGCTGACTGAAGCCGCGCTGACGAACATTCATATTGAAAACGCCGAGAGCGTTTGGATTTGCGGTCGTGAGGGCGTTATTCTACACGGAAGCCGCAATCGCGGTTTCGCTCCTGTAAATGCGGATACACGACTGAACCTGTTTCATTCAATTACATCCTATCGTGGTAAGCTCGTCTTGCCTGCAAGCGTTAGGCCAGGCGGCCTTTACGAGCTTGATCCAAGCAGTGGCGAATTTCGCCGATTCCAGCCGCCCCTGCCTCGCCTCAGCAGCCGCGATGATCCTGCATCCATTGACAATGGGCCATTCTTCGCACAATCCGCTGGAGATGTTTTATGGGTAGTTGCGTCAAAGGATATTTTCCGATTTGACGGTCAGGCTTGGGAGCGGATCAAGCATCCGGACATCTAATTGTTGCTTCGATAGGCCTGAAAGTCGCAAGAACGAGAACCGGCTACCAACGCCGAATAGACATTGGCGCGAGCAATTTAGCGAGGTCATATGTCAGCCGTCGAATTTCTTGCAACGCGAGGAGAGCCGCGACAGGCGAAGCGGATTTTGGAAGCAGGGGCCAATAAGGCCCCACGACAGGCTTCCGGCGGATTTGATAGCTTTCTGGGCGAAGCACGTTGTCGGGTATTACGCAGACCGTAATTATTGGTTGTGCATGCCGTTCATGTTTGACGATTTTCTCGCAGTTATATTGGCCGAAGCGCCAAACCTACAAAGTAAGGATTTCGCCGCTTTTGGATATACGAGCCTGGGAACGATCGATCTCTGGAACAGGAACGGGCGTCATTTCACCCTCTCGCTGGATGTTGGGCTGTTGATGGATTTGACCAGTCGCAAGGAAACCGATCCGCTGCCACATGATCTGCACGAGCTATATAGTTTGGCAGGCGTTGAAATGCCGGAAAATGCGAATGAGCTCTTTCTCGAAAGGCGAAAAGCCCCGGAGGCCATCTGGAATATCCTGATGGGAGCCACGTCGTCCGACGCCCATAGATTCATCCAGGATGAGAATGGGCATCAGCTTTTACCGCAACTGCGCAAGGCTCATGGTCAATTGTCGGAAGCGGAACTCTATCTGCGCGAAAATCCCAAGCTTCCTAATATTGCAACCTCCTATCGAAAAACGAGTTGACTAGTTCACTCGCTCGACTTCCTAGCTCATTGCACTATTCATTTGCGGTCGAAATCGACGGGCGTCAGAATATCGTCGACGAGGTCATTCCAGTTACGGCATCAGACCTGTAAGCGCTCAGTGGCATCCGCATGGTGTGGAAAAAGCATGTGAACCCGGAGAACATTTTGTCCGAACCCCATCCTCGCACAATCGCGACCTTAGATAAGCTGGATTCCGTCGAATGGTTCGCCAACGTCGGGAAAAGAGATCAGAACTACGCGAACTATCTAAATTCATGGGACGAGGCCATCGAAGCCTGCTCGGCGCTCGAGCGGGAGAACCTTACCCTGGAAGCCGCCAATCAACTAACGGCGCAAATTAGAGTGAAGAGTAAGGAGAGATTCAATCAGTGGAATGCGGTTCTCAAAATTGTAAAACCACTTTCTGATGCTCTGGTGAGAGTTAAGTCAGAACATATCGCAACATCGAACAAACTGCCTGATTCATTTTTGAGTTGCGTCAGATGGGACATATTCCATTTGTGCATGGAAGCTGAATATTCCGATCTGGTCGAACCAGGATTTTTCTCTTCTCTTTCGTTTTATTATTTCAATGGTCACTTCCCCTGCGGCTTTTCCGGCGTGTTTCCGAAAGGGCGATTTCTAATATACTGAGATGACAAGCCTGATGGAGCCAATATCGTTCCCGAGGTCTTAAATGAACGATACCTATCTTTCACGCTTTTGGGGCAGTGACTATCATATCATCCTCAATGTCGCAGATATCGGGCGCTCGCTGCCGCCTCTTTGGACTGATATTGCGACTGCGGATCAAAGCCGGAGATTGGAAGGCTTCAAGGCGCTGGTGCGTCTAGTTTTTATTCACATGCCAGAGACGAGTAGTCTACTTCTGCAGAGAACGACGGACGCCTATCTCGTCAAAATACGGGGCGACGTGGCTCTGGTTGCCGACCGGCAAGCGGGCGATCAGGTTTTATCCTACAGGGGATTTGCGCCGACTGTTAAACCCAGGTTCGGGGGAAGTGTTGGGGCCTTCTACAAAATGCTCGACGGCTTCTGCGACTTCCATTCTATGGGTGGTCTGTTGCCAGAAAGAGAAATCCGCCCGATAGGCAAGGATGGCAATGATTATTGGACGGAACCTCCTTCAAAGCTCTTTGAGATCGAAGGATTATTTTCATATATTCAACAGCGGTGGAAAGGGACAAGGCTATATCAATCTTAGCAGCACTGTCGATGATGATCCGGAGGGGTTGCTTCTTTGGGTCGATGATGACGAGCCTATGACCGATATGGATTTCTGGGATCTGTTCGATAATTGGACCTCCATCGCCATGGAGGACGATTGATCGAGGCGGCATCCGCATAGTGTAGAAATAGCGTGTGCATCCGAAGGACATTTCCGCCGAACCTTATTTTCGCAAACCGCGATGCTTGATAGCTGGATTCCGTCGAATGGTTCGTAAATGCGTGAAAAAAGGGATCAGAACTACATGCGCTATGTAAATTCATAGGACGAGGTTATTGAAGCCTGAGTTACGGTGATAGTTCGTTTAAATAAGAACGCGCCCTAATTGGCACACCCGATGACCCGTCTCATTGCGGCTGGAGAACCAAAAATTAGTGCACTGTCACCGTAATTCTTATGAGTCTCGAAATGAACGAAGAGCTTTCGAACCTACTTGCGCAACCGGATGAAATGGGAAGGCCCAAGAAGCCGATTACCGAGCAAGATATACAGCTTTTCGAGGACATGGAACATGTTCGCCTGCCGGATGACTTTAGGTCATTCCTGCTTGAGTATGGAGCTCGCGATCTGAACAGCCGGCGCATTTTTGCGTTTAAAAGCAAAGCGAAGTTTGCTGACGGAAAAAGGAAAACCATCTCAGTTGGCGCTATTTCCGGCCCTTTAAAAATGCTGGAAACTCGCAAGCGGTACGTAGACCCGGCGAATAATAATTCCGGCCCGATCGCACGGAGGCGACCCATTCCAACCATGTTTGGGCCATGGACTTCGTTCATGACCAATTGGCCACGGGCCGCAAAATCCGGGTATTGACGGTTGTCGATACCTTCTCGCGCTTCTCGCCAGCAGTCGATGCCCGCTTCAGCTATCGAGGCGAAGACGTGGTGCAGACGCTTGAGCGGGTGTGCCGGCAAGTCGGTTATCCGGCGTCCATTCGTGTCGATAATGGCAGTGAATTCATCTCCCGAGATCTTGATCTCTGGGCCTACCACAAGGGTGTCGTGCTCGACTTCTCGCGCCCAGGCAAACCGACAGACAACAGCTACATCGAGTCATTTAACGGCAAGTTTCGCGCCGAGTGCCTGAACGCTCATTGGTTCATGTGCCCACGCCATTGCGACGCAATGGCGGATGACGACGCGCGTTCGAAGATGGAGGATTGGCGTAGAGACTATAACGAGTTCCGGCCACACAGCGCGATCGGCAACAAGGTTCCGATTTCGCTCATGAATGGCTCATCGGCACCCCCGCCGGCTTGAGCCCTAACCCCGGAAAATTCCAGCGCCCGCTGGCCCAAATTCGGGGAGCACTTCAAATAAACCGCTGGAGCGAACTCAAAACTGGATAAAACTTGGGGCAAGGTCAGGACCTCCATAGCGATGGAAGACGATTAATCGGGCGGTGTCTTTCGAAGCAATCCAAATCAACTTGAGTTTGTAGACTCGTGAGGGGCGGCTATAAAATCCCGCTCGGCACGATGCTCATTGATATCGGCATGAAGCCATGTTCAATGTCTGTCCGCGACCCCATCATGAGGAAACTAGCCAACCCAATAGGTTTTGTTTCACTACGAAATCTAGGGTTGGGCGGCGTTCGCATGCACGCCGCCCGGTTTCTCAGAAGGGATAATGTTGCGCCGAATCCTCGATGGTGATCCATCTGAGATCGGTGAACTCGGCAATCGCAGCCTTGCCGCCGAAGCGGCCGTAGCCGCTGCCCTTCACGCCGCCGAACGGCATTTGCGCCTCGTCGTTCAGTGTTGGACCGTTGATGTGGCAAATGCCAGACTGGATTCGGCCGGCGACAGCAAGCGCCCGCTGCACGTCGCGGCTGAAGACGGCGGATGACAGGCCGTATTCCGTGTCGTTGGCGACACGCACCGCCTCGTCCTCGCTCGCTACCCGGATGATCGGCTTTACCGGACCGAAGGATTCTTCCGAATAAACGCGCATGTCGGGTGTGACGAAATCAAGCAGTGTCGCTTCGACCACGGTGTGGTCGCGCTTGCCGCCGGCCACAAGCTTGGCTCCCTTGGTCTGCGCGTCGGCGATCAGCTCTTCCATCTTCTTGGCCGATTCGAGGCTGATCAGTGAGCCGAGAACCACATGACCGCGCGGATCGCCGGCGGGCAATGCTGCCGCACGCGCCGCCAGCTTGACGACGAAGGCATCCGCGATCGCCTGATGCACGATGATGCGCTCGGTCGACATGCAAATTTGGCCCTGATGCATGAAGGCGCCGAAGATCGCCCCGTTGACGGCTCCATCGATATCCGCATCCTCAAGCACGACAAGCGGGGCCTTGCCGCCGAGCTCGAGCAGCGCCGGCTTCAGATGTTTGCCACTGAGTTCGGCGATAATCTTGCCGACCTTGGTCGAGCCGGTGAAATTGATGCGACGGACAGCCGGGTGGGCAATCAGCGCCTCGACGATACCGGGCGCGTCTTCGGGTGCATTGGTGATGACGTTGATGACGCCGGCAGGCATACCGGCTTCGGTCAGCGCGGTTCCGATCAGCCGCTGCGTACCGGGGCATTGCTCGGATGCCTTGAGGATGACGGTATTGCCGCAGGCAATCGGCATGGCAATGGCACGTGTCGCGAGGATCACGGGTGCATTCCAGGGCGCGATTGCCAGGCAGACGCCGGCAGCCTGGCGCACGCCCAAGGCGAGCGTGCCGGGCTTGTCGGAGGGGATGATCTCGCCGCCTATCTGCGTCGTCATGGCGGCCGCCTCGCGCAGAATATTGGCCGCAAGCATGACGTTGAAGCCGGCCCAGGGCGCCGTCGCCCCCGTCTCTTCCATCATCAATTTCGTAAACTCGCCGACCTTGGAGTCCATGATATCGGCCGCCTTCGCCAAGATCGCGCGCCGCCGACCGGGACCTGTGCTCGACCAGGCGGAAAAGGCGTTGGAAGCGGCCTCGATGGCCGCTGCGACGTCCTCCAGCCCCGCCGCCGGTGCCGTGCTTGCCAGCTCACCCGTGAAGGGATCGAGCCGGTTGTAGGTGCGGCCGCTGGCCGCTGGGCGGTCAGCGCCGTTGATGAGAAGGGAAATGTTCATCTCTTGTCTCCTGATGAGGGCAATATTCTAGAATCCGACCACGTCGGCATTGATGGAGGCTTCCAGCCCGCCATCGACCGGAAGGTTGGCGCCGTTGATCCAGCGCGCACCGTCCGAGCAAAGGAACAGGATCGCGGGCGCGATATCGGCCGACCTACCGGCCCGACCGACGCGGGTGATATCGCTGTCGACGCGGGCATCACCCAGCACGGCGCGGAACTGTTTCAGGATCGGCGTCTCCACGGGGCCGGGGCTGACGGCATTGACGCGAATGCCGCGCTCCCTGAAGAGCGGCTGATGTGCGGCTCGCATCGTCCAGAGCAGCAGCAACTCCTTGGAGAGCGGGTAGCCCTCGTCGTTCTTCAATCCATGTTCGCTGACGAGAGTGGCGACATCCGGAAAACCCTGGATTCCAGTCAACATCTTTGCCCGCTCCAGATTGGCGCGCCAGCCATAGCCGGCGATAGACGCGACATTGACGATCGCTCCACCCTCGCGCAGTCGGAGCGCGAGGGCTTCCGAAAGGGCGCGCAGGCCGTAGAAATTGACAGCCAACGTCGCCGTGACGCCGGTATTTCCGGAGAGACCGGCGACATTGGCGAGCGCGTCGATGCGATTGGGCAGCTGCTTGACTATGTCCTCGACACCGGCGGCGCTCGAAATATCCCCCTTGATGAAGGAGCTGATGCCCGATGATGGTTCGCGGACGTCGACGCCGATAACGTCGGCTCCCATCTGTCCCGCGAGTTCCGCGGCACGCGCGCCGATGCCCGAGGCAACCCCGGTAATGAGGATGGTCTTGCCGAAAAGCATGATTTCACCTTTCTATGAAAGCAGCGAAAGCTCGCCGTTAATGTTTATCCTTGAGGAGATCGGAAAAGGTCAGCCGGTAGCCGACGGGCAGGAGCTGCAGATCGAAACGGCGTTCGATCTCCCCCCAGAGGCCGCGCGGCAAATAGAGCGAGAAGATCACCGCGGCCGCGCCCAGGCCGACCAAGTACCAGACACCCGTTCCGCCGAAGACGGTTTCGATGACGAAGAAGAGAATGGCGCCGAGGATCGCACCCTCGAACTTGCCGATGCCGCCGACCAGCACCATGAAGATCATGTAGGCGGTCCATTGCACGCTGAAATAGGTCTTGGGCTGGAAGGTAACCGCCGTTGCCAGCCACAGCCCCCCGGCAACGGCGATGCCGAAGGCGGCAAGAACGAAGAGTAGCCGTTTCGTCGCCGCGACGCGGACGCCGACGGAGGCTGCCGCGTCCTCATTGTCGCGGATCGCCTGCATGGCGGCCCCTGTCCGGCTGCGCATCAGGGCAAAGAGCGCGCCTAGCAGCCCGACCATGACCGCAAGCGCCAGCCAATAGATCGCCACGCGCCGAATGCCGCTATCATAGGCATTGAGCGAGATCAGCGAGGTTCCTGTTTCGCCCTGAATGAGCCGGTCGAGATTGACGAGCAGATGGGCAAGCTCGGCAAGCACCCACATGCCAATGGCGAATTCGCCGCCCTTCAACCGCAACATCAGCCATGAGAGCGGCAGCGATATCGCGCCGGTGACAATTGCGGCGGCAATCAACGAAATAAAGGGATCAAGCCCGGCATCCGCCAAACGAATGGTGAAATAGGCGCCAAGTCCGAAGAAGACCTGCTGGCCGACGGAAACGAGGCCGCCGAAGCCCGCCAGCGCATTCCACATCGCCGCCAGGATCACATAAATGAAAAGAGTCGTCATGCGATCGGTGACGCCGTCACTCGATATGGCGGGCATGGCGGCGAGAAGCCCAATTACGACGATCATGGCGGCCAAGGTCATTCGCGAGGATGAGGTCCAGCGCTCGATGGAAATTCGGGGTGCGATCGTGCTCATGATGGGCTCCGAAGCAGCGTGCGGATTTTACCGAGGCCCGGGAAACCGAAACGGTGCAGCCGCACGAAAAGAACGAGAAGGAAGGCGACGTGGCCGCCGATCAGGAAACCCTGCGGATGGATCTGGGCACCGATCGATTGCGAAAGCCCGAGCACGATGCCGCCTGCCAAGGTTCCCCAGAGCGAGCCGGCGCCGCCGATGACGGCCGCCTCGAAGGCAAACAGCAGTTGCGGGCCGCCCGAATAAGGGTTGAAGGTCGCCCGCATGGCCAGGAAAGCGCCGGCAATGCCTACGGTGCCCATGGTGATCGCGGTTGCGACGGCATTGACGCGGCGGGCATCGATACCGACGAGGCCGGCGGTATCCGGATCCTCCGCCGTGGCGCGAATGGAACGGCCGAGCGCGAAGCGGCTCAAGAAAAGCTGCAGTCCGCCGATGATGACGATCGCCGTCACCATCATCAGCACGGCAAGCTTGCCGACGAAGACGTGACCGGGCAACTGCCAGGACGCATAGGAGAGATTGCCGATGAAAGGCGCCAGCGAGCGCGTATCCGCCCCGAATTGCTCGAACAGCAGGTTGTCGATGACGATCGACAGGCCGAAGGTCGTGAGGATCGGTAGCAACGTCCCTCCACGCGCGCTGCGCTCGAGGACGAAGCGCTGCAGAAGCCAACCGATGACAGCCATGACAGGCAATATGATCAGAAGGCCGACAAAGGGCGGAATGCCGAGTTTCGCTGCCAGCAGCCAAAGCCCATAGGCGGCGACGATGGCAAGGCTGCCATGCGCGAGATTGATGATGCGCATGACGGAGAACATGAAGGAGAGGCCGCAGGCGATAACGGCATAGTAGCCGCCAAGCAGGATGCCTTGAACGAGGGTGTTGATCACGAAACGCTCCTCTCGGCTGTCGGCCGATGTAGGCCGAAATAGGCCCGGGTCACCTCCTCGCGCGTAACGCCGTTTGCCGGCCTGTCGAGCACGATGTTTCCCTCCAACATGCAGATGACGCGGCTCGCGACGCTCATGGCGCGCGCCAGGTCCTGCTCGACAAGCACGATGGTCGTGCCGGATGAGAGAAGACCCTGCAATTGGTCGTAGACGCGGTCGACGACGAGCGGCGACAGGCCGAGGGAGACCTCGTCGAGCAGCAGGATATCCGGATTGCTCATCAGCGCTCGGCCGATCGCGGTCGCCTGTTGCTCGCCACCCGAGAGGTGGCCGGTCTTGGCGTATCGGCGCGGCTTCAGGTTGGGAAAAGCATCGAAGATCCGCTCGATCGTCCAGTCACCCTCGCGGCCGGCGCTGGTGCCGAGCTGCAGATTTTCTTCCACGGTCATCTGTGAGAACAGCCGCCGCCCCTCCGGCACAAGCGCGATGCCCCTGGCGATACGCCTGTGCGAGGGAACTGCCGTGACGTCTTCGCCGTCGAGCAGAATCTGGCCGGCGGCCGGCAGATGCGCACCGGCAATGGAACGCAGCAAGGTCGTCTTGCCGGCACCATTGGCGCCGACCATTGCCAGCACCTCTCCCTTGGAGAGATCGAAGCTGATGCCGCGCACCGCCTGCAGCAGACCATGCCGAACATCGAGATTGCGAATGGACAGAATGCTCATGCGGGCGTTCCTCCAAGATAGGCGCGCACCACTTCGGTATCGCTCATGACGGCCTTCGGATCGCCATCGGCAATGATCTTGCCGGCATCCATGCAGATCAGCCGTTCGACCACCTGGACGAGGATGTGGACGATATGCTCGATCCAGACGATGCCGATGCCGCGCCGCCGCAGCTCCAAAATGGTCCCGACAAGCTCGCTCGCTTCGCCATCCGTCAGCCCGCCGCCGATCTCGTCGAGCAGCAGCAGACGAGGACCGGTGGCAAGCGCGCGAGCCAGCTCGAGCCGCTTGCGATCGAGCAGGCCGAGCGTATCGGCGCGACGATTGGCAACGCCAAGCATGCCGCAGAGCCGCAGGGAATCGATGACGCGCTCATAGGCTTCATCACGGCTCGATGCCTTGCCGTGGGAGGCGGCGACGAAGACATTCTCGAATGTCGTCATGCCGCTAAAAGGTTTCGGGATCTGATGCGTCCTGACGAGACCGGACCGGCAGCGATCAGCCGCTGTCAAAGTCGTCACATTCCGGCCGTCGAAGATGATCGTTCCGGCACTCAGCGGAAAGGCGCCGGCCAGCGCGCTCAGCAGCGTCGTCTTGCCGGCTCCATTCGGGCCGACAATACCAATCGCATCGCCATCTCCCATGGAAAAATCAAGATTTTCGAGGACCACAAGCGCTCCGAAGCGCTTGCGGATCCCCCTGGCCGACAGGAAATCCTGGCTTGGCCTTTGTCGTTCCTGTTCCCGCACGATAGCCTTACCCATTATAAGCGATGAGCTTGGCTGCGACGGGCACGTTCGGATCGGTGGCATGCTCGGTGACGACATAGTCAAGCGCGAACTTCGAACCGGCTGGGGCCTTGACCCATTGTGTGCCGATGATCGGGCCGGGAGAAACATTGGCGACGGGGCCGCTGGTGAAATCCACCTTGCCGGCGATGGTCGTCGTCTTCAGCCCACTTAGCGCCTTGGCGACAGCCTCCTTGCTTTTCGCATCCGAGGCGGCCTTTAGCGCCTCAAAACCGGCGTCGAGCAGGGATAGGCTGGCGCCGAGCTGCTGGGTCCACTGCTTGCCGCTTGCCGTCTCGTAGCCATCGGCGAGCTCGGACCCCGAAACATCTGTCAGCGTCGACTTGTAGGGAAAAGCCTTGTGCCAATAGGCGGCGCTGGCGATGTTGACGCCGAGGTCGCCGAGCGACTCGATGTCGGATGGAAAGAGCCCGGTCTTGGCGACCTGGCAGATCTTGAACTGCTGGATGAGACCCTGCTGGGCCGCCTGGCGCCAGAAAGCGGCGAAATCCGGCGGAATCGGGAAGCTGTTGAAGATCTCGACGCCTTCCTGGCGGAAGAGCGCGATCTGCGAGGAGAAATCGGTCGTGCCGGTCTCATAGGCGCCGGGATCGACGATGGTGAAACCGGCCTTGGCAAGCGCCGGCGCCAAATTGGCGCGGATGGCATTGCCATCGGCATCATTCGGATACATGACGCCAACCTTCTTGTTGGTCTCGATCAGGTTCCATTGCGATATATAGGTCTTCAGGAATTCGCCGACACCGAAGCCGAAGTGGTAGGTCCATTTGAATGGCGAGGGAGCCCCGGGCTTGGCTCCGCGGCCGAAATACCAGGCTTCCCACGGCATGACCGTCGACAGGCACGGCACGCCGGCGGCCTCGCAGGCATCGGCGACGGGATTGATGGTCTCCGGCGTCGAAACGGCCAGCATCAGATCGACCGCCTGGTTGTTGATCAGATCCTTTGCCAGTTGGCCGGCGCGCGACGGATCGGACTGCGTATCGCGGTCGAGGATATCGACCTTCCATGTCTTGCCACCGGCCCGCAATCCATTGGCCAGCGCCTTGCGCGCGAGATCGAGCACATAGCCATCCGTTTCGCCGAAGCCACCAAGCGGCCCGGTCCGCGGGCTGATGAAGCCGACCTTCAGTGTGTCGTCGGCGGCAAAGGCCTCGCGGCCGCCAAAGGCCAATGCGGTTGTTCCCGCCGCGGCCGCGGCCATGAAATCGCGCCGCGTCAGTCCGCCGCCCAAAATTCGTTCCCTGAAACCAGTCATGCCATTTCCTCCCTTTTGGCGGAGCCCTCTTAACTCCGTATTCCCTCGTTTCTTGCCGATCCGCGGCGTCAGATCGGATAGTTCCGTCTGCCGGAAGCGAGCGTGATCCAGCGCAGTTCCGTGAATTCGTCGATCGCCGCCCGGCCGCCGAAGCGGCCATAGCCGCTCGACTTGACGCCGCCAAACGGCATTTGCGGCTCGTCCGCGACGGTTGCCTCGTTGATGTGGCAGATGCCGGTCTCGATGCGTCTGGCGACGGCGAACGCCTGGTTGATGTCCTGGCTGAAGACAGCTGACGACAGGCCATATTCGTTGTCGTTGGCGACGGTCACGGCTTCGTCGATGCTGTCGACACGGATGATGGCCGCCAGCGGCCCGAAGCTTTCCTCGCGATAGATGCGCATGGCCGGTGTTACGTGATCGATGACGGTCGCGTCGATCAGCGTGCCGCGGGCGTGACCACCGCAGACGACCACCGCGCCCTTCTGTGAGGCATCCTCGACCAGCGCGCGGACACGGCGTGCGGCTTCGGCCGTGATCATCGTCCCGAGCGGCGTGTTGCCGTCGCGCGGGTTGCCGGCCACGAGCGTCTCGGCCTTGACCCTGAACTTCTCCACGAATTCATCGGCGATCTCCTCCATGAGGATGATCCGCTCGGTCGACATGCAGATCTGGCCCTGGTTCATGAAGGCGCCAAAGGCGGCGGCGCGAACGGCCTCATCGATATCGGCATCGGCAAGCACGATGAAGGGCGCCTTGCCGCCAAGCTCGAGCAGACAGCGCTTGAGATGACGCGCGGACGTTTCGGCGATCAGGCGGCCGACGCGGGTCGAGCCGGTGAAATTGATCCGGCGCACGGCCGGATGTGCGATCAAGACCTCGACGATGGCGGCGGCATCCTTCGGCGCATTGGTAACGACATTGACGACCCCGGCTGGAAATCCGGCTTCGCGCATGATTTCGCCGATCAGACAATGGGTCTTGGGGCAAAGCTCGGATGCCTTCAGAATGACCGTATTGCCGCAAGCAAGCGGCATGGCGATCGCGCGCACGCCGAGAATGATTGGCGCATTCCACGGCGCGATCCCAAGACAGACGCCGGCAGGCTGGCGAACCGCCATGGCGAGGCTCCCTGCCTCGCCGGACGGGATGATCTCGCCGGCAACCTGCGTTGTCATGGCTCCGGCTTCGCGCAGCATGTCGGCGGCGAGATCGCAATTGATCCGCGCCCAGAGCGCGGTCGCTCCGGTCTCGCCAACCATCGCCTCGACGAAGCCTGCCGTTCGGGCCGCCAGAATATCGGCGGCCTTGTTCAACAGCGCCCTTCGTTGATGGGGGCCTATTTCGGACCATGCGGGAAAGGCGGCCGCGGCGGCATTGGCAGCGCTGGTCGCGTCGGCCAGAGAGGCGGCCGGTGCGATCGTCGCGACATCGCCCGTCGCCGGATCGATGCATTCGAATGTCGACGCATCCGATGCGTCGAGCGCTTTGTCATTGATCAGCAGTTTCGCCACCAACATCGCGATCATCCGCTCTCTGGCAGGCCACGCTTGCCATCATCTGACTGGGAAGGGATGCACACGGATTCACGCGGCCGGGATGCAGCCTCGTCGAGCATATGTTTCGTGTGGAGACCTCCTCCCAAAGGCTCATGGGAAGAGATTACGTGGTTACCGAGAGCTTTGAATGTGATTTTCTGGGTTAATATTGCAATTATCTGGCAATCATGTCACGTTTTCGTCACCCCAAGCCAAGGAGAATGCATTGGTTTTCGACAGCGGCATCCATCTTCATGCCCGCGGTGAATGGCACGAGCCATCCCTGACGCACCGCACGATCCGCTTCCAAAAAGGTCTTTACGTCTCCTTCCACCATATCGTCCTGCTGCAGGCGGGCAGAGCCACATTTGTCCTTGACGCCGAAGATGAGAGAACCCTGCGGGGGCCGACCATTGCCTATATGCCGCCACAGGCGCGCGGCGAGCTGCATATGGCCGCCGGCGCGGCGAGCTTCCTCGTCGGCGCCTCGCCGCAGATCATGGTCGATGCGATTGGCAATCGAGCAGAATCCTACGCGCTCAGAATTTTCAGCGAGCGCCCCTGGTTCATGATCGAACGCAATATCAACGCCGTCAATGAGGTACAGCCGCTGGTCGCCGGCTTCGTTCGAGAACTCGGCGATCCCGCGCGCGCGTCCTGGATGGCGATTTCGGCCTATATGCGCCTGATCCTTCTGACGCTTTGGCGGGCCGGAGGAGCAGAGACATCGGAGCAGCGCGGGCGCGGTGGCAATGCGTCGATCCTGCAGCGATATCGGCAGCTGGTGGAAGCCTGGTTCCGGCAGCATCGGCCGATCACGGACTATGCGCGAGAACTCGGCGTCACGACCGATCGCCTGCACGCCATCTGCCAGGGCGCGCTCGGGCGCTCCCCTGTGCAATTGCTGCATGAGCGGGTGGTGCAGGAGGCAAAGTTGCGGCTGGAGCGCTCGGCCCGCACCGTGCAGGAAATCTCGGACGGGCTTGGCTTTCGCGACCCGACCTATTTCAGCCACTTCTTCAAACGGAAGACCGGCTTTTCGCCGGCGGCCTATCGTGAGGTTGCCCGTAGTAGCGAGGTCGCGGAAAGCACGCTTTCGTCGGGCTATGCCGATTGGCCGTAATTTCGAGCGGGCAGGCTTTGCGGCTCAAGCGTCGGTAGGCTTGGTTACTGCCAACATCAAGGCATCCAGCGCCACCGCACCTTCGCCGTCGGGATAGATCACGACAGGATTGAGGTCTATTTCCCGGATAGCCGGTTCGGCCAGCAGCAGCTGGCCGAGCGCAGCGATGATGCGGGCGGCGGCATTCACGTCGAGCGGCGGCGAGCCGCGGAAACCGCGCAGCAGAGGCGCATTCTTCAGCCGATGTAGCTCGCGGCTGATAGCGTCTTCTGGCAGATCGGGCGTCAGAATCCGAACATCCTTCAGGATTTCAGCCGTAACGCCGCCAAAGCCCGCCAGGATCACGGGTCCCCAGTCAGGGTCGTTGCGTGCTCCGATGATCAGCTCGATGCCGCGTTTGCACATGGCTTCGATCAGTACGCCGTCCAGGGTAAGGCCTGGGCGATGGCGCGCGATATCGGCATGCAGCTTGCTCCAGCCCTCCTGGAGGCTGGCTGCGTCCGACAATCCAATGACGACACCGCCGGCGTCGCTCTTGTGGCTGAGCTCGGGCGATTGCGCCTTCAGCACCACCGGATACCCAATCGCGCCGGCTGCGGTGAAAGCTTGTTCGAGGGTTGTTGCCAGGCGGCCTTCAGGAAACGGAATTCCAAGCGGCGCTAGCATTTGCTTGGCTTGATATTCGGGAATGACACCTCCCTGCCAGGGGAGGCCGGCAATCGCGACCGGAGCGGAGGTGTAGGTGGCAATGTCACTCGCCGCGAACGCATCGATGCGCTTCAGCGCGCGGAAGGCCCGTTCTGTCGATGGGAAATAGACGATACCGAGCGCCCGCAACTGCGCAATATAGTTCGCCGGGATGGGGGCTCCCTCATCAAGCCCGGCGAAGATCAGCGGCTTTGTCGGCTTGCGCTCTCGCACGGCTTTCAGGATCGGCGGCAGTTTGATGGCTAGGGTGACGGGATCGGTCTGGATGATGCAAGCGACAATGCTGGCGAACCGGGTATCGTCGAAGAGGGCCGTGAGCGTTCTGTCGTAAAGGTCCGGCTCCACGAGACCCTGTGCCGTCAGATCCAGCGGATTGCTGACACCGACGAAGGGCGGCAGAACAGCGCGCAGCGCTGGCGCTGTCTCATCGTTAATTGGAGGAAGATCCAGTCCAAGCTCCTCACACAGGTCGAGCGTCAGCGCCTTGAACGCGCCGGATTCGCCAAGCACCGCGAGGCCTCCAGCCGGAGGCGCCAGGCATCGCAGAGCGATCTCGGCGATGTCACCAAGTTCCTCGAGCGTTTCGGCCAGGATAACGCCGGCATGGGCGACCTTGGCGCGCATGAGCTGATAATCGCCGGCCATGGCACCGGTGTGGGTCGCGGCGGATTCACGCGCCGCGCTGCTCCGGCCGGGATGAAGAAGGACGATCCGCTTTCCCCTCGCATATGCTTCGCGCGCCGCGGCAAGGAAACGGGCGGGCTTGCGGAATTGTTCGACGATCATCGCGATGACCCGCGTGGAGGCATCCTCCACCAGAAATTCCACATAGTCCTCGACGCCGCTTGCAGCTTCGTTGCCGGTGGAGACGGAATAGGAGAGGCCCAGATCACGGCTGGCGAAGGTCACGCCGAGGACGGCGGCCATGGCGCCGCTCTGCGAGACTATCGCGATACCCGGCCGATCGCCCAGTGCCTTTGAAGCGGTTTCGATAAAGGTCAGGGGGATGCGGTCAACATGGTTGACCATGCCGAGGCAGTTCGGCCCCTCGATCACCATTCCGACTTCCGCCGCCATGCGGGTGATCTCGCGTTGTTCGGCCACCCCTTCCTCACCGCCCTCGGCAAAGCCCGCCGAAAAGATCACCGCCGCGCCAACGCGGCGACGGGCAAGCGCCTCGATCGAGGAAAGCACGGCAGCGCGCGGAACGGCAAGAACCGCCGCATCCACCCCGTCCGGAAGGTCACTGATCGAGGCGAGGCAGGGCCGGTTGCCGATTTCGGTCCGTTTGGGGTTGATCAGATGAATGGCCCCGGCATAGCCGCTGCGATCGAGGTTGGAAAGTACCGAAGCGCCAAGCGCGCCGGGCTTGTCGGAGGCGCCGACGATCGCCACCGATCTCGGGCGCAGCAGCCGTTCCATGGAGCCGCTAGGAAGAGCCGATGGGTGTGCGCTGGTGATCTCGACCGTCATGTAAGGCTCTCCTCAGGCCTGATGCTTGGATTTGTCATAGGCACCCAGACCGGGCTTGTACGTCTTGTCGTCGATGAACTGCTTGATACCTTCCTTGCGTCCCTCGTTATCATAACTGTTGGCCGCTTCCTGGGCGCGGACGAGGTAATCCTCCGCATTGTCGTAAGTCATCTCCCGCACGCGCCGAATGACATCCTTGGTGGCTTTGAGCGCGACGGGGTTCTTTTGCAGCAGGATGTTGGCGACATCGGTTACCCGCGCTTTCAACTGTGCAAGCGGTAGGGACTCGTTGACGAAGCCCCATTCGGCCGCCTTCCTGCCGTCGATGTTTTCGCCGGTCAGCGCGTGATACATGGCGTTGCGGAAGGATGTAAGTTCGCTCGCCACCTTGGCGGCGCCACCGCCGGGCAGGATGCCCCAGTTGATTTCGCTCAGTCCGAATCTGGCTTCATCGGCGGCAAAGGCGAGGTCGCAGGCGAAAAGAGGTCCGTAACCGCCGCCGAAGCACCAGCCATTCACCATGGCGATGGTCGGTTTCTGATACCAGCGCAGCCGACGCCACCAGCCGTAGCTTTCGCGCTGCGCCTTTCGCGTACCCTGTAGACCGTAAGCCTCGGTCTCGCGGAAATATTCCTTGAGATCCATACCTGCTGACCAGGCCGTGCCCTCGCCGGAAAGAACCAGAACACCGACATCGGCCCGAAACTCGAGCCCATCCAGAACCTCCGTCATGCGCCGATTGAGCGTGGGGCTCATCGCGTTGCGTTTCTCCGGGCGATTGAAGCTGACCCAGGCGATGCCGGCTTCAACGGTAAAGGCGACGGTATCTTTTTCGGGATGCTCTGTTGTCATGATGGTGTCCTTCTTGCCGCCAGGGCCTGCACATCAAGGGGAGCGGGCCGCAAGGAGGTGACCCGCATCGAATGCGGTAAGCTGTACCGGGGCCGTTTGACGGCAGCGCGATCGAAATGAAATTCCTCTCATCTCCGCCGGCGGCAATGCGGTTAACGAGACGTGGAGCGCGCTGTAGCGTCGCTGATCAACGGATCGCGGCGCTGCTGCCGATATTCTTCAAAAGAAAATTCCTCCAATACCGGCATATGACCTCCTCGCCGATAATGTTATGTCTCATAGCATTGTTTGATTGTTATGTGCAATAGCATTATAGGCGAATTATGGATATCGACACCCGTGCATCAAGATTGAGCGACCCGCTTGACGCTTTGCTTGGCTATCAGCTGAGGAGGGCATCCAATGTGATGATGGCCGACCTGGGCTCAAGGCTTCAGGCCATTGAACTCAGGCCGGTCGAAGCTTCCATTCTGACACTGATCGATGCCAATCCCGGCTGTACCCAGAGCGATCTTGGACGTAGCCTCGGCATCCAGCGTGCCAACATGGTTCCCCTGATGGTCGGGCTGACCAAGGCCGGGCTTGTCGACCGGGCTCCGGTCGGCGGCCGATCGCGGGCTCTTCGCCTGACAAGGACCGGCTCGGCGAAACTGGAGACGGTGCACGCCATCATCGAGGCGCACGAGGCGCGGTTTCGGCGTCTTTTCGCGCCCGAGCTTAGGGAGGCAGCGTTGGAAGTCCTGCGAGGCATCCGGCAAGAAGGCGAAGGGGTCTCGCGCCAGTATGATCGGGAACCGCCGGCCGGTGCTTGATGGGGCTCGAGCCGCGACGGCTGGCCGTCGGGGCGCTGTACCAATTATCCTGCCGCGGCAAGCTCACGGCGATAGCCGACATCGATGACGATTCGTCCGCCGGAGGCCCTCGAAACGCAGGCGCACATGCGTGAATTTTCCTGCCGCTCGGCTTCGGAAAAGAAGACATCTCTATGGTCGATCACGCCATCTGTTTCCACGATCTTGACGGCACAGTGCCCATATTCTCCATCGGGAATCGAAAACCATGCCGACGCCCGCCTCCAGCCATACGTCTAACATCGATTGATCGGCCCGAACCCGAACAGGAGCACCGAGCTCCGCGACTTCGACATGGAAGGCGTGCTCTGCAAAGCGACCATTATCGCCGAAGACCTCGCAGCGCAGCCGGCTCATGGAGCGGCCACCTTTATGCTGAGCCTGGCGCGCCGCTTCCAGGAGGGCCGCGCGGGCCGCAGATATGGGCCTCGTCATCTGGTGGCAGGGCCGCGAATTCGGCATCGAGATCCGGTATTTCGCCGTCATCTTCAGCAAAAACCTGCAGCCGCTCGTCAAGCAGTGCGGCAAACTCGTCGAGAAAAGCCATCTGGTTGCGGATTTTCGCGGCATAGGCCAGCCGGAGCGTCTTCGCCCGTGAGGCGAGTACTTTTGCCATGCCGTAGATCGGGGTAATCCCGATACCGCCGGCAATCAGGGGTAGCGGGAGGCGTGCCAGGAAAGCTCGAAGCGGTTTTCGGGTTCGGTCAGTTCTATGTCGTCACCCGATGGCTTGGATCCAGGATTATTCGCCTCAAAAGCCGCGCACCGTCCTGTCGTCTCTGGTGATGACCAGGCGGCCAAGGAAGAGCTAAGGCTCGACTAGAGTCGGCGGAATTTTGGCCTCGCACGTCCGTGGTCGATCTCATGATTGGGCATGCTCATTGTATCGATTGCTCGCGCTTTTAGTCCCGCATGAACTCTAGCAGGACAGGGACTCGCCGTCCTTATCGTTCGCGGTACCCTCGAGAAGATATTGCGGCGCGTAGCTCGAGCGGCGGAATTCACGGCCTCAAAGCACGCTTAATTGCGCCCAAGATCGAGCATAAACGCAAGCATTTTATCGAATTACTCACCTTTGCCGTCAAGTTTCACATTGGACAATTGGAGCCAAGGAGGATTGTCGGCGTACATCTCGCGGATCAAACGCTTGATTTGCTCGATCCGGGCGTTGGGCTCATTGTGCCGATAGCTCATGATCACCGGGGAGGTCGCTCTTTCCTCCGCGATTGTCCGATAGCACACGTCATCTGGCCGCTGCCGTTGAGATGCAGCAGGGATGAGACAGACTCCGGCGCCGGCGGCGACCATGCCTAGCGCACCCTGGATGTCGCGAACCTCCTCGACCTTCGAGATCCCAATTCCGAACTCTGTAAACAGAGATAGAACTTCGTCGGCGAAACTCGGCCGCGGCGCAGAAGGATAAAGAATGACAGTTTCCTGCGAGAGCGAGGCAAGGTCAATTGGCTCTTCGGAAACAGACAAGGGGTGAAACTTGGGTATCGCCGCGACAAGGCGCTCTTCGCGAAGCGTAAGACGTTCGACCTCCCTATCGTTGAACCTGACCCTACCGAAGCCGAGATCAATACGTCGCTCCTTCAAAGCGCTGACCTGCTCCGTCGACATCATCTCCCGAATTTCGATATCAAGATCGGGCCAGACCTGCCTCATACGCCGAACCAGATCAGGAATGCCGCCGTAAAGCGTTGAGCCCACGCATCCGATAACAAACCGCTCGCGTTTCGAGCTGCCGATCTTGCGGGTCTGATCAATAATATGCTCAGTCCGTACGAGGATATGGCGAGCCTGCTCATAGAGAAACCGCCCGGCCTCCGTCAGCGCGATCGGACGTTGATTGCGATCGATCAGTTGTACGCCCAGTTCTTCCTCAAGCTGCTGAATTTGTCGGCTAAGCGGCGGTTGGGCTATATGGAGCAGATCGGCAGCTCGTGAGAAGTTCCGCTCACGCGCCACCGTTACGAAATATCTAAGTTGGCGAAGATCCATCCGCTGGCCTCCCGATGCATCTTTTGGGACTATCGCTGGCGATCGCCAGGCCGTCCAGCCGGATTGCATCGGCCGTTACCGGCATAAAAAATCACAAACCGCCGCATTGAAAGCGTCTGGACTCTCCACGTTTAAAATATGTCGGCCTGGTAGGCAAAGATGACGGCCGTCGCACACCCCCTTTGCTATCGCTTCCAGATCGTTCGGCGGACATACACTATCATCGGCACCGGACAGAGCGAGGATCGGGTTCGAGATCGAGCCAATATCCTCTCGGAGGTCTGCATCCCGCAACGCTTCGCAGCAGCCGAGATAGCCTTCCTTGGAGGTCCTCGAAAAGCTATCAAGTACCCTCGCGGTTGCGTCGGGGTGGGAGGCGCGAAACTCCGGCGTGAACCAGCGCTCGGCCGTGGCGGGCACCAAAGCCTCCAAGCCGCTGGCCCTGACGTCATCGATCCTCGCTGTCCAACCTTCGGCACTCCCGATCTTGGCCGCCGTTGCGCAAAGTATTATTTTCTCAAATCGAGCCCGATGATGGATCCCGAGCCACTGTCCCGTCAGGCCACCGATGGAGAGACCACAGAAGTGGGCACGCGGGATACCGAGAGCGTCCATTAGCGAGATCACATCACCGCCGAGGTCGGCAAGCGTATAGGGCCGAGGGGGTGCGGATGACAACCCGTGCCCCCGGCGGTCATAGCGCAGAATCCTGAAACTGTCAGCGAGTTCGCGAATTTGGCGATCCCACATGCGCAGGTCCGTGCCAAGCGAGTTGCAAAATATAAGCCAGGCCTTGTCGGAGGTCTCGCTAGTAGTACCGTCAACTCGATAATGCAGGCGATGCGTTGGTAGGTCTAGGAATGACATTAGATCAACGTAACGCCCACTGAAACGCACTAAGCGGAGCGTTGTCTATTGTGTCATTCACACCAAAGTCGCACATTGTCTCCTCCCGAGTTGCTACGCATTCAAGAACACGAGGTCAGCCGAGGTCGCCTCCCGCGACCGGCAGTATGCTTCCAGTAATGTATGAGGCCTCGTCGGAAGCCAGAAATAGGATTGGCGCGGCCTGCTCGGCGATGCTGCCATAACGCTTCATGAAGCTTGATTGCCTTACCTGCGCGACGACCTCGCCCATCCAGGCCTTTTCCTCGTCGGTGTCGCCTTCAGCGTTCCGAGGGATAGCCCGTGCGGGAGCTTCCGTACCGCCGGGCGCGGTCGCCACGACACGGATGTTCCGTTCAGCCAGCTCCATGGCTAGCGACTGGGTGATGGCATTGATGCCGCCCTTGGCCGCCGAGTAGGGCACGCGATGAATCCCCCGGGTGGCATTCGATGATACGTTGACAATAGTGCCGCCGCCGCGCGCCAGCAGATGCGGGATCACCGCGTGGCATCCGTAGAGCGTCGGCATCAAGGATCGACGTATTTCCGCGTCGATCTGCGTCGGCTGGAATGCTTCGTAGGGACGCATTCGGATCGCTCCGCCGACGTTGTTAATCAATACATCGATGCCGCCGAAGGTTTCTACGGCAAAACGCATCGCAGCCGATGCGCCTTCGTAGGTCTCCAGATCGGCCATGAACGACGCCGCGTGCGTGCCTGCCTCGCGCGCCACTTCCCCGACAAGATCGGCGCGATCCACCAGCACGACGCGAGCACCTTCTTCGGCGGCGCGTATGGCCACGGCACGCCCAATGCCTTGCGCCGCGCCCGTCACAACGAGTACCTTGCGAGCAAAGCGGTCTCGATAGGTGGTCATCGCTATGCCGCCTCTTTCCCAACCGCATTGGGCGTGAACTTCTCGTAGTAGAAGCTGCTAGGGCTGACACCATTGTCATTAAAGTGCTTGCGCACCGCATCGACCATGGGCGGCGGGCCGCAAAGGTAGACGTCGACATCACCGCCGTGCAGGACTTCCGCGGGCATATGCTGCGTTATCCAACCTTTGCGCGGGTGGCTGGACGTGTTTTCGGCGACGACGGTGCTGAAGCTGAAATTCGGCAGGCGATCGGCATAAGCCTCTATCACGTCGACGAGAACGAGATCGAGATCTCGCGTCACCCCATAGATCATATGGATCGACTGGTCAGAGCCGGCGCGAGCGAGCGTTTCAAGCATCGAGAGGAAGGGCGCGAGCCCTGTCCCGCCAGCAAGAAACAACAGGGGACGTTTCACTTCACGCAGATAGAAACTTCCCAGCGGGCCCGTCAGGTCAAGCTTGTCGCCAGGCTTCGCGCCGGCGAGCCAGCCGCTCATCGCACCGTTGGGAATCCGCTTGATGAGAAAGGCGACGCGCTGATCACCCGGAGCCGAGGAGAAGGAGTAGGAGCGGTTCTGACCATAGCCGGGAACGTCGATATTGACGTATTGGCCGGGCAGGAAGGCCGGTAAGGATGCCGCATCCACTCGCAGTTCAAGGACAATCGCAGCATCTAGGTGCGGCGTCACGGCGGTAACGGTGGCCGCGAACTTCTGATGGCCGGTCTTGCAGGCAAGCGAGGTCGCGGGCACTGAAAGAACGCAATCCGATGTCGGTCTCATCTGGCAGGTGAGCACCAGACCGCTTTCCGCCTCGTCCGCGGTCAGGGCGTCGTCGATAAAATCATCACCGAGGTCGTAGCTGCCGCTTTCAGCGCGGCACTTGCACGTGCCGCACACGCCGTCGGAGCAATCCATCGGGAGGTTGATCTTGGCGCGATAGGCAGCGTCGAGAACCTTCTCGCCGCTATTGCATCCGATGAAACGGGTAACGCCGTCCTCGAAGTTCAAAGCGATGTTGTAGCTGGTCATGGAAGCCTCCTCATGCGTTCCAATGCCGTCAGGAGATGCCTGTCAGATGTGATAGACGTCGATGACCTGGCGAATGTAGTCATTCTTCAGCACGATCTTCTTGTTTGAGATCAGCAGTTGATCGCCGCTCCTGCGCAAGGTGACAAACATGGTTCCGAAGAACTGGTCCGTCACCTTGTAGCGGTGATTGAGCGTGTGGAAGTTGCAGCGAATGTCGACCTCCGCTTCGCGGCGAGCCAATACCTCGACATTGGTGACGTTGTGGCTGGTGCGTGGTTCAGGCGTCGATGCACCGGAGCGCTCGGTCTTGATACGGAACACCCGGTCTTCCAGCCCGTCCCGGCTTGGATAGAAAATCAGCGATATCTGGCTATCCGGGTCCTCGGTCAGTTGATCGTCATCATCCCAGGCCGGCATCCAGTATTCGACATCCGGTGCATAGCAGGTCAACCATTCATCCCATTCGCGATCATCGAGCAGTCGCGCCTCGCGATAGAGGAAGGCGCGGATCTCGTCATAGGAAATGCTCATGAGAGGACTCCTTCCTTCTCGGCCGCGAGCGCCTCGCGCATCACCTTCGCCCAATATTCATGCTGGCGGACGAACAGTCCCTCGTCCTCGCTGCGTTCCCCTGACAGCAGCGGCTCCAGGCCCATCCGCCTGGCATTCTCGTCCGGGCCGTCGATCCAGAGGGGCGCCCCGCGCGACAGATCATTCCATAGTGCCGTCGTTCCGGCGTAACCGGCCTGGCAGGCTCGGAATTCCTCCAGGTCATCTGCGGTACCCATGCCCGATACATTGAAGAAGTCTTCATATTGCCGGATACGAAGCGTGCGATCCGCCTCGCTTTCGCCCTTCGGCGCAAAGCAGAAGATGCTGATCTCTGTCTTGTCGACGCTGATGGGGCGGGTCACGCGGATCTGGGTGCTGAACTGGTCCATCAGGAACATATTCGGATAAAGGCAGAGATTGCGGGTCTGGTTGATGATGAAATCCGCCTTGTCGGCGCCCATGCGGGTTTCGATCTCGTCGCGACGGTTATAGACCGGCCTGACCTCCGGGTTCATCGCCCGGGTCCACAACAGGATATGGCCGTTCTCGAAACCGTAGACGCCGGCGATGGACTTGCTCCAGCCATTGGCATCGACGGCCTTCGTGCCCTCCTCGTTGCGCCGTCCCATGGTGGCGGCGTAGTTCCAGTGGACGGAGCTGACGTGATAGCCGTCGCAACCGTTCTCCATCTGCAGCTTCCAGTTTCCGTCATAGATGTAGGACGAGTTGCCACGCAGGACTTCCAGGCCCTCGGGCGCCTGATCCACGACCTGGTCGATGATGACCTTGGCTGCGCCGAGATAATGCTCCAGTGAGGCAACGTCTCCGTTCAAGCTGCCGAAGAGGAAGCCGCGATAGCTCTGGAAACGCGGCACCCGCTTGAGATCGTGCGAGCCATCCTTTGCGAATTGCTCGGGATATTGCGTCGTCTTCTCGTCCTTGACCTTCAGCAGCTTGCCGGTGTTGGAGAAGGTCCAGCCGTGGAAGGGGCAGGTGAAGCTGCCCTTGTTGCCATGCTTGCGGCGGCAGAGCATGGCGCCGCGATGAGCACAGGCATTGATGACGGCATGCAGCTCTCCAGTCTTGTCGCGAGTGATGACCACGGGCTGGCGGCCGATATAGGTGGTGTAATAGTCGTTGTTATCTGGAATCTGGCTTTCATGCGCCAGGTAGACCCAATTGCTCTCGAAGATATGCTTCATCTCCAGCTCGAACAGGTCTTCATTAGTGAAGATGTCGCGGCGGCAGCGGAATATTCCCGCCTCCTTGTCATCCTGCACCGCGGTTGCAAGCAGATGATCGAGATCTCGGGCCTTATCGATGATCGCAGACATGGTTTTTCTCCCGCTCGCGGCGCCTCGGCGCGGCACTAGCAACAATGTCGATGATGAAGAGAGGGGCGGTGGCCGTCCCGGCCACCGCGTCATGCGGTTAGGCTGCCGCGCGCTTGCGCTGCTCGTTGATCTGGTTGTCGACGCCGTTGACGAGGGCTGTCAGATGGAAGTCGAACTTGATTTCGGCATAGGGGCCACTGAGATTATTGGCCTTGATACCGGCCTCGTCGGTGCGTTCGGTGACCTCGGGCACGAGGCCGTCCCTGGTCGCATAGGCAAAGTCGTCATTGACGAGCGGATCGCCGGCGATGTTGATCTGGGTCGTCAGCTTGCGATGGTCGTCGGCGCTGATGAAGAAGTGGATATGAGCTGGGCGCTGGCCGTGGCGGCCGAGTGCCGACAGCAGCTTTTCGGTGGGGCTGCCCGGCGGCACGCCATAGCCATGCGGCACGATGCTCTGGAACTTGTAACAGCCGTTGACGTCGGCGATGATCGTGCGACGCATGTTGAACGGGGCCTGCTTTCCCGTGGGGTCGAAATGCGAATAGAAGCCACGGGTATCACAGTGCCATACCTCGACGCTTGCGCCGGGTAGCGGCTTGCCATCGGCGCCATGGACGGTGCCGTGCATGATGAGCGCGTGGCCGTTGGCATCGGTGCCGTCGTCAAGGCGGGCAAAGCCGTGCGCGACCGGCGCGCCGGCCACATAGAGCGGCCCTTCGATCGTGCGCGGCGTCTCGTTCTTGATGCCGAGCGCGTCGTCGATGGCATCGAGGCGTTCGTCGAGAAAATGGTCCAGCCCGAGGCCGGGCGAGATGAGGCCGGCCTGGCCGGCCGCGCCGAGTTCGTTCAGCCAGGCGATCGCCGTCCAGTATTCGTCGGGTGTGATGTCGAGGTCGTCAATCGCCCTAAACAGATCCGACACCAGCCGGTGGATGACCTGCTTGACGCGCGGATTGCCGCCATCATTGGTCAGGCCGCTGAGCACCTTCAGGAAATCCTGTACGTCAGGCCTGTCAAAAATCCTCACACTCATGTCGTACTCCTCCTCTTTTCCGATCGTTGCGATAGCCGCTTCGAAGACCCTGCGAGCGGCAAGGCCCTCTTGCGGGTCGTCGCCTCAGGTGTCGTCGTCGCGGATCGACGACGGATGCCGCAAAAGCGGCGTGACTTTGATGGTCATGAACTTGAACAGCGGCAATCCACTCAGGATCGCATGCAGCTCTTCATTGTCCTTCACATCGAAAATACTGTGGTTCGCGTATTCGCCGGCAATGCGCCAAATATGCCGCCATTTGCCGCTGCGCTGCAGTTCCTGAGAATAGGCCTTCTCTCTAGCGATAATCTCACCCGCGTCGGTCTGCGGGAGATCCCAGGGGATGTTAACGTCCATTCGCACGAGAAAAAGCATGACCCCTATCCTTTACATAGCGACGCTGACGGTCTTGCGCGGCCCATCGCGCAGGAAGAATTTCACGCGCTCATCGTCGAGCGCGATGCCGAGGCCTGGCCCATTTGGAACGGCGAGCTCGAATTCGCCATAGTCTAGCGGCGTCGCGAGAATTTCCTCGGTCAGCAGCAGCGGCCCGAAGAGTTCCGTTCCCCATTGCAGATTGGCGAAAGTGGAAAAGACGTGAGCGGAAGCGGCGGTCCCAACGACGCCCTCGAGCATGGTGCCACCATAGAGTTCGATGCCGGCTGCATCGGCGATGGACGCGACGCGCTGCGCATTGAAGAGGCCGCCGCTTTGCTCGATCTTGATGGCGAAGACATCCACGCCGTTGGTCTTCGCGAGCTCGAAAGCGGTTTCTGGACCCTGTAGGGATTCATCGGCCATCAGGGCGATGGAAAAGCGGCGCACGAGCCGCGTCAATGCCGCCGCGGAAGCGACTGGCTGTTCGACCAGCTGGCAGCCCGCATCAGCAAGCGCGGCCATGCCGTAGGCCGCTTCGGTTTCGCTCCAGGCCATGTTGACGTCGACGCGAACCGCACCGCGGTCCCCAAGCGCGCGCTTGATCGCCGCGACATGCGCGATGTCTTCGCTGAGCGTCCTGGCGCCGATCTTCAGCTTGAAAATCCTGTGGCGGCGAAGGTCGAGCATCTTCTCGGCCTCGGCTATGTCGGTGGCCGTATCGCCGGAGGCGAGTGTCCATGCGACTGGCAACCGGTCGCGTACGCGTCCTCCCAGGAGTTCGCTGACCGGCAAGCCGAGACGCTTGCCGTGCGCATCCAGCAGTGCCGTTTCGACGGCGCATTTGGCGAAGCGGTTTTCCTTGATCCTTTTACCGACGCGCGCCATCAGGAGCTGTATACGGGTGGCGTCCTGGCCCATCAGAGCCGGCTGAAAATAGGTATCGATCGCGAGTTTCATACCCTCCGGGCTTTCCCCGCCGTAGGAGAGCCCGCCGATCGTCGTTCCCTCGCCAATGCCAACGATGCCGTCGCTGCAATGGATTTTGACCAGCATCAGGCTCTGACCATGCATCGTCGTGACGGAGAGCCTGTGCGGCCGGATGGTCGGCAGGTCGATCAGCAAGGTTTCCACCCCGTCGATGACCGGGGCCATGGGTGCGTTCTGAGCAATGGGTGCGAAAACCGTGTTCATGACGCAAATGTGCGCCGCGGCCGAAGGATCGTCCAACACTGAATAGGTTTATTATAATACCCTGTAGGTATAATGTGCTTCAACCTGACCGGAATGCAGGCTTTCCGCACTACACAACACCAGACGAGTTTAAAAATAAGCGGTGAGTAGGAGGCGTCGAAAGGGACTTCGTCAACTCCGCTCCTCGTCGGCCGACGAGCACCCAAGCGATCCGGTATCAGTTATCGATAATCGCTACCGCGCGGCACCAGCCGGCGGATGCTCGCTCGATCTTGACGGGGAAGCAGCTGATCGTGAAGCCGGCCGAGGGGAGTTCCTCCAGATTGTGCAGCTTTTCGATATGGCAATAGCCGGTGTGCCGGCCGGCCTTGTGGCCTTCCCAGATCAGCGATGCATCCCCGGTCTCGATATATTTTTTTGCGGTATGCACGAACGGAGCATCCCAGCTCCAGCCGTCCGTGCCGGTGACGCGGACGCCCCGGTCCAGAAGGTACATGGTCGCTTCATAGCCCATGCCGCAGCCGCTTGCGACATAGTCCGGCTGGCCGAACTTGATGCCAGCGGATGTGTTGACGACGACGATTTCCAGGGGCTTCAGCACGTGGCCGATACGCTTCAGCTCGGCTTCGACGTCGGCCGCCGTGGCGACATAACCGTCGGGAAAATGGCGGAAGTCGAGCTTCACCGCCGGCTGGTAGCACCATTCGAGCGGCACCTCGTCGATACGCCAGGCCGGTTCGCCATGGTTCATCGTCGGATGGTAATGCCACGGCGCGTCAAGATGCGTGCCGTTGTGGGTCGAAAGCACCACTTTTTCAACCGCCCAGCCTGCTCCTTCGGGCAGGTCCTCGGCCTTCAACCCTGGAAAGAAGGACAGGATCTGGTCGAGGCTTTGGACGTGGTCGATATAGCTCACGGACGGAATCTGGATCGGCGGGTCGGCCGGGATGTCGTTGGCAATCGGGACTGAAAGGTCGATGATACGGTGCGCCATTGTTTCCTCCCAAGGCGATGCGTTCGCGCAATATGGCGTCAGGCGAATTGCCGGACGACCTTGTTCTTCAAGATGCCGATCTTCTCGATCTCCAACTCGACGATGTCGCCGTCCTCCAGGAAGTGGCCGGTTTCCAGGCCGCATCCGTTGCCGATCGTGCCCGAGCCGATAAATTCGCCAGCATGGACGGTTTCGTCCTGCGACATATGCGCCAGGATCTGCTCGAAGCTGAAGAGCATGCCAGCCGTCGTGCTTTCGCAACGGACCTCGCCGTTCACTCGGACGGCAGCCTTCAGCGAATAGGGATCGGGTATCTCGTCCCGGGTCACGATCCAAGGACCGAGAACGTTGGCGCCGTCGAAGCTTTTGCCCTTGGCCGGGCCGAGCCATCCCGGCATTTCCTTGCCCTGCTGGTCGCGCGCCGAAAAGTCGTTGAAGATCGTGTAACCGAAGATGTGGTCTCGGGCGTCTTCGACGCTGATATTGGCGGCGGTCTTGCCCACGACGATGCCGTATTCGAGCTCGTAGTCCATCACCCTGGAATAACGGGGCCATGCCACCGTGGCGCCGGGGCCGCCCACGATCAGCCGGTTTGTGATGTAGTAGATCGGCAATTGACGATAGATATCCGCAAGCGGCGCAAGCGGTTCGGCGTCTATGGCCGCAATGGCCTCGCTGTCGCCCGCGGCCATCAGCCGCCGCATGCCTCGGCCCGACTGCCGTATATGGGTTTCGTAGCTCATGCCGTCGCGCATCTGACGCGGTTCGGGAAGCGGCGCCAGCAATTCGGCCGAACCGACCGGCAGCCCGAGCGCGGCGTTGTCGCCGTGTTCGGCAAACAGGCGCCGGGCTTCCTCAAGCGCGCCATCGCCGCCGTCGATCAGCGCCAGCATCGAAGAAAAGCTTCGCGCATTGTCACTGTGAAGCTCGGCCGCGTGTGTCAAGTCGAATAGGCGCGTATCGCCTTCATGCACGATTCCGACACGTGGGGAACCGTCCGCGTTTCGAAAAGTCGCCAGTTTCATCAGTCTCCTCCGACTTGCGATCATATATATTTTGTGACTATATCGATATTTGATATCATCCCGATTGGGAAGCGGGATTTTGGGAGGAATTTAAATGACGGTTTTCGCGAGGGCCGCGTTCGGAGCGGCACTGGTACTTGCTGCGTGGGCGGACAATGCTACGGCGCAGACGAAGGTCAATATCGGCTGCACGGCGACGACGGATTGCGCATCCGCCGCGGTGGCGCTGCAGGAGGGCATCTTCAAGAAGAACGGTCTGGACGTCAGTCTGACGCTGATAGGGCTGAATTCCAACATTCCCGCGGCCCTGCTCTCGGACTCGATCCAGATCGGGGGGCCGACGCCGTCCGTCTTCTTGCAGGCCATCGATGGCGGGCTCGATCTCGTCGCGGTGGCGGGAGCCAGTTCCACCGCCAACAGTACCTATGACTCGGCAGGGGTGATCGCCGCGCCGGCAAGCGGGATCAGGGGCCCGAAGGATTTCGTTGGCAAGAAGGTGGGCGCACCCGGTATAGGGGCCTTCCTCCAGGTCCTTTTCTCCAAGTGGCTGATCGATAACGGCGTCGATCCCAAACAGGTGAATTTCGTCGAGGTCACCTTTCCGACGATGAGCGATGCACTGAAATCCGGAGCCGTGGATGCCGTGGTCGGGGCCGAGCCGTTCATGTCGCGCATTCTGGCGAGCGGCACAGGCAAGATCGCGGGCTATTTCCTCGAAAAGCTGCCGGAGCGCCGACCGCAGATCCTTTATGCGTCCACTCGTGTCTGGGCGGATGCGAATCCGGATGCCTTGAAGGCGTTCCGGGCCTCCATCCAGGAAGGCGCGAAGATCGTCAACGAGTATCCCGACAAGGGCCGGAAAGCCATCGCCAATTTCACGAAGATTTCGATGGACGTGCTTTCGAAGATGAAGCTTTCTGTTGCGGATCCAGGGATCGATCAGGAACAACTTGATTGGTGGGTCAGCACCATGAGCGAGCAGAATATGCTGCAGGGAAAGCCGGATACGGCGACACTTATCCAGAAATGATCGAAGCTAAAATCAATCCACTGTTCGGGGAGGCTGCGACGGCCTCCGATACCTTGAGCGAGCGCGCCGCGGCGGTTGTCGAGCACGATATTCTGTCGGGCATCTGGCCGCCCGGGGAACGCCTCGGTATTCAGGCCCTCTCCGAGCGTTACGGCATCGGTGCCACGCCGCTCAGGGAAGGTCTGTCTCGTCTTGTCTCGAGAGGATTGATTTCGGCCGTCGGCCAAAAAGGTTTCCGGGTCGCCGGTGTTTCGAAAGCCGATCTTGCCGACATCACGCTCGTGCGAACCCTGACTGAGCTGGAAGCCCTGCGGCTTTCAATGCAGCAGGGAGGCGATGAATGGGAGGCGGGCATCCTGTCGGCTCTCCACCGTCTCGTCCGGTCCGTCGAACGCGATCCTGAGACGATGCGGGAAGGAACTCCGGAGTTCGACCGCCTGCACAAAGCCTTCCATCGGGCGTTGCTCGAAGCCTGCGGCTCGGAGCGCCTGCTGCGAATACACGATGATCTGTATTACCAGGCTTATCGCTACCGACGGGTGATGATGAGTCGCCTTGCGCCGCATCACGATGCTTTCCTGGAAGCCCACAAGGCGCTTGCCGATGTCGTTCTGGCGCGGCGGTTCGACAAGGCCGAGGCCGAGCTCGCCAGCCATCTCGCCCAAACCCTCGATGTCGTCTACGGCCGAACAGAAACATAAGGGGAAACATGAACATGGCCGTGACAGCCAATCCAACGGCGATAAGCAGAGATGCCGCGCAGTCGGTGATAAGCTTCGACGGGGTGAGCCTTGCCTATGGCGGCCGGGTCATCATCTCCGAATTGAGCCTCGACGTCCGCCGCGGCGAAATCGTCTGCATCATCGGGCCTTCGGGCTGCGGCAAGACCACGGCGCTTCGCATGGCCGGGGGCCTCGTGCGTCCGAGCGCCGGCACGGTGAGGCTGCTCGGCGCCCCGCTGACCGCCCCACGGCAGGACGTGGCGATCGTCTTTCAAGACTACGCCAAGGCGCTACTCCCCTGGCGCACGGCGGCCGCGAATATCTCGCTGGCGCTTGAGGCGGCCGGCGTACCGCGTGGCGAGCGGCAGGCCCGCATCGGGCCACTTCTCACCAAGGTTGGGCTTGCGGGACACGAAGATAAATATCCTGGGGAGATGTCGGGTGGCATGCAGCAGCGCATTCAGATTGCCCGCTGTCTGGCCCAGGAGCCGGCCGTGTTGCTGATGGACGAACCGTTCGGAGCTCTCGACGCCATGACCCGACAGGGCCTGCAGGACGAGATGCTCTCGCTGGTGGCGGAAACAGGGACGACCGTCTTCTTCGTGACCCATGACCTGGAGGAGGCGGTCTATCTCGGCGACCGGGTCATTGGCCTCATGCCTAATCCCGGCCGCATCGGCATCGACCAGCCGGTAGATCTGCCCCGCCCGCGCAATCAACTCGAGACCCGCGAAATGCCCGAATTCCTGCGGCTTCGGCGCGCGCTGTTCGATTTCATTGAGAAGGCTGAACCATGAGCGCTAGCCGATGGAAAGGTTTCGTTGTGCCGGGAGCGCTGCTGATTGCGGCGGAAATCGGCATGCGGACCCGTGAATCGGATTCTCTGTCGCTTGCTGCACCGAGCGACATCGCTGCTGCTCTAGTCCGGATCCTGGTTGACGGATCACTGCTGGCTGCAACGCGTGATACGCTGGTGACCGCAGGTGTCGGCCTGTTTCTCGGCGGAGTGATCGGTTTGATACTCGGCATGCTGTTTGGTCTGGTCGAGACGGTGGATCGTCTGATGGAGGTGACTGTGGAAGCGGTACGCCCGATTCCGTCGGTCGCGGTTCTGCCGATCGCCATGCTGCTATTTGGTTTCGGTTATCGCATGGAGATCGCCATTGTCGCCTTCTCCTGCCTTTGGCCGATCATGATCCTGACTCGCTCGGCAATGGGTGGCATCGAGCCGCGACTGATGGAAGTCGCGCGAGCACTCAGGCTGTCGACCTGGAGCCAGCTGCGAAAGATCGTGCTGCCCGCAGCGCTACCGCGCATCATGGTCGCATTTCGTTTGGCGGCGGCGATTGCGCTTGTCGTGTCCGTCACAGTCGAAATCGCCGTCAATCCAATCGGACTGGGCTACGGCATCCTGATCGCGCAGCAGGCCCTGCAGCCAGCCATTATGCTCGCATATCTGGTCTGGATCGGTATCGTGGGATGGGGGCTGAACGGTCTGTTGTCGCTGGTGCAGAACAAATTTTTTGGCCGCATCGGACGAGTGGAGACCATTACATGAAGGCCTGGCGCGTGCTCTGGCTCGGATTGAGCTTTCTGATCGCCGTTCTCCTCGTCTGGGCATGGCAGATGCTGGCGGAATATAAACTGGTCAGCCCCGTTTTCCTGCCCGGGCCGGATCGCGCCTGGGGCGCTTTGATGAAAGGCTTCATGACCGGCGATCTCGGGAGAAAGCTGCTCTCGACAGTGGGGCGGATGTTCTGGGGATGGCTGATCGCCTCCTTACTCGGCATTATTCTAGGCGCCGCCATCGGCACCTCTCCGCGCCTGCGCGCCTATCTTTCGCCGATGCTGGAGTTCCTTCGCCCGCTGCCGGCCTCCGCGACGATTCCCGTGGCCATCGCGATACTCGGCCTGTCGGACGGCATGGTGCTTGCCGTGATCGCCTTCGGCGCGCTTTGGCCGGTGCTCCTTGCCACCGTGCATGGTTTTTCGGGGGTTGAACCGCGCCTCTATGAGGTCGGGCGAGCGCTAAAACTTTCGCGAGTGGCCGTGATCGGCAAGATTGCATTGCCATCGGCGAGCCCGGATATTCTCGCTGGTATGCGCCTCGGGCTCACGGTGGCTCTCATCCTGTCAATCGTATGTGAGATGATTGCAGGTCGGGATGGACTCGGTAACTGGATTCTGCTCGCCGCACGCTCGTTTCGTGCCCCGGACCTCTATGCTGGCGTGATCCTGCTCGGTGTGCTGGGATATCTGACCGCGGTTGCGATTGGACTTGTCGAGGCCCGATTGCTTGACTGGCGACGGCGCACGAAATAACTCCAAGCAACAGACGTTGAATCTGCTCACGCGCGGCCACGACGGCACTGCTTTTGCAACCTCCGGCGAGCAACCTATCGCTACGGTTCGGAGGTTGGTCAACGGCGCTGTGTCGCAACGCCAGGCCTATTCGGACCCGCAGCTAAAGCGGCGCTGGCAGACTTGGAGCGCTTCGACATCATCAAGGAAATAACGGGTCGCAAGCGCGGGAGAGTCTTCAGCTATGGCCCGTACCTCGCAATTCTGAGTGAGGGCACCGATCCGTCGTCCCCGGCCGCGTGAAAAAACAGAATATTTATAGGTCGCTGGGTCGAATCCGTTCAGCTGCAAACAGTACCGGAGATTGCGATTGCTTCTGGCCCAAATCTATTAAGCTGATGCATGACCTGAGATTGATGCGCGGGCGCGACTGGTACCTAAATTTATGACGCCACAAGCCACATATACGCTGCCGCCGTCCAGGAGAAGCCAAGGCCGCCGCAGCCTTCACCAGTGACCGGGTCGAAATATTCAGCAAAACCCTCCGCCTCGATCGCCGAGATGGTCGACTTGCGCAGCTTCTCGGCATCATCTACGCGGCCATTGCGCTTCAGGCCGTCGATCAGCAGCCAGTTGATGATCGCCCAGGCCGGGCCGCGCCAGTACCGTTTCGGCTCCCAGCTGTCGATGCCGGGCTTTACTGTCGGGAAGGCGACTTTCATCCCCTTGGACCAAGCCTTCATTTCATCGGCGAGAGCGCCGACGACTGCCTTGTCGAGATCGAGCGACAGAAGCGGGATGAAGCCCGCCTGTGTCGGCGCCACGATATCCTGGCCAGAAACGAGATCGCGGGATACGAAACGCGACAGATCGGGTCGCCACTGGGCGAGGATCGCGTTACGAGTTTTTTCATTGAGCGCGGCGATCTCGGACGCGTCTTCCATGCGGCCGAATTCGTGGGCAAGTGCAGCAAGGTCTTCGCCGGCCTTGAGCAGGATCGCGGTGGTCTGGATCTCGGCGACCTTGAAAGATGCCTTCGCCCACTGTCTAGCTGGCTCCCAGGCGCAGGCGGCATAGGTATCAACCAGGTGGATGAAGCGCTGATAGTCCTCGTTGCGGGGACGCATCAAAGCGTTCACGTGGCCGGTATCCTTGCGCACGACCGGCGTGTCGGTGGTGGTGGGAACGCGGGCGAGCGCGACGTCCCATGCGGGAGAATTGTCGCTGCCACTTTCCCAGGGATGGAGCAGGGCAACGAGGCCTGTTCCTTGCGGGTCGCGGGCCGCATACCACCAGCGCTGCCATTTCAGGGCCGCCTCGTAGAGCGGCAGGGTGCGGGTCTTGTCACCGGTGGCTTGGTGCAGCTTGCGCAGCGCGATGGCGAAAACCGGCGGCTGGGTGATGCCGGAGGTGGGGATCGTGTGGTGGGTGCGCCAGACGTTCGGGCCTGGAAAATAGGTATCGCTCGCCTGGTGGAAGACGATATGCGGGATCATGCCGTCCGCCCACTGGCCCTCGACCAGCCGCTCCAGTTCGCGATAGGCGCGGTCCGTATCGTAGAGCGCGAAGCCCATGGCGACGAAGGCGGAATCCCAGTTCCATTGGAAGGGATAGAGCCGGTCCGTCGGCACCGTATAGCCGCCGCGGTCATTGGCGACGAGAATGCGCTTGGCTTGATCGATATGCAGGTTCATGTGGGTACTCCGGTATTGGGGAGGGACGCCCCTAGGCCGTCACGGGCGGAAAGGATTGGCCGCTTTCGGCGGAAAGCCAGGTGATGCGCTTGCGATCGAGCTTCAGGCCGATCGTATCGCCGCTCCTGACGGTTTCGGAGGCAGGCAGGATGACGCGGACGGGCTGATCGTGGATCGAGCCGGTCAGGAGCAGGTGCGAGCCCATCGGTTCGGCGACCCGCACTTTCATTTCAAGGCCCTCGGGCAGGCCCGCGAGCTCGACCGCCTCGCCGCGCAGGCCGAGGATGATCTCCTTGCCGGCTTCCCGCGGTGTATTCAGTTGCTCGATCCCGGCAGCGACCTGGCCGTTCAGGACGGGGACCTTGATGAAGTTCATCGGCGGATTGCCGATGAACCCGCCGACGAAGCGCGTTGCGGGATGATTGTAAACATCGACCGGCGAGCCGACCTGCTCTACGATCCCTCCGTGCATGACGGCGATGCGATCGGAAAGGCCCATCGCCTCCGTCTGGTCGTGCGTGACGTAGATCGTCGTCGTGCCGGCCGACTGCAGCACCGTCTTGAGTTCGGTGCGCATTTCGAGGCGAAGCAGCGCATCGAGGTTGGAGAGCGGTTCGTCCATGAGGAGTACCTTGGGCTCGACGGCAAGCGCGCGGGCAACGGCGACGCGCTGGCGCTGGCCGCCCGAAAGCTTGTTCGGGTAACGGTCGAGATATTGCTCGATATGCAGCAGGCCGGCGGCCTTTTCGACTTGCGCCTTGACGCGTGCCTCATCCGCCTTCTGCATGCGCAACCCGAAGGCGACGTTTTCATAGACCGTCATATGCGGGAAGACCGCGTAGTTTTGGAAGACCATGGCGAGCCCGCGGTCCTTGGGAGGGAGCCCGAGAACCGACTTGTCGCCGATGCGGACATCGCCGCCGGATGCGGTTTCGAGACCAGCAATGATGCGCAGGAGCGTGGTCTTGCCACAGCCGGACGGGCCGAGAAGCGAGACGAATTCACCGTCGTTGATCGTCAGCGAGACCTCTCTCAGGGCCTGGAATGCCCCGAAACTTTTGCGGACACGGTCGATGACAATATTGGCCATGGAATTGGTCCCGTTATTTAGAGGAAATACCCCAGATCGCGAAAAGGTAGCGCCTGACCGCGAAGATGAAGACAACAGAGGGAAGGATGAGCATCAGGCCGCCGGCGAAGCGGTAATGCATCGGGCTTTCGGAAAGCACCGTCAGCAGATAGGCGGTCAGCGTGCGATTGCGCACCGTCAGCACCGAGGCGGCGAAGACTTCGTTCCACGAGATGACGAACGCGAAGACCGCCGTCGCGACGATCCCCGGCAAGGCGAGCGGCGCCACGACCTTGAAAAAGGCCTGGATGCGGGTGCAGCCGAAAACCCATGCGGCTTCTTCCAGCTCCTTCGGGACACCGAGGAAAATGCCCTGGGTCACCAGAGCGGAGAAGGGGAGCGCCAGGACCGTATGGATCAGGCCGACGCCGACGATCGTATCGTAAAGGCCGAGCCGGATGAAGGAGACGGTGAGCGGCAGCGCCAGGATTGCCAGCGGGAAGGCGCGCGTCAGCAGAACCAGCAGCCGGTAGCTGTCCTTGCCCGGAAAATTGTATCGGGCGAGCGCATAACCGGCAGGTGCCCCGAGCAGGATGGAGAGCGCTACCGTGATGCCCGCGGCGCCCAGCGAATTGAGGAACGAGCGGACGACCCCTTCCGTCTGCAGGAAGAGCATGAAGGGTTCGAGCGAGATGCCGGTCGGCAGGCCGGTCTTCGGCCAAATGTAGACGCCCTGTCGTCCGCCGAGCGCGCCTAGCGCCACGAGATAGATCGGCACCAGAACCCAGGCGCAAAGCGCGGCGATACCGCTCCAGAGCAACCAGCGGCGCGATGAAACGAAGCTTGCGAGATTGGCTGTTGCTGCTTCGGAGCTGATGGCTTGTGTACTCATGGCAGGCGTTCCGGATCGACCTTGAAGGCCTTGAGATAGACGAAGGTTGCGGCAAGCGAGATGACCATGATCAGAACCGCATAGGCGGCCGCGACGCTGTAATTCTGGTTCTGGTTCTGCCAGTTATAGGCTTCGCCCACGAGGACCGGAAAATTACGGCCGCCCAGTGCGTATACGACCGCGAAGACCTCGAAGGCGAGCACGGTGCGCAGGATGAGGGCCGATTGCAGCGCCGGGCGGATCAACGGCAGGGTTATTTTCCAGAAGCGCGTCCATGGACCAGCTCCGAAAATTTCGGCGGCCTCCTTGAACTCCTTCGGCACCTGGTTGAGGCCGGCGACGATGATGACCATGACGATCGCCGTGCCGCGCCAGATCTCCGCCACCGCGATGGCGACGAAAAGCGCGACCGGCGTCTGGTAAGAGAGCCAACTCGCCTGGCGGCTGATCACGCCGAGGCTGAAGAGCAGCGAGTTGAAATAACCGGTATTCTGCAGGATCGACAGCCAGACGAGGCCGGCGGCGAGGTCCGAAATGCCGAGCGGGATCGTCCAAATCCAAAGGATCGTCTCCCGCCCGCGGCCGATCTTGGCGACCATCGTACCCATGGCGAGCGCGATGGCGATCTGGACCGGTACGACCACGATCGTCAGCAGGAAGGTGTTGCGCACCGATTGGATGAAATTGATGTCCGTTACCATGCGCTGCATGTTTGCAAGCGACGGCGCGCCGTCATCCGAGACCGCCAGCCAGATCGTCTGCACAAGCGGCACGATGAAAAGCAGGCCGAGGAAAACGACGGATGGCAGGATCAGCAGATAGGGGATCCAGGGTCGGTTTTGGGTCATGGGCTCCCGCCTCGAAAAGCAGGGTTGCGGAAAGAATGACCGGGCATTCGCGCCCAGGCACCCAGGGAGGATTATTGAACCGGGCAGGGGCCGTCACTCTTGGCGTCCGGTGCCCAGCAGGGAGCCTTGGTGTCGGTCATCAGCTTGGCCATGACGGCACCCTGCTTGGCGAGCACGTCGCCAACGGGCTGGTTCTGCAGCACGATCAGCTGGAAGCTGTCCATATAGATCTTGTTGAACTCGCCGCCCTTGTCGCCGAGGCCGACTGGGAGAAGCGAGATCACCGCGTCCTTGGCGGCCTGGGTCTTGGTGACGGCACCGGCGAGAAGCGCGATGCCCTGATCGAGATCCGGCGGCAGCTGGACGTTCAGCGTCGGGAAGAAGCCGACCTTGGACGCGGTGAGCAGCTGGATCTTCGGGCTCGTCAGTGTTTCGATGATCTTCATCGCGCCCGCCGCATCCGGGGCGCCCTTCGGGATCGAAAGGCCGGCGAGAACGGGCATGTATCCGCGCCCCTTGGGGCCGGCCGGAGGCGGGAATACGACATAGTCGTCTGGCGAGGCGGAAATGGCATTCTTCAGGCGGGCGACATGGTCCCAGGCGACCATGACTTCACCGGCGGCCAGCGGCTCCTGCATGAAGTCGTAATTGGTTGAGTTGGGGTTTACATAGGCCCAGAGCGACTTGAGTTTCTCCCAACCTGCCACGGCATCGGCGTTCTTGAAGGTGCGTACTACGCCGCCGGTGAAGGACGGATAGAAATAACCCTGGAAGTAACGTGCCATCAGGCCCTTGGGACCGGCCGGGAAGCCGATCTGCGGCTGGCCAGTCGCCTGCTGCATGTTCTTGCCCCACTCGATCAGCTGATCGTAGGTGATGGCGTTGATATCGGCGCCCTTTGGCAGGTATTGCAGGGCTTCCTTCTTGGCGGCCATGACATAGGTCGCCTGCATCCACGGAATGTATTGCTGGGTGGATTTGCCGAGCTTGCCGAGGTCGAGGAGCGATTGCGGCATGCCGCCGGCAGCGAGCGTCTTAGCGAGATTATCAAGCGGTTCGAGCTGATCCTTGTCGGCAAGTGGCGAAAGCTCACCGTGCAGCGCGCCGATCAGGCTGACGGTGTGCTTGCCGGCCTTGGCCTCCGCTTCCATGCGTACGGCGAACTGCGGCGGTTCCTCGACCACATAATCCACCTTGCCGGCATCCTTCAGCAGGTCCTGCCGCACGACGGTTGCCTCCTCGATCGGGCGAAGCTGGGTGGATACGAAAACCGTCTGGGCAAGCACCGGCGAAGCAAAGGCCAGCACAGTGGAAGCCAGAATTCCGAATGACGTGATGCGTTTCATGTTCTCTCCTCCTTCATTGTTTTTATCTGTGATGCACTGTGTCGGATCATGCCGCCTTCATTGGACGGCGATGACTGTCGCGATCAATGAATTCGATCGCGTGAAGCTCCTGCAGTTCCTCCGCGGGCTCGCCGGCGATCGCCCGCAACAGCAGCGAGGCGAAGCTCGCGCCGAGGTTTTCGCCGGTCATGCGCATGGTCGAGAGGGAAGGGCTGGTGAAAGCGCCCGTCGGCAGGTCGTCGTGACCGACAATGCTGATCGCGTCGCCGCCGTCGATCTCGCGTAGCGCCCTCAGCGCTCCGATCGCCATTTCGTCCGTGGAGCAAACGAGCGCAGTGGGCCGCGAAGGCTGCCGTAGCAATTCCAGTGCGGCGAGATAACCGCCCTGTTCCGTGGGCGCGCCTTCGGCGCAGAGATCGGCATTCAGACCTGCCTCATCCATCGCGGCCTTCCAGCCCGTGCGGCGCGCATGCGCGAAGTAATATTCCTGAGGCCCGGCAACATGGCCGATGCGGCGGTGGCCGGCGGCCTGAAAGCGGACCGTTGCCGCGTGGAACCCGGCAAAGCCGTCGCCGTCGATATAGGGATGCGGCACGAGGCTTTCGGTGCGGCCGTTGGTGACGAAGGGAATGCCACGCGACTGGAGAAATTCGACGCGTTCATCCCGTCGCCTGGTGCGGACGAGAAGCATGGCATCGACGCGGCGGCCATCAACGAACCGACGGCAGATGTCGAGTTCGCTCTCACCGCGTGGCACGGGTGCGATGACGAGATTGAGGCCAGCACTTGCAAGATGTTCAGCACAGTTGGAGAGCATGTCGAGGAAATGCGGCGGACCGATATGGCCGGGGTCGCTCGGCAGCGTGACGGCAACCAGTTCCGCGCGTTGTTTTCTGAGCCTGCGCGCCGATGCGTTGGGACGGTAACCAGCTATGTCCGCGGCCTCTCTGACCCGCTTGCGGGTCGCGGCAGAGACATCGTCATAACCATCGAGTGCACGGGAAACCGTGGTGATCGACAGTCCGAGCGACTGCGCGAGCTGCTTGAGATTGGCCAAGATCATCCTCCAAAACAGCAAGAAAGATTCTCCAAAACGTTTTGGGAGTCAAGTCAAAACGTTTTGGGTCCATCGATGGGCAAGCTAAGGTGAACATCTGCCGCCTCCCGATGCGCATGTTTCAGATCCCGTTCGCGATCTGACACCAGCCATGTGATCTCATCTATGGAGATCGCGGCTTTTGCATAAGGCCGCGCCGCCTGCTGACAGATCGTCATGCTGGGAAGGTCGATGCTTTGAAGAAACGTCCTTGGAACAATGGTCAATCCGAAGGGCGGATCAAGCGCCTCGAGATGCCGAAGCGAGCCATGGACGGCCGCGCGGCCCAGACTGATGAGAGAGAATGCTGCCGATGAATCACGGAAATCGAGGATGAGCCCCGAGAAGTTACTCGGCTCAGTTCCGCATTGAAACCGACAGCGTGAGTTCTTGGATCTCGGACCCGCCATGCTTCTGTCCCGACGTTTTGCTGCAGGACCGAAAGCAAACTGGACCCGACGGAGGAGCAGCGATCGAATAACAGGCGCGAGACCCGGACACTATTTCAGACGGAAAGATATCTTATCTCGCGCAGCACGCGCTGTGTCGTCCTTTCGAAAGCGAATATCTTGGCATCGATTATATCCGCTCGAAACCCGATGAAGAGCCTTCCGTTCTCGATATCCGGCGTGCAGGAAAGGGATTGGACCGTTCCGGCCGCCACATAGCGGTTGGCAATGGACGTAGGTAGAATGCCGACGCCAAGAGCCGCGGCAACCAGCTCGCCAATGACCGCGACGCTGTTGCAAATAATAATGCGCTCCGGTTTCAAGCCTTCAAGTGCAAACCAATGCGTCACCTGCCGGTACATCGCGGATGGTGGCGGGTTCGAAATGATCGGCCTGTCGGCCAGCACCTTGGGTGTGATCTCGCCCGGCAGGTGCCACGCCCTCGGAGCGACCCATTGTGTCGGCTGAGGTCCGAGCGGCCGCAGATCGAGCTTCTCGTCGCCCAGCGGATTCAACAGCACCGCCACGTCCAGCCGGTTGTCGATCAGCATCCCCTCCAAGAGCGTACTGGTCGTGACCGTCCACTCGGGCTCCAAGG
The DNA here is from genome assembly GCF_007828395.1 of Rhizobium sp. ERR 942. Classification (NCBI taxonomy): domain Bacteria; kingdom Pseudomonadati; phylum Pseudomonadota; class Alphaproteobacteria; order Hyphomicrobiales; family Rhizobiaceae; genus Rhizobium; species Rhizobium sp. ERR 942. Next base: position 186,855 of record NZ_VIUA01000007.1, read on the forward strand.
CAGGATGATCGCCGGACAATCCGGCAAGTAATGGTGCGAGGCAGGTGACGGCGAAACCTTCCGCAAGACCTACGCGCAGTGGACCGACAACCTTCGGATCGAACTCCCGCTCCTTGATGCCCCGCATCTCGGCCATGATGGTTGCCGCGCGTGGCAGCAGGTCGCGTCCCTGCGCCGTGATTTCCAGCCCTCGGCTTCCCCTGTGAAACAAGTCGCTCGCGAGCGTCGTGCTCAGCTCCTTGATTCTCAGGGATACCGTGGGTTGGGCAACGTGAAGCTGGTCCGCCGCCTTCTGGACCGAGCCCAGCTGGGCTGTCCAATAGAAGGCCTCAATCTGGGCAAAGGTGATCCGCATTATTTAAAAAACCTATATGACGAGCTCAGAATAACAAATTTGCTCAGGAAAATAAATGATTATATGAAAATATCTCGACGGCATGTGAAGGGCCGCTGGGGAGGAGCAAGATCATGACTGAGCGTTCGGATATCATTCTCAAGGTAAGGAGGAGGGTCATTCCGATCCTGCTGCTTTGCTATTTCGCGGCCTTTCTCGACCGCGTGAATATCGGCTTTGCGGCACTGACCATGAACGCCGATCTTGGCTTCAGCGCATCCGCTTTCGGCTTTGGCGCGGGAATATTCTTCCTCGGGTATGTTCTTTGCGAGCTGCCGAGCAACCTCATGCTTGCAAAGGTGGGGGCGCGGCTTTGGATTGCGCGCATATTGATCACTTGGGGCATTCTTTCGGCGCTCACCGCATTCGTCTGGTCGCCCGCCAGCTTCTATGTGATCCGGGTACTTCTCGGTGCCGCGGAAGCCGGTTTCTTTCCGGGCATCATCTTCTACATTACGCTTTGGTTTCCGAGAGCATATCGTGGCTCGACCTTCGCGCTCTTCAATGTCGCCGTTCCTTTGGCCTCGGTAATCGGTGCGCCGCTATCCGGATTGATTTTGCAGGGGTTCGACGGCGTGGCAGGCCTCCATGGCTGGCAGTGGATGTTCCTCATCGAGGGGTTGCCCGCATTCATCATGGGCTTCGTGGTCCTCTTCGCCTTGCCGGAATTACCTGAAACGGCGCGCTTTCTCACCCACGATGAACGGGGCTGGCTCGTCGACGCCCTGCGAAGCGATCGGCAGATGCAGGAAGCATCCGGACGTTTTTCCGCCGTGCAGGCGCTCTTCGATCCCAAGGTATTGTTGATGTGTCTGATTGCCGTCGGGCTGGTCATGGGCACGACCGGCATTGCCATCTGGATGCCGCAGTTCATCAAGCAATTCGGCCTCTCCAATCTGCAGACCAGCTTTATGGCTGCTATTCCATCTGCTTTCATGGCAGTTGCAATGATCGTGGTGGGCCGGAGTTCGGATCGCAGGCACGAGCGCGTCTGGCATGCCGCCGGGCCATTTATGGTGAGCGCTCTCGGATTTCTGATCGCTGCCTTCTCGGGCAATCCGGTTGTTTCGGTGGTGGGCCTGACCCTGGGGGCGGCCGGAATTGGCGGCGCGTCGCCGACTATCTGGACATTCCCATCGACGCTGTTGACGGGCACCGCCGCCGCTGCTGGAATCGCACTCATCAACTCGGTCGGCAGTACCGGCGGTTTCTTTGGGCCCTCGATTATCGGTTGGGTTCGCGACGCGACGGGCGGCTTTCAGGGAGCACTCATATTCCTGGCGATCGTCATGGCGATCACCGCCAGTCTCATCCTCATTCTCGGCAGAAGCATGCGAGAGCTCCTTTCCCCGCTCGGTCGGGGCCAGACTCCGACAAAGGCATGATCATGAAAATCGACGAAATACGCCTCTATCATCTAGTCGCCATGTTGCCGGAGCCAATCGGCAACGCGCTGGTCTCCTTTGCGAAGCGGGAAACATTGCTGGTGGAAGTCGCGGCCGGTGACCTGACGGGCTGGGGGGAGGCTTGGCTCGCGCCCAGAACCGCGGCTGCCGCCATCGAGTTTCAGCTCGCGGGGCGGATACTCGGGCAGGATCCCTCCCACATATTGTCGGTGTGGCGAAATTTGCGGCAGGCCGTCGAGGGAGAAACCGCCGCACCTGCCATCGCCGCCCTGGATATGGCGCTGCACGATCTGACCGCGCGCGCCTACAAGATTCCGGTGTCCACGCTCATTGGCGGCGCCCGGCGTCAACGGGTGACGGCCTATGCAAGCGGGCCGTTTTTCAAGCCTGGCGGACATCCTTACCGCGACTTTGAGCGGGAGATCGATGGATATCTCGAGGCGGGCTTTCGGGCCATCAAGCTGAGAAGCGGATACACGGTTGAAGAAGATGCCAAGACGGTCCTCGCCTCTCGACGGCAAATCGGCCCTGATCGAGATCTGATGGTCGACTTCAATCAGTCCTGCTCGGCCCGGCGCGCCATGCGAACCGCCGATCTCATGAAAGATGCCGAACTGCTGTGGATCGAAGAGCCGACTAAGCCGACGGATATCGGCGGTTATCATGCTTTCGCTGCTCATGCCGCAACCGCGCTTGCTGGCGGAGAGACATTCACCAATGCATCGGCGTTCCTCCCGTTCCTAATGGGCGGATGCCTGGATATCCTGCAACCCGATATAGCGATCTGCGGCGGGCTGACCGGGGTCTCACAGGTAGGCCTACTCGCCGACCTTTACGATCGACCGCTTATACCGCATGTCTGGGGAAGTATCGTCAATTTGCATGCCGCCCTGCACTTTGTTTCGACATTGCCGGAACATAGAGGCGGTGGGCAAGCGCATTTTCCCTATCTGGAATTCGACGTCGGTCCCAATCCCTTGCTCGATCTTGCGCAAAGACCTGTCCTGAATGTCGATGGAACGATCAGCGTGCCGGACCTGCCAGGCCTTGGCGTGAATCTCAAGGCGGAAGACTTGCAACCCTATACCGCCGAATTCAGGAGGATCGCCTGATCGGGCATCACGACGCCGGCTATGCTTGCCGCCTACAAGTTCACGCTTAGCGAAGTCGCCAACCTCTCCGAAGGTTTCGATCCGCTTCATTGGGGTGCCGTTTGACTATCCTTTGATTGAGCGCATTAGCGGCCTTAAGATAGCGCGCTATTTCCGGACCAAGCTGAAGGTGAAGTGGCTGCCGCGATGATAGTCGACGGCGTAGATCACGGGAACTCCGACATCATTAAAGCAGGTTTCAGTAATGAGGAGGGCAGGGCCGAAATCCTTGAGATCGTGGCGCTCAGCCACCTGTTGGGGAAGCATGACGGCGCTAACGGACGCGGACGACATTCGGGGGCGGTGCCGGTATTGCTCCAGCAGAGACAGTAGCGATCCGCTCCAGTCGATATCGTATAGCCGAGCGGGAACGATACGACGTGGTACGAAGTCAAGGCAATACATGATCGGATTATCGTTCTCGAGGCGTACCCGCTCCAGACGGATGACCGTCTCCTTATCGTCCAGCCGCAAATGCTGGGCGACCGTCGCATCGGGAATTTCTTCGGAGATGGAAAGCACCTTGTTCACGGTCTTATAGCCGTAGGCGAGCGCCATGTCGGTGACGCTTTCGAAGACCGTGATCGGGCGATCGACGTGGACGGCCGACATTGCGGAGACAAAACGGCCGCGGCCATGCTCGACATAGATATCGCCCTCCTGCTCGAGCAATTTCAATGCCTCGCGCAGGGCGGGTCGGGAAACGTTGAAGCGCTGCGTCAGCTGGGCTTCGGTTGGCAATTTTTCGCCGGGCCTTAGTCCCTCGCTTTGAATGAGGTCAGCGATACGGTCGCGAAGCTGGATCACGATGGTGCGCGTATCGCGAATAGACTCGTCCAATTCATCCCTCTCACAACAATTTCATCACATCCACCGTCTTGTCTGACAAATATCGCTTGGTCAAGGCTTTCATGCAAGGTCGAAGGCTTCTCCAACTCTGCCAGTGCACGCGTAGGCACCAATGATCGCATGATCAACGTCTTGACAGTTAGACTCGATGATGTCAGTTGTCTTACAACTTTGCTGGATCGGCGAAGCTACACCCCAAAGCGCGTCCATGCGACGTCATCAACCGAGAGACACTCATGCTGAATTTTGATGAAGAGCGGTTCCTGCGTATTCAGTCCGGCGCCTTGGCGCTGGCCCAGCGCCTCGACCACGTGATTGGTACCTGCCTCGCCGCGGGTGCGCAGAATGTATTTTTCCTCGGAACTGGCGGCGCCGCCATTCTCATGCAGCCGGCGGCCCAATTGCTGCAGCGCAATTCGTCCTTCCCAACCTTCATCGATCTGACGGCTGAGCTTTATATTTCCTCCTCTGTCAACCTGACTGCAAGATCCATCGTCGTCATGCCTTCGCTTTCCGGGACGACAAAAGAGAGCGTCGCCATGCTCTCCAAGCTCAAGGAGATCGGCGCCACCGTGCTGACGCTGGTCGGGCATGAGGAAACGCCTCTCGGCAAAGGCGGCGACCATGTCTTCGTCAACTTCGCCGAGGATGATACGTCCTGTGAATCCTTCTATCTGCAGTCACTTATTATCGCTCTGTCGATCATGAAGCATCGAGGTGAAATCTCCAACTATGACAGCATAGTCAGGGAGCTGACGACACTTCCCAAACTTCTGCTGGAGGTGAAGCGCGATTTCGAGGCCAAGGCCGAAGCCTATGCGACGGCGTTCGCATCGTCTGATTATCACATCATCACAGGCGCCGGAAATGTCTGGCCGGAGGCCTTCTACTACGGCATGTGCATCCTTGAAGAAATGCAGTGGATCCGCACGCGCCCGGTCCATGCGTCCGATTTCTTCCACGGCACGCTGGAGTTGGTCGACAAGGACGTCAGCGTTATCTTGTTTAAGGGCGAGGACGCCTTCCGGCCAGTGGCCGAGCGCGTTCAGAACTTCGCCCCGAACTACACGGAAAGGCTCATCGTGCTGGATACGGCGGAATTCACGTTGTCGGGGATATCAAAGGAGGTCCGCGCGCTGATTTCGCCGGTGCTGCTTGCAACCATGCTGGAACGCATCAGCGCGCATCTCGAGATCATGCGCAATCATCCGCTGACCACCCGTCGGTACTATAAGCGGGTTGCCTATTGAGCCACCCGGCGAAACAAGCAGCCTAGCCGCGGACGCTGAAGGCGCTCGCGGCTGCAAGCGTCATTAACAGCTGGTTTTTCCGCGGGGGGACGAATGCCGCTTTTTCGATTTGCGACCGTCGGTGACAATTGTATCGATCGCTTTCTGCCGCCGGTGGCCCAGTCGCTCGTCGGCGGAAACGCCGTGAATGTCGCGGTTCAACTCGCCCGGCTCGGTCAGTCGGCCACCTATTTTGGGGCGGTAGGCGATGACCTGGACGGTGTCCGGACAAAACACATACTCAAGGAGAATGGCGTCAAAACCGATCATGTTCGTCTCCGTCCCGGCGTGACCGCCTATACGGACATCGAGCAGACCGCTGTTGGTGACCGGATCATGGTCTTTGAAGAGTTCGGCGTCTGCGCGGGCTATCGACCGAGCGAGAGCGAGGTTGCTATTCTGAAGGATGTCGATCACGTCCATCTCGGCTGGATGGATGACGGCGGCGCCTTGCGTCGCCGGCTCGCCGCTGATGGCGTGAGCGTGTCCCAGGACATTTCCGTCAATGCAAGTCCTGAAAATCTGGGCGTCGCGGGACTGACAGTCGCTTTTGCTTCCGCCGGCGCTCGTGGTGACAAGGCCGAAGCCATGCTGTGGCATATGATCAGGGGCGGCGCGATCTGTGCCGTCGTCACGTGCGGCGCCGACGGGGCGATTGCCTCGCGCGGATCGGAGAGGGCCGAGATCGGCATTTCCAAGGTTCAAGTCATCGATACGACAGGGGCAGGAGACAGCTTCATTGCTGGCTTCCTCGCGTCTTTCATTGCTTCGATGCCGCTGTCGGCCTGCATGGCGGCCGGCCGCGACAGGGCCGCGATCACCTGCACCCATGTCGGCGGCTTTCCTCAGGCGCCGATGCCGCTCAGCTCCGCGGCGCGATAACTCGCGCCGCGAAAGTGGCGGCCGGCCCTGCCTTCAATGCAGGATCTGGCTTAGGAAGAGTTTGCTGCGCTCGTTCCGAGGATTGTCGAAGAACTCCGCCGGCGTCGCTTCCTCGACGATCGCGCCGCGATCCATGAAGATGACGCGGTCGGCGACCTGGCGCGCGAAGCCCATTTCATGGGTGACGCAGATCATCGTCATACCGGTATCGGCAAGCGATACCATCGTATCGAGAACTTCCTTGACCATTTCAGGATCGAGCGCCGAGGTTGGCTCGTCAAAAAGCATGACCTTCGGCTGCATGCAGAGCGCGCGGGCGATCGCGACGCGCTGTTGCTGGCCGCCGGAAAGCTGGGCAGGAAACTTGTTGGCGTGCTCGGGAATGCGAACCCGTTCGAGATAATGCCTCGCGATTTCGATTGCTTTGTACCTGTCCATCTTACGCACCCAGACGGGCGCAAGAATGCAGTTTTGCAAAACAGTGAGATGTGGGAAGAGATTGAAATGCTGGAAGACCATTCCAACCTCGCGACGGATCTCGTCTATGTTCTTCTCGTTTTCCGAAAGCTCGGTACCGCGCACGGCGATCCGGCCCTCCTGGTGCGCTTCGAGCCGGTTGATGCAGCGGATAAGCGTCGATTTTCCCGAACCGGACGGGCCGCATATGACCACGCGCTCGCCTTTGCGGATCGAAAGATTGATATCGTCCAGCGCATGGTAGTGACCATACCATTTATGTACGCCTGACAGTTCGATTTCCGGCTGTTCGATGCGGGGCTGTGACATCAATTTATCTCCCTGGATGACTTGAGAACGAGCCAGCCCGACAGGATGATGATAACCCCGCCGGCGATCGTATAGGTTTCAATCGGATTGCCGAACAGCATCACGCCATAAAGGCAGCCCCAGATGATCTGACTGTATTGAAAAGGGGCGAGAACCGAGGCATCGCCACTGCGAAAGGCGCGCACGAGAAATGCATGTCCGGCGTAGAGCAGTGTGCCCGCCAGCCCGGCATACGCCAAGGTGGGCAACGCGACGCGGCCGAAGCCGCCCGTCGCCATGGTGACGCCAAATGCGCCGCAGCCAAGCATGAAGAGAAGGGCGGCGACCAAGGCATCGTCGCTTTCTTCTGCCTCGATGACGCGCAACAGAATGAGCGAGGCGGCGAACAGGAGCGCCGAGCCAATCGCCGCGGCGTGGCCGAAGTTCAGCATCACGCCAGCGGGCCTGAGCGCGACGGCCACGCCGGCAAAACCAAGCAGCACACCCAACTGACCGGTCCAGGACAGCCGCTCTCCCAAAAGGATATAGGCGAGAACGGCAACGAGAACCGGTGTCAGGAACGCTAGGACATAGGCTTGCGCGAGCGGAAGCATCGCGAAAGCATAATGGATGAGGAGCGTATCGCCGGCGAGTAGCAAGGCGCGCAGAAGCGCAAGCCGCGGCCGTTTCGGCACCAGTCCGCTGAGCGTGCCGTTCGAGGCCGCGCGTCCAATGACGAGCGCGAATGCCGCGCAGGTGGTCATGAATGTCACCTGTGGCACCCGCACATCCGCACTCATCAGTTTCACCAGCGCATCGCAGCCGGAAAAGACGCCGAAGGCGGCCAGGACGCCGCCGATAGCGGGCAGATTGGCGCTGGCCCTGAGGGTCGGCGGATGAGGGCTATCGGGCATTGAAGCGGCCAAATCGCTCTTCGATGCGAGCCTGAAGGAATTCCAGCGCCATGGAGAGAATCCAGTAGATCATCGAAGCGGTGATAAGCATTTCGATGTGGCGGAACTCCGTTTGACCCTGGGTGCGGGCAAGATACATGATCTCCCAGACGCCGACGACCGAGACGAGCGAGGAATCCTTCAGCATGGCGATGAACTGATTGCCCGTTGGCGGGATGATGACGCGCATCGCTTGCGGAAGGATTACCAGGAACATGGTCTGGTTCGGGCTGAGCCCCAGAGCTGTCGCGCCTTCGGATTGACCGCGCGGAATGCTCTGGATACCGGCGCGAAAGATTTCCGTCATGTAGGCACCGTAGCACAGGGAAAGCGCCAAGATGCCCGCCGGTATGGCGCTGATGACGTAACCGACCTGAGGCAGGCCGAGATAGATGATATAGATCTGCATCAGGAGCGGCAGACCGCGAAAGAGCGAAGTGTAGAACGTCGCAAGGCCGTAGATGACGCCGTTTCGCGACAATTTCGCGATGGCGCCCGCCAACGCGATCACGGTGGCGATGATGATCGATATGGCGGATATGTAGAGTGTCGTCACCACACCCTGTGAGATGAGGAACCCGATCTTTTTGGCAATGAAGGTATAGGAAAGATCGAATGTATAAAAGAAGAGCAGCAGGAGCGTGAGGAGCTCGATCCACACACCCACGATCTGCTGACCGCGCGGCAACAATCTCAGAAGCTTGATGTTGACGGCGATGATAAGGGAGATCAGCACGGCGGAGACGAGCCGGCTTGCCTGGGGACTGTCCGTCAGCCAGCCAACCGTCATCGGCACCAGCTTGCCAATCCAGGCCGAACTGATGCCAAGCGCGTATAAAACAGTGGTCATCAGCGTCAGCAGGAGCAGCAGCCCGGTTCGTCGTGCCGCGTCCGGGTAGTTCAAGATCAATCTTCCAAGCATCATCGTTCCCCTTGATGATCTTTCTAGGCGGCTCTTTCGCGCCACCAGTCCTGTGCCTGCAGCTTCCAATAGGTGAGTTGTGCCGCCGCGAGTCCGGCAATCCCGCCGGCCCAGACGAGACCGAAGGGCTGAAACAGGCGGTAACGATCGGATTGGCCCAGAATCCCCTCCGCCACGATCTTGCCACCAATCGCGGTCGTATTGAGACCGTGGCCACCAAACGCGGTACAATGCCAGACACCCGGCATCATCTCGCCAATTTGTGGCATGAGGTGACGGGCGTAGGACATTAGCCCTGACCAGGCGAGCTCGGTCTTGAGTTCGGAGAGTTGCGGGTAAGTCCCAGTCATTTCGCGACGCAATTCGCGGGCGAGCGCTACCGGCGAGGCGGCGCGCGTGGTGATGCGCCCGCCCCAGAGAAGACGCCTGCCGTCTTCCACGACGCGATAATAGTCCCCGGCGCGGCGGTTGTCGCCGATCGCGCAGCGTGTCGTGATCGCTTGGGCGATCAGATCGGGATTTTCCTCGGAGATCATCACATAGGTGGCGATCGGCAGGAAAGAGCGCTTGAGCTTGCCAACCAACTGGCCGGTATAACCGCCCGTCGTCAGCACGACCCGGCGCGCCTTCATATGGCCACGCGCCGTCTGCACGATCTTCTGGGCGCCCGCGAGCTGGCAACCGGTCGCCGCCGAACTTTCATATATGCGCCCGCCGAGGCGCTCGAATTCGCGGGCTATCGCTCGCAGATAATTCAGCGGATGGATGTGGAAGGACTTCTTGCTGTGGAGGGCCTGAAAATAGCGATTGGATTTCAAAATGGCGCGAAGCTGATCGCGGTCCATAAATTCGAGATCGCTGCCGAAATCGCGGTTCATGTCTTCGGCATAGCGCTTGAGGCCGTCACCGCCGTCATATCGCAGCGCGCTGATGATGCCCGGCGTCAGCTTAGCGTCGGCAATATCGAGATCGCGGATGGTATCGCGAACGAAGTCGACGCCCTCGATGGAAAGGCGGTGAATGGCCTTTGCGGTTTCGGTGCCGGTGACGCGGGCGATCGCCGCGCTGTCGGTGGCAAACCCCGCGCTGACGAAGCCGCCATTCCGGCCGGAAGCGCCAAAGCCGACGGATTCGGCCTCCAGCACGACGACGTTGAGATTGGCGCGCGCGAGTTGCAAGGCCGTAGTCAATCCGGCAAGGCCGCCGCCGATGATCACCGTATCGCATTCGACCGGGCCACTCAGCGCGGGCCGTGCGGCAGTCTCACTCATCGTTCGGCGATAATAGGTGTCGGGATACGACATGGTCGATCTTTCAAGGCAATCGGGAAGAAAAAGGGTCGGGGCTGCCGCCCTGACCCGAGCTTGATCAGTCGGTGCTGTAATCCGCGCCGTACCACTTCTTGGTAAGCGTTCCGAGCGTGCCGTCGGCTTTCATGGATTTGATGATCTCGCCAACCTTGGCGGTCCATTCTGAATCACCTTTTTCCGCAATGACCACAAGTGGTTCACGAAAGGCATATTCGCCTTGGATGATGCGAAGCGGATAGCCGTTCTTGATCGCATTCAAAGCGGTCTGTTCTGGCGCGATGACGGCGTCGAGGCGTACGCCCGGACCGAGGCGCAGGTCGTCGAAGGGAAGCATGGAATCAGCGAAGGTACGCACTTCGCCAGGCTCGACCTTATATTGAATTGGCGGCATACCTGGCGCGTCGATCTGCAAATTGCGGCGAATGAAGTCTTCCGAAGTGGTTGCCGTTTCGACCCCGATCACCTTGCCGTTGAGATCGCCAACGGACTTCAGCGGGCTGTCTTTATGGACCACGTAGACATAAGGGCTGTAATAGTAGATGCCGGCGAAATCGATGACCTGGGCGCGGGATTTGGTGGGTGTAACCGAGCCGACACCGACATCGTAGCGGCCCTGCCAGTGCCCACCCGTGAGGGTTGCCCAGTCTGGGGTCTGGAAGCTGACCTCCACGCCAAGGCGCTTGCCGATCTCTCGGGAGACGTCGATATCGAAGCCGACCATCTCATTATTGTCGTTGAGGAAGCTTTGTGGTGGCCAGCCGCTGTTCGTCGCGACCACCATGCTTTTCTTTGACATGACGCGATCAAGCGTTGCGCCCGCATGCGCGAGGGATGCCATTGCGAGGACGGCCGCGGCGATTGCCGTACATTTCACGAAACGTTTCATAGATCCTCCATTGCCAGGCACTCGTTCCACTCTATGTAAGATGTCTGACAACTAGACTAGATTGCATTGGTCCTAGAGTGTCAAGGCTCCTGTCCCAAAAACTTTATGACCCTTCGGCAATAACTCATGAAATCCCCGCATAGCAACTCCCGAGAACACCAATAGCGCGGGTGTGGAGGGATCGAATCCGTGAGAAGTGGTGTCAGACGAGTTTCGCCCGCGCACCGAAACTGTGTGCTTTGCGCATTTGCTTATGCGCGCCAGGTCCGGAGATAACCTCTCGGGCTATTCCAACCGGATAATGTCCAAGCAGCGCTGCCGCGTGGACCATGTGGCACCGTCGATCCTGGGCTGGACGGAAGCTGAAATGTTGGGCCAGACGCTGGAGCGCATGTTTACCGACCAGCACCGTCAGCGAGACATATTGGGAAATGAGATGCGCGACGCGCTGGCATACGGATGTGAAGAGGTTTCGACGATACTCGGCCACTAGGCGAGCCGTGTGGAACATTATTTCACTTTGGCAGTTGATCATAAGGGAAATTAAGGAGGATACGCAAATGCGAAAGATAATTATTGCCTGTGCGGCCATCTTCATCGGTGCTGGTTTACCTGTGGCTGCGGTTGCGGAAGAGGTCGTCATTGATGGGCCTTCCTATGATCAGGGCTATCGCCATCATCGCCATCACCATCCGTATGTTGCCTTAACCGATCGGGGCGTTGCCATTGGATCGGTTCGCGATCGTGACCGTTACGATCGATATAATGATCGCGGCGGCTGCATGACAAGGACTGTCACACGCACCGATGAAAACGGCGACCAGATCACTAAAACCATTCGGCGCTGCGATTAACAGCGCCGATGGGTAATTGCTCCCTGCGAGCATCTATCCCTAACGTCACCGGGAGTGGCACGGTCGTCGATTAGACTTCTGCCGGACTGGCACGCGAAGAAAAAGCGCCGCAAGAGATCGTGCGCCCCCAGCTTTTCTGCGCCAGTGCTTGGGCTTGGCGAAGAGCTTATAAGATCGGTCTGAGGCCGCACGAGTACTTGGACGGGAAGAGAAGGCGCACCCTGGCTTTGCGAATGGCGAGGCGCGGCGCCTTGCCCCTGTGACTACGCTCCCGGTCTCGGCCACCTGCTTCGCGATTTAATTGGCGCCCTGTGGCTGACGCCGCGCCGAGCAGAGGCCGCACCCCGCGAAAGCCTCGCGCGAATTAGTCGAATACCCAGCTACCGAGACTGGCCTCCTGTTGGATGGTGGTGCTCGTCGATCAGCAAGGTTTTCGCATCGATACATCTGGCGCTTCATTCTGCTGGCAGGCCGCGGTCCGAACACGATAGCGGAGGTATTCTATTGTCAAACGGCCGCTGGCCTCAGTTGCAGACTCAATTCGATAAACTCCCTCCGAAGGAGATAAGAGCGCGCAGCTGGTGAATTGGAGGTGGCCTGATTGGCTCTGCCTCCAATTTCCAATTCATACATACTCGATAATTCGGCGGATGGCTGGATTACAGCGAGATTTCGCCTACGATGCCGCGAGTAAATATCCCTCCCGCGGATCATCAATTGCGGTCCCATTGATCGTGATCGCATATCCTCCTGTCGGATCAACTCTCGAAACCGAAATTTCGTATCGACCGCTGGGCAGTTCCAGCGCAGCCGAGTAGCCGTCCCATCCGGCCGGCAGCGCAGGCTTGATGTGCAATCGCCCGCTGTCGGTGCGAATGCCGAGGATACCTTCGATTGCGACGCGATAGAACCACCCGGCCGAACCGGTGTACCAGCTCCAGCCACCGCGGCCCCTGAGGTCGCCTTCTCCATAAACGTCGCCGGCGATGACATAGGGCTCGACGCGATAGGTCTCCGCGGACGATTTGTCGAGCGCGTGGTTGATGGGGTTCAGCATTTCGACCGCGCGCCAGGCGTCCTCGCCGCGGCCCATCCGGGCAAGGGCAAGAGCCGTCCACATGGCGGCATGCGTGTATTGGCCGCCGTTTTCGCGGACACCTGGCGGGTAGGCCTTGATCACACCGGGATCATTGACCGGCTTGACGAAAGGTGGCGTCAGCAGGCGGATGAACTTGCCCTCCTCATCAACCAGCTTATCGAGGACCGCGTTCATGGCCATGTTGCTGCGATCGGCATCTCCCTCGCCGGAGAGCACGCTCCAGGATTGGGCGATCGAGTCGATCTTGTCTTCCGCCGATTGGCTGGAGCCGAGAGGCGCGCCGTTGTCGTAGTAACCACGGCGATAATATTCGCCATCCCATCCGGCCGTTTCGATCGCGGCCTTGAGCTTTTCAAGATGATCCGCCCAACGGCTGACGCGTTGCGTGTCGCCGCGCTTTTCCGCATAGGCGATGAAGCGACGCAAGGCGCCCGCGAGGAACCAGCCCAGCCAAACGCTTTCACCACGGCCGGCGATGCCGACACGATCCATCTTGTCGCACCAGTCACCGCTCATCATCAGCGGCAACCCGTTGACGCCCGTGCGCTTGATCGCGAGATCGAGGCCTAGAGCGGCATGTTCGTAGAGCGATGCGGTCTCGTCGGAGACACGTGGCTGCAGGAAGGCGTCGTACTGGCCGGGGCTGAGCTGCGCGCCTTCGACGAAGGGCAGCATCTCGTCCATGATCGAGGCGTCGCCGGTCACCGTGCAATATTGGTCGAGGGCATAGGCAAGCCAGACCGGATCGTCGGAGATGTTCGTGCGAACGCCGGCACCGCTATCTTCCAGCCACCAGTGCTGGAAATCGCCTTCTGGGAACTGACGGCGGCCGGTATTGAGGATCTGCTTGCGGGCGATCTCAGGCGAATGCAGCAGGAAGGCCAGCGAATCCTGCAGCTGGTCGCGCAGGTTCCACGCACCGCTCGATTGGTAAAAGGCGGTACGGGCCATGATGCGGCAGCCATAGGTCTGATAGGGCAGCCAATTGTTGACCATGAAGTCAAGCCGCTTGTCCGGTGTCGAGACGTGCGTCTTGCCGGTGAAGCTCTTCCAGAACTCACGCGTCTTCTCTAGAACCTCCGCAAAACCGATGGAGCGGATGTCGGCGATGAGAGCGGCGGCTTCCTCCTGCGAGGCGGCATCACCCATATAAAAGCAGATGTCGCGCACTTCACCTGACTCGATCGTCAGGTCGAATGCCATAGCGGCTGCGGGATCACCATCGAGATCGACGGCATTGGAGAGCCGCGAACCGGCCGAAACCGTGCGCGGCTGCTGGATCGTCCCGTGCCGGCCGATGAACTCGCGGCGGCTGGTGGAGACGCTCGACGGTGCTTCGCTTGCAGCAAAAGCCGCAACTCGCGTCCCGAAGCTTACGCTGAACGGATTTTTCGCAAAGACCGCTCCGCTCGCGCTGTCGAAGCTCGAGATGATGAAGGGCTTGCTCTTGGTCGGGTTGTTGCCGAAAATCCATTCGGCATAGCCGTAAAGCCGCAGCTTGCGTGCTTCGCCTGCATGGTTGCGGATACGCAGTTGCGTCAGCTTGACGGGCTTTTCCATGTCGAGGGTCTGGGTGACCTCCAGGGAAATCTCGTCCTGAACCGTCGAAAAGATCGAGTAGCCAAGGCCATGCCGGGCTTCGAAGCGCGTGTCTGCGCGCTGCGCGAGCGACGCGTAGGGCACGATGACGGAGCCGCGGTCGAGATCCTTCAGATAGAAGGCCTCACCTGGACGGTTTGTGACCATGTCGTTGGTCCAAGGCGTCAGCTGATGATCGCGGGAATTCTGGCTCCAGGTGAAGGCAGCGCCTTCCGCCGAGACATGGAAGCCGAAGCTCTCGTTGGCTATGATGTTAACCCACGGATGCGGCGTCTGTTCGCCGCCGGACAGGCGCACGACATATTCGCTGCCATCGGCCGCAAAGCCGCCATAGCCGTTCCAGAAGGCAAGATCGCTGCCATCGACCGGGGGCGTCCCGGCAGTGTCGCGAACCATACGTGGCACCAGGGTAGAATCACCCCACTGACCAAGCAGCGCAGGCGAACCGGAAATGGAACGGGCCTTCTGCACCTGATCGATGAGGCTGCCATCGCGACCACGCAGCACGACGCGCGAGGCGGCGATGATGGCGTCATAGGCTTCCGGAGTCGTCAGATCCCTCCGCAGGACATAGATATTGCGCTGGATCCCGGCGACCTCGCTGGCGTGACGCGCCGCGTCACAGAGCTGGTCGATGGTGCGCTGCATTTCGGCAGCCGCCTCGCCGGTGCGCTCGTTGAAGATGACAAGATCGACCTCGACGCCGCGCGATTGCAAGAGGCCTTGCGCACGCAGGAGTTCCTTGACGAGATCGGTGCCGAGCTCGTCGGTGATGCGCAAGGTCATCAGTGGTGCATCGCCGGACAATGTCGCGGCCCAGAGCACGGACTGCGACTTGAGGCCTTCGCGGACCGTCTTATTGTCGGCACGCAGCGCCATGTCCGGATAGATGATGTAGCGGGCAAAGCGTTGGTAGGCGGCCGCCTCCTTCGAATTGACGCCGATCTGGCGCAGCTGGCTCTGCGTTCTCGTCCAGGCCTGAACAAGACCTTGGGCAAAGCTTTCCGGCTGGCGATAGTGCTCGACCGCAGCCTCGAGCTCGGTGCGTTCGGCCGCGGCAATGGTCCAGAAGGTTACGCTGACCTTCTCACCGGCCGGCACGCGAAGCGTCCGGCGCAGCGACAGGCAGGTATCCATCGTGAAGCCGCTCGAGTTGGAAAGTTCCGCACCTGCGTCGAACGCGGCAGCTTCCGTTAGCGTGCGCCCCCGCCCAAGGAAGCGCATGCGGTCCGTCTCATACTGTGTCTGCAGGCTCTCGCCCGACGTATCGACGACGAGATGGGCGATGGCGACCTCGGGATCCGTCACGCCACGCTTCTGCCGCTCGACGAAGATTGCGTCACCTTTCGGGGCGATTTCTGTCTTCAGGAACATGCGGGCAAAGACGGGGTGACCAGTATCGACGGCATCGAGAGTGGCGACAGGCTCCATATAGGAGGTCACCTCGATCACTCGATCTTCCGTGCCGGTGTTGCTGATCGTCAGACGGCGGCCTTCGGCATCGTAATTGCTTGCGACGAAGACTTCCATTTCGCTCGTCAGCTCGCCGACGGTCTTGATGAACTCCGCCTTGTCGTCACTGAAGCTCACCCGAACATGCTCGTTGGCGATCGAACGCGGCTCCGCCGTTGCGGACCACCATTCGTTCGATGCGGTGTCGCGCAGAAAGACGAACGATCCCCATCGATCCTCGGTCGGGTCGGCACGCCAGCGATTGACGGAGAGATTTTTCCAGCGGCTGTAGCCGGAGCCGGTCGCCGTCAGCATCGTGGAGTAACGGCCGTTCGACAACAGCAGCAATTCGCGCTCGCGTGAGGCCGGATCTTCCAGGCGCCGCACTTCCGGACGCATCAGGTCGCCTTGGATGGTCGCGGGCGCGTCGGTTTCGTGCTTCGAGGCCATGACGGGAATATCGCGCGGCGCTTTTTCCTGCAGCAGCAATTCGGCTGCCTCGATTACCGGATCCGCATGGAACAGCTCGCGCAGCAGGCCGTCGAAAGCCACGTTGGCGACAGCGGCGATCGACATGCCGTGATGGTGCGCATAGTAGTTGTAAACCACCGCGCATTGCTTGCCTTCCGGCACGCGGCTTGCCGTGAAATCGACGGCATCATGGAAACCATACATGCCGAGCGCGCCGACGGCCCGCAACCGCTCGAGGTTTTCGAGGGCCGCGACCGGATTATATTGGCTGGCGAGCAACGAGGCGTAAGGCGCGATGACGGCGTTCTGTCCGAGACCGCGTTTCAGGCCGAGCGTCGGCACCCCGAAGTTGCTGTACTGATAGTTCATCTGATGATCGCGGGCGTTGAAGGCCGCTTCCGAGATGCCCCACGGCGTGCCAAGCTTGCGCGCATAGTTCATCTGCTCGAGAACGATCAGATTGTTGGTCTGGTTGAGAATCCCGCCGCTGCGCTCCTGCATGACGAGAGGCGGCATCAGATATTCGAACATCGAGCCGGACCACGAGACCAGCGCACCGCGCGTGCCGACGGGCACGACGTGGCGGCCGAGCTTGTACCAGTGCTCGGTCGGGAGATCACCTTTTGCTACGGAGAAGAGGCTCGTCAGACGAGCTTCCGAAGCAAGTAGATCGTAGCAGGCGGCATCCACTTCTTCCGTCTCGACGCGGAAGCCGATCGATAGCAACCGGCGCTCCGGGCGATAGAGGAAGCTGAAATCCATATCGAAGGCGATTTCACGGGCGCGATTGCCGATCCGGATCAGCCTTTCGCTGATATCAGGTGCCTGGGCGGGATCGAAAGCCTTGTCGACCTGATGGAGTTCGCAGGTTTCGACCAGCTTCTCCGCCCAATGGACGACTTCCTCGCTCCGCGTGGTCTTGACTTCCCTGTCAAGGCTTCCGGCAAGTTCGCGGATTTCCCGAGCCTGCCCGGCAAATCGTTCGATGAGGCCAGAGGAGAATTCCTTCTCGCGTTTACCGGTCGCGACCGCCGCTTCAAGCTCGGCGATACGGCCGTCCAGCCGGTCATGAAGGGATCGGTTCGACCGCGTATCGTCATCAAGCTCCGAAAGCACCTCGCGCAGAATTGCCGCGACATCGCCGATGCCGTCGAGATCGGTGTGGATATGGGCAAGAGGAGACTGGGCCCAGATGCGGCATGCGGATGAAACGGCGATCAGATGGCCGGCAAAATTTCCGCTATCGACTGAGGATACATATTTGCGGCCCAGCGGCTTCAACGTGTCCGTATGATACCAGTTGAAGAGATGACCTCGATATTTTTCCAGCTTTTCGACCGTCTCGATCGTCTGTTCGATGCGCTTGACCGCGTCCTCGAACGAAATCCAGCCGAAACGACGCGCCGAAATGACCGACAGCAGATAGACGCCGATATTGGTCGGCGATGTACGCATGGCGACGACCGCATGCGGCGTCTGCTGAACGTTGTCGGGCGGCAGGAAGTGCTGATCGGGAACGACGAAGTGGTCGAAGTAGCGCCAGGTACGTCTCGCGATCTTGCGCAATTCGTTGCGGACGTGGTCGGGCACAACAAGCCGATCTTCGGTTTCCGCCGTCTGGCTGACCAGCCAGGCGATGGCTGGCGACAGCACCCAGAGAAACGCGAAGGGAAGTCCGACCAGCCAGGCTATGTCGCCGGAAGAGGCGGCGAAGACCAGCGCCACAATGGCCAGCAGAGGGGCGCGCCACATAACCTTGTAATGGCCGAGGATCGTCGTCTGCGCCATGGCCTGCGCACTTGCGGCGGTGCGCCACTGCAACATCAGCTTGCGGCTGACGAACATGCGGTAGAGCGAGCGGACAATCGCGTCCGCCATGACGCAGGCGATGTCGGCGATGAAGATGATGCGCAGCGCCACCTGGGCATTGGCATTCTCAATATCTTTCCAGACGGTATGAAGATGCGCCCGCAGGATGATGTCGCTGGTTCGCGGGATGATACCATTGATCAGCGACAATGTCGGGGCAACGAACAGGCTGAAGATCAGCAGGATCTGCCAGATGAGCGCGCCGAAAGGATCCATCCAGTACCAACCGAGCACGGAAGCGAAGAACCAGGCGATCGGCGTCAGCGAGCGACGCAAATTGTCGAGCATCTTCCAGCAGCCGAGCGCGGTAATGCCACGGCGCTCGTCGAAAATGTACGGAATAAGCTGCCAGTCGCCGCGAGCCCAGCGATGCTGACGCGAGACTTCGACCTCGTAGCGAATGGGGAAATCTTCAACGAGCTCGCAGTCCGTCACCAGACCGCATCGCGCCATCGAGCCTTCGAGCAGGTCGTGGCTCAATATCGAGTTCTCACTGATCCGACCCTTCAGCGAGGCTTCGAAGGCGTCGACGTGATAAAGGCCCTTGCCGGTGAAGGTACCCTCACCGGTGATGTCCTGATAAACGTCGGAAACCGCGAAGACATAAGGGTCTAGACCGCGATTGACCGAAAAGACACGCTGGAAGGTCGATGCGTCCTTGCCCGTCGTCAGCGACGGCGTCACGCGCGGCTGCAGCACGCCATAGCCATCGACGACGCGCTGCTTCTTGTCGTCGAAAACCGGGCGATTGATCGGATGGTGCATCTTGCCGACGAGCTTCGTGACGGTATCACGAACAATGCGCGTGTCGCTGTCCAGCGTCATGACGTACTTGACGTCGGCCGGCACGACATCGAAGCCCGCGATAAAGCTCGTGTCTTGACTGCCGCGCAGCAGCATGTTGAGCTCGTGCAGCTTGCCCCGCTTGCGCTCCCAGCCCATCCACACGCCTTCGGCCGGGTTATATTGCCTGCGGCGATGGAGCAGATAGAAGCGCTGCCTGCCTTCTTCCGAATAACGTGATTCCAATTCGGCGATCTTGCCGCGCGCATAATCGAGAACGTCGAGATCGCGGGCGGTCTGTTCTTCCTCGGCATCCGGCCAGTCGGTCAGGAGCCCGTAATAGATCTCACCGCGAGCATTGGCAAGGTAATGTACCTCAAGATTGCGGACGAGTTCATCGACGTGCTCACGCCTGCCGATCAGGGAAGGAATGGTGACAAGCGTGCGGGCGTCCGCCGGCAAGCCCTTCTTGAATTCATAGCCGACGAGACGATCCGGTGTGATGAAGAACGTGGCGAAGAAATTGAAGAGGCCGGTCGCGCCCTCGGATGCTGGGAGCGCGAACATCAGCAGCAGGACGATCGTCGCAAACAGCGGCATTCCCGCGTCGACGAATGCCCATTCGACCAAGACGAGCGCCAGCAAAGTCAGGAGAAGCACGGGAACGGCGATCGATAGCCAGTTCAGCTTGCGGACCATCCGCATGAACCGCAGGCCGAGCGTCGGTCGGAAGCCGATTTCCGCCTCCAGTGCCGGGCGCCCGTCGCCGACGAAATAGTAGCCAACGTTGCTTGCAGATCCGTCCCTGCTCTCATTCTTTGCACGGTCGGTCAGCCGCACGGCGGCCTCGGCGATATCCATCTCCGTCTTGTCGGACCGCTTCGCGAGCTTTTCGATCTGGCGGCGGTAGCTGTTGCGAGATCCGGCATCGAGCTCTGCATAATCCGTCTGCTGCCAGAGCAGCTTGTCGATGGTGCTGACCTCTTCGACCCACTCCGACCAGTCGGTGTCGTTGATCTCGCGCAGGCTCTTGATGATGCTGCCCATCAGCGCATTGGCCGCGCCGAGACGGGTCTGCTCAGCCGACATGACGGCTTCGGCATCCGTTTCCTTGGCGGAAAGTTTGGCCTCCAACCAATTCAACGCAGCTTCTGTTGGTTCGAGTGCATTGCGAAGACGATAGTGGAGCTGCGTGACGAAGGTCGTGTCGTCGAGATTGGCAGCGAGCGTTTCCAGATGTTGCGCCGCGCCGGCGTCACCGAGCGAAATTGCCTCGGTGGCCGCTGCATTGGCCGCCGCGCGCATTTCGCGGCTCTTATCGATCTGCGATGCCACCCGGCGAAGATTGTCGATCAAGACATAGCGCACCAGCGAAGGCAGCGCCCAGAGTTCGCCGATCCGTAAGGTTTCGCGGTCCTGGAACCCTTCGGTGACTGCGGTCATGCCAGCATTGCTGATATTGCTGTGCGCATGCGCCATGTAGAGCCAGGCGAGCGCGAGGGTGCGCGGCACCTCCGTGCCGTCGAGATTGATCTTGCGCAGTTCGCGATAGAATTTTTTCGGAAAGTCGCGGCGAACTTCCTGGATTGCCTCTTCGACAATGTAGTGGTTGTCGAGCAGCCATTCGGCAGCTGGCGTGATGCTTTCGCCAGCATCGACATCCGCGGCGGCGGCGCGATAGACCCGCAGGATCTCGTTTTCGTTCTCCTTGTGTCGGAGATAGAAATCGAAGCCACTGAATTTTAGGAGATCAAGCGTGCGAGTTTCTGCAAACTTCGCTGCCATGGTTCTCAGCTGATCGTTGGACAAGAGAGTGGCGCGAATTCCGAATTCGCGATCCAGATGAGCCATCTGAGGAGTTGGAGCAGAATCGTTGACAGTATCTTTAGATGACATGTGTCTTTCGCTTTTGTCTCGTCGTTTCCCAAATGCAGAGTTCCAGAAACGACAACCCGGAGCCTGAGATCTTCATTGCAGCGCCCCAGTTGACGGTAACTGGGGCGATGATTGCCGCTTAACTAGCCGCACCACCCTGAACGCAGGATTAATTGTCTGGGCCGGCGACGTTGGCGGCCGTCGGAATTGCCGTCTCGAAGCAATCGGCCATTCTCGCTGAGCTTTCCTGCAAAGCTCCTTAGAGGCAAAACAAAATCATCTTATTCCTGAACTACTGGCACACAATCTGACGGCGTATTTGATCCCGTAATTCACAAAGGAATGAATTACCAGAAGGGGAGCTTAAATGTCCGTAATCGCACCGACACTTTCCCATGTGCTTCAAAATATCGAGCGGTTCAAGGCAGAGCTAGACAGCAGCGCCGACCTTCGGCGTCGCCTGGCATATGCTCGCGCTTGGTATGCTCTTCAAACCGAAGATGGCAAGTGGCTCTTCGCGCCAGACGCGATGGGCGTCGAGTGGAGAAACAGCTGCAATCCTGGTTGACCTCCGTGCCCCAAGCCGATCATCTTCATCAGGAGTTGACGGAAGCGCTCACGACCTTTCTTGCCAGCTACGGCAAATCGCCGAGCACAGCCTGTCGGATCAGCGTAACCAGCGATTTCTACCAGAGCCAAAACAACCGATCGGCAGATGATCATGTTTTGACCAATCTCTTGATTGCCGTGGCAAGTCGCCTGTCACCTGAGGAGCGCCTCAGACTGAGAGCCGCCCTCTAGGCGGGAATCCTCGCATTTCCTGCGGTTTTCAGCCGAACTTCATGCCACTGCGCGGGCTTACCACGCAGACGTCGTCGAGACACCTAGAATGTGGCGATATTACAATGTGTTAGAGGAAGGAGGGCGCAATTCCAATCAAAAGCATGAATAAGATGAAGGCGACTCCAACCGGACACCTGCGTGCCTTCCCGACAGTCGGCACGCGTTCACAATCAAGCTTCGAAACGGACGGCTACAAATTCCGGATTGGACGCATGTAAGTTCCGACGTGAACGCGCCGGCTATCTTAATTCGCGCCACGGTCGTTTGGTGATAATACGACCGAAAGGTGGCCCCTGTTGGCTAATGTCGTCTAGTCGCGCCAAGGCGCACCAACGCATATCCGGCACCGCCAATCTCAATCAAAAGGTCTGATCTCATTTCCCGATCGGTGACCACCTTGATTTTGGTCCATTTGTCTATCTTCGTGTCGTGCGGGAGAGGCAATCCCTCTCGCAGCAGGAGGGTGAGCTCAGGTGCTCTTTCCGACTTATAAATACAAATCCTCATTGCGCGGGACCCTAACTGCACAGATTTGTGACAGCTATATTGCAGTGCGTTATCAACTATTGCAATGCCGCGAAATCATTCTTTGCAAATGGCCGACGAATATGTCTGTCCTCCTATCCATGATTCTACCGCTACGCGTATGAGATAACGATAGATCAATCAGCTCCGGCATTCGACCGCACGCCTTGATCCAACGGCCTCATTGGCTCGTGAGCCGACACGTGGAGCCTCGACAACAGGGCACCACGTCCGCTGGCGCCGAGCTTCGATGTGTTAGCTTTTATAACGAAAGCCATTTTTGGTGGCATGCACCATGAAAAGCAATGATTGCAGTCCATTCAAGTGCTGAAGCTCAGGTCGGTGGAGTGCCGATGGGCCGCTCACGAGCACAGTGCATTCTCGCCGTGACGGTCAGAACGCGCTCTTCACCACGCCGCCATCAACCCTGAGCGCCGCACCATTGGTGGCCGAGGAAAGCGGGCTCGCGATATAGGCGACCATGGTTGCTATTTCTTCGGGCGTTGTGAAGCGCTTGATCAGTGAAGTTGGTCGGATTTTCTCGAAGAATTCGGTCTCGAACTGCGCGAAGCTCTTTCCTTCGGATCCGGGCAACGCTGCGACGAAATCCTCGACCCCGCGCGACTTCGTTGGACCAGGCAGCACACTGTTGACCGTGATCGCGGTGCCGGCAACGGATTCGGCGATACCGCGCGCTGCCGCGATCTGAGCCGCCTTGGTCACACCATAATGCACCATCTCGGCAGGAATATGCACGCCGCTTTCGCTCGATATGAAGATGATGCGCCCCCAGTTATGCCGGCGCATCGACGACAGATAAAGACGCGCGAGACGAACGCCCGAAAGCACGTTGACATCGAAGAAACGTCGCCAGTCAGCATCGGGGATTTCTTCGAATGGCTTGGGTTCGAATATGCCAAGGTTGTTGATCAGGATCTCGACGTTTGGGAAGCGCTTCGTGACCGCATCGGCCGCCGCCTCGGTGCCGAGATCGCCGGCAAATCCGTCAACGTGGCCACTTCCGATCGCGGCAAGTTCGGCGACCGTGCGATCGACCGCATCTTGGGTTCGTCCGTTGACGATGACATGGGCGCCTTCGCGAAGGAGAGTTGCCGCGATGGCATGACCGATGCCGGCGGTGCTGCCGGTGACCAGAGCCAGTTTACCGTTAAGCTCGAGGTTCATGAGGGTTCTCCAATGAGAGATATGACAGGAAGAGCACGCGGAATAAGCATGTTTCGCAAGGGAAGGCTATTTGCTTTGAGAACCGCCACCCTACGACGGATCCGGTTGATTGACCAGCGCACTTCCTTGGTAGCGATCGCCGATGGGATATGACGATCAACGCATTATCCGTAAGCGATCGTGCGAGATCCTCTGCCTCATTCCATGGTGCCGCCATTCAGCCTCGGCTTCTTCTTCCGGTCAGCAACAGCACCGGTATGGCATTGCCGTCAATTGGTTGATCAGATTATTCGCGTCGGTCGTTCCTCGCGTCTCTGTTAAAGGCAGCGAGACGGCGTCACGTCCTGGTGAATGCCGGGATTTATGCGGAAGGCGCATAAATTGCATGTTCAAATCTCGTTTGTGGCCGAATTCAAAAGCAACGTAAGCTTTTCCCATTAGAAAACGGAAGCTCACCAACGAGCTCAGGGGATCGAAATTTGATGAATTCAGCGCCACTGGACGTGAATGCGCTTGTGATCGTGCCGCAGCGAAAAATAGGCACGAAGATCATGGCGGCGATCTGCGTCATCCTGCTTGTTCTTCTGGCGAGAGCCTTCTGGAAGGGCGATATCGCCTGGGAATATGTCGGACAGAACCTGTTCACCAGGGCCGTCATGGCGGGTGTCGGCAACACGATCATCATGACCTTCTGCGCCATGATCGTCGGCATCGTTCTCGGTGTCGTTGCCGCAATCATGCGCATGTCGGACAATCCGGTTCTGCGCGGTATCTCGGTCGGCTATATCTGGCTGTTCCGCGGCACGCCGGCGTTGCTGCAGCTTCTCCTGTGGTTCAATCTTGCCTTGATCTTCCCGACGATCGGTATTCCCGGATTGTGGTCGCTCCGCACCGTCGATGTCATGACACCCTTCGTTGCCGCCCTCTTTGGCCTTGGCATTCAGCAGGGTGCTTATACCGCCGAAGTCGTGCGCGCCGGCCTTCTGTCGATCGACAAGGGGCAGATGGAAGCAGCCCAATCGATCGGCATGACGAAACTGCGGGCAACACTGAAAATCGTTCTGCCGCAGGCCATGCGTGTCATCGTCCCGCCGATCGGCAATGAAACCATCGGCATGGTGAAGCTCACCTCGCTTGCCAGCGTCATTCAATATTCGGAAGTGCTCAAAAACGTCGAGGACATCTACTATGTCAACTCGCGGGTCATCGAACTGCTGATCGTCGCCGCCATCTGGTACATGGTCGTCGTCACCATCCTCAGCATCGCACAGATCTATATCGAGCGGCATTTCTCCAGGGGCTGGGGCAGGCGGGATGCGGGCGCCCAGCAGGCGGCCAACCAGACTCTCACCGGAGAGGCAAGCTGATGGACGCGATCATCAAGGCGCACGGCCTGCAGAAGTACTTCGGCACGTTTCATGTCCTGAAGGATATCGATTTCGAGATCAAGAAAGGCGAAGTCGTCTGCATTATCGGACCTTCCGGTTCGGGAAAAAGCACCTTCCTGCGCTGCATCAACCAGCTCGAACAGATCGATGCCGGCTATGTCACGGTCGAAGATGAAATCGCCGGCTATCGCCGCGAAGGCAATCGGCTCTTTCCGCTGCCGGATCGGGAGATCGCCCGCCAGCGGCAGGCCGTCGGCATGGTCTTCCAGAAGTTTCATCTCTTCCCGCATCGCACGGTCCTCCAGAACATCATCGAAGGTCCGGTCGGCGTGCAGAAGCGGCCGAAGCAGGAGTGCCTCGCCGAGGCGCGCGTTCTTCTGCGGCGTGTCGGCCTCGCCGACAAGGCGGGCGCCTATCCAGGCGAGTTGTCCGGTGGTCAGCAGCAGCGCATCGCCATTGCCCGTGCGCTCGCCATGAAACCGAGGGCCATGCTCTTCGACGAGCCGACCTCGGCACTCGATCCCGAACTTGTCGGCGAAGTCCTCGGCGTCATGAAGGAGCTTGCCGCCTCCGGGACGACGATGATCGTCGTCACCCATGAAATCGGCTTTTGCCGAGAGGTTGCCGACCGTGTCGTCTTCATGGATGCCGGCATGATCGTCGAGACCGGGACGCCCAACGACATATTGGAAAACCCCAGGAATCCCAGAGTGAAGAACTTCATCTCTGCGGTGCTTTAACAAGAAAAATCCGAAGCAAGATCATCAGAGGACAATCGCATGAAACTCATTCGTCTCGCCGTTTCGGCGGCCCTGCTTTCGCTCGCGGCCACTGCCGCCTCCGCGGACTCGAGCCTGAACCTCATCAAGGACGGCGAGTTACGCATCATGACCAACCCGATCTATCCGCCCATGGAGTTCGTCAATCCGGATACCGGCACGATCGATGGCTTCGACGTCGACCTGGCGAATGCGATCGCCAAGAAGCTCAACTTGACGACCGTGTTCGTGACCTCCGCCTTCCAGGAGCTGCAGAGCGGCCTTCAGACCGGCCGCGCCGACATGATCATCTCCGGCATGAGCGACAACGTGAAGCGCCAGGCCAGTATGGACTTCGTCGATTACATCACCAGCGGCCCGATCCTCTTCACCGTCAATGCCAATGCCGCCACCTACAAGCAGGCGACCGACCTTTGCGGCAAGACAGTTGCCGGAAGCCGCAGCACCTCCTTCGGTGATAACGTCAAGGCCTGGAGCGCGCAGAATTGCGAAGGCAAGGGCAAGCCCGCCATCAAGTTCGAGGGAACAGCGGATTCGAACGCCGCCCGTCTCGGCATGAAGCAGGGCCGTTATGACGCGGTCGTGCAGGGCATCGAAACGATCGCCTACCAGATGCGTATCGAGCCGAACACCTACACGCTCGTCGGCGAGCCGCTGCTCAGCAACGACACATTTGGCATTGGTTTCAAGAAGGACCACACCGCGCTTCGCGATGCGGTTGCCGGTGCTCTCGATGGGCTGATCAAGGACGGCACCTATGACGAGATCCTCAAGAAGTGGGGCCTCATCCACAATGCCGTTCCGAAAGCCGTGATCAACGGCGTCAAGTAAAGCTTGAAGAAGCGCCGCGATAAGAGCGGCGCTTCCCTTTCCATCGTAGGCAGTCATCGGCCGGGGTGTCTCAGCGCCCGCGGATGGATGGCTGCGTCCCAAACACCTTGAAGCGCATGCAGAGTCCCATGACTGCGAAGAGTGCAATCAAATCGGCAAGACCAAGCCTGTGGCCGGCAGGCCGGCAATCGGCTGTGGCGCTTGCCTTCGATGTCGATGGCCCGACGGGCGATGCGATGCTTGACGGCTCGCTGCTCTCCAATCCCCGCTATTTCACGCAAGGCGCCTATGGTCCGTGGCGGGCATTGCCGCGGCTTCTCGATCTGCTCGCGGCTCATGGGCTCAAAGCGACCTTCTTCGTGCCGACCTGGGTGGTCGAACATTGGCCGTCGCAATGCGAACGGATCCTTCGGGATGCGCATGAGATCGCTTATCACGGCCACTATCACGAGGTTTTCATCGACTGCAGCCGGCAGCAGCAGCTCGACATCATGGGGCGCTCCCGCGACATCTTTCAAAGCCGCATGGGTGTGACGCCGGTCGGCTTCCGCACGCCCTCCGGCGACTGGAGTGACGAGACCGCGCAATTGCTGCACGAGTTCGGCGTCATCTATTCGAGCTCTATGCGCGGCGACGACAGGCCTTATTTTCACACGGCATCGCTCGGTCGTGGGCTGGTCGAGATTCCGGGCCGCTGGGATATCGATGATTATACCGCGCTCGCCTACAGCGAAGAGCCTGATTTTCCCATCGGCCTCGACCGCATCTTCGGTTACGCCGATGTTCAAAGGAACTGGTGCGCCGAATTCGAAGGCTATCACCGCGAAGGGCTCTGCTGGACGACGATCCTGCATCCGAAAGTCTGCGCCAAACCTGGTCGGCTTGCGATCCTCGAGGGTCTGTTCAAGGCGATCACCAGCCATGGCGACAGCGTCTGGGCGACACACTGCGCGGAAATCGCGAAGTGGTGGATCGCACAACATCCGGAGAAGGCCGCATGAGCAGCACGGCATTTGAAGGTTTCTGGCCACGGGGCAAGACATGCGCGGCGATCGTCTCGGTGATCTTCGACGATGGGCTCGATGCCGTCGTGCAGGCGCCGGATCTCAAAGGGCGCAGCAAGAGCTTTTCGGTCTGGCAATATGGCGCCGCGCGCGGCGTCGAGCGTCTCTGCAACGTCTTTGCCGATGCTGGCATATCCACCAGCTGGTTCGTGCCCGGCATCGTTGCGGAGAAACACGAACGGTTGCTGCGCGATATCGTGGCGCCACACCATCAGATCGAGAGCCACGGCTGGGATTTCGAGCGCTATGACGCGATGGATGCGCCTGCCGCCGCGGACCTACTCAAGCGCAGCCGTGACAGGTTGAGCGGGATCGCATCGAATGAGGTTTCCGGCTTCCGGTTGCCTGCCGGCAACTGGCCGCATCACTTCGACCGGCTACTGGTTGAGGCGGGATATACCTGGTCGGCATCGCTGAACGGAGACGATGTGCCCTACAGCCATTCCTCGTCGCTGGTGGAGATCCCGGTTCACATCGAGCTGGAAGATCGGCCCTATTTCCAGTTCAATTTCACCCCGGCCTTTCCAAAAGGGCAAAGCCGCATTCCGTCTTATGAGGCGGTTCTTGGCAACTGGATCGCCGAGTTCGATGCCTATCGCAAATACGGCCTTTGCTATGTCATCCAGCTTCGCCCGGAATGGACCGGCACGCCGGGCCGGATCGCGCTCGTCGAAGCCTTGCTCGCCCATATCACAAGCTTCGGTGACGTGTGGCTGGCGACGGCGGCGGATGTCGCGCGCTGGCATGCCAATAAGGGCCTTGCCGCACCGGGCGATCACCCGATCAATGTCTACGAAGCCTATGTCGATGAGGAACGGCCCCGTGAGCGATAATCTGACACAGGCACTGGCGGAGCTTGTGTGCTCGACGAGCTATGAAGCTTTTCCGCCCGAGACCATTCACAAGGCGAAGCTCCATATTCTCGATACGCTGGGAGCGGCCATCGCCGGCTCGGCCTCTCGCGAAACCAATGCGGTCGTGGCGATGCTTGATATCAAGGCCCAGACCGGTCATGCCGCGATCTGGGGACGACCGATCGCGTCGGACGCAAGGACAGCCGCCTTCGTCAACGGCGTATCGGCCCATGCCTACGAGCTTGATGACAGCGGCGGTTGCGATCATTCCGGCGCCGTCGTCCTTCCAGCTGTGGTCGCCGCGCTTGGCGATCGAAGCCAGCCAGTGAGCGGCAGCGTGCTGCTGCGCAGCGTCCTGCTCGGCTATGAAGTCGGCCGTCGCGTGCTGGAGGCGGTCGGCGGATATGAAGAGCACAACGGTCTTGGCTGGCATTCGACAGGCACTTGCGGTTCATTCGGCGCTGCCGCTGCCGTCGGCAGCATCGTGAACCTCGATGTCAATGCAATGGCCTCCGCTCTCGGCTCCGCTTGCTCCTTTGCTGGTGGAACCTGGGCCTTCATCCGCAATGGCAGCTCGACCAAGAAGCTTCATGCCGGCCGCGCCGCCGAAGGCGGGCTTATGGCCGCCTATCTCGCACGGCAGGGATTCGAGGGGCCTGATAGCGTCTTCGAGGTGGAGCGCTGGGGCAGCTTTTTTGCGACTTTCGGCGCCGGCAAGGGCGATCCGCAGGCGCTGATCCGCGACTTCGGACACAACTGGCGCCTGAACCGATGCTCGATCAAGCCGCATGCCACCTGCCGTGGCACGCATGCGGGCATCGATGCGCTTGATATCATGCTACAACGTCATGGTCTCAAGCCCGACGATATCGCCGCCATCGAGGTCGATATCAGCGGCTTCCAGTATGGCATGTGCGGCGGCAAGATCATCGAGTCGCGCGCACAGGCCCAGATGAGCTTGCCCTATGCCCTGGCGGCCCGGCTGCGCTACGGCAAGGTCTTTCTGGCCGAGCTTGAAGAGGCCGCGTGGTCGGCCGTGGAGATCGGCCTGTTGATGGATCGCATCACGGTGCGAATTGATCCCTCCATGAAGGACGAGGACGAGCCGGCGATCACCATCGTCACGACATCCGGCGAACGGCATCAGCTCGTCGTCGAATTTCCTCTTGGAGGCCCGCAGAACCCGCTGAGTGATGAGCGACTGATCGGCAAATATGCCGCGCTTGCCGCCATGGTGCTGCCGGCATCAAGGGTCGACGCCCTCAGCGACTTCGTTCTCGATCTCGAAAATCAGACCGACGCCAGCAGCCTGCTGGCGCTGCTTCAATAGGGAGTGCGCCCGGAGGAGGGCGGCATTCGTTCAAAAGGGAAGACCGCGATGAGGAATCAGAAAGAAGTCACATGGTCGCCGCTGTTCAAGGAGGCCGTCTCCAGGGATTTCGAGAGCTTTCATGAGTGCCTTGATCAAGACAAGCGCATCGCCTTGCACGACGTCGCCGGATCGAAGGTCCACGCCGAGATGCTTGCGCGCGCGGGCATTCTGACCGCGGAGGACAACGCGCAGATTCAGGCCGGTCTCGACAAGGTGGCCGAAGAGATGCGTTCAGGTGCCTTCGAATGGAAGACCGAACTCGAAGACGTCCACACCAATGTCGAGGATCGGCTGATCGCGCTTATCGGCGATGCGGGCAAGAAGCTGCACACGGCAAGATCGCGCAACGACCAGGTGGCGACCGACATTCGTCTCTATGCCCGCGAGCAACTGGATCTTCTCGGCGGCGATCTCAAGACGCTGATCGGCGCCTTTGTCGATCTCGCTGAGAAACATGCCGATGCGATCATGCCCGGCTTCACGCATTTGCAGGTGGCGCAGCCCGTCACCTTCGGCCATCACCTGATGGCCTATGTCGAAATGTTCCTGCGCGATCTCGACCGGGTTGGCGCGGCACGCGAACGGCTCAACATTTCGCCGCTTGGCGCGGCGGCGCTTGCGGGCACCGGTTATCCGATTGATCCTGAATACAGCGCGTCCAAGCTTGGCTTTTCTACCTCCTTCGCCAACTCGCTCGACGCCGTCTCCGATCGCGATTATGTCGTCGATGTCTGCAGCGCCGGCTCGATCATCATGGGGCACCTGTCGCGTTTCAGCGAGGAAGTCATTCTCTGGTGCACGCCGATGTTCGGTTTCATCGAGGTCGGCGATCAGTTCTGCACCGGTTCCTCGATCATGCCCCAGAAGCGCAATCCGGATCTGGCCGAGCTGGTGCGCGGCAAGGCCGCCCGCGTCATGGGCAATCTCGCCTTTTCGGCCGCGCTCATGAAAAGCCAGCCGCTTGCCTTCAACAAGGACCAGCAGGAATCGAAGCCGCCGCTGACCGATACGCTTGAGACCGTCCGCGCCGCCGTCAGCGTCACGGCGCAAATGATCCCGACCATCACGGTCAAGCACGCAAGGATGCTCGCGGCCGCTACTCAAGGCTATTCGACCGCAACCGACCTTGCCGATTACC
The DNA here is from genome assembly GCF_007828395.1 of Rhizobium sp. ERR 942. Taxonomy (NCBI): domain Bacteria; kingdom Pseudomonadati; phylum Pseudomonadota; class Alphaproteobacteria; order Hyphomicrobiales; family Rhizobiaceae; genus Rhizobium; species Rhizobium sp. ERR 942. Next base: position 217,643 of record NZ_VIUA01000007.1, read on the forward strand.
TCGTCCGCGCCGGCGTTCCGTTCCGCGATGCGCACCATGCGGTCGCCGCGATCGTCGGTGCGGCCCGCGACAAGGCCCTTCCGACGCTCTCGGAGCTTTCCCTTGCCGAGATGCAGGCCTTTGCGCCTGGTATTCGCGAGGATGTCTTCGAGGTGCTGACGGTCGAGGGATCGGTTGCTAGCCGCGATCACAGGGGCGGCACGGCGCCGCGAAGGGTCCGGCAAGCCATCGAGACCGTGCGTCGGGCGATCGCCTGAGCGGATCGGTTGCCATTCCATCCACATGCTTTAATGCTTGCCGTTCGAGACAGCAAAGAAGCCGGGTAGGGAATGGAGCCAAGGTTCGATCACAACAGGTTGCCGCCGCTGCAGACCCTGCAGACCTTTTCCGTTGTCGCGGAAACGGGCAGTTTCACAGCGGCGGCGGCGGAGCTCAACCTCAGTCAGAGCGCGATCAGCCGGCAGGTGCAGCAGCTCGAGCATTATTTCGGCTGCAGCCTGTTCGAACGCCACACCCGCAAGGTGGCGCTGACGGAGCGCGGCATGGCGCTGATTCCGATCGTCGACGGATTGCTGGCGTCGCTGAAGACCTCGTTCGAGGCGACGCGAACGACAGTGCGCTCGCTGACCATCCGCATGCCGCCGACCTTCGCGCGCAAATGGTTCCTGCCGCGCCTGCCGGATCTCCACAGGCATCACGAGGACCTGAACATCAATATCGATACCGCCTGGTTCCTGAGGCCGACATTTTCGGTCGGCGATATCGACATGCTGATCACCTACGGCAATGGTAACTGGCCCGGAATGGACGTGCTGCCGCTATTGCGGGAGCAGTTGACGCCGATGTGCTCGCCACAGTTTCTATCGAAACTGGGCGATCCGCCCGCGGTCAAAAACCTGCAGAACTGCGTTCTGCTGCATTCCAATCCGCGCCATAGCGACTGGACCCTTTGGCTGCAGGCCGAAGGCGTCTATTCGTTCCAGGCGGCCCGTCATCAAGTCTTCGACACGCAGGATTTCGCGATGACCGCTGCTGCGAGCGGCTATGGCGTGACGATGGGCGATCTTGCCTTTTCGCGCCAAGATCTCCAAAGCGGCGAGCTGGTCGCTCCATTCGAGCGGATTATCGACAGCGGCTACGGCTACTACGCACTCTGGCCGGCCCGCGCCGAAGCGCGCCAGAAAGTGCGCGCCTTTTCGGATTGGCTGAGGCACGCCTGCAGCGCGAGCTCGGACGGCTTTGGCGGAGATCGAGCCGGGACGTCATCGTAAGTTCCGTTTCCCGCGCGCGATGGAGCGACCTCAAAGCCTGGTTCATGCCCGGCCGTGCCACCCAAAAAAACGCATCGGCCGCTAGTTCTCCGAAGACAAGGGCAGGGGAGGGCCGAGGAGCGCAGGCGAACTGGGGATCATTGGTCTTCAGGGTATCTGTGATGCCGCATCCTTGTATTGAGGGAATGCCGATAGCCGCGAGCGAGCAGCTATCGGCGTCGGTCAGGAGAACCGAAAGGAAGGCGGGGAGCCCTTCCAGTGCCAGAACGAGGCACCATGCGGAAAGTTCCTGATGACCATTGAAAGAGGTGTGTTCCTCTATTTCCTCGCCAGCTTAGCGCATGGTCGCCGTTGGCCATTTCGCCGTCCGCCCAGGGACTTCGTCAATCGCCGACCTCATATTCCCCGGCGAGTTGTCTATCGAGTGGAACATTTTGGGAGCTTCTGAGTAGTTTGTTCAAGCCAGACATCTTTAACCCACGGACAAACGCGGAAACGGAACAATTCCGCCCCGCGCGGAATTGAAACTGTTGAAAACTGTCCCTCGATTTGACGGAGAACGCCGTGCCAAAGGCCGCAAGAATTCCTGACGTTATCTCACCCGACGATCACGTCCTCACGGCAAAGGAAGCGCTTGAGGTTTCTTTTCTCAAGCTGGAGCAAGAAGTGGACGTCCGCCTCGTCGCCGCGGCTCTACGTGCGGGATGGTCGGCAGACGAGGCGTTGGATGCCATCGATCAGCTCCGGGCGGAGGAAAACGGAGATTGAGGCGCGCGCTCGGGCGCGGCCCTCGCGGTCGGCGTTTAAATCACGTGGCCGTGTGATGAAAAAAGAGACCTGATATAATCGGGCGCCATCTGAATTTCGCTGGGTGCGGCGACGGCGACTGTGTCCAAGATGTAGGTTCGAAAGGGAGGCTCCGCATGCGGGAGCTCCCTCCAGCGTTTAATCGCGATGCTCCGGCATTGCCTTCAGCTGGTCCTTTGTCCAAGATGTCACGCCATGGACATCGCCGCTTTCGTCACGCATGAAATCGAGATCGGTCACTCGAACGGATACCGGCTTCGCACCGATGCCAAGGAAGCCGCCGACATCAATTACGACGCTGCTGCTGCTGCCGGCTCCATGCACGTGGTCAACCGTACCGATCTTATGATCATCGGCGCCATAAATGGATGCGCCTTCCAGATTAGCTTGTGTGAGTTCTTCTTCGGTCAGTCGTATGTGGTTGCTATGATCCATGAGCGTTTCCTCCTTTTGCTTCCGAACGCCTATTGACCAGCGACGTGATGGTGTTGCGTTCGTGTTTATCCGTGTGCTGGGAGCTGACGTCACAAACCGCGACATCGTCTCCTCGATCAACATGAAGACCAACGACCGTGTAATCGCTTTGTTCCCGGATTGAGACTTCTGGCAAGCAATGCCTGCCCTTCATGCGCGCCAAAACCGTTTAGGTGGCGGCCTCCACGCACCTCAAAAAGAAAGCAGGGCGTCTGGCCTCTTCAAAAACACTGATTTGCGTTTAACCACACTTCGAAACGCGGGTGGTTTGCTCATAGTTGTTCCGCGATCCAGGAACTCGATCTCGTGATCGGGCGTTGTACGTCGTCAATTTGGTGTACGCGAGAGGTGAACGTGGTTGAGAGCAAGAAGCCGGCAGTGGTCAGTTCCGGCATTCCCGGGCTGGACGAAATTCTCCGTGGCGGTTTGCCCGCATCAAATCTCTATATCGTTCAAGGTGCGCCGGGGTCGGGCAAGACGACCGCAGCTTTACAATTCCTCCGCGCCGGTGCCGCGAACGGAGAGCGCTGCATTTATGTCAGCCTGTCTCAGACGAGGGCGGAGCTGGAAGCGATCGCCCTGTCCCACGGCTGGACGCTTGAGGGCATCCGGGTGGAAGAGCTCGCGGCCTCCGATTCGATCAAGGGAGCGACCGACCAGTCCATTTTTCAGACGGCCGAACTCCGTCTCGACGAGACACGGAAGATGATCGAAACCGCGATTGAGGAACACAAACCGAGCCGATTGGTCTATGACTCACTGCTGGAAATTCGGTTGATCACCGGCGATTCACCCCGCTTTCGTCGTGAGTTGATCGCCTTCAAGGCGTTTCTTGCCAAACGCGACATCGTGGCTCTGCTGCTTGATACCCAAACACCAGAGACCGATCGAACAGGCGAAGAGGTCGATGGCATCGCTCACGGCGTCATTCGTCTCGACAAATCGCTTGAGGAATATGGCGCGGTTCGCCGCCGCATCGAGGTCAGTAAGATGCGCGGCGTGCCTGTCGCGGACGGCTATCACGACATGGCGATCCGAGAAGGCGAGGGCGTGGTCGTGTTCCCGCGGATCATACCGGGCGCCGTGGCGAGAGCGATCGAGCCTCAGTTGATCAAGTCAGGTGTGGATACCCTCGATGACATGTTCGGCGGTGGGCAGGAAGCGGGAACAACCACGCTCGTCATCGGTCAGGCGGGTACTGGTAAATCAACCATGGCCTCGCTTTATGCAACTGCGGCCCTCAAACGAGGCGAGAGCGTAGGCCTGTTCCTGTTTGAGGAACGAATAGAGACTTTCTTCCGGCGTTCGGAGGGATTGGGAATGGATCTGCGCCAATTCCACGAAGATGGTCAGTTGATCATCCGGGATTTCAACCCGAATGAGATATCGCCAGGTGAGTTCGGTCAGATCGTGCAGCAAGCGGTGAGCAGTGAAAGGGTAAAAGTCGTCGTCATCGATAGCTTCACGGGATATCTGAATTCATTGCCGCATCGCGAAAAGGCGGTCCGAGACATCCAATCGCTCCTGAAATTTCTGGCGCGAGCTGGCGTGCTTACCATCCTTATAGTGGCGCAGCATGGTCTGCTCGGACAAGGGGTCGCTATTGATGTCGATGTAAGCTTTCTGGGCGACACGGTGCTTTTGCTGCGAATTACCGAGCATGAGGGTAGGCTGCGACGGAGCATTACCGTCGTGAAGAAACGGCACGGTCCACACGATCTCGACGTACGGGAATTGTTCATTCAAAGCTCCGGTGTCGCGGTGATCCCTTATAACCCCATTCCGGAGACCTAATCGCCCGTGGCCGCGAATGACAGCCATCTCGACTGGGTATTGGTAATCGCGCCTTATCGGCGCGACGCCGAACATTTGGAGATACTCTTAGCTCAGGAGGACGTCATTGCGCGGCGAGCGGAGGGCTTGGAACAATTGAGGGCGCTGTTGGCACAAACGCCCGGTGTCGTGGTTGCGACCCAGGAAGCACTCGATCCGGAGGTGCAGAAGGCGATCGGTCGCCACCTTGTCGAGCAGCCAGAATGGTCCGAGATGCCTATCCTTATCCTATTGGATCGGATGGTTCCTGCGACCCGCGTTCAGGCTGAGCTGTCAACCGTTTGGCCCCGCTCGCGGCAGCTCTACTATCAGCGTCCCGTAACGGCGCTCGAATTGCTAAGTGGCGTTCAATCGAGCCTTTTGGCCCGCCTGCGCCAACGAGACGTTCGGGATCACATCGAGCGCGAGCGCGAGCTTCGGCGTGAGCTCAACCATCGGGTAAAGAACATTCTTTCCAGCATTTCCTCAATCTTCCAGATGACGCGTCGGCGTGCGGTTTCGCTGGATGAGTTCGCCGACGATTTCGCCGGTCGGCTTGCCGCTCTTGCCAACGTACATTCCGCGGTATTCCAGGCGAATGGCGATGCAGCCGAGTTCTCTCATATCGCCGAATTGACCTTCAGCCCATATCGGGCGAAAGGCGCCGATCGCATTAGTTTCGCGGGACCGGAAATTTTGCTGAATGCCGAAGCCGCGACGACGTTGGCCTTGTGCTTCCATGAGCTCGCGACAAATGCGCTTAAATACGGTGCCCTCTTGAAACCAGAGGGCCGGATCAGTCTGAAATGGTCCGTCTCACAAGATGGGAACCTGGATCTCGAATGGCTTGAGAGAGGAGGTCCGCCAGTATCGGAACCGAAAAGGAGTGGATATGGAACACGCTACATCCGCTCGGCGTTATACAACCTCTTTGGCACGCCGCCCACCATCCTATTTCATCCACAGGGGCTACGCTGTACTCAAGTCGGTCCCCTTGCACGCGTGTCACCGAAGGACCTTTGACCTCCAGGAGGCCTTTTAGCCATGTCATCTTCGGCATATCCGCTGCGCATATTCTGTCTTGAAGACAACCCGCTAATCATCTTTCAGCTTGAGGCCATGATTGAGGATTTGGGGCATATCTTTGCGGGGTCCGCCATGAGCTTCACCGACCTCGTCAAAAGACAGGATCTTGGCAGTATAGACGGAGTGCTAGTGGATATCGATCTCGCCGATGGACGCACTGGCCCTAATGCGGCTATCTGGCTTTCCCAGCAGGGGATTCCAAGTATCTTCGTCACAGGCCAGGAGGCGATCGCGGCGGAATATTCCCAAGCGGTGCTTGCAATTATTGGGAAACCGGTGGCCGAGATCGAACTCGCGGAAAGGCTGGAGCTGTTTCGGCACACCAAACCGCAACCATGACCCAAGACGCTGACGATCGCTCGTCGACAGAGGAGCGGTCTTCGGTCGGTTCGAAAGCGGGCTCGTCAATGCCCTGGCGGCTGAAATCCGCCGTGTCTAGCAACCGTCGGGCTTGTCGGCTTTGCTTGGTATTCCCTTGGCACATCTAAGATCATAAGCAAGGCTCTGTTCGCCGAGGGGTGCATGGTTCGCGGGCACGAGGCTTCAGACCGTGTCCACCCACGAACTCTTCCCATACGCGCACTTTCACAGGCCTTTTCGGGGGCTTAGCCGGCGGGTGTTTCGCAATCCGTTACTGATCACGAACCTTGTCACAAGCAGCTAACTCGTGATTGCTCTTGATGGTAACCGAAGAGGAACATTCTCTTTACTGAGTAATTTTCCTTTCAGCTCATAGGAGCTGAAAATCGAAAGGAGAATGCCATGAAAACGAGACTTGTAGTTTCAGTTACTGCCCTTGGCCTTCTGGCCGGTTCGGCGTTCGCGCAATCTTCCACGGTAACCGGCGCTGCGGGCGGCGCGGTGACGGGAGCGGTTGTCGGCGGCCCTGTCGGGGCTGCCGTGGGAGGTGTGGCCGGTGCGATTGCCGGTACAGCGATCGATCCGCCGCCGGAGAAAGTGGTCACCTACGTTCAGGAACAGCCCCTGCCTCCATCCGAGGCCGTCGTGCAGGATCAGATCGTTGTGGGCCGCGCGCTTCCAGAGACGGTTGTCGTCACGCCGGTGCCGGATAACCCGACTTATGCCTACGCCGTCGTCAACCACAAACGCGTCATCGTTCAACCGAAGACGCGCAAGGTCGTTCGCATCCTTGAATAATGCCGAAAGGGCCTCCGAGAGAGGCCCTTTTCATTGCATTCGGAAGGTGGTGCGAGGCGGACTCAAGCTTGCGACCCTGGACCGACGGGAAGCTTATGGAAGAATTGCGCCCGGTTGGCATCGAGCGCCGAGTGGAAGCCGTCGAACACCTCATTTGTGAGACCTTAGGGATTGGCTTCCGTCTTCAGCATCAGGGAGGGACAGCGGAGACGAGGACGGCCTTGTTGCGGAACTCCGCTCATTCTCGGTAAAAGTCGCTGGTTCGGCTCCTCTCAAGAGCGAACATGCTCGGAGCATATTCCCTGAGAATTTCCATGAGCCCGTTACAGCCCAGCCGGCTCGGCACAGCCGAACAGGATTGCTTGGCTCATCTGCCGGTAGCGTGCGGTGATTTCCTCTGGTGACGGTGCGAAAAAGCTCTGATTGGTCCCACGAGCACCGTCGCAGAGCAACTGCACCAAGGTCTCGACCGATATCGTCGGCCGAAGAGTCAGTTGGCCGTTTGCCATGATTTGCTCGAGTAGTGCGGCGAAATCGGCTTGGAAAACTGTTGCAGCTTCTACCATCTCCGGGCGGCATAGGCGAAACGCGTAGTCGTTGACTTCAAACGCGAAAGGTGAAAGCACCAATTTTCTTCTCGTATCGCCATACCGAACGTCGAGCACAGCTGTGACGATATCAAGGACATCGGCGCCAGCCGAAAACAGCCTGCTGCCTTCGCTAAGACTGCCTTGCCGAGTACGCTCATTGTTTTGGCGAACCATTGCCTGGAAAGCTTCTTCCTTGCTGCTGAAGTGATGATAGAGGCCTCGGCGCGTGATATTGCAATATTTTGCCAGTTTGCTCATCGTCATGGCTTCATAGCCATGATCGAGAAAACTCTGGGTAATATTGGAAACCAAGACTTCATAGGCCGACATGCAACGCGCTTTCAACGAATCTTTCAGGTCAATCTATAAGATGCGGTGTGACCATGGAGCAAGAACAGCGAGCATTCGGTACGCGGCTGGCGGTCCCTTTGAGGATTGTTGATAGCCATGCAAAGTTCTCGTGGCGCGAACCGGGAGAGCAGTCTGACAATCCTGATCTTCAAACGTGGCTTTGTCTCCATAGGCTCGATTTTCATACCGCGCGTGCCGCTGTGTTGTCCGGCTCGAACTTGTGGTTGACGATGGCCACCAACGCCAATGCCGACGAGACGATAAGAGCGATTGTCGATACGAAGCTCAGCGCGAGGCCAATCTTGCTTGGATCGCCGATAATGTCCTGACTGACGATGCCGACCAACGTGGGGCCGACGCCCATGCCGATGAGTGTCACAATCAGGACGCCGACTGCGCTTGAGATGCCACGCATGCGTGATGGTGTGATGTCCTGAAGTGCGGCAGGACCGTTCGCAACGATGATTGTGGAAAGAAATGTTGCGGTAGATATCAAGGCAAGCGCGACGTTGAGGGTCGAAGCAAAAGGTACTGCCGCGGTGAACAGCGATGCAACCAGGGCAGCGCCGCACATAAGGATGGGGCGAGCGGCCGCAATACCACGTCGAACCAGGCTATCGCCGAGTACTGCGCCAAGGATCAACCCCGATACACTCGAGGCGATCAAGAGCGGTCCGAGGCTAAAGCCGACGACGACTGGCGGCATATGAAAGGTGCGGATCAACATGGTGGGGATCCATGCACTGTAGCTATAGGCTTGGGTCGCTGCGAAGGCCAGGCAGAAATAAAGGCTCGCGAGTTCCACCCGATTATTCAAGAAATAGGCGCGGATCTCGACCATGCCCGGTACAGCGGCTGGAACGGTTCCGGAATGCCTGCGGGGTTCCTTGAGGCTTGCAGCCCAAAGGGCGACAGCGATGCCAGGCAGTCCGATGAAGACGAATACCATCTGCCATATGTACCGCATGCCGGACAGAAGGAAGACGTGTCCCGCGCTCGATAATTCATGAAGAACCGTTGCTGCCAAAACGAGCGATAGACCGGCTCCGATGAATGCGCCTGTGCTGTAAATGCTTATTGCAAGTCCGCGTCGGCGGGTGGGGAACAAATCGCTGATCAGGGAATAGGCCGCGGGTGTGAGGGCCGCTTCTCCCAATGCGACACCCGTCCGGCACAGCAAAAGAGCTCCAAAACTGCCTGCAAAGCCGCAAGCGGCTGTCATGATGCTCCAGAGCGCGATTCCAACGGCGGCGATCCGCACACGGTTTCCGGCATCAACCCAGCGACCCAGCGGCAATCCGGCGGTTGCGAGAACAATGGCGAAGGTGAAACCCTGCAGGAGGCCGATCTGCAGATCCGTCAGATGAAGGTCCTGTCTCAGCGGCTCCGCCAGGAGACCAAGTATCTGCCGGTCGAGATAGGACAAGGTGGAGGCGATGGTCAGAACGCCCAAGGTGTAGAACGGGTTGATCGGTCTGGGTAAGGGCATCCGCTCAGGTCCTTTTGGCAAACCAGTGGTTTTGCCGATGATATGAAGCGTCCATTAAATTTCCCACCTTCTCGTGCGCGTACAATTCGACACCGGTCGATTTCTCATATTGCAATAATATGAGAAACATTCTCGTTGACAAGTTACCTACGATCCGGCATTTACTTCTCATATTTTTATAATCTGAGAAGTTTTTAAATCGTCGCCAAAGAATTGCGAGTCGGCGCAGCGCTCCTAGTCAGCAGGTGGACCGGAACGATCTGACGAGGACTTTGGATGGTTTCGTTGGCGGATGCGCTAGCCGGAGATCGCATTCTTGGAGCAGATAGTAGAATTTCCGGAGGCATTTCCACCTCTTGCAGGCGAGGGAACAAGCGATCGGCCATGGAGCGGCGTGAGCGGCATGATTTCGCGCGTTTCCTTCCCGTCAGCGGTTTTTTTCCTGGCTTCGGCAATGTTCGAGGCTCATAAGCAATCGCCGCGATCCGCAGCGCTGTTTGCGACACAGCAGCGTTGGCTCCTAAGCCATGCCGCGGTCGCCCACTTTTTTCGGCCTATCGGCGATGTAGAGCCGGGTCTCAGCCGTAGAAGCCTTGGCCTTCTGGCAACCTTCCTTGGTCTTGCGAGCCGCAATACAGCCTATACCTTCTTTGATGAATCGATGAAGTATGGCGTCATTCAGGCGATCGACAGTCCTGTCGCTGGCCATCGTGGATGGGCCAAACCATCGCCTGATTCCCTGTCTCTCCTGGCGCTCTGGTACAATCTGCATTTCCAGGCACTCGATCTGCTCGATGATGGACAAAGATACGTCCAGTTCTCCACGCAATGGGAGAGCTTGCTTCCGTTGATCCAGCCGCTTGTGGCGGATGCTCTGTTCTTCACTCCCGAGGTGCGCACGCCGGGACCGCTCTACAGGATCTTCAGCTGGATCGATTCGGGTGGCTGGGTGATGGACCGGCTGATCGCAGGTGTCGATCGGCAAAGCTTCCCGCAGCCGGAGCGATATCTTACGGATGTCAGCTCTATTGCATATCTGGCCCGGGCGACCGGCCTTTCGAGTGCGCATACAAGCCGCAAGATCTCGGAAGCCCAAGCGATCGGAGGACTTGGCTGGGCTGGGCGGCCAGGGCATTCGCCGATGTGGATTTCGCGCGGCTTCTACGAGGAATATGCGCAGTTTCAGGCGCAAAAGCTGATCATCCTCGATGGCGCGCTCGCCAACGCTTTAAGCGGTGGTGCGCCGGTTTCTCAAGGAGCCAGCAATTGCGAATAAGACGGTCTGTCTTCCTTGGCGTTTGCCGACATTCGCCTGCGGAAACTCCTCAAGATCTCCGAAGTCAAAAATGGATGCTGACCTCTGTAGCCAACTTTATTAGTCCTGCTGCGGGAAGGGGTTGTGCTGGCAATTTTCGACCATTCCTTGCGGAATTCGTTCGAACACGACTGCGTATGCTGAGATTGAGGTTCAATTTGACTTTCGGATACCGTTTTTTCCGATCCTTGGGACTGGCCGCGAGCGTTGCCGTGATGGCGCCGGCATGCCTTGCCTTTGCGCAGACGGCCTCGCAAGTGACGCCGCAGAGCTTCGAGCCGCAGTTGCAGAAGCAGAACAGCGGCATCGTCATTCCCGAAGCGTCCGGCCCTGTCGCGCCCAAGGGGGCCGAGAAGCTCACCGTCCACCTGAAGGCCGTCAAGGTGGAGGGCGGGTTTCCCGACTTTGCTAAGGACGAGGCGTCCGTGGAGAAGAGCCTGACCGGCGGTCCGGTGACGGCGGCCGCCCTCTTCGAGGCGGCGGGTCAGCTCGAGCGGGCTTATGGCGCCAAGGGATACGGCCTGGTGCGTGTGGTGCTGCCGGCGCAGCGCCTGGTCGATGGAGCGACCTTGCGCATCATTGTCATCGACGGTTTCGTTGAAAGTATCGATACCTCGCATCTCCCCGGCAATATCCGCGAACGCATTGCGAAAATGCTCTCGCCGCTGGTGGGTGAGAAAGGGATGTCCAACGACGAGATCGAGCGTCGGTTGCTTTTGGCGGGCGACCTGCCGGGCACGGTGCTGCGTTCGACACTGTCGCGCGGCACGAAGCCCGGCGGCAGCGTGCTGACGATCGAGGCGCGCTACAAGTCGGTCACGGGCTTCATCTCCGGCGACAACAATTCCACCGACGCGCTCGGCAAATACAACACCGGCGTCGGTCTGGACTTCAACTCCGTGTTCGGCTTCGGCGAGCTTTTTTATCTGAGAGCCTCGGGCGCGCCGCGTTTCGGCGGTGACGAAGGCTATTTCACCGGCGCGCCGCGCAACCGGTCCTTGGCCGGCGGTGTAACCCTGCCGATCGGCATCGACGGGCTGACGCTGAACCTTGAAGCCACCGCATCGCGCACGACGCCGGAGGCGAGCGCATCCGGGCTGCAGTTCATGTCGGACTTCACCCGCTATTCGGCCCGGCTTGCCTATCCGCTGATCCGCTCGCGCGAGCTCACGTTCAACCTTAATGGCGGCTTCGATGCCCAGGACGAAGAACTGCAGCTTCTCAATGGCGGCGGTGCCGCACTGTCGAAGGATCGGCTGCGCATCCTGCGCGCGGGCGCGGATCTTTCCTGGTATGTGTCCGGCGATGCGCTCGTCAGTGCTGGTCTGACCGGGTCTTTCGGTATCAACGGGCTTGGCGCACGCAGTGCAGCCGATGCCAATGGCAGCGGCACGCCCTTGTCACGCCAAGGTGCGGATGCCGATTTTCAGAAGGTCGAGGTCAATCTCGGCTATCGCCAGCCGATCGTAGAGCATCTGGTCTTCGATCTCCGCGCGAAGGCGCAGACCTCCTTCGGCCAGCCGCTGCTCAATTCCGAGCAGATCGGCCTCGTCTCCTCCTCGGGCCTGTCGAGCTTCCCGACCGGCTCGATGCAGGGCGATTCCGGCTTCGTGCTGCGCGCCGAGGCGCAGTTCCCCTTCATTGCGAGCTTCACCTTGCCGTTCGGCTGGCCGGAATTCCCGGCGCAGCAGGGAACCAGTCTGCCGGATGGAAAGACAACGGCCGGCGGCGTCGTGGTTTCGCCTTACCTGTTCGGCGCCTATGGCGGCGTCAAGCTCTACCAGCCGACGGCGCTGGAAAGTGGCTTCTCGCGCGGCGCGGCCTATGGCCTCGGCCTGCGGCTGGCAGCGGCCGAGCAGGCAAGCTTCAACAGCGCCAACGTCAATCTTGAATACGGCCGTGTCGAGCACTTCGGCGATGGCTCCAACGACAACCGCTTCACCGTCTCGGCGGCGTTTCAGTTTTAGGATAGCAGCGATGACCCCACAAACGAACCGTCGGACGTTCAGCAATGGAGTGCTTTCGCACAGAACTCGGACCCACAAGGTCCGGCTCGTCGCGCTACTGGCGTCGACGGCGCTTGCCCACGCGACGGTGGCGCCGGCCCAGTCCCTGCCTTCAGGCGGGCAGGTGGCAGCGGGTAGTGTCACGATCGGGACGCCATCGGCCGGCGCCTTGACCATCAACCAGACGAGCGGCAGCGCCGTCGTCAACTGGCAGAGCTTCAATGTCGGCAAGGCCAATCGCGTCACCTTCGTCCAACCCGATGCCAATGCCGCCATCCTCAATCGTGTGACCGGTGAGACAAGCTCGACCATATCAGGCCAGATCAACGCTAATGGCCAGGTCTATCTGATCAATCCGAACGGCATTGCGATCACCAGTTCAGGCACGGTCAAGGCGGGCGCCTTCGTCGCCTCGACGCTCGGCATTTCTGATGACGACTTCATGGGCGGCAAGCGGACATTCACCGGTAATGGCGCCTCTGCCCCGGTGACGAATACCGGTGCGATCACCATCAACCGCGGCGGCTACATGGCGCTGATCGGCGGCACGGTCGCCAATGCCGGTGTCATCACCGTGCCGATGGGCAAGGCGGCCTTGGGATCCGGCGAACAGGCAACGCTGGATCTGTCGGGAGACGGTTTCCTGCAGGTGGCGGTGCCGACCAAGGCTGGCGGCAGTGGGGCGCTGGTCGACAACAGCGGCAAGATCGCAGCCAGGGGCGGCACGGTACAGCTCACCGCCGCCGCGGCCAAGGATATGGCGCGGCAGGCGGTCAACATGTCGGGCACGATTGAGGCCAACGGCGTTTCCGGCAAGAGCGGCGATATCACGCTCACCGGCGGCGACGGCGAAGTGGCGGTTTCGGGCTCGCTCGATGCCGGCAACGCCGCCGGTACGGGCGGCAAAGTCACCGTGACGGGCCGGTCGATCAAGCTTGCCTCCGCCAAGGTCAACGCGTCCGGCAAGACCGGCGGCGGCACGGTCAATATCGGCGGCAACCGTCAGGGGAAGGGTCCGCTGCAGCATGCCGAGACGCTTGATGTCGACGCGCATACCGTCATCAATGCCAATGCGGTGACCATGGGCACCGGCGGCAATGTCGTCTTATGGTCTGACGATCTGACGAACTTTGCCGGCACGATCACGGCCAAGGGCGGCGCAATCTCGGGCAATGGCGGCGAGGCGGAGGTCTCGGGCAAGGCGAAGCTTTCCTATACCGGTCTCACCGATCTGACGGCAGCGCATGGCTCCTTCGGCAATCTGCTGCTTGATCCCTACAATGTGACGATCTCGACGGCGACGGACAGCAACACGGATGGCGGCTTTAACGCCACCGGCAACGACAGCGTCATCAATGTCAACACGCTCACCAACGCACTCCAGACCGCAAATGTCACGGTCACGACCGGCTCGTCGTCGGATGCCAACAATCCGCAGGCCGGTACCATCACCATAGCCGCGCCGATCGCCTGGAATGCGCCGACGACACTGACGCTTGCGGCTGCTTCCGATATCAACATCAATGCCGCGATCTCGGCCCATAATAGCGGGCTGATCGTGTCGTCCGGCGGCACGATCACGACGACGGCTGCGGTGGATATCGGCGCCTTCATCCTCGCATCGGGAAGCTGGGTGCAGAACGGCGCCGTCTTGCCAGCCTTTTCTGCTCAGGACTTCCGCATCACCAACGGCACCTCGTTCCTGCGCGTCACCGGCGGCGACGGCACCAGCGCCACACCCTATACAGTCGCGGATATCTACGGCCTGCAAGGCATCGGTTCGTCCAGCGCCAATCTGGCGAGCTACTGGACGCTCGCCAACAATATTGATGCCTCCGGCACAGCCAATTGGAATGCAGGGGCGGGGTTCGTGCCGATTGGCACAGAAAGCGTGGCGTTCACCGGCTCGTTCAATGGCGGCGGCAATGGAATTTCGGGGCTCACCATCAATCGCTCCGGCACGAGTTATGTCGGGCTGTTCGGCTATGCCGCATATTCCGCGACCATTTCGAATGTCGGCCTTGTTGACGGTTCAATCAGCGGGATGGATTTTGTCGGCGCACTCGCGGGCGAAAATGACGGCACGATCAGCAATGCCTATGCCACGGGCAGGGTGAGCGGTGGCACTTATGTTGGCGGCCTGGCCGGTTGGAACACTGGCACGATCAGCAATTCCCATGCCACGGGCGGGGTGAGTGGTGCCACTTATGTTGGAGGGCTGGGGGGCATCAACAGCGGCACGATCAGTTACTCCTATGCCACGGGCGGGGTGAGTGGTGCCACTTATGTTGGAGGGCTGGGGGGCATCAACAGCGGCACGATCAGTTACTCCTATGCCGTCGGCGCGGTCAGCGGCAACCGTATTGTTGGCGGGTTGGTCGGTGAAAACGACGCGACAATCAGCAATGCCTATGCCACCGGTACGGTCAGCGAGAGCGGCGGTGGTTATACCGGCGGCCTGGTGGGCTTCAACAACGGCGCGATCACCAATGCCTACGCCACAGGCGCGGTCAATGGCTCCGTTGCGGTCGGCGGGTTGACGGGGTACAACCTCGGCTCGATCGACTACGCCTATGCCACAGGTGCGGTCAGTGGCTCTGATGTGGTTGGCGGTCTGGTCGGACAGAATACGGCCACGATCGCCAATGCCTATGCCACAGGCGCGGTGAGCGGTGGCAGCAGATCCGGCGGTCTGGTCGGTTTTAACTTATCTTCCGGCACCATGACCTCCAGCTACTGGGACATGGAGACCACCGGCCAGTCGAGTGCCTGTGGCGTAGCTTGGAGCGCCTGTGGGGCAACCGGCCTCACCACCGGACAGGCGCGTAGCGCGTCGAGCTATTCCGGCTGGGATTTCGGGGGCGTCTGGTATCAGGTCGGGGACATGCGCCCGATCCTGCGCTCGGAGGCCGCGACGGCGGATTCGAACGGTGTGGCCAGCATCTGGAATCTCCATCAGTTGGCGCTGATCGGTGCAAACCTTACTGGCAACTACACGCTCGCCAACAATATCGACGCCAGCGAGACGTCGGGTGCCAACGCCTCCGGCGTCTGGTCGACGGGTGGCTGGGTGCCGCTTGCGAACATCAATACGATGTTCAGTGGCAGCCTCAACGGCAACAACCACACCATCAGCGGCCTCACCGTGACCGGCTACGACCAGGTTGGCTTGTTCGCAGTCTCGGCAGGATCGATCAGCAATCTTGGGCTCGTTGGCGGATCGGTCGCGGGTGTCCGCAGCAACGTCGGCGCGCTGGCCGGCTGGAACTACGGCACGATCAGCAATTCCTACAGCACCGCTACGGTCTCCGGCCTGTTTGAAGTCGGCGGGCTGGTTGGCATGAACATCGGTACGATCAGCAGTTCCTATGCCACCGGCTCGGTCAGCGGCAGCAACGTCTTTGTGGGTGGGCTTGTAGGCTACAACTCCGGCGCGATCATCAACGCCTATGCGACCGGTGCCGTCAGCGGCGGCGCTGTCGGTACGGGGGGCCTGGTGGGCAACAACTCGGATAGGGGGGGCACGATCAACAGCTCCTATGCCACCGGCTCCGTCAGCGGCGGCAGTCGCACGGGTGGTCTGGCGGGCGACAACGGCGGCACGATCACCAATGCCTATGCCAGCGGCGCTGTTAGTGGCACCGACACTGTAGGTGGGCTTGTAGGCGGAAACTACGCGGTTGCTACGATCAGCAACAGCTACGCGATTGGCGCGGTCACCGGCGGCGGCGGGCTGACTGGCCAGAACGACGGGACGGTCACGGCCTCGTTCTGGGACATGGCGACGACCGGTCAGGTCGACGGCACCACTAGCGGCTCCTCGACCGGCATGACCGGCATTACGACGGCCCAGATGGCCGATCCCTTCAGCTTCATCAATGCGGGTTGGGATTTCGCCAATGTCTGGGGCAAATCGACGAGCGGCGCCAATGGTGGCTATATGATGCTGCGCTCGCTCAGCAGCGGCCTCTATGATGACTATGTCAAGATCGGCAGCGGCACCCGCGCCTATGGTGACGCCAATTCGATGATCACCGGCGCGACGCTTTCGGGCGCCGGCACCAGCAATGTCTCGCTTTCCTGGGGCGGTGCGATTGCCGGCACAACCAATGCTGGAACCTATAATTATTCCGACCCCAACATCGTCTCGGTGACGGAGAACGGTCCTCGCACGGCCTATATCGATTATAGCGGCACACTGACGATTTCGCAGCGCGTGCTGAGCCTGACCGGCAGCCGAACCTATGACGGCACAACCAATGTCGCCGCCGGCAATCTGTCACTCGACAATTTCGCCAATGGCGAGACGCTGACGCTGACCGGCGCGGGCTCCATGGCCGACAAGAATGCCGGCACCGGCAAGGTGCTGTCGGTTGGCACGCTGTCGCTCAGCAATGGCAGCGGCCTGGCCTCGAACTATACGCTGATCGGCGGCACCGACACGGTCGACATCGCCAAGGCGACGATCTCCGACATCACCGGCATCACGGCAATCAATAGAACCTATGACGGCACCACCAATGCGGCGTTGAACACGGCGGGTGCCGTCTTTAACGGTATGATCGCCGGAGATAGTATGACGGTCAGCGGCGGCACCGGCGCCTTCGCCGACAAGAATGTCGGCACCGGCAAGACGGTCAGCATCTCCTCGCTTTCGCTCGGCGGCACAGACGCCGGCAACTATACGCTTACCTCCAATACGGCGACGACCACGGCCGATATCGCCAAGGCGACAATCTCTGCGATCACTGGCATCACCGCCGACAACAAGACTTATGACGGCACGACCAATGTGGCGCTGAACACCGCGGGTGCGGGCTTCACCGGCATGGTCGCCGGCGACGCGCTGACGGTTGCAACCTCCAGCGGTGCCTTCGCCGACAAGAATGCCGGCACCGGCAAGGTGGTCAACATCTCCGGCCTGACGCTTGGCGGCGCGGATGTCGGCAACTATACGCTTGCCTCCGATACGGCGACGACCACGGCCGATATCGCGAAGGCGACAATCTCTGCGATCACCGGCATCACGGCGAACAACAAGACCTATAATGGCAACACGACTGCCGTGCTGAACACGTCAGGCGCTGGTTTTACCGGCATGATCGCCGGAGATAGTCTGACGGTCAGCGGCGGCACCGGCGCCTTCGCCGACAAGAACGTCGGCACCGGCAAGACGGTCAGCATCTCCTCGCTTTTGCTCGGCGGCACAGACGCCGGCAACTATACGCTTACCTCCAATACGGCGACGGCGACGGCCAACATCACCAAGGCGACGATCTCCGACATCACCGGCATCACGGCAATCAATAGGACCTATGACGGCACGACCAATGCGGCGTTGAACACGTCGGGCGCTGGCTTTACCGGCATGATCGCCGGAGATAATCTGACGGTTAGCAGCGGCACCGGCGCCTTCGCCGACAAGAATGTCGGCACCGGCAAGACGGTCAGCATCTCCTCGCTTTCGCTCGGCGGCACAGACGCCGGCAACTATACGCTTGCCTCCAATACGGCGACGGCCACGGCCGATATCACCAAGGCGACGATCTCTGCGATCACCGGCATCACCGCCGGCAACAAGACCTATGACGGCACGACCAATGTGGCGCTGAACACTGCGGGCGCCGTCTTCAATGGCATGATCGCAGGCGATAGCCTGACGGTCGGCACCGCGCTCGGCGCCTTTTCCAATGCCAGTGCCGGTACCGGCAAAACGGTCGGCATCTCCGGACTGATGCTTGGCGGAGTCGATGCGCAGAACTACAGGCTGGATACGAATACGGCAACGACGCTCGCCGATATCGGCCAGCGTGTCGTCAACCTCTCGGGCAGCCGCACCTATAACGGTTCGACGGATCTCGATGCCTCGATCTTCACGCTGTCGAACCTGGTCGGCGGCGAGACGCTGACGCTGTCCGGCACTGGCACCATGTCCGACAAGAATGCCGGCTCGGGCAAGGGCGTGACGCTTGCGTCGCTGGCTCTGGGCGATGGTACGAATGGCGGCCTTGCCTCGAACTACACGCTGGCGGGTGGCACGGACACGGTTGATATCGCCAGGGCTATGATCTCATCGATTGGCGGGATCACCGCCAACGGCAAGATGTATGACGGTACGACGGACGCGACGCTGAACACAGCGGGCGCTGTCTTCAACGGCATGGTGTCGGGGGACACGCTTTCGCTGGGCAATGGCTTCAGCGGCGCCTTTTCCGACAAGAATGCCGGCACGGGCAAAACGGTCACCATCTCCGGCCTGTCGCTAGCCGGCGCGGATGCCGGAAACTATACGCTGGCTTCCAACATGGCCACGACACTTGCCGATATTGCCAAGCGCGCCATCACGGTCACGGCCGACGGCGCACACCGTACCTATGGCGATGCCAATCCGGGCTTCACCTATACCGTCGGTGGGAGCGGCCTCGTCGCGGGCGATACGCTCTCAGGGGCGTTGGTCACCTCCGCGACGACGGCGTCGGGAATCGGCCACTACGGCATCACGCTCGGGACGCTTGCTAACTCGAACTACGACATCAGCTTTACCGGTGCCAACCTGACGGTCACTCCGCGTGCGCTAACCGTTACGGCGGATGCGAAATCGAAGATCTATGGCGATGCAAACCCGGCGCTGACCTATACCACCTCAGGCTTGGTCAACAACGACACGCTCTCCGGATCGCTTGTGACTTCAGCAGGACAATATTCCGGCGTGGGCGGCTACGCGATCACTCTTGGCAGCCTTGGCAATGCCAACTACGCGATCACCTACAATGCGGCCAACCTGACGGTCACTCCGCGTGCGATGACGGTAACGGCGGATGCCAAGTCGAAGACCTATGGCGATGCAAACCCGGCGCTGACCTATACAACTTCGGGCCTGGTCAATGGCGACATGCTTTCCGGATCGCTTTCAACTTCGGCGGGGCAGTATTCGAATGTTGGTAGCTATGGCATCACCCTTGGCAGCCTCGGCAACGCCAATTACGCGATCACCTACAATGCGGCCAACCTGACGGTCACTCCGCGTGCGATGACGGTAACGGCGGATGCCAAGTCGAAGACCTATGGCGATGCAAACC
>NZ_VIUA01000007.1:237177-336451 GCF_007828395.1 Rhizobium sp. ERR 942
ACCCGGCGCTGACTTATACAACTTCGGGCCTGGTCAATGGCGACATGCTCTCCGGATCGCTTTCGGCTTCGGCGGGGCAGTATTCGAATGTTGGCAGCTATGGGATCACTCTCGGTGGCCTCGGCAATGCCAATTACGCGATCACTTATAATGCCGCCAACCTGGCAATCACTCCGCGTGCGCTAACCGTTACGGCGGATGCGCTGTCGAGAGCCTATGGGGATGCCAATCCGACGCTGACCTACACGACCTCTGGCCTTGTCAACAACGACACGCTCTCCGGCTCGCTTTCGACATCAGCAGGGCAATATTCCGATGTCGGTGCCTATGCGATTGCCCGGGGTACACTGGCCAATGCAAACTACGCCATCAGCTATACGGACGCCAACCTGACAGTCACCCCGCGTGCGCTGACAGTGACGGCGGACGCGCTGTCGAAGATCTATGGCGATGCCAATCCGATGCTGACCTATACCGCGACCGGTCTGGTCAATGGTGACACGCTGTCCGGATCACTCGCGACCACGGCGGGGCAATATGCCAATGTCGGCAGCTACGCCATCACCGGCTCCTTCTCGGCGTCAAGCAACTACGCGCTGACCTATGTTGGAGCCAATCTGAGCGTGAACCGACGCGCGCTCACGGTCACGGCGGATACGCTGTCGAAGACCTATGGCGATGCCAACCCGGCGCTGACCTACACCGTCGGAGGAGCGGGCCTGGTCAATGGCGACATGCTGTCCGGATCACTTTCGACCACAGCGGGGCAGTATTCCAACGTCGGCAGCTACGCCATCACCGGCTCGTTCTCGGCATCAAGCAATTACGCCCTGACCTATGTCGGAGCCAACCTGAACGTGAACCGACGCGCGATCGCGGTGACGGCGGAGGCGAAGTCGAAGACCTATGGTGATGCCAATCCGACGCTGACCTATGCTGCGGCAGGCCTGCTGAATGGCGACACGCTCTCCGGTTCGCTTTCGACCACGGCGGGGCAATATTCCGATGTCGGCGCCTACGCGATCACGCAAGGGTCGCTGGCCAACGTCAATTACGCGATCAGCTACATGGGCGCAGACCTCACGGTGAACCAGCGTGCCATTACGGTTGCGGCCGACTCTCTCAGCCGACGCTATGGCCTCGCCAATCCGGCACTGACCTATACCGTCATGGGGGCGGGCCTGGTCAACGGCGACAGGCTTTCGGGAGGGCTTGCCACGCCCGCAACCCGTCTCAGTGAGCCGGGTGCCTATGCGATCACCCAGGGCACGCTTCTGGCGTCCGCCAATTATCGCATGGACTTCGTTCCAGGCGTGCTGACCGTGGAAAAGGCCACCAACCCCGAACCGGGCACACAGGCAAGCTCCGTGATGCCGAGCTTCGATGCCGGCCGCTTTGCGCCGATCCCGCCGGTCTCCGACGGCACGGAAACCGCGGATGGCGGCCACGATGTGATCACCGATCCACGCTTCGAGGGCACGTTCGTCTGCCTCGACAATGGCAACGGCTGCGTTTCGCTTCCGGGCCAGGCGACGCCGTAGCTGCGATATACAACCCACTGGACGCTGGCCGTCCGGCGGACTGAGCCGTCACGCACGGCCGGATCCCAACCATATGAAAGGAACCTATTCTAATGACGTCATCCCGCTATTTGCCGAAGGCTTCAGTGCTGGCGGCAATGCTCGCTCTCGTCGGCGGTATCGCCACCGCCGCTCCGCTGCCGGGCGGGGCCAGCTCGCTGGTCGAGACCTACGACGATTGGGGCGTCGTGTGCCAGATGCAGGCCAATACTCCATCCTGCCTCGCCCGGCAGATCCAAACCAGCAATCAGACGAAGCAGACCGTCCTGGCAGTCGAGATCGGCAAGGCAACGGACGGTAAGTTCCGGGGTACGCTGGTGCTGCCTCTCGGACTGGCACTGCCCCAGGGCGCTCAGTTGAAGGTCGACGATGCCCCTCTCGGCAATACTCTGCCGTTCTCGACCTGCCTGCCGCAAGGCTGCCTCGTGCCGCTGACCTTCGAAGCAGACACGATTGCAAAGCTCAGGACCGGCAAAGCCCTCAACGTTACCGTTTCCGCTGCCAGCCCCGCCCAACCGCTGACCCTGGCCGTCTCCCTGAAGGGCCTTGCCGGCGCGCTCAATCGTATTGCCGACCTTATCAAATAGCGCTCTCTCCCTCCGATGGCTGCAAGCATCTGGAAGTTCAGGGTCATGGGAAATCTGCTACTGGTGCCGGCGATAATCTCTAAAACGCCGTCATGGACGTCGATGCATGGGCGCTGGAATCAGCCAACATTGTAATGTTTTTCAATCGCCTGACTGAGGATCAGTGGAGCGAAAAATGTGTGCCTTGGCTACGTACAATCGGTGGTCGACAGCTCCGCCAAAGACCTTGCTGTCGGAAAAGCGTTGGCTATGATCGGGAGCACGAGACGGCTCGGATAGTCATGGACGACACCGCCTCAGCATCGGAGCGACATCGGCAAAATTAGTTGGACAACGGTGAAATCATCCTCTCGCTGAAAAAGCAGTGAGCCGTGGTGCGCTTTCGCGACCTCTGATGCGATTGTCAAGCCCAGTCCCGAACCACGGGACCTAGGCCCTTTTTCGAACGGAGCAAGCAGCGATTGTGGATCGGCATCGAAACCATCTCCGTCGTCACGGATGATGATGCTGACTCCCGTTGGAAGAGGTTTCACTTCCACTTCCAACTTGGAGGTCGCTCCGTGAGCCAAGGCATTGTTGATGAGGTTGGAGATTGCCTCCCGAAGGCTGATCGGATCGACGGAAAGAACGATATCTCGGGTGGCAGGTTTGAAGCTGATGTCGATCTCCCTCGACATCGAAAGTGGCACCGCTTTCGACATTACGAGCTTGACAAACTCGTTGATATTCACCGGTTCGAGTCGGGCTGAATCGATGCGGTGGAGGACCATGGCATGGTCGAGCAATTGCCCCGTGAGACGCCCCAGCTCGTTGTTCCTGTCCCTGATCCGTGAGATTGAATCCTTAATTGCAGCACCGGATTTCGCATGTGAAAGCATCTCGACCTGAGCGTCGAGTGCAGCGAGCGGCGTGCGCATCTGATGTGCGGCATCGCCGATGAACCTCTGGAACATCGCGATGCGCTCGGACAGTCGGCGCATGAATCCGTCGATGGACTGGACGAGGTTGCGTATCTCGACCGGAGGTTCGGCATGAATTGGCGACAGATCGTCAGGATCGCGCGACTGGATTTCGTGCTCGATCTGTATGAGCGGCTTCAGGGCAAATCGCAGCGAGAGCGTAGTCGCCGCCACGGCAAGCAAGAACATCACGCCGATCACACCGAGCGCTTGGTATGTCAGGCTACGGGCGAGGGCGATACGCGCATGTATCGTCTGTGCGACCGTGATCTCCGCCCAGCCGGTAACGGCGGGATTTTCGATTTTTCTCGAAATAGTGGCCATGCGCACGGGCTGATCCGCATAGACGCCATTCTCGAAAACCAACTCCTTCTGCGTGTGCCGAGGCGGCGCCGTCGGGGAAAGATCCTCACTTCCTGCAACGACGATGCCGCGTGGGTCGACGACGCGATAGAAGACAAGATCGTAGGCGGCGAGGCCTGAGATGGTCGAGGCTGGAGGGTCCAACGTCACGACGCCGCCTTGCACGAAGACGTTTTCTGCAAATTGGACCGCACCGCTTCCAAGGAGCCGGTCATAGGCCTCTTGTGCCGCGGTATTGGCAGCGTAGGACGCCATGCAGCCTAAAATGATAGCACCACCGGCAAGAACACCCGCAACAAGCCCAAGTATCCTGACCCTGATCGATCGACTGAATTCACGTAGAAACAATTTGATACCCGAGGCCCCGCAACGTTCGGATCTCCACGGAAGAGCCACTGAGCTTTCGCCTTATCCTGGCGACGAATTGCTCGACGGCGTTGGAGCTTGGATCCTGATCGAAATTGAAAAGCTGATCGACCAATTCTTCCTTGGAAAAAATTCTCTCCGGTCTTGAAGCGAGTATTTCAAGAACGGTCAACTCCCTTCGCGTGAGACTGAGCGGCTGGCCATCGACTGCTGCCACTCGTGCCTTGCGGTCCACCACAAGAGCGCCGAAAGAAATGCGATTATCCGGCAGCCCGTCGTTGCGTCTCATCAAGGCTCTCGCTCTTGCTTCGAGTTCCCCATAGTCGAACGGTTTGGTCAAATAGTCATCGGCACCCAGATCGAGAGCGCTGATCTTCTCGTTGACTTCCGAGCGCGCCGTCAACACGAGAACCGGCGTTTTCACGCGGCGGGCGCGAATGCTGCGCAAAACTTCGAGCCCGTCGCGGCCAGGCAAAGTCAGGTCGAGAATAACCAGATCGTAGGCCTGAACATTCAGCAGATCGATGGCATTGGCTCCATCTGCTTCCAGATCCACGGCATGGCCCGCATTTTCCAAACGGATAGATATCGCTTTCGCAATGTCTTCCGTATCCTCCACGATTAAAACCCGCACGCTCCCACGCCTCCCGTGCTGCTTGAGTCAGATAAGAGTCAGAATAGCTTGCTAACGTCCAAATCGCACTAGAGGAGTTGCAAACCATATTTCGGGAGGATTGATGGACACGCTATCCATTGGCGGGGCGCCGGCACCTTTGCTGCGCGTTGAAGGCGTCACGATACAATATAAAACACCTGATGCATTGATCACCGCGACCCGCCGTGTGAGCTTCGATGTGCATAATTCCGACCGCTTCATTCTTCTTGGCCCGTCGGGTTGCGGAAAATCCACTCTGTTGAAGGCGATCGGTGGTTATCTCCCCGTGACGGAAGGTAAAATCACGATCAAGGACCGCTTGGTTGCCGAGCCTGGTCCAGACCGCATGATGGTTTTTCAGGAGTTCGATCAACTGCTTCCGTGGAAGACCGTTATCGAGAACGTCATGTTTGCGCTCACCGCATCGGGTCGCCTTTCGGGTGCGCAAGCGCGTGAGCGGGCCGAATCCTACATCGAAAAGGTGGGGCTGGCGAAGTTCATGAACAGCTACCCGCATATGCTTTCAGGCGGCATGAAGCAGCGCGTGGCAATTGCACGCGGAATGGCCATGGAGCCCGATGTCCTTCTCATGGACGAGCCTTTCGCGGCTCTCGATGCGCTGACGCGCCGCAAGATGCAGGACGAGCTATTGCGTCTGTGGGACGATACCAAATTCACCGTTCTATTTGTCACGCACTCGATTGAAGAAGCAATCCGCGTCGGCACGCGCATTCTGTTGCTGTCGCCCCATCCTGGCGAAGTCAAGGCCGAGCTCAATAGCATCGCGCCGGATCAACTCGGGACTGCCAGACAGGCGGAGCTCGAGAGCCGCATCAACGACATGCTGTTCGCATCACACTGACGGGGTGACCAAAATGACCGATCTTTTTACCTTCAGACCCGAAGTCATAAACGACGTGAATTCCGGCAACGCTCCGATTGTCGCAAAATCTGTGAGTGCGCTCGAACGCGTCTATCGCGTCGGTTTTCTGCGGAAAGCCTCCATTCTCTTGGTTCTGGCCCTCATATGGGAGATTTATGGCCGTTGGCTAGCCAACCCTCTGCTTTTCCCGACATTCGGGCAGACGGTTGAAGCCTTTGTTGCCAATATCGTCAATGGCGTTATTCCCGATCGTATGATCGTATCGCTCAAGACGCTGGTCATCGGTTACGGGATCGGTATCGTTCTCGCCTCGCTGCTGACCACGCTTGCGATTGGATCACGGCTGGGTGCGGACCTGCTCGAGACATTGACCTCGATGTTCAATCCGCTTCCGGCGATAGCACTTCTACCACTGGCACTTATCTGGTTCGGCCTTGGTTCTGGCAGTGTCATCTTCGTTCTGGTTCACTCGGTTCTGTGGGCAATCGCACTCAACACCCATGCCGGCTTCCGCTCGGTCTCTCCCACACTCAAGATGGTTGGTCAGAACTACCACCTCAAGCGCCTCAGTCTTGTAAGACTCATCCTTATTCCCGCGGCCTTTCCCGCCATTTTGACGGGCTTGAAGGTCGGTTGGGCGTTTGCCTGGCGCACCTTGATCGCAGCAGAACTGGTTTTTGGTGTGTCGTCCGGCTCGGGTGGGCTTGGCTGGTTCATTTATGAAAACCGCAATCAGCTTGAAACGGCGAATGTGTTCGCTGGCTTGTTCACCGTCATCCTGATCGGCCTTTTCGTGGAAAACATCATTTTTGCAGCCATCGAGCGCAAGACGGTTCGCCGCTGGGGCATGCAACACTAATCTTCAAGCAAAGAGTTCATGTTCACAAGGAGGAGGAATACGTGAAACTGAAACAGGCATTCTTATGTCTTTTTGCAGCTGGCATGCTTGCGACCGCCGCGCATGCAGAGGTCAACGAAGTCAGGATTTCCAAGGGCTTCGGCATTCTCTATCTGCCCTTGATCGTCATGGAAGATCAGGAGCTTCTTGAGAAGCATGCCAGGGAAGCCGGTCTTGGCGACGTCAAGGTTTCCTGGCTGTCGCTTGATGGCGGCAACGTCATCAACGACGCAATGATGGCCGGTACCTTGGATTTTGCCGGAACGGGTGCTCCGGGCTTCGTGACTCTGTGGTCCAAGGCAAAGGGAATCCCCAACGTTGAAGTCGTTGGCGTCTCGGGCATGAGCTCCACTTCGCTGTGGCTCAACACGAACAATCCCGAGATCAAGTCGCTCAAAGACTTCAAGAGCAGCGACAAGATTGCACTTCCCGGCATCAAAACATCGCTTTCCGCCGTCGTGCTGCAGATGATTGTCGCGAAGGAGTTCGGCGAAGAGAACTACGCGAAACTTGACCCCCTCACGGTCAGCCTTCCTCATCCCGAAGCTTTGGCGGCGCTCGTGAGCGGAAAAACCGAAATCAACGCCCATTTCACGTCCCCGCCGTTCCAGTACGTCGAAGCCAAATCGCCCAATGTTCACCGGGTGCTGAGTTCGACCGATTATCTCGGCAACATCACTCTTGACGTCACCTTCGCACCGAAGAAGTTCGTCGATGCCAACCCCAAGATGACGCAGGCCTTCATCGATGCACTCGATGAAGCCAACGGACTGATCGCCAAGGACAAGAAGCGGGCAGCGGAAATCTTCGCCAAGAGCTCCAAGGTTAAGGTGGAGCCCGCGGATGCGCAGGAGATGATCGAGGACAAGGATGCGAAGTTCGATACGACCCCAAACGGGATCATGAATTTCGCCGATTTATGCACCGTGCCGGCTTGATCAAGACCATGCCTACCAAGTGGAGTGATATGTTCGTTCCGCAGCTTGCGGGTCGCAAGGGCAGCTAAGCGTCTCCCAGCGAGGGTCGAGACATTCCGATGTCATGACCCTCGTAACCTTTTCCGACGCGGGATAGCGACGCCTTGACACCTACATACCGCGCGAAGTCTTCAAGATATCGGCCGCTGACTCCTGCATGCACGCGTAATGCCAATGAGATCAATGGCGTGAGAACGGAGCGATAAAGGGTCTTTGGTTCGGATCCTTTCCAGCGACGCGGTCCAGAACGGACATCTCATCGTGCTCGTCATGGCCGAAGCACCGAGACCGGGATCCGTGATGTTATTGAGGCAGCTGTTCGTCCCCTTGAACGCTTTACGCTTGCCTCTTTACCAGCGGCTATCGGCCGCGACCGAGACGTTGAAACACCGCGGAAAGGTCGCGAGAAGGCACCTGCGGAACCGATGATCTACTCGCGATACAAACCCATTCGAGGCGGCTGGATTGAAAGTGAATAATCTCTAGCTTCGATAGTGGCGGGTAGATCTTAGGTGTGTCACGCCGTTTTCTCTTCCAATATTGTCACGGGCCGATCCCACTGGATCAGGACGACGCAGCCTGTATCGCTCCACACCGAATGCTCCGTCCCGGCGGCATTGACAACGTAGGAGCCCTTGGCATAGTCGCCGGCCTCATCCGATTGCACGCCTTCGAGCACCAGAATGGTCTCCAGCCCCTCATGCCGGTGGCGGGGCACGAACGCGCCGACCTCGTATTTCAGTAGGGCGACGCCTGGCTGGTCGCCCTCGAAATGCTGAATCCAATGGATCGTGACGCCATCCCGAAACGGACCGAAAGTCAGTTCATTCCAGCCACCCGTCGTCAGCAGTTCGCGTGTCGTTTCAGGCATTGTTGATGGTCTCCAGAATGTCGTCGACATGCGCCGTCCAGCCAACGATGGCACCCTGCGCCTGGATCATCGCGATCGCGGCAGACTTGAATTCGGGGAAATAGCTTTCGGTTGCTTCCTCGGCTAGCAGGCATTCATAGCCGCGGTCGTTGGCCTCACGCATGGTGGTCTGGACACAGACCTCCGTGGTGACGCCGGCGAAGACGAGCTGCTTGATACCCTTACGCTTCAGGATGTCGCCGAGTCCGGTGGCGTAAAAGGCGCCCTTGCCAGGTTTTTCGATGACGATCTCGCCGTCGATGGGGGCGAGTTCGGGAAGAATTGCCGTGCCAGGCTCGCCGGCAATCAGGATGCGGCCCATCGGTCCGAGATCGCCGATCCTGAGCGAGGGATTGCCACGGTCGCGCTTGGCGGGTGGCAGGTCGGAAAGGTCAGGTCTGTGGCACTCCATCGTGTGGATGACGGGCAGGCCCGCTGAGCGGAAGCCCGCAATCAGCCGCTTCACGTCGGGGATGATCTTCGTGATGCGGCTGACATCGTTGCCGAGACTGGCGCCGAAGCCGCCGGGCTCGGCAAAATCGCGCTGCATGTCGATGACGATCAATGCCACGGCCTCGCGTCGCAGCGCGAAGGGAAACGGTTGAGCCCTGATGTCGGTCATCCGTGATGTCCCGCCATATGAGCGCCAATCACCGAGATATCGGCGGTTGGCGCCGGTGTTTCGTAGACGAGCCTGCCTTCGGAGATCACCATGATGCGATCCGACATTTCCAGAAGTTCGTCGAGATCCTCCGACAAAAGCAGTACCGCCGCCCCGGCGTTGCGGGCACGCATGATACGGGCACGGATTTCGGCGACGGCGGAAAAATCGAGGCCGAAGCAGGGATTGGAGACGATCAACAGATCGACGTCGCCCGTCAGCTCCCGCGCCAGCACGGCACGCTGAACATTGCCGCCGGAAAGCGCCGCAATCGGCGAGGCCGATGATGCCGTCTTCACCTTGAAGTCGGCAATCAGCGATGTCGCACGCTTCTTCATCCGGCTTCTGTTTAGCCAGATCGCCTCGGCGCCGGTCTCCGTCAGGTCGAAGGTGCGGAAAGCGAGATTCTCGCTGACGGTCATGCGCGGCGCACAGGCATTCTGCAGCGGCTCTTCCGGAATGAAGCGGACGTTGTTCTTTCGTGTCTCGGGCCGCGTCGCACCATAGATCTCGCCGTTGACGCTGATCGCCCCGGTCTCGGTTGGCCGCTGCCCGGCGAGAATTTCCGTGAGTTCTTTCTGGCCATTGCCGGAAATGCCAGCGATGCCGACAATCTCGCCGGAACGCACCGTCAGCTTGTCGATCTCGATCGTCTTCAGGCCGGAGCGGTCGGGCGCCCTGACCTGGTCCACCTGCAATACCGGCTTGGCCGTATCAGTGACAGGAACGCGCGTGTCGAGTTCGGCAAGCTTGATGTCGCCGATCATCATCGCCGCCATGTCCGCCGTTGAGAGTTCGCCGACCTTGCCGCCACCGACCAGCTTGCCACGCCGCAGGATCGAGACCGCATTGGCGAATTTCGTCACCTCATGGAATTTGTGGCTGATCATCAAAACGGTCAGCTCGCCGCGTTCGGTCATGCCCCTCACCAGGCCGAGCATCTCATCTGCCTCCGCCGGCGTCAGTACGGAGGTTGGTTCGTCAAGCACGAGGAAGCTGCGGCCGAGATAAAGCTGCTTGACGATTTCGAGCTTCTGCTTTTCGCCGGCGGCAAGCTCGCTGACCCGCCGGTCGAGCGGGATCCTGAAGGGCATCCGCTCCATGAAGGCGGCGAGCGCCTTACGCTCTTTGGCCCAGTTGATAATAGGGGGTATCTTGGCACGGCTGACAACGAGATTTTCCGCGCCTGTCAGCGACGGCACCAGCGTGAAATGCTGGTAAACCATGCCGAGACCAAAAATAGCAGCATCCTTCGGGGAGGCGACCGCCACCTCATGGCCGTCCACGGACAGGGAACCTGAGGTCTGGTGATAGAAACCCATGATGCATTTGACGAGCGTCGATTTCCCCGCGCCGTTTTCACCGAGCAGCGCGTGGAAGCTACCTGCGGGAATACTCACGGATACCTGGTCCAGTGCTGTGAAGCTACCGAAACGCATGGTCATGTCGTGCGTCTCGATGCCGACCGCCTTGCCGGCTTGGGGAAGAGGGGTATCGCGAATTATGCTCACCTCAGTGCTCCTTTTCGACAATGATGGCGACGGGACCGCCGCCGGGAGGCCCTTGATGTTCGGCGCCGCCGGAGACGTAGAGATCCGTGATGCCGAAGAAGCCGGCGAGCACGCCGCCGACGAAGGCGCGCGCATGGCGCGTGCCTGAGATATCGGAATCGTCCAGCATCGTATGGCGCTTGCCACGAACCTTTCCGGTGGGATCCGGTTCGGCCTTGGCGAGAACGGCAGCAAGGCGGCTTTTGGCCGGCAGGCGCTCGTATGCCTCGCGCACCGCGGCTACATCGATGGCATCACGCATCACCGCGTGGTCGATCGCCAGCGGCCCCGACCATCGATCGCTCATGCCGAGCACGATGATTTCGTGATCCGTCAATTCAACGCCGGCCGAGGCGGAGGCGCGGCGCGAGAAGAGCTCATGGCTGTGACAGATGTCGGTGTCTCGGAGTGCTCCTTCGTCGACCTCGCCGAGCGCGGCCGCCACGCCGAGCGCCGACGCGCCGCGCGACAGGCCCATCGATTTCAATGTGTCCCGGGTGGCGAGTGTCTTTCCCTCGGCCTCAGCCGCGCTGATGCGGCTGAGCGTGAGGAGCGGGCATTTGATCTGCACGAAATGGACGTCGCTTGGGTCGTCGATGCCGGCGTCACGCATCGCTACGCGCACAGCTTCAGCCACAAGCAGAACCTGTTCGCGCCGCCCGAGATGTTGGGATGGCAGCGAAGGCGTGCGCGCGACCCCGATCGCCAGCGCGCGTTCGGCCGGCGCATCGACCACTTCTCGGGCGAACACCGTCCAGTGCGGCGAGAGCGCCCCCTCCGTCCCTCCGGACATGACGAACGAGACGCCATCGGCGCCGTGATGTCGAAAGAGTGTTTCGAAGCTGCGGGTAGCAAAGCCGCGGCTGAAGTCGTTAACGCAGCCATTGCCCTCGGTCTTGCCGAGTATAGCCACGACATTCTTGGCCGCCAGGCCGTCAGCAAGAAGCGATTCGACGCCGGAGGTATCGTCCGGCCCTTGGGCGGCGACGCGATAGACATGGGCGCGTAGTGAAGGCATCAGGGCAATGCCTCGATCAAGGCCTGGGAATTGGAGACCGAACCGAAAACGCCGCCCTGCATCTTCACCATCTTGATGGCGGCAAGGTGATTTCCGTAATCGGTCGCGCCGCAGCAATCCTCGAGCAACAGGCATTCGAAGCCCCGGTCATTCGCCTCGCGCATGGTGGTTGAGACGCAGACGTCGGTCGTAATCCCGGTCAGGATGATGTTTTCGATGCGCTTCTGGTTGAGAATCAGCTCAAGGTCGGTCGCGCAGAAGGAGCCTTTGCCCGGCTTGTCGATGATTGCCTCGCCTTCGATCGGATAAAGCTCGGGAATGATGTCCCAACCGGCTTCTCCACGCACGAGGATACGGCCGCAGGGGCCGCTGTCGCCGATGCCGGCGCCGATGCGTTGCGAGCGCCATCGCTTGTTAGCCGGCAAGTCGGCGAGGTCAGGCCGATGACCCTCCCGCGTGTGGATTATGTGATAGCCCTTTGTACGCATGGCAGCCAGGACGGCCTTGATCGGCTCGATCGGCGCCTGGACCAGCGAAAGGTCGTAGCCCATGTGATCGACATAGCCGCCCCTACCGCAGAAATCCGTCTGCATGTCGATAATGATGAGCGCTGTGTTGTCCGGTCCGAGGGTGCCGTTATAGGGCCAAGGATAGGGATCGGCGTCGATATAAGTCAGTTTCTGCCCGTTGGCCGCGGCTGCGAGACTATTCATGGCTGATCTTCCTATTTGGTGAGCGAAAGCGCGCCGGGAGCGCCGCTAAGCGCACGGGTGGGCGAGGAGGTGATGATCATGATGACGAGCGTCAGCACGTACGGCGCGGCATAGAAAAGATAATATCCCTGCGTCACGCCGACGGACTGCAGAGCTGGGCCAAGCGCGCCGGCGCCGCCGAAGAGAAGCGCGGCGACGAAGCAGCCGATCGGGTTCCAGCGGGCGAAGATCACCAGCGCCACGGCCATCAGGCCCTGTCCGGAGGAGATGCGCTCGTTCCAGGAGCCTGGATAGTAGAGCGATAGATAGGCGCCGCCGATCGCAGCCAGCGAACCGCCGACAGCGGTTGCCAGCAGCCGGACACGATCGGGGTCTATGCCCATGGCGCGCGCCGCGTCCGTGCTGTCGCCCACGACGCGCAGCATGAGCCCGATCTTGGTGTTCCTGAATGCCCACCAGAGGACGAGGGCGAGGACTGCACCGAGAATGAAAAGGGTATTGATGTTCAAGGCTGCCCGTACAGGCTGCAGGTTTGACCAGAAACCGAAGGGGATCGCCGGTAGGCGCGGCGCGACAGGCTGTATGAAGGACTTGCCGAGAAAGAAGGCAAGGCCAAGACCGAACTGCATCATGGCGATGCCGATGGCGATGTCGTTGACCTTCGGCCATTTGCAGATCCAGCCGTGTACAGCGCCGAAGATCGCCCCGCTCGCCATCGCGGCGAGCACGCCGAGCCAGGGGGAGCCGCTCATGACGGCGAAGGCATAGGCGGTCATGGCGCCGAAAACGAGCGTGCCTTCAAGGCCGAGATTGATGCGGCCTGAGCGTTCGGTGATCGTCTCGCCGAGGCTGACGAATATGAAGGGCGTCGAGACGCGGATCGCGCCGGCCAGAATGGCAAGGGGCACGCCCCAGAGACCGATTGCGGCATCGTCCATCATGCGCTCCTTTTCCAGAGATCGGGATTGAAGATCTTGAAGCGGCCATAGAAGGTTTCGCCAAAGAGGATGACGATGAAGAGCGTGCCCTGCAGAACGAGCACGGTCGCGTCGGGCAGGCCCATGCGGCGCTGGATCAGGCCGCCGGACGCATCGATGCCGCCGAGAAAGATGGCGACCGGGATGATCGCAAGCGGATTGTGACGCGCCAGGAAAGCGACGAGGATGCCGGTATAACCATACCCGGCGGCAAGCGAGGCATTGGCGCTGCCCTGGACCGCGGCGACCTCGATCATGCCGGCAAGGCCGGCGAAGCTGCCGGCAATCGCCGTGAAACCGGCAATCAGCCGTCCCACGGGCAAACCCTGGATCTGCGCGGCGCGAACATTGCCGCCGGCGATGCGGGCGGCGAAGCCATAACTGGTCATCTCGAGCAATATCCACGAGCCTACACAGGCGACAACGCCGATGACGAGGCCCCAATGCACCTCCATGGCTGGAATATTGCCGAGCATATAGTCGTGAGGCAGCGGCTTGGTGGAGGGCTTGTTGAGGCTTGCCGGATCGCGCAGCGCGCCTTCAACGAACTGGTTCATCAATGCGATGGCTATATAGGCGAGCAGCAGTGAGGAGATGGTTTCGTTGACGCCGCGATAGTGGCGAAGGAAGCCGGCAAGACCGATCCAGATGCCGCCGATTGTCATGGCGGCAAGCGCCATGAGGACAAGAACGATAATCGGCGGCAACAGGCCTATGATCGGCAGTGCGATCGCCGCGGCCGCCACGCCGCCGAGAACGACGGCGCCTTCGCCGCCAATGATGACGAGGCCAAGCCTTGCTGGCAGCGCGACGCAAAGCGCGGTGAGTAACAGCGGGGAGGCGCGGCTCAAGCTGTTCTGGATGGAAAACCAGCTGCCGAAGCCGCCGGCGTACATGAAGCGAAAGAGGTCGGCCGGCGATTTGCCGACCGACAGGATGAATAGGGAGAACAGCGCGAGGCCCGCCAGGATCGCGCCAAGCGTGATCACCACAGGCTCGGCCCGCCGCGCGAGCCATTCGATGGCCGGGCGCAGCTGCGTCCGCTGCTGCTGAACGATGGACAATGCGGGCTCATTGATTTCAACCGTCATGACGGTGCTCCCTCGGTAATCAAGCCGTGGAGCCAACGACGCCTTCGACGAGATAGTTCATGCTTTCGAGTTCGATCGCGTCCTCGGCGAAGCTCTTGTCCGCAGTGATGACAGCATTGCCCTTGTTGTCCTTGATGGGCCCCTTGAAGACCGAGAATTTTCCGGCCATCATCTCGGCAAGTGTCGCCTCGAATTTCTTGCGGGATTCATCCGAAACGCCAGGGCCGAGCGGGCTCATCTTGACGAAGCCATCCTTCAGTCCACCGCGAACGAAATTGCCGAGCGTTCCGCCAGCTTGTGCCTTCTTGACGAAGTCGGAGTACACATTCCCCCAGGCCCACTCCGCGCCAGTCAGATACTTCGCGGGAGCAAGGGGGCTCTGATTGGCGTGATAGCCACAGACGAAGGCACCGCGGCCGGCGGCGGTTTCGACGACGACCTTCGGGCTGTCGACATGGCAGGTGATGACGTCCGCCCCTTGGTCGATCAGCGCGTTGGTCGCTTCGGCTTCCTTTACGGCCAGTGACCATTCACCCGTGAAGATCACCTGGCAGGTGATGGCCGGATCGACGGAGCGCGCACCGAGCAGAAAGGCGTTGATGTTTTGCAAAACCTGCGGGATCGGCTTGGCAGCAACAAAGCCGATCTTCTTGCTCTTCGTGGCATAGCCGGCGGTCACGC
This sequence comes from Rhizobium sp. ERR 942, assembly GCF_007828395.1. Classification (NCBI taxonomy): domain Bacteria; kingdom Pseudomonadati; phylum Pseudomonadota; class Alphaproteobacteria; order Hyphomicrobiales; family Rhizobiaceae; genus Rhizobium; species Rhizobium sp. ERR 942. Next base: position 252,047 of record NZ_VIUA01000007.1, read on the forward strand.
CGTTCAGATATTGGCCCTGGAAGATATAACCGAAATAGGAGCCCGTATTGACCGGGTTCTTGCCGGCCTGCCAGAGGCCGCCGCAATGGCGGAACTGGATGTTGGGATATTTGGCGGCCATGGCCAGCATATGCGGATCGAAATAACCGAATGACGTCGGGAAGATCAGCGTTGCGCCGTCAAGATTAATCATCGATTCCATCGTCCTTTGAACATCGACGGTTTCAGGGACGTTTTCTTCCTCGACCACGGTGACGCCAGGGAGCGCCTTGACGACGGCAGCGCCTTCGGCATGGGCCTGGTTGTAGCCATAATCATCTTTTGGGCCGACATAGATGAAGCCGACGGTGAGGGCGGTCTGGGCATGGGCGCGAGATGACAGAAGGCCCGGCGCGACACTGGCAAGCGCACCTGCGGCCGAAGCCCGGAGAAAGTTGCGGCGATTCATGTGAAGGAGTGTCGTCATGGAATGCTCCTTGGGGCGGGAGCCCGGTTCGTAAAAAAGATCACATCAAAGTGTATGCAATCGCTATGCCAGATATTAAGTTAATGATATTACTGTAATAAAATTCCATCGAAGTTCTGATCGCCGAAAGTGGATGCAGATTTTCTTGGAATAATGCCCTTAAATAAGCAATGCACTTTTTTTGATCTTTATTTTGAAAGCCGCGCCGCGATAATCAATAGGATCGAGTTCTTCTTTTGAAAAAATATCATTTAAAAACAATATATTAAATTGATGATTGACTTTAGTTTGTTCGTGCGTACATCTGTATGCACGAACTGAGGGATTCGCCTATTTCTTTGAAGCAGATCAAGCGTAAGGACGTTGTGAGGCCAGGAACGACCGTCGAGCAGATGGTGCGGGCTCTGGCCGATATGATCGTAACCGGGTCGCTCCTGCCGGGCGAGAAGCTTGACGAAATCACACTCGCGGCTCGTTTCGAGGTATCACGAACCCCGGTTCGCGAAGCGCTGCGCGAACTTGGCGCGATGGGTCTCGTTGGTCGTGAACCGAACCGCAGCGCCGTCGTGACGAATGTTAGTGGTGCCTATCTGCATTCGATGTTTGAGGCAATGGCGGAGCTCGAAGCTATTTGCGCGCGCTTATCGGCGGAGCGAATGACCATCGACGAACGTCGCGCCCTCGAGCGTCAACATCGCGCTTCCGCCCGGCTGGTGCGCGCCGGGGCCGAGGAGGATTATGCCACATACAATGTCGAGTTTCACAACCAGCTCTATCGCGGCGCTCATAACGACCATATCCTTGAGCTGGTGACGCAAACGCGCGCCCGGCTCGCTCCGTTCCGTCGCGCGCAATTCCGCCTTCCCGGACGTCTCGCCAAGTCCTTCGATGAGCACGACATCATCGTCACCGCGATCATGCGCGCAGACGCTCAGGCGGCTAGACAGGCGGCTTATTCACATGTCGCCACCGTCAGCGATGCCAGCGTTGTTTTCGCCGAGCAGCGGTAGTGCCTTGAAGCTGCGGCGACGTAATGCTGTTGCCCGATTTTACCCAATTGGTCGGCCAGGTCGGGATCGATGACAAGACCGCTCGACGTTATATCCGGCTATTTGACAATTGCTCATCATTCAGCTGCAAATTATCCCCGCATCGTGATCAGCGGCCGCAATACGCCAGCGACAATGATCTGGATTTCATCGCCGATACGGGCAGAATGAACGGGAGAGGCTGTCCAATTGGGAGGTTTGCGCGTTCAGCATGGCTAGGCTAGCGTAGGATAGGGCCATTGGACACCTTAGTGGAGATGAAACGATGTTCACTCACGTCATGATTGGAAGCAACGATTTGGAGCGAGCGAGAAGCTTCTACGACGCCACATTCGCTGCACTGGGAGGCAATCCCGGCGAGATGGACGCGAGAGGCAGGCTGATCTATACCCATGAGGGCGGCCGGCTCATGATCACGAAGCCCATCGATGGCAAGCCGGCGACCGCGGCCAATGGCGGGACTATCGGCATAGCCGCCGCGACCCCCGACCATGTCCTTGCGTGGCATGCCGCCGGTACGGCACATGGGGGCATGGCGATCGAGAGCCCGCCCACGGAGCGTCCGAACGGGTCATTCGTCGCATATCTTCGCGACCCGGACGGAAATAAATTGACCGCGCGGACTGCGCCGACGAAGTGAAGCAGGTGTCAAGCAGCGCCTAGCAAACGCCGTGATCGATGCTCAAGAGGCGAATAGGCGTGGGATGTCGCCTTCCGGCGGACCTCCGTCATGGCAGCATCGCGCCTTCCCTTTAGCCATTCCAGTCACCTTGGCGATTTCCTGAAAGCCGTCGATCGGGTGAGCGCCGGCCCTCAACTTCCCGATCGTTCCTAAACACAACGGCACATCGATAGCGTCGATGGTCGGACGTTATGGCGCGCCTAATATGCCCTCTGGTCCGACCAAGAGTGCTCGCGATAGCGCGAGCTCACTTTCGTGTTCCGATGTACCGGTCTACGAAAACATCCTTCCGAAGCCGGACACACGGCTCAGATCATACCCCACCGCCGATAGTCCGCCGTAAATTGCCGTCGCGACGCTGTCGTGTACGGGTATCCCATGTGCCGCTTCCAGTTGATCAACGAGCGAGGCGCCGGCGAGATTGGTACAAAATACAGCAATTGAATCAGGTTTTGACGGTGCGAGCTCGTCGACCATCTTGGAAATCTTTTCGCCTGTCACCTGACTGAAGCTAAAATTGTCTCGAATGCCTAAATGCCGTTCGCAGATGATATCGACCCCTTCATTGGCGAAGGACTTCACGATCGCGACCTGGACGTCGTCGGTATACGGGGAAACCAAGCCGATCCTTTTCTCATTTCGCTTACGCATCACGTCAAAGAGGGCAAGCACCGATGTAGACGCCTTCACGCCCGTTGCCTTGGTGATGCGCTCGCATAGATGACGATCGCTGTCGAGGCCGAGCCAGCCGGCACTGGTGCCGTTCCAGACGATGACATCGACCTTGGCGTCGGCCAGCAATTCGGCAGCCGCCATCATCGGACGATCGTCGAACTGGCTCAGTAGTGCGGCGTCGAGCCCGATCGCAGTGACCCGGAATCGGGAGAAATGCGCCGTCACGTCGGGCAGCTTCCGGAGCATGTGCATGGTCACGGGTTCAAGGACGGTATTGGAGGATGGAGTCAGCATCCCGATGCGAAGCGGTTTCACGGGTGTTTCCTGATGGTAGGGTTGATTATGCATGGATGGGCGGGCGGCCAATTTTCGGCAGAACCGTCTCGAAGGCCGCGGCCGCTGAAAGCACCGGCGCGTCACCGAGATGGGGACCAATGATCTGCAGGCCGATCGGTAGGCCATCGACGAGGCCGCACGGTACGCTGGCGGCCGGCTGACCGGTCAGATTGAAGGGCGAGGTGAAGGGGCACCATTCGTAAGGGACAATGGGCTTGCCGTCGATTGTCGACGGGCCATCCTGGTCCTTGGGGAAGGCAGTGACCGAGAGAGTGGGCGTCAAGATGAAATCGCAGCCGCTCATCACCTTTGCTATTTCATCGACGAAGGCCTTACGGGCGGTGATGGCATTCGTGGCATCCTCGAAAGGCCGTGACTCGGCAAGCAGATCTGTCACCGCCTTGGAGACGGGAAGCGACTTTTCTGTAAGAAGCTTGCGCATGCCGGTCAGGTCGGTTTCGAGAGCGACCATGGCCTTGAAGGTCGCGTGCACGGCGATTTCAGGCGGAACGCCGACCACCAACTCCAGTCCGCAGGCCTCGGCAACCAGCGCTACTGCCTTGTCCGTCGCATCCTTCAGTGCCTGTTCGATCGCCTGGTCATGCCAGGTCGGCCAGTAGAGCACCTTCGTGCCGGGGGGCAGTGGGGCGATGCTGGTCCAGTCGAGATCGGCACAGGGTATGGACCAGCGGTCGCGAGGATCGGGGCCGGCGATAACGGAGAGCATGAGCGCTGCGTCTGCAACGTCACGGGCGATGGGGCCGATATGTTCGATCGATTCCCAGCCCGAGACGCCTGGAAGCGAAATGTCGCGGCATCCCGGCCAAAGCGGTACGCGGCCCATCGCCGCCTTTATGCCGACCAGGCCGGACAGAGCCGCTGGCAGACGCACCGAGCCTCCGCCATCGCTGCCGATGGCGATGGGGCAGATACCGGCCGCCACGGCTGCCGCCGAGCCCGCGCTGGAGCCGCCTGGAGATCGTTCGGTGTTCCATGGATTGCCGGTGGCCGGAAACAGCAGATTGTTGCCATGCGCGCCAAAGCCGAACTCGGAGACATTCGTCTTTCCGAGAATAATGGCATCGGCCGCTCTCAGCCGTTCGACGACGATGTCATCGGCATCGGGGACATAGTCTGCATAAAGGTTGGATCCGAAGGTGGTTCGTATGCCCTTCGTCAGAACCAGATCCTTGATTGCGACCGGAACACCGGCGAGAGGGCCAACCGGTTCGCCACGGGCGATCCTGCCATCAAGCGCGTCGGCGGTCGCATAGGCTTCTTCGCGCGCAAGTGTCGCGAAGGCATGGATGATCGGCTCGACCTTGTCGAGAGCCATGAATGCGGCGTCCAGTATCTCGCGGGCCGAAACCGCGCCGGACGACACGCGCTGCGTGATCGTGCGGGCTGACAGGGTCGGGTATTCTTCGATAGGCATGGGATCCTCCTGCTATGAGAACGTTTCGTGCCGTGGCGATGCCGGGCGTGCGCTTGCCAGCAGCGAACGTTCGAGCGCTGCCGAAAGGCCGATGGACGGTTTCGGGTCCGGTCGGCGAAAGCTGCCGGCGGATGCCTTTTTCGGATTGAGGGCAAGGAGAAGCTCGGCCTGTTTGACGGCGGCGACGACGGATTCCACCACCGGCACCGGAATTCGGTCGCGAACGCGTGCCGCGAGGCCCGCAAGCGGCGCACCGGCAAGGATGATGGCGTCGGCGCCATCGTCTTCAATGGCCCTGAGCGCCAGTTCGATCAGCAGCCCTTCCTTTTCGTCTTGTATATTGGCCAGCGATGCGAATGGTCCATCCAGAAGCCGGATGCTTGCCAGCCTGTCGAGAAGGCCATGCATTGCCACGCATTCGCGAAACCACGGTCCGAGCGCGCGCGAAAAGGACACGATCGAGAAGCGCTGGCCGAGCATGCAGGCGCTGAGCATGGCGGCTTCGGCAAGGCCGATCACCGGGACCGGCATCAATTCCCGTGCGCCGGCGAGGCCCGGATCGCCGAATGCGGCGACGATGGCGACATCGAAAGTGCCTTCCCGTTCCGCCAGGACATCCAGGACGATGCCCGATGCGATCACGGCTTCCGCCCGTGTGGCGATATAGGGAACGCCGCGGGGCGCGGTCACGGGAATGAGCGTCGATCCGGCCGAGAGGAAGGGGTTTGCTGCCTGGACCAGAAGGTCCGTTACGTCAGTCGATATGTTGGGGTTGAAGAGCAGAATTCGGGTCATGATGGATCGCCTTCAGCCGCGCGATGACAAGCCACCAGATTGCCGTCGCCGCATGGTGTCAGGGGCGGCATGGACTGCGTGCAGGCCGGGAGTTCCACCGGGCAGCGGCCGGCGAAGCGACATGCGTTCGGGTTCGGATCGATCGGACTGGAGGCTGAACCTTCGAGCTTTGTGCGCTCGGAATTCCTCCGTTCTGGATCAGGAATGGCGTCGATCAGCGCCCGGGTGTAGGGATGGCGCGGATTGAAGTAGACGGACTTTGAGGGTCCGAATTCGACGATTCGTCCGAGATACATAACCGCGATCTTGTCGCAGAGAAGCCGGACGACGTTGAGATCATGAGATACGAAGAGATAGCTCATGTTTCGCTGCTTCTGCAGTTTCGACAAGAGATTGAGGATGAGCGACTGAACGGAGACATCGAGTGCTGATGTCGGTTCGTCGAGAACGAGAAGCTTCGGATTGACGGCGATTGCCCGCGCGATGCCGACGCGGGCTTTCTGGCCGCCCGACAGCTGGTGCGGATAGCGGCTGCCATATTCCCGCGGCAGCCCGACATCGTCCAGCGCTGCAAGCACCCGGTCGGCGATCTCCCTGCCGGTGCCGCCAACGAGACGCTTCAGTGGATCGGCGATCGCCTGAAACACAGTGAAGCCCGGATTGAGGCTTTCCGTCGGATCCTGAAACACGACCTGGATGTCCCGTCGCAGAGGCGATCCGCCGAACGCCTTTGCCGGAATCTTTCCGACTTCGACGCCGGAGAGCCTTATCCCGCCTTCCGTCGGATCGATCAGGCGGGCGAGCACCCGGGCGAGCGTCGATTTTCCGCAACCGGATTCGCCGACGAGTCCAATGCATTCGCTCTCAGCTATTGTCAGGTCGACCTGGTCGACGGCGTGAAGCATTTTCCGGCGGAAGGTACCGACGGGATAGCGTTTCGACAGACCGTGGATTTCAATGAGTGGCGAGGAGAAAGCGCTCATAGCGGGTGCCTGCAGCGGACGGAGTGATCACCACCGATCGGGCGAAGCGGGATCAGTGCGGTTTGGCAGTCCGGCTGTCGCCGGTCGCAGCGATGCAGGAATCTGCACGACGGAAGCTCGCCTCGCAGATCGGGCAGGCTGCCTGGGATAGAGGCCAGGTGCTCAAGCTCCGTCTCCGCCGTGGGCGTCGCGGCGAAAAGCCCTTTCGTATAGGGGTGTGCGAGATGTGATTGCAGTTCACCGGCCGGTGCGACTTCCACTATATGGCCGGCATGCATCACGACGATACGGTCGCAATATTCCCCGGCAAGGGCGAGGTCATGAGTGATCAGGATGGCCGACATTCTGGTCTCCCGGACAAGGTCGCGGATCAGATCCATGACGACCGCCTGGGTCGTGACGTCGAGCCCTGTCGTCGGCTCATCGGCGATCAGCAATGACGGAGAGCAAGACAGCGCCATGGCGATCATCACGCGCTGGCACATTCCGCCTGAGAGCTCGAAGGGGTAGGCTTCATAGCGTCGCTCGGGATCCGGGATGCGGACGCGGGCAAGGGCGGCAATGGCCGCGGCCTTGGCGTTTGCCCGGGAGACCGGGCCATGCCGCCGCAACACATCCTCGATCTGCCGCCCAACCCGCATGATCGGGTTGAGGGCGGTGCGTGGGCTCTGGAAGATCATCGACAGCTCGCGACCACGAATGGATGCGAGCGGCGAGGTCGGGCCGGCCAGATCGATCCCCCCGAATTCTATCCTATCCGCCTTGATCGCGGCATTGTCGTCGAGCAGCCCCATCAGGGCATAGGAAAGCACGGATTTGCCCGATCCGCTTTCGCCTACGATCCCGAGGATCTCTCCCTTTGGAAGGGAGAAGCTGACATCGTTGAGAACCTTCACGGTGCCCGATCGTGTCAGGAAATCGACGTTCAGGTTTTTTACTGAAAGCAGAGGTACGCTCACGTGCGCCTCCTTGGGTCGATAATGTCTCTCAGGCCGTCGCCGATCAGGTTGAAGCAGAAGACTGTGATGACCAGTGCCGCGCCGGGAAAGACGAAGGTCCACCACTCGCCGGAGAAGATGTAGGAGGCGCCCTCCGAGACCATGATGCCCCATTCCGGCGTTGGAGGCCGCACGCCGAGACCGATGAAGGAAAGACCGGCCGCGTTGAGGATCGCCCAGCCGAGATTAAGGGATCCCTGGACCATCATGGTCGGCAGGATATTGGGCACGATGTGAAACGCCAGCAGCCTGAACGGACGATTACCGCCCATTCTCGCCGCCTCGACGAAGGTCATGTCGCGGCGGACATTGACCTCGCTTCGAGCGAAACGGCTATAGAACGGCAGATTGATGATGGCCGTCGCCAGCACGATGTTCTCGACGCTGTTGCCAAGGGCGGCAACGATGCCCATCGCCAGGACGAAGAGCGGAAACGCCATGATCGTATCCATGAAGCGGCCGATGATGGCATCCGTCCAGCCACCGAAATAGCCGGCGATCGCGCCGGTCGCCGTCCCGAAGACGAACGACAACGCGACGGCGCCGATCGCCATGCCGATGTCGAGCCGCGTGGCGATGGCAACCCGGCTGAGGATGTCGCGGCCTAGCGCATCGGTTCCGAAAGGATGCGCCAGGCTCGGCGCCTTCAGGGCCGCGGCCGGCTCCACCGCCAGCGGATCATAGGGTACGAGCCAGGGCGCCGATACCGAAACGAGGACGAAGAACAGCAGGATCAGAGCTGCGGCCAGCGTTAGCTTGTTTTCGCCGGCCATATGCCTGATATCTCGCCAGAAGGTGCTGGCCTGCATGTTTGATGAGGTGGTTTCAGCCATCGTAGCGAACCCTCGGATCGATCACGGCCGCGGCGAGGTCGACCATGAGGTTGAGGAGGATGTAGAGGATTGCCATCATCAGCACGAAACCCTGGACGGCGGCATAATCCGACGTGATGACGGCATTGACGGCATAGGCGCCGATCCCGGGCCAGGCGAAGACCTGCTCGACCAAGACATTGGCGCCGAGCAGGAAGGAAAAGACCATGCCGAGAATATTGATGACGGGCAGCATCGCGTTGCGTAGGCCGTATCCGTAAACGATCCTGGTTCGAGAGAGGCCCATGGCGCGCGCGGTGCGACAGAAATCGCTGGAAAGCGAAGCCAGCATGGAGGCGCGGGCGATGCGGGCGATCGGTGCTAGCGCGAACAGCCCTAACGAAATGGATGGAAGCAAGAGCTGAGAGAGGGAGGCCCAGAATGCCTGGATGTCGCCCGCCAGCAACGTGTCGACGAGATAGAGCCCGGTAATCGTCGGCGGTATCGAAAAATATGTGTCGTTCAGGCGACCGAGCGGTTCCGGCGCGATGCCAAGCCTGAAATAGAAGACATAAACCAGTCCCAGGGCGACGAAGAAAGTAGGGAAGGCTGCTCCGACAGAGACGATGACGCGGCAGAGGTGGTCGATCGCCTTTCCCGGGCGTGTCGCGGCCGCGATGCCGAGCGGCAGTCCGATCAGCATGGCGAACATAAGCGCGCAGAGCGTTAGTTCGATCGATGCTGGCAGTCGCGTGAATAGATCCTGAAACACCGGCTGGCCGCTGGAGAGCGAAGTGCCGAGATCTCCATGAAGAAGGCGCGAGGTGTAATCGCCGAATTGATACCAGAGTGGATTGTCGAGCCCGAGAGCCTTGCGAATCTGGGCAATGCTTTCGGGCGTTGCGGAGGATCCGGCATAATAGACAGCCGCATCGCCGGGCAGCGCCCGCGCCAGCAGAAACGTGACGACGACAACGCCGATGATGCTGGGGATCGCCGTCGCGATCCGCTTTGCAAAATTCAGGGCAATCTTCATGAACTCAATCTCCGCGCATCACGTTCCTAAGCAATTGGCCGATACGGGTTAGATGCCGGGGAGGTGCCGTCGAGGACGCCCCGGCCTCCGCGCTATTCTTTCGAGATCGACTTCAGGTCGAGGTGCGTGTGAAACCAGTAAACGTAGCCTTTGACGTTCTTCTGCATTGCGATGTCCGAATACAAATGGGCAACGGGCACGCGCGGCACGTCGTCCATGGCGATAGTGTTCATCCTGGTGATGATCGCGTCGTAGGCCGCGGGATCGCTTTCGAAGCGGGCCTGTTCAATCAGCTTGTCCAGTTCGGGATTCGAGTAGTTGGCCGTGTTGAACACGCTGTTGTTCTTGCCGTCATAGGTCCAGAAATAGAAGTATTCCGGATAGTCCAGCCAGCCGTAGAAATAGTTGATGTCCATCGGCATGCTCTTCGAACCCATCTTGGCGAACCATTCGGAGCCGGGCACCTTGTGGATCTCGATGGTGATGCCGATCTTCTTCAGCTGTTCCTGGATCAGCAGCGCCATCGGCTCCTGAACGGTCGTCTGGCTCATGTCGATATAGAGGTCGGACTTGAAACCGTCGGCATAGCCGGCGTCCTTCAGAAGCGCCTTGGCCTTGTCAAGATCGGTATTGTACTTGGAAGCAACCGGCCACTTCGGTGGGAAGGGTGTTGCCGTATCGGCGCCGAAGAGAGGTTCGCCGCGCTCGTAGAGCGCCTGCTTCATGATGCTGTCATAGGGAAGGGCATAGGCGATCGCCTGGCGGACGCGCTTGTCGTCGAAAGGCTTCATCGAGACATTGAGGTCGACGTTGAACTGCTCGTTCTGCATCAGCGTGCCGATGACGTTGACCTTGCCGGCGGCTGCAAGCTCGGCATAGTCCTTCGGCGGCAATCCGACGGAGACGTCGACATCGCCCTTTTCCAGTAGGGCACGACGGGTTCCTGGCGAGGCGATCTCCCGAAGGACGACGCGCTTCAGCGCCGGCAGGGCGCCGGATTTCCAGTTGTCGAAGCGTTCGAAGACGATGCGGTCGCCGCTCTTCCAGCTGCCGATCTTGAACGGGCCGCCACCAGCATCGTTAAGTGAGGTCCATTTGAGCGCCCACGGGTCGTCAGCCGTTGCATGCTGGAGGGCGAGCTTCTTGTTGACGACATACGGAACCGGGACCGCAAGGTCTGGCAGTGTGAGCTTGTCGGCCACAGCGAGGGTGATCTTAAAGGTATGGGGGGCGATAACGGAGAACTGCTTGGGATCGGTCAGCGAGCCGGCCGCCATCTGCACCGTCGGAAAGCCGCCGACAGAGACGGCGCGGTCAAATGACCATTTGACGTCCTCCGCGGTCACCGGCGAGCCATCGTGGAAGGTGGCGTCTTCACGCAGATGGAAGATCAGAGTTTTGCCACCGTCCTGGATTTCCCAGCTCTTTGCCAGCTCGGGCTCGATCTTGGTCGCGTCGTACATGACCTTGCCATCCGGCAGGGTCTTCGTTCCATGCGTTATCAGCCGATCGTAGAGTTGCCACGAGGCCATCTGACTGAATTCATTCGCAGCAGGCGCCATGGCGTCGAGCGAGTTCGGGCCATGCTCCGCGACTTCGATCAGGACGTCTTTCGGGGTTTCTGCGTGGGCGGAGCTATTAAGCAGACCAAGCGACAAGGTCGCTGCGATCAGAAGGGATGTGCGGGAGCGGCAGGCTTGCATGCGAGCGATCGCGGATTTGCTTTTGGCCATGTTGGCGAAACCTTCTGCTGGTGTGACGGACAAACATGACTTGCAAGCAATATGCCAAATCATAAATTATTGAAAATATTATATATATTTACAAAGTGCATTATTTATGTAATTATCTGCATGCCCTCAATGTGGTCAGGATGCTTTAATTTTAGTCATCAAAGTGACTTGCTTAATTGCTGCTCGGTTGGATATCAGTGAGGCAGGCGCGACAATCATGCCCAAGGAAGCGGCCATGGACGAAGACGACGATCCGGCGACGAAAGCACCATATGCGGTGGCCATAAAGCGCGCCTCGCTGCATCATCACGTAGTCGACAAGTTGCGTGAGATGGTCAGCCGTGGCGACCTGCCTGCCGGCGAGAGATTGAATGAAGTCGCTCTTGCTCAGGCGATTGGTGTTTCTCGAACTCCCATGCGCGAGGCCGTGAAATTGCTCGCGTCCGAGGGGCTGCTTGAGCTTCTGCCAGGGCGCGGTGCCCGGGTCCGGCAGTATTCGGCCGAGGAGCTGTTGGATATGTTTGACGTCCTTGGCGCGCTCGAGCGACATGCGATCGAGATCGCGGTCTCCAGGATGACGCCAAGGGCGCTCGCGGAGATCGAGCGCTTGCATCATCAGATGGGCGAGGCCTATGCGAAGCGTAATCAGAAAGCGTACTTCAAGGCGAACCAAAAGCTCCATGCGCTGATTGTCGAGTTGGCGGCCAACCCGGCGCTGACAGCTACGCATACGACCCTGACCAAGCAATCGGTGCACAACAGACACCAAACACTGATTTCGGAGCAGCGATGGAAGGAGTCCGTGGCCGAGCACCAGGCCATCTTCGATGCCATCATAAGGGGAGACGTGTCGCAGGCGGGGCTTTTGATGCTGAATCATAGCCGTAAAACCGGAGCCGCCGTAGTGGATGCCGCGCGCGCCGCAAATGAAATCAGGATAGGAAGTGGTCGATGAACGCGCTTGATCTCGTCATCAAGAACGCCAGGGCGGCAACGGCCTCTGATGTCTACGATGTTGAAAAGGCGGAAAGATCATTCAGATCGGTCAAAACCTTGAAGGCGGGGCGCGTATCATCGATGCGTCCCGAAAATACCTCCTTCAGGGCGGCATGGACAACCATGTTCGCGTCTCTCAACGAGCGGGAAAGGGCATCGTCATGGCCGACAATTTCGAAGGCGGCACCTTGTGCGCATTGTTCGGCGGCAAATACGACGACCATGCCATTTTGCCTTCTGGAGAAAGGGCAGTCGCTTCGCAAAGCACTCACCACTCGGGTCTTGTCGCGAAACGGAATGACAACTCATCCGCGGCACGATCCTTTCGACGCAGGCTGCCCTTCCGCATCTCGGCCCGGGGGGAGTGATCACGATCGGCTCAGCCGGTGCGGATCGGATCGTCGGCGCGACGGGCACGGTCTACTTCATGACGAAATCGGCGCTGCAGTCTTTCACCCGGGGCTTAGCGCAGGAACTGGGACCGCGCGATATCACGGCCAATCTGATCCAGCCAGGTTCGACGGATACCGAGATGAACCCGGCGAATGGAGACTATTCTGAATTCCAGCGTAACCTCATCCCATTGGGCCGATATGGGGTGCTTTCGGACATCGCGGCGGCCGTCGCGTTCCTGGCTAGTCCCACGGCAAGGCAGGTCACGGGTGTGATCCTTAACGTCGATGGCGGTTTGAACACCTGACCGCGGCGGTTCTTTCATGATGGTTGGCGACGCTTGCCTCTGAGCGACAAATCTTCCCGCTTGGTCGTCGCCAGGCATCTCATCAAACGTTGCTTGGGACTCGGCGGGACATCGTCTCGCTCCCCGCGATAGCACTCCCGCTGATGGTCTAGGCAGCCGCGAGACCGCCAAGTAGTCATGCACTCAAACATGCTTAGGGCGTGATTTGGCTGATCCTCCAATATGGTTAAGCGGCTGGCGTTTGGCGATTAGGCCGTTATTGCAGATTTCTATCTGAAAAGGACCAATCGCGCATTTGCGTCAACTCAAAGAGATACTTTCAACTTTCGGAATACTTTGTCTTTCTTGGCTAACGCAGGAAAGATGAAGCAAAACGGGTTAAATCGAGACCATGGACGACATTAACCGGGTGATCAAAAATCCCCTGTGTTTTTAGGGGAAAGCGTTAATCCTGTTTCAACAAAACCGGGCTAACTTTTCTCCTGATTGGGCAGGGCATGATGCGCCTGTGATCGAGCGGCGTCTCGATGGCTCACGGACTGCTTTTCTTTTAGAAATTTCACCTCGAGAGCTCCAGAAATACGGGTTTCGGCGAAGCGGGTTAGCGTTACGGCACCCCGAACGTAGGTGAGCAATTATGATTTTTTCTCTTCGCAATATACTTGTTGGAATTTTCCTTTTTCTCAGCGTCGCTCTGTGCGTGCTAACGGGATCTTCGACGCTTGATGCCTATCGCGATGCAGGTAAGTATGCCGACATCTCGAAGTTAACCATGCTAGATCGGGCTCTCTTCCAAACGCTTGCGAACTTCCGCAACGAGCGAGGCGATGGGTCGTCGCTCGCCAAACTTGAGCTTGGCGGGCAAGATGCAACGCTTGCCTTGTTAAGAACGGATAGGGGCATCGTCGACAAATATATAGCTGACGCGAAATCAGTCTTTGCGAACATTGACGACCAGACGCTCAAAGCCCCGATTGCCGATGTCATGAATGCCTATGATCGGGTTGTCGAATTCCGCTCAAAGCTCGACAGCGAAGTCGCCAAGAAGCTTGCTGATCGCGATCCGGCACTGCAGGCTACGACGCTGGACCTCGGTCAGCAGCTCTTGACCGCGTTGGAGGCAGGTTCGACCGCCATCGAAAGCCGGATCCGCACGAGTGATCCCTCAATGACGGCACTCATTCAGATCCGTGCACTGACATGGTACACGCGCGCGACGGCCGGTGCCGCAAACCTGTTGTTCGTCAACACGCTGGCCTCTGGAGAGGCAATGAAGCCCGAGGACGTCAGCAAGATCCAGCAATTCGATTACGCTGCGAGTTTCACCTGGGGACAAATCGGCACTCTGGTCAATCATCCGTCGACACCACAGGTCGTCAAGGACGCCTATAAAGTCAGCAGCGCGACCTATTTCAGCGGTGACTTCGCAGCAAAACATAATGCATTGCTTGCAAGATTCGCGGCCGGTGAGAAGAAGGCCATGCCCCTCGACGACTGGCGTCCGCTTGGCAACGCAACCCTTCTCACCATCACGAACACCGCGGCGGCAGCCGCGGATGGCATGGTCGCCAAGGCATCCGCCAGCCAGAATGATGCATTCGTCAGCTTGATCGCCTATGGACTCACCTTCCTTGTTGCCGTGGTGCTGAGCGCCACGGGCATATGCGTCATCCTCCTTCGCGTCACGAGGCCCGTCGGCGCGCTAACTCGTTCCATGACCGAACTTGCCCAAGGCAACCTCTTGGTCTCGATCAGTGGCGTTGAACGGCGTGATGAGATTGGTGCCATGGCGCGTTCCGTACAGGTTTTCCAGCAGGCAGCCCTGCGCAACAAGGCGCTCGAGGCCGAAGCCGCCGAAGCACGCATTACATCGGAGAATGAACGCCTCGAAGTGCAGCGCCGAGCCGAAGAAGAAGCGGAAGAGAGGCTGCTGCAGGCTACGGGTTCGCTTGCGACGGGACTTCGTCATCTGGCATCTGGCGACCTGCGGTGCGAGATCGAAACGCCGTTGGCTGCGCAATTCGAAGCTCTGCGTCACGACTTTAATTCATCGGTCAGCCAGCTGCGCGCTGCCATGTCCCAGGTCGGCCAGGCTGCATCACTCGTTAACAGCGGCAGTTACGAGATTTCGCAGGCTTCCGATAATCTTTCCAAGCGCACGGAGCAGCAGGCCGCCTCGCTGGAAGAGACGGCAGCTGCGCTGGAAGAGGTTACGGCCAATGTTCAATCGACCTCCAAGCGGGCTGGCGATGCACGTGACTTGGTGCGCGGTGCTCGATCGCGAGCGGAAAACTCCAGCCAGGTCGTCAGCAATGCAGTCAGCGCCATGGGCAGAATTGAGCATTCGTCCAAGCAGATCAGCCAGATCATCAGCGTGATCGACGAGATCGCTTTCCAGACCAACCTGCTTGCGCTCAACGCCGGTGTCGAGGCTGCGCGCGCGGGCGAAGCCGGAAAGGGCTTCGCTGTTGTAGCCCAGGAAGTTCGCGAACTGGCCCAGCGTTCTGCCAATGCCGCCAAAGAGATAAAGGCCCTGATCGGCAATTCCGAAGCTGCCGTCGGCGAGGGCGTGAAACTCGTCAACGACACTGGCGAGGGCCTCGCAGCTATCGCCGACTTGGTCCTGCAGATCAATCAGCACATGGATGCCATTGCCACCGCCGCTCAGGAGCAGTCCATGGGGCTGTCGGAGATCAACAGCGCCGTCAATCATATGGACCAGGCGACGCAGCAGAATGCCGCCATGGTCGAAGAGATGAATGCCGCCGGCGCAGGCTTGGCCGAAGAGAGCAAGCGTCTTGGCGAGCTTCTGAGCGCATTCCGCACAGGCGAAACCGAGCGCATGGAGCCGCGGGCGAGGCCCCCGGCCCGGCCTGCCTCAGCCCCGACAGCAGGCCGGCTTGCTGTGCGCACCGCTCCTGTCACGCAAGGCAATGCTGCGCTTAAACATCTTCAGCAGGAATGGTCGGAGTTCTGATCGGTTTGATGTGAGGAGAGGCACCGCGGCTCTAGCGCGGTTCAAGAAGCAAGGATTGCCCCGGACGTTTTGTACGGGGCATTTTCGTTTGGCCAATTCAGTGTTCATGTGTGCCGAGATTCACCCATCTCTGCATTGCACCGTGACCTCTGCGGATGCCGATATCTCTAACTCATCAATGGGTTCTCAGCCACTTATTGGATCAGCTTAACGCAAAGCTCGGTCAACGCGCCGCGAAGCTTAACGCCCAAGGTGAATAACGGAGCAGTCGACTACTCGCGCCACGCGGTGCAGGAAAAGGAAGCAGGGATGATCGAATGGTTTGACATCATCCACCGTCTTGACGTCCGAGCAAGACCTTGCTCTTCAGCGGTGCGAATGACATCGGTCTCTTGAGGCGCCATGCTGACCGAATCCCGCAATGGGCGCTTGTCAGGTTCCTTTCAAGAGCGAGACGTTCAGGGTTTGAGCAACAATTAACTGCCTGCTCATCGGGCCGGAGAGCATTCACACTTCATCACGAGCCGATATGAGGAACCTTGCCGCGAAAATCCACGCAGCAACGGACTAGCCACTTCATTCAATCTTTGGCTTCCGGAATCTGACGACGATCCTTTTTGTCGATAAGGCTCCTTTCGACCGGCTCATCGCTTCCTTGCCGCCATATTATCAGGAGTACGAAGTTCCTATCCAGCGGTCCGCTCCGTGGCGAACTTCTCAAAAGGTTACTTTAAAAGATCCGCTGAGCGATATAGCAGTACTTATCAGGACTAGCTTGATGTATACTTTCTCACTGACGTTGAAGATCAACGCCTGGCGGTATGTATCAAGACAGATAATAAAGGTAGTTGTATTTTTTGATAATTTGGAAATAGATTTCCATGGATCGACATATTTTGACGGATAATTAAGCACAATCCCACATCCTTCTCTTGAGGAAATCTTGGGATATGTTCCATGGCATCGATCCAGCAGAAAATCATCCTTGCAAGCGTGGCAATCTTTGTAATTGCGGGCGGCGCGACTGGTGTTGGCATATGGTCCGCCTCGACCCTGACGCAGAATGCCGAGAAAATAGCAGGGTCGGCTCAGGTGCTGCGTAATCACATGCAGGCAGATATGATGCATGACGCTTTGAGAGCGGATGTGCTGGCTGCGTTGCTCGCATCCGATCCCGCATCCGGCATCGGCTTTAAAACGGTCAACTCGGATCTTTCGGAACATGTCACGTCGTTTCGCGAGATGATCAAGGCCAACAAGGCGCTCGCGACAGATCCGGAAACTCAAAGGGTGCTCGCCGGCGTGGAATCTCCGTTGCTGAGCTATATCGACAACGCAACCAAAATGGTCGCGACGGCTGAGAAGGATCCGGCAGGCGCGTTAAAGGCATTGCCCGATTTCATGAAGCAATTCTCCGCTTTGGAAACCGCGATGGAGAAGGCGGGCGATCAGATACAAAACGTATCGGAGTCGATCTCGGCAGAAAGTGCGCGCACAGCAGGTTCCATACGCAGCATCATGCAGGGGCTCCTAGGGCTGACGGTGCTGTTCTCCATCATGCTCTTCGTGTTGTTCCGCAGGACCGTGTCCAAACCCATCCTGGCGCTTTGCGCCGATATGGCCAAGCTCGCGGGCGGTGACACCAATATCGTTTGTACCGGCATCGGTCGAAGCGACGAAGTAGGGACGATGGCGCAGGCTGTTGAAGTATTCCGAAAAGCAGCGATCGCCAAGGGCCAGCTCGAAGCGGACGCGGCAAGGGACCGTCAGCAGGCGGAAGCCGACCGGATCGCCACTCAGCGGCAGGCGGAAACCGATGCCGCGGACCGTTTGCGAGTCGCGACATCCGGTCTTGCCATGGGACTTAAGAGGTTGGCTTCCGGGGATCTTTCCTTCCAGCTCGATGAGCCATTCGCTCCGGATTTCGAAGCTCTTCGACACGATTTCAATACGTCATTGCAGCAATTGAGCAGCACATTGCACGCGATTGCCGAGAGTATTGTATCGATTGACAGCGGCACGCAGGAGATCTCTTCCGGAGCCAACGATCTTTCCCGCCGCACCGAGCAGCAGGCGGCATCGCTTGAAGAGACGGCCGCCGCTCTCGATCAGATTACGGTCAATGTAAGCAACTCGAGCAATCGGACGGAAGAAGCGCGAGCGGCGGCGACTGCCGCCGATGATAGCGCAACCCGGTCGGCTGATGTCGTCAGCAGGGCCGAGGAAGCCATGCAGCGCATAGAGAGTTCCTCCCAGCAGATTTTCAATATCATCGGCGTGATCGATGACATTGCCTTCCAGACTAACCTATTGGCGCTCAATGCCGGTGTGGAAGCGGCGCGCGCCGGCGAAGCCGGTAAAGGATTTGCCGTCGTGGCGCAGGAAGTGCGGGAATTGGCGCAGCGCTCCGCGGCCGCGGCAAAAGAGATCAAGGCGCTGATCAATGCTTCTTCGACCGAGGTCGATGGTGGAGTGAAGCTGGTGCGTGAAACGGGTGTCGCATTGAAGGAAATCGGTGAGCGCATCTCGGGCATAAACCAGCACATGAACGCCATCGCCGCATCCGCTAAGGAGCAGTCGACAGGCCTTGCCGAGGTCAATGCGGCAGTCAATACGATGGATCAGACGACGCAGCAGAATGCGGCGATGGTCGAGCAGTCGACGGCAGCCTCCGCCGCACTTGCCGCTGAGGCCAGCAAGCTGCGCGAACTCGTATCTCAATTCCGCCTCGACGCCGCGGCCTCCGCCAGCTCGGCAGTCTTGCGACAAACCGCGCGCGCCATGGCTGAGCCTTCGCGTCGCGCTTCCGCCGAGCCGGTCGCGCAAACGGCCCGTAGATCGGCTGCCGTTAGCGGTCGAGTCGTTTCCGATTGGAAAGAGTTTTAAGCAAGCCATGGGGCGTAATGGCCAAGGGGCTGTTTGGGATCTTTTCACATTCCCAGTTGGGTTAGAAGCGGAAAGCAGACAACTAGCTCTAGATGGACCATCTCCGGCAGCCTAGCTTCCTGCTTCACCAAACGGGAGCATTGCGCGGGCAATAGGCAACGATAGGGTCTCTATTGCCATTCAAGTGCTGACGACCTGTACTGTCCATACGGCCGCCGCTGATCGGAACGGTCGCCTGGCTATGGAAGACCCCTGAGATGGACCGAATCGCAGCATCGGAAGCAACTAAGCTGCCTACTTAAATAAAGGTTTTCTGATTTGCGGATCAAACAGTGCCGGCGGTATGCTTGCGTCTCTATTTCCGCGCGAGCGAAGAAAATCAAAATATCCCGACAATTAAAAGTATCCGTATGAATCATTGCGAAAGGCGCAATCGGTCCCTTTCAAATATTTCAACACAGCAGCGACCCGCACTGCGCTGCTTCAGCGAATTGTAGACATGCGGAACTGACCTGTAGCGGTGACTAATCGATGACCGACCATGGCCAACGAGCCATCGGTTCTTCAATGGACTGCAATCGTGTGATGAATGTTGCGTCGAGAAGGAGTCTGACGCAATTCCTTCGATCTCGGCAACCTTGAATAGGCTCACCTCTTTTTTTAGTGCTATGGAAGAATTGATTCGGATAATGTTATTGAAATCATTCTATGAATTTCCGATTAGAAGATATGAATGCAATATTATCGAAACTATACATCAGTTTATCCATGATTAAATTCCAGAATTGAAAAATATGCAAGGATATAACCGTAGGTCGTGATTTGTAATAAGAAATATATTATGATAAAATATAAGTAAGCTTGGGAGGGGAGGGTGTTTTATCTTCGTCACGCCGTGGCCGTTGTGTTGAGTGCCACGCTGCTCGCGCCGCTGTCTTTGAAAGCCGCCGAGAAGGTCGGTCAGGCGGTGTTGATCAAAACCGAGGTCACGGGTGCTGGCGGCCCGCTCGCGGTCGATGATCCCGTTCATCGGGACGAGCAAATTCGCACCTCGATTTCGGGTCTCGGACAGTTCACATTTCGGGACGGCACCAGACTGGCCGTCGGAGCCGGATCGTCCGTTACCATCGACAAATTCGTGTTCGATGACTCGGGCGCGGTGAAAAAGCTGACCGTGAATGCGGCAAAGGGCAGCTTTCGCTGGATGAGCGGAAATTCGAACCACTCAGCCTATCAGATCGTGACGCCGGCGGGAACGATCGGCGTGCGCGGAACAGCGTTTGACTTTTATGTCGGAGCCAACGGCACGACTGCAGTCGTCCTGTTGAACGGCGCTGCGCAATTCTGCGGCGCTGGCGGCTGCAGGCAGCTGAAGCAGCAATGTGATTGCGTCGTCGCGAAGCGCAACGGTCAGATCAGCGAACCTCGCCGGGTCAATCGCGACGTTCTCAAAACGCTAGGCAACCAGCGGGCTCTGCCGTTTCTGTCCGGGGATCAGCAGCTTTCAGGGCGAATGGGTTTTGTCAGTGGCGGTGGCTGCGGTCTGTCGACGGCGATGAAGAGCCAGCCAAACGGGATCTCCCCACGCAGCGCTCCGGCGAACAATCCCGGCCCGACACAGCCTGATACGCCGAGCGTACCTAACACGCGGGAGCCGACACATACGGAGTCGCCGACTGCACCGACCGAAACTCCCACGACGCCGAACGTCCCAAATACACCAAATACACCCGACAAACCGCATAACCATGACGATGATGATGGCAAGCATTACGACGGTCATCATGGCAGGGGCGACCACGGATGGGGCGATCATCATCGGGGCGACGAGGACAATGAAGGCGATGACGGCGATCATAATGATCAAGGTGATCACGATGGCGGGCATCACCATCGCTGAGGTCCTGAATTGCGAGAGAATAGCAAGTTAGGGCGTCTCCAAGCCTGAAAAGGCTGAATCGCAAAATCAGCTAGATATCGGCTGCCTTGTCCGCGGTCTCGTCGACGAAGTGTCCGCCTCGTCGAGAAATCTGGGCGTAAAAATCCTGCAGTAGTCCTGCTGCCGCCGCTCGCGCCTTAAATTTGGCGGCGCTGATAAGTTTGCGGCTGCCTGTCGAGCGTACCCGAAGGGCATCGACAAGCTGCCTGTGAGCAGCCTGTAGTTCCACAAATCCGGCGGACCTCGCCACGCGTTCGTCGCCGACCACCGCAAAGAGTTTAGTTCGCATGCTCTTACCCTTCAGCGTCAGCGCTCCCGCTTCGAGCAGAGCGCAATCGGGCAGCAAGCCTGCCGTCGATTCGGATACCAGAATATCGAAATTGACGTCCTTGCAGGCGGATTCGATACGCGCGGCAATGTTTACGGCATCGCCGACCGCCGTGTAATTGAAACGGGTCTCGGCCCCCATATTGCCGACGCATGCAAGCCCTGTGTGGATGCCGATGCCTATTCCAACCCGCCGCGCGTCTCCGAAACCGAAGGCATCGTCGCCATTGAGGTGGGCGAGTGTTTCCCGCATGCCGAGAGCCGCGCGCACGGCCTTGCCGGCATGATCGTAGACATCGACAGGGGCATTCCAGAAAGCCATGATCGAGTCTCCGATGAACTTGTCGAGCGTGCCGTCATTGGCGATGACATGGTGGCTCAGCGCATCGAGCAGCGTGTTCAGAAACGCAACGACGGCGCTTGGGCTCATCTCTTCGCTGATCTGGGTAAAGTTTCGCACGTCGACGAACATGACCGTCAGTTCGCGTTCATCTCCCCCGAGGCGTAGTGCGTCGCGCGTATGCTCGATGCGATGGAGCAGCGATGGCGAGAGGTAGTGGCCGAAAGCCCGCCGCACGTCGCGCCGCTCCCGATCCGTCACGAGAAAGCGGAATGCCGTCGCGGCGAAGTGCGTGATCGATCCAGAGACGATCGGTGCCAGCGGGTCGAAGAGAAGCCCTCCATAAAGAAAGGCGGCCCAGGAGGCCACAAGGGCAAAAAAGGTAATTAGCAGGCCGCAGGCGAGGGCCGCGGCCGGATTGACGAAGGTAGTGACGACCACCAGAAGGCTGCCCAAGAGGGCGATGGACAGGATTTCCAGCCCATCCGCCCAGTCCGGCCGGGAAAGGAAGCGGCCTGAAAGGATCTGCTCGACGATCTGCGCGTGGATGGAGACACCCGGCACGTTCTCGTCAAGGGCCGTCGTGCGGACATCTTGGAGGCCGGAAGCGGAGGTTCCGACGAAAACGATACTGCCTTCGATAGCGGTTCTGATATCGGCGGAGGCGCCTTCGGTCGCGAGTATCTTGCTTGCCGAGATATATCGCTTCGCGGTGTCGCGGCTGACATAGAGCCAAAGCTCGCCGGCTGCTGTTACCGGCGCGACGAAATTGCCGATCTTGACTCGGGTGAGGGTATTGGGTGTGCGCGGCGCGGCGTCAAGCACGTAGGTGGAGGCTCCCTGTGCGACGCGAAGCGCCTCAAGCCCGAGATTGGGATAAAGCTGCTTGCCGTCGCTGAGAAAAAGCGGAACCGCGCGTACCACGGCCGATGAAGCGCCCGGATTGAGGCTGATATGGCCGAGCCCCGCAGCATTGGTTTCCAATTGCGGCAGCACAGGCGTGGCGGCCTTGATCGTCGGCGGCGCACCGGAGGGATCTTCGCCGGTATAGGCAAACCCAGCCTTGACCGGCGGCAGATAGTCTCCCTCGTTGGAGAGGCCGAAGCCTAGAACCACCGGCCTTCCCGACAGCGATTGGGAAAAAATCTCATCGTTATCCGGTAGTTTGCCAAGCAGTGACGGATCGATGCCAATGACATCGCGAACGATATTGCGCGGCGAAAGTCGGTCCGGCTCGGCGAAGAGGATATCGAAAGCGATAGCGGCCGCGCCCAGATCGGAAAGCCTGTCGACAAGGGCGGCAATCCGGTTTCTTGGCCAGGGCCATTGACCGAACTCCCGCAGCGACGCCTCGTCTATGTCGACGACCCGGACGGGCTGGTTATCGAACGTCCGGGGCACCAGGCGCTGATACTGGTCGAATGTCAAATCGCGCGCGAGCCTTAGCAAGGGAGGATCACTTGCCCGTAGGGTCGTCAATGCCGTGACGAAGGCCAGGCCGATCACGACGCCAATTTGCTGCGCACGCGTCACCATTATGGTGTCAGCCCTTTTGCCGTGCATCCCCGGCAATAAGTAACAACGGTTCGAGGAATTACAAAAATCTATCGGTCTGCTGCGCCACGAAAGAATATGCTGCCTTGTTCCCGAGCATGATGCAATGATCAAAATATCGAAGAGATAGAGAACAGAATCTTGCACCGCGATTGTCGAGGCAATGCCGCGGGCGCGCGCCTCAACGGAATGACGTTCGGTCTCCCGACGCGATGCCGTTAGCGCTTGCCGAATGCGCGCAGAAAGGTCTTTGTCGCCTCTCTTGCCATACGATGGATTTCTTCCTCTGCAGTTGGACGGCCGATCTGTTGGTTAATCCGTAGATCTGTCGCGAGTAGCGCCATGTACTGCCGTGCGGCAAGTGCCGGATCCTCTATGTCGAGATGGCCAGCCAGCGCGAGCTGCGCGAGCCGAGCCGCGATGGCTGGGTATTTCTTGCCCGGTCCGTATTCCTTCCAGGTCTCGAACAGTTCGGGAAATCTGCTGCCTTCGGTCTCCAGGAGCTTGCGTAGCCAGCGACCATTCGGATCACAGACCGCCTTGCGTAGGAGAAGCGATGAAAATTCGGTCAGTTCCTTTTCGAGATCGACAGGCGCCACGGGAAATGTGTCCAACACCCGAAAGAAGTCGGCGCTCGACTTCTCGGTGATCTCTGCAACCACGACCTTGAACAGATTATCCTTGTCGCCGAGTTGATTGTACACCGTCTGACGCGACACGCCGGCCCTTGCCGCGATGGCATCGATGCTCGCCGCCGCGAACCCCTCCTCGGCAAAAACGTCTGCGGCCGCCTTCAGGATTGCCTGACGTTTGCTGGTGGCGGGCGGACTCTCTATCTCGGAAGAAACCGCTGCGGGCGAAGTTTTCATGACACCACCATATAGGACTTGACTAATTGGACAATACTGTCCAAAATATTTTACAGGAATGACGGGCTCCGCATTGAACTATTTCCGTCGTTCCACCGTCCTATCTATAATCGCCCACTCAATCCCCGTCACATGCTTTTTGTATGAGGCCTTGCTTCGTCCGGGGAATGTCGTGTGCGGGAAAGGTCTTTCCGTGCAGAGCAAGGATTACGTTTCATCCCCCAGGGCTAGCGGCTCCCACCATGCGATCGTCCTGGGCCTTCTTTCAGCCGTCGGTCTCTTCGCCCTCGACATGTATCTACCCGCGTTGCCGACGATCAGTCTGGATCTTCACGCCGACAGCCATGCAGTCCAGGCAAGCCTGATCTCCTTCTTCGCCGCCATGGCCGTGTCGCAGATTATCTACGGTCCGCTGTCGGACATGTTTGGTCGTAAACGGCCTCTCTATGTCGGTCTGGCGCTCTACATCCTCGGCGCGATCGGCTGCGCGCTCTCCACCGATATTAGCTGGCTGGTCGCCTTCCGTTTCATTCAGGGCACCGGCGCCTGTGCCGGCGTCGTGATTGCCCGCGCCATCGTGCGCGACCTGCATACGGGAGCGGCCGCGGCGCAACTGATGTCGCGGCTTATGCTGGTCTTCAGTATCTCACCCATCCTGGCGCCGCTCGCGGGCAGCATCGTGACGGTGTTCGGGAACTGGCGGCTGATCTTTTGGGTCATGGTCTTCGCCGGCGCTGTCGGCTTCGTCGCGGGCCGCTTTTTCCTCGAGGAGACCCGTCCGGTTGCGGCGCGCAGTGAGAGCAGCCTCGGCGGGGCGTTGAAGGCCTATGGAACACTCGTTAGGGACCCGTATTATCTCGGTCTGGTGCTGATGGCTTCCTTTGGCATGTCCAGCTACATGATTTATGTCGCCAACTCCTCCTTCGTGCTCATCGGCCATTACGGGCTCTCTCCGAGCTTTTACAGCGTGGTCTTTTCCGTGAACGCCATTGGCTTCATTGGCATGTCGCAGATGAACGGCTGGCTTGCCCGCCGGATTGGTTTGCGCAAGGTGATTCGCGGCGCGGTATCTGGCTATGCGCTGACGATGGTGGCGCTGGCCGTCCTGATGGCCGGCGGAGTCGATCGCCTAGACATCATGGCTGCCTTCCTGTTTGCGGGCTATGCCTTCCTTGGAATGATCGTGCCGAATGCGGCGGTACTAGCGCTTGAACATCATGGTCGTATCGCCGGCACGGCCTCGGCGATGATGGGGACGGTCCAGTTCATGACCTCGGCGCTGGTGGTTGGCGTCAGCGGTATGTTCATGGATGGCACGGCGAGACCGATGGTAGCCGTCGTTGCCATCTGCTCGGCCATCGTGCTCCTCCTTTCGATCGCGGTGCTGAAGAGCAGGCATGTGGTGGCTGCCGAATAGATCCTGCTGGGCCTATTGCAGCGCCTGGTGCAGGCCGCTTACACCGCGGCCTCTTCGGCGAGCGAACTGTGCCGCCCAAGGGGTGGTATGCTTGGAAGAAAGGGACACACTGCTTGTGTTGGCGCGCGATTGGTACGAACGCGATGGCTGGCTCGGTCTGATGAGGCCGGTCATGGCGCGGCAGTACCTATCTGAGCGAGGCGTCACCGGTTCGGATCCGATCAACGGCACGGTATCCGTCGCTGTGGTGAGCTGATGCTCACCTTCTGTCGAAAGTCTGCGAACCGATGTCCAGGCAGGGGTGATGCCAACGCCCGCGGGCAACAACAAAGTTTCGCGCCCCTCTCGAAACTCGGCGACGTTGTTCCTCTCGTCTCAGGAACTGGACCTGCGGCATGTAGCCGGCGACTTCACGTTTCAAACACGATGCCGTCGATAATCTTTCGGCGTCTTGGCGTTTCGCAACACAGTCTGCCAGACTGCGCCGTCTTCTCTCTCGCGCATGGCCAAGACGCTTGGTTGCAGATCCTTCCCGCGACTTCAGGCGAGTCTACCGCGGTCATGTTTTGACGTTATCGCGCTGATCACATAGCCTCGAATGATAGGAGAAATTTCCAGCAACCCCGTTCCGCCCTCGCGCGGGCTGCTATCCCTTTATTCCGGCCGAAAGCATGATCGCGCGCGTGATCTGCTTCTGAAAGACAAGGTAGAGAATGGCGACGGGAAGGCCAGCCAGAACAGCGGCGGCCATGTCCTTGGCAAAACGCACGCCGAAGACATCCTTTACCTGGGTAATCCCAACGGGAATGGTGATCGTGCCGTCCGATGTCGCGACCAGGAATGGCCACAGGAAATTATTCCATGCCGCGATGAAGGTTGTGATGCCGAGCGCGGTGATCACGCCCCAGTTCATCGGCACATAGATCTTCCAGAGCGTTCTCAAGTGCCCGGCATTGTCGAGCATCGCCGCCTCGCGGAATTCCTTTGGAATCTGGTCGAAGAATTGCTTGAGGATGATGATGACCGATGGCACCACCAGCTGCGGCAGCACGATGCCGCCCCAGCTGTTGATGAGTCCGAACATGTTCATCAGCACGAAATGGTTGATGATGAGCGCCTCCGCCGGCACCATCACCGAAGCGATCAACGCCCCATAAATCACGCGGCGGCCGGGAAACTGGATTTGGCTGAGCGCATAGGCGCAGCCGACGCTCATCACAAGCACGAGAACCGCGATGATCGCCGAGGTGCCGACCGAGTTCATATACCATTGCACGATGCTGGAGTGCTCGACCACGTAACGGTAGGGTTCGAGCGTCGGCGCCTTCGGGAAAAGCCCGGGTGTCCGACTGACCACCTCCGTGTCGGATTTGAGCGATGTCATGACCGCCCAGTAGAGCGGAAAGAACCAGATAAGGGCACCGAATGCCGTCAGCGCGGTTAGTGCGCGCCCGCTCCAACCTCTCGAAGCGACACGACTGTTCGCCGTGGCCAGCTCTGTCCGCGCGCTTGTCGTGAGAACGCTCATTTTTCCCCTCGTGCACGCAGGAACTGATATTGCAGGACGGAGGCAATGAGAATGATCGCGAACAGGATGGTGGCGACGGCGGCGCCTTCGCCACCCTTGTTCTGCTTGAAGGCGAGATCGTAGATGACTGTCATGACAACGGCCTGCGCGTCCGCCGGCGTGTGGGCGAAATAGCCGAGCAGATAAGGTTGCGCGAAGATCTTGAACTGCGCAATCAGCTGCAGTGTCAGAACCAGCGCCGTGACCGGCCAGATCAATGGCCATGTTATTCTCGAAAACACCCGCCAGCGGCTGGCATTGTCGAGTGCGGCCGCCTCGTAGACCTCGGGCGAGATGCTGCGCAGCGCCGCAAGAAACAGAAGGATGTTGAAGCCGATCGTCCACCAGATGGTGACCACGGCAACCGACGGCATAAAATAGGTTGGCGAACGCAACACCGGAAGCGGCCGCCCTCCGGTGAACAGACCGATGACATTCTGGATGACGCCGTATTGCATGTTTGCAATCCAGGTCCAGATCTGCGTCACCACCGATACCGGC
Source organism: Rhizobium sp. ERR 942 (assembly GCF_007828395.1). Taxonomy (NCBI): domain Bacteria; kingdom Pseudomonadati; phylum Pseudomonadota; class Alphaproteobacteria; order Hyphomicrobiales; family Rhizobiaceae; genus Rhizobium; species Rhizobium sp. ERR 942. The sequence continues at coordinate 279,120 of NZ_VIUA01000007.1, forward strand.
AGGATCGAGGGCAGGAAAAAACAGGCGAGAACCAGCATCTGTATGCGGCCGCTCAGGCGATTGATGCCCATGGCAAGGAACAGCGCCAGAAAAGTGCCGGGGACGACGGTCAGGACGATGAAGTAGAGCGTGTTCAAAAGCGCCTTTTGAAACTGGGGTGAAGAGAGCTGGCGCGCATAATTGTCGAGGCCAACCCATTCGCCGGGGCCGATCAACGGTGCATTGGTCAGGCTCATCGCCACCATCCGCCATGTCGGGTAGGCAAATATCACTAGAAACGCGACGACCGCCGGTGCGACCAGCAGGGCGGCAACCACATGATCCTGTTTCTTGTTGCAGACCGCGGCCATCCGCCACCTCTCTCGCTGATGCAGCCCCGGGGCAGGGAGGCGTCCCGGGGCTGTCGAAGAAAACGTCACTGAGAGTTCATGTGATCGCGAAACTTCTCGAGCGTTTCCTTCACGTCGCCCTCGCCATTGAGCGGCCCCGACGCCATGTTTTGCCAATCGTCGTCGAACTTCGAAGCCGCGCCCGTCAGCGGGGTCTTTGGCATGTAGAAGGCGTTGAGCGCCATGGCGGCATAATCCGCCTGCGGCTTGAGCGCCTTGTAGGCGGCCGAGGTGCTAACCGGTAGATAGGCCGGGATATGGCCGGCGGCAGCCCATTCCAGCGAGTTGACATTCATCCATCGGATGACCTCGAGAACCGCGGCGCGTTTTTCCGGCGTCATGGTGACGCCGACATTGTTGGGGATCACGAAGGAGTGCGAGTCTGACCAATTGGCGGGTTTTCCCATCCAGGCCGGGATGTTGACCATGCCGTATTCGAAACCGTTGCCCTTGGCGACTTCGGTTTCCATGGTCGGCAGTTCCCAGTTGCCGTTCAGGAAGAAGGCGGATTGTCCGGCGATGAAGGTGGGAGTTATGGTTTCGGTGTCGACATAGGGCTGCGCCCAGCCCTGTTTCACCCAGTCGGCGACTTCATTGTAGGCTTTTTCCATCTTGTCGAAATTGTCGCCCTGCAGGAACTTGCCGTCCGCGGTCAGTTGGCCGCCTTGCTGGCCAAACAGGGTGTAGATATCGCGCAGATCGCCGTTGGACGAAGAAATGACGACGCCGTTCTTGCCGGCGTCCTTCGCCTTGGCCAGCACTGCGCGCCAGCCTTCCAGCGTGTCGATGCCGGTCGGCTTGCCGTCGTCGCCCAATGCGCCCAGCTCTTTCAGTATGGTCTTGTTATAGTAGAGCACTTCCCCATGCACGTCGAAGGGGACGGCGTAGCGCAGATTGTCGACCGTCGAGGCGGCGATCGCGTTCGGTGGATAGTCGCTGTCCTTCAGGCCGACGGCCTCGAGCTCTTTCGGATCGATCGGCGAGACGGTCTTGGCCGCAACCGCGGCTGCCAGGCGTGACAGGTGGTATGTGGCGATGTCAGGCCCCTGGCCGACGGCGGCGGATGTCTGCAGCTTGGTATAGTAGGGAATACCCCATTCGAGCGTCGTGCCCGTGATCTGGATCTTGTCCTTGTGCTCCTGGTTGAAACGCTGGATCAGCGCCTTCATCCGCACGCCGTCGCCTCCGGACAGAAAGTCCCACCAGACGACGTTTTCGACCGCGAACGCCGGAAAGGCAGTCATGAGGGCTAACGCCGCGATCGATGTTCTCAACAGGTTACGCATTCTCTCTCCTCCAGGCTGTTTCTCTTTTCCTCCCGGGCCGCTCTTCGCTGGGCGACCCTTATGCCTCGCGCGACGGCCAACGAGCCGAGTGATATCCCTTGCAACTAACTGGACCGCCTCGACCTCCTCCCGGTCATATGCCGCGGTTCAATCCTTTGGCCACCTATCCGGCTGCCGTCTCGATGATGCAATCAAGCAAGGTTGCCGCCACGGGATCGACACCGGCCGCTTCACGCATCAGGCCGAAGGTCGTGGCGACGATACGGCCGGCGCCAACCTCCCTCTCGGCAATGGTTGCACATGGCTTGTGGATCCAGCCCACCATCGTGCCGGCGTGCACCAAGCCGTCGAAATGGATCGGCCGAAAGCCGGTGATGACGCGGTTCGGGTTGACGCCGACGAAGGAGAGATCGGTCAACGGGCCGCCCGGCATGCGCTCGAATTTCCCCGAACGCTTCACCCAGCTGAAGCCCGTGACCCAATTGCCTTTCCAGATGGTGCCGTTGCGTTCGGAGACGCGCATCTGCGGCATGGATTGCCCGCGATCGCCGCCGGTCGGATAGTTCCAGTTCGGTTGATCGTTGCGCAGATTGCCGAACGGCAGCGGGCCCACATCGGCGAGAGACACATACCGGGCGCCGTGCTCCATAGCGTCGATATCGGCCTGGCTGAGAGAAGACGCGACCCGCACGTCCGCCTTGCCGGCCTCGACGACCGCATAGTCAAGCGCTGCCAGATATTGCGCGATCGCGGGTTCGGCCGAGAAGACGGAAAGGGCCGGCTTCGAGCGGCTGCCATAGACGCTGACGTCCAAGCTGTTGCGCGCAATCTCCTTGCCGCCGGTGGTGATCGTAAACAGGATGCTGATCTGCCTGCCGGCCATGGTGGCGGTGAAGGGCAGAGAAATTGCCGGTAGATGATGCACCGAGGTCGCGCTAATAGCCGGGATCGCCATCTTTCCAGCGTCCGTCCCATCGACGCTCCAGCTCAGTTCGGCCGCGTGGATTGCCTTGCCACCGGTCGAGATTTCGAGCTCTACATCGGCGGTATCGCCTGCCCACACAGCATAGTGCTGCATGCGCGGAATGATGACGACATCGGTGTTAATCTCGTGGAAGCGATTGTGGTAGGCGCGCGTATTGCGCTGCATGTCCATCAGGCCATTGGCTTCCCAGTGCAAATCGGTCAGCTCCGTGATGACATAGCCCTGAATGGAGGCATGGCGGCGCATCTCCTCGATTTCGAATTTGAGCGCATTGAACTGATGCCACTGCGTGTCCTCGATGAAGGAGCCGAAGGACGGAAAGACCTTGTCGAACTGATAGGTGCGGAAGCGCTGTTCGACGCCATGCGGATAGGTCGCGCCGTCGCTGTCCCACTCCAGGCCATTGATGAACCAGAAAGGTTCCTTGCCGTCCTGCTTGAGCTTGTCGGGATGCGGCAGACCCCACACGCCGAACTCGGAGACGACGAGCGGCTCGTCGCCGCGCCGGCTCGCATCGCCGTTCGGCGAATAGGACCACGCGGGCCGCGTGGCGAAAGCCGATACCCAGTCGGTCCATTCGCGTGCCATTTCCGGAACCGAGGCGTAATAGTGATAGTCGTCTATGTCGGAGACGACATGGAAGTTCGGAATGCAGGCGGAGTTGTCAACGACCAGCCGTGTCGGGTCCATCCTCTTCAGCCAGTGATAGGCGCCTTCCAACCAGGCTCGCTGATCGGCGCTTTCGACGAGGCGTGTTCCCCAATCCTCGTTGATGATGGTCCAGATCACGATGGAAGGGTGATTGCCGTCGCGTCGCAGAATTCCTTCCATCGTATCGAGCAGGCGCTTCGCCGATTTTTCGGTGAAGGTCTGAATGTTTGGAATCTCCGTCCAGACCAGCAGGCCAAACCGGTCCGCCACATCGTAGTAGCGTGGATCGGGAACCTTGATATGGCAGCGCAGGAGGTTGAGGCCGAGCTCCTTCGACTTGCGCGCCTGATCCTCCAGAAATTCCAGCGACGGCGGTGTATAGATACCCTCGGGATAATAATCCTGATCCAGCGCGCCGCGCATGTAGAAGGGCTGCCCGTTCAGAAAGAACTTTCCATCCCTTGCCTCGAAGGTGCGAAAACCGAAATTCTCCTCGGCGGCATCGATAACGTTGCCCCCCTCGGATAGCTCGGCAACGGCCCGATAAAGAACGGGATCGTCGAGCGACCACGCTTCGACATCGGCGACTTTGAGCGCAGCCGAAAACCGGGCCTTGTCGTTGAGCGCAAATTCGCTCGAAGCTGCGACCGCACCCTTACGATGCAGAATCGTGATCTTCAAGGCGCCGGTAAAAGCCGCTGCCAGCTCGACATCGATAGCGACATCGCCCGTTGCGAGATCGGCCCGAATGGCCTGGTGGGTGATATGGGCCTCGCTGCGGCATTCCAGCCAGACCGATTGCCAGATGCCACCCACCATTCCGTACCAGCTTTGCTTTCCGTGCGGGATCTCGTCGAACGGGAAATCCGGGAAGGCCCGGACATCGGCGCTTGGCAGCGTAACCTTCACATCCAGACGCAACTCGCCGGTCAACAGATCGGGAGGGATAACGAATTCGAAGGGCAGATAGCCTCCTTCGTGAGAACCGAGCGCGCGGCCGTTGACCGATACTTCGGCGAAATAATTCACGGCGCCGAAATGCACGATGACCTGACGGCCAAGCCATTCCTGCGGCACGGTGAAGGCTCGGGAATAGGTTGCCACGCCGGCCGCGGCTCGCAGATCCGGAAAATGAGCCTGCCAGGGCGCGGGCACGGCGATCGTCGTCGGCGTCCGCCCTTCCAGCTGAAAGTCCCAGGTTCCGTCGAGAGACAGGCGCGCACGCGGCCCGGAACGGGTATCGGCGAAACGGCGAGAGGCGATGGTCATGGCCGCGAGCTTTTCGGTTGGATTAAGTCACAAAATAAGTTACACGAAAGTTTCGTAACTTATAAACGTAACTTCTGCAAGGGCCGTAGCTTCACATTGTCCGTCAGATTTCCTAACGTGCGCGCAGACTGCCCTTGAGTCCGAGAAAGAAACCGAGTGAACGACAAGACGATGAAACGACCGACCATGTCCGATATCGCCTCGCAGGTCGGCGTTTCGCATGCGACGGTTTCACTGGTGCTGAACGAGGCGCCCGGCAAAAGGGTCTCGGAGAAAGTGCGCGAGCGCGTGCTGGCTGTCGCCGCGGAACTTGGCTATCAGAAGACCGCGCCGGCCAATGACCCGATCGGCGGCATCATCGTTTTGCTGATAGACGATCTCATGGCCTCGCAGCATGCCGCGCCACTGATAGAAGGTGTTCGGAGCGCGGCGGAAGAGCAGGGCTTGGCGGCGCTCACCGTCGTGACGGGCGGACAGGTCGAATTCGCCGAATCCATTCTCGACTATCTCGGACGGCGCCAGATCGTCGGCGTAATCTACGCCACGCTCATCACCCAGCTAGCGCCGGTGCTGCCTTCCAACCTTGGCAACTATCCGGCCGTCCTTCTGAATTGCCATCAGCAGCGGGCCGAGTTCTCTTCGATCATTCCAGGCGATCATGCCGGCGGTTATGCGGCGACGGAAGCCTTGATCAAGGCCGGCCATCGCCGCATCGCCATGATCGATGCCGGCAGGCAGCGGCTTGAAGCGGCGCGCGATCGCCTGAGCGGCTATCGCCAGGCGCTGACGACCTACGATATCGCCGTCGATCCGGAACTGATCCTTTCGGAAGCCTGGTCGCTCGATCTCGGGCGGGAAAAGATGCTGCAGCTCCTCGATCTGCCGCTGCCGCCGACGGCGGTTTTCTGCTTTTCCGACCGGGTCGCGATGGGCGCTTATGATGCGATCAGGATGCGTGGGTTGAGGATTCCCGACGACATTTCGGTCGTTGGTTTCGACGATGAAAGTCTCGCTCGAAAAATCCTGCCGCCGCTCACAACATTGAAGCTGCCGCACGAGGATATGGGCCGCTGGGCAGTCTCCGAGCTTTTGGAAAAGGTGATGCAGCCGAAGAAGCCACCAGTGAGGCTGAAGATGGAGTGCCAGTTGATCCTTCGCGCTTCCGTCGGGCCGCCGCCTTGAGTGCGATGAATGGACAGCTCCTTGGGCATGGTTGGCCCCAGATGCGCCCGAGCGACGACATATGAGTGAGATGCTGCCCTGGCTGAAGTCCGTAAAGAAGAGCGAAGCGGTAATGGCGCGTTTGCGCACCGCGATCGTCTGCGGGATTCGCGAAAACACTCCATCCACCACACGGAAGCCTTCCATCCGCTCCGAGGCGTTGACGAGGAATTCGCTCAGTTCAGCCGGGGCGTCGTGTTCGTGGTTGGCGAGAAAGTGGAGCACCGCCACGGGGCTGTCGACATACAGCACCGTTGCTCGCTTGAGTCTTCGTTCAAGCTGCTTCGTATACCGCCATTAAAGTTTTTTGCTCTGGAGCCAGCGTCGGATGACCTGGATGAGTTCTTCCTTGCGCTCCAACGGCAGCCAATGCCCGCAGGACAGACTCGCCACGGTAAGGTCTCGGCAGGCTGCACGCATCGGGTCGCCCTGACCATTTCCGTTGATGCTGCAGATCTGATCGAAGTCGCCGTTGACGAACAGCACCGGCTGCGACAGTCGGCCCCCATTGGGCGCCCCGCGCGCGTAGACGGTGTTGGCATCACCGTTCAGATACAACGCGCAGGTAGGGAGGAAGCCGCGAAGCTTGAACGCGTGCACCAGCTCTTCGAAGTCCGCCGGCGGCCAAAGTGCCGGGTCGGGCCGGGTGGGTGGGGCTCGGTGTGCGGCGCCAAAGCGCCCACCGTTGCGGGTGACTTTCGCGGATGGCGAAACCTCGCCGACGGCGGCAGGGCTGCCCGATCGAAAGATCGATGCCAACGATGCTTCCGCGTCCGCGTCGAGATCAGCCACCGCCGTGTCGAAATGCGTCGTGTAGTACCGATAGTAGTCCCATTGGCCGTCCGGATATTGGTCGGCGGGGTAAATCGTTCGATCGACCAGCGCAACGAGCGTGGGCAGGGCGTTCCCGTCGGGGAAATACGCCCACGAGATCAGTACGACGCCACGGCAGCGTTTCGGCTCATGCGCGGCCAAGGCACCGGCTACGATGCTGCCCCAGTCGTGGCCAACCCAGATCGCAGCCTCGCGGCCAAGGTGGTTATGGAGCTCCGCCATGTCCGCCACGATTTCCTCGATGGTATAGGCATCGTTGGCTGCAGGTGCGAAAGAGCTGCCAAAGCCGCGAAGATCAGGGGCGATGCAGCGCCACCCGTCGGCGGCGAAGGCGTTCATCTGGGCGCGCCACATCAAACCTATGCTCGGCCAGCCGTGGAGGAAGATCATCAGCGGTCCGTCGGCCGGCCCGCATTCGATGTAATGCGTTGTCTGACGGGGCGTGCTGAAGGTGCGGGAAACCAGCGTTGATGAGAGCATTCCCCCCGCTGCGCCCGCCAGGACGGCCGCGTCGGTCACGAGGGGGATGGACCGTTGGTCGGGATGCCCGATCAGGATCGGACCTTCGACGGGATGGTGTTGGATCGTAGGCATGCGCAACCGTACCCCGAGCAGATGCTTGCGATTAGGCCTGAAATCACACATGAAGTATGAAGCAAAACTTCAAGGTGGATCACTTGCGACAGAAAAATATCCTCGAAGGCGTGGCTGTGTTTGTCGCCGTGGCCGAAGCTGGTAGCTTTTCCGAAGCAGCGCGGTGTCTCGGCATCTCTCCATCCGCGGCCAGCCAGGCGATCCGAAGCCTCGAGGAGCGTCTCGGCACGCCGCTTTTGCGCCGCTCGACCCGCAGTTTGAGTTTGACGGAAGTCGGTACCGACTATTTGCTCGCGGCGGCTCCTGCCCTGTCGCAATTGAGGCGAGCGGCGGAGGAGGCCGCACGGCGGGGTGGTCGGCCAGCTGGCCCCTTGCGCCTCACCATGCCGCGCGCGCCCTTCGACCTGCTCATCGCCGCAGCACTGGCGGCTTTTCAGGACACCTATCCTGAGGTGGAGCTCGAGATCGCGGTCGAGGCGCGCATGATCGACATCGTCAAGCAAGGCTACGACGCAGGATTACGCTATGGCAATTGCCTCGAGAAGGACATGGTGGCAGTTCGAGTCGCCCCGAAGTCAGAAGCCGTTCTCGTCGCTTCACCTGCCTATCTTCATGCCCGAGGGATACCAAATCTCCCAAGCGATCTGCTCGGTCACCGCGCCGTGGTGTGCCGCAGTCAGACGACCGGCTTGATCATACCATGGATCCTGCAATCCGCAGGCGAGACCGTACAGATCGCGCCGCCCGCGGCAACGATCGTTCACGATCTCGCCTCACAGATCGAGCTGACTGTAAGGGGCTTAGGAATTGTCAGCGCTCCGGCTGCGAGCGTGTCCGACCTCCTGGCCGCTGGAAAGTTGTCACGGGTCCTGCCCGAATGGTCTACGCCGCTGGAGGCGCTTTATCTCTACTTTCCGAGCAGGCGCCATCAATCAGCGGCATTGCGCGCGTTCGTCGCGTTTCTGAAGGGACGCTCCTATCTCCCATCCAACTGAGTAATGGTCAGGTTAAAAACGTAGATGGGCGAGATGAAGCCTCATCCCGCCGGGATCAAATTCGCGCTCGGCCTTAAGACCGATCAGCCTGAAGGTTAGCAAGCAGTGTGGAGCACACCGAATTCTACGAACCGGCCACCTTCGCTATCCGATCAAGCAAACGATAATCCAGCGCTGAAGCTTGCCATTTACGCAAGAGCCGACGCTTAACTTCGTTTCGAGATCTTGCGGTCAAGCTGCGGCATCGCGCAATTAACGCAATCGGTCCCATCCTTTGGGCAGAGCAGGCGGTTAAGCGGGTGCCGCACCGTCGGATTGGAGGGGCGGCGTCCTTCATCGCCGGCGCGTTCCCTGATGTCACCGGCTGCAAAGTAAGCATCCGCGTCAACGGCGCTAGGGGGTAGAATCACGCAACAGCAGGCGCGTGCCGACCTCTACGATGGATCTGATTGCGGGGAGGAGTTCCTTCCCCAACTCGGTCAACTCGTATTCTACGGTGGGCGGTGATGTCGGTAAAACCTTGCGCGTGAGGACGCCGCGCTGTTCGAGATCCCGCAGCCTGCTCGTCATCACCTTCGCCGAGATGAAAGGATTGTCCCGGCGCAATTCCGAGAACCGGCGTGAGCCTTCGCTCAAGGACCAGAGCACCTCCGGCGTCCAGCAGCCGCCAAGGAGATCCATGCATTTGGACATGGGGCAGCCCGGAGGCGTCTCCACCTTCTTTCGTACCTTGAGTACCATCGTCCTTCCTTCAACGGCAGTTTCCAGTTGGTTACCGGAAAATAGAGGTAACCGCAAGATACGTGGTTTCCCCTGGTAACGATGGCCGCTATGTAAAGGCCATCGAATTCATCGCAACCACGAAATGGACTGAACGATGTACGCAGTAACTGGAGCAACCGGACAACTTGGCCGCCTCGTGATCGAGGCGCTGCTGAAAATCATTCCCGCCAACCGGATCGTCGCGGCGGTTCGCAATCCTCCAAAGGCCAGCGATCTGGCTGAGCGCGGCGTGATCGTGCGCGAGGCGGATTATAGCCGGCCCGACACGCTTGGTCCGGCGCTGGCCGGCGTGGAGAAGCTGTTGCTGATTTCCTCGACCGAGGTCAGCGGCCGTCTTCCGCGGCATAGCGCTGTGATCGAGGCAGCCAAAGCGAACGGAGTTTCGCTGATCGCTTACACCAGTATGCTGCACGCCGACACGTCGCCGGCAAGGCTCGCAATCGAGCATCGCCAGACAGAGGAGGTCATCGCGGCCTCTGGGCTGTCCACGGTGATCCTGCGCAACGGCTGGTACACCGAGAACCACCTTATGGCGCTCCCCGCAGCACTAGAGCATGGCGCCTTCGTCGGCGCCGCGAAGGATGGGCGTTTCTCATCCGCGGCCCGGCAGGACTATGCCGAGGCGGCAGCCGTGGTGCTGGCGACTGACGGGCACGCCGGGAAGACCTATGAGCTTGCAGCCGACCAGGCCTTTACCCTTGCTGAGCTTGCCGCAGAGGTCTCGCGCCAGTCGGGCAAGGCCGTCGTCTACAACGACCTGTCCGAGATTGCCTATCGTGATGTCCTGACGGGCGCCGGCCTGCCAGGCGACCTCGCCGCTCTTCTGGCCGATGCCGACGCCGCTGCCTCGCGCGGTGCGCTGTTCGACGATAGTGGTGTGTTAGGGCGGTTGATCGGTCGTCCGACCACTTCGCTGCAGAGCCTGGTCGCCGCCGCGTTGCGCGTCTGAGCCAGGTCTTCAGGCGATGTCACGTTGACAGAACGGCCATGGTTTCCTGTTGGGCGGAGCCGCCTGACCTCCATCCAGCCTCGCAAGCTCGCGTGACACCAACGTGTCCGCGAGGTGAGGAAGTTCCACTCATCAACGCGATCAAGTTCAATTCGTCTCGTAGGATTAATCCGGAGAGCTGCCCCATGCCCACGAAATATCAAACAACCGACAAGGCGACGTCTTCAACAACGCGTCTGGAGCACAATTTGTCCCGCGCCGTCTCAGTCGGTTTCAGCGCTGGATTGACTGCTGGCGTGATCGTTCTCGTGCCCGTTCTGATCCTGCAACTGTCCCGCGGCGTTGGGATCGTACCTGAGATGCAACTGGCAGCCAGCAGCCTGATGGGCATGGCTGCCTATGCGGGCGCGACCGGCTTCGTCTTCGGGACGTTGCTCCACTTTTTCGTGTCGGTCGTTCCAGCCGTCGTCTACGCGCTGGTCGTCTGGCAAGTGCCGGTGGTGAACCGCTGGACGTGGATCGGTGGTCCTGTGCTCGGCATCATCCAGTTCTTCTTCATGGGCTTTGTCGTATTGCCGCTTAGTGCCTTCACGACACCCGCATCGGTGACCCCGATGCCCTTCGTGCCGGCCCTGCTGATCCATATGTTCGGTCTTGGGTTGCCGATCGCATGGGTTGTCAGGCGCGGATGGGCTCGGTCGAACAGTGTCGCTTGATCTGCTATGCGCGGTGATCAGCCTCGCTGGTAAGACAAGGTGAGGAAGAAGCCGATTTAGCGCGAAACGACAGCGGGTTGAACGCGGTTGATCGCCTCCTGTCATCGGCGAGTCGATATGTGCGGTAACAGCAGATAGGATGCATGCTCTCCGCCCGTCGCCAGCGTATCCGTCCCGCCATAGAGGGTGGCGTCGCGGTTAGGATGCGCGGCGAAGAACAGCCCGGAGTTGTTGGAGTTCGGAAGATCGTAGTCCTTGGCGCGAACGATGTTGGCGCCTGGGCCGTAGTCGAAATCCTTGCCCTGGATCGTCAAGACCAGGCGATAGCCCTTCGGAATGACGATGCTCGTCGGTTCGGTGAATTCCACATCCACTGGGTAAAGCTGCCCGGGCGTCATCGGCTCCGACGTCAGATGCGGATGGAACGGAGCATACTCGGTCGAGCGCGCCGGATCGACCGCTCGGTGCGACACGCGCAGATAGCCGAGGCCGAGCGGTACGTTCGGGTCGCTGTTGCCCATGAAGGCGACGTCGCGGCCCTGCGGATCGATCAGCCGCACGGCCGCGAAGATGTCCATGTCCGCTGTGGAGGAACCGACCCAGAGCCTGACGCCGATTGGGCCGGTGAACTCCGTCTCCTCAGTGAACGGCGCGGAGGTGAACGTCAGCCCGTCGCCTTGTCCGAGATAGGATTTCTCCGCGGGTGCGGCAGTTCCGAGCGCGGGGTCCATCGATCCGTTTGCCGCGTCGAGATAATAACGCTGCCAGTGGGTTCCAGGCAGCGGCCATGCCGCGGCACCGCGCCACGCCGTTCCGTTGGGACGACGGATCTGCAACGCCACCCGCGGTTCCTTCTCCCATCCGTTGTTCACGCCCTTGAGGAAGTGATCGAAGAAGCGCTTCTGCAGCGCCAGCGCTTCGTCTGAATAGAAGGGCGTCAGATGATCGCCGGTCTGGATGCGCAGCCATTTCTGCTTGCTGGCGGCAGAGCGAAACCCCTGCGTGCTCCAGTCCGTCCAGTTGGCGACATCGAGCAGTGGCACCGTGATGCGGCTTCCGTCGGGGATTCGCTCGCGATAATAGGCATCATCGAACGGATGCTTGGCGAAGGCCTCGACCGGATCGACGCGGTTCTGCTTCAAGACATCAGGAGGGAGAGGCGCCCCCGTATCCTTGCCGCCATCGATGGAGTCGATGAGCGGCGTTTCTGCGTTGCCATTCTGGTTGGGCACCACCTGATGAGTCCACCAATATTCCCAGGCGACGTTGAGGATCCCGCCATAGTAGGCGATCTCACGATACTGATCGAAGGCTCCCTCCCACGGCAGGATCGCCGCAAGACCCTGAGGGTGTAAGGCGGCAACCTGATACTGATTGATCGCCTGGAATGACGTGCCCAGCAGGCCGACCTTTCCCGAGCTCCAGGGCTGCCGCGCGGCCCAGGTGATCAGCGTCGCATAATCTTGCGTTTCGCGCGGCGAGAAGGGATCGAGCACGCCTGGTGAGGCGCCGGCGCCGCGGACATCGGCATGGATGACGATGTAGCCGTTCGCGACCCAGCGTTCTGGATCGGGCGCCTCGAAGCGGATGTAGCGGCAGGAGGATTTTTTGCAGAGATCGGGGTATTTCGCGATCAGCTTCGCCCACGACGTCTTGTAGGCGGGCGCATCCGCGAGGCTCGTATCCTTGCCATAGGGGCCTATCAGCATCAGGACCGGGTACCGGCCCGGCTTTTCCGGGCGATAGATGTTGGCGCGCAGCTGCAGGCCATCGGTCATGGTGATCGGCACATCATGGTCGAAGAGCATCCCGGGAACGCCGGAGGCGACAGGCGTCGCCAGGCTCGGCTTGGCAAAAGCGAGCGCGAGAGTGAAGGCAAGGGGCAGTAGTTTGGTCAATCGCATGGGAGGTTTTCCTTTGTTGTCCGCAGGCCGAGCAGCGACGTTCTTCAGCGCGCGCGATGTTCCGCGACCGAAGTCATGCAGGAATGTGAGTGTGCTTGTACCTTTGGGTTCGCTTCAGGCGAGGGCCGATGATGCCCGCGCGTCGGCGTTGCGGAGAGCCGCGCCGATATCGTCCATGAGCCGCGGATGGGTCGGCTGCCAGTTCAGGCGCCGCTGCGTGAGTTCACTGGACACCGGATTGTCGGCGCTGACGAAGGGCGCGAGCCAGCCGAAATGCTTGTGTGCGTCTTTCGGAAACAAACCTTCGACGCGGATTCCGAGGTGGCTGCCGATCGCCTCCGCGATGGCGCGCACCGGGATTCCTTCTTCGGCGACCGCATGATAGCAGGTGGCGGCTTCGCCCTGTTCGAGGACGAGGCGGAAGAGGCGCGATGCGTCGAGCCGATGGACAGCGCCCCACCTGTTTTCGCTATCGCCGATGACATAGGCGGAGACCCGCTTCTTGCGCGCGATAGCGATCAACTGGGTGACGAGGCCCTGCCGGGTTTCGTCGTGTACCGAAGGCGGTAGCCGAACGATCGTGGCCTTCACGCCGCGGGCTGCGAGCGCCAGGGCTGCCCCCTCGGATCGGGCCCTGAGACCGCCCACAGCATTCGGATCGGCGGGATCCGTTTCAACCGCCAGCCGTCCCTGAACCATCGCCATTGTCGGAAAGGCAATGACCAGCGATCGCTGATCTCCGCGCAGCGCGTTGCCGAGCGTCTCGATCGCGCGCCGGTCCGCCTCGACGGCGGCAGTCATAAACCGCTTGACGATATTGGTCGGGCTGCCGCCGAGCATGACCCGCAGGCGCGTTGCGAGACTGGCGTGCGAGAAGGCATGGAAGAAGGCGGTGTGAATCACGCCGTCCGCCCGGCCGGCGCCGCGGGTGAGGCTTTCCAGATCCTCGATTCCGCCGCGCTGGGGTTTCGCACCGGCCGCCTCAAGCTTCGCAGCTGCCTCTGCTGAGCGGACGAGCCCGGTGACGTTATGCCCGGCCTCGACGAGCTCGCGGACGATGGCGGACCCGATGAAGCCGGTGGCACCGGTCACGAATATGCGCATGGCGCTTCTCCTGTATTTGACTTCAAACCCAATTTAGGCCGTTGATCGGGAACGATCCATGCCGCATAGTTCGAATATGGTTTTCGATCGTTCAGGAAGTCACGGATGGATGCACTCTCGGATGTGCTCTCGCTCCTGAAGCTGCGCGGCTATGTGTCGGGCGGCTTTGATGCGGGGGGCGATTGGGCGATCAGTTTCGGGCCGCACGACGGGATCAAGTTTCACGCCGTCGTGACCGGCTCGTGCTGGATATCGGTGGAAGGCGAGTCTCCCGTTCAGGTCAGCGCCGGCGAATGTTTCCTGCTGCCGCGTGGCCGGCCGTTCCGGATCGCAAGCGACCTGTCGGTCGCGCCGGTCGATGTCAGTCAGATCCTGCCGCCACGGCCGAGCGGCCGCATCCTCACCTACAATGGCGGTGGCGACTATCTCAGCATTGGCGGCTACTTCACGCTGTCGGAGGGCCAGTCGGAGCTGCTCTTGAACGTCCTTCCGCCACTCCTGCACATCCGTGATCGTCCTGGCAGCGCGACCCTGAATTGGTGCGTCGAGCGCATGCGGCAGGAGCTGTCGGAGGGACAGCCCGGCGATTTCATCGTCGCGCAGCAACTGGCGACGATCGTGCTGGTGCAGGCGCTGCGGCTTTACCTGTCCGACCGGACGGCCGAGGAAGCAGGCTGGCTCTCCGCGCTCGCGGATAAGCGTTTGCGCGCGGCCATCGCCGCAATGCACGGAGCACCTGGCCAGCGATGGACGCTGCAGACCCTCGCCAGGGAGGCTGGGATGTCGCGCACCGCCTTCGCGGTGACCTTCAAGGAAAGGGTTGGCCTTTCGCCGATGGACTATCTGACGCGCTGGCGCATGATGCAGGCGGCGGACAGGCTGACCTCGACGCGTCAGTCGCTTGCCGAGATCGGGTTGGCGCTTGGCTACGAATCCGAAAAGTCCTTCAGTACCGCTTTCAAGCGGGTGATGAACTGCTCGCCCCGGCAATATGGCCGCCGGCAGGTCGAGGCGGGTGAAGCTGGACGTCGCCTAGCGTCTGGTAGTGAGCAGTCCTTCTCGTCACTCCCTTAACGGTGGAGCGGACACGTTCAACATGGTTCCCGTTTTGGTCGCCGGCCGGCAGGAGGATCCCCGCGGTTGGCCGCGAGGATCTGTCCGACAACGGCATGTCCGCGATCCTGTCCGACATGCCCGGCCGAGAGATCTGCCATCAGGAAATTTCGTCCGAGCAATTGAAGCAGCGATTCCTCCGTTACGGCGCGAAAGCCAGGCATGCCGTGCATTCGCGTCTGTGCTCTCAAGCTCCGAGTGGAGCCGGAGCTTTGGGGTTTGGGGAGACCTTGCGCACCTCTTCAAGTGCGCCCGCGATCGAGGCCCGACGCACCTCCTCGCTGCGCCCGAGCCCCTCGGCGATAATAAACTCGATATCCGTGACACCCATGAATGCGAATGCGGAGCGGAGCAGCGTCTCGGCATGTTCGAACGAGTGATAGGGCGAGCCATCGCTGTAGACGTTGCCGCGCGCCAGCGCGACGATCACGCGCTTTCCCTGGGCGAGACCGATCGGCCCGTTTTCGCCGCGCGCAAAGGTCTTTCCCCGCACGACGATATGATCGATCCAGGCCTTGAGCTGGGTGGGAACAGAGAAATTGTAGAAGCCGGCCCCGATCACCACAACGTCCGCGTCGAGGAATTGCTGCACGTCAGTGCCGGCGTCGAGCACCTTGAACGCGTCGAGGGTGAGATGCGGGAGCGGTTCGCTGGCAAGGTCGCGATAGGTGACGTCCACCGCGTCATGTGTTTCGACGATCCGCTCGACGATAGCGGCAGAGAGCACCCGGCTTGCCGAGTTTGCGCCCATGATACTGGAGTCGAGATGAAGAAGTTTCACTGGATATCTCCGGTCTTGATTTGTGACCAGGACTATCTATGTGACCACAGGTGCTCCGCCAAGAACGCATATTTTTAGGACCTGGTCACATGGATATGCCTGCCTCGCCGGCCGTCAGCGCCCAATGCCACAAGGTCGGCAAAGTGCTCGCCATCGTCGGCGACAAATGGACAGTGATGATCGTCAGGATACTGGTCGAGCGGCCGCATCGCTTCAACGAGATCAAACGGACGGTCGGGGGCATCTCGCAGCAGATGCTGACACGCACCCTGAAGGCGCTCGAGCGCGACGGGATGGTGAGCCGGACGGTCTATCCGACGGTCCCACCGCAAGTCGAATATGCCCTGACGGAACTTGGACAATCCCTGGCTGTGCCGGTCCGCGCACTGGGTGCGTGGGCGGGAGAGCATATCGACGAGATCGAGAACAACCGGGCGCGTTATGATCAAGACAAGCATGCTCCTACCGGTCGCGGTGGATCAGAGTAGGCCCGCTGTCTGGCGGAGGGCAGGCCGACATGGCTGAACGCGCTCGCTGCGCAACAGCCGATACGTTCGACAATGCCAGCTTCGTTTCTTTGGCGCGCCGCGGTTATGACGCGGCGTTGAGAAAGTCGATGAGGCTGAAGGGCGCATGCTCACCCAGGCAAAGGTCTAGGACTCGGTGCGCGTCAATGGCAGCGGCCTTGCTGCGCGCGAACATCGCCGCCTCATAGACGGTCAGCGCATTCTCGATGTTTCCAGGCTGAGCGGCTATGGCCTCGCCGAGTTCGGCCCCGTCGAGCATCGCCAGGTTTGCGCCGTCGCCGGCCGGAGGCGACAGATGCGCGGCGTCGCCGAGCAGCGTCACTCCTGGCGTACGATCCCATCGATGACCAACCGGGAGCGCGTTGACCGCTCGCAGGACCGGCGCCGTGTCGCTGCCGGTGATCAATGAGGTGAGAGTGGGTGTCCACCCGTCGAATTCGGCTGCTATCCGTGTTTTCACAGTCTCGGCGTCGTTGAAGTCGATGTCCGCAAACCAAGCCGCAGGTCGCATCAGTTGAACATAGGTGTGGAGAGCGCCTGCCGGCTCCCGGTGCGCGGTGATCCCCTTGCCCGGTTCGAGCGCGAACATTCCGCCGGCCCCGACCGCCGCGGCCGTTGCGGGAAACCGCCGATCAGCGTCATGCAGGTAGGTCTCGACGAAGGAAACGCCGACATAGCCGGGTTTCGCGTCTGACAACAGCGGGCGTACCTTTGACCAGGCGCCATCGGCTCCCACGAGCAACGCGGTCTCTACAGCTGAGCCATCGGTGAACGTCAGTTCATGACGATCGGCGCCAAGCGGTCTGGCTCCGGCGAGCTTCCGCCCCCACCGGATCGTCCCGGCAGGCAAGGAGTCGATGAGGATTCGCCGCAGGTCGCCTCGGAGCACCTCGGGACGTCGGCCGTCTCCGGGTTGGTCGAGCAGCACATTGCCGTTTCGGTCGAGGGCGCGCGTCGCGTCGCCACCGTCGTGAACGATTGCGCGGAATGCGTCGGTCAGGCCGGCGGCAGCGAGCGCGCGCTGACCGTCATGTTCGTGAACGTCAAGCTGGCCGCCTTGAGTGCGGGCGTGTGGGGAGGGCTCCGCTTCGAAGATCGTGGCGGTGATGCCGTGAAGGTGGAGCACGCGGGCGAGGGTCAGGCCGCCCAGGCCTGCGCCAACAATAGTAACGGGAGTGGTTATGATGGCACCTCGAGACGATTGGAACATTGTTCCATATAGCAGGGATTGGAACGGCGTTCCAGATATGTCATCATAGGCATATGTCTAAACGAGCTCACCAGACAGCGCGACGCGCGGACGCCCTTTCCAAGGCGCGGATTGTCAAGGCGGCGGTCGAGATTCTCGATGCGCGCGGGGAGGCCGCTCTGACATTTCGGGCGCTGGCGATACAGCTGGCGACGGGCAGCGGGGCGATCTACTGGCATATCGCCGACAGGAACGACCTGCTTGCCGCAGCGACGGGAGATGTTCTTGCCCGCGCCCTGGCGAATGTGGCCAAGGAAGAGGAGCCAAGAGCCGCGATCCGCGCCATCGCGCTCGCGGTACTCGATGCGATTGACGCTCACCCCTGGGCCGGCGCTCACCTTTCGCGCGAGCCATGGCATTCCGCGGTCGGAGAGATCTTCGAACGCATCGGCGGATGGCTCCAGCCGCTTGGTGTTCCTGCGGATGCACAATTCGACTGCGCCTCCGCGCTGACGAACTACATCCTCGGTGTGGCCGGCCAGAACGCGGCCAACGCCCGCACGCTTCCGGACGGAACGGATCGCAAGGCGTGGCTGGAAACCATCGCCACGGGCTGGATTCAGGATGATCCCGAAGCGCGTCCATTTCTTCGGCGGGTGGCGGCGCAACTGAGCGAGCATGACGATCGCCAACAGTTCGTTGCCGGCGTCGATTTCATCCTGGCGGGCGCCTGCGTCGAGCGAAACGCTTGAGGCGGGACGGTGCTCATGTACCGATAGCCATCCAGAGCGTAGCGCCGAGCTTCTTGGCTCTTAGGACGCAGGGAGGTCCTGCTGCCGCGCATAGCGCGCGGGCGGCAGCCCGACATGGCGGGTGAAGGCGCAGTCTACACGGCGAGCAAGGCGGCTGTGAACGCCTTTACCGAGTCCATGGCGCTGGAAGTCGCACAGTTCGGCATACGCGCGCACATCGTGCTACCCAGGCGCGCGCCCGAGACCCGCTTCGCCGAGAATGGCAGCTCCCGAATGCGGGGTCTCGACCACGAGGCCTATGCCGATCTCGTCAAAGGCTTCATGGCCCGCTTCAGCCAGCCGGGTCCGGTCACCTGTTCGCGGGATGTCGCCGAAGCCGTGTGGCGCGCGGTGAACGATCCCTCGAGCCCCGTGCGAATCCCCGCAGGCGCCGACGCGGTCGCCTGGGCCGAGGCGAGCTGACCTGAAGGTCGCCCCGCGATCACGCCCAATGGCAATGTCCTGCCCTTGGCACGGATTGATGTTCCTGCTTCCTGTTATTGATCGGTGACTCGCGTATGCTCGTCACATCGCATTGGGTGCGGAGGCCGGATGGGAGGAAGAGGCGCGTCGCGCCCACTCCCTCTCCGGAGCGGTTTGGCTGCCGGGCCTCAGGCCGCGGTAGCGATCTCACTGGCAAAGGCCCGGTAGGAATGCAGAGGGCGACCCAGGATCGTGATCAGCCGCTCGACGTCGCCGAGCTCGGGGATCATGCCATCGGTGACGTAGCGTTCGGCCATCAGGCGCATCTCATAGGCCGTCCACTTCGGCATGAAGCTTGCCATGTTCTGCTCGAATCCGCTGGGATCGTCGCCGCCGTAGACAACCGGGCGGTCGAGCAGGTCCGACCAGATCTTGGCCACATCCGGGCCGGTCAGTGTGTCGGGGCCGACAAGGTTGATCGTCTCGATCGGTAGCTTGCGGGCAGCCTGGTCGCGGCGGATCAGTTCGATGGCGGCGACCTCGGCGATATCGCGGGCGTCGACCATGGCGACGCCCTTGCCGCCGATCGGCATCGGATAGACGCCGTGATTGAGGATTACGTCCTTGATCATCAGCTCATTGTCGATGAAGTATGTCGGGCGCAGGATGGTGGCGCTGAAGCCCATCTGGACGAGCATGCGCTCAGCACCGAACTTGACGGCGAAATGCGGCACATTCACCGCACGATCGGCATCGAACACGGAGAGATAGACGACCCGTTCGACGCCCGCCTCGCGGGCGATGTTGAGCGTGATGATCGCCTGGGTGAATTCATCGCCGGTAACGGCATTCAACAAAAAGAGCGTGCTTACGCCGTGGAAGGCGTTGCGCAGCGCATCGATGTCGAGCAGGTCGCCTTGAGTAACTTCGACGCCGGCCGAGACATTGGCCCTTGAGGGATCGCGGGTCAGCACGCGAACCTTCGCGCCACGCTTGATGAGTTGATCCACGACGTGGTGGCCGACACGACCAGTGGCGCCCGTAACGAGAATGGTCATTGTGATTGCTCCGTTGAGGTGTTCAGTTGACAGTCATCAATTTAATGATCCAAATTATGCCCGATAGACGTCTTATTTGGACAGACTGTCTCGTTGGTGAAACACATGGATCTGCTCGCTCTCGCCGATTTCAATCTGGTCGCTCGCCACGGCGGGTTCGGCAGGGCTGCTCGCGCCACTGGCCGACCGAAGGCAACCTTGTCGCGGCGTGTGGCCGACCTTGAGGCAAGTCTCGACCTGCGTCTGTTCGAGCGCGGTGCACGGACGCTAAAGCTCACTGAGGAAGGGCGCGCACTCTTCGAGCGAACAGGCGCACTCCTGACCGAGCTTGACGAAACGGCGAAGGCTATCGCCTCGGGCGGACATAGTCCCCGAGGGCGATTGCGGATCAGCGCGCCTTTGCTGTTCTCCCAGACGGCAATGGGGAAGCTTGCGGCGGGATTCGTCCTGAAACACCCCGAAGTTCAGCTTGAGATCACGACGGAAGACCGGGCCGTCGATATGATCGAGGAGGCTTATGATCTAGTCATTCGCGTCAATCCTGAGCCGGACGAAAGCCTCGTTGGTCGCGTGTTCCTGCATGATCGGCTGGTGGTCGTGGCAAGCCCCGATCTACCGCGCCCGATGGGCCGCGAGCCCGTTGCCGCCATCACTCGTGGATCGATGGCCCAAGCTGAATCGTGGGAGGTCATGACCTCAGCGGGAAAATTGAGCATCGCGGCAAGGCCAGTTCTGAGCGTCTCCTCGTTCATCATGGTTCGTGATGCCGTTCGAGCGGGGGCGGGAGCGGCGCGTCTACCCCTATCGCTCGCCATTCCGGATTTGGCTACCGGCAGGCTGGTGAGCTGGGGTGAGCTAGCGGGGCTTCAGACCGCTCTTTGGGCACTATATCCAACGCGTCGGCTCCTCAGCGCGCGTGTTTCGGCATTCCTGGATTATCTGAAGGAGGCCTTTCCTCAAGGGACGCCCGACGAGCTTGCCGCCTTCGTTGAAGGATGAATGCAATCGCAATGGTTTATCGCGTAGAGATGGGCCGAACGCGGCCGCACTCCATGATTGGGGATTAGTTTCGCCCATTCGATGTCTTCGCCAGCATCTCACTCAGCGTTGCCGCCGAGAGCATGGCTTCGGCTAAAAGTTTCTTAAGCTTTTGGTTTTCTTCCATCAGTGCTCTCATTCTTTTGGAAT
Source organism: Rhizobium sp. ERR 942 (assembly GCF_007828395.1). Lineage (NCBI taxonomy): Bacteria > Pseudomonadati > Pseudomonadota > Alphaproteobacteria > Hyphomicrobiales > Rhizobiaceae > Rhizobium > Rhizobium sp. ERR 942. The sequence continues at coordinate 299,870 of NZ_VIUA01000007.1, forward strand.
CGAGACCGGCATTTCCGAAATGAAGGGATTGCCACCGATAGAAGGTCGGCTCGCTGATACCGTGCTTGTGGCAAACATCAGCAACCGTCACCCCAGCCTGGTGCTCTTTTAGTATGCCGGTAATCTGATCGTCGTCGAATTTTCTCTTGCCCATCACCGCTTTAGTCCTCACGAAATGCTCTGTGGAAACTGTCGATAAGTGGTCTGATGGCATAGAATGCCACGCTGCTTTTGCCCGTTTCGATCAGTGTCTGCACAGGCATGCCTGCGACCAATTCGACATCGTTCATTTTAGCCAACCGCTCGTCCGTCACTCGGATCGTCGCGGCAAAGTATGGCTGGCCGCTCTGCGCGTCGGTGAGACGGTCCGCTGATACATACTCGACCCTGCCTTTCAGCAATGGAACGCGCCGCTGATTGTATGGAAGGAGGTGAACCTGCGCCTCAAGCCCCGCACGGACGAGATTGATGTCTTCCGGTCTGACGTGGGCGGACACGATGAGGCGATCGCTGCGCGGCACAAGGTCGACGAGCGGCTCGCCCGCGCCGACCACTCCGCCGGCGGTGTGGATGCGCAGGTTCATGATTGTTCCGTCTTCGGGCGCCCGGACATCGGTCCTTGAAAGCTGGTCGTCGATCGCCCACAAGCGCTCGCGCAACTGCATGATCTGACTTTCCGTGTCGCGCATGCCCTGCGCGACTTCGCTCAGCCGGTCGCTCTCGAGCTTTGCGAGATCGGCCTGTGCCTCGCTGATCACCTGGTAGGCGCGCGAAATCTGGGCCTCCACCTGACCCTGCTGGCCGGCAAGGTCTGCTTTTTCCCGCTGGAGGTTGAGAACAGTATTTTTTCGTTCCAATCCCTTGGCGTTGAGGGCCGTAACCTGATCCAGTTCCTGCTGCGAGATTGCCGCCCTGTCGGTCAGTGCTGTCTTCTGCGCGCCAAGCCCTACGATTTCCTGCCGCACCTGTGCGATCTTCTCGCTGGTTATGCCAACTTCCGCCTGCATGACCTGACGACGCGCTTCGAAGATTTTCCGCTGTCCAGTCAGAATCGCGCCGACTGAGAGATCTCTGTCCATTGCCGACCTGAGGTCCTGCGGAAAAGCGATATGATCGGCGCCCGTCTGCTCGGCAAGCAGGCGGGCGCGGCTTGCTTCGGCGTCCCAAAGTTGCCCTTGAATATTGTCGCGCTCCGAGCGGGACTTCGTATCGTCGAGTTCTATCACGACTTGCCCTGCCGTCACGGCATCGCCGTTCTTGACGAGTATCCGTCGCACGATACCGCCTTCCAGGTGCTGAATGGTCTTGCGGCTAGACTCCGGCTCGATGACGCCGGATGCAACTGCGGCGCTTTTCAGCGGCGCCAGCACCGACCAGATTCCCAATCCGACTATAAAGACTCCGATCAACAGGTTCCCCGTCCATATAACGCCCCTGAGCCGCGGCATGGGCGAAGGGGGAGCGGGTCCGCGCTGTTTCGTGCCGAACACCGGCGCGTAAGCTGTCTGTTGCTTGTCTGTCGCCGTCGATCGTTCGGCAAAGCGCTGGCTCACTTTTGACGAACTTGAAAATCTCGCCAGCGTTGCATCCAGTTGCACAAGGGTCATGTCCCAGTCCCCTCTATGTTCCCGTTCGCGACGGCGGTTGAAGATAGGTTTCATAAATCTGCTCGCTGTCGCCGAAGGCAGCCACCGTCCCGTTGCGCATAATGGCGATCTTGTTGGTAACTGGTAGGATACCCATGCGGTGAGTTATGATAACAACGGTCATGCCCCTGGATTTCATGCGTTCAATTGCCTTGTGCAGCATGCGCTCGCCATCATAGTCCAGGCTAGAGTTCGGATCATCGAGAACGATGAGGGATGGATTTCCATAGGCGGCCCGTGCCAGCCCCAGCTGTTGGCGCTGAGCGCGAAGGAGCAGGCTACCACCTTCTCCAATATCGGTCTCGTACCCCTTTGGCAGCCGCATGATCGCCTCGTGCAATCCAACCAGCTTGGCTGCATCGATTACCCTGGCGGGATCTCCTCCATCCAGCCGGCCGATCACATCCTTGATTGCCCCGCCGAAAAGCTCGATGTCCTGCGGCAGATATCCGACGTGGTAGGCGCCTCCGCAAAGACGCAGAGCCGAAACATCTACCCCACCAAGAAGGGCGCACCCGCTTGTTGCTTGCACGACGCCCGCAATAACACGACCTAACGTCGATTTTCCCGATCCGGAAGGGCCGATGAGGGCAACGCAATCGCCAGGCGCCAGGCGCAACGTGATTCCGGTTAGTATCTGCCTGTTGGCGAATGGTTGAATATAGCCGACGTCTTCGAGAACCAGGCCATTGGGTTCCGGCTGAAGCACCGTTCGGGCATCGCGTTCCGACGCAACGGCGATCAGCATGCGGTTGAGGCGATTGAAGGCGTTGCGAGCAAACATTAGGGAGCGCCATGCGCCTATCGCGCCTTCGATCGGCGCAAGTCCGCGCCCGAGCAGCAGGCTGGCGACGAAGATGATACCGGGACTGCTGTTGCTCGAGAGCACCAGCCAGGTCGCGGATCCCATCAACAGGATCTGCGCCAGTGTTCGGATCGATTTGGAAAAACCAAGAATGATCTCCGTCCGATGCATCGCGATGTCTTGTGCTCGTCTTGCCATTTCCGCATCGCGATAGACCACTAGCGCGGCACCATATTCCATGCCCATCGCCCGGATCACCTCGATGTTTTTTAGGGCGTTCGCGAACCGCAGATAGCTTCTGGAGAGGGCAAGATTGGCGCTGGCAAGCGGTTCTTGCGTCGCTAGCTCCGTGAGGCAGGCAAACAGCAGAAGCGCTAATGCGCTCAGAAGACCGAGCGCCCCAAGCAGCGGATGAACAAGAAAGAGCAGGAGCAGGAAGATCGGTGCCCATGGGAGGTCAAAAAACAGGGAACTTGCCGGGGAATCGAGGAATTGGCGTAAGGTGGTCAGATCCCTGAAGCACTCCGTGGCGGCTCCTGCATCGGCGCGTGCGGCATATTCGAATGATGCGGTAAGCACCATGGGCCGTAGCCTGTGATCCAGCCAGCTGCCGATGCGCGAGAGGGCTGCCCGGCGCACAATGTCCAGCGTTGCGCCAACCACCACGGCGACGGCGATGACTATTGTCAACATCAGAAGCGTGTCGGCGCTGCGGCTCGACAGAACTCTGTCATAGATCTGCAGGAGATAAACGGAAGGCGCCAGAAGGAAGAGATTGTAGCCACAGCTATAGAGGAAAACCAGCCCAAGTGCTCCGGCGCAAGCCCGGAGCGCGATGACGAGCTGTGTCTGTTGGCGCGATGGCGTTACAGAAAGCGTTGCCATTATCCGATCTCGCTCCGCGTGAGACTGACAAGACGAGGCTGCCGATGGGTTCCGCAACCTATGAGGGTCGCCGAGTGAAGCCGGCGACCCTCTGGGTTTGGGGTTCATGAGCCAAGATGGCTGAGATCGATATGGCCGAAGTCGTTCGAGAAATGATCGAGAGCATTGTTCACTGTCGTCGTTGAGGGGTCCGTGTGAACGAGCGCTGCCGAGATGTCGCCGCCGCGAGCCAAGTTGCCGTTGCCGCCGTTGCCGCCGACGCCAGCAAGAATGGTGGCATGCTGATCTGCAAGAAGCTGAGTATATTGTGTCGCCGTGGTATCCGCGCTGACCGCCGCCGTGTCGCCGCCGCTCACGCTTCCCTGGCTGCCGTTGGAATGAGAATCTCCTCCGGCGCCTCCCGCGCCGCTATTCGTGACCGCCGCTAGGAAGCCATTCTGGGCTTGCGCAAAGCCGCCAGGTCCGCCGCTGCCGGCGGTCCAATCTGCCATCTGCCCCACGTGATCGCCGTTGTGCAGATCGATGGATGCCCCGTCGACCGTTTGCGTATTGGCGACATACGCAACTGGATTGTAGTCAATATTGCCATGGCTGTTGCCATCGCCGCCGTTGCCGGCGCTCGCGTCGCCGGCAACCGGGTCACTGAAATGGATCGTGTCAGATATTTGTGGGATAGGCATTGATGTTCCTCCTTCGATTTCGTTTCGTCCGTGTGGTTCTACGGCATGGGTCTCCAGCGTCTCACCGCCCGCAATACAACCGCGGGTGAATATTACCCGCGGTCAAATCTGGGAGCTATCTAGATATTCGGTGACGCTCCTTCAGGCGTATGCTTGGAGATGAGCGCAATTTGACCTCGGCGCGTCGTGGTCGGCACCAGATGAGATGGTCATGATCGGGCCTGCGGCCCGATCGACACGCCTGATCTTTCGAAGCAAAGGAGGTTCAAGCAAACAGGCGGCATTCGGGTCTCTGCTGCAAGGCCAGTTTGGCGCCCTCGAATTCTCATCGCGGGGCGCTCGATCCATGATAGCCAAATGGCTAGGACGCTAGCCGGCAGGATGTAGACGAATTGCAGGCTCTGCTTTTCTCACGTTCAGGTGCACAATGTCCGAAAAATCCTGCCTGCATAAGTTGCTCGCCTTGTGGGATGTTCGGTTGATTTGCAATGGAGATGGTTATGACGGACACCCGTCCCTTATTGGAAGACTTACCCAAAACAGGCACCGATCAAAACCTCACCTCCAATTCGGCAGCGGGGCACCTGGCTCTGGTGCCAACCTGGCTTCCACTGGATGTCGCGTCGGGTCCGAACTACAACTCAGCTGGTAGCGGCGGCGACGGGATAAGCGAAGGCGTGATCGACAGCAACGCGCTGGCCGTCTTCGTGCCTTCCAATGCTGCCATTGCGGGACCTCATTCGAGCGCGGACGCCTTCCAGGGTAACGATGCGCTGGTCAACCAGCATCCCACCGAAATGGCTGGGATCGGCGGGAATGGCGGAAGTGGCAATATTGCGATTGGCGGCGGCGACGTCAGTCATGCCGGCACCGGTGGCAACGGCCTCTTTTTTGGCGGTCTCGTGAGCACTGATGTTGCGGTGTTTGCTCCCGTGAACACGGCTGTGGCGGTTGGCCATGGCGCTGAGGCTCACGCCGATCAATCGAACAACGCTTTGTTCCTGCAGGGGGCAACCCAGATGGGCGGCATCGGTGGCTCCGGCGGCGATCATAATGTCGCGATCCACGACTCGACGATGAACCCGGGAACCGCGGTTACGTTTACCGGTGACAATTATGCGGGGCATGGCGGCAACGGAGTTTTCGTCGGCAGCATGGTCGATGTGAACGTGGCCATTTTCTCCCCGATCAACATCGCGGTAGGCGCCGCAGGCGGTTCGGCCGAAGCCCATCAGACAAACAATGCGGTTTTTGATCAGGGCACGATGCAGATTGCCGGCATCGGCGGCAACGGTGGTGGCTTCAACATGTCATCGGGGACGATTTTTACCGGCAGCCATGAAGCTGGCGGTGGTGGCGTTGGATCATCGACCGGCAGCATGGTCGACATTAATCTCGCCTATTTCCATCCCATCAATATCGCAGTTCCTGCCGGTGGGACGGCGGACGCCCAGCAGATCGACCATGTTCTCTACGATCAGCATGCACTTCAATTGGCCGGCGTCGGCGGCCACGGTGGCGGCGGCAATCTTACGGACGCCCATTCGGCTCTCGTAGACGACATTCTGGGCTTCGTACATACCTGACAGATAGTCTCCTTGCGGGCATTGTGAAGGCTCAACTTCATGAAGCCATTCTCCGCGCCTTTAAGAACCATATGCTGGATTGCTTCATCCGTTTGGCCTTGCCTCTCGGAGAGGCATGGCGCGGAATGCCCGGTCACCGAGACGCCGAGTATTCCCCTCGTAACCCAATTTATGTTGTTATAAATCTCGATCGTTCTAGGCTGTTGTGTCTGATCGGAACCTATAGGTGCCAATACAGTATTGAGGCTGCTTTAAGTTGAAGGACGTGCTTGAACTGAATCTCATTGACAGATAATGATATTCTGTCTGTTTTTCCTGTGATGTATTTGTCGAATATCATATGTATTTTTAATGTCACCGATAGCTTTGTTGACACGCTTTCTGCATATGAATTCAACGAAGTGAATCGATGCAACATATATTAGTGAATAATGATTTCAGTGCGATATACATGCAAAGGTTGACTGTCCTTGAGCCATTGCACTCTATAACAACTCTCGTGATAGATAAGACTATTGATATCGATAGTACCTCTTTTTCATGTCATGACATGAAACGAGAGCGGAAATAATCTGGGTTGCGGTTGGGCTGCAGATATTCCGGGGAGCGGTCAAGTGTCCAACAGTGCCAAATCCAAGCGTCATATGGGGCGCAATATACCAACTATTGTCGTTATTCAGCATTCCACATTGGCGCGTACGACTGTGGTGAAGCTTCTTGAGCGTGAATTCGCCGGCTGGAATTTTGTCGACATGATCTCGACGGAAAGTCTCGATAGAGCCCTTGGTGCCGAGGTACGTTTGATTGCGCTGGATCTGGCCGGCAGAGGTGTCGAGAGTGCAAGCCTGCGTAATGATCTCGCCGCGATTGCCGCGCGCTTTCCCCAGGCTCCCATCACCCTGCTCTTAGGTACGGATGATGTCGACATAGTCCGTCAGGCGCTCAAAATGGGCATCCGCGGTTTCTTTTCGACTTCACTTCCCATTGATATCGCCCTTGCCGGCCTTCGTCTCGTTCTGGCGGGAGGAACATTCTGCCCGCAGCTGTTAGGCGTTGTTGCAGATGAATCAAGCGAGCATGTTCCGGCCAGAAACGAGGTGGAGAAAAACCTGGATGAAAGGACGCAATATTGGACGATCGCCGATTTCACTCCCAGGGAGGCGGAGGTCCTCGCGGAGTTGCAATGTGGCTGCTCGAACAAGGTTATTGCAGGAAAACTCAATTTGTCGGGGCATACGGTGAAGATGCATCTGCAACACATAATGCGTAAGTTGCAGGCGCAGAACCGGACTGAGGTGGTCGCTCGCCTGGTTCGACGAGCCGAGAGCGGGCATGACGCCTCCGCGAATTAGGGTGGTATCGCACGTGCCAAGATGGTCGATGCGGGGCTGCGCGACAGACCATTCCTTATCCTTGACCTTTCCTATGGACGTCCATTGCGGAACATGAGTGCCGGCAAAGAACATCCACAGCTTGTCTTCGCTGCATGCGAATCAGGCAGTTGGGAGTTGCCGCCTCCCCGCCCGCTTTGCGAATCCGGCTCGGCGAAGCTGGTGACCGCCCTTAAGAAAGGCGCCCCACGATAAACGCTCTTTCACGATGACCAGACACCCCTCCAAGCGGCTCCTTCAAAGCCTCGATCTCCTGGCGCCAAGCCAATACCAATCTAGCCGGCTTGCGACCGACATGCAAAGCCATCCGGCTGGATGCGGAGAGTGACGCATGTTTTCATCTGAAACCTAATTCCAGTACTAAGGCGGAAGACCGGCTTACGGATCTGATCATCCTTTTGGAGTAGCGCCGTCAGCAGAAGGTGGAAATCTGGGGGGAATCCGCGCCGACGCTGCGTTTCATCTACTTCTTTATGATGAGTTTCGAAGCTGTAGATCATACGATGGTGGTATTTAGCAAGATAATTAATCGTATAAGTTGCGAATGGTCGGTTTCGCCAAGCTCCCAGGAGCCAAGGATGCACAAATAATGCCACGTGTTTCACTTGCGCGCGCTGGACTTCGCTTCTCACCGTAGCGGATATAACGGCTGCTATTGTAGCGGGATGGACTGAAAGGCTGATCCCAATTCGTAAGATGGCCCCTTCAGATTGCTGGTCAAATATTGGGCATCTGCGGACCATGCCGTTAGCACAATCTTAACGATATTGCGGCGCACAAAAAACCGTGCAACGATCGCTGCATTCTTTCGGGAGGAATAATATAGCGCATTCATCAAAGGATCTATGGCTATGTTTTTCTTTAGAAAAAGCAAAGATGGCAGAAATAATGATGCATCGGTGAGATTGGCATCTTACGCTGTACTTGGTGTAATGGGTACAGTATTTGCCTCATCCGCATTCCCTCCATTCTTCACATCGACTTCTACTCGCGCTGTGATCAACGCACCGCTCGTGCCGCTGACAACGCCGATCAGCGGCAAGGTGACGTCGCTCGGCGCAGCGGGCGAAATAACGGTCGAGAACGATCGCGTCGACAATTCGACCTTGATCGGCTTGAAGGTTCAGCTTGCCGCGCTGCGCAACGAGATGGAACAGAAGAATTCGATCGTCGGCGACTACGCCCAGCGTATCGGCGACCTTGAAAACGATCTTTCCGGCCAGCAGGCGGCACTCCTCGTCAGGATCACCGCGGATCTCAAGGCCGCCGAGGCGGCTCTGGAGATGGTGACCTACTCGTCACGCATCGCGAAAGCCGAGGCGGCGCGCAAACTCAGGCTCATGGCTCGGGGTATCGCCGCCGGCAGCGAAGGCGAGGTCGCCGATACGGTTCGTCTGGAGGACACCAAGCTTGAAGCCGCCAAGCTCGCCGTGGCCAAGCTCGCCTCGGAACTCGATTTTGCCCGACAGGGTGTTTATGTTGGCGCCGACCTGCAGTCGCTGCAAAATCTCCAGCAGGAAATCCGCACGCGCAAGGCCGACCTCCTGCAGATCAAGTTGCAGATCGCGACGATGCGCACGAAAGAGACCGAGCTCGGCTCGCTCGTGATGACGGAGGCATCGCGGGTCGACAGGCTGGCGCGGGCCGATTTGCACGTTCCCTCGACGAGCCAGCTTTACAAGCCGGTGGCTGCATCCGGACGCGAGGTCACGGCTGGCGACACGCTCGCTGAAACGCTCGACTGCCGCGACGCCTTTGTCGTCGCAATCTTTTCCGAGCGGCAGGCGCAAGCCCTCGTCGTGGGGTCGAAGGTTGATGTCAATGCCGAAGGTTGGCCTCAAGCGGCAAGCGGCGTCGTCGAGCGGCTGGTTCCGCGTACGACCGACAGGGTGGATCTCGATTACGCCGTTCCTTTCCCGCCGACGGAGCGTCGCGAGCTCTATGCGTACATCCGCCTGACCGAGCCTGGCACGGCAGACTTGCGAGGCAGTCCGTTCTGCTCTGTCGGCACGTGGGTCGACGTGACGATGCCCCAGGAATGGCTTCAGAAAACGCAGCATTATATACGCGAGGCATCGACATCGCTCATTGGCGTAGCCCAGGCATCCGCCGCGCAATGGCCCGCGGCTGAGACAAAACTGACCGGTCTCGTCCGGCGGTCGGCCGAACAGTTCGGCGTGCTCAATTTGGAGGAGCGCCTTGCAAAGGGCCCTCGGGACATCCGCGCCAGCTGGAGGATCCTCTATCCCCAGCCTCGGCGTGCCGAGGCGCATGCCGTCGAGCTCCTTAACGAGCGAATGAGAGCTGCGCCGGTGAAAAGCTGACGCAAGTCGCTGCGGCACCCGGCGGCCCGTGACCGATCGCATCCAGGCTGAAGTCAGGGAGAAACAGACCGTGTTCTTTAGTTCCGACGACGACTTATTCAGTGTTCTGACCTTCGATCTTGTCATCGCCGCTTGCGCGATGTTGTTCGCGATGCTCGCAAACCCGAAGAAACCGTTCGAGCGGGCGGCATTCAGTCTGCTCATGCTCTTGTCGCTCGGGCTCTATCTTTCGTGGCGCGCCCTCGACACGCTTCCGCCCTTCGAGTTTTCCGCCGAAGTGCTCTGGAATTATGTTTACTTCCTCTTCGAGGCGGTGTCGGTGCTTTACGCCATCGGTTCGATCCTGATCCTTCTGAGAACGACTGACTGGAAGAGGGAGGCCGATCTCGGTGAAAAGGAACTGGCGGCCAAGGCCGACATTCCTTCCGTCGACGTTTTCATCTGCACCTATAACGAGCCACTGAATGTCCTGGAAAAATCGGTCATATCCGCCCAGGCGATGAACTATCGCAGGCTTCGTGTTTTCGTCTGCGACGACACTCGTCGCCAGGAAGTGCGCGACTATTGCGCACGCGTCGGTGTGAACTACCTGACGCGTCCGGATAACAAGCATGCCAAGGCCGGCAATCTGAACAATGCCTTGAATCATACGAACGCGCTCGCCGAGACTTCCGATTTCATCATGGTTCTCGATGCGGATTTCGCCCCTCAGGCAAATTTCCTGAACCGAGTCATCGGTCTCTTCAAGGACGGGAAGGTGGCCGTCGTGCAGACGCCGCAATTTTATTTCAACAGTGATCCGATCCAACACAATCTCGGCATCCGACGTTCCTTCGTCGATGACCAGCGGGTCTTCTTCGACACGTTCCAGCCCGCCAAGGATGCCGTCGGATGCGCGTTCTGTGTGGGCACCAGCTTCGTGGTGCGTCGCGTCGCCGTCAACGAGATCGGCGGCTTTCCGCATGATGCGCTGTCCGAGGACATGCTGCTTACCTACCGTCTGATGGAGCGGGGCTATGTAACCCGCTGGCTGAACGAGAAGCTGAGTGTCGGCCTGTCAGCCGAAGGGATTCCCGAATATATCACGCAGAGAACTCGCTGGTGCCTCGGCACGATCCAGATCGGCCTGCTGCGCAACGGGCCGCTCTGGCGCGGCAACTTCACCCTCATCCAGCGTCTGCATTATCTGCACGGGCTATTCTGTTGGCTGTCGAAGCCTTTCATCCTCTGCCTTTTGCTGGCGCCGTCCGTCTATTGGCTGACCGGAGTTTCGGCGCTGCAGGCTGACGAACTGCTTTTCATGAAATACGGCCTCAGCTCGCTCTTCCTGTTCTGGACCTATTCGACATGGATATCCGAAAGGCGCACGCTGCCGCTCTTCACCGAGGTTACACATGCGTTGACCGCCGTGCCGATCACCATCACTCTCTTCCAGGCGATCCGTAAGCCGTTTGGCCGCCCTTTCAAGGTGACGGAGAAGGGAGGGGACAGGTCCGCGATCCGCGTTCACCGCCCGACCGCGCTGTTTTTCGGCTTCGTAGCGGCCATGTCGGGGCTGTCCGTCGTCCGGGTGGTCTATGGGTGGGATGCGCCCGTTGAATTTTCCGCACGCGAATGCCTTAATCTCGTCTGGTCGTCGGTGGCGATGATCATTGCGTTCACGAGCCTGCTTTGTTGCATAGAGCTGCCGCGTTTCGGCCAGGAAGAACCGATCGAAGTCCGGCTTCGCGGACGGCACCGGGCCAATGGGCACATCGCCGACGTGACGATAACGGCCGTGTCCACTGAAGGCGTGACGCTGGCGGAGCACGGCCCGGCCGGTGCGAAGGACGAGGCCGTGTTCATCCCGGAAGTCGGCTGGATTTCCTCCTCGGCCAGAGTGGCGCCATCGTCGACGGCTTTCTGCCTGATGCCGACGCCGGAGCAGCACAATGCCATCCTGCGACTACTTTTCAGGAGCGCGCCCGACAACGTCGCGGAACGGGGAGACTTGCGCAAATCGATGCAGATGCTCTTGTGGCGCGCCTTTTCCTGATGGGCGGGCAGGACCATTCGACAGACCCAGGGTGATATATGCGAAGCTTTTTCAGGGCCTTTCTGGCCGGCGCCGTCGTCGCATGTTGGGTAAACGGGGCATGGGCAGGCGAGGAGCGGCATGTTCAACTCGCCGCAAGGCTTTGCGCCGGCCTTGTTGCGCATATGAGCGGCGAGCCGGCGCAGCCTTTCGTCTTCCGCAGCTACGAGCCTCCGGCCGATGCTTCGCCGCTCCATCCCGCGCTCGAGAATGCGGGCTTCACCTATGACAACGCACTGGCGGTCATGGCGCTATATGCCTGTGGCCGAAAGTCGGAAGCGGGCCGGGTCGCCGATGCATTGGTGCTCGCGCTGAAGACGGATCGATTTTATCACGATGGGCGGCTCCGAAACGCCTATCGCGCCGGCCCGGTTGAGGATAACGGCAGCATGCTGCTTCCGGGCTATTGGAGCCCCGTTAGCAAGTCTTGGATTGAAGACGACTATCAGGTCGGCAGCGCGACGGGCAGCACGGCCTGGGGGGCGCTGGCATTGCTGACCGCCTACGAACAGACCGGCCGAAGGCCCTATCTGGATGCCGCTCGGACAATCATGGACTGGATCCATCGCAGCACCGCAGATCCGCAAAATCCCGGTTATTTCGGAGGCTTTTTTGGTCAGGAGCCCTCACCGGAACGCATAGGCTGGAAATCCACGGAACATAACCTCGATGTCTATGCGGCGGATCGCTGGCTTGCCGGGCTCGATCCCATGGGCGACTGGATGCATCACGCCGAGAAAGCGCGCGCGTTTCTGGAGGCCATGTGGGATTTCGAGGACGGTCGTTTCTTTGTCGGCAGCCTGCCGGACAGCGCCGTGCCGAATACAAGGATGTCGGGTCTCGACGCCGAATTGTGGCCGCTCATCGCCGTGCCGGCCTATGCATTCAGGCGCGCGCGCGTCCTGGAATGGACGAAACGCAATCATGGCGTTGATGGTGGTTTCGACTTCAACAATGACCGCGACGGCACCTGGCTTGAGGGCACTGCCCAGGCCGCCCTCGTGTTTCGTCTGAGCGGCAGGGGGAAAGAGGCTGAGCCGTTGTTCGAGACGATTTCCAGGCAAGTTGCCCCCGATGGCCTGCTCTATGCCACGGTCAACGCTGAGCTATCGACCGGCCTGAAGGTTGGGCCCGACTCCACCTCCGTTGACTTCAAGTACTTCCGCCTTCCCCATATAGGAGCGACGGCATGGGCCGTGCTTGCCGCGCTGAAGCGCAATCCTTTCATAGGCACGGCCGGTCAGTCGGCGAGCCGTTAGAGTTCCCGGAAAAGTACGAAGCGGTGTTCGTCCGGAATTGCGAAAAAACAAAGGGCGATTTCCTGATTGGATGAAGCGCCGAACCGCCCTGGAATAGACCACGCCACCGGGCGGCGATTGGGAAAGGTTTCAGTGGTCTGAGATGAATTGCCGTGCCCGGTGGGCCCAGGCAGGGCGGCTGCGTAGCACTATCGCGCGTGTCGGCTGTGAACTTGAGTTCAGTAACTTGCACGATCCAATCTATCATTGTGCCGCGGTTTTGTGAATGCCGCCAGGGGTATCCGAAGACGGGCAGGCGGAATCACAACTGGGTCTTTCGCGCCAACTAATCGCAGACGGTTTCGCGCACCACTACCCGATGATGATGGCGGTAGCTGTAGCGTCTCTCGGTCCAGCACCGGCGATGATATCTGTAGCGTGGGCCGTCATAGTACCCATCATCCGCGTAGGCCGGCGGAGCACGATAATAACGCGGCGGCGGCGCATCATAGTCGTAGCGAGGCCCAACTCCGTATTCAAAGTAGACCTGAGAGAATGCCGGGGACGCGGCCAAGGTCGTGGCGAGCGCCAACGCTGCGATTACGATTCTTTTCATGTCTTTCCATTCCGATTTATGTACAGCTGCGGCGCGCTAACCCGCGCCCTAAATGTAGTATGCCATGAGCACTGCTCGTGAATACGGACGAAAGTCCCGATCAAGTAGGGACTTAGGCCTAAGAGCTCCCGAAAGCTTTGTTCGCTAGCGTTCATAGAAGTTGGTGGACTCGTCTTTCTCGAAGCGTAAGATGAAGTATCGGCACCAACCGAATACGTAGGCGGTGACGACGGAGGGCTTAGACGTGCTCCCGCCTGCAAGACCGAGGGAGCGGTATTATGCCCTTTCGGAAATACGCATCTATTCCAGATGATCCCAATTTTCGCGAAGCGTTATTGGTTTGGGCTCGCAAGTTTACCAGATCCGAGGCGGTCGCGAGACGTGTCACTCAACGGACGATTGATGTGTTGTGCGACAATCCAAGCCTCCTCGACGGACGCGACATAAACGAAGCGATTTTCATGCTGTTGCGGCGGCACGCGTTCGATGAAATCGAGTGGTCGTCGGAGCAAGGCCATCAAGGTGATGGGGCCGTGTCCGAGAAGCAGCCGATGTGGTGAGAGAGCGCTGCATCGTAAAGCCGCGTCTTCCCGAAACGGAAAAGCCGCGGGATCACTCGGTAGCCCGCCCGATCAGCAGGTCGGAACCTGCATTTCATTGCGTATACTCTGATTCTCCCATGGAAGCCCGCCAGCGAATAGTGTCGTGATCCACTGTATAAACGCTTCAGTTCGTGCCGGCGTGAATTTCGCGGACGGACGGACAAGATGGATCCCGCCATCGATCTCGAACTGCCACTCAGGTAGGAGCCGGACGAGCGTCCCGGCAGCGAAGTCACGGGCCATGGACCACTCGCCGAAGCCGACGATGCCGATTCCCTGCCGTGCCGCTTCGAGCAGCGTATCGATGTCGTTCGATCGATAGCTTCCGGAAGGCAGGATCGTCTCGCGAAGGGGGCCTTTCCGCATGCGCCACTCCGGCACCAGCACTGGCCCGGTATATCGAAGGAGGTTGTGGTCCACGAGCGCGCGGGGAGAGGCGGGAATCCCATGGCGATCGAGATAATCCGGTGATGCGCCGAGAACGATCCGGTGGTCGCCCAGCTTGCGTGAAACAAGACGGCTGTCACCGAGCGTTCCAAGGCGTACTGCTGCGTCAAATCCTTCGCCGATGAGATCGACATGCCGCTCGGCGTAGTCGACCTCGATGTCAAGGCCTGGATATCGGCGAGCAAAAGCTGGCATCGCAGGCGCCAGCCATTGCCGGCCCATCGCCGCCGGGAAGGCCAGGCGCAGCCGACCTTTGAGCTCGATACCGCCGGCGGCCGCCTCCTGCTCGGCCTCTAAAATGGCGTTGGTTGCACTTAGAATGCGTTCCGCGAGCTGGGCACCGGCTTCCGTTAGTCGAACCCGCCGTGTCGTTCTTTCGAGCAGACGCACGCCGAGGCGTCGTTCCAGCGCGGCGATACGTTTGGACACAATGGTCGGGTGTCGGCGGAGCATGGCGGCTGCCGCGACGAATGAGCCTTCCCTGGCAACAGCCACGAGTGCTGCAAGTTCGTCGGTCCGCGCTTGTTCGAGATACATGATTATCGGATCGCCTCCAAATCGCTTTCAGAGAAGCAGGATTGCTGCACATATTGCAGCATTATAATGCGACGAACCCTAATTTTCCTAGCTCCACAGTGAGGCTACCTCTATTTCGACACGGCAGCGATGCGATTGCCGTCCGGATACGAGACGAAAAGGAAAACCACGATGACGACTGTGAATGAACGTCTGGAATGGCGCTATGCGACCAAGAAATACGACCCGAGCAGGAGCGTCGCCCCCGACACGCTCTCGCGCATTGTCGAGGCGGTGCGCCTAGCACCCACGTCGAGCGGGCTTCAGCCCTTCGAGCTGATTGTCGTTAGCAACCAGGACGTCCGCACGAGAATTCGAGCCGCGGCCTGGGATCAGGCGCAAATCACCGACTGCTCGCACCTGCTGATTTTTGCTGCCTGGGACGACATCACCGCTGCTCGCGTCAACATGATGTTCGACCTCACCAATGAGGTTCGAGGTTTTAGAAACGAGGGCTGGGAAAATTATCGCAAGAAACTGTTGAGTATAGTCGCCGCGCAGGGAACAGAGGCCAATCATCAAGCTGCTGCCCGGCAGGCCTATATCGGCTTGGGCGTCGCCGTCATCGCGGCAGCCTTCGAACGGGTGGACTCGACACCTATGGAAGGCTTCGACCCGGCCGCGGTCGACGAGATATTGGACCTGCGATCGAAGGGGCTGCGCAGCGTCGTCATGCTGCCGATTGGATACCGAGCCCCAGAGGGCGATTGGCTCGTGCACCTGAAGAAGGTCCGACGAAGCCGTGATGAGTTTGTCACCGACATCGTGTGATCCAGGCATCCGCAATTGTCGTGGTGATCTATGCTTCGGGGATCGGCTCGATCTCGCCGCTCCTCTCATACCCCCGTGCAAATACCAGGTGATCAGCGCTTTGCGGGCATTGATAACCGATACGCAGATCCTGCCACTCGAGAGGTGAGGCCGCGGGCTCCAGCCGGCATAATCCATATGAAGCGGAACGAGCCGCCCATGGCACCCTGATGCCGTCCTGCAAGGAGCCTGGAGCCGGTGATTGAGCAGGTGGAGCTAAGCTGGGCGAATGCCGGCGGCGCGTTGAATTGAATGCTAATAGGCAACCGAGCGCGGATCACGTCTATGCCGGCAGGAGCCCCGTGGCTCGGTAGCTTTCGATCAAGGCGTCGAACAATGATATGTCGCAGCGGCTTCTCGCCATCAGCTGAGCTCCGGCGACCGCCGCAAAGATCGCACGTGCCCGCGCCTCGCTGTCTTCTGGGCGCGTCACGCCGGCGGCGGCGAGCGCCTTTCTGATCCAGGCCACATTGACGTCGGAGAAGGTCTGAACCTCCGCCGTCACCTCATCTGGAAGGTCATCATATTCCGCCGACATGAAGCTGCAGAGGCAAAGTCGGTTGTCGCTCTCCAGCGACCTTCGAAAGATTTTCGGATATTCCCGTAGCGCGCTGATTGGATCGGCCGCGTTTATAAGGAGGGTATCGAGCTCCCGTTCGGTATCCTCCCAGTAGCGCCGAGCAACCGCCGCACCGAGCCCCGCCTTGCTTGGGAAGTGATGATAGATGCTCGCTGCCTTGATCCCGACCTGGGCCGCGAGATCGCGGAAGTTCAGCCCGCTGTAGCCATGTGATTGAGCGATCTGCCTGGCAGCGGCCAGGATCGCTTCCTTTGAATTCGTCATCGTCATCTCAGCGGCGAGGATTGAATGGTTATTGCCCTACCAAATGTTAGATAGGGGTTGACGCACAAAAAGGAAAGGGTTTATCTCTCCCTAACGAACGTTAGGTTGGCCACGTCCGGAGCGGACGTAGCCGGAAGAGAGAGAAAGCCATGAGTGAGAACATCATCTATTCAGACGCGACCAAGCTCGCTGAGATGATCCGCAGCCGCGAGGTTTCAGCGGTCGAGGTCGTCAAGGCCCATCTGGATCGCATCCAGGCGGTTGACCCGAAGATCAATGCGATCGTCACACTCGCCGAAGACGCCCTGGAAAAGGCCGAGGCGGCGGACGCCGCGGTCCGCGCGGGTGATGAGCTCGGTGCCCTTCATGGCGTCCCCTTCACGGTCAAGGACTCGATCGATACCGCCGGCGTGGCGACGCAGCGCGGCTCGCCGATCTTCAAGGGACGCATGCCCGATGCCGACGCCACCAGCGTCGCACGCATGAAGAGGGCTGGCGGTATCCTGCTCGCCAAGACCAATCTTCCTGAATTCTCCTATTGGATCGAAAGCGACAATCTGCTTACCGGCCGCACCAACAATCCCTGGGATCTCTCGCGGACGCCGGGCGGTTCGAGCGGTGGCGAGTCGGCCGCGATTGCGGCGGGCATGTCGCCGATCGGCCTCGGCACCGATCTCGCCATCTCGGTGCGTGGACCGGCCGCCCAGACCGGTATCTCGTCCATCAAGGCAACGCACGGCCGTGTGCCGATGACCGGCATTTATCCGCGCGCGCCGCGCCGCTTCTGGCACGTAGGTCCAATGGCCCGCAGCATCCGCGACCTGGCGCTCGCCTTCTCGCAGCTTGCCGGTCCTGACGGCCATGACGCTTTCGCGACGAGCACTGTTCAATTCGACGCCGGTATCGGCCGTCAGCCCTATCGGCAGCTCCGGGTGGGTTGGCTGGTCGAACCGGGCTTCGGGCCGATCGACCCTGAAGTAGCCAAGGTGGTCGAGGCGGCCGCCGGGGCGCTCAAAGGTCTCGGGCTACATGTCGAGCCGGTGCGCATTCCCGCGCTCGAAAGGGATTTTGCGCTCGATGTCTTCAATCGTATCCACGTGATGGAGATGAAGCAGGCCTTCGCGGAGGCGACCGCCGGGCACGAAGACCAGATGTACAAGATGTCCAAGACGATGCTGTCGCTACCGGACACCTCCATGGCAGATTTCATCGAGGCCGAGCAGGCGGCCGAGCGTCTGCGCGATGGCTTCGCCGAGTATTTCCAGAAGTTCGATGCGCTGATCACGCCGGTGCTGCCCTTGCCGGCCCACAAGCACGGCCAGGAGGAGTTCGTCATCAATGGCCGGGCGGTCGACGCCACATATCTGCAGGGTGCGACCGTGCCGCTCAACGTCACCGGCTTGCCGGGAATTTCAATGCGGTTCGGCACGAGCAGGGAAGGTCTTCCGATCAACGTCCAGATCGTCGGCAGCTGGCTGGCGGAGTCGACGATCCTGGCGGTCGCGTCCCAACTGGAGAGTGTGAGCACCGTCAGGGATCTGCATCCAGATCTTTGATGGGTGGCGCCGGGAGCGATCACGTTCGCGCGGCAGCGCATGTGTCGCGATATTATTTTGTCGAGAGGACGCTGCCCGTAGTCATGCCGGTGGTAAGCACCTCTGGCAACTAACCTCCGCCAGTGCCTCGAATACGGCCGGCGTGCGTTCCAGGCGTGCGATCGTTCGCGCGCCTTCGAGCGCGGCTACCAAAGCGGCCGCGGTGGAGGACGCGCGCGCGGGAGCGAAGCCACACCGCCTGAAATGCTCTGCAATAATCTCGGTCGAATCGACAAATCCGCGCGCGACCCTTTTGGTCAGCTCAGCGTCGAGCGCGGGCAGTTCATTCGCCAGATTTTGCATCAGACAGCCATATTGAAAGTCGGAGGCGACCATTTCGGCGGCGAATGTTCCGAAAATCTGGCGAACGAAATTTTCCGCATCGCCGGCCGTGTTCGCGGAGATATTTCGCAAAACCGCAATTCGGCTCGCGACGTATTGATCGATTGCTTCTTCTGCGAGCTGTGCCTTGCCGCGTGGAAAGTGAAAGTAGAACGATCCTTTAGGGGCACCGCTTTCTTCAATGATCTGGGTCAATCCAGTCGCGGTATAGCCTTGGATGCGAAACAGTCTTTGGGCCGTGGCAATCGCGTTGGCGCGGGCGTCAGTCTTACGTGGCATGCAATAAACATAACACGGTTCGCTTGACGAGGCTATGGCGATCGCCATACTATGGTGATCACCATAGAAAAAGGCTGGCGGATGAATCATCCCGTTCGTTTCAAACCATCGATGTCCCGACGCGCCGTCCTGGCGATGGGCGCGGCCAGTCTGGTTGCCGCGTCCCTTCGATCGGCTCGCTCAAACCCCATGGGAGGAAGTGCTTTGACTACACCACCTTACGGCGGGGGAACGCTTCCCAAGGGGGTCCGCTCGCGCATGATCCACGGGGTCAACGGCCTTGATGTCCATATTCTCGAGGCCGGTTACGAAAACGCCGGCCGGCCGCTCGCGCTGCTTCTGCACGGCTTTCCGGATTTGGCTTACGGCTGGCGACATCTGATTCCGATTCTGGCTGACGCGGGGTACCATGTCGTGGCGCCCGATCAGCGGGGTTTTGGCCGCACCACCGGTTGGATGAACGGCTATGACACCCCGCTCGCGCCCTTCAGCCTCTTGAACATGACGCGCGACGCGCTCGGGCTGGTTTCGGCGCTGGGGTATCGGCGCACGACGATTCTTGTCGGGCACGACTTCGGTTCGCCCGTGGCGGCTTATTGCGCGCTCGCTCGACCTGACGTCTTTCCATCGGTGGTGCTGATGAGCGCGCCTTTCCCCGGCCCGCCGGCATTTCCGTTCAACACCGCGCAAAGCGAGGCATCGTCGCCGGTCCAATCGAACACTGACAATCAAAGGTTGGCGGCCGCGCTGGCTGCGCTCGATCCGCCCAGAGAGTATTATCAGCAATATTTGAGCACTCGGGAGGCCAATGACGACATGTGGCACCCCCCTCAAGGTCTACATGCGTTTCTTCGTACCTTTTTCTACGTCAAGAGCGCCGACTGGCCGGGAAACAAGCCGCAGCCGCTGCAGGCGCGAACCGCCACGGAGCTTGCAAAAATGCCCACCTACTATGTCATGGATCTCGGCAAGACGATGCCCGAGACTGTCGCTCCATTCCAGCCTTCCGCCGCCGAGGTCCAAACCTGCAAATGGCTCACCGAGCCGGAACTTGACATATACACGGAGGAATATGGCCGCACCGGATTTCAGGGCGCGCTGCAGACTTATCGCGTCTATTCCGATCCTGACCTGAATGCCGAGTTGCGCCTGTTTTCGGGCAGGACGATCGATATCCCGTCACTCTTCGTCGGCGGGAAGAGCGATTGGGGCACCTACGCGGCGCCGGGCGCGCTCGATATCATGAGGACAAAGGCAGCGACGAAGATGGCTGGCATCGAGCTGATCGACGGCGCCGGTCACTGGATCCAGCAGGAGCAGCCGGGCCGGCTGAGCGAGCTGCTGCTCGCCTTCATGAAGGAGGCGGGTGGGGCGGATCACCCTAGCGATTTCGGACTTGGCGGTCATTAGTCTGCCCGCCAATTGACGGGAAGATCACAGAGCGGTTTTATGAGTAAATTCACGTGGTCGAAAGCGACGTTTCCAACGATAATTGCCGGCGGCGCCTGCTTGCGCATCCGAAGGCGGTGAGCGTCAATAACCTTATCGCCCATTTCCAGCCACCACCCGCCGGTGGCTTGATGCAAAGGCGCCTCTAGGCTGCCGGTCAAGGAGACGGCCGGCGAGAAGCGATCCGCAGGCCTAGCAGCGGCCATCCGGATCATAGTCGGCGAGGCTCGCAGATCAGGGACGGACCTTACCGATTGGAAGAGCACCGTCCAATGGTCTCATATGGGCTGTCGTTGTGACGCATGCGCCGGAGGTCAACTAAAAGGATCTCACAGTCCACTCACAAGATTTTTATAAATTAGGCTACGCTAATTCGGCGCTCGCTATTTTCTTCCCGTTTCCAGTTCCTATCTCGCACTTGCGAGATGATCGCGCATTCCAACCCGCCGGGCATGGGTACGCCCCCTGCCTGCCGTCCGGCCCATTACAAGGACTCGACAATGGGTGATTTGCTTAAAGGGATCTCCAGCTTTCGCGGTGCCGTCTTTCCCGACCATCAGGCACTTTATCGCAAGCTGGCGGAGGAGGGGCAGCAGCCGCAAGCGCTGATGATTTCCTGCGCCGACAGCCGGGTCATGCCTGAAACGATCACGCAATCCGGCCCCGGCGAACTCTTCGTTTGCCGCAATGCCGGAAACATCGTTCCTCCCTTTTCCACGGCGAATGGCGGTGTGTCCTCGGCAATAGAATATGCGGTCGTAGCACTCGGCGTTCGTGATATCATCGTCTGCGGGCATTCCGATTGCGGTGCGATGAAAGGGCTTTGCCATCCTGATCTTTTGAAACCGATGCCGAATGTCGCCGCCTGGCTGAAGCACAGTCATGCCGCCCATTCGATCGTCTGCGAAGCCTACCCCGCCGACCTGTCCGAGCGTCAAAGGGTTCGCGCCATCGCGATGGAAAACGTCGTCGTTCAGCTCGACCACTTGCGCACGCATCCTTCCGTCGCCGCCAAGCTTGCGATCAACGACATCACACTGCATGGATGGTTCTTCGATATCGAGACGGGGGAGGTGCTCGTCTATGACGGTACGGCCGCTCGCTTCACGGAAATCCTTGAGGACAGGCCCTTGGCTGTCGCGGTTAAGGGTCGTGGTCGTCCGCATGTGATCCCGCAAGCCGCGGAGTAGGCCGATGATGTCAAGCTCTGCTCTTTCACGCGACCTCGCATCATCGCTCGTCGTATTCCTCGTCGCCATACCGCTCTGCCTCGGCATTGCCGTGGCTTCAGGCGTTCCGGTGGCGATGGGCCTCATTTCAGGCATTGTCGGCGGTATCGTCGTCGGCCTTTTGGCGGGATCTCCGCTTCAGGTATCAGGGCCGGCCGCTGGCCTTGCCGTGATCGTCTTCGGCTTCGTCGAGCAATATGGCATCGCCATGCTCGGGCCGGTTCTCATCGTTGCGGGTTTACTGCAGGTCCTTGCCGGATTCCTGAAGATCGGCTCGTGGTTCCGGGCGATTTCACCCGCGGTCGTCCACGGCATGCTCGCCGGGATCGGCATCCTCATCATTCTTGGCCAGATCCATGTGCTGATGGGGGCGAGACCGGCTGCCGGAGGCATCGAGAACGTCACCGCCATGGAGCAGACCTTTGCTCGCGTATGGGGCGCGGGGCTGACGCGTGAAGCAGTCGCTCTCCTCGTGGGGCTGATTTCCTTGCTGGCCATGATCGCCTGGGAGAAATTCAGGCCGAAGCCACTGATGCTGATACCCGGTGCCCTGGTGGGCGTTGCGGCCGGTACGATATTGACGGTTGGCATGCAGCTGCCAATCGCAAGAGTGGAGGTGCCGTCCTCCCTTATCGAAAGCATTACACTGCCGACGCTGGATGGCTTTGCCAGGATGGTCGAGCCCGGCATCATCGTGACGACGCTGGTCATCGCGGTGATCGCCAGTGCGGAAACGCTGCTCTCATCCGCCGCCGTCGATCGCATGCATGATGGCGTGCGGACCCGCTTCAACAAGGAGCTGTTTGCGCAGGGTATCGGCAACGGGCTTTGCGGTCTGCTGGGTGCGCTGCCCATCACCGGTGTCATCGTCAGGTCGTCCGCCAATATTCAGGCTGGCGCGCGCTCGCGGGCGTCGGCCGTGCTGCATGGCGTTTGGATCCTCGGACTGGTGGCGTTTCTGCCGGAGCTGCTCGCGATGGTGCCGCTGACGGCGCTTGCCGCGGTGCTGCTGGTGACAGGATGGCGGCTGATCAGTCTTCATCATGTCCGGCATCTCTTCGATCATCACGGCTGGGTCCCTGTCGGGATCTGGACCGCGACGGTCGCGATGGTGGTGCTTCAGGACCTGCTTGTGGGCGTGGCACTCGGTCTTGCGCTGTCCATATTGGAAATCCTTCCATATCTGCGTCGCAAGCTCGCCATCGACAGATTGGAAGAGGATGAAACCATCCATCTCGACCTCGTGGGCGTGGCGACATGCAAGGATGTTCCCGCCCTGCTCAATATGCTGGAAACGCTTCCCGAGGGTCGCAAGATCAGGATTGCCGGCACGCGCCTGCACTACCTTGATCATACAAGCGCCGAAACCCTGCGCGAATGGCTGAAACGGCAGAAGAAATCCGGGCGTCTGGTGGAAATCGAGCATCCACCGGTCGGCCGCCATCGGCGGCTGACGCCAATCTTTGAAACACTAGCGCGGGAGGTTGCCTGATCGGTGAAGAACTCACCGGCTACCTCGCGATAATATGCTTGCCCCGCTTGTCGGGGCAAGACCAACAGCAAAACATACAAATGCCCGTCGAGGGAGGTGCGAGAAATAGCTAAACCTAGTATCGGTAGTGATTTGAAATATACAATCTTAAATTGTATAAGATAGATTCATTGTGGAACATAAGCTGAGGTGGCGAGCCCTGTCTTTTGGGGCAAGACGCATTTCATCAAGCCGCGGCTTTCGAGAAAGGCGTGACTTTGCCCATCGAAGCTAGGGATCAAACACCCAATCCTCAGTAGGCGGCGAGCAAGTTCGATCCGAAATCAGGCTCGACGCCGAGCAGCGGCGCGGCGTGGCTGATGATATCGTGGACCATGGGGGCCGCCGTTTCTGCAGCGAGGTTCAGGTTGTGAACACCCGTCAGCGGCTGGTCGATGAAGGCCAGCACCACATATTTCGGATTATCCATGGGAAATGCCGCCAGGAACGAATTGAAGCTGAGTTTGTGCGAGTAAACGCCGTGAATGACCTTGTTTGCGGTGCCCGTCTTCCCGCCGACATGATAGCCGGGGACGTCGGCGGCTCTGCCGGTGCCCTGTTCGCCGTTCAGACGGAAAAGGTAGCGGATCGTGTCGCTGGTGCTCTTCTTGACGATCATCGTCTCGGTCTTTTCCGCTTCTTCCTGCGTGCGCGGAAGGAAGGAAGGCTCGATCAGCTTGCCGCCATCAATGAGGGCTGCGCCAGCGACGGCCGTCTGCATCGGCGTGGTGGCGACGCCGTGGCCGAAGGCGATGGTGATAGAATTGAGCTTCTTCCAAACCTTTGGCTGGCTGGGCGCCTTCACCTCGGGCAGTTCGGTCTGCATCTTCGTCAACAGCCCGAAGCGGGTCAGATAGCTCTTTTGGATGGTCATGCCCACCTTATCCATCATCTTGGCCGTGCCGATGTTGGACGAATAGCGGAAGATTTCCGGGATCGACAGGACACGCCGCGGCACGTCGCGGTCGTCATGGATGGTGAAGCCGCCGTAATGTAGAGGGGCGCTGGCGTCGAAGGTATCCGTCAGCTTGACCATGCCCGTGTCGACGGCCATCGCGATCGAGAAGGTCTTGAACACCGAGCCCATCTCGTCGGTGCCGTTCGACATGCGGTTCAGCCAGCCTTTGACATCAGCCTGCGGATCGTTCGGATCGAAATCGGGAGCCGAGGCCATGGCCAGCACTTCGCCGGTATGGATGTCGAGGATGACGGCGCCGGCCGCCTGACTCTGATATCGGCCGATTGCATCCGACACCACGTCATGCACAACGTTCTGAACACGAAGATCGATCGAAAGCCGTACCGGCTCCAATTGGTCGCGGCTCGTCAGGCCCGTGGAAGCGAGATCCGACAGGCCCTGCATGTCGAGGTATTTCTCCATGCCGGCGACGCCGTGATTGTCGATATCGACATAGCCGAGAATATGTGCGGCTGTTCGCCCGCCCGGATAGAAACGCTTGACCTCAGGCCGAAAGCCGATCGCCGGAATGCCGAGCGCCAGGATCTCGCTCTGTTCCTTCGGCGTCAGCTGCCGGCGCAGCCAGGCAAAATGCGAGCGGCGGTCGGAAAGCTTTTTATAAAGTGATTTTCGGTCGATATCGGGAAAGATCGAGGCGATCTTTTCCACTGCCTCGTCCGGATCGATCACGCGGTTGGGCTCGGCAAACATCGAGACTGTGCGAATATCGGTTGCGAGCAATTCGCCGTTTCTGTCGACGATATCCGGGCGCGCGGCGCTGACATGATCAGGCGGAATCGCCGAGGTGTCGGTCCTCGGCTCCATATCGAAATAGGTAAGCCTGGCAAAAATCGCCACATAGCAGACGAGCAGCCCACCCGCGAGCATCATGATGCGAGCTTTGGCGAGTTTGGCTTTGCCCGTCGCGCGTACTGGCGGGCGTTCGCGTCCACCCGGACCAAAGGTGATTCTGATGAGGCGACCGCTATTTGCGCCGAGGGCGTGGATGATCGACATGAACGATTTATTCGCAAAACAGGGGAAGGCGGACGTGCCTCTGGATCAACAATCTCTAAGCTCAAGATGGTTAACAGGGACCTAATTATAAGTTTTTCTTACTAACGTTGTGTTTGAGGCGCACCTCGCGCTTTGCGCGTATTGCGGTTGCGGGCAAGATAGCCCTGCCCGACCATGTCCGCGCCAGAGATGTGGTTCAGAGCGCGAGCTGCTCGGCATCCTGAGATCGAACCAGAGCCTCGAGTTCCTCATAAAGCGATTCCGCAAAGCTGCGCAGCACAGTCAGCTCGAAATCGTTCATGCCGATGCGCGTAAGCTGCACCGAGATATGACCGAAAAGCGTCATGGCACTGCGCCCCTCCGGGAAGCTCGATGGATGCAGATCGACGGCCGTACCTTTGTTGAGTATCCGGGGCGCGTCCCGGCCCGAAACCAGGAGGCGGATACGGCCGTGGCTTTGGTCGCAGATGAAGGCGCGGCCGGCGAGGGCATCGGCGAGAGTCCGCCTTTGGGATTGAACGAGCTGCTCGTTACCGGCGATGAACCATTGCCGGTATCCCGCCGGGCGTACGGAACTCCGCTTGAGGCCGGCCACAGGAAGATGGGCCAAAAGCTCTTCGCTCGTGGTCGTGCCCAGCACATGCAGGAGATGTCCCTCAGGCAGGGCTTCAAGCCGGATGGTCTCGCTTTGCAGGACGGCCTTTCCGGCAAGGACCGGCTTCGATATCGGCAAATCAGGCATGGAGTTTCTCATTCTGCGGGTCGAGGAAGACCGGGCTGCAGATCATTGCATCCGTGTATTCGTTTCTAAGCCCGTTCCAGACGACGACCTTCTCGCCGATGCGCTCCGCTCCATTCTTGATGAGAGCGAGCCCGATCGTATGGCCGAGGCTGGGGGAAAAGGCGCTCGATGTCACATAGCCTTGGTCGTTTTCGAGTGTCGCCGCCCCACCGTCCGCAAGGATATGAGCGCCGGTACGGAAGCTTGTTGCCGGGTCCACCGGTTTGACACCGACGAGGCGAGGCCGATCGGCGGCCTGGAGACCATCGCGCGCGAGCATCGCCTTGCCGATGAAATCAGGCTTCGCCGCCGAAACCATGCGGGCAAAGCCAAGATCGCCTGGCGTTACCGTGCCGTTGATCTCGGCATGGGTGACATGACCCTTCTCGATACGCATGACGCCAAGCGCCTCGGCGCCATAGGCGCAAATTTCATGCTTTTGACCCGCCTCCATGATGGCGTCGGCGACGAATTCGCCATAGGCCGCCGGCACGGCGAGCTCGTAGGCGAGCTCCCCGGAAAAAGATATGCGGAAGAGGCGACCCTCAAGCTTGCCGCCGAACAATGAGACCGCGCGCGCGCTCATGAACGGGAAGGCGGTGTTGGAAATATCCTCGTCGACGATTTCGGAGAGGATCAACCGCGACTTCGGTCCGGCGACCGCCATCTGCGCCCATTGATCGGTTGACGACGCGAAACAGACCTCCAGCTCGGGCCAGAGCGTCTGGGCACAGAACTCCAGGTGGGTGAGCACGCCGGCGGCAAGCGCTGTCGTTGTGGTCATGAAAAAATGGTCTTCATTCAACCGGCTGGTGGTGCCGTCATCATAGATCATGCCGTCTTCGCGCAGCATGATGCCGTAGCGCGCCTTGCCGACGGAAAGCTTGGCGAAACCGTTGCAATAGATACGGTCGAGGAAAGTGGCGGCATCCTTGCCGAAGATCTCGATCTTGCCGAGTGTGGAGACATCGCAGATGCCGGCATTTTTTCGGATGTTCAGCACTTCGCGATCGACGCTTTCGCGCCAGGTTTTTTCACCCTCGCGCGGAAACCAGGAGGAGCGATACCAAAGCCCGGTTTCCACGAAGATCGCGCCATTCTTCTTTGCCCACTGGTGTAAAGGGGATTTGCGCGCGGGCTGGAAGTGCTTGCCGCGCGAGGCGCCCGTCAGCGCCCCGAAAGTGACCGGCGTATAGAAGGGACGAAACGTCGTGGTGCCGACCGCGGCCGGCGATACACCGCGGGCCTCGGCGAGTATGCCGATGGCGTTGACATTGGAGAGCTTGCCCTGATCGGTCGCCATGCCGTTGGTCGTATAGCGCTTGGCAAGCTCGACATCGCCATAGCCTTCACGAACGGCAAGGCCGAGATCCTTGAGGTGCACGTCGTTTTGATAGTCGACGAAGGCCTTGCCCTTGCCACCTTTGACAAACCAGAGCGGCTTGGCAGCAGGCGGTACTTCCTCCATTGACGCAAAGGCCGGGACGATCTTGCCAAGGCCGATTGCTTCCAGCGCCTCGGCGGCTTTCATTGCCCCGTCGCCAAGGCAGCTATCGGTGGAGGCAAGGCCGGCTGCGGAGCCGGCAATCAGCAAGCCATCCTGTCTTTCAGGGGCCAGGAAGGCTGCACACTTTTCCGACCAGGTCGGCTTTGCACCGCGATGGCAGGCGAGGTGAATGATCGGGCTCCAGCCGCCGGACATGGCAAGCGCGTCGGCTTCGATTTCCCGGCTACCGGAGGAGCTCGCCACGGTCACACGGCGCAGCTGCTTGCCGCCATGCGCGTCAATGACGCGAGCGCCGGCCAAGACTTGTGCCTTGCCGTTCCAGAGATCGTTGCCATCGGCGCGACTATCGACGATGGCGGTAACCTCGACGCCCGCTGCCTCGAGCTCGGCGGCGGTGCGGTAGCCGGAACTGTTGGTCGTGAAGACTATCGTGCGCTTGCCAGGCGCAACCGCCTGCCGATTCAGATAGCTGCGCATTGCGCCTGATATCATCACGCCCGGAATGTCGTTGCCGCCGAAGACGATTGGGCGCTCTTCCGCTCCGGTCGCGAGGATCGCCTGCTTGGCGATGATGCGCCACAGGCGCTCGACCGGCCGTCGCGGATCAGACGTCGCCACATGCTTCTGCACGCGTTCGACCGCCCCGAAGACATTGTCGTCGTACCAGCCGATAACTGTCGTTCGCGGCAGGCACTGCACGTTCGACAGGCTTTCGAGCTCATTGATCATGCTTTCGAACGTCGGATTCTTCTCTGCGAGCAAACCGCCGCCGAGGGCGAAGCCTTCGTCTGCAAGAACCACCCGCGCTCCGGCGCGTCCCGCCGTCAGCGCCGCGGCAAGACCTGTGGGTCCGGCGCCGATCACGAGCAGATCGCAATGCGCCCAGCATTTTTCATAGGAATCGGGATCCGCCTCATAGGATGCCTTGCCGAGACCGGCGGCCTTGCGGATCAGCGGTTCGTAGACCTTCTCCCAGAAGGCGGCGGGCCACATGAAGGTCTTGTAGTAGAAGCCGGCGCTGAGGAAAGGCGACAACAAGCCGTTGACGGCGCCGATATCGAAGCCGAGCGACGGCCAGCGATTCTGACTGCGCGCCGTGAGCCCATCGTAAAGCTCGATCATCGTGGCACGGGTATTGGCTTCAGTTCGTCCGCCCGTGCCGGTCGTGACAAGGGCATTGGGTTCGGCGGCACCCGCCGTCAAGATGCCGCGCGGGCGATGATATTTGAAGCTGCGGCCGACAAGCTGGATACCATTGGCGAGCAGGGCGGAGGCAAGCGTGTCGCCGGGATGGCCCGTCAGATCCCGGCCGTCGAAGCTGAAGGCGAGGGTCTTCGAACGATCGATCAGGCCGCCGGAGGAAAGACGATAGCTGCTCATGCGCCGCCCCCAAGCTTGGCAAGTGCCGCGTCGCTGACGCCATGGACCTTGTGGGTAACAGTGTCGCGCTCGACGATCAGCCAGCGGCGGCAACCGGATGAGTGATGCCAATACTCCTTGTGAAGCCCCTTCGGATTGTCGCGCAGATAGACGTAATCGTACCAGTCTTCCGCGCCGGCGTCGGCTTTCGGGCGGCTGAGGTTCGCATCGCCCTTGATGGTGAACTCTTCCTTGGGCCGGGCGCCGCAGTGAGGGCAGGAAATCAGGCTTGCCATGTCATCATGTCCTCAATGCAGGTTCGGCTGGGCGCCGACGCCTTTTTCATCGATCTGATAGCCGCGCCGAAAGCGATCGAGGCGCAACTGCATTGCTGTCTCATGCGGCTCGTTGCGGGCGATCAGATGCGCGTAGCAATAGCCCGACGCCGGCGTGGCCTTGAAACCGCCGTAGCACCAGCCGGCGTTCAGATAGAGGTTGTCGATATGCGTCCGGTCGATGATTGGAGAGCCATCCATGCTCATGTCCATGACGCCACCCCATGTGCGCAGGTAGCGCACGCGCGTCAGCGCCGGGATCATCGCCACACCGGCTTCGGCGACATGTTCGACGGTCGCGAGATTGCCGCGCTGGGCGTAGGAATTGTATCCGTCGATATCGCCGCCGAAGACGAGACCGCCCTTGTCGGACTGCGAGACATAGAAATGGCCGGCGCCGAAGGTGACGACGCAATCGATGAACGGCTTCAGGCCTTCCGAGACGAAGGCCTGCAGCACATGGCTCTCGATCGGCAAGCGCAGACCCGCCATGTCGGCGACCACCGTGGAATTGCCCGCGGCCGCGAGCGCCAGCTTGCCGCAACCGATGTAGCCCTTCGTGGTCTCGACGCCAAGGACCCGGCCATTGTCGGAACGAATACCAGTCACTTCGCAGCCGGTGATGATGTCGACGCCACGGCTGTCGGCGCCGCGGGCATAGCCCCAGGCGACTGCGTCATGGCGCACCGTGCCGCCGCGCGCCTGCAACAGGCCACCCATGATCGGGAAGCGGGCGTTTTCGAAATCCAGGAAGGGCAGCTTTTTGCGAACAGCTTCGCGATCGAGCAATTCCGCGTCGACGCCGTGCAGGCGCATGGCGTTGCCGCGACGGGTATAGGCGTCGCGTTGAGCATCCGAATGAAATAGATTGAGAACGCCGCGCTGCGAGACCATGGCGTTGAAATTGAAATCCTGCTCCAGCCCTTCCCAGAGCTTCATCGAGAGCTCGTAGAACGGATTGTTGCCGGGCAGCAGGTAGTTCGAGCGGATGATCGTCGTATTGCGGCCGACATTACCCGAGCCGAGATAGCCCTTTTCCAGAACGGCGACGTTGGTGATGCCGAAGGTCTTGGCCAGATAATAGGCGGTTGCCAGCCCATGACCGCCGCCACCGACGATGATGACGTCATAATGCGGTTTCGGTTGTGGCTGGCGCCAGGCGGGCGCCCAGCCGGTGTTGCCGCGAAGACCGTTGAGGAAAACAGAGAAAGCCGAATAGCGCATGGTTCGATCCGCTGTGAATGCGCTCATGATGACAGAGTGGCAAATGCCGACTTGCCCAATTAGGACCTCTTTCGATAGAAAAGGGACATGGCGCCAATCGATGCAAGAAATAGTCAGTCCATCGGCTTCGTCCTGATCCCGGGATTCGCGCTGATGTCCTATGCTTCCGCGAGCGAGCCGTTGCGCGCCGCGAATCTTTTGGCCGGACGTGAAATCTATCGATTGTCGATTTTTTCGCCGGATGGCATCCCGGCGGTATCCTCTGGTGGTGTACCGGTGCCGGCCGACCCTCTCCCGGGTCGCGGATCCGAGCTCGGCACGGTCTTCGTCTGCGCCGGCGGCTCGCCGCGCGATTGGCACTACCCTTCGGTTCTCGCCTGCCTCCGCCAGCTCGCACGCGAGGGCGTGCGCATCGGTGGCATCTCCGGTGGCCCCTATCTGCTTGCCGCCGCCGGGCTTTTGGCCGAGCGCGATTTCACCATTCATTGGGAGCATGCGCCGGCCCTGCTCGAAGCCTTTCCAGCACTTGCGCCGCGCCAGGCACGCTTCGTCATCGATGGCAATCGCATCACCTGCGGCGGTGGCATCGCGCCGCTAGACATGATGCATGTGCTAATATCTGAGCACATGGGCGCCGATTTCGCCCGGCGCGTCAGCGACTGGTATCTGCACACCGAAGTCGGCGAGCCAGCGGCGCCGCAACGTGGTTCGCTCGCAGAACGCTACGGCGTTCACCATCCGGGCCTGCTCAGCGTTCTTGCAAAAATGGAGGAAACGATCGAGATGCCGCTCGACCGTACGGCCATGGCGCGCATTGCAGGTGTCACGCCGCGTCATCTTGACCGGCTGTTTGCTAGTCATCTCGGCTCGACATTCCTAGATCAATATCGGCTGATACGCCTGCGGCATGCCCGGCGGCTTCTGGAGCAAAGTCCACTTTCGATTTCCGAAATCGCCATCGCCACCGGCTTTTCCAGCGGCGCGCATTTCTCCAGAGCCTATCGCTCGCTTTATGGCATGGCACCCAGCGAAACCCGCCGCGTTTGATTTTCGTCGCAGTTGAGAAAATTTCACTGGGAGGATAGAGTTCTTCCCAGCAGGCCCTGCCGACAAAAAAGGATACAGAATGAAAACCAAGGCAGACACGATATCGGCCGACGACCAATCCCATGCTGGACGCTCGGCCTTCTCCCAAAACCCGCATGCGGTTCGCGAGCCGAAGGAAAACAATCTCGAAATGGCGATCGGCCACGAAGTTCGCGCCTATCGCAAGAAGCTCGGCATCACCGTGACGGATCTCGCCGCCGCGACGGGGATCTCGCTCGGCATGCTGTCGAAGATCGAGAACGGCAATATCTCGCCGTCGTTGACGACGCTGCAATCGCTGTCGCGTGCGCTCGGCGTGCCCTTGACCGCATTCTTCCGTCGCTATGAGGAGCCGCGCAACGCCGTCTTCGTCAAGGCGGGCCAGGGTGTCGAGCTGGAACGCCGTGGCACGCGCGCGGGCCATCAATATAATCTCCTTGGCCATATCGACAACAATTCCAGCGGCGTCATCGTCGAGCCCTATCTCATCACGCTGACGGCGGATTCCGACGTCTTCCCGACCTTTCAGCATGAGGGAATGGAGTTCCTCTATATGCTCGAGGGCGAGGTCATGTACCGCCATGGGGACCAGCTTTACCCCATGCAGCCCGGCGATAGCCTCTTCTTCGATGCGGATGCTCCGCATGGCCCGGAGGTGCTGGTGAAACTGCCGGCAAAATACCTTTCGATCATTAGTTACCCACAGCGAGGCAAGACCGACTGACTTGCCTTAAAAGAAAAAATTATTCTTTTGAGTTGAAAAACCGCGACGGACCTGATAGCCATTTTTGCAGATGCGAAAACGGAGGCTTTGGGCATGTGCGGAATTGTCGGTCTTTTCTTGAAGGATAAGGCGCTGGAGCCGAAACTCGGCGCGCTTCTGTCTTCCATGTTGATCACGATGACCGATCGCGGACCTGATAGTGCGGGTATCGCGATCTACGGCAACGATAATGGCAGCTCGGCCAAGATCACCGTTCAGTCACCTGATCCGGTCAAGGATTTCGACGGATTGGAATATGAGCTGAGGCGGGCGCTCGACATTCCCGTGGCCGTGGCGGTTAAGAGCACGCATGCCGTCATCACCCTTGCCAAGGACAAGCTTGAAGAGGGCAGGGTGGCTCTGGCGGGTCTGCGCCCGAATATCCGGGTCATGAGCAGCGGCGATACCGTCGAGATCTACAAGGAGGTCGGCCTGCCGAAGGATGTGGTCTCGCGCTTCGGCGTCACCGCCATGTCAGGCACGCACGGCATCGGCCATACGCGCATGGCGACGGAATCGGCCGTCACGACGCTCGGCGCTCATCCGTTCTCCACCGGCTCGGACCAGTGCCTGGTTCACAACGGTTCGCTATCGAACCACAACAACCTGCGGCGCGAGCTGAAGCGCGAGGGCATGACCTTCGAGACGGAAAACGATACCGAGGTCGCGGCCGCCTATCTGACGGCCGAGATGGCCAAGGGCAAGGATCTCGGGGCGGCGCTCGAAAGCGCGGTCGACGATCTCGACGGCTTCTTCACCTTCGTCGTCGGCACCAAGTCCGGCTTCGGCGTCGTTCGCGACCCCATCGCCTGCAAGCCGGCAGTTATGGCCGAGACGGACCAGTATGTCGCCTTCGGCTCCGAATATCGTGCGCTCGTCAGTCTTCCGGGCATCGAGGATGCCCGCATCTGGGAGCCGGAGCCGGCGACCGTCTATTTCTGGGATCACGAAAAGGTTGCCTGATCAGAAGCGCCGTAATCGAGAGAGATCTTACATGCCAGTTTTCGACCTATCCGTCACGCCGCTGCGCGAACTCAATAGCGCCCTTCATGGCCTCGCCGCCGGCACCAACGATACGGCTTTCGAAGTCGTCAACCCGCGCGGCCATCATGCTGTTGCCGCAGGTATCGACGCGCCCGTCACTGTCGATATCAAGGGCTCCGTCGGCTATTACTGCGCCGGCATGAATGATGGCGGCAACGTCACCATCCACGGTTCGGCCGGACCGGGCGTTGCGGAAAACATGATGTCCGGCACCGTCGTCATCGAAGGCGATGCCAGCCAGTATGCCGGGGCGACCGGGCAGGGTGGCCTGCTTGTCATCAAGGGCAATGCCGCCTCACGCTGCGGCATCTCGATGAAGGGCATTGATATCGTCGTCTACGGCAATATCGGCCATATGTCGGCCTTCATGGGACAGTCAGGCCATCTGGTCGTGCTCGGTGACGCCGGCGATGCGCTGGGGGACAGCCTCTACGAGGCCAAGCTCTTCGTCCGCGGTTCGGTGAAAAGCCTCGGCTCCGATTGCATCGAAAAGGAGATGCGCCCGGAACACCTGCAGAAGCTCTCCGAGCTTCTGGAAAAGGCCGGCGTGCGCGGCGTCAGGCCGGAGGAATTCAAGCGCTATGGATCGGCGCGCAAGCTCTATAATTTCAATATCGACAATGCCGACGCGTACTAAGGCGAAGGGGACCTCATGAGCTACCACAATCCGCACACGCCGCCTCGCAAGTCCGCTACCTTCGACGATCATACGCTCGCCGAAATCCGCCGCGCGGCGGCGACGGGCATTTACGACATTCGCGGCGCCGGCACCAAGCGCAAGGTGCCGCATTTCGATGATCTACTGTTCCTCGGCGCGTCGATATCGCGCTATCCGCTCGAAGGCTATCGCGAGAAGTGCGATACGACCGTCGTCCTCGGCAGCCGTTTCGCCAAGAAGCCGATCACGCTGAAGACCCCGATCACTATTGCTGGCATGAGCTTCGGCGCGCTTTCCGGCAATGCCAAGGAAGCACTTGGCCGCGGCGCTACGATCGCAGGCACGTCGACGACGACAGGCGACGGCGGCATGACGGACGAGGAGCGCGGCCATTCGCAGACGCTGGTCTATCAGTACCTCCCGTCGCGCTACGGTATGAACCCTAGGGATCTGCGCCGCGCCGATGCGATCGAAGTCGTTGTGGGCCAAGGCGCCAAGCCCGGCGGCGGCGGCATGCTGCTCGGCCAGAAGATTTCCGATCGCGTCGCCAATATGCGCAATCTTCCGAAGGGCATCGATCAGCGTTCGGCCTGCCGCCATCCGGATTGGACCGGTCCGGACGATCTCGAAATCAAGATCATGGAGCTGCGCGAGATCACCGATTGGGAAAAGCCGATCTACGTGAAGGTCGGCGGTGCGCGCCCCTATTACGATACGGCTCTTGCGGTCAAGGCCGGTGCCGACGTCGTCGTGCTTGACGGCATGCAGGGCGGCACCGCTGCGACGCAGGATGTCTTCATCGAGAATGTCGGCATGCCGACGCTTGCCTGTATCCGCCCCGCAGTCCAGGCACTGCAGGATCTCGGCATGCATCGCAAGGTACAGCTCATCATTTCGGGCGGCATTCGTTCCGGAGCCGATGTGGCGAAGGCGCTGGCGCTGGGCGCCGACGCCGTTGCCATCGGTACGGCGGCGCTGGTCGCGATCGGCGACAACGATCCCAAATGGGAAGAAGAATATCAGAAGCTCGGCACGACGGCCGGCGCCTATGACGACTGGCACGAGGGCAAGGACCCAGCCGGTATCACGACCCAGGATCCTGAGCTCGCAAGCCGGCTCGACCCCATTGCAGCCGGCCGGCGCCTTGCCAATTATCTCAAGGTGATGACGCTGGAAGCGCAGACGATCGCGCGTGCTTGCGGCAAGAATCACCTGCACAACCTGGAGCCGGAGGATCTCTGTGCGCTGACGATGGAGGCCGCCGCCATGGCGCAGATTCCGCTCGCCGGCACCAATTGGTACCCGGGCAAGGGAGGCTTTTAAGATACCGGCCGGGCCGAGAGGTCCGGCCGCTGCATGCATCATCGAAGTGTCTCGAAGAAATCCAAAGGGGAACGAGAATGACACTGGATCTTGCTGCCTTTGCAAAGGACAAAGGCATCAAATATTTCATGATCAGTTATACGGATCTTTTTTCCGGCCAGCGTGCCAAGCTGGTCCCGGCGCAGGCGATTGCCGGGATGCAGGAGGAGGGTGCCGGCTTTGCCGGTTTTGCCACCTGGCTCGACATGACGCCCGCCCATCCCGATCTTTTTGCCGTACCCGATGCCTCCTCCGTTATCCAGCTCCCGTGGAAGAAGGATGTTGCCTGGGTCGCGGCCGATTGCATGATGGAGGGCGAGCTGGTCGCCCAGGCGCCGCGCAACGTCTTGAAGAAGCTCGTGAAGGAAGCGGAAGCCGCGGGCAAGCGCGTCAAGACCGGCGTCGAAGCCGAATTCTTCCTGATCACCGCCGATGGCGCCAAGATATCGGATGAATACGACACGGCTGAAAAGCCCTGCTATGACCAGCAGGCTGTCATGCGGCGATATGACGTCATCTCCGAGATCTGCGACTATATGCTGGAGCTTGGCTGGGGCGCCTATCAGAACGACCACGAGGATGCCAATGGCCAGTTCGAGATGAACTGGGAATTCGACGATGCCTTGAAGACGGCGGACAAGCACTCCTTCTTCAAATTCATGGTCAAGTCGATCGCCGAAAAGCATGGTCTTAGAGCAACCTTCATGCCGAAGCCCTTCAAGGGGCTGACGGGCAACGGCTGCCATTGCCATATCTCCGTCTGGGATAATGACGGCAGGATCAATGTCTTTGCCGACAGGGAGGCCGAATTCGGCCTGTCGGCCGAGGGCAAGCATTTCCTCGGCGGCATCATGAAGCATGCCTCGTCGCTGGCGGCCATCACCAATCCCACCGTTAATTCCTACAAGCGCATCAATGCGCCGCGCACCACATCGGGTGCCACCTGGTCTCCCAATACCGTGACATGGACCGGCAACAACCGCACCCATATGGTGCGCGTGCCTGGTCCCGGCCGCTTCGAGCTGCGTCTGCCCGATGGTGCCGTCAATCCCTACCTGCTGCAGGCCGTCATCATCGCTGCCGGCCTCGATGGCCTACGCAGCATGGCCGATCCGGGGCCTCATCACGATATCGACATGTATGCGGAGGGTCATCTCGTGAAGAATGCGCCGCGACTGCCGCTCAATCTGCTCGATGCGCTGCGTGCCTATGACGAGGACGAGGGGCTGAAGCAGGCGATCGGTTCGGAATTCTCCGAAGCCTATCTGAAGCTCAAGCATCAGGAGTGGAACGCCTACTGCTCGCACTTCACGCAGTGGGAGCGCGACAGCACGCTCGATATCTGAGTGCGTGGCGGCAAGATGCCCTTCAGGGCTCAGGCGCCGGGGTGCATTCCCCCGGCGCGGCAGCGGAATTTTGGCCGCGGACGGCGGAGGAAGATCAGCATGACGAGCTATGTATTGACAGTGACGTGCCAATCGACGCGTGGGATCGTTGCGGCGATCTCGAACTATCTGGCCGGGCAGGGCTGCAACATCG
>NZ_VIUA01000008.1:0-260324 GCF_007828395.1 Rhizobium sp. ERR 942
TGACCTTGCCACACTGGTTTTTATACTACCCCAGCCGTCGCCTGCCGAGCGCCGCCATGCGCGCATTTCTCGACTATATGAGAAGCTACGACTGGAATGCGAAGGACGCCCCCGAACCGCGGTGATTTGGCCAGGAGCTTTCGTAGAAGCAGATCGATATACCTCTACGTACGGCATTGTTCAGCCGCGTCGAACTTTGCGCGAGGCCTCGATGTTTTGCCATATGTCGCGGATCCCGCGGGTGAATTCAGCAGTAGGCTAGCCTTATTCAACAGGCAGGCATTTCCGCATGCAACGATTTTATCAGTCAAATTCTGGCAAAATATCCGAAAGGGTTGTCTGTGACGGGCAAACTGCCCGCGTCATCTCAGGTACCCGACTGGGACCAAAAATCCCATCACACTTATGGTGCACATTTCGTGGAAGTCGGTGCTTGTATTGGGGTCATTTTCATCCCGCTGGTCGAAATGATCGCTGAAGCAGCCGAATCCCTTCCGCCGTTCGACGACATAGGTCGGTTGGTCCTTTGAGCGGTATCACCGTATCGTCCTGCTGGGCGAGGCAAGCCATGGAGCGGCAGAGTTTTATCGCCTGCGGCTGCATGGCTTATTTCGCGAAGCAGGAACTTTCGCCGATGGAGGGGGTTCAAGGGGCTAATCAACGGAGGCCACCATGCACCGCATATTTTCTCGAAGCAGCGTTCTCTGTGCCGCAGCCATCCTGGTCCTGGTATCGCCAAACCTCGCTGACGCCCAGACCATGGAAAGACTGACGAACAAGGCGAAGGAACTGGTGGCGCCGGTTACCAGCAAAACGGACGGCCGCCTGGAAAAAGTTGCAACCTTCGACCATCAGGTCACCGGCGTTACCGTCTCGAAGGATGGCCGGATCTTCGTCAATTTCCCCCGCTGGTCGGAAGACGTTCCGGTCTCCGTTGCCGAAGTGATGAAAGACGGCTCGATCAGGCCCTATCCCAACGACGAATGGAATGCCTGGCGCAATGCAAAGATGTCGGAGATTTCTGCCAAGGATCATTTCGTGACGGTGCAAAGCGTTTTCGCCGATGGCAGGGGCTCGCTCTGGGTCGTCGATCCGGCAGCGCCCAACAGCGAAAAGACGGTCAAAGACGGCCCGAAACTGGTCCAGATCGACCTGAAGACGAATAGCGTCAAACGCATTTACCCGTTCGGATCCGATGTCGCCGGTCCCGCGAGCTACCTCAACGACGTGCGCATCGCTCCCGATGAAGCCTTTGCCTACTTCACCGATTCAGGCATGCCGGGGGGTCTGGTCGTTCTCGATCTGAACTCTGGAAAGGCGTGGCGTGCCCTCAGCGATGATCCGTCCACCCAATTCGAGAAAGACGTTGTCATCCAAGTCGATGGCAAGCCGCTTCGCCGGCCTGACGGTCGACAACCACTCTTCAATGCCGACAGCATCGCGCTTTCGAAGGATGGGAAGACGCTTTACTGGAAGGCGCTGACCGGCAAGACGATGTATCGCATCGCAACCGAGACATTGCAGAAAGCATCCCAGGATCCGTCAGCGGCTAAACCGGAAAAGTACGCCGACACGGAGCCCACCGACGGGCTTTGGATAGACGACCAAAACCGCATCTATCTCAGCACAATCCAAAACGATGGCGTCAAGATCTTGGGTTCAGACGGAAAGGTGACGCCTCTTCTTCAGGACAGTCGACTCCGCTGGCCCGATACGTTCACGCAAGGACCAGATGGTACGATGTATGTCACGGCATCGCATATTCAGGATTCACCCTGGTTTCATCAGGGGTGGGCCGATGATTCATTCACGCTGTTCAGATTCACGCCCCCGAAATAAGCGTGACCATCGAACATTACGAGCGACTATCTGCTCGACGGACGATCTGCAGGTGAAGCGAGACCAAAAGCGACTGCTCGGAGCTGTTGAGTCGCATTGATGAAGAAATGGTGGTCTGGGCTCACACTTTCTGGAAAGCTTACCGGACGATGCCTATCGCGGTAGCCGCTCATCCCGACGGTGAGGACGTCACGAGAGCGAACCATACGGAGATGCAGGCCGTGGCGATGGTGAGGGAGATGATTGGCACACTAGCGCCCGGCCAGATCCCGATCCGGCAGAATAGTTCGCCTGGTCGCCCAGGACAGCTTGGGCCGGCCGCGTGGGGCGCAGCTTATCCTATCCGACCATCCAAGGCGGCCGACACACAGACGGCCGGATCGCAGAGAACTCTGGGGTATAGGACCGCATCTGGCCTCATTCACCGCCTGCTGACACGCGCATTGTCACGCGAGGCAGGGGCCGTCGAAATGAGGTTCGAGCGATCGTGTCACCCGGCTGGATGTTGCAGAAATCGGCCGCCATATAGCCGGTTGGAAAAATGTCAAAAAGGAATGGAACCTGCTCATCTCCTACGCCGTCAGGGACCTTGATCGGGCCGACAACCGCATAGCGGCACTCGCAGGTACTCCGCTTGCCCGCCACTATAGCCGCCGAGGAGCTACGAGTAACCGAACAGCCCTGCGGGGGAATTGCCTCACAGTTTTGTCACCTTGGAGCGATCCGTTACGATGGGCGCTCTGTAGAGAGCCGCATAGCCGATCGAAACCGCAGTGATCTGGCCAAGGCAGCACCGAAAGGATTGCACCGCGCCACGCGAGATCAAACCTATCACCAGAAAACGACGCATCGCAGACCATAAAGAAGTAAGAGCGCTAATAACGGAGGCGTGGCTTTACTCAGCCGAGCATCGTCAGAGCGTTTTCGATCGCGGCTCCTGAGGCTGTGTTGTCGAACACGCACCAGCCATCTGGCGCCAAGAGATTTGAGAACGACCTGATCTCCTCATGACTATAACTCGAATAATAGATTTTTGGCTGGCCATGCAGACGAACGTATTTTGGTGGTCTTTCGAAACCCTCTGCCGGCCAAACCGGTGCGGGATCGGCAAGAACTCGGTCGATGGCATAGCTCTTGAGCAGGTCGAGTGCCTCGTCCGATGCCCAGCTTTGCTGCCTTACCTCGATGACGATCGGACCGTCATCGGCATTCCGCATCGTCTTGAATGCGGTTTCGAGCACGCCAACATCGAAGGTCAGCGACGGCGGCAGCTGGCAGAGCAGCGGCCCGCGGTTTTCTCCGAGCGGTGCGATATCTTTAAGAAATGCATCGAATGGCTCGTGAATGTCTTTCATCGCTCGGGTGTGGGTGATCTCCTTGGGGATTTTAACCGCGAAGCGAAACCCATCCGGGACGGATTCCGCCCAGTGTGCGAAGGTCGATGCCTTGTGGCGACGATAGAAGGTCGAATTGATCTCGACGCCGTCGAAGACCGACGCGTACCGGGTCAGGCCACTGCCCTCTTGCGCAAACCGGTCGACCACCTTTTTCGGGATGGACCAGGCCGCAGTGGTAATAATTGGCAATCACCTTCTCCTCGGATGCAAGCTTCCCAACAGAACGACGAGACCGGCAGATGAGTTCCGTGCATCTCGTGAGCAGACACGGGAACTAACGACCACCCAAGAACGTTTGCAGAACGAATCCAGGAGATCGTTATGAGTGACAACCCCAAAACCGATACCTCGTCCAACACGCAAAAAGACCCGGACGACTGGGTCAGCGGCGATGAACCCATGACCGGTGCGCAGCGCTCCTATCTGAAGACACTGTCGGAACAGGCGCACCAATCCGACGCTTACGCCGAGGATTTGACCAAGGCGGAAGCCTCGAAACGGATTGACGAGCTCAAGCAACCCCTTGACCTTGACTGACGCGCAGGCGCTACCGGGATATTGCCACCGACATCACGGCCCATATTTCCTATGAAGCTGTCTCGATCGCGCTCGCTTCGACAGCGACGGGATGCCGACACGACCTTTGCGCAGATGGAGCGGGCTTGAAACTGGCAGAACGCCCTTGTGATGACGAGCATCATGATCGGAAACAACATGCAAACAGCGACATCTGATTCCACCAAAGATAGCCGTATCCCGTGCTAGCTCGCCGCCGCAGCACCTTGAAAAAATAGATCAGACCGAGGACGGTTAGAAAACGGCAAGCGCGACCAGCACACCGCTAACATCGGCGAACTGCACGAGAACGGCCACTCCGGGCGGCGGCCTGTGATGGATCTCGAGCGGCTGCATTGATCGCTCGAAGGGGCGATCAATCCTATCTCAAGTCAACATTGCGTACGCGCGCTTAACCGCGAGCTTTCTCTTTGGTCTCCGTCGTCGCTCTGCCTGCCTGTGTCCCAAGCGCAGTGTCTAGCAGAGCACCCGTAGCGGCGCTCGCATAGGCGAGAACCGCGAGAACAAAGTTGCTGCTGAGAAACTGGTCGGCAGCCCCGAACTCTGGCAACGGCCGCAGATCGTCCTCTTCGATAGCGGCGTGGATCGCATCAAAAATCTTCAGAGTGTCGACGAAACGATAGGGCCGGTCGTTGAGAGAGCCCATCGTTGGAGCAACCGCGCCGGGGACGCCCCTTTGGATCTGTAGTTCCGCCATAAAGCGGCAAGCTTCCACCAAGGCGGATTCGCGCGTCTGCCAGGATTGCGCCACCAAGACTTGCTCAAGCAAGGGCGCGAGATCGGATGCGCAGGCAAGTCGCGAGAAAGCAGTCCCGAACCACTTCGGATAAGGCGCATAGCGGCGCTCGATCAGCATGGCGAGCCGCATGATGTTTCCGACCATACGGCTGGCAATAACCCGGGAACCGAATTCGTCGCCGGTAGGACGCGTAGTGATCAAAGCACCATTGTACATGCGCGACGGCGAGACGCGTCGACAAACGCGGAGGCGGATTTGTTGCGATCGCTCCCGCCGCCACGCTCGCGGTAAAGGCGGCCGCTGGAAACCAGTAGCCGTTATAGTGGTGATGTCACGTTGCTTGGCTGAAGCCGGCTGCGGCCTTCCACTGCGCGATCGCGCGGATCCGATGAGGTGAATGGCGCGGGCGGAGCGCGTCTGATGCGGCGAGACGAAAAGATTTCTGACCGCTGAAAACACCGATATAAATCGTTGCAAGCCGCCGGCGGATCGGAAGCCTTGCATCATCCGCTCTCGTTTTCGCAGTGGCAGGTGTGAATTCTCCGCGCGATTGTTCAGCCCTTGGGATCGGTGTTCGACGGAAGTCATCACACCCCGCTCCTCCCGAGTTTCCGATGCCGACTGTCAGGATGCGACCTGCGCTTGCCCTAGCACTCCCGAGATAAATAAGAATTTAGGAAAATCAAATATATGCAGCGTTGCATCAAGAACAAATTTTATCGAAGCCAACGCTCTATATTAACCTATGTTAATGCGTGAAGTAAAAATATAGGAAAATAAAAACCTGGAATTTGAAAACATGGGACCTGCGTGAATATAAAAAAGGCCACTTTAATAGTTGGGAAACGGCCATGATTGGACAAACGATTACGAGTGAGAAATTTACACCGGAATCGGGCGCGCGCTTTTCTTCAGTTCCAACATCAAACTCACTGCGTCCGTCCATCACTGCCGGCACTCCCGGTATCGATGAATGGCAAGATTACGTTCTCCTCATCGATTCCCGTGCTCTGGATCGTGAGTGTCTTTCGAAGAGCCTGGCTGACTATGACAGTGCGCTGCATATCATAACAGCGGGTTCGTTGGAGGAATGGCAAATGCGCGATATGAAGACATTGCCGTCCGCAATCTTGTTCATGATCGGGGGCCGCAAGGTATCCGACACAGACATCAGCGCCAAGATCCGCGCTCTTGCGGAAAGATTCGAGACAAGTCCCGTGATCGTCGGTGCCGATGGCGATGAACTCGCTCAACTCCTGCACGCTATGGAATGTGGCGCTCGCGGCTATATCCCGAGCAGCGTTGGTATCAAGGTTGCGGCCGAAGCGGTGGCGCTCGCCCGCGCTGGCGGTATCTTCGTGCCGGCAAGCAGCCTGCTTGCTGCCAAGGAGACGATCATCGCCATTGCCAAGCCACGAAGCAATGTCCTTGACGGCATGTTTACGCCACGTGAAGCGGTCGTCGCCGAAGGCCTGCGACGCGGAAAAGCAAACAAGATCATCGCGTACGAAATGGACCTTTGTGAAAGCACTGTGAAGGTACACGTTCGCAATATCATGAAAAAATTAAATGCGACGAACCGGACCGAGGTCGCCTTTAAGATGCGCGAACTCGTTCGGTGACTCCCGTTTCCTTCCGAAACAGGATCACCGGGATGCAACCGATGGGGCAGTCCCAGGCGCCAGACAGGGCGCTCGGCGGTTGCCAGCAAGCTGCGTAACAAATTGGACGCCGACATTACTTTGGATTGTGACTGCGGTGACTGCGGGAAGGGCCCTGTTCGTTGTCGCTGTGTATTCCCGAGCAACGACAATGGCGAAAGTGGTACCCGCCACCTATTGGAATCGATCAACGACTTGTGACCTTCGTACCTACCCGAGGAGGTTTGAAATCTGGGCACGGATGCATCGGCTCATGGGAGGTCGTGCGGCCCTTGAATGTGGAGGATGTTCCTCTTGACCTTACGACCTGCGCGGCCCTCTTTCTCTTCCGGAGGATACTCATATGTTCGAAAGCGACGAAGCCTCAACAATTCCTTTCACGCAGCTTGATCATAGCGAGCGGCTTGACCGGATTGATTTCCTCGCGGCAACCATCTCAAATCTCGCCTTCGACGTCGCCAGCGATGGGGATGCCCAGACGGTGAGATCGCTTCTCGATATCGGATGGATGTTGAAGATCATGCGCCAAGACCTGGCGATATGTTGCAGCTCCAGCAATATGACAATCATCGGTAATGCTGTTAGCTTGATCCGCGCCCTGCAAATGCGGTGCCAAGCACGCTCCGCGGTCGGGACGATCCATTAATCCGTCATCGTCTCACCCATTGACTAAATTGTATTTTAGCTGACGATAATCTCGGAAGATGTACGCATCGACTTCGCGCGGCGGAGCATATCGCATCAGTGCCCTCAAGCCGAGAGGGAGTTGTTTGGCACTCGGGAGTTCTCTGTGATCTATGACTGGGACGGCGTCAGAACACGGCGCATTAAAATCCGAAAGATCGGCGTTTCGCTTTTGCTCGGGCTGACGTTCTTGGCCGGGCCTGCGATGGTGCTGGTCCGCGCTCATCCATAGGATCGCTGGCTCCAAAAAGTGGCTGATACTGCCAAGCCCATTCGGTTGTTGTTCCAATGGAACGGCCTGATCCGGCACCATGACTATGAGGTCGAGATCCAGAGCAACAACGCGGCTGCCACTATCTCCTCGAGCCTGTGACCGTGGAGGGCATCACGCTGCCGTCCAGCTCCGGGTTTATCCCGCGATCTGGACAACAGGCCGGCCGCAGGCCCCCTCATCGTCGGGATGGATCTCTCCGACGATCGCCTCGAGGGGCTCGTTCGCGAAGTCGCCGCCTCGGCAGTGACCTACTACGATGCGGAATGGCATTTAAGCTTTTGATGAGATTGGAACGGTCGGTCACCAGTAACTCCTTAAGTCGCTGAAACATCTAGACAGTGCCGCTTTCATGCTTATTTTCGAAATGACATATCCGTCTGGATTTCAAAATCGAAGCGATGCGTTCGATGACTTCAGTCTGTTTGCCAGGAACTCGATGCATAGCCGCACTTTGGCGGCTGCAAGACGGCTATGCGGGAATACGACGTGGATTGGTGCCGCAGCAAGATGAACGTCGGGGAGGACAATCTCCAGCTTGCCGCTTTCGATATCGTCCTGGACGTCCCAGATGGATTTCAGGACAAGCCCGGCTCCGGAAAGTGCCCAGCGGTGCGCAAGCTCGCCATTGTTGGTCGTGAGCCTCCCCATGACATTTGCGCTGCGGCCATCGGCGAAGGTCCAGT
Source organism: Rhizobium sp. ERR 942 (assembly GCF_007828395.1). Taxonomy (NCBI): domain Bacteria; kingdom Pseudomonadati; phylum Pseudomonadota; class Alphaproteobacteria; order Hyphomicrobiales; family Rhizobiaceae; genus Rhizobium; species Rhizobium sp. ERR 942. The sequence continues at coordinate 7,854 of NZ_VIUA01000008.1, forward strand.
GATTGTTCGGCGGTTCGCCAAACGCAATGACCTCATGGCGGGTAAGGTCTTCGATTGTTTCGGGCCTTCCACGGCGATCGAGATAGGCGGGTGCTGCGCAGATGACGCGCCTGTTCGGTGCAATCTGCCTGGCGACCAGACTGGAGTCGGCAAGCGCACCAAAGCGTATGGCAAGGTCATAGCCGCCTTCGACGATATTTGTCAGGGTGTCGTCTGTGTCGAGATGCACGAGCAGGCCCGGATGCATCTCCTGGAATTCGCTGAGCAACGGCGCGATCCATCTGATGCCGAATGCGAAGGTCGATGTAACCTTCAGCGTGCCGATCGCCGTATCCCTTCCGCTCGATGCTTCCGTTTCCGCATCATCGATCTCCGCCAGGATCTGGACACAGCGGTCATAGAACCGCGCGCCTTCATCGGTCAGCGCCAGAGACCGAGTCGTCCGGTTGATCAGCCGAACCCCCAGCCGCTCCTCCAGCCTCGACAGCTTGCGGCTGATCACGGTCAGCGAAAAGTTCAGCTCGCGCGCAGCACCTGACAGACTGCGCGCCTGAACCACCCGCACGAAGACCAGCATGTCGAGAAAGTTGTCGCTCATATTCTTGCTGATATCGCAAGAGACCATCGACAACAATCTCCATTATCGCAAGTACGTTCCAGCGCTAGTTTACCGTCATCGAAACCAATCGCGGAGAGATGGACATGGCATCGTTGAACCAGAAGCGCGTCCTCGTCATCGGCGGCAGCTCGGGCATCGGGCTTGCAGTCGCCCAGCAGGCACATGCCGCAGGCGCTGTCGTCACAATCGCATCGCGATCGCCAGACAAGCTCGGGAAAGCCGCAGCGTCGGTCGACCCCTCGATGGCCACAGTCGTGCTCGATACCGGCGATGGGTCTGCGATCGAAACCTTCTTCGGATCCCATGACGCATGGGATCATATCGTCGTCTCTGCGGCTCAGACGCCCAGCGGTCCGGTTCGCAAGCTTTCGCTCGATGACGCGAAGAAAGCGATGGAGAGCAAGTTCTGGGGTGCCTACCGGATCGCCAAGGCCGCAAGGATTGCGGAACGCGGCACGCTGACCTTTATTTCCGGGTTCCTGAGCAAGCGCCCCTCGGCCTCGTCGGTTTTGCAAGGCGCGATCAACGCAGCATTGGAGTCACTTGCCCGGGGTCTTGCCCTGGAGCTGTCTCCCATTCGGGTCAATGCCGTATCTCCAGGTCTGATCGACACGCCGCTCTGGGCCAGGATGGACGAGGCGAGCCGCAACGCGATATTTGAGCGCGTCGCCGGCAGTCTGCCCGCCAAGACCGTCGGCCAGCCTTCCGATATCGCCAACGCCGTTCTCTTCCTGATGACGACGCCGTTTGCCACCGGCTCGACCGTGCGTGTCGATGGTGGCGGCGTGATCGCGTGACACTATGCAGCTCGATCATGTGACACTACGGACGGCGGACCTCGAAGGAACCCGACAGTTCCTGCAGGACCTGCTTGGCCTGACCGTCGGCTTCCGACCGAACTTCAGCTTTCCCGGATACTGGCTTTATCGCGGCGACGAGCCACTCGTCCATCTTATTCCTGGCAGCGAGGTAACCGTCGGCCGAGATGCTGAGACGATCGACCATGTCGGCTTTCGCCTCAAAGGATACGGCGCCTTCCGCCGCAAGCTGAATATTACCGGGATCGCCTACTCCACCATGGACCTTCCCGAGTTCGGGGAACGGCGGCTGTTTGTCCGCACCCCGGGCGGCATCCTTCTCGAACTCGTCTTCCGGGACGACGTCGAAACCAACTGACCAACCGAAACAGGATTGAAGACAATGATCAAGAACGCTGTGACAGGCGGCCTTGCGGCTGCCGCTCTTGCAATTTCCGTGTCAGCTCCGGCCTTCGCGGCGGCACCGCTGAAGATCGACGACATCGTCCATTCAGCGAAGCGATCACATGCCGAGGCGTCTGCGGAGACGGCAGCTCGGCATTTCTACTCGTTTTGGAACACCGGAGACGAGGCTGATCTCAAGGCTGCGATCTCGCCGTCCTTCACCGACCATACGTTGCCCGACGGCCGTCCGCAGGGACCCGAAGGCCCAGCATTCGCGTCGAAGACGTTCCGCGCCGCCGTCCCGGACCTTTCCGTCGAGGTCCGCAAAATGATATTCTCAGGCAACTACGTCACCGTCCACATGGTGTTCCGTGGTCATTTCACCGGGACGTTTGCCTCCGCCAAGGGGACGGGCCAGACGATCGAGTTCATCGCAACCGATCTTTTGAAAGTGACGGATGGCAAGGTGACCGACAACTGGCACATCGAGGACAATCTCACGCTGCTCAAGCAGATAGGCGTCGTGTCGATGAAGTGACGTCGGGCTCACGCCCTGGGCGGCGTCAGCCCGAGATAGCCGAACACGGCCTGCCGGGTGCGCGCCCGTAGAGCCACTCCATCCAGCTCCCGCCGGATGCCTGCCATGTCCGTCATCCCGCGGGTGATCGCCATCACGTCGAAGGCCAGCGTTTCGAGATCGTTCTCGGTCTCGAGGCTGGCCTTCTGGAGGACAGAGGTCAGTGCCGGATGGATCACGTCGACCACGCTCTTCTCACGGGCGTGGTTCGGGAGGCGGTCCTCCTCGATGTCGAGGAGGCGGGCAAGTGCCGGCCGTCGCAGCTGATGGGCGACGCCCGCATCCGTCATCAAGGCCAGCGCGGTGCGCCAGTCGTCTTCGGAACTGGCTCTTTCGATGTCGGCAAGAAGGTCAGCGGTCTCGCGATGGATCAGCGCGATCGTGATGGCGTCCTTGTTTGGAAAGTACTGGTAAAGCGAGCCGATGCTGACACCGGCGCGATCGGTCACCGCATTGGTCGTATACCCCTCCAGCCCGCGCTCTTCCAGAATGCGAGTTGCCGCCTCGACGATGATCTCGACAGTAACCGCGGAACGCGCCTGAACCGTTTGTTTTCTGGGACTTAGCTTGGGTTTTCGCACCATGTTCCGCGCCGGGTCAAAGCGAGTTTGTGAGGCAGGCAGAGGGCCATATCCTTCTTCCATCGTCAATCGAGTTTTGAAGAAAGAACAGCCATGATGACCGTAGACACCGACACTTGTGCATTCCTGCTTCGCGCCGCGACAGACCAGATCGCGGCCTCGCTGGACCGCCCTTCGCAGACGGACGATATTGCTTCCGTCATCCACTGGGTGCGCTCCAGGAGCGCCAAGGCAGCCGCCGATCTGCGCGGCCAGCTCGCCACGCGCTATCCTGACATCGGTTGGACGGGCGAGGAGGACGTGCCGAATGATCCCAATGCCGCTTACTGGGTGTATGACCCGATCGACGGAGCCTATCATTTCCTGCAGGGCCTGCCGCTGTGGTCGAGTTCGCTGGCGCTCGTCATCGGTGGGCGTTGCGTCTTCGGGATCGTCTATGATCCGACATCGAACGAGCTGTTCGTCGCCCAGGAAGGTCAGGGTGTGACATTGAACGGGGAGCGCGTGACGACCCGGAACAAGACAGACCTCAAAGGCGCCGTTCTGGGGTCGGCCGTACCGCCGATCGCTCAGGTCGGACCGGAAGAGCATGCCGAGGCACTCCGACTGCTCGAACGCGTGACCGGGCAAGTCTTCGTCGTCCGTCAGATGGCTTCTGCGTCGCTGCAGCTTGCCTACGTCGCGGCTGGTCGGCTCGATGGCTACTTCGAGGTCGGCCATGACATTCCCGACTGGCTTGCCGGCGCCTTGCTAGTCAAGGAGGCAGCCGGTGTCGTCACCGATCTCTCAGGCAACGGCTTTGGCTGGTCGTCAGACGGCCTGCTTGCCGCTTCGCCCGATATACATGCCCAGCTTCTGAAAGTCGCGGCATCCGCCGCCCACGTCCCGAGCGCTTAAGCGCGCTCAACCCTCCAGTCCTCATCGGCAACGGGAGACGCGTCGCTATCCCGCTCGGAAAACCGTGCCCTTCGTCGGCTGGCAACGAAAAGGAGAAGACAATGCCTATTGCGATCTACGCGCTTACGATCGGAGCCTTCGGGATCGGCGTCACCGAATTCGTTCTCATGGGCCTTTTGACCCAGGTGGGAACTGCCCTCAACGTATCGATCCCGACGGCCGGACTGCTGATATCAGGATATGCCGTCGGCGTTGCCGTCGGCGCGCCGGTCCTGACCGTCCTTCTGTCCGGCTGGTCCCGCAAGAAGGTCCTCCTGGCCCTGATGGTGATCTTCACCATTGGCAATCTCGCCTGTGCTCTTGCGCCGAGCTATTGGTTCCTGCTCGCCGCGCGCGTTGTCACGGCGCTGGCGCACGGTACCTTCTTCGGCGTGGGCTCAGTCGTCGCGACCTCGCTGGTCAAGCCGGACCGCAAGGCGTCCGCCATCGCTGTCATGTTTACCGGACTGACCGCGGCAAACATCCTCGGCGTGCCCTTTGGCACCTGGCTCGGTCTCGAACTCGGCTGGCGCGCGACCTTCTGGGCCGTCACCGCGATTGGCATCGTCGCCCTGGCGGTGATCGCTCGTTACGTTCCTTCTGATCACGGTACGGCTGCTGCCAGTGACTGGCGCGCCGACCTCCGCGCCATGATGAACGCTTCCATCATTATCGGCCTTTCCGTCACAGCGCTTGGATTTGCCGGGCTGTTCACGGTCTTTACCTACATTGCCCCACTGCTTACCGAGGTCACTGGGTTCAGTGAGGCAGCGGTCTCTCCGATCTTGCTGGTCTTTGGTGGCGGCCTCGTCCTCGGCAATCTTGCAGGTGGGAAACTTGCAGACCGCTTCCTGCAGCCGACTGTCATCGGGACATTGCTTGCTCTGGCAGGCGTTTTGATTGTCTTCGGCCTTGTCGTTCACAGCAAGATCCTGACCATCGTCATGGTGGCCCTGCTGGGTGCCGCAGCCTTCTCGACGGTCGCACCACTTCAGATGTGGGTCATGCAAAAAGCGAAGGGCGCTGGTGAGAGCCTTGCCTCCAGCCTCAACATCGCAGCCTTCAACGGCGGCAACGCACTCGGCGCGTGGCTCGGCGGAACCACAGTTGCGCACGGCCTCGGCTTCACGAGCCTGCCATTTGTCGCCGCTGGAATTCCGGCAATCGCTTTGGTCGTCGTCCTGATCGGCAAGTGGATGTCCGGCTCCCAGACGGAAAATGCAGCCTACAAGAATTGAAAGGATTCAATCGTGACCCAGAACACCCAAGACCTTCGCATTGGCGGTGTATCTATGAAGTGCCTGCTATCGGGCGCGCAGACGGGTGGTCAGTTCTGCCTTTTCGAAAACCGCAGTAACGGCGACACCAGAACGCCAATTCATGTCCATGCGGACTATGACGAGACCATTTACATGGTTGAAGGGGAGCTGGCTGCGATCATCGATCGAAAAGAGCACTCACTGACCACAGGTGACTGCATCTTCATGCCGCGTGGCGTTCCCTCATGAACAAGACCGACAAGATGGCACGATACGTTCTGCTCGGTACTCCGTCGCTGTTCGATACCTTTGTCGAACACGCCGGTTATGAGATCGGCACCGATGAGAAACCCAATTCGTCGGCCGAGGCGGATATCGCCCGCCTCAAGGCAGCCGCACCGCAGTTCGGCATCGCGCCCCTTCCCGACTGGCCCGCCGCGTGCTGAGACGGTCCCGGCGCAGCGTGGTAAGAGACAATTGCTGGATCGACAGAGTGGTCGGTTCCGGTAGCATGGGGGTCATGCTCTTGAAGGGATAGGAACCGACGACTCGTTGGATGGCGAATTCGGATTCATCAGTGTCTCAGTGGGCTGATAAGAGGCGCTTCGTCAGAGCCTGCCACTATTCTGTCTCTCATAACTGTCATCCGCAAGCCGCCGCACCGATGCCTGCACGTCAATCATCGGCGCCTGCGTACGAGCTCGGATCGTCGATCGTCAACGTTCCACGCCGCCTCTTTCAATGTGCGGGGCGCGCTTTTTCCGCCATTTCAATTCCGAAGGCGCGTCAGGTGAGGCGGATCCAGCCTGTCGATATCGCCGTGCCTTGAACGCGAAACAGCAAGCGGTGACCGACTGCTGACTGATCGTCATTTCACTCTCCGGCTCAAATCCTCAAGATCGTTCAGAAACCAGCATGACGAGCCCTTGTTGGACTCGTACACGAAGTCCTTTAGCGCCCTACTTCGTGCGCATGCGTCCGTAATATTACCGACGACTGCCAAGCGAATCTGATAATTGACGAATTTCTGCACGAGCAGGCCCGCAAATCCCGTTCTGAGATCAAAGAAGTTCGGGTCCAATCGCGCTGCGGGCAAGGCAACCAGATCGGCTCTGTCGCCAATGGCGGCTCCAACGAGGCCATTAATGTCAGCCTCCGTAGAAACTTGCGCGCCGTTCCCGTCACAGGAAAGCACGCGTAAATTTCTCAGGATTACAATGTCGTCGCTCACACAATGCGTCCTCTGGTCTCGAAGAGTTTACAATCGTTTGATGTTGGAAAGAATCGTATTGCGCAGCCGAGCAAAGATCTCGACAAGCGGTGTTTGATGCCGGTTCCGCGGACAGGTGAAACGTTCTGGAATCAGATGCCATCGAAAGATGGGCAGTCTCGGACACGGCCTCAGGATCGCAATAGCCTATCGCAGACACGCCGCGCGACGTCCGCGAGAACAGCTTCTTGAGATTCAATCGATCCTGGTGCGTGGCTGAGGTAGGCCGCAACGACGACCGGCGGGCGATGTGGCGGCCAGATGACGCCGACATCATTCGTCGATATGCCTTTCCACGTGCCTGGCTTATTGACAATCCGCCAACCGGCCGGAACGCCTTTGCGCAGTCTCTGTGTCGCCGCATCCTGTCCGTTGACTAGCCAGTCCGTCAGAAGACCACGCGACCGCGGGGATAGCATGTCACCCAAGATGATCCGCTTCATCGTCTCTGCCATTGCGCGTGGGGACGTCGTGTCATGCAGTTCGCCGGGTTTCACGATGTTGAGCTTTGGTTCGACATTGTCCACCCGGGTCACATTATCGCCTATCGAGCGAAGATAGTCCGTCAACTCTGCCGGACCACCAAAACTGGCCAGCAACAGGTTTGCCGCGGTGCTGTCGCTGTATATCGCTGCTGCCTTGCAGAGCTCATCGATCGTCATGCCCTCAGCGCCAACGTGAGGTTTGGTCGCTTTATAGGGAAGGACAAGGTCCTGCTCTGAAAAATCGACCCTCCGATCAAGCTGTTCTTTTCCTTGGTCGACCCGTGCAAGAACGAAAGCGATCGCCAGTACCTTGAACGTGCTGCAGAGTGCAAACCGTTCATCGAGTCGATGACCAACCACCTGGTTCGTCCCGGTGTCGAGCACAGCAACACCCAACTCACCTCCGCTCTTCGTTTCAATCAAGCGAATATCTTCCTCAATTGAGCGATCAGTCTCGGCAGAAAAAGCCTCGGCTGCGGAGAAAAAGGAAGATGTGAATAACGCCATAAGCAATGCGTTTCTTCGAGTGAAGCTGATGGTCATCTGATATGTCTCTCATCAAAGATGGTGGATTAATCTGGCTTTGTGCATCCGGGCAAGAGCTAGGTGACAGGACGGTTCTGACGCAAGCACCACTTCGCACCATTCCAATTCGTGTTTTCGAAAGTCCATTTTTGACTACGGCGCGCAACGCGGCGGCAGGTGAAATTTCCCTAATTATGCCATAAGACCAGCGTGAATTCGGGCTCCTTCATTGCGAGAAGCCTAAGCAGGGACGAGCACGACCTTTATGAATATCGACATCATCAGCGACTTTCTGAATTTTGCAGAGAGCCTCAGTTTCACGCGAACTGCAGCGGACCGCGAAACCACGCAATCCAACCTGAGCAAACGACTGCGGCAATTGGAGATTTGGCTAGCTTCCGACTTGATTGATCGGCGAAGCAGGCCGGTCGCGCTGACACAGGCCGGGAAGGACTTTGTGCCGGTGGCCCGCGGCATCGTGGCGGAATTAGCGGCTTTCCGCTCGAACCATCGGCCTTGGCAGGCTGCAGACGGCGCAATAACGATTGCGATGCCTCACAGCGCAACCATCAGCGTTTTCCCGTCATTCAAGCATCAGCTCTCAAATGAGGCGATTCCCGCCAGCTTTTCCGTTCGGATAGCAAACCACGATAGGGTCGGATCCATGCTTGCGAGTTCCGAATGCGACCTGGCTCTGGCGACAAGCCACCCGAAAGTGATCCAATCTCCGGAGTTCTCGGCGTTGCGATCAATCGAGGTCGCAAAGGAGAGGCTGGTTGTTGTATCGTCACCGGAACTGGAGGACCGCAAGCCGGCGCCGCTTCATGTCTCAGATCGCCGAACCTACATCGGTCAGATTTGGCAAAGGTGCCGGGTTTCGATACCGTCGACGGTTGAGCTGGAACACGATATGGCGGCGGACATCAGAAATTACTGCCTCGCCGGCGAAGGACGTGGCGTGGCGCCGCTAAGCCTTGTTGAATCGGACATCAGCTCTGGTAGGCTGCGGAAGCTCCGGTCGGATCCGAGCCTGGCATACACGTTCCTGCTTTACTGCGCGCCGAAAGCGAGCGTGCAAGCAAGACGGATATGGTCTTCTGCGGCGTCGATCTTGGGCGCAGTCCGGCCCTAATCGTCACCCCGCTCTGCTGTTCAAAACCGATCTCGAGGCTAGCCTTTCAGGATCGACACTCTGCAAAGCGATCGACCGGCTGGCCAACCGAAAAGCTGAAATGAGCGAACGTGTTGAAGTATTAAAAGCGCCCGATAGGAATTGAAGGGCACGACCGCGAGAAACGTGTCGTGCGCCGCGCTCGTCTTGACGGCCTGTCGGCAACCTTGTTCAATCCGGCAATGTTCAAAGCCGCAAACGCTGTGCAGATCAAAGTTTCTATCGACGAAATAGAGCCCGGCGTCTGGCGCCGTCTGGTTCTGCCTGTCCATTGGAACCTGGAGCATCTGCATCTCGGAATTCAGGCAGCCTTCAACTGGTGGCACTATCATCTCTATGAGTTCCGGATCGGCGGTCTTCGATATGGGGATGTTGAGATCCTTGAGGAGGACGCGACCAACGACGATCCTCGGGTCTTCGATCATAGGGAGGTTCGTCTGCTTGACTTTGAGCAAGGCGCTGTCTTCAGCTATCACTATGATTTCGGGGACGGCTGGCGGCATACCGTTTCGATCGAGGACTTCTTGACACTCGCCACGACGCCCAAGCATGCAAGCTGTGTCGCCGGCGAAAGGGCGCGACCGCCTGAAGATGTCGGTGGACTATCGGGATACGAGCGGTTTCTGGAGATCATTGCCGATCCAGATGATCCCGAGTTTGCCGAAACCATTCGATGGTGCGGTGGTTACTTCGATCCCGAATGGTTCGACCTTTCGACCGCAGACAAAGATCTCCGCAATGCTCTGCGCCCGAACGTCAAACGCCGTCTATATCAACCGAAGCCAAAAACAATCTCGAAGAAATAAGTCTGGACGGGCGAGCGGTTGGTTTTGCTCTTGAAGGGATAAGAACCGCTATTTTCGTGTCGAACCCCCAAATTATCAATGACTTAGGTATCCGATCCGGCATAGTCGGATGTATGGAACTTGCTGAGGTGTTGAATTGCGGCATGATTTAACCCACTTTTTCATTTCGCGTTGGCCCACAATATCCGAGCTATCATATTGTCGGCGAACATCATTTAAAGGTCCGATTGGACCACCGCGAAATGAAAAATGGGTCAGATTCTCGCGATAATCAATACAACTGCTTGAGGGCGCGCCGAGTTCAGTTCCGTGCGCCCGACCAACCTCGGCCTTGGCTGGCAAACTCTGCTCGGGGAACTATGTTGCCACAGCCGGCCAGTCCTTCGTCGGATCCGCGACGTGCAGCTCATATTGTTTGGCGAATTCCATTTCAGTTGCCCTTTCGATGGACCAAGCGACCAGCTCAAAATACCACAGGCTTACTTCCGCAAAAGAGATCAGTGTTGGACCGGAAAAGGCCCAAACCAGAACCGAACTCACCACCCATTCGTTCCACTCGGCAGGACTGCACCCGATGTTTCTGCCGTTTGATCTGGAAGGAGGCTCAAGGCTGACCGATACGACACGTCAATGGCCTACTATCCCCGATGAACGGCCCCAGGCGCAGGGCTTGCCGGTATGGGCAATATGATTTCCGAGGCGACTTTCCAGTCCTTCGCGACTTTCTTCCAGGTGATGATCATAAGGAATGGCTTGGGCGTTCCGTCCTGTCCAGCATAGGAGACGGTGATGTCCATAGGCGCATAGGATTCCGCGATATCGGGGGTCAATCCAATGATCTTAAGCTTCGAGAGATCAGGGGTCAGCACGACCGGACCCGAGGCGGCTATATCGTGCAGTTTCCGATCGATTGCATCATTGCCCCAAAAGCCTGCCCAGTTTCCTTCGGATGGAATGGCACTCTTCGCGACGAGAAGAGCGGACGGCGATTGCCAGAACATCGTGTGCAGGCTGCTGATGTCATGCTTGTTCGCCAGCTCCATGAGCTTATTGAAGCGCGATTCGATCGTGCTGACGGTGCGGCTGTCCAGCCGGTCCTTATTGTTCGCCGAAGCTGCAGTCGCGAAAACAGTTGCAAGAGTAACGGCAACTGCCAAGAGCATATTTTGCATTGGATATTCTCTTTTCGAATTGAGGTAATTGGACGTGTCTTGGATCACAGGGAGAGGCGGTCACGACGACCTACCCGTCTCCAGCCTCAAGCCTGCTTCTTCGCAATGTTCGCGGCTCCCCAGAGCGAGCCCACATTGACGCGATTGGGATAAAGCTGCAGCATTGCATCATAGAGTTCGCGCGCAGTCGTCGTCGCATCGTTCAGGCGATTGAAGTCGTGGATATATTGCCGCGTCTCACCGATGATGCGTGGGTCGTCAGGATTTTCCGGTACCTTGTGTCCTGCGATCACCGTACGAGGGGTAAGGGCTTCGAGCCGATCCAGCGCCGAAATCCATTCGATCCGGCTCTCGGTGGTGGTTTCGCCGAGATACAGGTGAATTCCGTTGTAGACGACGTCGCCGCCGACGATCAGACCCGCCGACGGCACATATAGGCAGGTCGACACCGCCGTATCGGTCCGCCCCGCGTTCACCGCCAACAGCTTATGCCCTTCTAGGTCCAGTTCATTGTTTTCCAGTGGTTGAGCCGCAAGCAGCCGATCGGGGATCTGTCCTGGAAAAAGCCTGCGCCAAAAATTCTCGACTGAAGCCGGCAACAGATGTTCGTGCATGGCCTCGACCACGGCGGGCGTTGCAACGGCCCTGGCGTTCGGAAAACGTTCGAGCAGTGGCGCCAGTCCGAAGAAGTGATCGCCATGCCCATGAGTGACATAGATGGCGGTCAGATTCTTGCGGCTGGCGGCAACCCAATCCGACAGCGTCTGTGTCTGTTCAATGGTGAGGAAGGTGTCGACAAGGACCGCATCGCGTTCGCCGCAAATCAGCGTTGATGAATTTGCCACCCACAGCAGTTCTTCGCGGCCGGGTGGTACGTCGCGGCTGAGGCCCGGGCGTTTGATATTAAGGGTCCTCCAGGAAAGTCCATCGTCTGAGGGTGGGTTTGCGGTCATGTTTCTCTCCATGATTTGAGGAAGGCGGCGGTTCTCGCTTCGAGTGTCGTGGACAAGGCTGCACAGTTATGCTTCAGGCACGGCGGGATGCTCTGTAGGAGATTGCGTTTCTTGACACCGGCTTGCCAGGTGTATTAATTATAAGGTGACCGGTCGGAATTAATTAGTCAAGGATGTATCGGATGAAATCTTCGTCACCCGGCCGGAGGGGGCCCAAACCGAAGCCCGGCATCCGCGATAACCTGGTTCAGGCAGGTTTGCGGATGTTTCATGCCGACGGATATGCCGCGACAGGTGTCCAAGGCATTGCCGAGAGCGTCGGCGTCCCCAAGGGATCGTTTTACAATCACTTCGCCAGCAAAGAGGTTTTCGGCGCCGAAGTCCTCGATGCCTATTTCGATCGAAATGAAGACAAGCTGCGCAGCATGCTTTGCGATGCGACAATTGCTCCCCTTGCCCGCTTGGCGGGTTATTTTGACGACAGGATCGACGCATTCAGGGCAGCCGGCTTCGTGAGAGGGTGCCTTCTCGGAAATATCAGCGCCGAGGTCGCGGATCACAGCGCCCTGATGCGCGAGCGACTTTCAATGCATTTCGGATCGTGGACGCGGTTTTTTGAGGCTTGTATCGCACAGGCACAGGATGAGGGAACGGTCGGTCGTGCCGTGCCTGCCACGCTTTTGGCCCGGTTTGTGTTGAACAGTTGGGAGGGCGCATTGCTGCGCATGCGGGCTGAAAAAAGTGATAAGCCTCTACTCGATTTCAAGACGGTCGTATTCGATCTTCTCCTGAAATAGCGCGCCGACCTCTGGCCCGCCCCCACGTACGTGTCAGGCGTCCAAATTGCAGGGTGGCGCACAGGATGTTTTGCAACCATTTGGTCGGACATCGTGGGAGCAGATGCCGCCAAGGTCCTCCCTTTGCTCCACCCTGCCTGCCGCCAAAGGCGATGCGAGCCTGTCTCGCGTCATAGGTTGACGACACTTTCAACAGAAATCTTCGCATCTCCAGCACCATGCAGCACCTTTCATCGGGAGCGCCGCGGAAACAGCAGCCCCTAAAATCGCGCTCACGGAAGCACATGAGTTCATCGCCTCAACGGCTTATCTGAATAAATTTCGACCGCTATTGTATTACAATCATAATTCTATATTATGATCGTAATTCCATTGACTGGCGCTCTCATCCAGTGGGCGGCGGAATCAGACACTTAACGAGGAACTTTTCATGCAAACGGAAGTAATTTCAGGCGAGCCGAGCGAACCTGGCTTTACGGCAATCGGCGTCGTGCAGGCTGCTCGGGCAATGAGCGACGGCGACTTCTCAGCGGAAACCTACGCCGAAGCCCTTATGGCGCAGGCGCGAGAGAAATCGGAGCTCAAGGCATTCATCACGATCGATGAGGAGGCTGTCATTAAGGCGGCATACGCTGCTGACAAGGCACGATCTGCTGGCGCGTCCGACCCTTTGCTTGGTGTCCCTCTCGGTGTGAAGGACAGCTACCTGACGAATGGGTTGCGCACGACGCTCGGTGTCAACAATCTGAAAGACTTCATACCCACTCATGATGCGGGCGTGGTCAGTGCCATAAAAGAGGCTGGCGCAATCGTATTTGGCAAGAATAACCTCGTTGAAATGTCCTATGGCTTGACCGGAGACAATGGTCCCTACGGGCAGGTGAAAAATCCCCACACCCTTGATCGGGTGAGTGGTGGATCATCGAGCGGATCGGCCGCGGCTGTAGCCGCGGGAATTGTCCCTGCGGCCTTCGGAGGCGACACCATCGGTTCGATCCGAGTACCGGCATCACTTTGTGGTGTGGTGGGATTTAAGCCGACGACTGGTCGCTGGCCACGGAACGGTGTCGCTCCGATTTCACATGTTCTCGACACGACCGGTGTTTTCGCCCGCACAGTCGAAGATTGCGAACTGATTGACCAGATCATAACGAAGACTCCGCAATCGGCGGGGCTTATGCGCGGCGATCTTAACGGAGTGAGATTTGCATACGCCCCGAAGCAATATCTCGACCTGATCGACGCCGATGTCGGAGCGCGGTTCTACGAGGTTGTGCGTCGACTGCGCGATGGTGGAGCTGAAGTTATTGAAATCGATTTTGGCGACGAGTTTGCGGCGCTCGCCAACACAACGACCTGGAACCTTTTCTTCCGTGAAACAAGGGAAGCGATCGTCGGCTTTCTTCGCGACAACGATATTCCAACCTCGTTTCAAGAAATCTACGACGACCTGAAGCCCGGTTTGAGGGACGTCTGGCAGCATTTGGTGCTGCCGACCGGATCGAAATGGCTGGCTGCGGATGCCTATCACAAAGCCCTCACTATCGACCGGCCGCAGATCCAGCGACTGTTCACCGACGCTTTTACGAAAAGCGGTGCTGAGGCACTTATTCTGCCAACGACCCCGTGCACGGCACCAAAGATTGGAAAGGAAAATGAGTTCCTGATCGGCGGCAAACAAGTGACCTTCGCGGCGCTGGCGAAAAACACCATCCCGGCCAGCGGAGCTGGTCTCCCGGGCATCAGCCTACCCATGGGCAGAGTGAGCAACAACCTTCCGATCGGCCTTGAGATCGATGCTCCCGCTGGTGGCGATCGTCGCCTGCTGACACTGGCTCGCCGGGTTGAAGCGCTCGGTATCTCGTCTCTTTGAAGCGCGAACTCGGTCAAGGCGGCGCGCTTCGACCCACCACTGAAAAGGTTAAGCAAATGACGATTACGACAGACATCAAGACGATCAGCATCGACCATGTCACGATCCGTTCCGAGAAAGATTTCAGTGCCGTCAGGTCAAAGCTGGAGTCGCTTATCCCTCGCATTGACGACGGTATTTTCACCCTCTTGCGTTATCGGCAAACAGGGCGTGCGCTTCAAGAGCTCGAGGCTCTCCCATCTCTCTCGATTTTCGGCTTCAGGGATCATGGTGCGCTTCTACAGGTGGCAGGTCTGGAGCGTCAGTCGGTCCAGTACGACATTGGAAATCCGTTGACGGCATCGAAGATGACGCGGCATCGCATATCTGCGGGCCTCTACGCACCCGTCCGAGTCCTTCTGCGCGACGACACGGGCGGCGTTGCGTTTGAATATGATCGCCCGCTCACCGCCTTCGGTCAGTTCGAAGATTTACAGGTGGGCGAAATCGCCCAACAGCTCGACCGAGACCTGCTGGTTGCTCTTGAAACGGCAGCCTCCTGACGTATGAGAACCATATGCAGATCGCGATGAATCGCGTAACGCAAACACTTCGGGAGACAACAGATGCGGTTTGAAAAGGGCCATAAAGAAAGCACGAGACGTCGCATTGTCGAGGTTGCGGCCAGGCGATTTCGCCACGATGGAGCGGCCGCCTCCGGATTGGCTGGGATTATGACGGAGGCCGGGTTAACGAATGGCGCATTTTATGCGCATTTCGATTCAAAAGAAGCACTCGTGAAAGAAGCCATGGTGAGTGCGTTGACACATCAGCGGGAAATTCTCGAGAAGGCTCTAAACGACCAGGTAGGTCTTGAAAGCATCATCCGCAGCTATCTCAACGTCGACCATATGCTCCGCCGCGAAACCGGGTGCCCATCGGCTGCGCTGTTGCCCGAACTCGCAAGACAACCGGAACCGACTCGCGAGGCCTATGAAGTTGAACTGAGAAAATATACTGATTCCCTCGCATCAGGACTTCCCTCTTCGTCTTCATCTCTCGCCCGTAATAAGGCAAGAGCGATTTTTGCGCTCATGGTCGGCACCCTGCAGATTGCCCGTGCTGTTTCCGACCCGTCGCAGGCGGCAGCTCTTTTGGAAGGCGGTGTCCAAGCAGCCCTTACTCTGGCAAAATCCTAAACGCGCCTTTCGGTGGCATCACTCCTCAGTACAAGCGCGGCTGTGCTCTCCACCATCTGGCCCCTATCGTCGTTGCGTCGCAACGACTGCCGCGCAAAGGGGCATGGCTCTACGAAGCACTGGGTATATCGTCATGGCTGGTTACAGCGGTCTCCGAGCCAGCACACCCGGTATGACGAGGCGCTGCTCGAAAAGATCAAGAACAGCGAGCGCAAGGCCGCCGTGCAACGCAATTATCTTGCCTCGACATTTCGTGCTCGCCACAGCTGAAGCAGATCATCCATGGCGTGGGCAATATGTTCTCGCGAAATTTGCTCGGCGAGCGGTCCATTATTAGTGCGAAACGCATTAATCAAACGACGATGTTCCTCAGCAATCTGGTGTGGTCGGTAGTTGCCATAACCCCATGCAGTGCGCATCGTGTTAAAGAAGATGCTGTGGCGCTGCATCAGCACCCCAGCTTCCTGATTGGGACGGATTGCCTTAATTGCATCGTGCAGTTGCGCATTCAACTGGACGAGGCGAGCAATGTCCATTGCACCTGCGTTGGATAGCGTTTGCTCATACCGGCTTTCGATTGCTTCGAGCGCCGCGACCTGATCCGCCGTCGCGACGGCAGCCGCCTGGCCAGTGATGTAAGATTCGAGCGCGATCCTGATCTCATTGAGATCTCTGAGGAACGCCTCGTCGATTGCTCTCACCCAGGCGCCTCGGTTGGGATGGATGACGATCCATCCCTCTGTTGCCAATTGAGCCAGTGCTTCGCGAATCGGTGCCGGGCTGAGCCTGTAACGTGCGGTCAGATCACTGATCTTCAAGCGGGCGTTCGGCGCGAGGTTTCCCTTCGCGATGTCCGAACGCATCGCATCGCGTACCCGATGATAATTGGGCACGCCCATCGCGTCGAATTCCGTCTCGGCATTTTCCAGCACAAGAATCTCCTATTTGCCGGTTGATATAGCCCGATGCTTCAGTTACGTTGCAATAAAAGATTATATATAATCTATAATGAGGAGCAATGTATGAAGATTGATCGCGTGGAAACCGTCCAGGTGCAGTGGTCGCCCTCCGACACGCCGGCAATGCGTAGCGCCTTCGTGCGTATCTATACTGATGACGGCCTTATGGGGCTCGGCGAAGCTTCGCCTATGCAAGGCGGCCGCGCCTCCCTTGCTATGATCGAGCATGACATTGCGCCTTCCCTTCTTGGTGCCGATCCGTTAGATCATGCCGTGCTTCAGGACCGTCTGGTGCACGGGCTGGTCAAGCTTGGTCCCGAGGGCGCCCTCGCCGGGGCGCTTGCGGCGATTGACATCGCCCTATGGGACCTTAAGGGGAAACTTCTCGGTCAGCCGATCTACAAGCTTGTCGGAGGTGCCTGGCGAACCTCCCTGCCCTTCTACGCCTCGATCGGACGCAATAGCGTCGGTCAGCGCACCGTCGACGAAGTCTGCCGGGCTGTCGAAGAACGCATGCGCGACAATCCCGCGGCCATCAAGATTCGGTTCGATAATGATCGAACGCAGCTCGATCAGGATATTGCCGGCGACATTGAAAAGGCCCGCGCAGTACGCCGTTTGGTCGGCGACGGTTTTCCCCTGGCCTTCGACGCCAATAACGGCCTCTCCTTCGGCGGAGCAATCCGAGTCGGACGTGCTTTGGAGGAGCTTGGCTATTGGTGGTTTGAGGAGCCATTGCAGCATTATCATCCCCGAGAGCTCGGAGCACTTGCCGACAAGCTCGATATTACCGTGTCTGCCGGCGAGCAAAGCTATACGACCTCAGCCATCGCGGAGCTGATTCAATCGGGCGTTCGTATGGTGCAGCCGGATATCATCAAAATGGGCGGCATCACCGGGCTATTGCGATGCGCGGCCCTCTGCAATGCCCATGGCGTCGAACTCGTGCCGCATCAGACGCAACCAACTGTCGGCCATCTTGCCAATTTGCATGTCTGCGCCTCCCAGCTTCACGCGACGAAGCCTTGCGAATTGGACGATCCGAGTGCGCGGCGTCACACGATCTTCACCAATGCGCCCAAACCAATCAAAGGTTTGTTTCATTTGCCCACCGCACCGGGCCTCGGAATTGAGATCAACGAGACCGCACTTGAGGCACTTCGAGTGCGCTAAAGATAGCGAAACCGGCACGTTTTTGGAGGAATTGCGGCGCAATCGACCGCTGCAAGTGAATATACGTGCCATATGGGAGAGAAGATATGGACGCGGCCACACCGCCTGACACCCTAGCCAGAATCGAACGCGAAACGATGCGCCGCGTCACTTGGCGGCTCGTGCCGATCCTGATGCTTGGCTATTTCTGTGCGAGCCTCGATCGAGCCAACATTGGCATGGCGGCCACCACAATGAGCCCTGCCCTCAATTTCTCGAATGCGGAGTTCGGCTTTGGCGCGGGCGTCTTTTTCTTTGGCTATCTACTTGCGGAGATCCCTAGTAATCTCATTCTCGAACGCTTCGGCGCACGCGTCTGGCTGACCCGCATCCTCGTCACCTGGGGCATTGTCTCCGCGCTGACGGCATTCGTCTGGGATAATTGGTCATTTTACGCGGTCCGCTTCTTACTCGGACTCGCCGAGGCTGGATTCTTTCCTGGGGTCCTGATCTACATCACCTGGTGGTTCCCGGCGCGATATCGCAGCCGCATCGTCGCTTGGTTCATGTCGGCCGGCGTCATTTCGCAAATCCTCGGACCGCCGATCGGTGGCGAGCTCATGCATCTCGACGGGGTTCTTGGCTTGGCTGGATGGCAGTGGCTGTTTATCGTTGAGGCCGTGCCATCGATTATCACGGGCGCGTTGATCCTCTGGCTTCTGACCGACCGACCTAGTCAGGCACCGTGGCTCGGCACTCAGTCACGAGATTGGCTCGAGGGGCGCCTTGCCGCCGAACGGGCACAGCAGGAATCAGTACGCCGTTTCACGCTCGGCGCCGCCTTTGGCAGCATAAAGGTGTGGCTCCTGACATTCGTTGAACTCGGCCACCAGTATGCTGGTTACGGCCTGGTCTTTTTTATGCCATTGATCGTCAAGGGCCTGGGTGTCGATCGCGACTGGATCGGACCGGTAGCGGCAATCCCTTACATCTTCGGTTTTGCCGCGATGATCTTGTGGGGCTACAGCTCCGACCGCACCGGCGAGCGGGTTTGGCATGCCAGTTCGACGATGTTCATCGTCGCGGCCGCGATGGTGATCTGTAAATTCGTTGGCGCCGATCATCCCGTGATCCTGATGATCGTCCTGACCATCGCTGTCATGGGAAATCAGTCCTTCGCCCCATGCTTCTGGTCCATTCCCGGCACAATGTTGACCGGTACGGCGGCGGCCGGCGGTATTGCTATGATCAATGCGATCGGCAACCTCGGCGGCTCGATCGGACCCTCAGTCTATGGTGCCGTCCGCGATGCCACCGGCAATACGAGCATTGCACTGCTTGCTCTGGCTGCCGGCCCGCTCCTCGGCGGGATTGTTCTTGTATTGATCGGCCATGACAAACGATTGGAGCAAGTACCCATTTCGCGCTGAGAACGATTCCGCAGGCTCCAAAGGGTCGACGCTGCAAGGCTACAAGCTCCGGCCTTGCAGGAACGTCCATCATTATTCGTTGGCGCAATATTGTCGTAGCAACGCTGAATGATTGCAAATAGCGGGATCTTTCCCAGATTGGCAGTAGTGGCGACGGCCTGTGCGGCGCTTCTCATAGCCAAAAGGATATAAGAGCTGGCGATATTACCCGATATAACCAGCCTTTTAACATAGCCAGCCAATTGGAATGCCGGAGCTACCGCATCTAAACGCTTGCGATCAGACCGCCATCGATCCTCAAAACACTTCCAGTAACATAAGATGCACGCGCACTCGCCAGGAAGGCGACGACATCGGCGTATTCCTGCGGGTCGCCGTAGCGACCGACGGGGATGGAGGCGGTACTTTGCGCCGAGACGTCCTCCACCGACCGGCCTTCGCGCTTGGCCTTCTGCTCATCGAGGAAGGTGATGCGCTGAGTGGCGATGCGGCCAGGCAGTACGATATTGACCGTTACGCCATCACGGCCGACCTCGCCGGCAAGGGTCTTTGACCAGCCCAGCAATGACATGCGCAATGCATTCGAGAGCCCGAGATTCGGGATCGGTGCGACGACGCCTGACGACGTCGAGGTGACGATCCGGCCCCACTTCTTCTCGCGCATCCTCGGCAGCACGGCATCGCTGATCGAAATGACCGACAGCACCATGCTGTCGAAATGCTTGCGCCAGCTCTCCGCGCTCTGGCCGGCAACGAGCGTCGGCGGCGGGCCGCCGGTCATGTTGACGAGGACATCGACCGATCCGAACCGGGCTTCGATCGCTGAAAGGTTCGAAGTGATGATACTAAGGTCGGCAAGGTCCCAAGCGATCGCCACGGCGCTGCCGCCACGTGCTTCGATCTCTGCGACCGTCTTTTCAGCCGCTTCCCTGTTGATATCGGCCACAGCGACGCGGCTGCCTTCGGCAGCCAATGTCTTGGCAATCGCGCTCCCGAGGCCACCGCCACCGCCGAGGACGAGCGCCGTTTTTCCCTTCAGTCCCAAATCCATATGTGTTTCCTTTCATTCTCCGGCAGACAGCCGGTTTTCGTTGAGGGTCAGCCAGCCATCCAGCCGCCGTCGACCATGAGATTGATGCCTGTCATATAGCTCGACATGTCGCTTGCCAGGAACAGAGCCGCGCCGGCGACATCCTCCGGGGCGCCGAGACGCGGCCAGGGCGTGCGGCGGCGTGAATAGTCGAGCGCATCGGGATCGTTGGCGACCCCCGGCTTGCCGGTGACGATTTTGCCCGGGGCAATCGCATTGCAGATAATCAGGTCGTCGGCATGATCAACCGCGATCTGGCGGGTCATCTGCACGATGCCGCCCTTGCTCACGCCATAGGGAAAATCGCCGGGGCAGGCGACCATGCCATGCTGCGAGGAGATATTGATGATGCGGCCGCGCACCTCGCCGACGGGCTCCTGGGTCAGGAATTGCTGCGCAGCTCGCTTGCAGCAATAGAAGAAGCCGGTGAGGTTGACAGCGATGACGCGAGCCCATTGCTCCGGTGTCGTTTCCATCAGATTGGTCGATGTGTAGGTCGCCGCGTTGTTGATCATCACATCGAGGCGACCGAAATTGCGAACGGTTTCGCTGACGAGATGACCGACCGCATTCCAATCAGAAATATCAGTGTGCACAAACAGTGCGTTGCCGCCGCCGGCGCGAATGCGCTCCAGTGTCGTCTCGCCGCCCTCGATCGGCGCTTCGATCGTATCGGCAATGACGACGGAGGCGCCTTCAGTCGCGTAGCGTAAGGCGATGGCGCGACCTAGACCGGAGCTGGCGCCGGTAACGATGGCAATTCTGCTCTGCAGCATGGGCATCGGCTGGTTCCTCAGGATTCACGGGTGACGACGCTCCCGCGTCTTTCGGAGATGATTTTCCCGTCGCGAACGATCTCTTGGCCTCGTAGGAAAACGTGTGCAAGCGTCCCCGGTACGCTCCAGCCATCGAAGGGCGTATAGCCGGCGCGCGAGACCTGTTGGCCATTTGTAATCCAACTCGGCCGGCGGCGGTCGAGCACCACAATGTCCGCATCGAAGCCTGCGGCAATCACGCCCTTGGAACGACGCAGGCCGAAACGTGCGGCTGGATTGAAGGAGCACATGCGCACGAGGTCGCAGAGCCCGATGACGCGCTCCTCGACCAGCCGCAGCATGGTCGCGAGCAGAGTCTGAAGCCCCGGCATTCCGCCGGGAATGTCGGCGAATGCGGCGTAGGCCGCCGCCTTCTCGGTAGGGCTATGCGGCGCGTGATCGGTGCTGACGATATCGATCAGCCCCTCGGAAAGAGCGGCTCGCAGCGCCTCGACATCGATTGGGGTCCGGAAAGGTGGCGAGCCCTTCAGCTTGGCACCTGCCGTCTGGTATTGTGCATCGGTGAAGAAGAAATTCTGGGGCGTCGTCTCGACCGTTGCGTCCGCCATGTCGCGCAGCCGCCGCCAGGTAGACATACCGAGCGCCGAATTGACTTGTCGCACATGGATTCGGGCATTGGTTCCCGCTGCGGCCAGAATAGCGCGGGCCACGCCCGATGCCTCCGCTAGAGGCGGGCGGCTTTCCAGAAATGCTGCAATATCGCCGACATGATTGCGTACGCCGCTGCCGACCAATATTGATTGATCCCCAGGCGAGATGCCGATCAGTGTATCGCAGCCGGCAAGACGCCTGACGATCTGGGAGACGGCGTCGATGCTGTCGAAGAGGAAAGCGTCGGGAACGTCAGCCGTGAAGAGCTCCAGCGACACGGGACGCAGGTCCAGCAATCCGTCTAGCAGGCCGATATCTTGACTGATGACGGCCTGAAAGCCGACATCCACATGGATGCGTCCCCTAGCCATCTCCATCTTCGCGGCAAGCTGGTCGGCGGCCGCGGTCCAGGGATTGTCGGTCGGCATGTCGAGCACGGTCGTCACGCCGCCCAAGGCGGCGGCACGCGTGCCGCTATCGAAATCTTCCTTATGCGTCAGCCCCGGTTCGCGCAGGTGGACATGGGCGTCGACCAGACCGGGCAGGAGATCGCAGCCCTCGGCGTCCAGAACGGTGCGAGCCTCGGCCGTCTCGCCGGGCGAAAGAATGGCTGCGATCCGGCCGTCGCGGATGGCGACGTCGCACCTTGCCTCACCGTCCGCATTGACGATGGTCGCGCCTGATATGATCGTATCGAACATACCGATCATCCGTCAGCAGAGGCCCGGCAGGCGTGGTTCTTCATGGGTCACGACCTCGATCAGCGCCGCTTGACCCGCGCGGACCCTGGCAAAGGCACGCAGAAGCCCTGGACGAAGGTCCGCCGGTGACGTGATGCACTCGCCATAGCCGCCCAGCGCTTGCGCGATCGGCGCATAGCCGCCCGACATGCGATTGGCGCCGTATTTCTGAGTGGCGATCGGCATGCTGGCCGCGTAGCCGCCGAGCACGTTGTTGCGCATCACGACAGTCAAGATCGGCAGATTGCAGCGGATCGCAGTCTCAAAATCGATGCCAACCATGCCGAAGGCGGCCTCGCCCATCAGGTTGACAACGGTCGCCTCCGGCCGTGCCAACTTGGCGCCCAGTGCGAAGCCGAGGCCGCTGCCGAGCTGCGTCGTCTTGCCCCAGCCGACATAGCTGCCTGGCACGGTCGCCTCATAGAAAGGGCTGAACTGATCACGCGGATTGCCGGCGTCGTGGGTCACGATGGTCTTGGCCGGATCCACGGCGCGCATGATTTCCCAGACGACACGATAGGGCGAGATCGGCTCGCTGTCGGCGGTCAGGAAGGGCGTCCAACGTTCCATGAAGGCGGCGCGTATGCTGCGGATCTCTTCGGCAATATCGCCGCGATCCGGGATGGCCTGCCTCTCGCTTTTTACGTGCTCGATCATCTGTTGCAAAGCGGAGCGGGCGTCGCTGATGACACCCTGCGCGATCGGATAATCCTTGCCGAGATCGCCTTCATCGATCGTGACCTGCAGCAGCACTTTGTCCTTGGCGATCGGCAGGATGTAGTGAGAGCGGGTAAGGCTTGTGCCGAGCGCCAGCACCACATCAGCCTTGTCCATGAAGTGATCGACCGTTGCCGGCCGCGCGCGCCCCGCCGTGCCGAGCGCCAGCGGATGGTTTTCCGGAAAGCCGCTCTTGCCATTCGGCGTCGTCATGACAGGGATGCGCAGCAGCTCCGCAAAATCTACCAGCTCTTTCGAGGCCGAGGCAGCAAGCACACCCTGGCCCGCGAAAACGACCGGATTCTTTGCGGCGAGCAAGGCGGCAACCAGCTCGGCAATCTCACCGGCATCGGCCTGCGGCACGCTGCGGCGAGGCTTTTGATAGATATCGTGGGATGGATCGAGCTTTTCCGCCAGGAGATCGACGGGCAATTCGAGAAGCACGGGGGCCGGGCGACCATTGCGGAGACGGGTGATTGCCGAGTGCATCAGCTTTGGCAAATGCTCGACACGGGTCACCGCCTCGCACCATTTCGTGATGTGCCGAAAATTGCGGCTCGCCTCGAAATTCGGCGCCACCGCTTCCGATCCCCGCGGATAGCCCGTCGGCAGGAAGAGGATCGGCGCGCGGTCGTTGAAGGCCTGGGCGATGCCGCCGAAAGCGCTCTCCGCGCCAGGACCGTACTGTACTGTGACCACGGCGAGTTCTCGCCCCGCCGTCGTGCGAGCATAGCCCTCGGCAATATTGACAGCCACACGCGGCGTCCGGGTTATGACAGGCGGAATGTCGAGATGGGCTGACGCATCGAACAGTTCGCTGTTCGGAAAGCCGATGATCTGCTTGACGCCTTCCTGTTTCAAGATCGAGGCGACGACCTCAGCACCGTTCATGTCTTTCCTCCAACCGCTCACCGGTTCGCTGGGCTCCGCCAGCGGCACTGCTTCGGTTCCATCACGCATGACAGCCAAATGTTTCATGGTTTTCGAGCCAGTAGCGGGCAATATCCTCGCGGCGCATGAAGGCAGCTCCCGGCGTCTTCTGGACATGTTCGATGACATCGCGCAGGCCGGAGGCTCGGTTCGGCTGTCCTATCCAGCGCGCATGGATACCGATCGTCAGCATCCGCCCGCCGGTCTCGTGCGCTTCGCCGATCATGTAGTCGATGGCGGAGCGACAATCCTCGGTGAAATCGCGCGGATTGCTGTAGCCGGGCGCGATCAGATAGCGGCTGTCGTTCAGCGTCTTGGAATAGGGAACGACGAGCAGGCGCGTTCCGTCATGATCGATGAAATAGGGCAGATCGTCGTTGCAGGGGTCGGAGTAATAAAGGAAACCGCCCTCCTTCACGATCAGATCGCGGGTGTTGACGCTCGGGAAGGACCGGCAATTCCAGCCCATCGGCCTTCGGCCGGTCAGCTTCTTGTAGAGGGCGATCGCCTCGTGCAGCTGACGCTCCTCATCCTCGCGCTCGATGGTCGAATATTCGCTCCAGCGCAGACCGTGTCCAAGCAGGTCATGGCCGCGTGCATTCATCCATCCGACGACGGCAGGGTTTTTTTCCAGCGCGATGGCGCAGGCTGACACGGTGATCGGAACGTTGTAGCGATCAAAGAGGCGCGCCAGCCGCCAGACACCGGCGCGGCTGCCATATTCGAAATGCGTCTCGGTGCCGAGATCGCGCACCGGCGGGCTGTTTGGAATATTGTACTCGCCCCAATTGTCGTTGCGGCCGTCTTCCAGCCAGGAATATTCCGAGCCTTCCTCGTAGTTCAGCACCAGGTTGATCGCGAGCTTGACGCCACCGGGCCAGCTCATGAAGGGGGGCTTCGGGCCATAGCCAATAAAATCGCGCGCCTGGCGTTCCGTGTTTTCGGGTTTGACGGCTGCCGACATTATTTCGTCTCCTCCAATGCGCCTTCATTCGCGACGATCCAGTCCATGTAGTCGTGGAAGGCTTCCCTGGCGGGGCGCGGGCGCCAGTCCGTGTCGCGCTCGATGCGGGCGAGATCATATTCGCCCCACATGCCGTCCTTCAGCGTCGCGTCCTGGACGACGTTGGCGGTGTCGTGCGGGCTGACCTCGACCTTCAAATCAGGCACGCGTTCGCGTGCCCATTCGACGATGTCGCCTGTGGTCGAGGTGCGGCCGCTACCGATATTGTAATGGCGATAGCGAAGCCGCGGCGCCGTCAGCAGTGCCACGACGGCATTGCCGACGTCGGCGGAATGGACGTAGTCACCGACCGATTCCAGGCTGTTCGGCCGGATCACCTCGCCCGCGAGCGCCATATGTGCCACCTTGTTCGGAACATGGCGGAAATTGCGGCTCTCTGTCGTCCGATCCATCGTGCCATAGACCGAGGCGAGTCGGACGCTGAGCGCCGACAGGCCGAAGAGATCGGCATAGCGGTTGACCACCATTTCGGAGGCGAACTTGGAGATGCCATAAAGCGTCAGCGGCGCGACATAGCCGTCTTCCGGCAAGGGCTCGCCGGCCCAGTCCGGCCCGTGATGACGATAGACCGAGCCGGAGCTGACATAGATGAAGCGCTTGACGGAGGGGCGGCTGCGCGCCCATTCGAGCATGTGAACCGTGCCCATCAGATTGACATCGACGATCCTGGCCGGCTCCTCGGCTTCCGGCTGACGCTTGGCCTCGGAAGCGCTTCCGCGCGAGATCGGCGTGATCGTCGCGCCATGCACGATGACGCTGATGCCGTGCTGATCAAGCGCGGTCGACCACTGCAAGGGGTCGCAGATATCGGCGGTGATGACCGAAAGACGATCGCGCACCGGCGCAAAATAGCGCTCGGCCATGGCATCGAGGTCGGAGCGATCGAGAATGACGGCGCGGGCCGTGGGATCGCGATCAAGCCAGGTTCGTGCCACGACGCTCATGACGAAGCCTGTGCCGCCTGTGACGAGAAGGGTCATTTCAAAATCCAATCCAGATCATTGCATTCATGGGTTCAGCGCACCGCATAGCCGCCATCGACGAGCAGGTCGGTGCCTGTTACGAAGGAGGCGTCGGCGGAGAGCAGGAAGGCGGTCGCGGCGGCAATCTCGTCGGACTGGGCGATCCGGCCGAGCAGATGCGCCGGGCCGAGTTGCCGGTCGGCGGCCTCGAGATCCGGCCAGCGCTGTAGAAGCCGGGGCGTTGCGACCGCGCCCGGCGACAGGCTGTTTACCCGGATGCCCTCATCCGCATGATCGATCGCCATGGCCTTGGCGAGATGGACGAGGCCCGCCTTGGCGGCGCAATAGGCGACCGCCTTGCCCGTTGCCACATGCGCGAATTGAGAAGCGATCAATACCACGGAGCCGCCACCGCCTGAGATCATCAGGGGCAATGCGAACTTCGATACCAGGAAAGCCCCCGTCAGGCTGACATCGAGCTCGCGGCGCCATTGCAGTTCGCTGAGATCGACCACCGTCCCATCCAGCGATGGCGCAGCGGCATTGTGAACCAGGCCGTCCAGCCGGCCGAACCGGCCGCGGACCGTATCAACTGCGCGCTCCATCGAACGTCCGTCGGTGACGTCGCAACGCACGGCAAGCGCGCGCGAGCCGAGTTCTTCGGCCAGATTGACGGCGGCATCCTCCGCATGGTCGGCGCAGACGACGCTGCCGCCCTCGGCAAGGCAGCGCCGCGCGATGGCCGCGCCGATGCCGCTGGCGGCACCCATGATCAGGATGACCTTGCCGGCAAGTCGTGCCGTCATGGGATCGGAGTCCGAGGTCATGACGCCAGCACCCTGGAAAGCCCCTGCTGCGGCGGGAATGGACGCAGGCGCGGGATGAACCGGCCGCGGCCGGGCCGCGACAGAACCTCGCCGTCGTTCCAGACAAGCTCACCCCGCGAGATCGTCATGACCGGCCAGCCGCGTACCGTCTGCCCCTCATAAGGCGTGTAATCGGTCGCGTGATGCAGCATGTCGTTGGTGATGGCGACGACGCGATCCGGGTCCCAGATGGCGATATCGGCGTCCGATCCGACGGCTATCAGGCCCTTGCGCGGATAAAGGCCGAAGAGGCGCGCCGGCGCAGCAGAGGTCAGGTCAACAAACTTCTGCAGCGAGATGCGACCGCCGTTGACGCCGGCCGAAAACAGCAGCGCCAGCCGCGTCTCAATGCCGGGAATGCCGTTCGGGATGCGGTTGAAGGGTGTGTCCGGTCCGCCGGCGATCTTGTCGGCGTAGTTCCACGGCGAATGATCCGACGAGAACACCTCAAGCGTGCCGTCGAGAATGCCGCGCCAGATCTCCGGCTGGTTCAACCTGTCGCGCGGCGGCGGGGTGCAGACGCATTTGGAGCCCGAGAGATCATGCGTGTCGATGTCTTCGGCCGAGAGGAATAGATATTGCGGGCAGGTCTCGGCATAGACCGGCAGTCCGCGTGCCTTGGCGCGGCGAATTTCCTCGACCGCACCGCCTGCGGCGACATGGCTGACGAGGATCGGCGTTTCGACCAGCTCCGACAGGCTGATGGCGCGATAGGTCGCCTCGCGATCAGCGATCTCCGAATGGGCCTTCTCGTGATAACGCAGCTGCGTCTTGCGGGCGGCGATGAACTTTTCCGTCAGCCAGCGGATGCAGGCATCGTTTTCCGCATGCACCATCACCATCGCGCCATGCGAGCGGGCGAGATCCAGCACGTTCAGGACCTCGTAGTCGTCGAGCTTCAGCCCGTCATAGGTCAGATAAATCTTCATCGAGGTGCAGCCCTCGGCGATCAGCGCCGGGATTTCGTCGCGCAACACCTCGGGCGAGGGATCGCCGACGATCAGATGAATCCCGTAATCGATATGCGCCTTCGGCCGAGCTCGCTCGTGATAGTCGTCGACGATGGCGCGCAGCGACTGGCCGCGCATCTGCATTGCGAAGGGGACGACCGTGGTCGTGCCGCCGCAGAGCGCCGAGAGCGTACCGGTATTGAAATCGTCGGCAGTGGCCTTTCCTTCCCAGGGCTGCTGATCCATGTGGCAATGGCTATCGACGCCGCCCGGCAGGACAAGCCTGCCCTCGGCCGAGATCTCGCGCTTGCCCTCGGGCAGACCCTTGGCGATGGCGGCGAATTTGCCATCACGAATGCCGATATCGACTTCGCGTGTCTCATCCGGAAGCACGACCCGGCCGCCGCGAATGACGAGATCGAAGGGAACATCTCTGCTCATTGGTTCACTCCGGAAGCAAGGCCATCGGGCGTCGCCTCCATAATTTGCGTGACGGCTTTGCGCCGAAGGTTGAAGCAGGCGCCGACCGAAACCAGCGCGGCGCCGCTGCCGAGCATGATGAAAAGCGCATAGGGCGCGACGTAATCCATGAGACCGGCGGCAATCCCCGGCGTCATGACATTGCCGATCGAATAGAGCAGCAGCAGGCCCCCCGACGCCGACACCATATGACGGCTATCGATCTGCGAATTGGCGAATGCGATGCCGACGGGATAGATCGTCAGGGCGGTCGCGCCATAGAGGAAGAAAAGCACGAAGAGCAGCGGCACATAATGGTTGGCGAGCAGGATGATCGCCGCGCAGAGCGCCGCGGCAAGGATGCCCTGGACCAGCAGCATCCAGCGGCGATCCAAGCGATCCGAGAGCCAGCCGACCGGCGTCTGGGCTAGCATGCCGCCCATGCTGAACGCCGTCACCAACCCGATCGTGGTCCATGCAGGAAGCGCGATCTTGGCGCCATAGAGCGGCGTCAACGCGAAGACGTTCATGTTGGTCATGCCCGCCTGGAAGACGGCGATGATCGTGACCGGGGCCAGAACGGCGAGCTTCCACAGGCCGTAACGCTGATCAGCCGCGGTGACATCGGCCTGCAGGGGGCGAACGGGTCGCATCGGAAGCCCCGGCCAGGGACGTCCCACAAACCGGCAATAGAGCGTGCCTGCCGTAATCGTCAGGGCTCCCATCAGAAAGAGGTGCGGCGAATGCGGGCCTGCAGCCTCGACCAGCAGTTGGCCGAAGAGCACGGCGAGCGAGGTCATCATCATGTAAAGCGAGAAATAGGCGCCGCGATTGCGCTCATCGGCATAGAGATTGATCCAGCTCTCCGAGACCACGAAGAGGACGGCCATCGAGAAACCGCTGAGAAAGCGCAGGACAAGCCAGACGGGCGTCGCCGCCGTCGCCATATAGCCGAAGCCGGCAAAGGCCGCGAGGAAGCTGACCGCAAGAAATGCGACGCGATGGCCGAGGCGGGCGACGAGAAGACGCGCCGCAAGGCAGCCGGCCAGAAATCCGATGGGGAAGCCGGTCAGGAGAAGCTGCACGACGCCAGGATCGATCCCGGGCTGGCTGAGGCGCAGCGAAACCGAGGTCGTCAGCAGGCTATTTCCGGTGCCGATGACGCAGATCGCCACCATGACAGGCACCAGCGCGCGAAAACGCGCCGCCCTCTTCCAGAAGCTCGCCTCGATGGAGGTCTCGGAGCTCATCCCTCCTCCCCCATAGCCGAAACATAGATCGGCAGTTCGGCGCGCAAACGATCTTCCTCGATGTGGCAGGCGATCTGATGCGTCTCAGACATCTGCCGGATCGGCGGCCCGACCGTGTCACAGATGCCGCCGACCTTGCGATGACAGCGGGTGGCAAAGCGACAGCCTGCCGGCACCTTGACCGGGCTCGGCGTCTCGCCGGTCAGCCGTATCCGCTCGCGCGGCGCCTCGTCGAGATTGGGGCTGCGGATCGCCGAAATCAGCGCCTCGGTATAGGGGTGCGTGCCGCCGCCGAAGACTTCTTCGACAGTGCCCTGCTCCATGACCTTGCCGAGATACATCACGACGACCTTGTCGGCGACATGTCGCACCAGCGCCAGATCGTGGCTGATGAACAGCATCGTCGTGTGCTTCTCCTTCTGGATATCGAGAAGGAGCGTCACCACCGCCGCCTGCACCGAGACGTCGAGTGCCGAAACCGGTTCGTCGGCAACGATTAGCGACGGATCGGCGGCAAAGGCGCGGGCGATTGCGATGCGCTGCTTCTGGCCGCCGGAGAGCTGGTTCGGCTTGCGGTCGGCGACCGCGGGCGACAGGCGCACCATCCCCAGCAACTCGCGCACCCGCTCTTCGATCGCCGCCTTACCCTTACGGATACCGAACTTCTTGATCGAGCGGCGGATGGAAAAAGCTGCCGAATGTGAGGGGTTGAGCGTGCTGTCCGGATTCTGGAAGATCATCTGGATCGATTGCAGCATGCTGTGCGGCCGCTGTCGCGCCTGCAGCTCGGCGATATTCTCGCCTGCCATGCGGATCGAGCCAGAGGTCGCGCTGTCCAAACCGGTTACAATGCGGGCAAGGGTTGATTTTCCGCAGCCGGATTCGCCGACCAGCGCAACGATCTCGGCCTTGCGCGCGCCGAAGGAGACGGCCTCGTTGGCCTTGACGGTCTTGTCGGCGCCGATACGGTAAAGCTTGGTGACGTCGGAGAGCGCGATTGCCTCATCCGTCGGCACCATCTGGCCAAGTTCTGCCGGCAGCTTGCGGCCAGATCGTTCCATCTCCTGCCAGCGAGCGCAGCGGACCAGATGATCGGCACCTGCCTCGGTGAGCGCGAGATCCGGTCGGTCGCAAAGGCCGGCGGTGAAGCCGGCGCAGCGCGGCGCGAAGAAGCAGCCCTGCGGTCGCTCCTGCGGCAACGGGATATGGCCCGGGATGGCGGCGAGCGCGCGGCTGCGCTTGTCGCTGCCGATATCGGGAATGCAATCGATCAACCCCTGCGTATAGGGATGGCGTGGATGGCGGAAGAGATCGCCGGTCGTGCCCTCCTCCACCATCTCGCCGGAATACATGATACCGACGCGGTCGCAGGTTTCGGCGATCAGGCCAAGATTGTGCGAGATGAACAGCAGGCTGGTGGAATAGCGACGACGCAGCTCGCCGATAAGATCGATGACGGCCGCTTCGACCGTCACGTCGAGGCCGGTCGTCGGCTCATCGAGCAGAAGCAGCGAAGGGCGCGCCAGAAGCGCCATGGCAATGACGACGCGCTGCTGCTGGCCACCGGACAGCTGATGCGGATAACGCTTCAGCATGTCGCCGGCATCGGGCAGGCGGACGTCATCGAGCATGGCGGCGGCCATCTCCATGGCCTCCGCCTTCGTCGAGCCGAGATGCAGCAGTGGCACTTCCGCAAGCTGCGATCCGATTGTCTTGACCGGGTTCAGCGCGCTCATCGGGTCCTGATAGACCATGGCGATGCGACGCCCCCGGATCGAGCGGAGTTCCTTTTCCCTGGCGCCGACGAGTTCCCTACCGTCAAAGCGGATGCTGCCGCCGGCGATGACGCCGGTCTGGCCGAGATAGCCCATGATCGCCATGGCCGTGGTGCTCTTGCCGCAGCCGGACTCGCCGACGAGACCATAGCTCTCGCCCGGGCGTACGCGGAAGGACAGTCTCGGCACCGCGACGACGGTTTCGCTCTTGCCGCGAAACTCGATCCTGAGATCCCTGATATCGAGCAGCGGTTCGAGATCGAAGTTCGGAGCGTCGGACATTGCAGAGTCGGGCATGGCGGCCCCTTGCAGGTTGGAGACGGACAGGTTCATGGCTTCCATGCCTCACGCATGCCATCGGCTAGTAGATTGAAACCGAGAACGAGACTGACAAGGGCGGCGGATGGAATGAGCGACATCAGCGGCCAGACATTGAGAACGGTGACGCTTTCCTTGACCATGCCGCCCCAGTCCGGGTTTGGTGGCGGCAGACCGAGACCGAGGAAGCCGAGAATGCCGATGGTGATGATCGTATAGCCGATGCGCAGGCAGGCATCGACGATCAGCAGGCTGCGGCAATTCGGCAGCAGCTCGACGAGCATGATGTAGATCGTGCTTTCCGCTCTCAGCTTGGCGGCTGCGATATATTCTTGCTCCTTGAGGCCGAGAACCAGTCCACGGGTAATACGGCCGATGCCGGGCGAGGAAGCGATCGTCGTGGCGATGACGATATTGAGTACGGATGGCCCGATATTGGCGATCAGGATCACGTAAATCACGAGCACCGGGAAAGCGAGAACGATGTCGGAGACGCGGCTGATCAGCGTATCGATCCAGCCGCCATAATAGCCGGCGACCGTGCCCATGGCGATGCCGACGACCATGGCGACCACAACCGATAGCGGAGCGACGAAGAGCACGGTGCGCGCGCCGAAGATCAGGCGGGAGAGTACGTCGCGGCCGAGGATGTCGGTGCCGAGCCAATGGGTAGCGGACGGAAAAGGATTGCCCATTGCCATCACATCCGAATCTGTCGGTGACGGCAGCGGCAGGATCGGCGCGAGAATGGCTGCGGCCACCCAGAAGACGACGAGGAAGAGGCCAACCACGGCCGTCTTCGAATGGAATATCCGCATCCAGTTCGGCCGCGCCGCGCGCTTGGCCGATGTAATCTTGATGCCGGCGATATTGTCTTGGAGTGCCATGGCTTACCTCACCCGGATACGTGGATCGAGCAGCATGTAGCCGAGATCGCCGAGCAACTGCGTCATGACGGCGACGGCGACGGTGATCAGCGTTGCGGCTTCTAGCGTCGCGATATCGCCGAACAGGCTGGCATCAAGGATAAGCCGGCCGAAGCCTGGATAGGCGAAGACGAGCTCGGTGACGACAACGCCGCTGATGAGGAAGTTGATCTGCAGAAGAAGTACGGTGAAAGGCGCGATCATGGCGTTGCGCAGCGCATGGCCGAGCACCATACGGCGGGTGCTCATGCCCTTCAGCACGGCGGTGCGGATATAGGGCCGCTCCATGACGCCGATCATCGAGACGCGGATCATGCGGGCGACATAGCCAAAATCGTAGATGACGAGCACGGCAACCGGCAAGACGAACTGATAAGGCACCGGCCATCCGCCATCGCTGTTGAGCGGACTCGTCCCCGGAAGAATTGGCCAGAGAATGACGAAGAGCGTTACCAGGAAGACGCCGGATGCGAACTCGGGGATGGAGGTGAAGGTGATGCAGATGATCGAGAGCGTTCGATCGAGCGCCCCTCCTTCCTTCAGTCCCGACAGGATGCCGAAGATGATCGACAACGGCACGATCAGCATAAAGGCGAGGCCGGCCAGGACCGCCGTATTGCCGAGCCTGTTCCAGATCACGTCGTTGACCGGCAGCT
This sequence comes from Rhizobium sp. ERR 942, assembly GCF_007828395.1. Lineage (NCBI taxonomy): Bacteria > Pseudomonadati > Pseudomonadota > Alphaproteobacteria > Hyphomicrobiales > Rhizobiaceae > Rhizobium > Rhizobium sp. ERR 942. The sequence continues at coordinate 40,889 of NZ_VIUA01000008.1, forward strand.
TGTTCAGCGTGGAGTAGCCGAAATTGCCAAAATATTGCGCTCCGCGTGGATCCGTGAAATTGAGGCCCGTGCCCGGATCCTGCAGCGGATCCGGAATGGCGCCGAGGAGCACGCCGAGCCAGCGACCATAGCGCACAAGCAGCGGATCATTCGCCTTCAGCTTTTCGGTCAGGATATCGACCTGTTGTTGTGTGGCAAAGGGGCCGAGCGATTTTCGCGCCACGCTGCCGGGCGTAAATTCGCAGACGGCAAAGACCAGGAAGGATGCGCACAACATGGTGAGGAGCATCATGATCAGCCGTTTGAGTAGGAATTTCGACATTGCACTCTCAGTCCGGTTTTCTCGCGGGCTTCAAGGGATCGCCCGGACGAAACCAGGCGATCATTGCGCCGCTTGATCAGGCGGAGATCGCGTATTGGTGCGCGAAGATGTACTGCGAAGGATGGAGCTCAAAGCCCTTCACCTTCTTGTCCATCACAGTCGAGAAGACGCGCCAGAAAGGTTGAACGATCGGCCCGTCATCCTGCATGATCAGCTCGATTTTCTCGATCACCTTGCTGCGCTCCTTCGGATCAAGAATGCCCTCGGCCTGTGTCAGCAGCTGGTCGAATTCCGGATTGGCATAGTGGGATTCATTCCAGGCGGCGTTCGACCGATAGGCGAGCGACAGCGTCATGATCGCGAGCGGGCGATGGCCCCAGGCCGTCAAGCTGAAAGGGGCGGAGGTCCAGACTTCCCAATATTGGGCGCTCGGCAGCGACTTTATGTTGATTTTGACGCCGATGTCGGCGAACTGCTGGGCGAGCACCTGTGCCGTGTTGAGCTCCCAGATAGGATCCGGACGCGTGACCATGTCGAATTCGAAGCCGTTGGGATAGCCGGCGTCAGCCAACAGCTTCTTGGCCTTGGCGATATCGCGCGGATATTTCGGCAACGCCGCATATTCCGGATGCGACGGGGCGACGTGGTGGTCTTCTGCCGGCGTGCCGGCGCCCAGCAGGGAGGTCTGGATAACCTTGTCGCGATCGATCGCAAAGCGCATGGCCTGACGTACGCGCTTATCCTTGAACTGCTCCACGTCAGGATGCATGCGAGCAACGACGGTCTGCGTCGTCTCTACCTTGTAGACCGCCACATGCGGGAAGTTCTTCATGGAGCTGATCTGCACGGCGTCAGCTTCCGACAGGCCGTCAACCTGCTTGGATGCCATGGCCGCGATGCCGGCACCTGGATTGTCGCCGAGGTCGACGAATTCGAAGGTCGAAAGATAAGGGCCGGTGCCCCAGTAGTCAGTGCGAGCTTTATATTTTGCGCCCTTGCCGACTGTGTACTGCGTCATCTCGAACGGGCCGGTGCCATTTGCATCGGGGCCGAAGGAACCATTGTCGGCCGGGTCGAGGATGAACATTGGATAGTGATAGAGATGCTCGGGAACGGCAATCTGCGGCGCGAAGCAGTTCAAGCGAACCGTGTAGTCGTCTACCTTCTCGATCGCGTTTTCAGACCAAAGCTTGCTGGACTTCTTCGGATTGCCCTTATCGTCCTTCTCGCCGCCGTCATATTCCTGCACGAGATAGCCAGTGAACAGGCCTAGAACCGACGAGCCGACCTTAGGGTCACTGACCCGCTTGAGGTTCCAGACGACGTCATCGGCATTGAGATCGCGGCCGCCCTTGCGCCATTTGACGCCCTTGCGAACATGCAGCGTCCAGGTCTTCAGATCATCGCTGACATCCCATTTTTCGAGAAGATAGGGATGGGTGATGTTGTTGCGGTCGGTGAAGGTAAGGTATTCGCAGACCTGCCGGATGACATTCGACTTTTCGGCGAAGTCGGCAAGATGTGGATCCTTGATTTCCATGCAGCGCATGCCAATGCGCAGGTTGCCGCCCTTCGGCATGTCGTCGGCCTTGGCTTCGCCGAAAGGCGGGGTAACGCCAGCGAGAGAATAAGCGGTGGCAGCTGAGAGGCCAAGAAGGGTCGACTTGCGCAGGAAGTCCCGGCGGTTGATGCTGCCGTCCGAAAGGTCCTTAATAAGTGTCGGAATATACGAATGCTGATTCTTATCCACGAGGATGGTCTCCTAGTTCGTGCAAACTGTTCCCATTATTGTCTGAATGCGAAGCGGAGCGGGCTTTCCCGCCGCTTCGGCCTGCGCGGATCTTGTGTCCGTTTTCGCCGTCGAGACCAAATCTAGAGGCAATATGAATGCGACAGAATGCATTCATCCGACATGAAATATGCGCCAGGCGACATATTGCTGCATTGCACCAGTAACGTTGTTCTTAGCCAAAAGACAGGCAGAAATTGCAGGCGTGCCGATCACGCGCGGCGGGTGGCAGCAGGGCTTTCCCTGAAGTGCTGGCGATAGAAGCGGCTGAAATGAGACGGGGATTCGTAACCGCAGACGCCGGCGATATCGGAGACGCTGAGATCGGTATGGATCAACAGTTCCTTAGCCCGCGCCATGCGCAGATCAATGTAGAATTGCGACGGGCTTTTGCCGAGGTGTGTGCGAAACAATCGCTCCAGCTGGCGCGGCGAGACCTTGACGCTCGCGGCAAGCTCCGCGATTTCGATAGGTTCCGACAAGCTGCTTTCCATCCGACGGATGACGAAACCGAGCTTGGCGTTCCTGATACCAAAACGGTCCTCCGGCACCATGCGCTGAACGTCGTCTTGGCGACGCATGCGGGGATGATTGAACTGATCGGAAATCTGCTCTGCAAGGTCACGACCCTCGATCGCGGCGATCAGGTAAAGCATCATGTCCAGGGTGACGGTGCCACCGGAGGACGTAATCAAGCGGCCGTCGACGGCGAAGATATCGTCTGTCGCCAGGCAATTGGGAAACTCGCTTCGAAACGACGGCAGCGATTCCCAATGTATGGCGCAGCGGCGCCCCTCAAGAAGCCCAGCCCTCGCCAGATAGAACACGGCGGTGCTCACGCCGCCGAGAACGCAGCCCTCTGAATAGACGCGACGTAACCAGGAAAACAGCGCCGGATCGTAGCTCTCAGTGTAATTGACGCCGGCACACACGAAGAGAATATCGCATTTCGGAGCCTTTGCCATAGCATAGTCCACTGGGAAGGCCAGCCCGCTGCTCGACCTCGCCTCCTTGCCCTCGGCCGAGATTAGAACCCATTCGAAGGCCTTGCGCTTGAGCAGGCGGTTTCCCTGGCGCAATGAATCCAGTGCCGCCGAAAAGGTCATCAGCGGATAATCGGGCGCCAGGAAGAAGCCGATACGCACCGGCCGCTCGCTATGTTTCAGCTGTCCAAGCGAAAAGGATTGTCGCGTCATTCCCCAGCTATACTGCATGCGAAAGCGTCCGCCTATAACAGCGGCTCGCTGTTGCCGCCCGAAATGGCTCTTTGGCAGTTCGAAGCGTGTTGATGCTTTGGTTAGGACAGCCCGCTTCGTTTCGCGGCGCGGTTTCTATACAGGATCAAACAGGAAGTTGGACGGGCTTGGCTTGCCCTCCACTCCATTTCAAAGAGCCACCTCACGAGCATTGCACCCATCGAGAGAATTGGTGGAATGACCGACATGCCTGAAACACCGGAAACGGTACCAGCGCGCCAAGTCGTAAGGTTGCGAATATTTGCTTGGCGAGGATTTCTCAGGTGAGACGGAATTCGCTACCATGCTCTGTGAAAGATGCACGGACCACCTCCCTCAAATCAGCGGCTTGTTCGCCCTGCATCGATCTATAAAACAGGCCGCCCAACCATTGCCCGATAACAAAATTGGGAAAATAATAGGTGCTCAGAGGCGGATTATGGAAATAATACAGTTGGCTGCCGCTATATGTGAGAATTGAGAAATCTTCGTCCACCTTTCGGCCGATAGCAGCCAGTCCTGCGACGCGATCTGGCAATTGGCTGACTTTCGAAGCGAAAGCATCAGTTATTTAACAACCTCGTCAAGCCGCCGGCGTCTTGTCGTGACAAGCACCGCGAGGATGACGACAGCGCCCCGGATACCGACCTGATAGAAGGGATCGACCTGCAGAAGGGTCATTCCGTTCGCAAGAATCACGATCGTCAGGACACCCAGAACAGTGCGCAACGGGCCGCCGACGCCGCCTGTCAAAAGCGTTCCGCCGAGGACGACAGCCGCGATCGTATCGAGGAGAAACGGATCGCCCATGCCTGGTGACGCCGAGAACGTCCGGATACCAAGAAGGATGCCGGCCAACCCTGAGATAAGCCCTGCCGCGACGAAGACAAGGACCTTCATCTTGGTCGTATTGATCCCGGACATCCTGGTCGTGCGCTCGTTGTCGCCGATGGCATACATGTATTGACCAAAACGGGTAAACCGGGCGACGAGCGTACAGATTACCAGCACGCCCACTGCCCAAAGCCCGATCTTCGGAAACGAGCCGAAAGCCACGCCGCCGGCCAGCGCGCTGGATAGAGGAGTATTCCAGGGCAATGGGCGGCCACCTGATATGATAAGCCCGAGGCTTTGGAATATGAACAGGGTTCCGAGGGTGACGAGAAAGCTCGGAAGTTTGAGGACGGCATTCAGAGCACCGTTGATTGCGCCGCAAAGGGCACCAACGAGAAGCCCGACAACAATGCCTGCCTCTCCCATCGTCGGAACCAGTGTGACCGCGCATATGGCCGACAACGTCATGATCGATCCTACCGAGAGGTCGATCGAACCGATCAGGATAACGAATGTAATGCCCATGGCGGCAACCAGAAGGACCGATGACTGTCGGACAATGTTCCAGATATTTGGCCATGTCAGAAACGCGTCGTGCATGAACGAAAAGAAGATGATGAGCGCAAATGCCGCCAGGAATGGCGTCAATTTGCCGACGGCACCGAATTTAGACATCGTATTTCCTTAGTTGCGTCCGCGTCAGAACATCATCGAAATGACGTCTTGTTCTTTTGGCTTGCTGTGAGGATCGGCAACGACCGCTTCCGATAGCTTGCCGTTTGCCATGAAGTAGATCGTGTTGGAAAGCTCGATCAGTTCGACAAGATCATCCGAGATCAGAAGCACCGCGCATCCGGTATGAGTGATGTCTCGGAGAAGCCGGTAGATCTCTTCCTTCGCACCAGCATCGACGCCGCGGGTGGGATTGTCGATGACCATCAGCGCGGGTCTCCGCGCAAGCCACTTTGCAAGCACCACTTTCTGCTGGTTTCCGCCGCTGAGCGAGCCGACAAGAGCATCGCTGTTAGGGGCTTTGACCTTGAGTTCAGTCATGCGCTCCGCCGCGAAAACTCTGGCTTGAGAGACGGAAAAGATGCCGAACTTGGTAAATCGCCGCAGCGACGGCAAAACGATATTGTCGCGGATCGAACGGCCAAGCATCACGCCGTCACGATGCCTATGCAGCGGGACGTAGCCGATGCCCATCTCAATCCGGCCCGACGCTGGAAGTGCCGAGACATCCCTGCCCAGAATCCGAATATCCCCTCGCCCGGCCTCGACCCCCAGGATCGTTCTGCCCAGCTCCGTCTTGCCCGACTGCACAAGGCCGCCGAGACCGACTATCTCCCCTTCTCGTACAGAAAGCGTGACATCAGAAAATGCCACCGAGTTTAGGCCTTTGACTTCAAGCACCGGCGGTCCGAAGGCCGTCCGTTGCCTATCGGTAGCATAGAAATCGGTGAGCCGTTCGCGGCCGACCATCAGGCTATGCAGCCGCTTCTCGGTCGGCTGCCTGACGTCGGCATCGATGACCTGGCCATCCTTGAGCACAAGGATCTGATCGCAGAGGTGCAGCACCTCGTCGAGCCTATGAGAGATGAAGATGATCGAGGCGTTGAACCGTGTCTTGAGAAGCGAAACGATACGGTAGAAAAGCTGCAGCTCCGGGCCCGATAACGAGGCGGTCGGCTCGTCGAGAAGGATGAGCGGGCGCTCGATCTTGAGAATCTCGGACTGCGCGACAACGCGGGCGATTTCCACCAACTGCCGAGTACCGAAATTCAGCGTGCCGGTGATGAGCCGCGGATCGATTGAAATATCCAGTTGATCAAGAATCCGGGCCGCGTGGTCTCTCATCCGTGAAAAGCGGATGACGCCATTGCGGGTGAAATGTTTCTCTAGACCCAGAAAAAGGTTCTGATAGATCGGATAGACGAGGATCAGCGCCTGCTCCTGGTGCACACGGAATATACCGGCTTTCGTAGCGGCCGCCGGGCCATGGAACGTCCGCGCCGTACCATGCAACAGCAGATCACCGTCATCAGGGCTTTGAACGCCGCTGATGATGTCGAGCAGTGTACTCTTGCCGGCACCGTTCTCGCCGACGAGACCGAGGGTGCGGCCGTGCTCGACCATGAAGCTGACACCCTGCAGGGCATTGACCCCGGGATAGCGCTTGGTGATCGACCGAAGTTCGAGATGTACAGTCATGGCCTCTTTGCCGTCCGCATGCAGCGATGATACGTATCCGCATTCCTGCCCTGTCAGCCGGAATGCGCTATCGTCTTGTGGGTGGCCGTTAGAAGCCGAGAACCGTCTTGCCGGCTTTTGTGTTCTGCGCGACTTCCGAGAGCGGTCCGGCTGCAGCGTGGTCCTTGAACATCTTGTTCAGCTTCTCGACATTGCCCGCCTTCAGCGAGGTGGCGACGTCTTCCGGTAGCGCCCAGTTCGCTGGCTTCAAGGATTGCATCGAATCGATGCCGCTCCAGAACTGAGACGGATCGATCACTTCCATGCCCCACTGGATCTTCCAGTTGTCGCCGTTCAGATGGCGCGACATCGATTTGAAATCGAACGCAAAACCGCCACTGCTGTCCATCAGTGAAAGATACTTCGCGGCAGCATCCGGGGAATCGAGGAAGAGGGAATCGAAGTAGCGCATACGTTCCAGCGGATCGTATGTGACGCCATTGAGCGCATCGAACAGGGTGACAACAGAATATCCCGTCATGAATGGCGCGTTGATCGAGACCGTGCCGAGCGCGCTCGGATCGTCTTTCATCCGCGTCAGCATCTCCCGGGTAGCATCGTTGCCTGCGGTCAGGATCTGACCGCTCAATCCGCGCTCTCGCAGAACATCCAGGACCGCGATCGCCGTATCGTCATTGTAGGAAATGATCGCCGCCACATCCGGATGCGCCGTCAGAAGATTCTCGACCACCGGGCGTGCGGCCACGCGATTTTCGCCGGCAGGCTGTTCGGCAACGAGATCGATATTAGGGTTGTTTTTCAGGGCGAGCTTGACGCCCGCCGCGCGGGTATCGGCCGAAAAGTTGCCGGGCATGCCGGCAGCATAGAGCACCTTGCCCTTGTTGCCGATCTTGTCGAACAACGCCTGCGCCATCGCCGCGATGCCACGGATATTGTCCGGCTGGCTGTAGAGCATATAGGCGTCTTTGAACGTCGGATCGGTGGGCGCAAGCCATGCCGCGGTGGAGTGCGCATTGGCGATTTTCACGCCGACCTGGGATGCCGTGGCACAAAGCGCCTTTATGACCTCGGCATTTTGAGCAAAGGTGACGACGGCATTCACACCGAGAGACGGCGCCTGCTCGATCTGGGCAATCTGCTTGTCGACGGAATCGTCGAATGTCTGTGACATGTATTTGATGCCGAGCTGTTCGGCCGCACGCTTGGCCCCGGCATTCCATCCCTGCCAATATTCGTTGGCCAGCGTCGGGAAGGTGTTGAGAACCGTGATCTGCTGATCGGACGCACGAGCAGTCTTGCGAAGCACCAGCGGGCTGGCAAGAGAAACGGCAGCGGCGGCACCCGCCACCTGCAGGAGCTTGCGGCGGTTGATTTCGAGATTTCCGATGTTACGCAAATTCAGATCCTCCTCGGTAGCCCCCTCCAGGGCTGTTGACGACGATCAGTGTAATGAATGCCAGCTACACGAGAACAAGAGATTTATCCACATTGGATAAATGTAAGTCACTGGATCTACTGGATAATATGCAATTCCTGACGGCAGGAATCCTACAGACGAACGGCGTTGGCCACGCCGTTTATCCGCCACAGTCAGGCTATCGCAGCCGCCCCGTTTCATGCCTCATCGACCGGTCAGATCAGCCGCGGGATGACTATCCGATAAGATGGAAGACGGGCCCAAATTGTCTTCCGGTTCACGTGGTAGCGTGCTGCTCCGGCGCCTCGCGCTCAAGCAGTCTTGGCTCGCCAGAGTTTCGTCTGCGAACTGTCCTCGTAACCTAGCTTATCGAAGCTCGCGACCTCGAGCAGAAGTCCCCATGGGGCACGCAGGTAAATCCAGTCGAAACCGGCCAGCGGCCCCTCGGTGATCAGGTTCGGACCGTCGAGAAGGTCGACGCCCTGGGCTCGCAGCCGGTCGGCCGATGCATGCACATCCTCGACTTCGAAGCAGATATGCGCGCCTCCGACTTCCGACGGACGCTTCGGCGGAGACATTTCCTCGCCGCTATATTCGAACAGTTCGACGCTCGTCCCCTCGCCGCAGCGAAGAAACACGAGGTCGCGTATCGTCGATTGCGGAGCAGCGCCGATCTTCTTCGTCATGAAATCCTGGTCGACATCGAAGGGCCCCGTCCGGAACACCTCGACCGCACCGAAAACGGCCTTGAAGAAGGCAACGCCCTCTTCGATATCAGGCACCGTCAGACCGATATGATGCATGCCATGAACCCTGTTCGTCATGTTCTTTCTTCCTCCTCAGAAATTCGGGCCTACGCCGTTCCCACGATCAGCAGATCGCCCGAGCGTATGGGAGCGGGAGCCGGGATAGGCGTTCAATTTTTCAATGGCCGGTAGCGCGGCGGCCTCGAACTGCCGCGTAAATGAGTGCTGCAATGACGATCAGGATGCCCTGAAAGAAATACTGGTAGGTCTGTGACAGGCTCAGGAAGGTGACGGCGCTTAGCACTTCGGTCAGCAGGATGGCGCCGATAACAGTGCCGATAAACGTCCCGCGCCCGCCTGCCAGGCTGGTTCCGCCGAGGACCACGGCGGTGATGCTGGATAGCGTGTAATTGATGCCCTGGCGGGGATCACCCACGCCGATCTGCGCCATCAGCATGACCGCGCCGAGGCCGGTCAATACCGAGCATGCCACGTATCCGGAAATGAATGTCAGATCGACGCGAATGCCCATGCGGCGGGCCGAATCCTCGTTCGATCCGACGGCCCGCAGGCGCCACCCCGATCTTGATCTGCGGAGAACATACTCGCCCGCAAGCGTCACCAGCAAAAGCACAAGGAATACCACCGGGAACGGACCCCATTGCCAGTTGATCCAGTCTGTAATCGCATAGCTGATGTACCCGTCCGGATTTTCACGCAAAAGGAAACTGAAACCCTGTATGGCGATATACATGGCCAGTGTCGCCGCGATCGGCGTGAAATTCGCATACCGTATTAGCAGCCCGTTGACAGTCCCCACCGCGACCGCCCCTGCCAGCATTAGGAAGAACCCAAGTGCCATCATGGAAGCCGACATGTCGTCGGTCAGAAAGAATGATGCGACGACCACCAGAAACCCGGCCAGCGGCCCAACCGACAGATCGATACCGCCCATCAGCAAGGCGATGGTCTGCCCAAGTGCAATGAATCCGAGCGCCGTTGCCAGCAGAAATATGTTGTAGATGTTGGAGACCGACAGGAAGTTTTCGTTCTGCCCGTTGACATAAAGCCCGAGGACGATCGCAACGAGCGCCAGGGGAATGACCGGCGCGTTGTCCGATTGCAGCAAATGCTTAAAACCTTTGGCAGGGCCGGAAGCCTTGGCTGCGCCAGGGTGAACATCATGCGTTTCAGCATTGATGGCCGCGGCGACGATCTTCTCCTCGGTGACATCTTCTCCTGCGAGCGTTGCGACCACGTGCCCACGTGACATGACGACGACCTTGTCGCAGAGCCCTTCGAGCTCAACAGCATCGGAGGAATTGACGACGACGGGTGTGCCCGCCTCACATAGATCCCGCAGAATACGGTAGATCTCGAATCGGGCGCCAACATCGACCCCTTGCGTCGGCTCGTCAGCGACAACCAAGCCCGGATCCGAAAGCATCGCCCGCGACATCACGATCTTCTGTTGGTTGCCACCCGAAAGCGACAAGATCGGTGCTTCCATGCTGGGTGCCTTGACCGCGAGTTCGGAGAAGATCGCACTGACTTTATCGAATTCGCGTTTCCGGCTCATGATCCCGGCGGTTGCAAATTTCTCAAGCGTCGAGAAGGTGGCGTTCTCCCGAACGGTGAGGCCTTTCGCCACGCCTTCCCGAAGTCGGTCCGATGGCATGAAGGCAGCCTCTTCGAGAAGCTCCGTATGGCCGAGGTTGCGTCCGCGCAGGTTGATCGATCCGCGTGAGATATTCAATCCCGCCAGGGCTCGCATCAGCGCGGCTTGGCCGTTGCCGGCAACGCCCGCCACGCCAATGATCTGCCCCCGCGGCACCTGGAATGTGACATCGTCGACGCCTTCACAGCTGAGACCGGTGACCGAAAGCCCAATTTCCCCGCTTTTGCCCGGCGCTTTCGGAGGGAAAGCCGCCGCAAGCGTACGCCCGACGATCATGCCGACAAGCTCGGCGTCGCTAATCTCCCCGACCAGCGCACTGCCGCGAATTTTTCCGTCGCGCAGCACGGTCACTCGCTGTGCGATCTGCCTGAGTTCGGCAAGGCGGTGGGTGATGTAGACGACGGCCGTTCCCTCTGCCGCTGCCTGCCGCACAAGATCGAACAGCAGTTCGCTGGCCTCCTGGTCGAGTGAGGCGGTGGGCTCGTCCAGGATCAACAACCGCGGCTTGACGGCAAATGCCTTGCCGATCTCCAGCAGGTGTTTCTCCGCAACCGTCATTTCCCCGGCTCGCATATGCAGCGGAAGATCGAGGCTGACCGTTTGAAGCATCTGCTGCAGGGCATCGGACGATCGCCGCCCTGACGCGCCAGAGGCGGTGAGCGCCACGAGCAGATTTTCCTCGATCGAAAGATCGGCGAGAATGGCCGGATGTTGGAAACAGATGCCGATCCCGAGCGAGGCAGCGACCTCCGGGGTCATCTGCTTGACGGGAACACCGTCGAAAGTGATTTCACCCTCGCTCGGCTGCAGCGTGCCCGAGATGATGTTCATTAGGGTTGATTTGCCGGCGCCGTTTTCGCCAAGGATGGCATGCACTTCCCCAGGTCGGAATTCGACACTCACGTCGCGCAGCGCCGGAATGCCGGCGAAATACTTCGAGATGCCATCGAGCCGGATAGTGACGTCGTTTTCGGCCGACAAGAAGGGTGCATTTGAATGGATGTCTGCTGCGGCCATGGCCTGAAATCCGACTGAGGTTGCATCTGCCTGGGTGCAAGGCCAGGCAGATCGTTGAAGGAACTGCGACTACTTCGTAACGGCCTTGGCCTGATCCTCGGGCGGCAGCGCGGACGAAAGATAGATCGCGCCAGGCAGATCCTTGCGGCACTTCACAGCATTGGCGCCGCCGGCGACAGAATCTTCGAATGCTGGCGCCTTGAACGTTGTATCGGCCGGCGGCTTGCCGTCGGTTGCCAATGCAACGGCCCACTGAACGGCAAGACGAACGTTGTCATTGCCGGTCGCCACGGTGAAGAGCTTGAAATCAGGGTTGCTGGCCTTGTTCTCTTCGTAGAAGCAGCCGAGTGAATTGCCGTCGGAGGTCGCAAGCGCCGGGATCGATTTGCCCTGCTTGCCGAAGAGCGGCAGCGCGCCGACCATAGACGGACCGAAGTCGGAGATGATCACGTCGATCTTCGGGTTCTTGGCAATTTCCGCGGTCAACACCTTTTGCGTCAGGGCAGGATCCCAGTTGGTGACGGCGAAGGGTGCCTGATTGACGAAGACGTACTCGGCGCCCAACACCTTCTTGAGGCCCTTGAGCTCGTCAAGACCTTGACTGTTACCTGCAGGGCCGCTGAGGAACAGCAGATTCCCACCCTTGGGCAGGATCGACTTGATCCATTTGCCCCAGGTCTCGCCATCGTTCTCGAACGACGCTCCAACGAACTTGGAATAGTTTTGCCCGTCCTTGCCGCCAACGGCGACACGATAGGGAACCACAACCTTGCCGGACTTGTAAACACTGGTCAGCGCCGGCAGGACCGCCGGTCCTGCATCGCCGAAGACGACCAATGCGTCGATGCCCTTCGCGGCCATGCTCTTGATATCGGAGATCGACTTCTGGGTATCGCCCTGACCGTCCGCATATTCGTACTTGGTTATGCTTGGACACAACTCGACGGTCTGCTTACCGGAAGCGGTCGTCACCTGACGCCAGCTGTTGCCGCCGTAGCCGTCGAGCAACGCCAGCGTCGCCTTCTTGGGCCCGCACCAAGATGGGGTTTCCGCCCTGGCAATATCGGCGCTGGCGAAAACCGCCACCCCGAAAACGGCGGCAAGCGCCAATTGCTTTGCCATTGAATGATATCTCATTGTTTCTCCTCCACTTTTTTTACCCCAGTCGTCGATCTTAAATTTACCGTCCATCGGAACGAGTAAACACCGATGCCAAAACCCAGGGCGAGGGCCTGGATAATGGTCTGAGCCGAAAACGGCACACCGACTGTGAGTGCGAATTGGCTCAGTTGGTTCAGGAAAAAGGCCGCTATGACCGTCGAGATCGGGAAGCCTCTGCCGCCGAGCAACGATGTGCCGCCAAGGACAACGACGGCTACGGACGGCAGCAGCAGGCTGTCGCCCTGGAAGGCCGTCGGCTCTCGCGTAATGCCGGCGATCAGCGTGCCGGCCAGACAGTAGAGCACTTGCGCCCACACATAGGCCATCATCTGGTGAGCGCGCACCCGCAGGCCGGCCGCCTGGCATGCCAGCGGATTGGCGCCGATCGCTTCGAACCTGCGGCCTGCGACCGTCTTCTTGAGCGTGAACGAGACGACTACCATGGCGACAATCGCGACGCCGACGGAGTTGGGGAGCCCGAACATCTGGCCTCCGGCGATCGTGGCCAGCAGGTTCGTCGTGATGGACGGAACGCCACCGGATACCGCAAATACGGCGCCGTAAAGCAGCGCGTTGGTTCCGATCGTAGCGATGATCGCATTTAGCCGAAAAAGGCTGACAAGAATGCCGTTCAGCAGGCCGGCAACGAGCGCAATGCCCAACGAGATCAGCACGGCCTGATAAAGCAACGCGTCGTCTTGCTGCGGGTAGTGCGTGGCCATAACCACAGCAAGAGACACGGCCCCTGGGAGGGAAAGATCGAAGCCACCCTGCTGCACCACAAGCAACTGCCCAAGACCGACGATCGCGATAATCGCGGCGAAAGGTAGGCTCCCAGAGAGGGCGCCGGATGACAGACTGGACGGTGCGAAAACACCGCAAAGCACAAGAAGAAACAAAGTCGAGAGCATGACTGTCAGGAAGCTTCGCGCCAGCGGTATCGCCATGAAAGGCTCCTTGATCCGCTGGTTAGAAGCGATGGAGGTGATGTTCGTCATCGAAGCTTCTTTCCGCATTGTTCACGTCAGAACTCCCCGTTCCGCGACGGCCGGCGCCGCGGGTAGAAAGCCAACAAAGATGAATTTCGGCGTAGCGCTAGAGCTCGCGCCCCTTGATCGTCCGGACGACCCGTAGCGAGGAGTGGCTCAAATTTTTGTCGGCGAGGGAGTGCGGATGTGGTCTCGGACGCAAAGCCTCATACTCGGCATAATAACCGCTGCAGGCGCATCCAGCCTGCGCGAGCCAGTCTCGGACCTTGTCCCAATTGATAAATCGTACCGCTCTCATTTTCTCTCCTCCTTCGAAAACTGACCGGGCATCGAAATTCACTCGCCGCCGCGTCAGGCGTTGCCGCCTATCGTCGGGCGCCACTCGTAAATACTGACGGTCGAATAGACACCATGGCGCACGAACGGATCTTCAGAACTGAACCGGCGCATATCGTCCAGCGAGGCAACCTCGGCAATAACGACACCGCCGCTTCCCTTACCAGCGCCGTCCAGAATTGGTCCTGATTGAACCACGCGGATGCCTCCTGAGCGAAGATGACGTTTGTGATCTTCGAGATGAAGTTCGCGCGCATCCGCCTTGTCTGGGTTGGATATTGCAACACGAACTGCCAGCATTGTCTCAGACTCCTCACCAAACTCTCTATTCGCTCCTCCCGAGCGACCGGCGACTTGTAAATGTCGCGGCTATGATCGTACGCGGACCGAGAACAAAGGAAACAGAGGATTTATCCATTTTGGACCTCTGCTATTCCACCCTTCCACGTTTCTGCCAGGCAGCGCCAAGCTAGCTCAGATCACGCCCAGGGGCGGCTTCCCTTGGAATGCACGATCAAGCAATGCGCTCAAAGCGGGCTCCTCAAGCTGGCGTGGATTCCAGTAAGCATTGGCCATTGCTTGTTCGACAGCGCTCTCGACACTGCCATCGGGCATTCCGAGGTCCTTCAGCGACATCGTCGCACCAAGTCGCTTCGCAAGATCAAAAAGACCTGTAGCCGGATCATCAACGGCCATGGCCCGCGACAAACGTTTCATGGCCGCTGGCGCAGCCGACGCGTTGTAGGCGACAGCATGCGGAAGAACTACGGTGTGCAACGGGGCATGGGGCAGATTGAACATTCCGCCCAGCGTATGGCAAAGCTTGTGATGTAGCGCCATGCCGACCGCGCCAAGGCAGACGCCGCAGAGCCATGCCCCGTAGAGCGCATCGGAGCGCGCGTTGCGGTTACCAGGATCGGCGTGAATAAGCGGCAGCGAACGAGTGACCGCCGATATTCCCTGTTCGGCCATCAACGAGATGACCGGGTTCGCTTCCCTGGCATAAAGCGCTTCCACGGCGTGCGCGACAGCGTTGATGCCGCTGGTCACCGACAGCGCGACCGGCAGGGTCAGGGTCAGATCCACGTCATATATGACGACTTCGGGAAGAATGCGCGGATCGGACTTGGTGACCTTGCGACCACCTTCAGTTTCGCCCAGGATCGGCGTTGCTTCCGAACCCGCATAAGTCGTCGGCACGACGATCTGAGGCAGATTGGTACGAAATGCGATTGCTTTTCCAAGTCCGGTAGTCGACCCGCCTCCGACCGAAAGCACGGCATCGGCCGAGCACTCCTTGAGGGACTGCATGGCATCCGCTGTCACCTCCACGGGAGTGTGCATCTGCGCTTTCGAATAGGTTCCGACGACGCGCGATCCCAGATGTTTGGCGATGCTAGCCGCTTGTCCGGCCTGCTCAGGCGTCGAGAGCACAAGAATTCGCTTTGCCTTCAGCCGGTCTGCCTCCTCAGGGAGGCGGGCAATCGTGCCGCTGCCAAAGACAACGCGACCGGGATTTCCTGTATAGACGAAATCTTCCAATGCAGGCTCCTAACGCGTCTGATCTGGTCTTGCCAGAACGAAATCGTAATCGGATCGCCAGAGCGTTTCATCGCCTTCGACCCGCGTGAACGGCGCGACAAGGGTCTTCTTGACGCCGAATACCGTGTCCGACTCCAGATAGGGATCACCGCCGACGAAGGTATGCGTCACTAACTTCTGGAAGCCCTCTGCACGCACCATGTAATGCATATGCGCCGGGCGATACGGATGGCGGCCGAGGCTTGCCAGCATCTTTCCGACCGGCCCATCGTCGGGGATGGGATAGGACACCGGCTTGATGCCGATGAAGCTGTAGCGTCCGTCTTCAGCAGTCACGAACACGCCGCGATTGTTCCATTTCGGCTGGATATCGGGCTGCTGAACGTCGTAGTAGCCCTCGGCATTGTCGGACCAGACATCGATCCTCGCCCCGGCGACAGGATTGCCGTCGAGGTCGAGCACGCGCCCGATGAAGAGACAGCTCTCGCCCTTACCATCCAGGCAGATCTGATCGCCCATCTGGCGAACGGGGCAACCCTCGACATGGAAAGGACCGAAGACGGTGTTTTCGGTCGCACCTTGCGGCCGCCTGTTGTTAATGGCGTCGACCAGCATGGAAAGACCGAGTGTATCCGAGAGCAAGATGAATTCCTGACGCTCCTGCGTACAGATCTGCCCGGTGCGCGTCAGGAAATCGATGCCGAATTCCCATTCTTCCTGCGTGAGCTCGGTCTCGCGCGCGAAATTATGGAGATGCTTCACGAGAGATGCCATGATCTCGGCAAGTCGCGGATGGACAGTCTTGGCCATGCGGGCGTTAACGGTCTCGATCGAGTTTTCTTCGGTGAAATATCCATCCGGCGAAGCCGGCGTGGTGAGGTCGGCATTCATGCGATCCTCCTTTAATTAGGGTATGATGCAATCCGCGCGCAGGCGGTCGAAAGCGTCGGTGAAGGACTGGGTCGTGTCCTGGTAATCCAGAAAGCCGAGTTTGCGGCTGCGGCCCATGTCGTTGAATGTTTCGACCTGGCGTCCGAGGTCTGCGTCCGAATGCCAGAAGGACGCGACGCGCGTGAGCGCGTTGGGCTGCAGGTCATATTTCCTCACCATCCCATCCCAGATCTCGCCCGCCCCTGCCATTTGGATTTCCAGCGGATCTGGCGCACCTGAATAGGGTGCCGTCTCAATGCCGAAATAGGCGGCGATCCGAGGCCAGAGCCATTTCCACCGGAAAACCTCGCCGTTGACGACATTGAAGGCGAGATTGGCGGCATCCTTCGTGGTTGCGGCCCATCGAAGATGACGGGCAAGCAGGCGCGCATCGGTGACATCGGTCGCCGCCTGCCATTGCTGCGGCGATCCCGGGAATATGAAGGGTCTATCCGTCTCCTTGCAGATCGATGCGTAGACAGCGAGCGTTGCCGCCATATTCATCGCGTTTCCGACGGCATAGCCGATTAGCGTATGCGGTCGGTGGATGGACCACGTAAACCCATCGCGGGCGGCGGCGGCGAAAACCTCGTCTTCCTGGACGTAGTAGAAGTTGTCGCCCGGCAGACGGGCCTGCTCTTCGCGAAACGGTGTTTCCGGTTGCGTCTTAGCGTAGGTTTCGAACGGACCGAGATAGTGCTTGGTCCCGGTCGTCAGCGCGACATGTTTGACGCTCCCGCCTTGCAATCCGTCGAGCACATTGCGGACGATCGCTCCGTTCACCTTGCAGTTCTCCGCTTCCGTTTCCCGGCGCGACCAGGCTGTAATGAAGACGTGGGTCGGCCGCAAGCCAAGCAGCGCGCCGCGGACGGAATCCGGATCGACGAGATCGCATTGAAACGTTTGCACGCCGGCAACAGGGCTGACGGATCGGGACAAGCCCGACACGCTCCAGTCATCGGAGGCCAGCAGGAGTTCAGCGAGATTGCTTCCGGTAATGCCGGTCGCGCCGACAATCAGGGCATGCTTGCTCATGTGTTCAACCGTTCAACAGGGTGATCTTGATACTCTTCGTAGGGTCCTGACCGAACGAGAGGGCCTGGACTGCCTCCGTCAGGGCAAAGTCATGGGTCTGGATCGGCGATAGATCGATGCCCGTGCGTTCCAGGAAGCGGATGGCGGCAGGCCAGACGCCCGGCGAGCCAATACAGCCGCGCACGGTTAGGTTCTTCATCTGAATCTGGCCGATCGTGACCGGCACCTTGCGGCCGATATTGATGCCCACCATCGACATGCGACCTTCCTCACGGGCGTAGTCGAAGGCCGCAGCAAGCGACGCGTCGTGGCCAGAAGCCTCGATGACAAGATCGGCGCCATGGCCACCCGTCAGCTCGCGAATCCTATCGGCGGCACTACCGTCGGTCGGATCGATCGCCTTGTCGGCGCCAAGGCGCCTTGCCACCTCACGGCGCGAGGCCAGCGGATCGACAACGATGACGCGGGCACCCATACCGATCGCCGCCGCGGCCGAGACGAGGCCGATCGTGCCGCCGCCCGAGACGACGACGGTCTCGCTGGCATTGGTGCCGCCGGAGCGCAGCACCGCATAGAAGCCGCAGGTAAAAGGCTCGATCAGTGCCGCCTTCTTGTCATCCACCGCATCGGGTAGTTTGTGCAGCCATTCCGGATTGACGGCAAAGAATTCGCGGTCCGCGCCGCTCATGGAAAAGCCGAAATGGTGCAGCCGCTCCGGCGTCCTCACCACGCATTCGCCCACAACCCGGTCCCCCTTCTTGAAGCCCTTGACGTTGCGTCCGACCTCGACGATCTCCCCGCTCCATTCGTGACCCGGGGTCACAGGATAGGAAATCGGGATGATGTAGCGCCCGGCCAGGAGCTCATAGTCGGAGTGGCAGATGCCGACGGCCTTGGTGCGAACCAGAACCTCGTTCGGCGAAAGGTCGGGCATGCCGACATCGGCGATAACAGGCTTTTCGGGTGCCTCGAAAACCAGAGCTTTCACGTCATCCTCCTAGACCTCGACCAGCGCGCCGCTCTTCGATGAGCGCACGATGGCTTCGAGCAATGCAATATTGTTGATCATGTCCTCGCCGGTGATCGGATAATCCGCCTCGCCGCGAACAGCCTTGGCGAAGGCCCTGAGATTGTCGCGGACCGGCTCGGCCGGCGGCACTTCACGCACCGTGATCGGCTTGTTCTTCCAACCCTCTGTGATGATCCAGCCGTCGGGTGCTTCAACATGTGCCTTATCGCGCACCTCGATCCATCCATCCGTACCGAAGATTGCGAAACGCGAGATGAAGGGCGTGGCAAGCGTCGCCGAGATATAAGCTGAACCACCATCGGCAAAGCGGATATGGGCGCTCATCGTATCGCCCTGCGGAATATTTGAAGCGAGGTTTTCGCAAACGACGCGGACATCCTTTGCCAGGCCCATCAGCTTGACGGCAAGGTCGGTGAGATGGATGCCAGTTGCGGTCATGCCGCCGGCAGGAGCCTGATCGGCCTTCAGCCGCCAGTTCGACGCGTCGAGGCCGAGGAACTTGTCGTGGCTGAAATTCGCCTCGATCTGCAGCAGCCGGCCGAGCCTTCCCGATTTGGCTGCCTCCAGGATCTCGGCGATCGGCGGCTCGAAACGACGCTCATGGCCCATGCCAAGAACGAGCCCCGCCTTGCGGCAAAGTGCAACGGAGGCTTCGGCGCCGGCTCGGGTCAGATCGAGAGGTTTTTCGCAAAAGACATGCTTGCCAGCGGCAACGACACGGGCGATCTGCTTCCGATGCAGCGAATGCGGTGTCGCGAGCACGACCGCTTCGATGGTCGGGTCGGCCAGAGCCTCATCCATATCGGGCGAATATTGCAGCCCCATCTGGGCGGCAAAGGCGGCCGCGTCAGGGCTGGGATCGACCGCGCGCACGAAGTGCATCTTCGCGCCGCCATCATTGACGAGGCTCGCCATCTTGCGACCCCACCAGCCGAGGCCAACGAGCGCCGCCACGACCGGCTTTTTCTCGATCACCGTCATCGATTGTCGACCCGCTTGCTGAAGGGATGGATGTTGACGGACTTCCAGACGCCGGCCTTGGTAAAGGGATCGGCTTTATTGAAGGCGACGATCTCTTCCTTGGTGTCGGCTTCGAAGACGAAGAGAGAGCCGATCATGGTTTCGTTATCATCGGCGAGCAGTGGGCCGGAAATGACGGTCTTGGTCTTGCCGGCCGAAAGATAAGCCTTGTGGGCATCGTAATTGGCAAGCCGCTTTTCGACAGCGCCTTCGTGATCGAGGCAGTGAACTGCATAAAACATCGATTATTCCTTTCGAATTCAAGCGATAGAGTAGCCGCCATCGACCATCAGCAGCTGGCCAGTGATGCCGCTCGCCGCATCGGAGAGCAGGAAGGCCACGGTTGCGGCAATCTCTTCGGGTTTGATCAGACGATTGACCGGCGTGTCATCAAGCCACTTCTGCATGACGGCAGGCTGCGTGCGGCCAACCTCGGCCAACATTACGGTATCGGTGTATCCTGGGCCGACCGAGTTGACACGTACGCCTGAGCGCGCCCATTCAGCCGCCAGAACCCGGCACATGTGAGCGACGCCAGCCTTCGAAACATCGTAGCCGACATGTAGCTCCGGCCGCACGGCTTTGACGCCGGCAATCGACGCCGTCATCACCACCGAACCACGTCCGGCCGACACCATCGAGCGCGCGAAAGCCTGTACCGTCCAAAAGACGCCGTCGAGATTGACGGATATGACCGTGCGCCAGTCCGCCTCACTGTGCTCCAGCGCCGGGCGTTCATACGACATGCCGGCATTGGCGAAGATACCGTCGAGAGGGCCGAAACGCTCACCGACCTTCGCCGCCACAGCCTCAACCGAACCCTTGTCGGCAACGTTGAACGTGACGGCCTCGGCCTTTCCTCCCGCCGCCCGAACGGCGTCGCGCGTGTTTTCGACCGCACCATCTCGATCGGCGGCCACGATGGTTGCGCCGAGCGAGGCGAGATAAAGGGAAGTCGCGCTGCCGATGCCGCCGGCGGCACCCGTGATCAGAAACGTCCGACCGCTGAGATCCATCGGGTTCATCATGATCAGGCCTTCATATTGACGAGGATTTTCATGTGGGTGGCCTTAGGGTCGAGCAGCGCCTCGAAGCCCTTTTGGACCACGTCTTCGGGCGCGATCTCGGCCGTGACAACCTTTTCGACCGGGAAAATGCCGGCGCCGATCATCGAGGCGATGCGGGGCCAGATCGTCACCGGGTAGCACCAGGTTGCCTCGACCGTGATGTCCTTCAGCGCCCAGAGCATCGCATCGATCGCAGCCGGCTTCACATGTAGGCCGACCTGCACGACCGTCCCGCGGCGGCGCACGGCCTTCACGCAGAGGTTCAGCGATGCTTCGGCGCCAACGCATTCGAGCGCGACGTCGACGCCAACGCCTTCTTCGGTCTGGTCGCGGAACAGCTTCTCTGCATCCGTTTCGCGCGGATCGAAGACGATCGCCTCGGGCGCCAGCTGTTGTGCCAGCGCGCGGCGGTTCGGATTGAGCTCGGAGACGAAGATCTTAGTCGCGCCGGCAGCCTTGGCCGCGAGCAGAACCAGCGCGCCGATCGGCCCGACACCTGACACGAGCACGCTGCTACCGCTCGTCACGCCACCGCGATCGACACCATAAACGGCTACGGCCGCCGGCTCGATCATCGCGGCTTGAACGTCCGAGACCGTATCCGGCACCGGAATGGCGTTGTAGCCGTTGACGACGGCGCGTTCGCCCATACCGCCCCAGTCCCAGGAGAGCCCGACAACAGCCATGTTTTCGCTGAGATGGAAGAGGCCGCGACGACCGTAATAATCATCGCGCGGCGAAATCAGCGGCTGGATGGAAACGCGCGAGCCCGGCGAGACATGCGTGACGTTCTTGCCCACCTCCAGAACGCGCGCGGAAAACTCGTGGCCCAGGATCTGCGGAAGGACAGCGCCGGAATAGGAGTTGGGGGTTGCCGGCGTGACGATAGGGCCTGCGATATATTCGTGTATGTCCGTGCCGCAGATGCCACAGACCAAGGGCTCGATCAGCACCATGTCGTCGCCGAGTGGGCCGCTGGGCGCCGGCACGTCTTCGACCCGGATGTCTCTCTTCGCGTAATATCGTACAGCCTTCATCGCAATGCCTTTCGTGATTGCAGTTGGTGGCCGCAGTCGCGGACCAGTCGCATGTGTTTCAGATCAGGACCATGCCGCCGTCGACCATCACCGTTTGTCCGGTGACGTAATCCGATGCATCGGAGGCGAGGAATGTCGTTACGCCTGTGATATCTTTGGGAAGCGAGGCGCGCCCGAGCAGGATGGACTGGGAGAACTCGTTGAGCGCCTGTTCCGGCTTCTCGGTCAGCCCATGCTCGATGAATTCACGGTCTAGCTGCTCCCAAAGCTCCGTCTTAACAACGCCAGGGCCGAAGCAGTTCACAGTGATCTTATGCTCAGCCAATGCGCGGGCCGCAGCCTGTGTAATGGCGACGACGGCAAATTTCGACGCACAGTAATGCGCAAAGAGCGGATAGCCCTGCTTGCCGGCGATCGACGCTGTATTGATGATCTTTCCGCCGCCGCCCTGGGCGATCATCTGCTTTGCCGCTTCCTGCGTCCCGATCAGCACACCTCGGCCGTTGATCGCCATGATGCGGTCGAAGTCCTCGTCGGTGACTTCAAGGAATGGGCAGGTCTGGCTGATGCCGGCGTTGTTGAACATCACATCGAGCTGGCCGAAATGCGAGACAGTCGTTTCGATCAACGCCCGAACGTCCTTACGGCTCGATACGTCCACCCCGACGGCAGTGGCGCTGCCGCCCTGCGAAGAAATCTTTGAGGCGGTCCTCTGCGCAGCCTCCGCGTTCAGATCGGCGATGACGACATGGGCGCCCTTGTCGGCAAGGTCCGAAGCTATGCCAGCACCGATACCCCGTGCTGAGCCGGTTACGATAACCACCTTGCCGGCAACGGCTGCAACGACGCTCGATCCCATTTCATACTCCTCCGACATGCCGGCAAACCGACAAAAAGATATCGTCCGCGGCAGCGCTGAGCTTCCGCGTTTTCCTTTTTTCTGACGGCTTATTCCTCCCGAGGAACCGCCGTGCGATCCGGGACTGAAGCTACGGGTGAATACGCGCTTCGACAAATCTTTAATTATCCGAAACGGATATTTTCAATACAGCAAACGATCTGCCTGCGGCGTTAGTATTTCTGTAGGAGGAGAGTGCATGCACCGAGCGGTCCGACGGCCCGATTGGCTTGTTCGAGCTCCTTCGTGAAATGACGGCATCGAATATTTCTGGATCGCACCTGCTTCCAGGGAAGAAAGGTTATGCATGAGCGACACGTTGAGAGTGGGTTGGGCGGGCATCGGAAAAATGGGGGCCCCCATGAGCAGGCGCGTTCTGGAGCGCGGATATCCCCTGTCCGTCTATGAACCGCTGCCGGAAAACCGCGCGTCGGTCGTCGCCCAGGGCGCGAACGTCGCGCACAGCCTCGAGGATCTCGTCGAGGCCTCGGACGTGATCATACTCACGATTCCGAACGATGCCATTTTGCGCCAACTGACGCTCGGGCCATCGGCACTCGTCGATCTCCTCAAGCCCGGCCAGATCCTGGTAGAGATGAGCACCGTCTCGCCCGAACTCTCGGCCGAAGTCGCCGAGGCACTCGTCCGCAAGAGGGTCGCCTATCTTCGCGCGCCGGTTTCAGGCAGCACCGTCACGGCATCGTCAGGGATGTTGTCGGTGATGGTTTCGGGACCCGAAGCGGACTACCACAAGGTCGAGCCGATTCTTGCAAGCTTTGCGGCGAAGCAGTTCTATCTCGGCGAGGGTGAAGAGGCTCGTTATCTGAAACTCGTCCTGAATGCCCTGGTCGGTGCGACCGCGGCCCTGCTTGGAGAGGCCCTGACGCTCGGGCTCAAGGGAAATCTCTCAGTCGAGACGATGCTGAATGTCATCTGTGAAAGCGCCGTTGCCTCGCCGCTGATCGCCTACAAGCGGGACCTGCTGGTGAAACGGAATTTCGATCCGGCATTTTCGGTTTCGCAGATGATGAAGGACTTCGATCTCATTCTCGGCGCTGCGAAGTCTGACCACGTACCGATGTATCTCGCCTCTATGATCCGCCAGCAATATGAGGCCGCCTTCGCCGATGGTCTCGCCGAAAAGGACTTCTTCGTTCTCTTCGAACAATACGAGCGCCTTGCCGGTTTGAAGCGAGATCAATCCGGATCATCGCACGTACTCAAGGCCATATAGGCAGACTGGTGAAAGGACGACTTGCCAGCTAGTGTGATCGTCGGAAACGCGACGGTTTGGGAGGCCGACGTGAACGAATATGAGATGTTACGCGTCATCGATTTCATCGAGAAGACGCGCCGGCCCTTTCGAGAGGTTGTGGCGGAGGCCGACGATGATGCCATCTGGCTTATCGTCACCTTCCTGATCAAGTCGCATATTCTCAGCCAGACGGTTTCGATTTCGACCCTTGGGCAGGAATCCGGCCTGCCTTACGCGACGTCGATGCGGCTGATCAACAGGCTGATCGACAGCGGTTACATCGCCAAGGTTGCGAAAGGTCCTTCGGGCAAGAGCTTTGCGCTGCAGCCCAGCGAGCAGCTTCTCCGCTCCTTCGAAGTCTACGCGCGAAAGACGAAATCCCTTCTGGCGCAGACCCTTGGCTTGCGTGCCGGCGAAGAGGAAGACGAGTATTATTTCGGCGGGACTCCTCTGGGATCGCAGATCATTCCGCCAATGCGTCTCGTCCAGAAGCGTGCTGAATCGCAGATCGAACTGCGCTTCCTGCTGAACGACGACAATTACTTCTCGGCCATGCGCAACATGTGGGCCGACTTTCGCAACAATCTCGCCTCGCGCAAGAATTTCGATCTGCTGCCGCTTCCCGAGCTCTATCGCCGGGCGCGTGAGAATGGCGCCAAGCCCCGCTCCGATTACGACGTTATCGCGATCAACATGCCCTGGCTTGGCGAGTTCGCAGAAAGCGGCGTCATCCGGCCGATTGACCAATATGTCCAGAAGACTGGCATCAATCCGCTCGACTTCCACCCGTCGATCTGGTCGGCCGCGACCTGGGAAGGCAAAGACTATGGCGTCCCGGGCTATTGCACGGTCGAGTTCCTGGCCGCCCGCAAGGACCTATTTGCCGACGCAGGCCTGTCCTTCCCCAAGACCTTTGACGACGTCATCAGTGCCGGACGCAAATTCCATGCACCTGATGACGGGATGTACGGCGCCGTCTGGGATGGCGCACGTGGCATGCCGATCGCGTCGAGCTTCCTGTTCTTCATGGGCGCCTGCGGCCATCCCGCCATTTCGCTTCGCAAGA
This sequence comes from Rhizobium sp. ERR 942, assembly GCF_007828395.1. Taxonomy (NCBI): domain Bacteria; kingdom Pseudomonadati; phylum Pseudomonadota; class Alphaproteobacteria; order Hyphomicrobiales; family Rhizobiaceae; genus Rhizobium; species Rhizobium sp. ERR 942. The sequence goes on from NZ_VIUA01000008.1 coordinate 65,504, forward strand.
CGCGTTCTGGTTTCACTCTCGATGGAACCAATCTCGAGGAACTGAGCTGCACCATCCTGTCCGATGCCGGATTTGCGGCACTCGATTACATGCGCCGGCTGGTGGAGATATCACCGCCGACGATCCTCGAGATGGCGTGGGACCAGACACTCGAAGTGTTTTTGAAGGGCAAGGCAAGCCTTGGTTACTTCTGGACCATGCGCGCGGCTCGCTTCGAATATGACGTCCAGTCAGTGGTCAAGCGCCGGGTCGAGTATCTGCCGCAGCCGTTCGGACCTGGAGGCACCCGCGCATCTCCGATCGGCGGCTTTCTCTTCTGCATCCCGACCAATCTGCCCGAAGAGCGCGTCGAACTGGCCGCCGACGCGATCGCTTGGATGGCGTCGCGGGAAGCTATGAAGGCGCATGTGAAGAACGGCTTCCCGGTCGCGCCGCGCTTTTCTGTCAGCGCCGATCCGGAAGCGGCTGCGAGCTCACCGATCGTGCGCTTCGTCGACCAATTGGCAAAGAAGAACCTTCTTCATACCTGGCAGCGCCCCAATATTCCGCAATACACGACGATCGAGAAGGTTCTGGGCGTAGAGATCCATGACGCCCTGCTCGGCAACAAACCGACAAGACTTGCTCTCGAGGACGCGTCGGCCCAGATCGAAGCCAGCCTCAAATCCACGCAAAGAGACTGGGTCAGGCGAAGCGCGGTCTAGCGCAACGCAAAGGGGCGGTCCGAACGAACCGCCCCTTGATCTCTCATAACCGGCCGCAAGCGGCACTATTTGATGATGCCGAGCTTGTTGCGGTCGGTCGTCAGCGCCACTGCAATCAGCGCAGTAAGACCGAACACGATGTTTTGCGCCGTCGGCTGCACGCCGATGATGACTGTCACGATGCGCAGCCAGGACGTGATCAGGCCGCCGACGACCGCCGGAAGCAGCCCGCCGACACCGCCCGAGATCGCAGTGCCGCCGAGCACAACACCGACGATGGACAGAAGCAGCAGGTTGCCGGCAAGAGTTGGCGAACTGAATGTGGTGATGGAAATCAGGAACAGACCCGCGACCGCCGCACAACCGGCCGAAATTGCAAAGATGACGGTGCGGACGGCGACGACATTGACGGCAGACATGATCGCGGCCCGCTCACCGGTGCCGAGCGCGTAAATGTCCCGTCCAAACCGCAGATATCGCATCAAAAAGCCGAGCACCGCGACAATGACGATCAGCGCAATTATCGTGTTCGGGATCTCTGCGGTGTTGTTCGAGAGATAGGCAACGAAAAAATCATTTTCGGGGATCGGCTCCGCCGTCGCGTTTGAAAGAAGCAAAGCAAGCCCTGACAACATGCTTAGCGTACCGAGCGTGACGATGAAAGATGGCAGCTGGAGCCAGGAATGCAGAAAGCCCTGGGTCGCACCGAATGCCATGGCGAGCAGGATGACGACGAGCGACGTCCATGGGCCAAAGATCGGATTGAGGACGACGACAAGGACGCCGGTGAGTGAAGCGACGCCGGCGACTGACAAGTCGATACTGCCCGCCAGGATCGGCAGCGTTCCGCCAATTACCAGCGCAATGATCGGCGCCGCATCGGACAGGAAGCTCAGGAGCGAGTCCAGCTCGATCACGCCGGGGGCAATCACCGCGCTGATCGCCACAAGCGCAATCAGAACGGCAAGCGGTCCAAGCGATCTCATCAAGCCCGGCCCTTGGCTGCGGAGCGCCGAGATCAGCGCGCTGTCCAATGTATTTTCCATGATCGTCAATCCCTTATCCGAAGTCCAACTTGCGGGGCCGTCACGTCTTGCTCAGACCATGGCCGCGACGACTTCCTCTTCTTTCGGCAATGCGCCACTGGCGAGGTCGAAATGCGCGGTGATCTCACCATCCCGCATGACCAGGATGCGGTCCGAGAGCTCAAGCAGCTCCGAGATCGTGTCGCCGACGAAGACGATCGACAGACCTTTCTCCGCCTGCTGTCGGATAACGGCAAACAGATCGTCGCGGGCGCCGGGATCGAGTCCACGGCTGGGGTGGTCGAGGAAGAGAACCTTTAACCGTTTCGCCAAAAGCCACTTTGCCAGGACAGTCTTCTGCTGGTTGCCGCCGCTCAGGCTCGATATCGGCGCATATGGCGTATGCATCTTGACCTTGAGGCGCTTCATCCACTCGAGAGCCGCCGGCCGTTCGCTGCTTCGCCTCAGGATGACCGAGCGCCAGCCATAGTCGAGGCCGAACGTGAGAACTGCGTTCTCGAAAAGAGACCGGCTCGGCAGCATGCCCTCCGCCCGGCGGTCAGCCGGCAGATATCCAATACCCTCGCGTACCGCGTTTCGCGGACTGCCCGGGGTCATCGCCCTGCCCTCGATCGCAATCCTTCCGGAATCGATCCGCTCTGCGCCAAAGACGGCTCGGCACAATTCCTCGGCGCCTGAACCCAGCACTCCGGCGATGCCCAGAATCTCGCCGCGGCGAAGTTCGAAATCGACATTGCGGAAATGCTGTCCGCTGCCCAGCTGCTCGATCTTCAGCACCGGCTTGTCATCGGATGCCGCAGGCCTCCGGATAGATCGCGCGTTGCTCAACCGCTGACGTCCAACCATCAGCTCGTAGAGCTCATTTCGGTCGACTGAACGGCTTTCACGTTCGGCGACCTTGCGGCCGTCGGTCATCACGACGATCCGGTCGCTGATCTCCAGGACCTCCTCAAGCCGATGCGAGACGAAGACAATCGTCGCATTCCCACGCAACCGGTTTATCTGCTTGAAGAGCAGCTTGATTTCTTCAGGTGTGAGAACCGAGGTGGGCTCATCGAAGAGAATGACCGGAGGGCGATCGACGAGTTCCTCGATCGCGAGAACCTTGGCGAGCTCCACCTGCTGGCGTTCGGCGAAGCGCAATTCCTCGACGAGAGCCTTCACCGGCAATTCGACCGAGATTTTGCGCAGTTGCTCCTCAGCCGCCTTGTTCAGCGCTCCCCACCGGTAGAGACCGTTCTTCATGGCCGGGTGTGGCTTGTCGAGGAAGATATTTTCCGCAACTGTCAGATTCGGAATGAGAGACTGCTCCTGATGAACCATGCCGATGCCGAAGCTGCCGGCGGTGGACGCCGAATCGAGTACAATGGGTTCGCCATCGAGAATGATCTGCCCGTCATCGGGCATTGCCAATCCCGCCAGGATCTTGAGAAGCGTCGACTTGCCCGAGCCATTCTGGCCAATCAATCCGAGAACCTGGCCCGCCGGGATTTCGAGATCGATCCCTTCGAGCGCAACGACGCTGCCATAGGTCTTGCGGACACCTTTGAGAACGAGCGAACCTGTCATTTTACGACCCTCAGTTTGCGACGGCGATGCCAGCCGCCTACAGCGACGGCGACTACGATGACCGCGCCGCTGATGATATGACGCGTATAGGGACCTGCGCCGATCTGGATCAGGCCGTTGTTCAGCACCTCAAGCAACAGGGCGCCCAGTGCGGATTGAACCGCGCCGCCACGTCCACCCGTCAGAACAGTGCCGCCGAGAACAGCAGCACTGATTGCGGGAAACAGAAGCCCGTTGCCGATATTCGCGTTACCGGTGCTGAGCTGAGCGGAAAGCAGCACGCCGCACATGCCCGCGAGCAGACCGCAAATCGAAAAGGCCGCGATCTTTACCCACCGAATGCGCAGACCGGATGCGACCAGCAGGCCTTCGTCTCCACCGATCGCGTAGATCATGCGGCCTAGCCGCGTGAAATTCAGGACCAGCTGGCTGACGATGATGACGGCGAGCGCGATGTAGACGATAAGGCTCAGATCGAAGATTCGAACGCGGGCTAGGTTGAGAATGAGCGGATCGTTGATCTGCGGCACGCGCGACGGAAAGAGAACGGCGGCAATACCGAGCCCGACAAACCAGGTTCCGAGCGTCACGATCAGCGACGGCATCTGCAACACCGCATTGAGCACAGCGTTGAAGAAACCGAAGCCGAGGCCGACCGCCAGCGCCGCCAGCAGGCCGACCAGGCCGTAGTCGTTGCCGTTGACGCCGTTTGCGACAAGCAGGGCAACGATCATGCTCGTCGTCGCCATGGTGCCTTCGACCGACAGGTCGATGGAACCCATGATGACGACGAAGCTGATGGCAGCGGCGAGAATGGCTGGAACCGCCGCTGCCTCAATCACGGATTTGAGGTTGTCGATCGTAAAGAAGCTACCGCTGACCAGCTGGAAGCCTACGGACAGCACGATGAGCGCCACGATCGGGCCTGCAAACTGCGTCCATGACGACTTGCTTCTGATTTCGCCAAAAAGCGCCAGCGAGCGAGCGCCGGTTTTGGAGTTCATACTGGTAGCGGCGTCCATCGACCCCTCCTCCGATTACTTGTTCTCGTTTGCGCCTTCCGGAATCTGGCCCGCAGAGTCCTTCCAGAAATCTTTCTTGATTTCATCGTAGGTGTATTTCGGCGCGTTCTTCTTGAGATCGAGATACTTGTCGACGTTATCTTTCGTCACGACGTCCTGCTTGATGTAGAAGTCGCGCTGGGCATGCGTCAGCTTTTCCGGGTCGATATCGCCGACAGCAGCGGCATAGGCTAGAGACATCGAAACGGCGCCCTGAAGAACGGGATCGTTCCAGACGGTCGCGAGCATGTCGCCGTTCTTGACCATTTCCAGACCGATGTTCGAGCCATCGGAGCCCGTGACCAGAACCTTACCGTTCAGTCCCTTTTCCTTGAGCGCGGCGACGGCGCCACGGCCCATCGCATCGTTCGATGCAAAAATGCCCTGCAGCTGGTCGCCGTAGCGAGCAAGCCAGGTGCGCGTGATGTTCTGAGCCTTGGTTTCCTGCCAGTCACCGACCTGCGTGTCGACGAGCTCAAGCCCCGGGCATTCCTTCAGGCCCTTCTTCAGGCCTGCAATGCGCTGGAATGCCGGCGGCGTCGACGGGACGCCCTCGATGGCTGCAATCTTGCCCTTGCCGTTTAGCGCCTTGCATAGCGCCATGACCTGATAATAGCCGGACATCACGCCGTCGAAGGATGTATGAGCGACCCAGTACTTGGAATCCGTATCCCAGGGGTGGATGTCCTCGGGTCGGTTCCAGATCGTTACGACATGAACCTTCGACTTGGCTGACCGGTTCACGACGGCCTTTACGAAGGCGTTAGACGACGGATCGGTGGCAAGCGCGCACTGATTGCACCCGGCAGAATAGGTCGCGCCGAGCTGCGCCAGCAGCTGATCACCCTGGTAGTTGCTCGTCAGCACGACGGGCTCCTTGCCGAGCGATGCACCGATATCCTTTACACCTTGCAGATACTCGGACCAATATTCGGACGCGGTCTCGTCGATGCCGACAATCAGCTTTCCTCCCTTGGCCTCATCGGCATTCGCCGGCGCGGCCGAAAGAGTCACGCTGGCGCAGAGTGCCGCTGATGTTAAAAGCCACCGCGCGACGGCTCCGAATTTCAAACGCGATTTCATGCCATTCTCCTCCTCAGGTTAAATGATATCTCGCCTTTCCGTTCGCGCCGGGAGTTCATCCGCGATCGCTGACGGCGCGGTATGTTTCGATCAGCAAAGCAGCGTTCTCCGGACGCGCTTCGAGACGGCCGGCCTCAATATCGTAGGCGACGTCCATCACCCGCTTGTTGACCGGTGCCTCTTGCCCGTGGGCGCGCAGGATGTCGACGACAACACCGTTGACCTCCTGCACTTCCGCCCGGCGCCCCTTGCGCCAGTCCTGTAACGACGTCGTCAGCGTGTCTTCGCGCGAGAAGGTCTTCAGCACCTCCTCGAAGATCTGATCGACATAGCGTTCCGGATGGTTGGTGGTGACCGGCGGCATACCGATGATCGGAATGATCTTGGCGCCGTCGGCCAATGCCGCCTGCATCGCCTCGTAGCCGGCCGCACGCATGACTTCGAGCATGCCGGGGGCACGCGCCGCGTCGTTGAGCGGCAGGTTGATGATGGCCGATGGAATGAGCTCGGCAGCATTGACGACCAGCTTCATCCACTTGGCGGACCGGATATCCTCCATCACCTCGACGGTGCCGGAGTTCCTGAGCAGGTTGGCGACGTCTTCGACGCGCTCCTGCGTCTTCGGATCGAGCGCGCCGAGCGCAAACCAGGACTCATCATGGTCGTTCTGCCGGTTCGTAATGCCGGGAATGAACATGTTAGAGGCAATCTCAATGACCGCACCGATGGTGCGCTCGCGCCCCACTACCGCAGCGATATCCTCATGCGTCATGCCGTTCTGCAGGCCAACGATAAGCCCATCGGGGGCGAGGCAGGGCTCGATCAGCTGACAGGCCCATTTCGTGTCGTAGGCCTTGACGACGAGGAAGACGACATCGAACGGTTCCTTGATCTCGGCGACCTGGCAGAGATGAAGCGCGGGCACCTTCGCATTGATGGTGCGCGTCGGCAGATTGACGGTGATGCCATTCTGGCGAATCGCATTGACGTGGTCCGGCCACTGTTCGATGAAGGTGACATCCAGTCCGGCGAGCGCAAAGTCCGCGCCGATGGACGCACCTTGCGCTCCGGTGCCAACAAACGCGATTCTGGGGCCGCGCGCATTATCCCAACTCATAGACTTCTCCTTTTCCGTGACGCAGCTTGCGCGCCTTGCTTTAAATTCCGTCGCCGCTCACGCGCCGAAAAGCGCGCTGTTCGACGGCTGCGGGACAAGCCTGCCGCGCTCGATCGATCGAGCGAGTTCGACAACCCGCTGGTTGACAGGGGCGCTCTGCCCCGCCTTTTCCAGCATCGCGACAACATGCCCGTTGATATCGAGGACCTCGCTCCGCCGCCCCTTTCGCCAGTCCTGCAGCACCGTCGTGAGGGTGTCCGGCATCATGAAGGTCCTCAACACCTCGTCGAAGATTGCATCGACATAGCGCTCGGGGTCATTCGCCGTGGTCGGCGCCATGCCGAGGATCGGAACGAGGCTGGCGCCATCGGCCTGAGCTGCGCGCATCGCCTCGTAGCCGGCGCTTCTCATAACGGCTTCCATTCCGGGGACCTTAACAGCCTCGCTAAAGGGCAGATCCAAGATCGCAGAGGGAACTAACTGCGCGGCATTGACGATCAGCTTCATCCACTTGGCAGAGCTGATATCGTCGGACACCTCGACCCGACCGCTCGCGCGGAGCAGTTCGGCGATCAGCTCGACGCGGTCTCGGTTGGCCGGATCGAGCGCACCGAGCGCGAACCATGACGTGTCGTGATCGTTCTGCCGGTTCGTGACGCCCGGGACAAACATGTTCGACGCCATGTCGAAGACCGCGCCAACGGTTCGCTCGGCGCCGACTATCGTGGCAATCGCATGTTGCGTCATACCGTTCTGGATACCGACGACGAGCCCATCAGTGGCGAGAACCGGTTCGATCAGCTGGCAGGTCCAGGAGGTGTCGTACGCCTTGACAAGGACAAAGATCAGATCGAAGCGCACCCGAATTTCAGCGACTTGGCAAAGATGTTTAGCGCAAACGTTTGCATGAATTGAGCGAGTCGGGAGGTTCACCGTGATACCGCGAGCGTTCATGGCGTCAACGTGCTCGGGCCACTGCTCGATCAACGTCACATGCAAGCCTGCCTGTATGAAATCCGCGCCGATCGAGGCACCTTGGGCGCCTGTCCCGACGAATGCAATTTTCAGATCGCCCCCTGAGGACCAAGCCATTGTGCACTCTCTCCACAACCAGCACCGACAGTGCTGCTCCATCCGGGTAACATGCTTAGGAGGCGCACAAGTTTGAGTCAAGAGCAAACGTTTGCTCAGTTCTGGCACGACGATTATGGAGATGCTTCATTTCTGCTACGCAAAGCTAATGTTTTCAGTCTCTTGACTACCGCCGCATTGAGCAATCGATTTCGCGATATATGGGAAAAAACATACCGCGCTGGCCAATCTTCCTACGCAAAAACTACCTTTGGTGTGCGAAGCATACGAAATGACGCGCTGAGATAGCTGATCTTTGGTTCGCCGAGAGGCTTGAACATCTAGAACGCTGCTACTTTCGCCGACCAATCCGCACCTTGTGCGCAAAGGTTTGATCGAATATTTTCCCGGGTACACGGGCTAAAAAGCGGGCATCCTCATGAGCGAAAATCCAAAACATCCCGGCAGCAAGCGTCCACGCGCGACGATCGTGGATGTCGCCAAGAGCGCGGGTGTCCACGTCTCGACGGCTTCACGCGCCCTCAGCTCTGGCGCGACGCATCGGATATCCAGCAAGGTAGTGCGAAAAATTGAGAAGGTGGCCGAGGAGCTCGGATACACACGGAATTCGCTGGCCTCGAGCTTGCGCACCCAGAAGACAGGAACCATTGGCCTCATCGTTCCCAATCTGAGCGACCCGCTGTTTTCTCCGATTATCGCCTCTGTGGAAGAGCGCGTGGCCAAGGAAGGATATGTTACCTTCGTCGCCAATTCCGACTATAGCGTAGCGAAGCTTCGCTCAATAATTGAGCGCATGAGTGGCCAGTTCGTCGCCGGTCTGGTCGTCGCCAGCTTCGAGCTGAACGATCCCGCCGTCGATCTCTGCCTTGAGTTGGGTATACCAACCGTCGCCGTTCTTCGGGATCCTCGCGATAGCCGCATTTCTTCTGTCTGCATGGACGACGCGACCGGTGTTCAGGCGATGGTCGAGCATGTTCTCGACCTCGGCCATAAGGATATCACCTATGTCACACCGCCATTGGCGGCCTCCACCGCCCAAAACAGGCTCGCCGGGTTCAATGCGGCGATGCGCCTTCCAAAAGCAGCCGGCTGCCGTTTCGAAGTCGTAGAAGCTCGCGCCTACGACGTCGCGGAGGGCGAACGGATCATGGCGCATATGCTATCGTCCGGGCTCACCAGTACTGCCGTGATGGCATTCAATGATCTGCTCGCCGTCGGCTGTCTTACCACAATGCGGGCAGCTGGCGTCAGCTGCCCGCAGCAGATATCGCTGACCGGTGTTAACAACCTGCCCTTCATGAACATGCTCTTTCCTCCGCTGACAACTCTTCATACGGCGGGAGGTGATCTCGGATTCGAAAGCGCCGATCTGCTCATGAGCCTGATCAAGAACGGCTCACAGCCAGTGAAGCGGATCCTGTTGACACCGCACCCAGTGATCAGGGGCAGCACCGGGCCGGCACCGCGAGCCTCATTGTCGAGTGGCGCAGGTAAGACACCCGCGGTCGTATAGCCGCGGCTTGCCCGTCTGGCGCCGACCATCACGTTAGTCGGCAGCCACCATTGACATCGAGGGTCGCACCAACGAAATAGCTTGCATCCTCTGTCGAGAGGAAATGGATCGCCGAAGCGATCTCCGTCGTGGCGGCGGGGCGGCCCATTGGTATCTTGGCCCATTCGATTTCGCGCATCGCTTCTGCTGAAATGCCGCGCTTCTCCGCCTCGACCGCCAGGGCATTGTAATGCATCGGCGTATCGATATTCCCAGGCGCAACGCAATTTACTCGGATTTCAGGGGCGAGTTCGATCGCAACGCTTTGCGTCAACGAAATCAGCGCCGCCTTGGAAGCACAGTAGGGACTGAAGAAGGGGTGCCCTTCTCGCCCCCAGTAACTACCCACGTTAACGATGGATGCATCACCCGCCGCTCGCATCAAAGGCACGGCCGCGCTGATGAACTTTACATTCGCCCGCAGATTGATGTTCTGCACCTTGTCCCAGAGGGACATGTCGATATTTGCAATGCTGACGGCCGGATGATTGATCGCCGCAATCAGTCCGAGGAAGCGCAGCGGAATACCCGTCTGTGCTGCCCTCTCGATCACCCGTTCGATTTCTGCGTCGCGCTCGAGATCCATCTGCATACCGATGCTGGTCCGTCCAAACTCGGAAGACAGCCCCTCTGCTACCTCAACAACTTGCGAAGCACGGTCACACAATAGAAGCGACCAGCCACTTTCGGCAAAGCGCCGCGCAGTAGCTCGGCCGACTTCACCCGACGCGCCGGTTAGAATTGCCAGTTTTGTGTCCGACATAGATTTTTTCCTCCCGATAATCGGCCTCGCTGACGATCGTAGAGGAGAGATCGGAAATATGAACGAGAATATTATCCATTTTGGACGCCAATCTTCGAAATCCTAGATTAACGGCCATGCATTTCCGACAGTCTTAGCGACAGGGCCGGAGTTGAATAAGTGCTCTTGACGGTATCTGAACCAACGCCCCCCTGGTGCGGAAGCCAATTACCGGCGATGCGTATTGATTGCTTGTCGCATCAGCAAACAGACTGAATGAGATGGTTCACGGTGCGGTCATGAGGGAGGTTCCCTTGCGAGTTGTCCGATCACAATAGAAGCGGCCTTGGCTGTTTTACTTTTGCCGACGGTGTCTTCTAGGGTCGCAAAGACTGAGCGAAGGCAATCTTCCGATCGGAAACATCGATCACGTCAGGTCACGCGGCGTCGCGGCTGTCGAACGCCTGGCGCGCCTGTTCCACGTCATCCACATGCTCAATTGTCCATTCATGGAGCGCCTGAAAAGGACCGAGCAGTGAACGGCCGAGCGGCGTGATGGCATATTCGACCCCAATCGGCGAGCCCATGATGACGCGGCGAGAGATGAGACCGTTGCGTTCCAGCCGGCGCAGGCATTGTGTCAGCGCCTTCTGGGTCACGCCCCCAATGTGCCGCTTGATTCCGTTGAAGCGCATGGGGCCCGCATCCAGCACGCTGATCACCATCATCGACCACTTGTCGGCGATGTTGTCGAACAGCGAGCGGCTGGGGCAGCTTTCATCGAAATGCTGGCAGATTGGCATGATGGGTTTCCTCGACGATACCTAGGCGACTGTAAGTGCGTTCTTGCAACTAGGTAGCAGATGTATACCTATCTCGCAAGTCAACGAGAAAGGCTCTCCTACACCTCCAGCAGACGTGACATTCGCATCGATAACAAGTGAACCAAGCCAACACTAAACCAAGTCAGGAACTTCCTTGATCCGCTTCTTCTCCCTCATCCCCCGCCGCCCCGACATCGACCGCCAGCGCTTCCATGACCACTGGCGCCACCCGCACGGCACCCTGGGCCGTCAGATCCCGGGAATGCTCACCTACGTCCAGGCGCACCAGTTCGACACCGACCGCCTCGGCCCAGGGCAGGACGAGTACGATGGCGTCGCCATGCCCTCGTTCGACTCCCCGAAGGCCGCCGCCGCACTGGTCGACGAGCCCTTATTCGTCGACAATATTCGCCCCGACGAACCGTTGTTCCAGGACCTGCCGAGGGTCATCTTCTTCATCACCGAGGAGGAGGTCATCGTCTCGCGGCCCCCGATTGGCGCCAGAGCCGGGGTCGATCGTCAATGGGACGTGCTGGAGCGGCCGACAAGCATCCATCTCCTGCAGTTCGTGCATCGTGATGGCAATCTCGACTGGGTGGGCTCGGACGATGCCGAACTCGGCTTGCGGATCGGAGCGCTGCGTCACGCGGTGAACCGACCGAGCGCCGAGGTGCACGGCGACGAGCCACCCTTCCTAGGCGCGCGTCAGTTGTGGTGGCCCACCCTGACAGCGTTTCAGGACGGGGTGGACGCCGATCGGGCCGCCTTCGAGGAGCTCCTTGCCCGGGCCGGTCACGCCGTCACCATGTTGGCGGTCTCGGAGAGGTTCCTCCGCTAAACCGGGGACCGATCTGCGGAGGAGGCCGATCGCGTCATCATCTCCTCCGCAAAGCGGACGCTGTGTGTTCCAACCGCGAGCGAGCGGCCTCTTGACCTTCACCACCAGCATAAAGGCATCTTCATGATCCTCAAGACATACACCCGTATATTCACGACAGACCTCCAGCCCACCGTGGCAACACTTAAAGCAGTCCACGGGACGGAGCCGCATCTATCGCTCAATTATGACCCCTTGACGCTCGTCGGGATTGGCGACGTGCTGGTGATTGGCGGAACGGACGAGGCGCTGGAGCCGATCCGCGGCAGCCTGGGTCCCTGGATCGTTGAGGACATTGACGAGGCCAAGCGCAAGCTCCTCGCGAACGGTGCATCTGTGATGCGCGACATCAAAGACATCCCGACCGGACGGATGATGTATATGAAGCATGCGGACGGCAGCGTGGTCGAGTACGTCCAGTGGACACCTGAACTGGTCGAGCAACACATCCTGGCACCGCTGCGGGCCGGAATCCCTGCTTCGCAGATCTGATGCTTCGGAGCAGCATGAGAATCCCTGCGACAGGCGACTTTGTCCAAAAGACATTGAACCTGGGAGAGTAAGTCAAAGGCGGCGGCGACGGTGCCGCCCCCCTACGGGGCAAGAGTTGCAGGTATTGCACCACAGCGGAAGTCTTGAGCGGCCATAACCTTGATTGCACATTCACCTGAGAGCGCACTTCCGCGAATTCGCGCGGAAGCCTTGACCATGAAGCTGGAAAGATCGCGTTCGGCCGAGCGCCAAAAGAGTTTCCGCTCCCTCAATTCGGTTCTGGCTCTTGACAGAATTCGAACCGCGGACGCTTTTCTCGTGGGCTTAAATGTCTAACAGATAAGACGTTACGGCGTGATGTCTATTTGGCAACTGTCGCCCCGTTCGATTGGGGTTAGCTTAGCACCTCTTGGATCTTACATCAGACGTCAACATCACACGCCTGAATTATCAGAGGGAGGTGCTTTTGGCAGAAATTCAGATATGCCCTGACAATGGTGGATTGGTGACGATGTGGCGGATAAAGCAAATGTATGGGCCACTCGGGCAGCGGATACTGTCGCAACAATGGCACTAAACGCTTTTCTCGTATGGCGGCCGCGACGAAAAAGGGGGGCAATTCCGTTATGCATGGATATCCCCGAGGCATTTGGGAATGCGAGATTGCATTGTGTACGACCTACCTTGAATAGGAGCTGGGCCTAGGAAGTCCACCACGAATAACGACCACCGCGATGACGACGGCAGAATTGCCGACTTGATGTGAAAAGATATCGATATCCTTTTCAACATCTCCGATAGGCGAATTTTTAGCACAGGAGTCTAGTACCGAAAGGATCGCAATCTTCTTGCCGAGCCCCAACGCATAGGCTGCCGTCTGATCAAAATAATTCTCGAAGTCTTTAGGAGAAAGGACCTTGCTGTTTTCGACCTTCAACTCGATAGGGACATGCCGGAATGTCAAATCGGTGATTCCACCTGCAGCAGCCGGATGGCCGTTGAGCTCGGAACCAATATCCGGACGCATCCGTAGCCGCGCGGTCACCTCCTTTTGAAACTCGCGCTCAGTGGTGTCCGCCTCAAAGATGGCGTCTTGAAGTGCTGACGCAGCAATGCTTCCAAAACCGCCGAGAATGACCATCGCGTTCGCCAGGTCATCCACGTTCAATCCGGCAAATGACCGGAGACGATCGCGAACTTTCCGAAGGTGTCGGTCTACGTTGGGAAAACCGGTCAGCGGATTTGCATCAACATCGGTTCCCTCCAGCAGCAAGCGCCGGTGACCGACGATCTCCACCTTGTGGTGACCCTCCCGATCGTTGAACTCAGCAGCGTAGAGAAACTCATAGGGCCTCGACCCGAATGAGTTGGCGGTCTCCAGCACCGCTCTCCCAGTTCCAGTCAGCGTAAACGGCCCACCGCCGTCGGGCTTCGAGAAGAGAAACTTCGGCAACCAGTCGCGCTCGCGGCTATCCAATGTCACTGGAACCAGGGACAATGTGGTTGCGCCCTGTGGCCAGTTCGACACCCGGACCTCTATGGATAAATCGTAGGCCGTCCGGGGTTTGAGATAGTTCCAGTGTTTTGCCGGCTGACCGTCGATATCAAACCTAAGGAAAGCTACTGTAGTGTCGATCTCATTTGATGTGGATACACCGCCAGGCGCCCGAACATAATCGGGAAGCGGCTTCGGAATCTTAGCAAAGAGCAGAGGCGGAAGACTCCAACCGCTGAGACGCGCTTGCAGGTCATCGAGGTCGGCTGGCGTCTGGACATTATCCACCTTTGCTAGGAAATCGAGCAATTTATCGACTTGAGCAAAACCTGCATCCCGATCGATTTCCGAGGCCTTCATTTTCGCCGCGGCCAAAAAGCGATACGATTCTGGCTCGGCTCGGCGGATGGCTTGCTTCCATTCTGCCAGAAGAGCAAAAAGACCAGACGCCATTCCATATGCGCGATACTGATCCTCCACGTCTCCGTTCCCGATCGCAGAAATTGTAGTGTCGAATTGTAGGCAAGCCTCAGCTAATCGATCCGATGCTCCTTGAGAAGCACTCAGTGCCTCGGAGATGGCAGAGGCCACGTTAATCCGGGATGAGAACGTGCGGCGGAAAGTTTCGAATTCGGGCTCGTTCTTCAATCTCGGTCTCCAGCTCTGCTTCAGTTCTGCTCCATAACGCGATCAATTCGGCGGAATCCTCACGGTTGGCGACCGCGTTTTCGATCGCGACGGCAACATCAACGAGTGTCAATTGAAGCCGCCACATTTGGGTTCGATCTTCGGTGGGAATCCCCGCCAATAACGCTTGGGCGCAATCACGAGCGGTCGCAAATCGTGTGGCCCTGCTCAAAGAAAAAATCAGGACGAGTGCTTCCACGATATCTTCGGGCTCAATTGGCGTAATCGCCCGAAATGCAGCTATGATCTCCTCCGTACATTCTCGTAATTGCTCCAATGGCGCTCTCAAAATTGCACTGATGCAATCATCGATACTTATCGAGCGAACGTAATCGTCGCGCCACGCCTTCAATATGACCTTGAGGAATCCCGGCGCCTCACCAAGGTGTTGGTTCAAATCTCTAACTGCAGAATACAGCGCATCGCCCTCGAGCCTCACAAGCAGGTTTGAAAAATATGCTCCATAATTTCCCTTTATCTGTTCCTTGGTCAGACAGAGAAGTGCGAAAACATCAATACAATCCACCAGAAACTGCTCTCGTTCACCATCTTTGGAATAGTGGTGGATCAGATTCCGTAATGGAACAGCGAGCATTGAGCGTTTATCGTTTGGAAAGAAGTTCCTCCGCAGGGCGCGAACAGCCCATTGATGAACGATGACGTAACGGTCGGTAAGAAGGACAGCAAATGCTTCAAAAAAAAGGTCGGGAAAGTTGATTTCCAAGGCGGAGGGCACATCTTCCCACGCCTTAGCCGCACTTGCACGCACAAGCGCACTTTCGTCCATCAATGCCCGATACCAATCAGACAAGACCGGACTGAGGCTTTCAATGCCTGACAGCAGTTTTGAGACATGGACGATCATATTCCCACGCATCTGTGTCTGCCCTTCCGGCATCCGACGGTAAAGATCGAGAAAGTCACCCACTCCCTGCTTGCCCTTAGCTTTTGCGCCTAGGGCGGCCCAACTGATCAACGCGCCCTGCAATGTGTCGATCGAACTGCGTTGGTTCCTCCGCTCCATCATCGCAAGAACTGTGTCGGGGATTTCCAGCGTGCTTTGTTCTTCGAGCCGCTCGTACTTCGCGCTTAGAGTTGCGGCGGCGCCGATAAGTTCATCGAGATTTTCCGCCGCTAATTGCTCGAATTCGTCCCATGTATGTCTAAAGAACTGCGCCGCCTCACTTGTCGGGGACTCAGGCGTATCAACGGCGGCCCAAAGCAATCTTCGGAACGCGATCTTCTGAGGATTTCCGATCTTGGCCGTTTCACCGTATTTGTGTTGAAGTACAGAACGATAGGTCCTGTATGCTTCCCCCTTACCGATATCCTCATTGTCCCGAAGAAAGGATTGAATAATTGCGTCGGTTTGTTCCGGAAGCCGCTCGAGGGCTTCAGAAGCCGCCATTCTAAGATAATAGAGTATGCTGCTGTCACGACGTTCCTGCGGTAGCAAACGCTTTCGACGCATCAGTTTTCCAATTAGGCTGCGGGCATGTTTCTGAAAAAGCTCATCGCTGCCTATACCGATAATCATCTCTGTGGCAGCTTCGAATTCCGCAAGATTCCCGCTAGTGATAAACGTTGCAATGTTATTGCAAACGTCGGCTGGCCGGGCCTCAAATAAAGCTTGTATTGGACCGCGATCATATTCTCGCTCCTCCGCACCGATTCGCATGCCCGGCGGCAGAGGATTTGCAAGTGAAACAAAGCGACGCAGAACCGTTGCAAGGCTATCACAGTCCAGATTAGCAGATTCCAGAACCACGAAGTCTACGACGTCTTTCGACTCCGCATAGTTTTGGATCAACCGTACCGCGATTGCGAGCTTCTCATTTAACTCCACCTTTGCCCTGAAAAGCGCCTTTGCGGCGTGGACCGAATACGGGCGATTTTCGCATGTCGCCGCCGGGAGCAGATAGTCGATGACCTTGCGGCCGAAACTCTCAGGTGCGAGGTTTGCGAGCTGTTCGAGCCTTGGGTCGGTGTGAGAAATTTCGTCGCTATCCAGCTCGTCAATGAGATCGAGCACGAAACCCTCTTCCAAAGACAAGTCGTTTCTTAATTCTGCGCGGACTTTCTTTCGTTCCGACTGCTCCTGTTTTCGCCGCTCAAGTTCCTCTTGACTTTGAATCGCGCGTCGCTCTGCTTCTTGTTCCCTAGGGCCGATGAACTCCATAATATTCGGGAGTCCAACCGCCACTCGCTTGTCGCATCCCTTACAGTTGGCTAGGTAAAATCCATAAGCCGCGTCTTCGAGCAGCCACGTGAACATGGAGTTTGCTTTCGAAAACTTGCAACGAACACCCATGTGCCCGATCGGAAGGCCGGTCGTTGCCTCTATCATTCCCCTGCCTCCCATGCGGGCAAACTCCGCATGAAGACACCAATTGCTTAGAAGCTTGGTAGCTTTCAGATTTCGCCTGCCTGCATCGACTGCTTTATTATAGTCGATTTCAAAATCTTCCATGCGAGAACGCTCCTGCATCGGGAGATGTATCGCCAAGATCGACTAGCCGATACGCGACGATTTTCGAAAAAATTATATCAAACTTGTCACCGCATTCATCTGAGGCAAGCCCGAGAAACACCTCAAAATTGTGGATTGCGATCACCTTTTCGCTCGACCGTGCACACATCAGAGGGGGTCCAATCACGGATATTTACATATGTCCGAAATCATCGACGCGGCGCGAGACTACTGCTCTCTTCCTCCCAGTGATCGAGAGCGCGTACCTAATTCCATCATATTAACTATATGAATTAACGATATTCTTTCACCATAGTGAATCGAAAGGCAGTATTGCTTCCGTCCGCCATACATCATTTGGCTCTGCCTCTTACTATCGATAGGTTTCAGGTATCGATAGTGATAAGTACAAATGCCTTGTACGCGAGCATTCACGCTGCTACAGTAGCGTCAAAAGCCACTATCGGAGCGCACAATGCCCCAGACCAGCTACAAGATCAGCGATGCACGCAAGAATTTCGCCGAGGTGCTCGAACGAGCCAACCGGGGTGAGGAAATTGTTATCATGCGCGGCAACGAAGTCTACGCGCGGATCGGCCCGCCCGACGGTGGCAAACGCCCGTTCGGCCTGTTGCGCCAGCGTGGCCTGCCCGACAACCTGTTCGACGATGTCGATACTGAGCAGGCGGCGATCGATGCCGGCGACTTCAACGACGATGTCGGCGTCTGGCAGGGCGGACCGGCCGAGCGCGAGCCCAAGCCGTGAAGGTGCTGCTCGACAGCCACGCCGTCTACTGGTGGACGATCGGCAGCGACCGGCTGTCGGGCACGGCCCGGGCACTGATCGAGGACAAGGCCAACACCATCCTCGTCAGCGCCGTCTCCTTCTACGAGCTCGACAACAAGATGCGCCTGAGGAAACTCGACCTGAAGCCGCAGGAATTGCGCGCCGCAGTCATCGCCAGCGGTTTGCAGACGCTCGCCATCAGCGATCTGCATGCCGAGCTGGCGGCAAGCTTCGACTGGGATCACCGCGATCCCTGGGATCGCATTCTCGCCGCCCAGACACGGCTGGAACACTGCACCTTCTTGTCGCTGGACGTGGCTTTCGACACGGTGCTGCACGAACGGGTCTGGTAAGGGGCAATAGCGATGAAGATTTATGCGGATATTCCCGAAGCGGCCGAACGATTCGAAGAGCTGGTGGATCTCGCACGGCGCAATGACGAGATCGTCATCTGCCGTGCCGGGCAGCCTATCGCTATTCTCACGGCGATCCCGAAGCTGGGTCAAAGCACGATGGATGATTTCCTGGCGCTGGCAGCCGCCGGTCGCCCGGCAAACGGTGATCAGACTTCGAACCACGACGATCTCTATGACGAGAACGGACTGCCGAAATGAGCGGCGCGTCATCAACTTCGGTTGAAAGGCGTGCCGAGGAACTCGATGCGCTCGACGCCATCCTGCCCTTCGCCCGCCGCGATCAGCTGGCAACGCTGCTGACGGACCAGGATGTCGCCACCCTCAAGTATCTGGCCAAGGAAGGCATGGGCGCCAATACCCTTCGCGCCCTTGCCTCCGATCTCGGCTATCTCGAAGCCTGGTGTTGAGCTTTCCACCGGCGCTCCCCTCCCCTGGCCGGCGCCGGAAAGCCTGCTTCTCAAATTCATCGCCCATCATCTCTGGGATCCCGGATGGGGCACCGTCTCTCGGCGTGCGCTCGATCCGCAGTCGGTCATGCGATCCTGAAGCAACGGGCCGAGATGGCTGGGTTGGAGCCTATGGAATTCTCGGCACACGGGCTGAGGTCTGGGTATCTGACAGAAGCCGCCAATCGCGGCATTCCCCTTCCAGAGGCAATGGAGCAGTCCAAACATCGCTCCGTTCAACAAGCCTCGAGCTACTAAAACAGCGCGACCCGGCGCAGCGGTCGGGCCGCGCGGCTTCTCTGATGGCCGAAATCACCCATGACCTGTCGCTGGCCGTCGGAAAATCGGGCGCAAAACCGCGGATTTTTGGGGTGAATGCCAAACGACCTCGGTGCCTCTGTCGCGCAGCAGGCTCAAGGCTACGCGAGCCGTCCGGCCGCGTAATCGCGCGCGAGCGCGATAAACGCCTGGAAGGCCGCGGAGGAATTCCGCCGATTATAATAATAGAGGCACAGCGGCGCGAGCGGCGGTGTCCAATCTTCGAGAATGCGCACGAGCCGTCCCGCCGCGATGTCTTCGCGGACATCGGCTTCCATGAAATAGCCGATCCCCACGCCGCTCGTCACCGCGATCCGCGCCAGAGATGCTTCATCAAGAGTGAGCGGCCCCTCGACGTCGAGCTGCAGTTCTTCGCTTCCCTTCTCGAACCGCCATCGGAACAATGCGCCATCGGGTAGCCGCACGCGAACGCAGGGGTAAGAGACCAGATCCTGCTGCACCTGGGGGATAGGCCTGTTTTCGAAAAAGGAGGGCGATGCCGCAACCGCCATGCGTCGCATCCGACCCAGCGGTATGGCGATCGCGTCGCTCGGCACCAGATCCGCGCTGCGCACGCCCAGATCGAACCCCGCGGCCACAACGTCAACAAGCCGCCCCTCGGTGACGATGTCGATATGAACCTGCGGATAGAGCTTCAGATAGCTCAGGACCAGCGGCGCCATGATCTCGCGGGCCGCCGTCGCGAAGGCATTGATGCGCAAGATGCCAGACGGCGTCTCCTGCTGCGAGCGCGCCGTATCCATCGCTTTTTGGATGCCCTCGAGCGCCGGTTTGATCTGTGCGACGAAGATCCTCCCCGCATAGGTGAGCGAGACGCTGCGCGTGGTGCGATTGAATAACCGCACGTCAAGATCCCGTTCGAGCTTGCCCACCGCGTTGCTGATGGCAGTGGTCGATATGCCGAGTTCGAGCGCCGCCGCTCGAAACGATCCGCATCGAACGATGGCAAGAATCGCCTCAAGTTCGATCAGCGAATGGCGAGTCATTGTCCCGATTTTCGTAATACCCCATGCCGATTTGTCTCGCTTATCGGGCGAAAAGTCCATCGCTAAGTTTGCTCATCACCATCAAGGAGATGAACATGTCAATGAACCTACCCAAGCCGATTGCCGAATATATCGAGGCAAACGCCCGTCTCGATATCGACGGCATGATGAAGCCCTTCCTGCAGAAGTCCGTCTTCATTGACAACGGCAAGCGTTACGAGGGGCTGGCTGATATCCGCAAGCTACTCAAGGAAGAAGCGATCGCGGTTAAGGCGATCTTTGAGCCCGACACTGGTCGGGAAGAAGACGGCGATGTCGTGCTCGAAGGTCCCGCTCACGGCGACTTCCTGGGCAGCCCGCTCCGCTTCACCTATCGCTTCACGCTGGAGAACGACGGCATTAAGATTCTGGAGACCACGGTATGAGCATCCACGCAGATCCCAACGAGTTCGCTGGCAAGCGCGTACTCATTAGCGGTGGCACCAAGGGTCTTGGCCGCGCCACCGTCGAGCGGTTCCTGGCCGGCGGCGCCCGTGTCGTCACCGCCGCCCGCACGATCAAGGATCCTATAGAGGGCGTAGACTACGTGCAGGCGGACCTGACGACCGCGAAGGGTGGCGAAGCGTTTGCCAGGGCAGCGCTTGAGCGGCTGGGCGGTATCGACATCCTTGCCCAGGTCATCGGCGGCTCGGCTTCGCCGGCGGGCGGCTTCGCCGCGCTGACAGACGATCACTGGCTCGCCGAGCTGAACCTCAACCTGCTGGCGACCGTCCGGCTCGATCGCCTGCTGATCCCGCAGATGCTGGAGCGGGGCAAAGGCACCGTCGTGCATATCACCTCAATTCAGTCCGTTCTGCCGCTGCCGGAATCCACGACAGCCTACGCCGCCGCGAAGGCGGCGCTCAGAACCTACAGCAAGTCGATCTCGAAAGAGCTCGGTCCCAAGGGCGTGCGGGTCAACTCCGTCTCGCCCGGCTGGATCATGACTGAGGCCACCGCGGACTTTCTCGAAATGCTCCGGAAGGCCAATGGCGGCACGATTGAGGACGCGCGGCAGTCCGTGCTTGATGCCCTGGGCGGTATCTCGATCGGGCGCGGAGCCGAGCCTGAAGAGGTGGCCGACCTTGTCGCCTACCTTGCCTCCGACCGTGCTGCTTCGATCCAGGGCGCCGAGTTTGTCATCGATGGCGGTACGATCAAAACGGTCTAAAGGCGGCTGACACCGCGAACAATCAAAGTCCCGGCCACATCCCGCCGTCGAGCCGTAGGTTTGCTCCCGTGATATAGCTCGCACGCGGGCTCACGAGAAAGGCGATCGCATCGGCGATCTCCTCAAGCGTTCCAACCCTCCCCATCGGGACTTCCGCAAACATCGGCAGCACGATCCTCTCGATTTCGGTCCATGGTGCGTCTGGCGCAAGGCCCTGCCCGGCGCCGACCTTTCTGAAGCTTTTCTCTAATCTGTCGCTGTGAATCGTTCCGGGCGATACCGTGTTCGCTGTAATGCCATTCATGGCGACCTCCTTTGCCAAGGAGGCTGTCATCGCAATCATAGCCGCCTTGGCGGCACCATAATCGGGCCTTTTCGCGGGGGCCATTATCGCCGCCATGCTGGAGATGTTGACGATTCTTCCCCATTTAGCGGCGCGCATGTTTGGTAGAAGCCGAGCGGTCACCCTTACAGCCGCCAGCACGTTTCGGTCGTACCCAGATGCCCATGTTTCCGGGCGAGTGGTGGTCCAGTCTTCAGGTTCACCGGAGCCGCCTGCATTGTTGATCAAGATTTCGACGGGCTTAACGAAAGCCTGCGCATCGTTGACGAGCCTTTGTACGTCATCGTCGTTCGTCAGGTCGCCAAAGACCGCATAGGCGCGCCCACCCTGGGTGACGATGTCGTGGGCGACTTCTTCGGTACTCGTTTTGTTACGACCATGGACGATGACGATAGCGCCCTCACGCGCCAAGCCCTTGGCAATTCCTTCGCCGATACCCTTGCTGCTTCCTGTGATAAGCGCAATTTTTCCATCAAGTTTCAAATCCACCTGGCAATTCCCGTGCTACTGCGATGTGCTGATAAGAGGACAAGACGATGAACGAGGCAATTACGCACTTTAAGGTGCCTGTCGAACGAGAACCGAGGGAGGCTTGCCTCGGCCCTGATGGATCGGTTGCACATGTGACCAGAATCCTTCGAATGATCACCGGTCGTTGGAAGCTGCCCATCCTGTTCCGGCTGTTTGCCGAGCCATCGATGCGAGCGTCACAGTTCATGCGAGACATCCCGGACATTTCTCAGAAAATGTTGACGCAACATCTTCGGGAGTTGGAGTACGACGGCCTTGTCGCAAGACGCGACTTTGGTGAGCAGCCGCCCCGAGTCGAATATGGTCTTACTGTTGCTGGCCGTGGGCTCATGCCGGTCTTGATGGCGATGCGGGAATTTTCGAGGCACCACCCGAAACGTCAAACTGACGATGATGAGCGCTGACGACCACAAATGGCGCCAAAGGGCAAAGCCTCTCGGCCCAATTCTGGCATTGTAGGTCGATCTCGGTTCAATTCAATCGAATCTCCCGAGCATTTGGAACACGAAGATTGGTATGGCAGTCGGGCTTGCGATCAGGCCATCTGACCGACGCCGCTAACCGCGGTATCCCTCTTCCGGAGGCGATGGAGCAGTCGCGGCATCGCTCCGTGCAACAAGCCTCGAGCTATTACAATAGTGCGGGCAGGCGCAGCGGCAGGGCGGCGCGAGTGCTTCGATCTTTGAAACTCCTTCTGAGCGAACGAGGCTAGCCGTTCTGCAGCATCCAGACGAGCGCACGGCTGCGTTCTCTTGAATTCTTCACGGTCCAAATCCGCAAGGGCGTCGCCACCTGCGGCGCCCTTGCGTTATGTTACCCAGGCCAGTTAGCCGGCAATGAAGGCAAGAAGATCCGGATTGATGATCTCCGGGTGCGTAGTGCACATCCCATGCGGCAGGCCTTCGTAAGTCTTGAGAGTGCCGTTTTTAAGCAGGGCCGCCGATTTCGGAGCTGAGTCCTTGTAGGGCACGATCTGGTCGTCGGTTCCGTGCATCACAAGCACCGGCACGTCGATCTTCTTCAAGTCTTCGGTGAAGTCGGTCTCAGAGAACGCCTTGATGCAGTCATAGTGTGCCTTGATGCCCCCCATCATACCCTGGCGCCACCAGTTATCGATGACGCCCTGGTTCACCTTCGCACCCTCGCGATTGTAGCTGTAGAACGGCCCGGCGGGCACATCGATGAAGAATTGTGCCCGATTGGCGGCGGTTGCTGCACGGAAGCCGTCGAAGACCGTAATAGGCAGGCCTTCAGGATTGGATGCCTTCTGGACCATTACCGGCGGCACGGCGCCAATTAACACGGCCTTCGAGACACGCCCTGGCTCAGCACGGGCTACGTAATGCGCAACTTCGCCGCCACCCGTTGAATGGCCGATATGGATCGCGCCCTTGAGATCGAGTGCCCTGACCAACTCCGTGACGTCTGCCGCGTAGGTGTCCATTTCATTACCTTCCCAGGTCTGGCTTGACCGACCATGACCACGACGGTCGTGGGCGATGACGCGATAGCCCTTTTCGAGGAAGAACATCATCTGGTTATCCCAGTCGTCGGCGCTGAGCGGCCAGCCATGATGGAAGACGAGGGCCTGAGCATTCTTCGGTCCCCAGTCCTTAAAGAAAATCTCGGTACCGTCGGTAGTTTTGATAGTCGCCATATCCGTATCCTCCTTAGCTTTCAACGGGGGAACCAATTCCGCCCCGTGGTTGAATAGTTACCGCAGCTGCGGCATGATCGGGATCGGCAGAACGGACATTTGGCAGGCCAAAACTGACAATCAGAAAGTCGAACTACTATCATGGACGAGGCTATCGAACCCGCGCTTCAGGATCGGCAAGGCCCTTCAGTCAGGGCAGCTGAGGTCGGAATCTTGTTGTATGGCGGATGCCAAACAGCCATGGTCCATGGGCTTACTGATATGCTGATGACCGCGAGTAGCTTCTCCGGCGCACGCAATGGCCGAACTTTACGGCTGACTCACTGGGCAGTCAGCGGAAAAAGTTTCGAGCGCACCTTCGATACCCATGCCGGTGGCGAGGGCCTCCCGGATATTATCGTCGCGCCTGGCAGGTTGTCGGGCCCAGTTACGGCCGCCGAAGCCGCTCCGCTTGCGCTCTGGCTTTTGGAACAACACACGCGCGGAGCCGTGTTGGCGTCGAACTGCGGTGGCGCGTTTGTCTTGGCCGAGACAGGCTTATTGCGGGGCCGCCCTGTAACGACGCATTGGCAGTTTGCAGATCTTCTTCAGACGCGCTTCCCCGATTTACGGGTCGAGCCTGAAAAAATCGTGATCGACGATGGTGATATCGTCACAGCGGGAGGATTGATGGCATGGACCGATCTAGGCATGCGGCTGATCGACCGTCTGTTGGGCCCAAGCATCATGGTCGAAACCAGCCGTTTCTTTCTGGTCGATGCAGGCGGACGGGAACAGCGCCACTATGGGAGTTTCGCACCACGCCTCACGCATGGCGACGAAGCCATTTTGCGCGTCCAACACTGGTTGCAGGCGAAAGGAGCACGCGCCATTTCTGTGACCGATATGGCGCGCGAAGCCGGGCTTGAAGAGCGAACCTTTCAGAGGCGCTTCAAAGCCGCAACGGGCATCAAGCCCACGGAGTATGTACAGTGCGTCCGTGTCGAGAAGGCCCGCGAACTGCTGCAATTTACAAAACGTACGGTCGACCAGATCGCTTGGTCGGTTGGCTACGAGGACTCTACGGCTTTTCGACGAGTGTTTAATCGGCTTGTTGGGGTGTCACCGGGTGATTATCGTCGGCGCTTTGGTGCCGGCACAGAAAAGGCGGCCGCTTAGCATATACTAGCCTGCGGCCGTTCACTGCCTGCTTTGGGCCTTGGCTGATCACGAGCCGCAATCCAAAGGTTCTTTCTGCTTTCTGCGCCAAGATCCTCGAGGAATTTGAGGGAAGGAAAACATCCACAGCAGGCCCGCAGCGTCTGATCTTCCTCCGGCTGACAAGCCTGTAAGTAGAGGACATAATGGACTACGTCGTCACGCTGTTCATCTTCGGAGTGGTGGTTCTTCTGACGACATGGTTGCCGCTGGCCTTGAAGAGGATTCCGCTATCGCTGCCGATCTGCTGCATCGTTATCGGCATACTCCTCTCGCTGTCGCCGTTTACGCCGCTGCCGCAGAGGAACCCGCTGGAGAATGTCGGCTGGGCCGAACACCTGACGGAACTGGTCGTCATCGTCGCGTTGATGGGGGCTGGTCTGAAGATCGATCGTCCGCTGGGATGGAGACGCTGGATGGTGACCTGGAGGCTGCTTGGCGTTGCAATGCCGCTCTCCATCGCCGCCATCGCGTTTCTCGGCTGGGCTCTGTTGTCCTTACCCCCCGCTTCGGCGCTTCTGCTCGGAGCTGCGCTCGCGCCAACCGACCCCGTGCTTGCTGCCGATGTCCAGGTCGGGCCGCCGCAGACTGGCGAGGAGGACGATATCCGCTTTGCGCTCACCTCCGAAGCCGGTCTCAATGATGGCCTCAGTTTCCCCTTCGTCATGGCCGCGATCGCAATAGCCGGCGCGTCATCTCAAATCGACTGGATCGGCCATTGGCTCGTCGTCGACGTTCTTTGGAAGCTCGTCGCAGGCACGGGCATGGGCTGGCTCGCCGGGCGGGCGTTGGCCCATCTGACGTTCCGATTGCCCAAGGCCGGGCAGCTTGCGAAAACGGGCGACGGGCTCGCCGCCCTCGGCTTCACCTGCGTTTCATACGCTGCCACCGAACTGGTCGGCGGCTATGGCTTCGTGGCCGTCTTCATCAGCGCGTTGACCTTGCGCAGCGTCGAAAGGGGAAGCAGCTTCCACGGTGAGTTGCACGACTTCGGCGAACAGATCGAGCGGCTGCTGATGATGGTTCTTCTCGTCTGTTTCGGCGCTGTGCTTGCCGAGGGCACGCTCCTGGCTCAGGCCGATTGGCGTGTTGTCGTCGTTGCTGTCATCGTGCTGGCAGTCATCCGGCCGCTCGCGGGCTGGATCAGCCTGTTCGGCTGCCATCAACCAAAAGCGGAAAAGGCGATCATCGCCGTGTTCGGCATCCGCGGCCTCGGGTCGATCTACTATCTCGCCTTCGCAACCCAGAGAGCGAAATTCGAACACGTCGAAACCCTATGGGCGACTGTCTTCACGATCATCCTGATTTCTGTTGTCGCCCACGGGATTGCGGTCACGCCCATCATGCGCTGGATCGACCGCGAACGTGGCGTCGACAGCATGCGGCCGATGAAGGGCACCCGAGCAAATGATTGATCCCGCGTCACGCAAGAAGGTGCCAGCCGGAAACTTTTAAAATTCCACATGAATTCAAAGGCTTATTATATAACTTCGGTGACTGCACGGTCCCTCGTATTCGCGCGGAGGCTTTGCTTGGCACCGAATTCGCTCTCAAGAGAGCAAATAGCATCGGACCCAACGAAAATTCCCCTCGTCTCGCCTTTGCAGTGAGATCCCCGAGATAGCCGCCAGCCGAGTTGATGTGCCCGGCACGCATCGTAGATGCAGCTGATCGCAATTACTGCGCCAGCCTGCCCCATTATCTCCAGACCTCCTCATAGGCTGACGGGCTTATGCGCCCGATGATCTTGCCCGCGCTGGCGCTATCGTGTCGCTCGATTACAGCGGAAACCCTGTGATCTATCGCGGCTATGTTCGACCGGACGAAGCCAAGGGCGGTGAGAATGGTTCGGAGGACGCCGAGAATGATGCGGATGCGGCTCGGGCAAACGAAGCTGCCGCGCAGGCTCCCGTCGCTCCCGTGCTAATCCATTCCGCAACGCTGATCGAAGACCTGACGGTATAGAGCACCGCCGCGCTCCGGCTCGAATTTGCTAGCAACCATCGTGTCGCGCTGGCGAGCGTGGTTCACGCCCTGCTGCTGCAGACGGTTCTCACCCATTCGCGCGATTACAGCTGCCTCGAGATTGTACTCACCAGCAAGTCGCTGGAAGCCAGCATGAAGGCACCGCAGAACAACCTCGCGATCGCGGGACTGGCCGAGCTAGCGGAGCGCTTTGGCGATCAGGTTCCCGGCAATCCCGCCAATCTCTTTGAGTGGTGCCTTGAGCGCGATCAGCTTGAGCTTGTCGAATTGCTGGCTTTCGCCGCGTCCCATGCGATCGATGCCGTGAAGGAAAAGTACGATTTCCGCAAGACGCAGCGAGCCCGCGCCGAGGCATTGGCAACGGCTCTCGATTTCGACATGAGCAAATATTTCGAGGCGACGGCGGAGAGCTACTTCAATCACCTCACCCGCGATGGCATCGAAACCGCATTGACAGAAATCAAGGGCAAAGAGTTCGCAGGCGGCATTGCCCGCATGAAGGAGGCCGAAGCCGCCGCCTATGCCGAGACGCAGGCCAAGGGAACCGCATGGCTCCCCTCTCCTATCCATCCTGCCGTTCCCAAGGCGAACGAAGGCAAGGGTGGTGTGCTGGCTGTCGAGGCAGATGAGGACAGCGACTACGATGCAACAGACATGATCAACGTCCCCGAGGCGGCTGAGTAACGCCAGCCGTCGACGGTCGCAGCGTCTCTCCGCTACGACCGGGTGTCTATCGCTTAATCACACAAGCATTCCGCTTGCAAAATGTAGTTTATAGACTACATTACAGGCATGATTGAACTGAAGCAGACGCCGACTTTCGCGAAATGGGAATCGCGCCTACGGAACAAACGAGCCAGAACCATGATTGCAGCCCGGTTGATGCGACTGGCCGAGGGCTTGGCCGGTGATGTCGAGCCAGTTGGTGAGGGCGTCAGTGAACTGCGAATTCACTAGGGCCCCGGCTACCGCGTCTACTTCCAGCGGCGGGGCGACGTGCTGATCATACTGCTTTGTGGCGGGGACAAAGGATCACAGACCCGCGACATCGCCAACGCAAAAAAATTGGCGAAGGAATGGAGTGAACAGGATGAATGAAAAGCTGACCACTTACGATCCGGCCGCTGCGCTCGTTGATGATGAGGAAATTGCAGCTTTTATGGCCGATGCTTTCGAGACAGGCGATGCTGCCTATGTTGCCAAAGCCCTCGGCGTTGTGGCCCGCGCCAAGGGCATGGCCGAGATTGCTCGAAAGACGGGGCTATCCCGGGAACAACTGTACCGCTCGTTCAGCGAACGCGGAAACCCAACGCTCAAAACAACGTTGGCGGTGATGCGCGCTCTCGGAGTTGATATGACTGCCAAGGCTCACGGCGCTCGATAAACGTTTCTCGACGGATCGAAAAGCGTCACTTCTGCCGCATCGCAGCAAAACATTAGATCCCGAATGATCTATTTATTTCATATCGGTACAGGTACAGATTATCCATGCCAAGAGTGGTGAATATCTATGCCGTGCTATGGGTTGTCTGTCTCATCGTCAGTTCGGGAGCAAGTATGGCGGCAAGCAATCAACCTTTGGAGAGTTCTGATAATGGTACGCTCGCGGAATTGATGCGCCGGCCCAATCCCGACCACCTAGTCATTGTGGCTGTGCCGTCACTGTCTGCATTGCTGCTGAACGCGGAGAAGTTGAGTGGAAAGCCACTGACCCAAAGTCAGGTGGAAGCAGTGCGCGACAGCGCTGCCGCCATTGCTGTGCCGACGAGCGCCGCGGAAGCTGTAGAAGAGAGGCGTGGCTACAAGGATGTTGATTTTTCCCATGTCTGGGAGGAATGGCAGGTCCTTCGCAGGCAGTTCGATCAATCTAAGCCGTGATATCGTTTGTATTTGACCTATACGGGCCGCACCTTGGTCATTCGTTTATGTGGCGGCGACAAGTCCTCGCAGACGCGCGATATCGCCCAAGCGAAGAAAATGGCGAAGGAGATCTGACATGGTGCTAGAAACGACCCGCTTTGATGTTCTGGATTACCTGAAAACGCCGGAGGAGCGCTTCGCTTATATCGAAGCGGCTTTTGAGGATGGCGACCCCTCCCTGATCGCTCATGCGCTTGGCGATGTTGCTCGTTCTATCGGCATGAGTGCTGTTGCCAAGGAAGCAGGTGTAACGCAGGAAGCGCTCTATAAAGCCCCGAGCGAGCACGGCGATCCGAAGCTTTCGACGCTGATCGGTGCCGCCAGAGCGCTCGGCGTGAAACTCTCCGTGTCGCTCGCGTCGTCGGACGAGCCATCGAAGGCGGCTTGATTACGAGGTGGCGTGAAGGTTTCCTTCGCCGCCGTCTCATAACGCTGAAGCCGCAGCCTATGCCGAGGCCCGGGCCATCGGCGCGGCTTTGCTCCCCTCCCTCATCCGCCCCGCCGTTTCCAAGGCGGACGAAGGCAAGGGTGGTTTGCTGGCTGCCGAGGCAGATGAGTACAGCGACTACCATGCAACGGACATGATCAACGTCCCGAGGCGGCTGAGTAATCAGCCGTCGCCGGTCGCAGCGTCTCTCCGCTGCGACCGGCTTGCTTTCTCCATATCTTGCCCGTTGTCATTCTTGACAACGGTTTTAACTGATGGCATAAATGACAACATGATTGCAGCGACCTTGATCGAACGTTCCAAAACGGTTTTGCCAGACGGCGCGATTGTCGAGATCGTTATCTGGAAAGTGCCTGAACCTGTTGCCGGAAGCATGCATCTGTTCAAGTATTGACTGTTCTACGGCAAGGATGGTCGCCGCATCGTCGGTTTCGACAATGAGCGGGGTAAGGGTGATCATTGCCATCTGGACGGTGACGAGCAGCCTTACCACTTCACGACGACCGATGCCCTCCTGTCCGATTTTCGGAAGGAGATCATCAAGAGGAGGCAGAAGCCATGAAAGAAGCCTTGATCCAAATCCGAGCTGATAGCGAAGCAGCTCTTGATGAAGCCTTTGACCGGGCGGCTAGCGCGATGCGGTCGGGAAAGCCCTCTGATCCCGTCGCCGTCTTCACTTTTTCCTCACCCGCCCAGCTCTTTTCGGTCATCACACCCAAACGATGGGAATTGATCGAACATCTTCAAAAGATCGGCCCGTCGAGCATTCGCGGCCTTGCCCGCTCTCTCGAACGGGACATCAAGCGGGTGCATGACGATGTGTCAGCCTTGTCTGATTGGGGTATAATCGAACAGACCGACGATGGGAAAATTCATATTCCCTACGAGGTGATCCACGCGAATTTCGATCTGCGAGCAGCTGCTTGATCATCATTGGGGCGAGGGGAACCCCCTTCGGCCCTTCCCCTCGTGCACCCCTGCCCGCCCGCAATGAAACGCAAGGTCGAAGGCAGGCGATGCCCCCGGCTTTTCGGCCGGATCGGTCCGATCGCACCCGGAGCACGACAGACAGGACTAAGACATCCCCATCGGAAGCATACCGTTCGGTGCAATGCCGGGCGGCTTGGTTATCAAGTGACGGCTTTTCAAACAGCGCCGTTGCCGCTTCTGCTTCCTCCATATGCCGCCGATACCAGCATGTAGGCACGCCCAGGTGATCACCTTCGGGCTGTGGACCGAAACCTTGGCGCTGCGGTTTTGTAATTTGCCTACCCATCCGTGGCATGGCTGTTGTTCGATCGCGCCGGCGGCGCGTTGTCTTCATGGAAGGCAGATGAGACGAAACCTGAGCGCCGGACGTATCTTCCTGGATTGCGTTGCCTCAAGTTGATGGCTCATTGCGACCGGCCAGTCGGACAGCAACCGCCGCATTGACGAATTTCCCCTGACTGACGTCATTCCTCGCGAGGCAAATTCCTCCCAGCCGGCGCCGCTCCGCATGCGCTTTGCCCCTCGGGTGCAGTCCCCGCGGCAAATGCCCTGGCATTTGCGCTGACTGTCTTCCGGCCGCTTGATCGTGACCATCGGCAACGCAAACCAAGGAGACACTGCCATGACCGATCTCGTCAACTTCATCCGCGTCAACGAGGACAACACGCTCACCGGCAATGTCGCATCCCTCGCCTACGACTTCGACATTTTCGGGGAGGAATTCGATAGCCCCAACGCCAAGGCTCCGGTCTATCGCCTCTTCGTCAAGACACCTCGCGGACGCCGCGTCGAAATCGGCGGCATCTGGAAGAAGCAGAACCAGAATGGCGGAGACTGTTTGACCCTCTCCGTCAACACCGGCTACGGCAGGCTCAACGCCAACCTCGGCCGCTATCCCGGACAGGATGGCGACGAGCTGATGGCCGTCGTCCCTTGGGACTGACACCGCAAATCTCCCCCGGTCTTGCCGCCGGGGGCATTGTTCTGCCGTCGAACGTCAAAGAGGCCTGTCCCGCCGGGGGGTTATTTCGGCTGATAGCCGCGTCTGGTTTTCTGAGGTGCCAGCGCATCGATGCGCTTCGAGGGATCGACATCCTTCTCGATCAGTTCCAGCTTCATCTGACCGTGCGTGCCGATCCGGCCCCAACGCCGCTCAAGCCAGACTTACCAAGTATCGATAGTGAGCCATCTGAAGGCGTTCGCTTGCTATCTTCCCAGCAAAGCACTATCTTTGCGAGCCATGATATCCGCGCCAGGAATGCTCAAAATGCCCGCACCGCGGCTTTCCATCCGCAGCAGCAAGGCACGCGATCTGGCGCACGCCCTGGCCAGACGCACCGGCCAACCAATCAACAAGCTCGTCGAAATTGCGCTCGAGCATTACGACCAAGAACTGCGGCAAAAACCGACACAGACGCCAGCCGACACGCTTTGGGAGTTGATGGCGGAGGGCCGACGGTCCGTGCCGGCCGGCACCACCTACGCCCACGATGATCTCTACGACGAAAACGGTTTGCCGAAGTGATCGCTGTCGATACGTCGGTAATTGTGGCTACATCACTGGGAGAGCCCGAAGCTGAACGGTTTCATGCGCTCGTCTCCCGCGAGGATGTCGTCATTGGCTGGCCGACCTTGCTTGAGGCACGAATGGTGCTCACCGGCAAGAACTTTCCTAACGCTGCAATCATCATTTCACAGCTCGTCGCTTTGCCAAATGTGATTGCGGTGGCCTTTGGCGAGCGGCATCATTATGTTGCCGAGAAGGCCTTCGACCTGTTTGGCAAAGGTCGCCATCCGGCCAGCCTTAACATAGGCGACTGCTATTCGTACGCCGTTGCCGCGATCGCAAAGGCCCCTCTCCTCTTCAAGGGGAATGATTTCGGGCGGACGGACGTAAAGTGCCATCCCGCATCGGCTACTCAATGACAAGCAAAGCTGTCGTCCGGCCCTCCCCCGCTGATCCAGTGCTGCTCCGCGCCGAGGAGCTGGACGCCCTTGATGCTATCCTGCCCTTCGCCCGCCGCGATCAGCTGGCGGCGCTGCTGACCGATGACGACGTCGCCACCCTCAAGCATCTCGCCAAGGAAGGCATGGGCGCCAATACGCTTCGCGCACTCGCCTCCGATCTCGGCTATCTCGAAGCCTGGTGCGAGCTTGCCACCGGCGCTTCCCTCCCCTGGCCGGCGCCGGAAAGTCTGCTTCTCAAATTCGTCGCCCATCATCTCTGGGATCCCGCCGAGCGTGCCCAGGATCCCACGCATGGTATGCCGGCCAACGTCGAGATCGGATTGCGCGCCCAGGGTCTACTGCGTGTCGATGGCCCGCATGCGCCAGACACGGTACGCCGGCGGCTGAGCTCCTGGTCGATCCTGACGCGCTGGCGCGGGCTAACGGGATTATTTGCCGCGCCTTCCCTGAAAACCGCATTGCGCCTGGCTGTGCGCGCCACGCCGCGACAACGCCGCCGCAAGAGCAGACGAGCCGTCACCGGCGATGTGTTGGCAAAGCTGCTGGCCGCTTGTGCTGGCGACCGCCGCGTCGATCTTCGCGACCGCGCCCTGTTGCTGACTGCCTTTGCCTCCGGCGGCCGCCGGCGCTCCGAAGTCGCTGACCTGCGAGTAGAGGATCTGGTCGACGAGGAGCCGGTGCATGCCGATCCCCGAAATCCCGCCTCCCCTCTCCTGCCGTGTCTCACCATCACTCTCGGCCGCACCAAGACGACAGCGGCCGACGACCGCGCGCACGTCGTTTTGATCGGCCGGCCGGTCGAAGCGCTCAAGCAATGGCTGATGGAGGCCAAGGTCGACGCGGGACCGGTGTTCCGGCGCATCGACCAATGGGGCAATATCGATCGGCGGGCGCTGACGCCACAGTCGGTCAATCTGATCCTGAAGACACGCTGCAGCCAGGCCGGTTTGGATCCGGAGCTGTTTTCGGCGCATGGACTGCGCTCCGGATATCTGACGGAAGCCGCCAATCGCGGCGTTCCTTTGCAGGAAGCCATGCAGCAATCCCTACACAAGTCCGTGGCGCAGGCGGCGAGTTACTATAACAATGCGGAGCGAAAGAACGGACGGGCGGCTAGGTTGGTAATCTAGTGGCCGCCCGAACTCAGAATTATGCCCTTTTTGAGCGGTGTGGTGACTTTTCAGCGATGCTGGAAAGGTCGACCTTCTTGCCGGCGACATCGGCGATGATTTTCAA
This sequence comes from Rhizobium sp. ERR 942, assembly GCF_007828395.1. NCBI lineage: Bacteria > Pseudomonadati > Pseudomonadota > Alphaproteobacteria > Hyphomicrobiales > Rhizobiaceae > Rhizobium > Rhizobium sp. ERR 942. Next base: position 98,775 of record NZ_VIUA01000008.1, read on the forward strand.
GCTACCACCTAGAGATTCAATGTAATCTCGGAGTGTCCACAGCTGCGCTTGGTCGAATAGCGTAACAATTACAGAGATGGAAATCCCGGCCACCCGCTTGTCAACGATCAAGCAGGAGCCGGTCGAGTTTGCTGCTCGGATTCCCGAACACCAGATCCTTGAACAATGCGGAAACGATCCGCGGGCGCGAACCTGTTCTCTCATCGATCAACACCACCGAGAGCCTCTTGATCTCGATGGTGATTGTGCGTGCATCGTCACTGCGACGATACCTCCATGCATCGAGCAAATCGAAACCGTTCCGTGCGGCCCATGCCGCGACAATCTGCGCCGTCATGACGTGTCCTTCGGATGAGACGGCCACCATGTCCGCTCAAATCATCCTGCCCTATCGAAATAACTCGAACGGAGGAAAGGGATCCAGCGCCGGCTGGGCCAAGCGGTCGATTGTCGAAAACTGTTGCAGCTTGGACTCACACTTGAGGTGCGAGGTCGATCAACAGCAACCTTTGCATTGCTCACCCCCAGCATGGCCCGAACGACCACCGTGGCCGCCATCAGTTCGCGCCCATGCGAAATCCGCCACAAATCGCATGGCTCGAAATTTGCGGGCAGGCTCTGGTACCACATTCAACGGAAACGCTGTTGAAATATTGATCTTCCAGCATCTTTCCCAAGTCACCCGACCCAGGCCGCTACCGATTTGTAGGATTCTACAACTGCCACACAATTCCAATCTGTGCTGATTTCTCCGCGGAAGAAACAACGACGGAGAAGTTCATGCGAGTTGTCGCGTTCTCGACGCCCCGGACGATCCAGGAGACGCATCTCCTCCACATGCATCACAAACTCCGTGCCCGCGTGTTCTCCGGTCGCCTGGGTTGGGACGTCAAGGTAACCGCGGAATGCGAGTCCGATGACTTTGACGCTCATGGGCCAACCTACGTCCTCGCAATCTCCGCCTGTGGCCAAGTGGCCGGATGTGCAAGGCTGCTCCCGGCCCTCGGTCCGACCATGGTGACCGAGGTCTTTTCCTCGCTTCTCCCGAATGGCCGGCTAAATGCCCACCGCGCAATGATCGAAAGCTCGCGCTTTTGCGTCGACACCGCACTTAAGGAGGGAAGGGAAACGGGTTCAGTGCATGAAGCAACGCTGACCATGTTCGCGGGAATCATCGAATGGTGCATGGCGAACAACTTCTCGGAAATCGTCACGGTGACCGACGTCCGCTTCGAGCGGATCCTCGCTCGTGTCGATTGGCCGCTCCAGCGCCTCGACCAACCCAGGAAGATCGGTGGTACCATGGCGGTAGCCGGCACCTTACCTGCCAATGAGGAGATGTTTCAGAAGCTCCGCCCTTCCAACTACCAGTCGGAATTCACCCCTAGCAACCATGCAGTGTAAGGAGAAATCGGTGAACCAGCTTCGCTCTCACCCCCGGCTTGTCCGCAAACTTCAAGAAGCCCTCGGCGATCAGCTCTGCGTCGCGCTAGATGATCCGACCGTCGTCGAGATAATGCTCAATCCGGACGGAAAGCTCTACATCGAACGGCTTGGGCACGGTATCGCTCCGGCCGGCGAGATGTCGTCGGCCGCCGCCGAAATGGTGATCGGCACGGTTGCCCATGCCCTCCAGTCCGAAGTCGACGCCGAGCAACCCATCATCTCCGGAGAGCTACCGATAGGCGGTCACCGGTTCGAAGGTCTGCTGCCGCCGGTGGTCGCCAAGCCTGCCTTCACGATTCGCCGACGCGCTTCGCGTCTAATCCCGCTCAACGATTATGTGTGCTCCGGCGTTATGACACAGGACCAGGCCTTCACGATTCGAAGCGCGATCTCCTCCAGGCTGAACATCATCATTTCGGGTGGTACCGGGTCTGGCAAGACAACGCTCGCGAATGCGGTGATCGACGAGATCGTGAAATGCGCACCAGAGGATCGGCTCGTCATTCTGGAGGATACGGCCGAGATCCAATGTACGGCGGAGAACGCCGTTCTTCTTCATACCAGTGACACTGTCGACATGGCACGGCTCTTGAAGAGCACCATGCGCCTGCGTCCCGATCGGATTGTTGTCGGCGAAGTCCGCGACGGTGCCGCTCTCACCTTGCTCAAGGCATGGAACACCGGTCACCCGGGTGGAGTGGCAACCATTCACTCGAACACCGCCCTGTCGGCGCTGCGTCGTCTTGAGCAGCTCACGGCGGAAGCAAGCCAGCAGCCCATGAACGAGGTGATCGGCGAAGCCGTCGATCTCGTTATCTCCATCGAACGGACAGCGCGCGGGCGGCGCGTTCGCGACGTCATCCAGGTCGAGCGCTTCGTCAACGGCCGATATGAAATTGAATCCGACCAACTTAGCGAAGAACAGGAAGAAGGACATCATGTCGTATAAGAACTTGAGTTTCATCGTTGCGCTGCTTGCCGCATCCTTCGCTCTTGCTAGCGTCACCCCAGCGTTCGCCAGTTCTGGCGGCAGCCTGCCCTGGGAAGGTCCGTTGCAGCAAATCCAGGAATCGATCACCGGTCCGGTCGCCGGCGCCATTGCACTGGCCGCCGTGGCCATCGCTGGCGGAATGCTGATCTTCGGCGGCGAGCTCAACGATTTCGCGCGGCGCTTGGTCTATGTCGTCCTCGTCGCCGGCATCCTGCTCGGCGCCACCAACATCGTCGGCCTGTTCGGCGCGACCGGTGCCTCGATCGGATTGCCGGACGCGCAGCTAACATCGAACGGACAACGCTTGGACGGGGAGAGGACTCATGACTGAGCCCGTATCTGGCCTGCAGCGCAACCGCATTCACCGTGCACTCTCGCGTCCGAACCTCCTGATGGGCGCAGACCGCGAACTAGTGCTGCTCACCGGTCTGGGCGCGGTCATCCTGATCTTCGTTGTGCTGACCGTCTATTCCGCGCTCTTTGGAGTCGCCGTTTGGATCGTCATCGTCGGACTTCTCAGGATGATGGCGAAGTCCGACCCATTCATGCGGCAGGTCTATATCCGGCATATCTCGTACAGACCCTATTATAAGGCGACCACGTCGCCTTGGCGCCGGTATTGAGGAGACGGCTATGGCGGCACTCAAACGCTTCCGCGCGACCGGTCCATCCTTCGCCGATCTGGTTCCCTATGCGGGCCTCGTCGACAATGGCGTTCTCCTGCTGAAGGACGGGAGCCTGATGGCCGGCTGGTACTTCGCCGGTCCGGACTCGGAAAGCGCGACCGATCTTGAACGCAACGGCCTTTCGCGGCAGATCAATGCGGTCCTCTCGCGGCTTGGAAGCGGCTGGATGATCCAGGTCGAGGCCATCCGCATTCCGACGGTCGATTATCCGTCGGAAGAGCGCTGCCATTTCCCCGATCCGGTCACGCGCGCGATCGACGCGGAGCGCCGGGCGCATTTCAAGCGGGATCAGGGGCATTTCGAGAGCAAGCACGCCCTCATTCTCACCTACCGGCCGCTTGAGTCCCGGAAGACCGCCCTCAGCAAATATATCTATTCGGATGAAGAGAGTCGGAAGAAGTCTTACGCGGACACGGTGCTCCTTGTTTTCAAGAATGCCATCCGTGAAATCGAGCAGTATCTCGCGAACACATTGTCGATCAGGCGAATGGAAACCCGTGAGACGATCGAGAAGGGAAGGGAAAGGATCGCCCGCTATGACGACCTGCTGCAGTTCGTGCGATTCTGCATCACGGGCGAGAACCATCCGATCAGGCTTCCGGATATTCCCATGTACGTCGACTGGATCGCGACGGCCGAGCTTGAGCATGGCCTGACGCCAAAGGTCGAAAGCCGCTTCCTAGGCGTTGTCGCGATCGATGGTCTGCCGGCGGAGAGCTGGCCAGGCATTCTCAATAGCCTCGACTTGATGCCGCTGACCTATCGATGGTCATCCCGCTTCATTTTTCTCGATGCGGAGGAGTCGCGGCAAAAGCTGGAGCGCACGCGCAAGAAATGGCAGCAGAAAGTCCGGCCATTCTTCGACCAGATATTCCAAACACAAAGCCGGTCGATGGACCAGGATGCGATGGCCATGGTGGCCGAGACCGAGGATGCCATCGCACAGGCCTCATCGCAGCTGGTTGCCTATGGCTATTACACGCCGGTCATCGTGCTGTTCGACAGCGACCGCGAGGCACTGCAGGAAAAGGCTGAGGCGATCCGCCGGCTGATCCAGGCCGAAGGTTTTGGCGCTCGGATAGAGACGCTCAATGCGACGGACGCGTTTCTTGGCAGTCTGCCAGGCAATTGGTATTGCAATATTCGCGAACCACTGATCAACACCAGCAATCTCGCGGACCTCATCCCGCTCAACTCGGTGTGGTCGGGAGCTCCGATCGCCCCCTGCCCCTTCTACCCACCGAATTCGCCGCCCTTGATGCAGGTCGCGAGCGGATCCACCCCGTTCCGGCTCAACCTGCACGTCGATGATGTTGGCCACACGCTGATCTTCGGGCCGACGGGATCGGGTAAATCGACACTTCTGGCGCTGATCGCCGCGCAGTTCCGCCGATACGGCCAAGCTCAGATTTTCGCGTTCGACAAAGGAAGCGCGCTTTTGCCGCTGACGCTCGCGGCCGGCGGCGATCACTATGAGATCGGCGATGACGCCGAAGGGAAGGACCGGGCGCTGGCCTTCTGCCCCTTATCCGAACTCGGAAGCGACGCCGACCGTGCGTGGGCGACGGAATGGGTCGAGATGCTGGTCGGCCTCCAGGGTGTCACCATCACGCCCGATCATCGTAATGCCATTTCCCGTCAGATCGGACTGATGGCGAGTGCTTCTGGGCGATCGCTTTCGGATTTCGCCAGCGGCGTGCAGCTGCGCGAGATAAAGGACGCACTGCATCACTACACCGTCGATGGGCCCATGGGGCAGCTCCTGGATGCCGAGGAAGACGGGCTGACCCTTGGCGCCTTCCAGACCTTTGAGATCGAGCAGCTCATGAGCATGGGCGAGCGCAACCTCGTCCCGGTTCTGACCTACCTGTTCCACCGGATCGAGAAGCGCCTGGACGGGTCTCCCAGTCTGATCGTGCTCGACGAGGCCTGGCTGATGCTCGGTCATCCCGTGTTCCGCGACAAGATCCGCGAATGGCTGAAGGTACTGCGCAAGGCCAATTGCGCGGTGGTGCTCGCGACCCAATCCATCTCGGACGCCGAGCGGTCCGGGATTATCGACGTCCTGAAGGAGTCGTGCCCGACCAAGATTTGCCTTCCCAATGGTTCCGCTCGACAGCCGGGCACGCGGGAGTTCTATGAGCGGATGGGCTTTAACGAGCGGCAGATCGACATTGTCTCCACCGCGATCCCCAAGCGCGAATATTACGTGGCGACGCCTGAAGGCCGACGCCTCTTCGACATGTCGCTCGGACCGGTCGCCCTTAGCTTCGTCGGCGCTTCCGGCAAGGAAGACTTGAAGCGCATCCGCGCGCTGAAATCCGAACATGGCCATGACTGGCCGATCCACTGGCTTGAATCGAGAGGAGTTCACGATGCCACATCGCTACTCAAGTTCGAATAGATGGTTCGCCTGGCTGGCGGCCGCGGCCCTGACGATCGGAACCGCGCCTTTAGCTCGAGCGGGGACCGCCACCGGTGCCGCGACGGAGTGGACGCAGCTCGCCAACAACGCGCAATTGGTGGACCTGCTCAAGAGCTCGGGCATCCAGGTCGACAACCAGCTGACGCAGATCAGCCAGCTTGCGGATCAGATCGAAAACCAGCTCAAGATCTACCAGAACATGCTGCAAAACACGGCTCGGCTTCCCGATCATATCTGGGGACAGGTTGAAAGCGATCTCAATCAGCTGCGCGGTATCGTCAACCAAGGTCAGGGCATCGCCTTTTCGATGGGCAATGCCGACGATGTTCTTCAGCAGCGTTTTCAGAGTTATGCCGATCTCAAAACCAACCTGCCGGACAACGCGACGTTCTCCTCGACCTACCAGTCCTGGTCAAACACCAACCGCGACACCATCGCCAGCTCCCTGAAGGCGGCGAGCCTGACGGCCAGCCAATTCGACAGCGAGGAGGAGACGATGTCGTCCTTGAGATCGTTGTCGGAGACGGCCGATGGGCAGATGAAGGCCTTACAGGTGGGCCATGAAATCGCCGCCCAGCAAGTCGCGCAGATGCAGAAGCTTCGCGGTCTCGTCTCACAGCAAATGACGATGATGGGAACTTGGCTCCAGACCGAGCAGACCGACAAGGATTTGGCCCAGGCGCGACGCGAAAAGTTCTTCGACGCCGAGGTCAAGAGCATTCCCGAAGGTCAAAAAATGGAGCCTCGCTGGTGAGCCGCGCTGCCCTCGTTGCCCTGTTGCTCGCCGTCACCGCCGCGAGCCTGTTGATCGCTGGTTTCCGGGGCGGAGCCAAACCTGTTCTCAGCGAGGAGCAGCGTGCTCTTCGGGAGAAATTCTTCGGCTCCGGCGGGGAGCCGCCACCGATCAAGGACGGACAGGAGATGCGCCCAAGATGGTGAAGAGCAATTTTGAGCGCCCGTTCCTGATCGCAGGACTTGCCTGCCTCGCCTGCGCCGCCCCCGCGTTAGCGCAGGAAGGACAGGTTCTCACCGAGCTGGAAAACCAAGTATCGGCCGCGGCGAAGGGATGGGAGACAACTATCATGGACGCGGCGAAATCGCTGTTCTGGATCCTCGCGACGATCGAAGTCGGTATCGCGGCGGTCTGGCTCGCCGTCCAGGCCGCGTCGCTGGATAGTTGGTTCGCCGAACTCGTACGGCGGATCATGTTCATCGGGTTCTTTGCGTTCGTCCTCACGCAAGGGCCGACGTTTGCACGCGCGGTGATCGACAGCCTGTTTCAGATCGGCTCGGGCGGTGGCTCAGCCTCGCCCGCCGAAATATTCGACGCCGGTATCCGGGTCGCCTCGCAAATGTCACAACAGGCGAAATTCGGGGTTTTCGAGGACAATGCCCTGGCGATCGCGGCCATACTAGCGATGGGCGTCGTCGTCATTTGCTTTTCGCTTGTCGCGGCGATCTTCGTATCGGTGATGGTCGAGATGTATGTTGGTCTGCTGGCCGGCATGATCATGCTAGGGCTGGGCGGCTCATCCTACACGAAAGACTTCGCCATCCGTTACCTCATATACGCCTTCGGCGTCGGCATGAAGCTGATGGCGCTGGTGATGATCGCGAAGATCGGATCGCAGGTCCTCTTGGGTCTGGCGAATGCTCCGACCGCATCCTCCGATCGATTTGTCACCACTTTGTCGATCGCTGGCATTTCCGTCGTGGTCTTCATTATCGCCATGTATGTACCGAGCATCCTTCAGGGTGTTGTCCAGGGAGCCTCCGTCAGCGGCGGTATGGAGACGATCCGCCATGGTGGACAGGCGGCATCCTTCGCCACCGGCGCCGGGTTCCTCGCCGCTGGCGCTGCCGGCGCGGGCTTCGCGGCGGCGCAGGCCGCACGAGCCGCGGGCTCTTCCGTCGCTGGCGCCGCTCTTCGCGGTATCGGTGTGGGCTTCGGTTCGGGCGCGCAAGCAGCCGGCTCAGCCGCCAAGGAAAAGGCGATCGGCTCCCCCGGCGCCTATGCCGGCTCCATTCTCGGACTTGCGAATGCGAAGCTCGATGAACAGCGTGGCGGTCACGGCGCGCCAAAGCCGCCCCCGGAACGCAACGACAGATCATAAATCACAAGGGAAGAACAAATGGCAGCGAACCGCGCACCTGATAATCCGTATCTCGCCGCACGTCTTGAATGGAACGAACGCTATGGCTCCTATGTGAAAGCCGCCGCCGCTTGGCGGATCGTCGGCATCCTTGGCCTGGCAATGGCCGTGATCGGGTTCGGCTACGCGATGTATCTGAGTACCCAAGTGAAGCTTGTCCCCTATATCGTCGAGGTCGACAAGCTTGGAACCGCGGTAACAGCCGGCTTCCCCGAACAAATCGAGTATGCCGATGCGCGGGTGGTACGCTCGACGCTCGGCAACTTCGTCACGAGCTTCCGTTCTATCACGCCCGACGCCGTGGTACAGAAGCAATATATCGACCGCACCTACGCCCTGCTGCGCACCTCCGATCCGTCGACCGAGAAGATCAACACTTGGTTCCGCGGCAATTCACCCTTCGAGAGGGCGAGATCCTCGACGGTCGCGATCGAGGTCAACAACATCGTGGCGCTTTCGAAGCAGACCTATCAGATCGACTGGACGGAATACGAGCGGGACCGGAAGGGCAAGGAAACCGGGACCCGTCGCTTTCGTGGCATCGCCACGGTCGCGCTTACCGCGCCGCAGGATGAGGCGACGATCCGCCTCAATCCCATCGGCCTCTATGTCCGGGATTTCGACTGGACGGCTCAGCTTTAAGGATAGGGATATCTCAATGCGAAAAAGAGGATTGATCGCGGCCGCCGGCTGCATGGCCGGGCTCGCCTTTGTGGCGTGCGCGCAGGCGCAAAGCATGACCACGAATGAAGTGAGGGGAACGACTATTTCCCGGAAGTGGCGTGGGGCACCTGGCCTGGTCACGACAGGACCGGATGGCAAGGTCATCTTCCTGTTTGGCGAGACCCAGCCCTCGGTCGTCTGTTCGCCGCTGCAGGTCTGCGATATCGAGCTGCAGGGTGGTGAGATCGTCCGTGACGTGCTGGTGGGCGACACGGTGCGCTGGAAGGTGGAACCCGCGACATCGGGGGCCACCGGAGGCCAGGCGATCCACCTGATCGTCAAGCCTTCCGAATCTGGTCTTGTGACCTCGATGGTGGTCACGACATCGCGACGCACCTACCATATTCAGCTCAAGTCTCACCCCAGCCAATACATGGCGCGTGTCGGCTTCGAATATCCGGAAGATGTTTCGACCAAGCTCGCGGATATCAATGCCCGTCTCGAAACAGGCGGCATTCCGGGCACGACGCCGGATAAGCTGAACTTCTCCTATTCCGTGAGCGGCAGCGCGCCCTGGAGGCCAAAGCGGGTCTATTCGGACGGTGTGAAGACCTACATCCAGTTCCCGAAGTCGATCTCGGGTCAGGACGCACCGGTACTGTTCGTCGTTTCCGGCGGCCAAAATCGCATCGTGAACTATCGGATGAAGAATGACATGATGACCGTCGACTATGCCATCGACAAGGCGATCCTCGTTTCCGGCGTCGGTTGGCGACAGCAGAAGATCACTATCCGGCGGGGAGGATGATCGATGGGCAAGCTTTTCGGATTCCTGCTCGTGGTCGTGCTACTTTCCGGTTGCCAAACGGCGGATGACGCGCTGACCACGAGCTCAACTCCCGTCGCCGTCACCGGACCCGCCGCAAGCGCCATTGCCGGTGACATGGCAAGCCGGCTTGCCGAGCAGATCGGTCCGGCCGGTGTGGCGACGATCAAGATGGAGAACGACACCTCGGAGTTCGCGACCGCCCTCGAGGCGGCCCTGAAGGGGTGGGGCTACACGGTCGTCACGGACGGCAAGGTTGCGAAGGACGTCAAGCCGGTTGAGCTTGCCTATGCAATCGAGCGGTTCGACGGACAGGTTTTGGCACGCCTGTCGACGCCTTCGATCGCTCTTGGCCGTGCTTATACGCCCGCGGGATCCGGCGCCGCGCCGGCCAGTCCACTTTCGATCATGCGGCGCAACTGAGGGAGATCGAAATGGGCCAATCGCTCCAGCTTGGCACGTCACGCCAAGCCGACGATCAGACCGGCATGCGCCGGCTCAACCGCCTGCCGATCATCGTCGCCATCATCGTCATCACGCTGTTCGTGGGAATCGTCGTCATCGGTCTGTCGCTGCGCGGTCTTTCCTTCCAACGTGGCGACATCGTGGAGGCGTCTAACAGCCCCGCGACCAATTTCGGCGACCAGCTCAAGAGAGGTGTAACCGATGGCATTATCGGTGAGCCGGAAAAGCAGGAGGCGTTTCAACCAACTCCCGTTATCGCGGAAAAAACGGAGAAGCACGAACCACTCGTCGAACGTCAGCCACCGGAGCGGCAAGATCGTCGACAAAGGCTGGAGTCGGAAGAGGAGTGGAAGGCGCGGTTGAAGCGGGAGCAGGACGAGCAATATATCCGTGAAGCACAGCGCCAACGGATGGCGCGCCTTCAGGCCCGCGCCACGGCGCTCGATTCACCGCTTAAAGTCGACATCTCGGATGTCGAGAAGGCGGCGAGTTCCACCAATGAGCCTGGTCGCCAGGCGCCGAATGCCGCCGCGAACAATGCTTCGGACCTCTACGCCACCGCCATGAAATCCGGGCTTATCGGCCAAAACGTCGACCAGAACGGCCAGGCGTCGAAGGAGGATTTCTTCAACCAAGATATCAAGGATCTCGGCTACCTGCCGAACCAGGTCGTGCAGCGGATGTCGCCTTATGAACTGAAGCGCGGCTCGGTCATTCCGGCAACCTTGATCACCGGCCTCAACTCCGACCTGCCTGGGCGCGTGACCGCGCAGGTCAGCCAGAACGTCTATGACAGCGCGACGGGCTATCGCCTCCTCATCCCGCAAGGCGCCAAGCTGTTCGGTCGATATGACTCGAAAGTTTCCTTCGGCCAGGAGCGGGTACTAGTCGTCTGGACGGATCTTATATTCCCAAACGGGTCTACCTTGCGGATCGGCGGCATGGCCGGCACCGACGCCGAGGGATATGGGGGCTTCCGGGACAAGGTAGACCGCCATCTGTGGAGGACATTCGGTTCAGCGGCGCTGGTGGCGATTATCGGGACTGGGATCGACATGTCGATGCCGGAAAGCTCTACGCTTGCGACGCAGGACACGGCGTCGGATGCCGCGCGACGAAACTTCGCCGAGAGCTTCGGCCGGGTCGCGGAACAGACGATCTCGAAGAGCCTCAATGTTCAGCCGACGATCCAAATCCGGCCGGGCTACAAATTCAACGTCCTGGTGGACCAGGACATAATCTTCCCGGCCCCCTATCAGGGATAGGAGAAGCTTCGACGGAGCGTCAAGCGGAACATCAATGATTTCGGTGGATCCGTCTCGTTCCTACGTCGCTGAATTTTCCGTAGAAGGTGCCGATGCCAAACGAGGTCCCGCGAGTCCGATTCCTTCAGCTGCCGTCCGATCCATTTTCCCTGGCGGCCAGCAGGCATATCCCGCGGGCAACATCCAATGATCGTTCGAAGGCCGGCAGAGGTAGAAACTCGAAGCGAGAATGAAAGTTGTGCGCGCCGGTGAAGAAGTTCGGAGTCGGTGTTCCTCGAGCGGAAAGCACAGCGCCATCGGTGCCGCCGCGCATTGGCAGGAGCTTCGCTTGGATCCCGAGCTTGCCGAGAACCTCGAAAAGCAGCTCAGCGGCACGGTTATCATCGCAAAGGCTGCTGGCGATATTTTGGTAGGTATCGGTCAGCTGGCAGCGAACATCGCCAGTCGGATATCGCGAGTTGACCAAATCCGCGATCTCCAAGATCCGACGTTTGCGTTCATTGAATCCGATCTCATCGAAGTCCCGGATCAGGGCGATCAACGTCGCCTGGCTGTCATTTGCGATCAGATCCTTGAACCAGAAAAAACCCTCCCGGCCCTGAGTGCATTCCGGTGCATCGCCACGGTCGAAGTGGCCGATGAAGTCCATGGCCATTAGCAGGGGATTGACGAGGGTGCCCTTCGCCGACATGGGATGAGCGCTGACACCCGTGAAGACGATTTCACAAGATGCGGCGTTGAAGGTCTCAAGGACTACTTCGCCTAGCTCGCAGCAATCGATCGTATAGGCGAAATCGCAAGGGAAGCGGGAGAGATCGAGCGCCTTGGATCCCCGCAGCCCGATTTCCTCGTCTGGTACGAAGGCAACGAAGATGTCTCCGTGCTCGCCTTTTGCATCGAGCCGGGCAAGGAGTGTCATGATGACCGCGATCGCCGCCTTGTTATCCGCGCCCAGGACGCTGGTGCCGTCGCCGAAGATGATCTCCTCGCCTGCCCAACGGAGAATTTCCGGATGTTCGTCGACGCGCAGCCAAATGTCCTCGCGAGGATTGAGGCAAAGATCCGCTCCCTCGAAGCGAAGAACCCGCGGTCGGACGATCGGCGAGAGACCGACGTCGACTGTATCAAGATGGGCTATGAAGCCAACTTTTGGAGCCTTCGGTCTGCTCCCGCGCTTCACCGCCGTCACGATCGCATGCTCGTCGACCTGGACATCATCGAGCCCGAGCGTACGCAACTCCTCTGCCAGCAAGACGGCGAGCTCGAGTTGTCCGGGTGATGATGGCAGCGATTCGGAACGGCCGTCGCTCTGGCTCTCGATCGCGGCATAACGAAAAAATCGACTGACGAGTTCGTCTCGAACTTGCATGGTTTTCATCCCATCCAGGCTGGCTCAAGGAGGTGCCGTCGAAATCCTCGGCATTCTCATTCGTGGCACGGCCGATCGCTGCATTTGGGCATGATTTGGGCATGGCGTCAGATAGCGAAGCGATCGCGCATGACCTCCGACCCTGATGTCCTCGACTCGAGCCGCACGACGCCGATGTCGCCCTCGACCACGATATCGACGCCAAGGCTGGCCGATTGTTGGGAAAACCGCCGCAAGATTCTCTCGGCGCTTTTCCCGGTTGCCAGATGTGGCACCAGCCGGCGCTCCAGCAGTCGGTCCTTCAGTCCCTCGTCGCCGCCGATGATGACGGGATGAAGCGTTATCGCGGTAAGATTGTTGTCACCGTCGAAAGAGCACGAGCCGATCACGCTCTCCCAGACCTCGGGTGCCGTCCAAGTCGATTTTTCCGAACGAACATGGAAGATGAAATTGCCGAGACTGTAGAAGATCGGCTTGGCCCGATAGATCTCCAGGGGCTGGAGAACCGGCGCGCCGTGGCTGACGAACATGGCGGCTCCCGCGTCGATGCACTGCCGGGCGACGCCGCCGACCCATTCGGGAACCTGGTACCAGTCCGAAGCCCAGTGATGATGGTGCAGATAGGCGACCACCAAGGAGCCGTCGGCCGCGGCGGAGCCGATCGCCGCGAGATTTCTTGCCATGTCACCCTCCTCGATCGTCACGCCGCGGCCGAACCTGTTGGATCGCGCGAACACGGCGCGCCCGATACCGATCTCGCGATCTGGAGAGAGACGCCGTGGGTCGTCCGGCTGACTGTCATTGGCAAGGTCGATCGGCGTATAGCCGACCCTGTCCCGGATGACGCTAATCCGTCGGAACGACTCTTCGTCCACCTCGATCACCTGTGACAGTCCGAGCCGGTTCACGCCGGGGCGCTCGGGACGGCCGTTGTCCGCGTCCGCCGCATACATGAAATCCGGACCCGGACCGCCATCCATCGCGATGATCGCGACACGCCGGCCCTTGATTGTCCCGACACCCGCACGCGAGGCCTCCTGACCGTTGCGACCAAGACCGGCATGGAGGAAGCCTCGCTTCTCCACCTCTTCCAGCGTCGACAACACGCCCGGCGGGCCAAGATCGAAGGCATGATTGTTCGAGAGCGAAAGCGCGCCGAACCCCATGGATCGGAGAGCGTCCAGGACGGCTGGTTTGCTGCATCCGAAGAACGAACCCTTTAGCGGCCAACCGCCGTGATTACCAAGGATCGTCCCCTCGAAATTGGTGAACGAGAGATCGGCCTGATGAAGCAGCGAGCGAACCTGCCCGAAGGCTGCAGCGCTTATATCGTGGATGTCGTGCTTTATGAGCGATTGGCCTGTGACGGCCAACGTGAAGCTGTTGTTCATGTGTCACCTTTTATCGCGGCGAATGCCGCCAATTTCCAAAAACCAATATTGAAGCGCGCGCCGGCGCTCAGCCGTTGCAACAATCGAGGCTCAGGCCATGAAGCGGTGAGGCCGCGCGCTGATGAGCGTTTGCGTGTAGGGATTGCGGGAACGCGAGAAGACGGCATCGCAAGGGCCGCCATCCTCCACTTGGCCATTCCTGAAGATGTAAAGGGAATCGCAGAGCTGCTGCACGACGGCCAGATCATGGGAGATAAAGATCATGGTGATGTCCCGCTCGGTGATGGTGTCCTTCAGCAGCGTCACGATCTCCGCCTGCACGGAGACGTCGAGAGCCGATGTCGGTTCGTCCGCCACGATGATTTGCGGCTTAGCCAGCAGGGCTCGCGCTATGCAGGCGCGTTGCTTCTGGCCGCCCGAAAGCTGGTGCGGATATCGGCCGAGCAGGCTTCGGGCGAGGCCGAGGCGATCCATCATCCTCACGAGATCGTCGGACCCGCCATCGTGACGCGAAACTCCGCCAAATCGGATGCTTTCGCGCAGCGTCTCCTCGATCGTCATCCTGGGATTGAGCGACATGGCCGGGTCCTGAAAGATCATCTGCACGCGGCCGAGAAGACCGCCTCGCCGGCCATTCCTCGAAGGGTCATACTCCCTTCCGTCGATGATGATCCTGCCTATTTGTGCCGTGTCGAGGCCAGCGACGATACGGCCAAGCGTCGTCTTGCCGCTCCCGCTCTCGCCGACGATGCCGGTGATCGCGCCGCGCCGCAGCCGGATATTGACGCCACGCAGCGCGAACTTCGGGCCGATCCGGCCAAGGCGCCACGCCAGGCCCGGCGGCGGGAAGGTCTTGGAAAGACCTTCAACGACGAGAAACATGTCTCGCCCATTATCCTTCTCGACGGAAGCACTCCGACCCGTGTCATTATCAGTCTTCACAGCCGTCATTGCGATCCGCAGTCGCGGGACGGCCGCGAGCAGGTTCCGCGTATAGTCATTTCGCGGCACGTCCAGGATAGCCGTGGTACGATCCTGCTCGACCACTTGGCCCTTTCTCATGACAAGGACTCGGTCGGTGATCTCGGAAACCACGCCCATGTCATGCGTGACGAGGACGACCGAGACGCCGGTTTCATCGACGAGGGTTCGAAGCAATCCGAGAATCTGCTTCTGGACGGTGGCATCCAGCGCCGATGTCGGCTCGTCGGCGATGATGATGTCCGGAGAGCCGGCAATCGCGATGGCGATGACAATCCGCTGTCTTTGGCCACCCGAAAACTGATGCGGGTAATCGCCATATCGCCGCTCCGGGTCGGGAATTCCAACTCGGCCCAGCAGATCGATCGCACGCGCGCGGGCCTGGCGCCGAAAAAGAGAGGGGTCGATCGCCAGGATCGTCTCCTGGATCTGCGTCCCGACGCTCATTAGCGGATCGAGCGAGGATGTATGATCCTGAAAAATCGCCGATATCCGCCGTCCGCGAATGGCATCTCGCTCACTCATTGTCATGGCGCCGATGGACTTGCCATCGAATTCGATCGTTCCGGCCGAATGCTGGAATTCCGGTGTGAGCAGGCCGAGCACGGCATTACCCAGCGTGGATTTTCCCGCTCCCGACTCGCCGATAATGCCGAGGATCTCGCCACGATCGAGTTCGAAACTCACATCGGTCAGGATTGTGACCGGCCCGGACGCCGAGCGGTAACGAAGGCCAAGATTGCGCACCCGAAGCAGGGGAGTCTTCATATTTTCTTCGCTCATGCCGCGCGGCTCCTCGGGTCAAGACGGCGGCGAATATCCTCGCCGACCAGATTGATGCTGGCGATCAGCCCGAATAGGGCGAGGCCGGGGAAAAGGCTGATCCAGTATTGGCCGGTCAGGAGATACTGAAAGCCATTCGCGACGGTGGAACCAAGGGATGGCTTGTCGAGCGGCACCCCAAGGCCCAGAAAGGACAAGGTCGCCTCGAGCGCCACGGCGTGACCGATCTCGATCGGTATCAGGGTCACTGCGGGCGCGATGCTGTTCGGCAGCAGGTGGCGAAAGATGATCCGCGACGTCGGCATTCGCAGCAAGCGCGCGGCATCCATGTAAGGCTTGCCCGTCTCGCTCAAGGCGATGCCGCGCGCGAGCCGCGCATAGGTCGCCCACTGCGCGATGATCAGGGCCAGGATGATCCGGTCCATTCCAGGTCCGAGCGTGACGATGGCGATCAGGGCGATGAGGATCGTCGGAAGGCTAAGCTGCAGGTCGACCAGCCGCATGATCGCGATGTCAACCCACTTGCCGAAAAAGGCAGCACTAACGCCAGCGGTGAGCCCGATCAACGCGGCGATAGCGGCGCTGGTTACCGATACGACGAGGCTGATGCGCAATCCGTAGAGGATGCAGCTGACGATATCCCTGCCGAGCCCGTCCGTGCCGAGCAGGTAAAGATAGCCGCCACTGCCCGGTGTGCCCGGCGGAGAGGATGCCTCCCAGCCGTAGATCTGCAGCGGATCATAAGGGTTTTGCGGCGCGATCGCCGGCGCGGCGACCGCGACGAGGATGTAGCCAGCGAGCACGATATTGGCGGCGGTCAGGAATTGGAGGCGCGGACGCCTCTTCAGCGCGTTTAGGATTTCAGTTCTCACGATGGATCACCTTATGAAGATAAGCGCACGCGCGGGTCGAGCACGGCCTGGAACAGGTCGACAAGGGCGTTCAGAACGACGAAGGCGACGGCGATGAAGGTCAGAGTGGCCATCACGACCGGCCGGTCGAGGAGTTGGATGGAATCGATCAGCAGCTTGCCGACGCCCGGCCACGCGAAGATGGATTCCACCACCACCGCGAAGGCAAGCATGCCGCCGAACTGCAGGCCGATGATGGTCACGATCGGCACGCTGATGTTGGGAAGCGTGTGGCGAAGCAGTACCCGTCGCGGGGAAAGGCCCTTGGCGCGACAGAACCGGGTGAAGTCCAGGTTTTCGACTTCGATCGTGCCTGCTCGCGACAGCCTGGCGATCAGCGCGATATTCGGGATGGCGAGCGCCAGGGCGGGGAGGGCGAGATGCCACAGGCCGTTCGCGGTGAACACGCTCCAGTCCTCGCCGAGGACGACCACGGTCGAACCCCGGCCGCCGGACGGGAACCAGCCCGTCAGGATGGCGCCGACTAGGATCAGCATCATGCTCAGCCAGAATGATGGAACGCTGAGCGCGAACACGCTTGATCTCAAGATAGCCTTATCGAGCGACGTACCCTTCTTCCGGCCGGCAAGGAGCCCCACTCCTACGCCGACCGGAGCCGCGATGAGCATCGCCACGCAGGCGAGTTCGAGCGTCGCGGGAAGCTTGGCTATGACCAGCGCGAAGGCCGGCAGGTGATAGATGTAGGACGTGCCGAAGTTTCCATGCACGACATTGTCCAGAAACAGGAGATACTGACGCCAGATCGGTTGATCCAGCCCGAGCGCGATGGTCGCGCGCCGGATATCCTCGGGCGTGGCGGTTTCCATGTTGACGATGCTGAACACCGGGTTGCCGACGCTGTGAAGCCCGATGAAACCGATCAGCGACATGGCGAGGAGGAGAAGGAGGGCTTGAGAAAGCCTGCCGAATGCGACTGAAACCAAGGCCATGATGCTTACTCCGTCGCCGCGAGCGCCTGCATCGCGGTCGTCCAGCCACGGGGATGCATCACATAGGAGGCGATACGCGGCCCGTAACCGACGATGTGATGGAAGTGGTAGAGCGGAATGATCGGCTGGTCGGCCATGACGAACTCCGTCGCGGCGGCAAGTGCCTTGTTCCGCTCCGGCCCATCCTGCATGCTTTCCGCCTTGGCGAGCATCGCGTCGAAGGTCTCGTTACGATAAAGCCCAAAGTTCAGGGCTCCGGTTCCACGGCCGGGATTTGGGGAGGCAAGCAGCGCATCGAGGATGACATCCACCGTCTCGCCCGAGCTGCCGCCATACCACAGGGCATAATCGCCCGCCGCCCTCTGGGTATTGAACACCGAGAACGGAGAGGCGACCGGCCGGACGCTGACGCCGATGCGAGCCCAGCTCTGGGCGATGGCCTGAAGGCTCTCGGCGTCGCCGGGATAGCGGCCGGCGGGTCCGGCCAGAACGACGTTGAAGCCGTTCGGAAAGCCTGCCTTCGCTAGAAGCGCTTTCGCGTCGTCATAATTCGGCGCCTCGGGCTTCAGGGTCGCGGATGTGCCCGGCAGGCCCGCCGGAAAGACTTGCGCGGCGGCCGTGCCGTAGCCCGAGAGGATCTTCTCGACCAGGATACCGCGATCGATCGCCATGGCGAGCGCCCGGCGGACGGATGGGTCCTTGAAGGGGTTGGGAATGGGTTCGCCGGACTTTCCGGTGACGCCTGGGAGCGTATCTCTGCCAACGTCGAACTGCAGGAAATTAACGCGCGCGGCGCCAATGCTGGCGATCCGGACGCCGCGATTTTTTAGGGAGGCCACATCGCGCGCGGGAATGGCGTCCGCCACGTCGACATCGCCGGTGGCCAGCGCCGCCACGCGTGCGGCGGGGCTTTCAATGACCCGAAACGTCACCGCGAACCAGGCGGGCTTTCCACCCCAGTAGCCATCATTCCTGGAAAGCTTCAGCGTCTCGCCGGAACTCCAGCTCTCGAACTTGTAGGGTCCCGTGCCGACTGGACGGCCGCTATTGAGTTCCTCGGTGGTCTGGAACCCCTGCGCCGGCCGACGCATCACGAAGATCGAGGAGAGGGACAAAGGCAGGTTCGGGAGATTGCCGTCCGTGTCGATGACAACGGTAAGGGGATCTCTTGCCGAAACTGACTTGATTCCGGTTAGATAGGACCGAAAGCCCCCGCTCGGTGGCTTCAGGACATCGCGAATTCGCTCGATCGTATAGACGACATCGTCCGCCGTGAAGGGCGAGCCATCATGAAAGCGGACATTGTCGCGAAGCTTGAATTCCCACTGCGTGTCGGAAACGGCGCGCCAGGAAACCGCGAGCTCGGGCCTGAGGTCAAGATGCTCATCCTGATAGACCAGCCGCTCATAGATATGGGACAGTAGTGATGTGTTCTCGTTGAGGTTCGCGTAATGCGGATCGAGCGTCATCAGTTTGTAGGAGGTGGCGATCCGCAGCGCCTGTGCAGGGGCAGCCAGCACGCTCCAGGCCGTAAACAGGATCAGCGGCGCGGACAGGATGAGCCGACGCAATGGATTTCCGAGTTTCATCATGAAGTTCCCTTTTTTTAATTTTGGCGCGGCCGAGGCCGCCGCGGTGGAAGCGATCCCACCACACATGTCTATTGAGATGATTTCCTCAGGGATCCGGCTCGCACCGTCTGGCCCGGCCGGCCCTCCGATGAGCAACCCCGAAGCGGAATCCTCCGATTACACGAGGCAGAGGCGTCTCCGCGTCAGCGGAGGCGAACGAAAACCAATAAATTCCTAGAGAGGAACCGAAACGGCGAACCCGACCTGCGGCGGACGCGGGGTGCTAGACACCGAGAGTCGCTCCCTGCATCGCGGCCGTGACCTGACGACGAACGCTACCGCGGGACGACATTTCGGCGTCGATCTTCAGCAAGTCGGCGATGACAGAACGGAGCTGTGGCCAGGGATACTCATCGCTTGAAGCAGATGGTTGCCATCTGGCGAGCATGGCATCGAGCTTGAGGCTCGCGCCGACGATTGATTCCGCGGGCGTATCCCACAGCCTTTCGGCCATTTCGTCTTCCATCGCCGCCGCGCGTTCCTCTTCCCGAACCGCCGCGCTATATCCGATCTCCTGGTCGGCCGCCTTCCAGGCCTCGGAGGCGTCTGATAGCGTGCCAACCATCTCGAATAGTCTCTTTTCGAGACCCTGCTGCCGCACGCATGATTCGATCAACCGGTGCCGTGCCGCGCACCATTGCTCCCAAATGGCAAAGGCGAGATCGTCATTTTGGATATCCAACGGCCCCATAAGCCGGGCTGCAAGCCCAGGATGTGTGGGAAAAGACGCAGACACGAAGGAATGGAGGTCTCCCTGCGTGACCATAGACAAAGTTCTGCTATTGTCGGAATCAGCCATGATCCGAGCTCCTGACAGCTTAGGTTGTGGTCAGATCGAACAGGTGTTGCCGCACTTGTTCGATCGCTGACCGTAACCTCTCCTACAAAATGATAGAAGTCAATCAGAAAGTGTGCCTTGAATAATTTTCTTCTTACAACTGAGCAATGCCGCGGGGCACGAGCTATGTTGGGCTGGAGCCAAGCGGAGCTTGCAAAAGCAGCGAACGTGTCTCGGCAAACGATCGCTGATTTTGAACGCGGCGCTCATATGCCTATCAACAATAATATCGGCAGCATCATCGCCGCATTTCAGGCGGCCGGAATAGAATTTATCCCAGAGAACGGTGGTGGAGTTGGTGTTCGCTTCAGGAAGCCGGGGGTGTAGACCGCTAAAATACAATCGGCCGAACACACCGCTGCAGCCCGTCGCCCTTACGATTGCCGCGGCTCACTTTTGGCGCTCGGCACACGAGCAAGCGGCGCGGCTGCCTCCGAACCATACAACACCGGGTACCACACACCGGCAGATGTGCTTGCCAACCTGCAGAAGGATTATACCGGTTTCCCCAACCTTGGGCCTCCTCTCCACATATCTCTGCCTGAAGCAATGATCTGTCTGGAAGGAAGATCGGTTGAGCTCGCGGGCTCGCCATCAGCAGCGTTTGCATCTCTTAAGCGTTCTTTGTATGTTCTGCCCATCGCTGGCGACGTGGTCAGTTGAAACAGCGGATGGGGTGGGAAAAGGTAGGGCGATGATAAAGGGTGAGTCGGCTATTTTTAGCCAGAAACAATCTGGCGCGTATTTCACGCCAAGCGATGTCGCGCAGGCTCTCGTGAGTTGGGTGCTTCGTCGGCCGTCCGACCGGCTGATAGATCCGTCATGCGGCGACGGCCAATTCATTTCCGTCCACCATAAATCCGTCGGCATCGAGCAAAACCCGCTTTCCGCTCAAGCTGCCATTGCGGCCGCACCCTGGGCGCTGGTTCATAAAGGCGATTTCTTCGCTTGGGCTGCCGAAACGCGCGAGCGCTTCGAATGCGCAGCGGGCAATCCTCCATTTATTCGCTATCAAAGTTTCAAGGGCGACGTCCGACGCCGCGCACTGGATCTGTGTTCGCAATATGGCGCGCACTTCTCCGGCCTGACATCGTCCTGGGCGCCGTTCCTGGTGGCAACCGCCTCGCTGCTGAAGCCGGACGGACGGATGGCTTTCGTGGTGCCAGCAGAAATCGGGCATGCGCCATATGCCGCCCCTCTCGTGGAATACCTTGTCGGCTCCTTTGCTGAGGTTCACATCATCGCTATCCGGCGAAAGCTATTTCCATCGCTTTCGGAAGATTGCTGGCTGCTTTATGCCGAAGGCCACGGCGGTTCAACGTCCCGCATTGGCCTGACAGTGTGCGAGACATTCAAGCCCGACAAACACAGGCCGAAGCCTGATATCTTCGTCGACGTCGATGAATGGCGCACGACCTGGTCGCGTCGCCTGAGACCGTACCTCTTGTCGAAGAATGTTCGCGACATCTATGCGACGGTCATCCAGGATCCGACAAGCAAACGGTTCGGCGATATAGCCTCCATTGGTATCGGGTATGTGAGCGGAGACAATGACTTTTTCCATCTGCGGCCATCGGAGGCCAAGCGACTGGGAATTCCGGCTGCATTTCTTCATCCCAGCCTGCGCAACGGCCGGGCGATGCCGAGCAGCCAGATTACCGAGGCAACTGTCGAAGCTTGGACCAAAAGTGATGATAAGGTTCTTCTCCTTCGACTGACGCGCGGACAGGAACTGCCGTCGAGCGTGCAGCGCTATCTGAACAGCAGTGCCGGCCGTGAAGCCCGCCTCGGCTACAAGTGCCGCAATCGCGCGCCGTGGTATGCCGTGCCGGATGTGCAGATACCGGACTTCGTCCTGAGCTACATGTCGGGTCGATCCGCGAACCTCGTGCAAAACCTCGCCGGTGTGACCTGCACCAACAGCGTTCACTCGGTGCGTGTCCGTGATCGTGCGCTTGCAGCCAAGTTGCTGCCGCAATGGACAACCCCATTCGTGCGGCTGAGTTGCGAGCTTGAAGGGCACGCGCTCGGCGGCGGAATGTTGAAGCTGGAGCCCCGGGAAGCTTCGCGCATTCTCTTTCCAGCGGAGGCCAGAGCCGCTGAAGCCCACAACGACGCATTGGAAGATGCGATCAACACGCTTCATCGTTGGAGGCATTATGCCGAGTAATCTGGAGGCGAAGACCTGCCAATGGACCAATCAGTCTGATGCCTTGGCGGCTTTTGCCGAGTTCACTGGCAAGACCCAGAGCGCCAGCCACATCAAGCCGCTGCATTGGTATGTAGCCTGTCGATTGGTCATCGAAGGCGGC
The DNA here is from genome assembly GCF_007828395.1 of Rhizobium sp. ERR 942. Classification (NCBI taxonomy): domain Bacteria; kingdom Pseudomonadati; phylum Pseudomonadota; class Alphaproteobacteria; order Hyphomicrobiales; family Rhizobiaceae; genus Rhizobium; species Rhizobium sp. ERR 942. Next base: position 120,861 of record NZ_VIUA01000008.1, read on the forward strand.
TTTGATCCAGACGATATCGTACCCCGCCCACCATTTCGTATAAAGCGCCGTTCCGGAAAGCCCCCTCTTCTCGAATACGAACCGGCTTCGGCAGGAGGTGGCGAGCGGACCGTCCTTGGCGGCTTGAAGACCAAGAACGTCGACGTCGTGGTGACGCGCGAGGGTATTGGCCCGGTTCTGGCCGTTTCATGCAAGGGAGTGACCGGTGCATTCCGAAACCTGACGAACCGCATGGAAGAGACGATCGGTGAGTGTACCAATCTGCACATCACGTATCCGGCACTGGTTCTAGGCTACCTCGTCCTGCTACGTGCAAACCGAATGATTGAAACTGCACTTGACGATGCCGCCGAAGTCGCCGCAGATGCGGAGCAGGCAAGCGAAGGTGCCAAGACGCTTGCCGCCAACGACGTCGCTATGACGGAAGGTGGCGAACCGGTTGCCGGTATCGTCCGCTTTCATAATGCGCTGCGCGAACTCGTCGGCCGGCGCGGCATTCGCGACGATGTAAGCCGTTACGAGGCGATAGGCTTCGGTCTGGTCGAAATGCACGGGACTAGACGAAACAGCCTGCTCGATAGTTTTCCTGGTCCCGATAGCCCGCTTCGATTGAGCGGCTTCTTCGACACTCTGTATGCTCGCTATGATGAGCGCTTTGTGGTCAGCGCTCCCGATCTCTCGCGCACTACGAGACGACTGGAATGGGATCCTGCATCACCGGCCTTTAAGGTGCCGGATCTGGACTATATGCCGCGAGTGGGTGGAGAGATCGCGCCAGTCGAAAGTTCTGATTAAAATTCGCACTACTGGCAAGTATATAAAAGGCTGCTTCTCTCAACGGGGAAGCCCGACGCGCGTAATCGCCGCGATGAGACCTGATGGTGGCAGGAGATCTCTGATCTTCAATAGCGGCATTCAACTGGTCGGTTGCCTAGCATCCCACGACGACGTTCCGATTTCGCGCGAGGTATTTGATGAAAAATGGCTCGGCGCGAAAAATATTGGCCCCTGACCTTTGCCCCGTTTCTTTAAGGCTAGACCAGCATTTGCTCCATCACGTGAGCTTCGAAGTCCATCTTACGTGAGAAGATTTGCCGCGGGCCTGCCAGCCAGCTGGTCGAGGGTGGCCTGAGGGGTGCTCATCCGCCCAGTCGCCACACCATGATGATGTCGTCGATTGCCCTGCCGTCGTCGAGCACTCCGCCGGGAATTCGACCAACCTCGACAAAACCATGGCGCCGATAGAATCGCGCCGCGACCGTATTCTCGGCGTTGACCGCGAGTTCCAACTGCAGAATTCCAAGACTTCTTGCATAATCTGAAACCGTGGTCAGAAGATCGGCCGCGGCGCCGGATCCGCGCGCACTCTTTCGCACATAAACACTCACGAGGGTTGCGCGATGCGCCAATTTCCTCGGACGATGACGTGAGAGGCCCATCATCCCAACCGGCTCCTCTTTGATGAAAGCGACGAAAGCCGGCTCGTTCAACCGGTTGCGCCACTCCTCGTCCGAAAGATCTACCCAATCTTCGTGCACGCTCGCAAATGCGGACGGTTCGCAGGAAAGTGCCTCCAGGCGAATGCGGCGGAAGACTTCGACATCGTCGATTGTTAGGCGCCTGATCATTAGCCTCCGTGCGTTCGACGACATATCCATCTCCGGTAGAGTAGGGCCAGTTATAACGGGTGAGGGGGCCGTATGTTTCAGTTTCTCCGAGGCGGTTTGTTACGACCACCGTGCCCACTGCCACTCCGGCGGCGGAGCATGAAGCCCCCTGTTTCTCGCGCGCTCTGTCAGTTCCGCCCAAATCGGATCGCCGGTAAAACTCGCGAGATCACCGCATGCGTCGGTAAGCGACAGTTTACCATAGATCTCCAGCAGACCCATCACGGTCTCGTTCTCCAAGGCCGCAAAGGGAGAACCGTTATGTGGTTTCAGCACGCGATGTCCCCATACTCCTGGACAGGCGTCGGCGCGGAGGGAGTTCAACAGATCAGTTTCACCTGTCTTCCCGAGCGCTGTCGCAAGAACATGGCGCATGAGGGGATAGTAGACGACCTGACGACATCCACCGAGAACGCGTGTTCCTGGCAGGATTGAGATCACCAGAAACGCGACAAACAGGCTGGGCACGATTCTGCGTTCCCGAAGCGCTTCCGCGATACAGCTGGGCTGGAATGGCACGTCGGAGCGGGATCCCGTAATGTCCGACAGATCGCCATTTTTCAACTGCAAGGGATAGATCTTGCCTTCTGCCAATCCCCAGAACAGGTCTGTCGTTCTGCGAATCCATCCTGTCCATGGCCCGGTGTCAAGTTCATCGATCGCCTCCAGGATGGCGGAAGCCCATGCGCCATCTCCACCGATACACTTCGAAAGCCATGAGCCCGTATCTTCAAGGTGATCTGCCACGAGATCCGCGACATCGATGTCGTCAATCTGAAGCAACTGAATCGGCTCCGGAAAAAACCGCGTCCATAGTGCCTGATTCCCGGCTTTAATCGCCTCGGCGGCCGATGCGAAGCCTTCGCTCGGCAGGATCGCTTTCAACCTCGCCGCAGACGGATTGGCCGCTTCGCTCCTTTCGATTCCCGACAACAGGAAATTGTAGGCGCCATTCGATCCACATAGGCTGTAGGCGTCCATTCGGCTTCGCGGCAGGCCGAACACATTGATCGTTTCGTTCTCAAGATTGAGCCAGCCGGGCCCCTTCTTCGCCTTCTCGATGAATTTGACGGTGGAGGCGCCATACCAGATATGCCATCGAAGCCGATGGGCGCTAAGACCAAGCAGGCTGAACAGATGTGTGTAAAAGCTATCGGGCTCTATCAGCAGATGGCAATGTGGTCCGGTTTGCATGACAGGAGCCGCGGCCAATTGATCCGCAGCCTCTCGCGCCCGCGCGCGATCGGCACCTGACCTCAGTGCCGCCCGTTCGACACACGCTTTCAGCCGGATCATGGCATCGTCGCGGATAGCGCAACCGGCGCGGTGGCGCTCGACCTCGTAAACAGCTCTTGCGTAATCGTTAAGCTCGCGGCTCCAGAACTGGTCAAGGCCTGGCATCACATGTGACAAGGTCCTCTTCAGGTCCGCCGGGGTCAAATGGCCGTCGCCGCTCGCATCCATGCGTGTCCGGTTCCTTGTCTTGACCCCTCATATGGCACTGTCAGAATCCACCGCAGCGCGAGCAGTCCGCCACGCCCACCGCTCATCGAGCGGCGGCGCTGTCTCGTGCGCAAAAATAAGAGGCAGCTGCTCATAGCAAAATTCCTCTGGAATCGCCGGCTTCACCATCGAGGTGACGAACTCTCGCAGTGACGCGGCCGAATTGGACGAAACGATCGTGTAGAAATTGCCGCTATTCCATGTGACGACGGAATAGCTGAAATAGGATCCCAGCGCGGTGATCGACGTCTCCAGGTCCACCTGGAACTTCGTCATGGTGTCGAGAACCTCGTGCTTCTTGGCCACGATCTCGGTTTTCGAGAAATAGCGCGACTTGAATTGTTCGTCCTTCTGGCGCTCGCGTTCCAGATAGGCATCGACGTCCGGATGCGCGATCTTTTGCACCTGTATAAGCAGGCCGCCGGGTCTGATCCGAGGCGCGATGACGGCGAGTTGCTCCTTCCGGTCACGACCGTACATTTGAAAGGTCGTATCTTCGAAAAGTAGATCATAGCCGTCCCGGAATGGCTGGAGATTTTCATCGGTCGCATATCGTTCGTCGTCGAGCTCGAAGAACGGACCGTGATGGAAATGGGCATGCTCGCTTCCGCGCCGCGCGAAGAAACTGATGCGATTTCCGTCCGTGGGACTGCAGCAGAGCGTTTTCAGCCTCCCGTCGCCGAGCCTTGCCAGCGATCTCGAAAGCGTGCCAGCTCCGGCCCCGAGCGTATAAACGGCAGCGGCTTGCCGCCTGCGTCCCCATGCGTGCAGGGCAAGGACGAGCATCGCGGCGCCCAATCGGCACTCCTCTTCCAGGCGATAGGGAATGCTCGCGAAATAATGGTTGTCGAAATTCCCCCAAAGGCGGCGGTGCGTGTCCCAGAACGCCATGCAGTCAAGATCGAATTCCAGGAGCGATAAGTCGGGTTCGGGAGTGGCGAGGTCAGGCATTCCGCCAAGACCTCGAGCGGTTCGCTCAAAAAACGGCGCGAACGCGTTCAGGCGGGGCGCCTTTCGCCAAGCCTCGATCGTTTGCCTATCAACCATGTTTCAAATCCTTCCCGTCGGGTCGAAAGGAGCAGCCGCGTCACGATGCGATCACGGCTTTGGACTGGGTCGTCGTCAGCAGGCTGAAACGGCGGCTCCGTGATGCACAGATGTCATCGAGGTGGGATGGCGGAGCAATCGGCCGATTTTGTTAGATTGACGAGCAAGCGAAGGCTGTCGGATTGGCGCCGAGTGGCATTTGGCTCATACATCGATCATCTCCAGGAAACTGGCCCTGGCGACCGCCTGATAGAGCGTCCTGGCGCCGAGCTTGCGCCTGGCCAGGCGCAGATAAAGTCGTACCGTGCCTTCGGAAATCCCCAGCGTGGCGGCAATGCGCTTGGGAAGCTCACCGAGCGCGACAAGCCGCAGGCACTCGCGCTCGCGGCGGGATAGTATGTCGTGCTCGCGAAAGGCGCGAAGGCCGGAGACAGGTAAAGCCTTGTCATGCAGATAATGGGACAGGATTTGCAATTCGTGGATGCTCGAATCGCGAAGTCTCCGCCAGTCCGACCGGCTCGCATTTGACGTTACCGAAAAGAGGGAACGCTCTCCGCGTGACCCTCTCACGGGCACGGAGAGGCCATGTCTGCCGACGCCAAACGCTCTCGCGTCCCTCAAGAACGCCTTACTTTTTTCGGACGGCACGCGCAGGGCATGCCAGTCGACCGGAAGAAGGCCGGTACGGCTGATCGCAATGACAGGATCGATCTCGAAATGGTTTTCTCGCAAATAGGTGTCCGTCCATTCGGGCGGATAGGTCGTGCGAAAGTACGGATAGCAAAGGGGAGAAATCCCGGCACGGACGACAAGGAATGTCGCATGCGCGAAGCCATAGGCCTGGCGGATTTCCGCGAGGACCAAGTCCAACTCGTCACCGTGCCGCACACGCTTCAGTGTTTTCAGTGTCGACGGCAACCGGCCTCGACCGAAAGATGTTTCCTCCGCGCCCGACCCCGTCATCGGTCCATGGCTCGGGCGGCGCGGCGTTTGACGAAGCCCCTTCTCAGCTCGTCGCTTTCCAATGGCTTGTCGCTTACCAATGATCTTCCTTGTCACGATCCAGATCTTCTCGAATCCGGCGATCGGACGTGCCGAGGGCCCTGAATGAGCCTCATCCAAGTCCGACGGAATGCCTGATCGCCAAGATCGCCGCCCAACGGAGCGTGGGCAATATGAGGATTCACCAAGTCCCCTCCAAGGACGACGGACAGCTGCCGCAGGTGGCGCAAGCGTCGGGCTTCGTGTTGCTTGGGACCATGCAAGGAGCCGAGCCACGAGCGAACCGCTTTCCGTGTTCTACCGTGGGGGCCGAAGTTTGGTTCAGGACACCCCCGAACTTGAAACGAAAAAATCACTACCCGTTAAGCGCGAATGACGTTATCATAAAACGTTCACAAACACCGGGTGATGCGAGCACGGCGGGAGGCCGTGGTCGCCGCGATGATCTGGCGTTGCGGTACCCGGCGCCGTGCGAACAGACAAAAGGGAGGACTGACGCAATCGGACTGGAGACAACTTCATGGATAGTGATCTTCGCTCTCTCATCGACATGACTGAGATCGCCCACGACGAACGCATGATCAAGAGCGCCCTGAAGACATTTGCCCATTCATGTGGCTTCGAGCGCTTCGCGTTTCTGCGGAAAGAGGGCCTGCAAATCCGAACATGCAATTCGTATTCGGAGGAATGGCAGGGCGTTTATTTCAAAAGCCGGTATTCGTTAATCGATCCCGTCATCATCGAAGCCAAACGCCGCATGGACATGTTTAGCTGGAGGGCAGATGATTGGCCGGCGCGTGGATCCTCTGAACTCAGGCGCTTTCGAGACCAGGCAATCAAACACGGCATTCGCAGCGGCGTGACGATACCCGTCGAAGGAAGCTTCGGCTCCACGATGATGCTGACCTTCGCGTCCTCGGCACAATCGGCCGACATTTCGAAACTCCGGGATCCGCGAAAGGCGGTTCATGCGGTGCTCGCGGTCCACTACGGCCTGAAAATCATCGCCGCCTCTACCATTCTTGCACCAAAGCGATTGCTTGCTCCCCGGGAAGCCATGTGCATGATGTGGGCCGCGAAAGGCAAAACCGCTCCAGAAACCGCGAGGCTGACGGGGATCAAGGCGAGAACGGTCCAGAATTATCTTGATAACGCTCGTCGCAAGCTCGGGGCCGCGACTGTTCCACAACTCGTCGCGATCGCGAAGGATCACGGATTGGTGTAACCGTCACGTCTCCTCGTCGAGCGGAACCTCGGGAACATAACCCAGAACGTCGATGATTTCCGAAAGCTCTCGCTGCTGTGCCTCGGCTTTCTTCTGACGCGCGAGATATTCGTCTTGCAGACTGGCAAGGACATCGGCGGAGACCGACGGGTCCGCCGACGCACGGGTCCATTCTTCGTAAACAGCCTCGTCCGCGACAAGAAGGCGACGGTGTTCAAGGATCGCGGAAACGGCCAATGCTTCCAGCTCCGATTCTTGCATCGACCGGTAGCGAGATTCACGGGCGGCCTGTTCGCCTGCCTCGGATGAGCCAGCCTCAATCATCCTTGTTTCCTCCTGCTTCATTTTCGCGGTCGCCAGGAACCGAGGCTTAGTGGCATCATGCATGCTTGCGATCGATTACCAATTTTCTGACAGTCGAGGGAAATTGATTTTTCTGTCGTTCACCGCCGAACATAAGCACCATTTGGCGCCGCGCAGGGCCTTGATTCCACATGTGGAACCGCTTTGTAGAGTATACTCCGTGGTGAAATACTCCACAAGCGGTTGCTCTCTCGATCATGGAGATTCGAGAGGTGTTCGCACGAAATCTGAAAGCTGCGCGTCTGGCCAAGGGCCTGTCGCAAGAAGAACTCGCGCATCGAGCAGGAATCGACCGAACCTATATCAGCTCCCTGGAACGCGGCGTATACAAGGCCAGTATCGTCGTGGTGGATCGCTTGGCGAGGGTCTTGGAAACAGAGGCGTCCGATCTGCTGAAACGGTTGCCGGAGGAGAAGTGAACCCGCGATCTTGACTGACGAAAATCTCGCGGGACTTTACGATAGACATCTGCTGAGAAGGAAGGAATGCCCGCGGCAGCGTCTCGGGGAGAGACGCCGCTTGCTCGCGGCTCACATTGTCCATAGGAGAGATAGCGGTGCTGCCTGGAGCTTTTCTCCAAATGGCGTCACTCGGTCGTGGTCGTGTAGGACGAGCCCTCGCACGAAACGATCACCAACCGCCTCTTGTAACTGGCGCAACCCGCGAAAATCGTCAGATTTCACCGTTGCTGACGCCTTAACTTCTATCCCAACAACCCGGCCGCGCCGATCCTCAATGATGATATCGACTTCATCTTGGTCTCTCGTCCGGTAGTGGGAGAAGGAAAAACGCCGGCCTGACCATGACGCCAGCTTCAGCAGTTCTGAAACCACGAAGCTTTCAAGCAGAGCGCCAAATCGACCCTTGTTGTCACGTAACGCATCCGCGTCGTCTTCTCGCAAAGTCGCAAGCAAGCCTGTGTCCAGAAAATGAAGCTTTGGTGTCTTGACGAGCCGGCTCAAGCGGTTGTTGGACCATGGGACAAGTGATTAGAAAGAGACACTCGAGGATCACGACGTATTTCTGTGCGGTGATGCTCGACAATCCAAGCGCCGCACCGAAACTGCTGTGATTGACCAATTGTCCAGCATGCTCCGCTAGAACTTCGGGCAACCGCGGCAACCGGTCCAACTGATCGATGTTGGCGATCTCACGTACGTCGCGGTCGAGGATCAGTTTCACATAAAATTCCAGCCAAGCGGTTCGCCGGTCGGCCGTCAGCCGACGCAAAGCTTCTGGGTAACCGCCCTGCAGCACTATCGCCATCAGGTCGTCACCAACCACCGTGTCCTCGCCGGCGAACAGCCGATCCAGCAGACGACCCGGGGTGGACCGGATCTCAGATTGGGCAAATGGCAACGGTGGGACAACGGCCATACGGCCGGCGAGCGAGTCTGCAATCGCCGGAACGGTGGCAAGGTTGGCGAGCCTGTAAGCAAGAACCGTCCGGGTTCGTCATCGCGGTCAACACTTTCTTTGATAGCCAGTATCAGTTCGGGCGCCCGTTGCACCTCATCGACGACAGCCCGTTTGATGCCTCGGATAAAGCCGATCGGGTCGGTCTTTGCTGCATTCAGCGTACCAACGTCGTCGAGGGTGATAAATGGACGATCTGAGCCAGAGACCTGTCGTGCGAGAGTCGTCTTTCCGGCTTGCCGCGGGCCGGCAATTAGCACAACACACGTGTCAGCCAGCGCCATTTCGACGATCGGTCGGCTAATTTAAAGCGTATGTCTGACCGATTTTAATTTAAAGCACGGCTGATTCATAGCCTCGGCCAATCTCCGTAGATGGCGCCTCTCAAATTATAGGGGGTTCGTCGCGCAGGGACATCAAGGGACGACACCAAGTTAATGCGTTTGGATCACACAAATTTTCTGCCCGACTTGAATAATCGTCCCCTCGCCGAGCGCTAACGCTGCCCATCGATCCGCGAAAGGTCGATCCGAATACCAGCGTCCTTCAGGTTCGATTGAGAAGCTGCCGGCTCGACAGGTTGATCGGCCATCGTCGCTTCTCGCTGGCTGGCACGAGTGGGCTGCTCTGCTGCCACGCCGCCCGGATCCTCGGCCTGAAAGACGCTCTCTCCCTCAAATTCGCCCGTCTTCCAGGCATAGACCGCGTCCTCGAATATCTGCGGGAAAACCTCGTCGCTCTTAGGATTGCCGTACCACTTGGCAACGATCCTCAGAACCTTGGCAAACATCGCAGTTCCCTTGCGAAGGTTTTCGCAAGGCTCCACGAGGTCCGGTTGCAAGTCGGCTGCATCCTTGATGCCGAGGCCAGCGGGAAATTGCGTCAAGCCGACGCGAACCACCGCCTGGCCGACATATTGCCTCACGATCGCCATCGCCTCGTCGGCCGACTTCGCCTTCGGAACGAGGATCAACCGGCGCTCGGATTTGATCGTCACGGCGAGGGGATCCGTCGAGCCGGCGGCCGCCACGAACTGCTCGACGACAGCGGGCCTGAGTGAGGGATCGGCGCATTCCTTGATAAACGCAGCATCCAACATGACGTCTCCTCGGGCCTCAGGTGTTGAAGGAAAAAACAAGCGGCTTGGCGAAGAGCCTTGCCCAGGCGATCGTGCTTGCCCGTTGGATTGCGACGATCGACGTGCCTTTGGTCCACCATCCGTTTCCGACGGCGATGATCAGGTCGGGGTCATCCAGCATCGATTGCAGCACCGGCCAGACGACCAGTTGCTCGTAGCAGATCAGGGGAGCGCCTCGCGCATTCCCAAGATCGACAACGGGATTTGCGAAGAAGTGCGCTCTAGCTCCGCCGCTCCCACCGAACCATGACTGCCAAGGCTGCCACATCGAGCCCGGCACCGGCATCCGTTCGCGATAGAGGAGCCTGCCGCCAGTTGCGGAGACGGCAATGAGGACGTTGTCGTAGCCAGCCGCGTCCACCGTGGCCGCGCCAGCGACGACGGTAATGTCCGTATCCTGAAGAGCATTGACCCAGAGCCGTTCGACCGTCGGCGTCCAGAAACCCAAGGCGCTCTCTGGGAGCACGATCGTCGGGCGGTCATCAGCTCCACGACCCTTCACCGTCGCAATCAGATCACGGTGGCGTTGAATGCTAATGTCACGGCCGAGCGAAGGTCCCATTTCGAGATCGACGCCTTGCCAACCATCGGGTAGATGCGGCTCGGTCCAGGTAGCGGCGGACCACAACCAGAAGCCTGCGAAGGCGATTGCGACAGCCGGCCACATGCGGGTTACGAGGCCCATGAGACCGGCTGTGATTGCAAGCAAACCCGCCCATCCCCAACCGGGAAACAGAACCCCGGCGGATGTCATAGGATTTGCCCAACCGGCAATGCCGCAAGGTGGGATCGCCAATAGGGCAGTCGCCACCAGATAGCGCAACGGGCGAGGACCAGAGCGCTTCGTCCAGAGCACCGCATGCACGCCAACAAAACTCCCCGACGCACACAGCCATAGCAACAGGCCGGGCCAGATGTCCGATGAATAGAAGGCGGCGACACCCTGTGGCAGACCACGTGATGCTGCCAGGAAATACCCGGCTGAAACAAGCGCCGCCACCAATCTTGTTTGCGCCCGCGCCCAAAGAATCGGGAACGCCAGTGCGGTCGGGAGCAGCAAGACATGACCACTCCATCCGATTGTCCCCGCGACGATCGCTCCAATGATCAGCAGCGTTGGTTCGAAATGATCACGGCGCATAGGTCAGAACCTGTTGCGCAAGACCCAGGATGCCGGCAGCGGGAACGGGACCGAAATAGCGCGAATCAAATGATCCAGCGAAAGCCGAATGAAGGAAGACGCAGCTCGCTGGCACGATGCCTCCGACGAAAGGCATCAGCGGCCGTCCCTCGCCATCTCGCTGGACAATGGTGGAGAAGGGAACCGGACGGCCATCCACAGTCACACTGGCGCCGATATCGACCCGTTGTCCCGCAACGGCCATAACCATCTTGATGAGCGGTGCCACGCCGCCTGGGCACAAGCCGGAGCGCAGATAGCCGCGACTGCGCGCCTCCTGCATGGCTGGCGTTCGAGGCGGGCAGATGAACACGAGATCGCCGACGGCGGCCGCACGATCGAGCTTGATGATACGCCAGAGACCGAGTGGTTCGCTCGGCGTGAGATTGATCCGATAGTTGCCAGACCAGGCGACCAAGGTCGTTCCCAGCAAGGCCATTGGGATCATGGCCAAGCCAAGTTGGATGAGTTTGTTGTATCGCCTTGCTGGCGCCATCTTCAAGACGGGCATGATCATGTCAGCGACATCCCCTGGGTCTTGCTCTGGCGAAGCGTCTCGGCCTGTTTGAGTGCTTCGACCGTCCGCTCATGGGCGCTGAGTTGCTGCGCCGCGCGCATCAGGCTCCAGGCAGATTGGACTTCCTCCTTCTGAGCAGAGTTCATGCCCCCAGTGACCGTCTTGAAGGTTTCCCCGTTCGTATCCTTGGCGGCCAAGGGCAGGAAGGTCCGTTCGCCGAAGCGCTCCGTGACCGCCTTGGCAAATCCCTCCAGTTCCGCCTTCACCATTTTGTCGGCAAGCGCGAACTCGAGCGCCGACGGAAGATCGTTTCGATCAATGGCGTCGCGCGCCCGTTCGAGCGTCTGGCGCGCACTTGGCGACAGCGCCGGAATGTCGATCGAGACCTTGCGACGAGCCGCCATTTCATCCGCCTGATAGCGCTGTTCTGCGTGGCTGCGCTGACGCATGTAATCGCTGAGACTCTGCGCCAGGGCTGGCACATTGCGCTCAGCCCGCTCACGGTCCTGCTTGTCGGCGCGGCTGGCGAGCAAGCCCAATTTCCCGTTGAGGGGGCCAAAACTATCCGGTTGGTTGGCGATCTTCGCAAGCGTCGTTTTTGCGATCGCTTCATCCTTCAGCAAGGCGTCCACATTGACTGATCTGAATGCGGCTTCCGGCTGCGCGTAGACCAGATGGAAGCGGGTCGACACGTCATCCCATTGCTTCTTCAAGCCGGGATCGGCTTCGACCTTTTCGGCAATCGCCTGCTCGACGGTTTTCGTGGATGTCGCGATGCCGGCAACCATAGGGCTGGCCTCCTTGCTGCTTTGGGAGTGGGTCGGTTTGGTGCTGGCACCAACGCCGAGTTTGGCGCCGACGGTGAGGAGCCGGTGGGCAAGATCGGCCAGTTTCTGTTTCTGGCGGATCGTCCATTCGAGCCGGTCGCGAACAACCGTTCTGGCGACGTTGACGATATGCAGGCCGCGTCCTTCGGCAAAACGCAGTGCTTGGCGATAGAGGCTGCCCTTCTCGTAATCGAGCGTGGCTTCCTTGGCTTGTCTGCGTGATAGGATCTCGACGAGGCCGCCGGCGAATGCGAAGGACCGGGTGCCGTAATAAATGCGGAGATCCTCGCGATGACGCGTCATTGCTACATAGGTCAGATGCCGATCGAGGGAGAGTGACGCGAGCACCTTCACTCGGTCGACGGTAGCGCCCTGGCTCTTATGAATCGTCGTGGCATAGCCATGGTCGAGATTGCTGTAGAAGCGCTGTTCGACGGTAATCCGCCGGCGATGCTCACCTTCGCCGATCTCGGCGACAATGCGGTTTTGAGCGGCTTCGACAACCTTGCCGAGCATGCCGTTCTTGACACCGAGCGATCCTTCATTCTTCAGGAAGACGATCTGGTCGCCGCTCGCGAAGTTGCGGTGCCCATCCTCCGTCCGGAATGCAAAACCTTCGCCAAGGATGCCACGCTTGACGAGCTCGGCCCGTGCCATGCCGTTCAGTTTTCGCACATCACGCCGGAGGTGGGCGAGGATCAATGTCGTCTTCGTCGGGTCAAAGTCCCGACTCCAATCGGCGATAAGCCTATCGGCTGCCTCGTCCTTCAGCGTCAAACCGATCATTCGATCATGAGCGGTATAGGCAGCGATAGCCTTGCGGATATTGCCGCGAGCGAGATTGAGCGACGCATCGCGCATCCATTGCTCGCGCTGGCGGTAGATGGTCTCGAGCTCCGCATAACCGATACGGTCGGCGATCGCGCGAAACGCGGCTCCCGCTTCGATTGGCTGAAGCTGTTCGGGATCGCCGACCAGGACAAGCTTGGCGCCGGCCTTCGTCACCGTCTCGACCAGCTGCGCCATCTGCCGCGACGACACCATGCCGGCCTCGTCGAGAACGAAAACCGTCCTTGCGTCGAGCTGCTTTCGGCCTTGGCTCCAGCGAAGCTCCCAGGACGAAAGCGTGCGCGAGGCAATCCCAGCTTCCTTCTCCAGCCCTTCGGCGGCCTTGCCGGCAAGCGCGCCACCGACGACACGATAGCCGGCGGCTTCCCACGCCTCGCGCGCCGCCTTCATCATCGTCGTCTTGCCGGCGCCAGCACGGCCGATGACGGCTGTGATCCCCTCGGATCCAGCGACATGCTCGATCGCCGTCCTCTGCTCCTGCGACAGTCGGGAATGGTCCTTGAACGTCGCCGCCAACACGGCTTCCCGAACACCATGCGAGGATCGTGCCGACAGCCACATGGCACGGCTGGCCATCTCGGCTTCCAGCCGGATCAGTTCGCGCGTCGTGTATTTGGCCGGCACCCGGGCGCCGGTCGCAAACGCGATCCGCTCACCTTCGAGACAGAGCGCTTCGGGGCTCTGCAGGACACGAACCATCAGAGTCTGGAACAGAACGGCATCATCGATATAGCGATGCAGGATCTTCGCGACATCCTGGCTATCGAAGACGCTCTTTTCCCGGGTTATCAGCTCGAGGACGATCTCCGGTCGGCGCTGGATGCGTCTTGCGTTCTCACTTCGCCGCACCTCCTGCAGCTCGATCCGTTCGAGCTTTGGCGACCTTGGCGATGATTGTGCTTTCGCCCGCTCCGCCTTCCGGTCAATGGCCGTCGCGCCGACGCCGACATGGATAGTCGGCTCCACTTCGACACCCTGTTTTTCGAAGGAACGGCCATCGACGCGAATGTCGAGGCCGGCCATCGCCAGATGCCGGTTCTGGCAGGCGAACCATCCGTCGCGAAAGGAATTGAAGTCATCGAGGCTTCCGGCCCAGAGTTCGTAGACGATCTTGCCAGAGTCGTTGCGGATCGGATTGCCGTCTGGCCCGAGAACCGCGACCTTCTTGGCACCGAACCCGTCTTCGGTCAGCGGCCTCAACGTCGTCATAAGATGTACGTGCGGATTGCCCGGCGCATCATGATAGACCCAATCCGCCACCATTCCCTTGGCGGTGATGTGCCGTTCGACGAAATCGCGAACAAGCGCGATATTGCGCTCGGCCGTGAGTTCGATCGGCAGCGCGATCGTGACATCCTTGGCGAGCTGGGCATCGGAACGTTTCTCGAAATCCTCGACCTTGTTCCAGAAGGCTTCCGACGCGCCCGACACCGAGCGATCGGCGATCATCGACCGCAACCATTCCGGTGCGTCGGTTGGAATGACGAACTCCTCATGCAGGAGGCCCTGCTTGCGGGTATAGTCGATCGTCCGCGCTTCCCGCTCGTATTCCATTTTCGCGCAGTGGCGATAGGCCGCCGACAGCACCGCGCTGCGGCCGGAGCCGCGGGCGACGACGCTGACGGAGAAATGAGGCACGGCCACGACGGTCTGGGCTCCCGGTTGCGGACAAAACCAATGCTTGCGTCGGGAGCGGGCCTCGCCGGGGCGAAAAGCTAAGCGTCGCGACAGCGACGTATAATTGCGCCCTTGGAACCCGCTCCTTCGGAACGGCAGGGATCATTCACCAAAGCATCGCCCTTGGCGATTGTAGGATTCACAGTAGTGCCTTCGCTACTCGAGTTCCGGAAACTGGCCTTGAAAGACACGCTTTCTCAGCCAGGAGACGATCGCAAATGAAGAGACCTTCCTCGAAAATCCGCGACGAAATCGCCAGACTCCAGGAACAGCTCAAGGCCGCGGAAACCCGCGAAGCCGAGCGGATCGGCCGAATTGCCCTCAAGGCTGGTCTTGGAGAAACCGAGATCGATGAAGCGGAGCTACAGGCGGCCTTCGAGAATATCGCGCAACGTTTTCGCGCAGGCCAAGATGGCGGGAATGGGGCCACGACCGGCGGCGAAAAAGGCGATGGAAAAGGCACCACGGGTACGCCGACCGCGATGGTCCCGCCTGGCGCCGCTCAGGGCGGCGGTCGCGAGGCTTGATCGGATGGCGAGAACGACGACATCCGATGCCCGCAAGAAGGACACACGCGAGAAAATCGAACTCGGCGGCCTGATCGTCAAGGCTGGCTTGCGATATGAGAAACGCGCGCTTCTGCTTGGAGCGTTGCTCGAACTGAACGCCCGGCTGAGATCGGACGAAGGCGAGCGGGCGCGGTTGATCGCGATCGGTGTAAAAGCGTTCAGCGATGACGGCGAATAAACTTGCTCTCCTCGCCGCGCCGGTCGTGCTGATGATGCTCGCCGTCCTCGGCACGGCCGGTATCGAGCATTGGCTATCGGCCTTTGGAAGGACGGAGGCCGCGAGGTTGGCATTGGGCCGCGTGGGCATCGCGGCGCCCTATGTCACCGCTTCGGCCATCGGCCTGACCTTCCTGTTCGCGAGCACGGGCGCGACCGGCATCAAGTTCGCGGGTTGGGGCGTCGCCGCCGGGAGCATGGTGACGATCCTGATCGCGGCGATACGCGAGACGACACGTCTCATGTCATTCGTCGGTCAGGTTCCGGCGGGTGGGTCCATCGCCGCGTATCTCGACCCCGCAACGATGATCGGCGCGGTGGCCGCATTGATGGTGGGAAGTTTCGCGCTGCGGGTGATGCTCATCGGCAACGCCGCCTTCGCCCGCGCCGAGCCGAGGCGTATCCGAGGGCGCAGGGCGCTGCATGGCGAGGCAGACTGGATGAACATGCGGGACGCGGCGAGGCTTTTTCCCGACACCGGCGGCATCGTCATCGGCGAACGCTACCGCGTCGACAAGGATAGCACCGCGGCGCGTCCCTTCCGCGCGGGCGACGCCGAGAGCTGGGGCGGCGGCGGCAAGGCATCGCTGTTGTGTTTCGACGGTTCGTTCGGATCATCGCACGGTATCGTGTTCGCCGGTTCGGGCGGTTTCAAGACAACGTCCGTGACAATCCCGACGGCCCTTAAATGGGCCGGCGGCCTTGTCGTGCTGGACCCTTCGAACGAGGTCGCGCCAATGGTGCGTGGGCATCGAGAAGGCGCCGCGCGCTTCATCCGCCTTCTCGATCCGAAGGAACCCGAAACCGGGTTCAACGCGCTCGACTGGATCGGTCGGCATGGCGGAACCAAGGAAGAGGATATCGCCTCGGTCGCATCGTGGATCATGAGCGACAGCGGCGGCCCGCGCGGCGTCCGCGACGACTTCTTCCGCGCATCGGCGCTTCAGCTGTTGACCGCGCTGATCGCGGACGTCTGCCTATCCGGTCATACCGACACGGCGAACCAGACCTTGCGCCAGGTTCGTTCGAATCTGGCGGAACCGGAGCCGAAACTGCGCGAGCGACTGCAATCCATTTACGAGAATTCCAACTCGGATTTCGTCAGGGAGAATGTCGCCGCCTTCGTCAACATGACCGCGGAAACCTTTTCTGGCGTCTATGCCAACGCGGTCAAGGAAACGCACTGGCTGTCCTACGCCAACTATGCCGCGCTCGTGTCGGGTTCGACTTTCTCGACCGACGCGCTCGCGGATGGCAAGACCGATGTGTTCATCAACATTGATCTGAAGACGCTCGAGACGCATGCCGGCCTTGCGAGGGTGATCATCGGATCGTTCCTCAACGCGATCTACAATCGCGACGGCGCGCTGGAGGGCAGGGCGCTCTTTCTCCTCGATGAGGTTGCCCGCCTCGGCTACATGCGAATCCTGGAGACCGCTCGCGATGCCGGCCGCAAGTATGGCATCACGCTGACGATGATCTACCAGTCGATCGGGCAGATGCGCGAAACCTATGGCGGCCGCGACGCCGCGAGCAAGTGGTTCGAAAGCGCGAGCTGGATCTCCTTCGCGGCGATCAATGATCCCGAGACCGCCGACTATATCTCGAAACGCTGCGGCATGACCACGGTCGAGATCGATCAGGTCAGCCGCGGTTCCCAAGCGAAGGGTTCATCGCGAACGCGTTCGAAGCAGCTGGCCGCCCGGCCGCTGATCCAGGCGCATGAGGTTCTTCGCATGCGAGCGGACGAGCAGATTGTGTTCACGGCCGGGAACGCGCCACTTCGGTGCGGCCGTGCGATTTGGTTCCGGCGGGATGACATGAAGGCCCGCGTCGGCGCGAACAGGTTTCATCGCGACGGGAAGACGTTCGAAAGACCTGACTGATCGAACCGACGCGCGGTCCAAGAAGCAAGGCCGATCCCCAAAAAAATGAAGAGCATCGGAGAAATCAGCAGAGCGCCGGCCGCCGGCCGGGATTTCGGGAATTCTCGACGCGCGAGGAGCGGACAAAGGGCAGCCGTGGGAGCTTCAACATCGTGGCCCGAAGGGAAAGCGGGACCGACTGCCCCGCTCCTCGCGCTCCGCTTTTTCAGGGGCGGGCGGGGAGCATCGAGGGGTGGGGCGCGAGGGGCACCCCTCGACCTGTCGCGCTCGGCTTGGAGAGCGGCTCGGGACAGGCAAGCCGCCGACAAACCAATCTAGCCTCATCAATGTCGCCAAGGGCGCTAGCGCGATCTTCGCCGCTGCTCGCCTTCGATGCTAATCGGCGGAAAGAGGCGATTTAGCCCTGGTCGTTTTTCTTCGATGTCGCGACCGTCAGGGCCTCGTCTGCCTCCTTGGAGAGTGTAACGAGCTCGAGGATCGGGCGAGGGGCCGAACAAAACGCGAGGCGATCGCGCACGATGCAGGAAAAGCCGCTATCGGTCGAAACGCGAAACCCTTCCGGGATCTCCTCCTCAAACCATCGGTCACCCGCTTCGATGCAGTCGCGAATATCGTTCAAGGTGACGAAGGACGCGCCACCCCACGACGAGGGAACGCGCCCGTGAATTGCGTTGGCCAATGCCATGGGACGAACATGCCCGTTGATCTCCCGCGAATTGGAGATGGGATGAACAGTGTTCATTGGTATTTTCTCCGATAGAATGGACATGAATGTGAAGCGCCGCCAGGGCGGCGGCGCTCCCGCGATCACCGCGCGCTTTTCAAGGCCGCCATCCTTTCCCCGAGCAGCCAAAGCGCCTTGTTGAGCTTGATGTCCTGATCGATACCGTTCACGGCGCGGGATTTCACGCGACGGCGCCTGCCAAGATCGTCGCGGCCAACACCACGCAACCCGCCCTTGATGGCGTTTTCCTGCACGACGTTCCAGACTGTCCAAAGATCGTCGGCGCGGTCGTCATGACGGCGGGCGATAAGCAACTGTTCGGCCTTGATCGGCGTCGTGGTCTCGCCATCCTTGTCTCCAAAGCGCAGGACATGGGCGGCGTCCGCGAGAATATCCCTCTCATCACGGTTCAATCGCAGGGTTGACCAATCCTGTGGAGCGACAAGCGTGCGTTCGGCCTCGCCAAGCACGCGATAGGTCCCCTCGATAACCTTGTGCTGGACATCGCCGGAATGGCGAACCTTGATGGCATCGATGGTACCGGTCCGCGTCACCAGGGAATTGAGGCAACGAACCCGAAACAGTCCCGCCATCAATTCATAGGCGCTGGTGCCGTCATTGGCATTCTTGAGGAGGATTTCGCAAACGGTATCGCCGACATTGTAAACCTTGCCGTCGTCGATGCGGCGCAAGCGGATCAGATGCTTGGTGAAGTCGGCTTTTCCCTCAATGCGACTGTGCGACTGCTTCGCCCCGACCGGCATGAAGCCTTCCCGGACGAGACCCCGCAGAATCTCGATGGTGGGAATAGGCTGGAAGCGTTCCGACCGGCTTTCATGGGCGGTCACCGCGAAAATGGAAGGGGCAATGCGGCGCATTTCGGCTTCAGTCAGCGCGCGGCCAGTGTCGAAACGCGCGGTCTCGGTATAGATGCTCATTGTCAGTCTCCATTGGTTACGGTTGCCATCCGAAGGGCAAGCCCCTCGGGCGAAGCCTCCCCGGTCTTACCTGGGGAATGGCCTCTGACATTCCCCGGGACAGAGAGGGGAGGGCGAAAGCCCGCCCCACGGCGGCGAACGGGACTGTCAAGCGGCGTGGCGCGGAAGCCGGGGTATCTTCACGGGTCCGCTTGCGGACTGGCGCGGAAGATGAACCGGCTTCACGGGCCGCTTGACCGGCCTGGGCGGCGATGTCAGGGGCGAGCAAATTGAAGCGGCCCGGCACGGGCCTCATGAACGGATGCGTCAGCGCTGCGTTCGATAAACGACCGTTATCGGCGGAAGAACCGGTTGGGTGCCATCGACATCGAACGCGCTCCTTCGCGGAATGCGCCTCGGCCAGCAAATTGAGAAAAGGCCCCGCCTGATTGGCGGGGCCTCGGATCTCAATCGCGGTTCGGGCGGGACCAGATGAGCTGGTAGCCATCCTCGCCTTCGACCTCCGTGAGCATCGCGTAGATCGGGGAGGGGAAGCTCGGATCGTCCAGCTTGACCGAGAGATAGTCACGGTCGCTCTCGCTGGAGCGCTTCTGCCAGGCGGCGCCGAGCTCAACCGGACCGGCGTAGACGCGGAAGTGCGGACCCTTGTCGGAGGGGCTTTCCACGCGGGTAATGCGTGCCTTTACGTTGAGGGCGAGGGTGCGGATTGAGCCGACGAAGCCGCTTTCAGTCGAAGTGAAGGTGCCGATGGTAGCCATTTTCCTATTCCTTTTTGCTGTTTCGAGCCGCTCCATTGCGGCTCGATGGCAGTCACAAAGGCCGGGGACGATCAGACCGCACCCCGTGGGGCCGGAACACGGTGGAGGGCGGCGCGGAGAGACTTTCTTGTCTCGCGAGGAATGACGGCGAAGCCGGAAGGGGATGAAAGTCTCGTGGCACCGTTGCGGGAAGATGAGCGAGGCGCAGCCGTTCTCCGGTCAGACCTGCCCCATCGAGCCCGCATGTGGAGCCGCGGCGAATTGGCAAGGGAATATGACATTGGCGGTCAGCACGGGGAAATTTCGGACAGATGGCCATGTCCGGCTCAACTGGACCGCCAGACTGACATGAAGGCATGCGCATTCCCTCGCGTGACGTCCGGCGAGGGTCGCGCTCGCGGGGCAAACTCGCAGTCATGGAGTTGCCGCGCGATTGGTCGCTTGGAGGAAAACCGCTTTAGCGCACAAGACCGTTTGTCACCGAGTCCAAGCACTCCCGGAAGCGGAGACCCAACACTCCGAATCGGTCGATCTCGGGGGAAATTGGATCTCACCACCACGGAAAGGCCACGTGACCCCGCGAGCCGGCGAGGAAACCGGCACCACCAAGAGCGGCGGCCGGCATTGACGCCCCATCCGGCATGAAGAGCATCAAGCCGCCTTCCAAGCGTCCGCCATGGGCCGCGGTCCGTGGAGGCACCCCCGCTGTCGAGCGCGCGGCCAGCCCATCGACATGTCGTCGCGCTATCGCGAGCGCTTGCGGGAGCGGGTTGGACAGCACCGGAGACGCTTCGGCCGGCACGCTCGGACCTGACTGACGCTCACCGGCGGACTCCGTTTCGCTGGGAGCTGCCTTGACGCCGCTGTCGCGCCCTGCTCACCCGCGCGGCGGGCCCCGCGAGGAACGATTTACAGGCAGCGCCGGAATATCTAGGCCTGTTGCCGCGATCTCGCGAAGGCCATGACCGTCAAACGCCGCTGTAGCCGCAGCCGCGTAGGAAAAAAGTGGCCGCCTCGCGTGCATGATCTTCCATTTGCGACTTCACAGGCGTCAGATCGGCATGAAATAGCGAAGAGATCATCATCGGCAGCAACACCAGATCGATGAAGTATCGGGTCGTGGCTTCAAGGCTGGCCGGCGCGAAGGCGGGCAATGGCTTGAGTTCCTCGGCCTCCGCCAACTCCGCCACGAGTTTCATCGCGGTAGCCGTTCCGTGTGCTCGCATGGCGTAGTGGATCGTCGTCGCCAGATCCGGATGGCGGGTCGCTTCACCGATCACGCTGCGTATGAGCCCGATGGTCTCCGACCTTATGGCCCGCTGGAGGATCAGGACCCCCGCGGATTGGAAGCGTTCAAGAATGCTGCCCGATGTGGCGGAGGCGACCATCTCGCCGGATTTTTGCGCCCAACGGATGACGACTTCCCTGAACAAGGTCTCCTTGTTGATGAAGCGCGCATAGATGCTCGGCTTGCCGGCCCTCGCCACCTCGGCGATCTCGTCGATGCTGGCGCCCTCATAACCTCGGGCGATGAAGACGTGGAGCGCGGCCTGCAAAATTCTGTCCTCGACTTCCCCCGCCCTCTCCCTCGGGGGGCGCCCACGTCGCGTCGCATTTGTCTTCCCCGGTATAATCTGGGGTTTTGCCATCTCTCGCGGCATGACGGACCTCACTGTTTTTTGATTGGCTCGGACGCGGTTTAGCACCCTCCGCGGCTCTTGACTAACACTCCGATCAGTTCTACGTCAATATTTAAATTGAACGTTTCGTTTCAATTTAAGCCTAGTGACGGAAGAGGTAGAAGATGAGCACGCCTCAGGATGAGACCCTCGGAAAATTAATCGTACTGGAGCCGAAGAGCGCCGGTACCAAGGTAAATCATGAGCAAGGCGGCCTGCCGGCCGAACAGGAAAGAGCGGAAGCGCCACGACCCGGCGATAAAACCCTATCCCTCGACGAAAACGAGACGCCGGAGCCGGATGATCCCGGTCGTGAGGATGCGATTGGCAGCCCCTCCCGGCGCCGGCGGATGCTCCTGATCGGCGGAAGCGCACTTGCCGCAGCGGCGATGGCGGCCTTTCTCTACTGGGACGACGCCTCTCATTATGAGAGCACCGACGATGCCTTCATCGCCGCGCGTCAATATGCCATCACCTCTCGGGTAGCCGGCTATATTTCTTCCGTCCCGGTCACCGACAACCAGCACGTAGCGAGTGGCGAGGTAATCGCCCGCATCGATGATCGCGACTACCAGACGGCTCTTGAGCAGGCCCAGGCGCAGGTCGCAGCGGCGAACGCCAATATCAAGAATACACAGGCGCAGAAGCGGGTTCAGCAAGCGAATGTGGAAGAAGCCGAGGCGCAGGTCGCACAGGCCGAGGCCAATCTCGTCTTCGCCCAGCAGCAGAACGACCGCTATCAGGGATTGGTGAAGAGCGGCTCCGGCACTCTTCAGGAAGCGCAGCAATATACCTCGCAACTGCACCAGCAGCAGGCCGCGCTCAACACCGATCAGGCTTCGCTGACCGCCGCGCGGCGTCAGCTGGATGCCTATGACTTCCAGATCGCCAACGTTGAGGCCACTCTCAAGCAGGATCAAGCCCAGCTCGACCAGGCCAAGCTCAATTTATCCTACACGACGATGGCGGCGGCTCAGCCTGGTCGAGTGGTGCAGTTGTCGGCCGGCGACGGCGAATATGTGCAAGCGGGCACGAATCTGGCGATGTTCGTGCCGGACAAGCTCTGGGTCACGGCCAACTTCAAGGAGACTCAGCTCGATCATATGCGTCCAGGCCAGCCGGTAACGCTGACGATCGACGCCTATGGGGGACGTACGATCCATGGCCATGTCGCGAGCGTGCAGCCGGGATCGGGAACGGCATTCTCATTGCTTCCCGCGGAAAACGCCACTGGCAACTATGTGAAGATCGTCCAGCGCGTTCCCGTGAAGATCGAGCTTGATGACGTGCCGAGCGATCTCGCGTTGGGCCCCGGCATGTCCGTCGTCCCGACGGTGCGCACCAATGCCAGCCCCTCTTTGTGGGAAAGCCTGAGGAATGTGTTGTGAGCACGAACGCTGCTGCCGGATCGGCGCCGAACCCTTGGATCATCGCGATCGTCGTCGCGCTTGCCAGCTTCATGGAAGTGCTTGACACAACCATCGCCAATGTCGCGCTGAACTATATTTCCGGCGGCCTTGGTGTCAGCCAGGACGAAGCGTCCTGGGTCGTCACCACCTACCTCGTTTCCAACGCCGTGATCGTGACGGCCACGAGTTATCTCGTGCGAATTCTCGGCCGCCGGACTTTCTTTCTCGGCTGCCTCGCACTCTTCACCATCAGCTCCGTTATGTGCGGCTTCGCGCCCAATCTGCAATTCCTGCTGCTTGCCCGCATCCTGCAGGGTATCGGTGGCGGCGGCATGGTGCCGGTCGCGCAATCCATTCTGGCCGACAGCTTTCCACCTGAAAAGCGGGGGCAGGGCTTCGCCCTGTTCGGCGTAGCCGTCGTCGTCGCCCCCGTGGTCGGGCCGACATTGGGCGGGTGGCTTTCGGATAACTTCTCATGGCACTGGTGCTTCCTGATCAACGGCCCCGTCGGCGTCTTGACGCTCGCCGCCGTTGCCATGCTGATCAAGGAGCCGGCGGGCGCCAAGCAAGAACGTGCCCAGAAACGCAGGCGGGAGCCTGGCTTCGATTGGATCGGCTTCGGGCTAGTCGCCACCTTCCTTGGAATGCTGGAGCTGATGCTCGACAGAGGACTGGAGGACGATTGGTTCGGCTCCAGCTTCATCGTCGTGGCGGCTGTGATCTGCGCGCTTGCCTTCCTGCTGATGATCCCCTGGGAACTGCGGCACCGAAATCCGGCCGTCGACATCAGGATGCTGGTCGGTCGTCAGTTCGGCACCTGCTTTCTGGTGATGATGGCAACCGGCGCGCTGCTGCTCGCCACGACGCAATATCTGCCCCAGCTGGTTCAGCAGAATCTCGGCTACACGGCCACATGGGCGGGGCTGATGCTGTCGCCCGGCGGCGTAGTCACCATGGTCATGATGTTCGTGGTCGGTTTCCTCTCCTCGAAAATACAGCCGAAATATCTGATCGCGATCGGCGCCGGCTTCGTCGCCCTGTCGATGTATCAGGTAACCAGCGTCTATGGCTCCGTGGGTTTCTGGTATCTCGCCGCGGCCCGCATGCTGCAGGGGATTGGCCTGCCATTCATCTTCCTGCCGATCACCTCGGCTTCCTACGACGGAATTCCCGCTAGCAAGACCGACCAGGCCTCCGCGCTGCTGAACGCCGCCCGCAATACCGGCGGATCGATTGGCGTGTCGTTAATTTCCAACATTATCACCCATCGCGAACAGTTCCACCAAAGCCGCCTGGTGGAACACATCATCCCGTCGAACAGCGCCTACCAGGATACCTACGGTCAGTTGAGCAGCTATTTCATGGCGCAAGGAAGCTCACTTTCCACCTCCCATCAACAGGCACTCGCCTGGATCAATCAGCAAATTCAGAGCCAGGCTTCGTTTCTTTCCTATGTCGATGCTTTCTGGGTCCTGACGTTGATCTCGCTCGCGGCCATCCCTCTTGCCTTGACGCTGCGCGACGTGACGCTCGGCAGGAAGGCATCCATGGGACATTGACGCGCCGTCACTCCCGGCCGGAGCTTTCGAGGCGACGGAAGTTCCGACCGGGACGAATCGGCCGCGCATACTGTGAGCGCAACCGTTCATCCGGCCATTGCGATGCATCGGCGGTCTTCCGGAACAAAACCCTGACAGCTGTCAGGGTTTTGGCCCAAGCTCGCCAGAGGGGTGACGCGAAGTATATCGCCTTTGTGTCGGTCGCCGGGCTACGCGCACCTACCAAAGCCCGCCCTTCTGATAGTCGCTGTTTGAAAAACCCTGACAGCTGTCAGGGTTTTCGCGCGTCCACCAAAGCCAGACCACGCTCGCTCCAGTGAGAGAGAACTCCCAACTTCAAAGTTGAAGGTCGCCTCCAACCGGCCGCGATCATTACCCGCGAATATCGCCATTACCGCTACTCGCGCTCAGCGAAGTTCCAACACGTCCATCGAGCATACGCGGCTTTCCTCGTGGCGATCCTGGCGCATCCTGCCGCCAGGTCGCAATTCCGCGTTGATTACCGCGAATTCCATCACCCGTGGCCGCGAGCTCGGACACCCTGGAACAGCCGCGGCAATGTTCGCAAGCCGCGCCGACCGACGTGCTCGGGATGAACGGCGCGCCTGCTCTAGCAGCCGAGTTCCTCGCATGGATACGATGGGCGGCAGCCCCATCTGGTCCATCGAGGCCTGTTCGCCTGGCGTTCATTCGCTCGCGATCCGACTTTCCGCGCGACTTTTTCATTCGCCCGTCCAATCCGGGAATCTTGCTGTTCCATGGAGCTTTCTTTCGGCAGCTCGTTTACGGCGGAAAGCAGTATCATTGCGCGCCCCGTGGCGCTTCCAACGACCTTTCCGGCCGTCGCCGCCGTGCTCGGCGCCGCAGGATGCTGCTTGCAGACAGGGATGGACATCTATTGGGGCGCACGGGAGAATCCGCGATCGTCTTGCCGGAGCGGTCTCTTTCACCTCGACCGCCAGCCCGGCAGCAGCTACGCAACCTTCGCAATCAATGCGGGGCCTATATATTCGCCACTCAGCTTCGGCCATCGAAAAGCCAGGAAAACTTCAGCTTGCCGGTTCTGGCCAATGTTATTCACGCCTGGCCAGAAGCATAAATAGCTGACGAACAACAGCTGACACGAAGGAGAAGACATGACGACTGCTTCACGATTTGTGATCGGCGAGAGCGACGGATGGCTTGTGAGCCACCGGGCGAATTCGGCGCTCCCCGGCTATCTCATCGTCGAGTCCAAAGGATTGGCCAATGACCTCTTCGATTTACCCGATGGCGCGCTGCGCGAGATCGGCCCGCTGCTGGCGCTGTCTCAAGCGACCTTGAAACGAGAGCTGGGCGCTCCACGCGTCTATATCGGCCGATATGGCCACATTCCTGGACTTCCCTTTCATTTCCATGTCATCCCCATCTACGATTGGGTGGAGAAACTGTTCTGGCGAGATGGCCGATATCGGATCCTCGGACAATTCGCCGAGGGGGAGACCGGGACGGACGGGGCGGAACTGACCCTATTCGTCTGGCGGGAGTTCTGCGAACGCCGGCGGGCGCCTCCGATCGAGGGACCGAGCGTTTCTAAGACCATCGCTCTCCTGCGCGAGACGATGGGGTATCCCCTGCGGGCCATCGAGTCTGGCTAACCGACAATTTCCTTGACTAATCGGCCTGGTTAGCGTGCTATATTGCACGAAGCGGACGAAATGCTTCGCTTCTCCTGCCCAAATTCGGCACCGCCTAAATATCTAATTTTCAAAGAGAATTTTTCCATCGAGAAGCTATCGCGGTATTAGCTTCCATCAGCCATACAGTGTCGACTGAAGTTTCTGACGCCTGGAAACGCGTTGTTCCGCAAGCGGCAATCCCGCTCCCGGGACGGGGTAAAACAGCCCGCCGAAGGGCATTTCGGTCAGCTTTTTGGATGAATTCCGCCCAGATTCGCCAATTACCAGATAGCCCGGACCGATAAATCTCCTGGGAGTTCGTGCTCGCTCGCTACCAAGGCTCCAGTTGCGGCCGGCGAGTGGTAGGCCAGCGGCGAGAGATCGGGCGATAAATGCGATCGGCCGGGACCGAGTTTGGCCAATGTACCTCAAACCACGCTCCTTTCGCGTTCACCGCGGACGGCTCCTCGATCGGCGCGGATCTCCAGATCGCATTACAAAATTGTAAGGGTGCTATTCATTTTCGGTTAAGTCTCGATCGGTCATCAAGGTCATGCGTGAACACGCAGCATCAACCCCCAATGCTTACGAGGTTTAACATGAAAAGCCTGCTTCTCTCTTCCGTGATCGCCCTAGCATCCGTTGTCGCCGTCAGCGCTCCCTCTCAGGCAGCTCCATTCCATCGTCATCACCATGATTGCTTCGTGAAAACCGTGAAGCATAAGGTTCATGGCCACTGGGTCATTCGCAAGGAACGCGTCTGCCGGTAATCCACGGCCCGGATCCGAGCCGCCGGCAATCACCGACGGTCAATGGAACGGCCATGGCTGAAAGATTGGCTTTGGCCGTACCATTTGCTGAAAATGACATATCATGCCGCCCACTCGGTTACGCTCGAGCCCTGGTTCAAGGGCCTATTACAATCGTGGATATGCTGGAAGCCGAGCAACCATCCGTCATGAAACCCTCGATATGGTAGCGCCGTCGCCGATATTTGCTCGAAGCAATGCCATGAGCGCGGGACCAAGTGAAAATTCACCCCGCGCCGCCTTGGAAGTAAGATCTCGCAGATACGCGCCAGCCGAATTGATATGCCCAGATCGCTCGAGGATGCACGCCATCGTCGCAGCGGCGTTTTCTGGCCCCATTATCTCGCAAGCATCCTGATAGGCCGAAGCACCGACGCCCAGCATCGATCGCACGACAACAGCCGCCGACATCAGGTCCCGCCAGTTGTTGATACCGCCCGTCGGTCCATAAGAGCTTATTTCTGGGCATGCCTTCAGCACGAGGCTTAACGGAAAGATCCGCATCGGTTCTTTCCGCGACCTGTCTCTTTCGATGGACCTCGTTTCCAGCTTTGCTCGAAAGCTTGGTTCAAGTTCATTAAGGGATTCGGGATTCGAACTCTGTATGTGCTGCTCATCCTGGGCATCATTGGTGCTATAATTTTCAATTTTTTGCTGCGTTTCCAAAAGGTTGATGATCTCGCGGCGAAGAAGCTCCATGTCTTCGAGAATGCAGACGATCTCGCGGATCGTCGGTGAACGAGGAATGCGGGCGACAATGGCGTTGTAGCTATCCTCGATCAGCGACCAGTCGCCACCGATGCCTTCCCCGCAGGCCGCCGCGATCAATTTGCGGACGTCGCGCCGGCAGATCGTCAGGCTTTCCTTGGCGCGGCGTAGCGCCATGCGTTCCGCCACGACCTGCTGGGCCATGATTGCGAGTTCCTCCGCGCGCGCCAGCAGCGGTGAGACATCGAAGCCGAATGCGTTTTCGATCTCGCCCGTCCTGCCTTTTCTCGCATAGCGCTTACCGTTGGCGCTATCCTTTCTGACGATCAGGCCAGCCTCGACGAGAAGCGCGAGGTGCCGGCGAAGCGTGGCGCCCGCGATGCCGTGAGCGCGCAAGGTCAGCTGCGCGTTGGATGGAAAGACAACAAGCTGGGCGTCCTGGCGCAGCTCGCTTTCCGGATGGAAGCTCAACAGGGCGTCAAGCACGGCAAGGCTGCGATCCTGCAATCCGAGTTTTTGCCGCGCTTCGGATACGTCTCGAAAGACTTTCCATTTATCGACCGACTTGCCGGGTTCGATCCTGTTCACGGCGATCTGTCGCCGAAGCAGGGCAAACGTCATTGGCCGCCGCCCAAAAGGCGTCGTTACACTTCCATTCTGCATTTTCCTCACCTTCAAGAGGCAAAAGAAATACGATCACCAAAAACGGTGCCAAAGACTCTTGACTGGGATTCGAGGAAATGCGATTCTTCAGTTGCTACATTGAAGAGAAGGCTTCCACGACGGCAACGTTTGGGGGCCTTTTTTCTTTTGCTAGGTTTCCTTTCCAATCAGAAAACCCTGACAGCTGTCAGGGTTTGCGTTTGTCTCTCGAACGAGTGAAACGCTCGACAAGGTCGGGCAGCTCCTCCTCGACAAATCTTACGAATTCCGTACCCAATTTGCCCTCGGCGGAGATTCGAACCTCCCGGGGCGAGGTCATGAACACACCAAGCCTGGCTCCCGATCCATCGGAAATCGCGATCTGGGTGTTGCGCCCTTCGGGCGAAGGCTTGATCGCCTTCAATGCCACCTGAAATCGCTGGTCCGAGGTTTCATCGGCGTCATTGACGTCGGAGAGAGCGGCGCGCACGACTTCAAGGGCATTGGGGGCCGCCGATATTGTCTTGGCCAACTCCAGCCAACGCGGTCGACCAACCTTCGGAGCCCTGCCAATCGCTTCGATGATATCCGCCGGGATCGTGCGATAGACGCTCCGCATTCGCGCGAGCTCCGCGTCCTCGATGGAAAGAGCCGCGTAGATATGGCGTGCCTTAATGCCAGCATCGTCCATGCGCGAGGCGAACAAGGCGCGTTCAATCCATGTCAGATCTTGACGACTCGCGTTTTCAATACCCTGGGCCAGCACCAGGTCGAGATCGGATATCTCGACCTCTATGGCACGCACGGCGCGGCCGAGCTCGAGGGCGGCCCGCCATCTGCGATGGCCATAGACAACCTGATACCGATCGCTCGAGGTGGGGTGCCGTCGAACCTGGATCGGAACCTTCTGGCCTTCCTCCTCGATGGAGCGCTTGAATCTCTCGAAGTCACCCGGATCGTCGTCGGGCAGGCGATCCGGATAGGGTGAGGCATCGATCACATGTGGATCGAGATCCTGGATCCAGCCTTCGCCGGATTCGACAATGGCACGCAGTCGATCGCGCTCCGCGCGGATATCGCCGATTGCGCGATGCGCCGCGCCGATCACTCCGGCACCGACGCGTCCAGGCTGCGCGGGGACAGGGCTAGAAGGCGGCGGTTCTGGCGTGCTCTCGCCGCTTTCCAATTCGGCCGAAAGCAGGCCGAAACTGGCGACGATGGATCGTCTCGGGCTCTTGCTCATTCACGCCCCCAACTTGCATTGATGAGATGAACGATGGCTTCGTTGACGGCGTCGACGGCCTCGCGGGCGCGCTTGTGCGTGTCTCGGCCGATCTGCCCCATCTCGAGTTCGTAGAGGGAACGCTTGGCGAGCCCCGCGGCCTCGACCGCGGTGCTCTCGATCGCCGTCGGCAAGAGAACATCGGTACCGAAGAGATGACGCAGCATCGCAACGACTTGCGATTGCGGCGCATCATTCGGGTCGTGGCGCGTGATCAGATAGCGGATGAAATCCTGGTCGAGCTGCGCGCCGCTTTCGTCGAGCACGCTGATCAGATCGCCCATCATGAGCAGGAACTGGCTCATCGATGCCACGTCCAGCATGGCCGGATGCACCGTGATGATCATGCTCGTGGCGGCGTAGATGGCGCTAAGGGTCAGAAATCCGAGCGACGGTGGCGTGTCGAGGATGACGATGTCGTAATCCTCCTCGACCTCGGCAAGCGCGAGCTTCAGGCGCTCGAAAAAGATGGCGCCGGAGCCGGACCTTTGGGCGAGAACCCGCGGCGTCTCGTGCTCGTACTCCATGACTTCCAGGTTGCCCGGAATGAGATCGATGCCGTCAAAATAGGTTTTGCGGATGATTTCGCGGATCGAGCGCCTCTCGGTCGCCTCGTATCTGAGCGCCGCATAGATGGTTTCATTGGCGCCGACATCGATTTCCGGCTGGGCGCCGAACATGGCCGAAAGCGAGGCCTGCGGATCAAGATCGAGCGCCAGCACGCGATAGCCATGCAGCGCGAGATAATGCGCGAGGTGAACGCAAGTGGTCGTCTTGGCGCTGCCACCCTTGAAGTTGGCGATCGCCATCACCTGCAGATGTTCGCCTGGCCGGCGCCGAGGCAGGAAGCGAAGGGCTTCCGCCGGCTTCTGCTTGGCGAACAGCTCCCGCAATTCGTTGATCTGGGCAAGCGTGTAGACGCGGTGATTGTTCTCCAACCTGCTCGGGGTGGGGCCTCGGCCCTCGCTCGACATCAGCTTCAGGGTCGAATCCGGAATCGAGGTCAGCTTGGATACTTCATTGGTCAGGAACTGGCGCAGCATCTTCTCGGATTTCGGCGGATACATCCGCGTTCTGAGCTGCTGGAGCTGACCAGACAGCACAGTCGCATGGCGCGCGATCTTGCTGCCTGCGTTTTCCTTTGAAGGAGCTATAGTCTCCGTGCGGTTCGCTATCGCCATTTGTCCCTCTTGGCGGCCTGTCGCCGGTTTGCCGACCTTTGCCCGCCAGAAGGTAGAACACGATTCTGTCAGGCCGTCCAGAGATTAACGGTTAATGACCGGTTAACATGTGACAGCCAGGACCTGGGTCTTTGCTATTTAATGCGCTGCTTTTCTTCAATTTTCCGCGGTAAGTCGCCGAAGACGATCGCAGCGATGACTCACACCTTTTGATAGCAAGGTGCGGCCACCGTCGATCGTCCGACGC
This sequence comes from Rhizobium sp. ERR 942, assembly GCF_007828395.1. Taxonomy (NCBI): domain Bacteria; kingdom Pseudomonadati; phylum Pseudomonadota; class Alphaproteobacteria; order Hyphomicrobiales; family Rhizobiaceae; genus Rhizobium; species Rhizobium sp. ERR 942. The sequence goes on from NZ_VIUA01000008.1 coordinate 151,537, forward strand.
ATATCCGGCTAAAATTAGCGACGAGAATCACTCTACCCGCGTGGGTGAGTCGCCCTCGTTGGCGCCGGCTTGACGACTTTGTTGTGAAGGAGCCGGTATTTGCTGCCCATGGCCGGAGCCCAGCCTGCTCACTTCGGACGCCGCCCTTTTCCGCCGAGATCATCGCCCATGCAGGGTGGCTTTGTCACCGTTTTCTGTTTAGCTTTTCGCGATGTTGAAGACCTGCCGGCCGAGCGCGGCATCGACGTTTCATTCCAGACCGTCACAGAATGGCGGCGAAGCTCGGTCTAGAATTCGCTCAGCAGCTGCCAGGGCAAGACCATAACAATCAAGCTTCCGTCGAGCCGCTAGCTCTTGGAACCGATAGATGCTTTCGGGCCGGAAGCATTAAACGCCATAAATCGCCCGAACGATATCTCGTGGAAAGGCTCCCATGCAGCCTTCAACCGCCGTGTTGGACATGATCGCCGCCGAAATGCCTTCCAAGGGATCGATGAACCAACTGTGTCCATAAACGCCGCCCCAGCTTACCGATCCCTTCGCCATTGGAACCTTCGCCAAGACGGGATCCCGGATCACCGCACCCAAAAAAGAGAATCCTTCTCCTGGTTTGCCCGGGCGCGGGATGTCGCCAATCTGGTTGAGAAGCGCCGCCCTTGCGGTCTCCGCCTTCAAGATGGGCGCGCCGCCGCCGCGAATGGCTTCGAGGAAGGTGATTAGATCCGGCGCCGTGCCCACCATGCCCGCTCCGCCGGATTGGAAAGCCTTCGGATTGAATAGCCTCGTCGGCGCAAAGGTAAGCAGGTTGCCGCTATCATCCGGAACCAAATGGCGATCGCTCATTCTGACGGCCGTCGGAGTGGCATCGGCGTAGGGCGTGGCAAGTCGCTCCGGATCGCTCACCGAAAAACCGGTGTCGCTCATGCCCAGCGGTCCCGTTACATGACGACGCACCGCCTCTTCCAGGCTGCAAGCCTCGATCCGTGCTATGACCGCCCCAAGAACGTCAATGGCGATCGAGTAAGACCAAAGTTTGCCCGGTGCGGCCAGCAGCGGAAAGGTCGACAGTCGACTGAAGTTCTCCTCGAAGTCGAGATCCGTATCGGCGAGGCCAGCGTTGAACATTCGCTCGGATGGCGTGGTTTTGGGATCCGCTCCATAACCGAGACCCGCCGTGTGAGTGAGCAGGTGCTGGATGGTTATATCGGCGATCTCTCCATCTGGCTGCCGGGGTCGGAAATAGGGGAGATAATCTCGGGCGAGGTCGCCAACCGCCAGCCTGCCCTTGTCGACAAGAGCCAGGGCCGTCGCCGCCACGAGCGGCTTGGTCACGGAAGCGAGACGGAATATCGTCCGCGTATCCGTGGCTTTTTGGGTTTCTCGATCGGCATGACCAGCAGCGCGGCTATAGACGGTCTCTCCGTTTTTGACGACGATCACGACGGTGCCGACGATCTTGCCGGACGTGATCGCCTTTTCGATAACCGCGTCGATCCCTGTCTTCATCGCAACCATCCTCCCCGTGCTCCCGTAGAACCGCATATTCCAGCTTGGTTCGCAAGGCGGCGCGGCGCCGATAGCGTCGTGTCGAGCTACAAGCGAAGCCGGATACCGTGACCTAGACGATCAATCGAGCCGCCGGGCCGTTCTTCCGCACGGCATTGTTGTAATAGCTGGCGGCCTGCGCGACTGACTGACTTATGCAGGGACCGCTGCATCGCCTCCCGTTGGGGTATGCCTCGTTCGGCCGCCTCGGTCGGATAAGCCGAGCGCGGGCCGTGTGCCGGGAACGCCTCTGGATCGAGGCCCGCTTGGCTGTGACGCGTTCTTCACAAAAGCACATGTGATCTGCGGATCATCGCCAGTTTCGCTCCAAGGCCATCAATACCTGGCGGTAATCGGTTCGCCGATCAAGGCGTGAAATTCAGGGCAAACTACCATCGCGTCTCAAGCACGGTTAAGACGGCGCCACCTTTCGACACCGCCTCCGTAGAAACATCGCGCGAATATCCGTTGTGGATGAATCATCGCCATCCCTTGTCGAAGGCCGAGTCGGCTCTACTTTGCGAATCATCAATGATTTGTGGGGGTTAGTGATTTTGAGTTATGATTGGAGCGGCGTCAGGACCCGGCGCATCAAGGCGATCAAGATGGCGGTTTCCGTGGGGATCGCCTTGGCGATTCTCGGCACTCCGACGATGCTTTGGCTGCATGGTTCGTTTTGACCACCAAGGCGCTTGAACCGTCCGCGGACGACGCCGAGCAGGTTCATGTCTAGCGCCTTTCGGACAATGGGGCTGGAATGCATAATCCCACTTTTGGCGATGAGAGCGGTCGCTTTCATCGCACAATGCCCATGCGTTAGGCCTTTAACTCGATTACCGATCGGCCTGCGAGCCGTGGAATTCCAGATTCTTCGATACATGATCGATGAAACGGGCCAACAGCGGGCTCGCATGTTCGCGATGCCAGCAGATCCCAACCGGCCATCTTGATTCCGGTCCGGAGAGAGACTGTTTGTGGCTGGACCCTGCCAATGCCTGCACGCCACGCCAGGGCAGGAATGCTGCGCCCAGGCCGGCGGAAACGATGGCGTGCACGGTTAGTATGTCGTCGGCATATTGGGCGATGCGAGGCTCGAAACGGGCAAGCGAACACCAGCGCCTGATCTGATCATCCAGTCCCGGTCCGCGCGATGGCGAAAGCGCCACGAAGCCAAGCTCGTTCAACTCCGCCAGCCGATCCTGGGCCGGTATTGTCACCCCGCTTGGAAGCACCAGGGCCAAGTGCTCTTCGATAATGGGCATGAAGGCCAGGCCGCTATCCTCCTCCGGCGCCCGGCAGAAGCCGATATCAAGCCTGCCGTCGAGCAGGCGCTGATGCTGTTCCCGCGATGGCAGATCGTTGAGCGTGATGCTGCAATCGGGCGTCGTCGCACGAAAGCCGGCGATCAGCCGCGGCGCCACGACAAGGGTCGATATTCCAAATCCGATATCGAGGTATCCGGTAAGGCCGGCCATGGCGCGATGCATCTTCCGGTCGACATCGTCGTTCAATTGAAGAAGCGGGCGTGCTTCACGCCGCAGAAGTTCTCCGAGAGGCGTCAGTTTGGCGCCATGGCGGCCACGCTCGAACAATGCTCCGCCGATCGCGGCTTCCAAGGCTTGAATCTGCTTGGTCAAGGTCGATTGGGTGACGAACAGTTTCGCCGAAGCCTTGCCGTAGTGGCCGGTGTCGATCAATTGAACGAAGGATCGGAGGAGCTTTATTTCCATTCTGTCCAGGAATAATTTCAATCAATAAAGTCATTTTACGAAAGAGAAGCCGCATGGTCAAATTGCTTCATAGCGAAAGAAGCAATCGACATGGCGCTCAAGATTTCATCCGTACAGTTTCAGCATCGGGCCAATGACAAGGCCTTTAATCTCTCTCGCGTGGAGCATTTCACGGAAGAAGCCGTGCAGGCCGGCAATCAGCTTGTCGTCTTTCCCGAGATGTGCATCTGCGGATATTGGCATGTTCCGAAACTCGATAGCTCTGCGCTGCGGGCGCTGGCGGAGCCGCTCTCCGGTCCTTCGATCAGCCGGGTAGCCGCGCTCGCGCGTAAGAAGGGCATCGCGATCGGCGCGGGCTTCCTGGAGGTGGGTGAAGACGGAAAGCTCTATAACAGCTACGCGGTCTGCATGCCGGATGGCCCCATTCATTGCCATCGCAAGCTGCATGCCTGGGAGCATCGCCTCATTTCCAGCGGCGATGCCTTCACGGTCTTCGATACACCTTGGGGAATTCGGGCCGGCATCCTGATCTGCTGGGACAATAATCTGATCGAGAACGCGCGGGCGACCGCGCTGCTTGGCGCCGAACTCTTGATCGCGCCGCATCAGGCTGGCGGCGGGCATTCGGTTAGTCCGCACGGGCTGAAGCGGATACCGGTCGAAAAATGGATCAATCGCCACGAAGATCCGGAGGCGATCGAGGCCGAATTTCGAGGACCAAACGGTCGGGAATGGTTCATGCGCTGGCTGCCGTCGCGCGCCCACGACAATGGAATGTTCCTCGTCTTCAGCAATGGCGTCGGACAGGATGAAGACGAAGTGCGCACCGGCAACGCCATGATCCTCGATCCCTATGGTCGGATCCTAGCCGAAACCTGGGCGGCCGCCGATGCGAGGGTGAGCGCTGAAATCGATCTGGCCTTGCTCGACAAGTGCACTGGCCAGCGCTGGATAAGAGGCCGGCGTCCGGAGCTCTATGGTATCCTGACGCAACCCAACGCCAACGGTCTCGCCCCAATGGATGCGCGTTACTCGGAAGCGTCTACCCGCACCGGCGGCCAGGGTTGATTTCGATATCCTGGCCGTCGTTTATTTACCCGTCGTTCCTTCGAGATCGGCATAGACCAGATAGCGCAGCGGTCCCGAGGTCACGGCGTCGAAGGGAAAGCAGGTCGCCAGCACGAGATGGACGCCGCGCGCGTCGGGGTCGATCTCTGCTTCATCCCAGCGGGCAACGGCCATGCGGGTCACGCGGAAAGTGAAGGTCCGACCATCGCTGCGTGTGATGCGGATATGGTCGTTCACACCGATATCTTTCAGGAAAGTGAAATGGGTATCGCGGTGCGCCGCATAGACGGCCGTACCCTCTTGGCCCGCTTGCGGGGTATTGTCGAGATGACCGGGGCCGAAGGCAAGCGCCTGTCCGCTCGCACCCTTGAGCGCGATGGCTAAAACGCCAAGGCGTGGAACTTCGATACGCGCCACCGGCCAGGTGTCGGCCCAGCTCCAGGGCTTGACCGCTGCGCCTGATATCACGCTCTCGGCGAATGCGCGCTCCAAGAGAAGCTGCGCCAAGGCCGCCTTGGCGTAGATCCATCCTCCCTGTGCGGCGAGGAAGAGACCGGCGGCGATGAGAATGCCGGCCGCGAAAGTTAGGAGGGAGCGCGCTGGCGCGCTCCCGATGGTCTGGATGCGAGTGGCCGCGATCATGCCCGGCTCCTTCGCGATGCGAGGACCAGCAGCGAAGCTCCGCACAGAAGGGCAAGCAATCCCTGGAGAATGAGAAGCATTCCGGGCGTCGCGGTCTGCGGCAGCGGAACGCTGGCCGGAGCCGGCGCGGAGATGGGTTCAAGCTCCGCATCGTCATCCACACCCTGCGACTTATCAGCTGTCTGCTGATGTTTGTTGTCGGCTTTCGCATCCCGCGCCGCACCGATGCCGAGGAGCTTGTCGTAATCCCAGCCCGCGGGAAGCTGCAATGGAATGTCGGCCTGTGTCAGCGGCGCGTTTGCCGGGCGCAGACGCTTCGTATCGACAGCGACGAGACTTGTGAGGCGCGTGACCAGATGATGGTCGAGTGCCAATCGCAGGATACGCTTGTCGGCATCGGCCTGCGTGATCTTGCCGAGCGTGAGATTGACCTCGGCGTCATCGATCTGGCGGCGAGCCCAGATCTTCGAGATGCCCTTGGCATTGCTTGCCTGGTCGAGCGGCAGGGAGATCGTCCACGCGCGGTCGCTGATCTCGCCGCTGACGGTCAGGGTTCCGGCTGCCTTTCCCATCCGGGCCGCCAGAACCAGCGGTTCGCCATGGTAGATGTCGGGCAGGAGATTGGGCGACAGGTTGACGTTCTTTTGCGAAAAGGTGGCCGCGACGTCGGTGACAGCCGGGTTCTCCAGCTTGTCGAAGAGGGCGCGCATGTGCTCGTTCACCTCGGCGACCGAACCGATGTGGGTGAAGCTGCCCTGGCCTAGTTCGGCGGCGCGGTTCATCAGGTAGGTGTTCGGCGCCGAGCCGATGCCGACCATGAAAATACGAGAGCGTCCCCGCGATTTTGCGATCGCATCGAGAAGCTGCTGCTCGTTGCTGACCTCGCCGTCCGTCAGGAACACGACCTGGCGCAATCCGCTGGCCTGGTGGCTGTCGTCGAGCGCTGCTTGAAGCGGCGGCAGCATTTCCGTTCCGCCGGCGGCTTCCAGGCCGGTGACGAAGCGACGGGCCGAGGCGATATTCTCGGCCGTCGCCATCACCGAATCGGAGAAGAATTTGGTCATCGTATTGTCAAAGCGAATGACGTTGAAGCGATCATTCGGCTCGAGCCGGGACAGGGCATAATCGAGGCTTGCTCGTGCCTGTTCGATCGAGGTGCCGCCCATCGAGCCGGAATTGTCGATGACGAAGACCACTTCGCGGCCGGCCTTTCGCGGCGTCGCCACCGCCGGCGGCATTACATAGGCAAGCACATAGTCATCCTGGCCGACACGTTCGCGGAAGAGGCCGACGCTTGGCATATTGCTCGCGACGGCGCTCCATTCGAGCACGAAGTCGCGATCGGCGGCCGCATCGCCATCAAGGACGATCCGGCGCTCGGTGTCGCTGACCTTGTCGATCTTGACCGCGTGATAGAGGCTTTGGACGTCATCGAGCGGGAAACCGGCGTTGAGATTGACCTTGAGGGTGACGGGGTTGGTGCGATCGCCGCCAGGAGCCATCAGGGGTGTCGAGATGGATTTGTCGCTGACCTCACGCGATGGGCGCTGTTTGGACTGACCCCAGCCGGCCTTTAGATCTGCCTGCTGCGTGATGGGCGATGCGTCTTGCGGGCTGTAGCGCGGTGCGACGACGAGCGGCACCCGCAGGGAGAAGCGACCGTCCGCCAGGCGGACCGACTGCTGATATTCGATCTGTACGACGATCTTTTCATGCGGGCCAATATTCGCGACCGCATTGGTGAAGACATTCGGGCGCTGCTGTTCAACCAGGGACGCCTTCTTTCCTTCCTTGCGCGCTTTCTCGTATATGGCACGCGCGGCCTGCTTCTCCTTGATATCGGCGACAACGACCCGGTTGCCGACGATCATCTTCAGGGAATAGACGGCGCTGTCTTCCGGAAGTGGAAATACGTAGAGGGCTTCGACCCATTTGTCGGTCGTGTTCTCGAATGCTTGCGTGAGCACCGCGCGTGCCGTCGGTCCGTTGACGTCGAGATCGACATCGGTCGCGAGCCGGGGTGCCTCGATATATCTTCCCTCTTCCTTGGTCTGAAGAAGAAGGCTGCCCGCGCCCATTTCGTTTGGCGTGACGAAGGCTGCGGGTTGCGCGCGCGATTCCAGGGGATGCAGGAGCGCGAAAACGACGGCGAGTACCGGCAGCAGGATGGCATTGCTGAACCAGAGCAGCAGGCCGAATCCGATGAGGAAATTCTGCCGCTTCTGGTAGCGCGAGACGTGTGGCGAGGCTGACATGACAGGCTCCTTAATCGCTGGTGGAATGACTGAAGCCATTGTGAACAAAGGCTATTTTCTCGCCAGCGTAAGCTTTGCCCTCTTTCGTCCGCATCTTGCCGCAAACGGTCTTGCCGGTTACGGCCATGTGTGGAATTGTGAAGAAAATTACGCAATCAGGAAACGAGTGAATGGTCCAGGGCGACCCCTATTTGTCCGACAGCCAGAACAGCGCCGTGGCGGCGCGGGTTCGCGAGGAGATCGCCCGACGGCGCATTTCCAGGCAGCGTCTCGCCAATGATGCGCGCATTAGCCTTTCGACCTTGGAGAAGGCTCTTTCGGGCCACCGGCCCTTCACGCTGGCGACTCTCATTCGGCTGGAGCAGGCGATGGGCGTCGTGCTGCGGGAACCCGCTGGAACGCAAGCCCCCATCGTAAAGGAAAGGCCCGGCCATGCCCCCGAGGAACTTGGTGCCTATTCCCGCGCCTCGGTTTCCTGGCTGGAAGGCACCTACCTGACGCTCCGTCCATCCTTCGGGGATGCGAAGGCGATTTTTGCCTATTGCACCGAGATCGCCTGGGATGAAGACCGGACCTGCCTGAGTTTCCGCGAACGCGAGCGCAGCGACGCCTCGTTTTCACAGCAGGGCTCGGTGTCGGTGCCGCACCTGTCGGGGCATATCTATTTGGTGACGAATTCGTCGGGGCAGTATCGCATGGCGATATTGTCGAGACCCAGTATCACCGGCGAGATGTTCGGCTTGCTGACGACATTGCGCGCCGGGCAGGGCTCGCATCTCACACCCGTCTCGACGCCGCTCGCCCTCCTGCCGATGGCGGCATTCGCGCAACCGTCGCTGGGGCGCGTCCTGGCGGGCGATCAGAATCACCAGGCATATTCAGCCATCATGCATAGAATTACCGGAGAAAATTACGCCGGCTTCGTCGGTTAGCGACGCCCTTAGCGGGCGTCGTGAAAGATGATGCCGACAGTGTGGCGCATTCCTGAGCGGACCCGGCTTACCCCGTGCCTGAGATTGACACGGTAGTTCCCCTTGGTTCCCCGCACGGGCCGATTATGGACTGCGAAGGCGACGGCATCACCTTGTCGAAGCGGCACGACGTCCACGCGGCTTTGCATGCGCGGCCGCTGTTCGGTCAGGACAAACTCACCACCGGTGAAATCCCGCCCCGGCTCGGACAGCAGAATGGCCACCTGGATTGGGAAAGCGAGTTCGCCGTAGAGGTCCTGATGCAGGCAGTTGAAGTCTCCCGGCGCGTATTGCAGCAGCAGCGGCGTCGGACGCCGCTGACCGGCCTCGTGGCATTGCCTCAGGAAGGCGGCATGCTCATCGGGATAGCGTTCCTCAACCCCCATGCGTTCATTCCACCGGTTTGCGATATCGGCGAGACGAGGATAGAGCGCGGTGCGCAATCCACCGAGAAGCCCTGGCAGCGGATAGTTGAAATAGCGATATTCGCCTCTTCCGAAACTGTGGCGCGCCATGATGACGTGGCTGCGGAAATGACGCTCCTCGGGATAAAGGCGGGAGATTGCGTTGCATTCATCGGGTGCGAGAAGCTTCGGAAGGACGGCGCAGCCGAAGCCGTCAAGTTCTCCCGCCAGCGACGGCCAATCATAGGCGTCGACCCGGGCCACGATGGGGCTTTCCAAGGAACCCGGAGCAAAAGTAGAGATCGATACGTTCATGTTCATATCCTCGGTCTGGGCGGGCTTTCGAGGGCGTTCGAGGCCTGCGAATGCCGCGATAACCTGGAGCCTAGCGCCCGAACCGGAGCTGCCGCCACCCGATTTCCGATGAGCGGCTCACACGAATGGGCCTCGCCGGCTACATTGCGATACAATCGCGCCGTTTCCTGAAATCTCGCGGATACAATTCCAGACGATCTTCCCGCGAGATCATCCATCAGGCAGGAGGCCAGAATGAAATTTGCGTTCCTCGGTGCATTTGCCATCTCAGGCCTTGCCGTCGGCGTCGCCGCTTCGCAATCGGCGGGTTCCGCGACGCCGCCGGAAAATGCCTCGCCGATTTACGGCGTGACCATACCGGAAGGCTATCGGGACTGGAAATTCATCGCGCCCGCGCAGGAAGCTCCGCCGCTCGATGAACTTCGCGCCGTGCTGGGCAATGATATCGCCATTGAAGCCTACAAGAAGGGCACGCTGCCTTTCCCGGATGGCTCGATCCTCGTCAAGCTGGCCTACAAGCGCAAGCAATCGAAGGAGTTCGCGCCGGCAACGGTGCCGGGAGCGCCGACGACGGTTCAGGTCATGGTGAAGGATTCCAAGAAATATCCCGACAGCCACGGTTGGGGCTTCGGGCGCTTCGTCGATGGCAAGCCGGTCGATCTCGCCCAACATGAAACTTGTCTCAGCTGCCATGTCGGTAACGTCAGGGATCACGATTACGTCTTCACGCGCTATGCGCCGTAAGGTGCGCTAACGCGATTAAGTGGAATTTGCCGGCCTGATCTCATCATAGGCGGCCGGCCGGCTATCATGGTTCTCCTCCCGCCGGGATAGCCGCCTCTATTTGGCCGATGGGCGAGCGTTGCTCCGAGCAAGCAGCCATCGAACCGCTTCCATCTTCACGGAAGACAACTTTCACAAACCCGCGCAATCTCCATGGTGCCGCCTCGGGAGAGGTCTCCAAAATTCTTCTTCGCCGGCTAATTGGGCAGGTTCCGGAATTCCGGCCTGCATTTTGTCGGTGGCAAAGTCAACGCGCGCAGTTCTGTATTCCATTGTAGCCTCGGTCGATCCGGACACGGAAGGATACAATTTGGCTAGGTTGAGGACACAACCGGGATACACGCCGAAAGCAAAACTTCGCGGCATTCAACAAACCTCCCAAACTTTTGGAGATCCTGATGTCGCCTTTATCCTTCTCAATGAACAGACGTGCCTTTGTGACCGCCGCTGCCGTCGCTGGAGCAGCGTCGCTCCTGAAGCCTGCCATGTCCTTTGCCGCATCGGACGCCTTGCCTGATGGTGTGAAGCCGTTCAAGGTCCATGTTCCCGACAGCGCGATCGCCGAGTTGAAGCAAAGGCTTGCGACGGCCCGCTGGCCGCTCAAGGAAAATGTCGCTGACGACTCCCAGGGCGTGCAGCTCGAGCGTCTGCGCGATCTCGTCGGATATTGGGCCGACGGTTATGATTGGCGAAAGGTGGAACAGAAGCTCAATTCCCTGCCGATGTTCGTGACCGAAATCGACGGGCTGGATATCCACTTCATTCACGTGCGCTCCCGGCACGAAAACGCGATGCCGCTGATCATGACCCATGGCTGGCCTGGCTCGATCCTGGAAATGCTCAAGGTGATCGATCCCTTGACGAATCCGACAGCGCATGGTGGCAGCGCCGAAGACGCCTTTCATCTCGTTGTGCCATCGATCCCCGGTTTCGGCTTCTCCGGTAAGCCGACGGCGAGGGGGTGGGGCTCGGACCATATCGGCCGCGCTTGGGGCACGCTGATGCATCGTCTTGGCTACGAGCGCTTCGTCTCGCAGGGCGGCGACTGCGGCTCCGTCATCTCCCAGCGCATGGCGCTCCAGAACGTACCGGGATTGCTCGGTATCCATCTCAATATGCCTGGGATCGTCCCCAAGGAGATTGCCCTTATTCTGGCTGCTGGCGATCCCGCTCCGGCCGATCTGACGGATAAGGAGCGTGCCTGCTTCGACAAGTTGGCGGAGTTCTACCGCGATAGCTCGGGCTATGCCAACATGATGGTCACCCGTCCGCAGACCATCGGTTATTCGCTCGTCGACTCGCCGGTGGGCCTGGCGGCCTGGATCTACGACAAGTTCGCCACCTGGACTTATAGCAACAAGCAGCCGGAAAAGGTCCTGACCCGCGACGAGATGCTGGATGACATCTCCCTCTACTGGTTCACGGAAACCGGAACCTCCGCGGCCCAGATCTATTGGGAAGACCATTCCAACAATTTCAATGCCATCCAGATTCCGACCCTGCCGGTCGCGGTCAGTGTCTTCCCGGGCGAAATCTACCAGGCACCAAAGACCTGGACCGAGCGCTGCTATGGCAACCTGATCTACTTCAACGAAGCTGACAATGGCGGGCACTTCGCGGCCTGGGAGCAGCCGGCGATCTTCACCAACGAAGTCAGGGCGGCATTCCGTTCACTCCGTTAAGCGGACAAGGCGTCTGACGTGGTGAAGGCACCCGCAGGCAAGCGATGCCCCACGCTTGGCCGCGGAAGAGGGGGAAGCGCATAGCCTTCCCCCTCGCCAGCCGATAACGGATGCTGGCTGATTTGATCCAGCCGATTCTCGCTAGATCGCTGAGTCCTTACGCAAAGGCGCTTCGGCGTCCAGAAAGCGAACCCACACCCATCAGGCCGGCCAGGATAACCGGGATGCATACCAGATACGCCGTGCGAATGCCCGCGTGTTCGGCAATGAATCCAAGCAAGGGCGGCGCCAGGAAGAAGACGACAAAGGACATCTGCCCGAGGGCCGCGACGTTGACATGGGCCGGGCGGTCAGTGCGCTGGGCGGCGGCCGAGACCACAAGCGGATAGACCGCGCTGCAGCCGGCGCCCATGAAGGCAAATCCCAGAAGCGCGACGTTGGGGTGAGGTGCCAGCCAGACGGCGCAAAGCCCGGTTATCGCCAGGAGCATCAGGGAAAGCGCGACGCAGCGGGAGCCGTAGCGATCGACGAACCCGTCGGCGAACAATCGCGTCAGTGCCATGAAGAAGGTGAACAGCGTCAGGCCGAGGCCGCCGACGAAGGGTTCGACGTGAAAGACGTCGCGCATGTAGATCGCCGACCAGTCGATGCCGGCACCCTCGACCAGGAATGCCGCGATGCCGATGACGCAGAGCGGCAAAAGGCCGAGCGTCGGCAACGCGATGTGATGGGTCTCGACATGATCCTCGGTCGGGCGGGCCGGCGCGTTGCGCATGCCGGCAATGATAATCGAGCCGACGATGAGGACGAAGATAAATGTCAGGCCGAGATGCACGTGCATCGGCACGCCCTCCTGCCGGATCACCGACGACACGAGTGCCGTCACAAAGAAACCGAGGCTCCAGAACCCGTGCGCCCGACTCATGACGCCGCGGCCGAGCTGGGCCTCGATGCGATCGATCTCGACGTTGAGGTTGATCTCCAGCGCACCTGCCAGCAATCCCTCGCAGAAGAGGACAGCGAAGACCAGCGGAGCCCAGCCCATCCACGGCACGAGCGCGAGGGATGCGGAGGTTCCGAGCACGGTGATGAATGCCGTCTTGCGCGCGCCGAGGCGTGCGACGATCGGGGAGACGAAGGTGAGTGATATGAGCGCGCCGATCGCCGCACCGATCAGTGTCAGGCCGAGCTCGGATTTGTCGATGCGCAAGGCATCCTGCAGATCGGGAAGGCGCGAAAGCATCGCGCCCATCGAGACCGCGAACAGGAAGAAGCAGACATAAATTCGCTGCTGCGGTTCAAGACGCATTTCGGCGCTCCAGGAAATCTGAACACGAGAGATGGAAAGGGTCTATCCGAAAGCAACCTGCGCTGGCAATACGAAGGCTCTCAATTCATCAGACAAATTAGAAGCGTGGGCTAATTCGGCAAGTGCGCGCGACCGATCAGAAACAAAACCCGCGACTGGACAAAAAAATTCGCCGACCTAACTCAGCCGGCGGGACACGCATAAATCGCATCGCTCTCATTTTTCATCCTTCGTCAACAGATCAGGAAACGGCAGATCAGATATGGGATTAGCACCGCTCACCAGGCCGGCGGGCCAGACGTCGCAAACGGATTTGAACAGCTACAGGCTGATACCGCTCTCCAGTTGCCCGATTCTAGGCAGCAGTGCGGCATCGGGACTGCCGTCCGGCGTCGTTTTTTCCGGCCGGTCCTTCGAAGCGGCAAGCGACAGCGCCCTGTCCTGCTGCGGTCGCTATAACCTGAGGAACAGTCTGCATCAGGGCGTAGCGGCGATTGGCGATGACGGACATCTGATCTTTGCCGTCAACAGCTGGGTGAGCGGGCAGCGCTGCACGGTCATGGGTGCCTTCGACCCCATGGGCAAGCCTGTCGCGCCGACCAGACCCCAGCAGGATTTGCTTGGAAAATATTTCCAGTCGCCCGAGCGTCCCATCGTTCTCGATTCAAAGGCGAAGAGCGACATCGGCTTCAAGACGAATGGGCTCAATCCGAACGTTGGCGTCTATGTCGGCAACAAGACGATCATCTTCGACGTCAAGGCACGGTCGTCGGATGGTAAGACCGAAGGCAGCGCCACGATCACGACCGATTTCAACGGCAAGGTTCAGGATCAACTCTACGAGCTGTCGACCAAGGGTAACAATTCGTCCCTGAGTGGCAGCTATGAACGCAGAGGCACCCAGACAGCGGAGAGCCTGAAAGCATCATGGGACAAATGGTCCTTGGAGGGCAAGCATTCCCAGGATGGCACAAGCAGGAACCGCGAGCTCAATCTTTCCTATCGCGCCACGGATAAGATAACGATCAAGGCCTCCTGGAGGCCGGACGTGAAGCCGCCATCCACGCCTCCGCGCATAAGCGACTATTCGATCTTCTCGGCCACCAACCCCAATCCGCCGCCGGCTCCTCCGAACTATAGCAACTACATGATCACGCTCGAAATCAAACTGCCCTGAGCAAGGCTGTTTCAATTGAGTTAGGCCGTCCGCGGCAAAAGACCGTGGACGGCTTGATTTTAGCAGGCAGGGCATCGAGAAATTTCGACGCCCGATATGGGGACCAGTGGATTGATCACGCGCCACAATTTGCCGGCAGCGACGACGGCTTGCGTGTGCCGATCAAAACCAGCGCCAGGCCGGCGGCGGCCAGCAGACCTCCGGCGATCGAGACCGCCGCATAGCCAAAACCAAGGCTGATGACGGCGGCACCCGTTGCGGCTCCAAGGGCGTTACCAAGATTGAAGGCTCCGACATTGATGGAGGAGGCAAGGCCTGGCGCTTCCGCCGCCGCTTCCATGACGCGCATCTGCACGGGCGGAACGATCGCGAACGCCGCGCCACCCCAGAGAAGCAGGCCGATGGCGGCTCCTGCGTGGGTGATCATTGCCAATGGCAGCGCGAACATGATCGCCGCGAGCAAGGCCAGGAAGATCTTGGTCGCGCCGTCGAGCGACCAGTCGGCCAGCCGACCGCCAAGCCAGTTGCCGATCGTGAAGCCGATGCCGATCAGCACCAGTCCGAGGGTCACGAAGCTATTGGAAGCGCCGGTGAGTTCGTTAAGCGTGGGAGCGACATAGGTGTATAGCGAGAACATCGCGCCCGCGCCCATGACGGTGGTCGCCATGGCGATGAGAACCGTAGGATGGGTGAGCACGGCCAGTTCCCGCCTGATATCAGGCATGGCACCGCGCTCGCCTTTCGGAAGAGCGATGCAAAGCGCGGCGATAGCGGCGACACCGATCAAGGCGGTTCCAGCGAAGGCCATGCGCCAGCCGATCGCCTGACCGACCCAAGTCGCGGCCGGCACGCCGCCGATATTGGCGATCGTCAACCCCATGAACATGGCGGCGACCGCGCTTGCCTGTTTTTCCTTCGGCACCACGCTTGCCGCCACGACGGCACCCAGGCCAAAGAAGGCGCCGTGGTTGAGGCTGGTGACGAGCCGGGCAAGCAGCAACGTGAAGTAGCCCGGCGCCATCGCCGACATGAGATTGCCGATCGTGAAGATGCTCATCAGCAGCATCAACGCCGTGCGCTTGCCGAAGCGGCTGAAGGCGAGCGTCATGAAGGGGGCGCCTACCATGACGCCGATCGCATAGGCACTGATGAGGAGGCCTGCCGTCGGGATCGAGACATCGACCCCCTTGGCGATGACCGGGAGAAGTCCCATCGGCGAAAACTCGGTCGTGCCGATACCGAAGGCGCCGATCGCAAGCGCGAGAAGAGCCCATCGGGCGTGGGAGGGTGTTTGGGCCTTTTCGGCCGTCGAAATCTTGGCGTCCATGTTGAAACTCCTTAGGCGTCCCATTGGGGCGCGAGGCCGGGTGGGCTGACAATGCGGCCATCCGGGCGGGCGAGAGCGGCGATGGCGATCATATCCGCCTCGTCGAGATTGAAGTCGAAGATCGCGATGTTCTCCTTGACGCGCTCGGGATTGGCGGTCTTGGACAGCGCGATGTGGCCCTGCTGGATCAGCCAGCGGAGCCCGACCTGCGCGGCGCTCTTGCCGTATCTGGCGCCGATCCGCTGCAATACTGGCTCCTTCGGCACAGCGCCGTCGGCCATGCCGTAATAGGCGGTGATCGCGACATCGTTCGCTTTCGCCGCCGCGATAAGGGCCTGTTGAGGCAGATAGGGATGGATCTCGACCTGATTGGTCACGATCGGCGTGCTGGAAAGTCTGGCCGATTCCCGCATCTGCGCGATATTCTGGTTGCTGACGCCGACGAAGCGGGTCTTGCCGGCGGCCTTGACGGCGTTCAGCATTTCGATCTGGTCGGCGACCGGCACCTTGTCGCCCGGCCAGTGCAGCAGCAGGAGATCGACACGGTCGGTCTTCAGCTTGTCGAGGCTCTCGTCAACCGAAGCGGCGAACTTCTCCTTGCTGTAATTGTCGACCCAGACCTTGGTGGTCAGGAAGAGGTCGTCCCGTCTTGTGCCAGCCGTTTGCAAGGCCCTGCCGAGCGCTGCCTCGTTCTGATAGATCTGCGCCGTATCGAAATGACGGAAGCCGGCTTCGAGCGCGGCCGGGATGACACGCTCCACTTCCGCGTCCGACATGCGGAAGACGCCGAAGCCGAGCGCGGGAATTGTAGCGCCGTGGGCGGTAATGGTGAGCATCGAAAACTCCTTTTTGAAAATCTCGACGGCCTTGGCCGCCTTGAATGGATGCCGCGCCGGATTTGAAGGCGCGATTTCTTCGGCCTATGAAATAGAGAGAGCATCCGCGCTTGATAATTGGGCAGCTTTTCACATTATTTGTGAAACCAAATCAAAAATAGGTGCTCCATGGACAATCGCGTCGGGGAGATGCAGGTATTTCTTCGCGTGGTGGAAGCAGGCAGTTTTTCCGAAGCGGCGCGCCTGCTGCGCATGACGCCGTCCACCGTCAGCAAACTGATCTCGCGCATCGAATCCAGGCTCGGCGTGCGGCTTGTCGAACGTTCGACACGACGGCTATCGCTGACCCTGGAGGGGCGGATCTACTATGAGCGCAGCCAGGCTCTGCTGCATGATCTCGACGAGGTCGAGCAGGAACTGGCGCAGGGCGCGACGACGACGGGCGGCACCGTACGGGTCAACATTTCCGTTGCCTTGGGCGTGCTCGGACTTGAACCGCTCTTGCCGGAATTCTGGCAGAGTTATCCCAATGTCGTCGTCGATCTCTCGCTGTCCGATGAAATCGTCGATCTTTATCTCGACCGCACCGACGTCGCTTTTCGGGTCGGGGCCCTGCCGGCTTCAGGCATGATCGCGCGCCGCATCGGCATTGCCCGCCGCAAGATCGTCGCCGCGCCCAGCTATCTCGATCGCCATGGAATACCGCTGACCGTCGATGATCTGTCGCGGCACAATTGTCTGGGGTTCAATTTCCGCCGTCTCGCGCCCGTCTGGCCGGTAAGGGAAAGCGGCCGCATCGTCGATCGCGCCATGACGAGTTCGCTGCTCGCCAACAATGGCGAAACCGTGCGGCGCATGACGCTGGCGGGTGTGGGGCTTGCCCGCATGGGGGACTATCACGTCCGCGCCGACATCGCGGCCGGCCGTCTCATCGAGGTACTCGCCGATGTCGTCGAGCCGGATGAGGAGCAGATCCATGCGGTCTTTCTCGGCGGCGCGCGCATGCCGCAGCGCGTGCGCGTCTTCCTCGATTTCGTCGTGCCGCGCCTCAGGCAATTCCTTGAAGGGGAGGCCCGAGCGGCCTTGGTGGGGATTTAATCCCGGCCATGTCCTGTGCCGGCAACCCGCCACCGAGACGTCGGCGGGCAGGGATCACTGCAAGGGCCGGGGTATCGCGCCGGTTCGAGGCTGGATCGACGGATTTTCGTCCTCCTGATCGGTCTCGAGCCGCTGCAGGATCGGGCAATGCGGACGATGGTCGCCCTGGCAGGAATTAACGAGCATGGTGAGTGTGTGCTCCATATCCTGCAGGTCGGCGATCTTTTTCTTCAGCGCTTCGATGTGACCCTGAGCCAGGCGCTTGACCTCGGCGCTCTGCCGGGTTTCGTCTCGCCAGAGTTCCAGAAGCTCGCTGATTTCAGCGACGGCGAAGCCGAGATCGCGTGCCCGGCGGATGAAGCGCAGCATGTGCACGTCGTTATCCGAATAGTCGCGATAGCCCGATGCCGTCCTGCCGGCGGCCGGAATGAGGCCGGTTTCTTCGTAGTAGCGGATCATCTTGGCCGAAACGCCGGATGCCTTTGCCGCTTGTCCGATATTCATGAAGCTTCTCCAATGACAGGCACCGCCTGATTGTCGCCGATGGCAGGTGGCCCTTCCAACCATGGGAAGGTCAATAGCATATTTTTCGCCAGGGGGCACTTGACCTTACCACGGTTGGAACCTCCACCTTGAGCACCATGAGATCAAAACCCATGAGAATTCTCGATGGGCCCACGGTCAAGGTCGAGACGACCGCCATTCAACCGCTACCCGGATACGCGGTCGAACAAGCGGGCTGGCAGGCGGTCGCGAACTGGGCAACCAAGGTCATGAAAAGCTCTCCACGATCACCATCGACGCAGAGCCGGTTGAAGGCGCCTTAGGTTCAGGGACCAAGGAGCGCGAGGCTGCGGTGAGCGGCCTAATGGGGACATTGCCGTGTGTAAGAGGAAGCAATCGATGCACCGACGTCGTTTTCTAACAGGGCTGACGGGCCTGGCGATTTCCGGGCCGGCCGCGGCCCAGATGATGCATGACATGCGACATATCGGGGCAAACGGCGCTCATGACATGCCGATGAGCGGCGGCAAACCTGTCTTGCCGGAAGGGCGGCCCTTGCGTGAGTTGCCGCGCTTGATGAACGAGGCTGGCAAAGCGGGTCTGTTCAAGGCAAGGCTTGCCGCCGAACCGGGGTCGGTTCGTTTCGCCGAGGGGCTCGACACGTCCGCGCTCCTCTATAACGGCGGAAATCCGGTGATCGAGGCGCATGAGGGCGACAGGGTCGAGATCAGTTTCAGGAACGGCATTCCCGATGAGCCGACGACGGTTCATTGGCATGGGATGCCGGTGCCGGCGGATCAGGATGGCAATCCCATGGAATCCATCGCCTCGGGCAGCGAGCGCCTCTATGCTTTCGATCTGCCGCAAGGCAGCGCCGCATCCTATTGGTTCCATCCCCATCCGCATGGCCTTACCGCCGCGCAGGTCTATCGCGGACTCGCGGGCGTCTTCCTGGTCAAACCCAAGGATGACCCGATCCCCGCCGAATATGGCGATACGATCCTGATGTTCACCGATCTCCGGATCGGCGAAGATGGAAGCATGCCGGCGAGCAACATGATCGATCTGATGAATGGGCGGGTGGGCGATCATATCCTAGTCAATGGCCAGAGGAATCCGGTCCTGGCCGTCGCGAAAGGGGAAAAGCGTCGCCTGCGCCTCTTCAACGTGACAAATGCGCGGTTCCTGCGGCTGACGTTCGAGAATGCCGCCATGGTGCTCGTTGGAACGGATGGCGGCCTTATCGACGCTCCCGTCGGCATAGACGATTTGTTGCTCGCTCCCGCCGAGCGCGTCGAGCTCATCATCTCCTTCGACAGACCTGGAGCGGCGAAGCTTGTCACGCTCGACTACGAGCGTGGGTGGATGGGGCCGGGCAAGCCCGAAGAGGCCGGCATGACCTTGCTGACGGCAAATGTCTCGGAGGAAGCCGCGCCTGTCGCGCCGCCGCTTCCCGCGAAGCTGCGCACCATTGACCGCCTCGCAGAGCCGGCAGTCACGCGTCGCTTTGTATTGACGGAATCCATGGAAGGCATGGAGATGAAGTTCCTTATCAACGGCGCCAGTTTCGATATGAAGCGCATTGACGAAGTCTCGAAGGTTGGACAGGTCGAATTGTGGGAAATCGTCAATCAGGCGGACATGGACCATCCGTTTCATGTGCATGGGGCGCAGTTCCAGCTTGTCGAACGCGAAAGAGATGGCGCGGTCACCAAGCCGTCCTACCACGCCTGGAAAGACACTGTGAACGTTGCCGCCGGTGAGACGGTACGCATCCTGCTACGACAGGATTTGCCGGGACGGCGCATGTATCATTGTCACATCCTCGAACATGAAGATCTCGGCATGATGGGCACAGTCGACGTTAAGGCCTGATAAGCTCGGTCATCAATCGAAGCGAAGAGGGAAGATTGTCGTTCCCCTCATCCTTGGCCTCGAACCTAGATCAGGTTGAGGCCGAGTTCGCTTTTGTCGGTGTGGATGTGCTGTTCGGGTCTTGCGCGAACAGCGGGTTCGGCGCTTTTATGTAAGCGCGTTCTACTGCAGCGAAGTGTTCGCGGCGACCTTGGAGGAGGGTCGATCGCGATCCCGCAGTGGATGCCAAATTGTGCTGACGGTGGCATTCAAGGGGAGGACTCGATGGCCGCTAATCATCAGACGCAATACCGCGAACGCGTGCGCTCTGCCCATGAGGCCGTTGCCTTGATACCATCGGGCGCGAAGATCGCCATGCCGATCGCTGCCGGCCAGCCGCCGGCCATTCTCGCGGCATTGGCCGAGCGCGCGCGGGCCGGCGCGGTGGACAATGTCCGGCTCTACTACCTGCTTTGTACAGGCGTCGCCGGCTCGAGCGTGCTCGACTTCGACCTGCGTGACCGCATCATTCCCATGAGTTATTTTCATGGAGCGGTGGATCGCGCCCTGGATAAGCGGCGAATGGCCGAGATGCTGCCGGCCGCCGAAATCGTGCCGTGCCATTTCAGCCAGGTGCCGCGCTCCCTGGTGGAGCATGTGGGCGTCGATACGTTGATTGCCACCGTCTCGCCCATGGATGCGGACGGGAATTTCAGTCTCGGCGCCAGCACGGATTATGCCCTGGCGGTCGCCCGCAAGCCCGGTGCCCGGCTGATCCTCGAGGTCAATCCCAGCATGCCCTATGTGCGGGGCAATTGCATGATCCCGGTCTCAAGCGTCACCGCGCTTGTCGAGAACGACGCAAGCCTGCCGGCGCTCGCTGCCGCGCCTCGCTCGGAAGTCGATGATGCGATCGGCGCCATAGTCGCGGGACTCGTGGACGATGGCGATTGTTTGCAGATGGGCATCGGCGCGTTGCCGGACGCTGTTTGCGCCGGTCTATCCCAGCACCGCCACTTGGGCATCCATACCGAAATGATGACATCAGGACTTGCCGCTCTGGTCAGGGCCGGCGTGGTCGATAATAGCCGCAAGCAGATACATGTCGGGCGAACCATCTTCACCTTTGCGCTGGGAGACAAGCCGCTTTACGACTTCCTGAACGATAATCCCGATGTCGAAGCACATCCCGTGGATTATGTGAACAATCCCTTCGTCATCGCCCAGAATGACCGCATGGTGTCGGTCAATGCCACGCTGCAGATCGATCTCAATGGCGCGTGCAATTCCGAATTCGTTAATGGGCGGCAGTTCAGCGGCACGGGCGGGCAGGTGGATTTCGTCCGAGGCGCCTATGGCTCACGCGGCGGCCGCTCGATCATCGCCTGTCATGCGACGGCGGCCAAGGGAACGCTTTCGCGTATTGTTCCAACGCTGACAGGTCCAGTAACGACGTCGCGCAACGATATCCATATCGTTGTCACGGAATATGGCTGGGTGAACCTCAAGGGAAAATCGGTGGCGGAGCGGGCGAGGGCGATGATCGCGCTTGCCCATCCCGATTTCCGGGAGGAGCTGGATCGGGCTGCCCACCAGGCGGGGTTCTACGCGCCGGATTGACGTCATCAGCGTTGATCTTGCATGGGGATAAGAAGAACCCGGGGGGAAATCGGATCCTTCCGGCTTTGATCGGACGTCAACCGATCGATGGAAGAAGCCCGAGGGATTGGACCTCAGGCTTCTCATACCCGGCGCTAAGCCGGGTAATTCCATATTAGAAGCTACGCTGGAAGCGCAGGATACCAGCCCACTGATCCTGGTTCACGGAATCGAAGTTGGTGTAGGAGACTTCCGGCTCGATGAGCAGGTTCTTGACCGGGTTCCACTTGACGTTCGTGGTCGCCGCAAAGATCTTCGAGTCGGTGTAGGCGAGCTGGAGGTTCCACTTCAGCTTTTCATTGATCGGAACGCCAACGCCGCCCCAGACAGCCCAGTCACCCCAGCCGCACTTCGATGCATCGTTAGCCGGGCAAGAAGAGCGAGCCAGGTTGGTGCCCGCGTACTTGTTCAGGTTGTCGCCGTCCGTGTTCCAGCCGCCCATCAAGAAGGCGGAGAAGACGCCGAAGTCAGCATCGACGCGAGCCTTGATGGCGCCTTCCGACTTAATGGAGTCGTAACCGCCGACAACCTTGAAGCCCCATGCGCCGGACTTGAAGCCGGCACCGGCAACGACGTCGGGAGCGTAGTGGTTGGCCTTGTCGTCGCTTGCCCAGCTCGCGCCATAACCAGCGCCCGAGCCGCTGGAGTTCGAGTCTTCAACCGAGACGACAGCCGTGAAGCCGTTGCCGGCATCGTAGGTGTAGGTCAACTGGTTGAGTTCGTACGGGCCGTCATAGATCACGTCGTCGTTGATGACGTCGCCGGCATAGCCGATGTAGTAGTTATACTGCGAATCGGCCTTACCGACCAGGAAACCGCCGAGGCTGATGTTGGCGAACAGCAGCTTGCTTGAGGTCGAGTTGCCTTCCTGCCAATCCCAACGGATGACCGTGTTGGTCTTCAGCGGGCCGTATTCGGTGTCGGTCGCGGTGTCGAGGCTCAGCTGAGCGCGGGTATGCCAGAGAGTGCCGTTGTGGCTGTTGGCATTGTAGGCATCGTACCACTTGCCTTCGGTACGGACCATGCCGCCGACCTTGAGGCAGGTTTCGGTACCGGGAATGAAGAAGTAGCCAGCACCATATGCGTCGCAGATGCGAACGTATTCCAGCGGCTCCGGCTCGGCGGCGACGATCGCGTCTGCTGCGTGGGCACCGGATACCGCCGCCAGAGCGGCAGCGGAGCCGAGAAGAAGGCTCTTGATGTTCATTGTAAACTCCTTGTCGTAATTATTTCTACGTAATCCAAGGAGCGAGCATAATAGGCTGCCATGGAAGTGCTCCCCGCAAACAGGAAGCCAAACCAGGCGCTGCATCTGCAATAGACCGCCGGTACTATCCCCACCCCGATAGGACCTCGTTAGCTGGCGGCTGAAACAACAACCCCACCAGATCGCAAGCTAATTAGGTCCTGACGACAGAGCTATATACATTCAGATTGTTTGTAAATCCGACCCGGAGCCATTCGAAAACGGAAAAACTGGTTGTTGATTTAATGCAACACATGTTTGGCGGGAAAATTCGGAGAGGAAACCCCATCCAAGCAATCGACGGATCGACCGAATGCTCGGATGGCCCAACCTCTCTCCTCTCATCGGCGGCGTCAGCATGCGATCGCAAACAGCTCCATCGCATTGGCGAAGCCCTTCAGCGGCTGCCGCCCGATCGAGATCGCATCGTTGATATCAGCCTTTTGCTGGAATGGGCCTGATATCAGGAGCGCTTGGCCGCTCTCGCTGCAGACGTTCTGGATACGGCTGACGATATTGACGTCAGGGCCGATCAAGGTGAAGTCCAGGCGGTTGCCGGAGCCGACATTGCCGTAGCTCACCTCGCCATAGTGCAGCGCTATACCGACCTTGACACGGATGCCTTCATATTCGAAGCCGCCTATTTCATCGAGAATTGTCTTCGCCGCGGTCAGCGCCGCATCGCAGGCTCCGGTCGCATCGACGCCTGGAAAGAATGCCAGAACCGCATCGCCCATGAATTTCAGCACCTCTCCACCTTCGCGGGTGATCGCCGGTATCACCTTGTCGAAATAGGCGTTCAAGAGCCCGAGCACGGTGCCGCCTGCCAGCCGATTGGAAAGCTCGGTGAAGCCGCGTAGGTCGCACAGCAGAAGTGCGGCCTCCATGGATTCGATTTCTCCGCGACGGATGTGTCCTGCGAGGATGCGGCGCGCCGTCATCGGGCCGATATAGGTGTCGAGAAGGCTGAGTTCGCATTGTCTGAGGACGCGAAGTTCGCACGTGTTGCGCAATGCCGGCAGGATGCGTTCGATCAGGTCATGCTCGCCGGATGTGAAGCCGCCTGGCCGCCGCGTGGCGAAGACGGCGCAACTGATCGGTCCGTCGGCGTTGCAAAGCGGCGCCACGATCAATTGCACGAGCCCCCGGCCGGAAAATATGTCGATGTGTTGCCAGCGTCCATGCGGACTCTCACCCGGACCGACGACGAGCGGTTCGCGCATCTCCTGTGCCTTCATGAGCGGCGTGTTGGCAAGCGCGAGACGCGAGCCATGTTCGCGATCATGGATCTCCACCGGCTCGCCGGGCGCCCAGGCGAAGGTGCGGCCGATGAATTCGGGATGCAGCGTCGTCAGGTGCAGCGTCAACCGATCGATGGGAAGGCCGAGGGCCCGCAGGCGGCGACCGAGCCCGGCGACGAGGCCGGCCTCGTCGAGGGCGTGGCATTCATCGCCTGTCAGCCATTCGATCAGGCTGAGGGTAGCCGCAGTATTGACGCCAATATGGCCCGTCCTGGAATTGATGATCGAGGTCTTGGGCATGTCGTGCAGCAGGGTCATGGCTATCTCCTCCTCTTTGAGATGCGGCGCTCAGTGTGCCGCACCGCCGGAAAGGTGGCCGGGTTTCTTCAGAAGCAGGCTCGCGACGAGGGCGATGACCAGCGCAACGCCGAGCAGGAAGAACGTGTCGCTGAAAGCCATGATGTTGGCCTGCTTGCGAAGACTGGCGGCGATGGCGACGATCGCCTTGTGCGTGGCAAACGCCTGGTCGCTGACACCATGGTTCATGAAGTAATTCGTCAGATTGACAACGCGGGCACGGGTCGCCTCTTCGAATGCCGAGACCGAATTCGTGAGAATGTTGGAATGAAACTGCTCGCGCTTGGTGAGAAAGGTCTGCAGCGCGGCGATGCCGACCGCGCCACCGAGATTGCGCATCATGTTGAAGAGCGCCGAGGCGGAACCGGCATTTTCCTGCTCGATGCCGGCGGTGGCGATCGCTGTCAGCGGCGTGAAGGCGAGCGCCTGGCCGACGGCGCGCACGATATTCGGCCAGAAGAGCTGATCGCTGGCATAGTTGCCGGTCATGTGAACATTCATGAAATTCGAGGCGGCAAAGAGCGCGAAGCCAACGATGATCAGCAGGCGGGCATCGACACGTTTCATCAGCCGTGGCACCAGCGGGATCAGGATGAGCTGCGGAATGCCGGTCCAGGCAAGCACCATGCCGATCTGCTCGGAATTGTAACCCTGAATACGCGTCAGGTAGATCGGCAGGATGAAGACCGAGCCATAGAGGGCGACACCCATCAGGAAATTGGCGACGATGCCGAAGCCGAAATTGCGGCGCGCCAGCAGGCGCAGGTTGAGGAGCGGATGGGCGGCGCGAAGCTCGATGATGAGAAAGAGCGTCAAGGAGACCGCGGCGATGACAGAGAGGCGGACTATGAAAGGGGAACCGAACCAGTCGTCCTTGTTGCCTTCCTCAAGCACGGTCTGCAGCGCGGCAAGGCCAACCGCCATGGTGATGATGCCGGGCCAGTCGCCCTTGGCGAGCAGCGAAAGGTTCATCGGCGCGCGATCGAGCGAGGCCCAGAGCATGCCGATCATGAGAATGCCGGGCACGAGATTGACGTAGAAGATATATTCCCAGCCCCAGTTTTCCGTGAGGTAGCCGCCGATGGTCGGCCCGATCGCCGGCGCGAAGGTCGCCGAAAGGGCGAAGAGCGCGAGGCCGATCGGCTGCTTGGGCTTGGGGAGCAAGGTGATGATGATCGTGAAGGCCATCGGGATCAGCACTCCGCCGGAGAAGCCCTGTATGGCGCGCAGCACGATCATCTGCTGCAGATTGGCGGCAAAGGCGCAGCCGACCGAGAAAAGCAGGAAAAGGAGGGCGTTGGTCAGCAGATAGATGCGCACGGAAAAGACGCGGGCGAGCCAGGCGCTAAGGGGAATGACCACGATTTCGGCGATCAGATAGGAGGTCGAGATCCAGCCGCCATCGTCCGTTCCAGCGCCGATCGCGCCCTGGATGTCGGCAAGCGAGGCATTGACGATCTGAATATTGAGAACCGCCATGAAGGCGCCAAGTGTCGAACCAACGACGGCGGTCCACATGCGCAGCGGGCTCATGGCGGGCCGGGCAACCGGAGCGGATACGGCTGAATTGTTGTTTGCGGCGATCTGAAGGGTAGCCACGGCGCCTCTCCTTCCGGCTCATGCCGGAATAATCTCATGACGATACAAAGGTGATAATCGATGAAGATTGGGAAGG
Organism: Rhizobium sp. ERR 942; assembly: GCF_007828395.1. Classification (NCBI taxonomy): domain Bacteria; kingdom Pseudomonadati; phylum Pseudomonadota; class Alphaproteobacteria; order Hyphomicrobiales; family Rhizobiaceae; genus Rhizobium; species Rhizobium sp. ERR 942. Next base: position 177,215 of record NZ_VIUA01000008.1, read on the forward strand.
ATCATCCAGCGTGGCTGGATAATCCTTGTGCGTCCGTCGTCGATGTCTGGATGGCCTTGGTGTCGATTTCCGGCTCCACCGACATGCCTGAGCGCAGCAAACCGACGAGATTATCGTCATCGATGACGATCTTCACCGGTATGCGCTGGACGATCTTGGTGAAATTGCCTGTCGCATTGTCCGGTGGCAGCAGCGAGAATTCGAGCCCGCTTGCCGGCGAGAGGCTGTCGACGTGGCCCTTGATGGTGATGTCCGGGAAGCTGTCGACCTTGATTTCGACCGACTGTCCGGGACGTACATAGGTGAGCTGCGTCTCCTTGAAGTTCGCGACGACATAGACCGAGTGCAGCGGCACCACCGCCATCAGCTGCGTTCCCGATGTCACATACTGCCCGACGCGAATCGAGCGGGCGCCGACCGTGCCGTCAACGGCGGCGACGATGTTGGTATAGGAAAGATTGAGCTCGGCCTGCTGGACGGCCGCAGCGGCCCGATCGCGCTGGGCGGCTGCCTGATCTCGCTGGGTCTGAAGCACCGGCACCTTGTTCTGAGCAGCGACGAGCGCGGCCTGATCGCGCTCGACGGCGGCGGCTGCCTGCTTTCTGGCTGATGCCGTCTCTTCGGCGCGCGACTGTGTGCCGACGCCGTTGGTGATCAGCCGAGCCGAACGCGCTGCATCCGATATCGCATAATCCAGGGAGGCTTGCGACGCGTCGACCGTCGCCTTGGCCTGCCCGATCAGCGATTGCTGCAGCTGGATCTGCGCATCGATGTTGGAAATCGCCGCATCCGCGGCCTTCAGATCCGCCTTCGCCTGGGAAAGTGCGGCCTGGAAATCGCGGTCGTCTATGCGGGCGAGCACCTGGCCGACCTTGACCTTATCATTGTCGTTGACAAGCACATCCTTGATATAGCCGGCGACCTTCGGCGCGATCGTGGTGTAATCGGCCTTCACGTAGGCGTCGTCCGTGGATTCGATGAAGCGCCCGACCGTCCAGTAGCGATAGCCGAAATCCGCCGCGATCGCGACGCCAGCCAGCAGCGCGGCGATCAACACGCCGCGCTTGATGAGCTTTCCGCCTGTCTTGGGCGTGGCCGAAGCGACAGGCGCTTCGACGGTCACACCCCGCGGGGCTTCGCTCGTGGGAGACCTTGCGACCTCGTTGGCCGGAGCAGCGTCGGCTTGGCTCGCGTTCTTGAACGCTTCGTTGCGGGGGAGTTCCACCATCGTCCGTTTCCTTCAATGCGCCACCCCTTTGCCCGGGGTCATTTTGATGCGATGAAGATGCATCCGAACCGTCCTTCTGATAATCTCCTCAAATTGGGAAGGATCATCAAGTCACAGTGGATAATCCGAGGACAATATGGATCGGTTGACCAGCCTCACAGTCTTTGGCCGGGTGGTGGAATGTGGCGGCTTTTCCGCCGCCGCCCGCCGGCTCAACATGTCCGTCACCATGGTGGGCAATCACGTGCAATCGTTGGAAGACCGCTTGGGTGCGCGGCTCCTGAACCGGACGACGCGCCGGATCAGTTTGACGGAAACCGGCAAATATTATTATGAGCGTTCCTCACAGATACTGGCCGATCTCGAGGAGGCCGATCGGGCCGCCGGCGCGCTTAGTACCATGCCGCGAGGCACGCTTAAGCTCTATACCAGCGGCGCGATAGTCCGCTTCCTGCTTCCCGTCGTCAACGAATTCATGACGCAATATCCCGCGATCTCGCTCGATTTCAACGTCGGCGAACGGTCGATCGACATGGTCGAGGAGGGTTACGACCTGATGATCCGAACCCTCCCCGCATCCGACTCGACACTCGTCGCGCGCAAGCTCGCGCCCTGGCGGCACATGCTCGTTTGCTCGCCCAAATATCGTGACACACATCCGATGCCGAAGGTTCCGGCCGACCTCGCGGAGCATAATTGCCTGCAATATACCTATTACCCCTATGGCGACGAATGGCGTTTCGAGAATGCCGATGGCAAGCAGGTGGGCGTCAAGATTTCTGGCAATGTCGTCTCCAACAGCGCGGAGACGCTGCGCTTTCTCCTGGCGAGCGGGCAGGGCATCTTTCTCGCTCCGAGTTTCATCGTCTTCGAAGAGGTCGCCGCTGGCCGTCTCGTGCGTGTCATGCCCGACTATCGCGCCGTGGAATTCACGATCAGCGCGATCTATCCGAACCGTAGCCATCTGCCGACGAAAGTGCGATTGTTCATCGACCTTTTGGCGGAGCGTTTCGTCGAGCACCGCAAGTGGATGACCTGAGCACAACAAGGCCGAGTCCTGTCCGTCGGTGACGCAGCAGTGAATGGAGCCATCTCAAAGCCATGGCGAACCGAATAACATGCGAGGCTCGTTCGGAGCTGCCTGCGATTCAGATGCAGAACGGATTGACCGACGTCTTCATGGAGGTTCTCGCCATTGCTGCTTCGGTGTTGGCGCGAACGAGGTCGGAGCAAGCGTTTGCATCCTGGATCGCATCGCGAGATCAGGCGGTCTTGGGACTTGGGGCGGTGGGATTCGACATCGCCGAAATGCCCTGGCACGTCGCGACATTTGCCGCGGATCGGAATTTTCTAATTCGGGCGATTACCGCCGCGGAATCGAAAGCCGGTTGGGAAAAGCTGGGCTACGAGCCGAAGGAAGACTGGCTGATGCCGCGCCTGATGCGTTTGCGAATGCTGGTGTCGGCATTCGGACCACACAATATCAGGGCAAGCGGCGCGGCGATCCATTCGACCTTTTCCGAGAGCGACCTCAGGCGCTGCGAAACGCATGGGATCATCATGCATGCTTACGGATGCCTCGTCTGCAACACGTCGGCGCCTTCCTGAAATTCACGGGCATGTGGCATGGCCTTACCGATCGTACAGGACGTCCTCGGGTCCATCCGGCCGGTGGCGGTATCATGACTGCGGTTGTTCGGCGGGCTGGCGCGTTTCCGCCTGGCGTGCGGCCGACGCGAGGCGCCGTTGCGCCCGGATGGCGCTCCATTGTTGATCGATCAAGACGCCGATCAGGATGACGCCGCCCATGACGGCGAAGTTGAGCGAGGAGGGGATACCCAAAAGGTTGACGAGGTTCTGCAATTCCTGCAGCAGGATCGTGCCCAGCACCACGCCGATCAGCGATCCTTCACCGCCACGCAGCGAAAAGCCGCCAAGCACCGCCGCGGCGATCGCGTAGAGCTCATAGAATTGCCCATGGCTCGCCGGCGAAATGGAGCGGGTGTACATGGCGAAATAGATCGCTGAAAGCGCCGTCAGCACGCCGCATATGATGTAGGCGACCGTTACCATCTTCCTGGTGCGGATGCCGGAATATTTCGCCGCCTCCTCATTCTTGCCGATGGCGTAGAGATAGCGGCCGTAGACGGAGCGATGCAGAACGATCCACATGACGGCGGCGATGATCACGAGCGCGATGAAGGTGTTCGGCACGCCATAGAAGCGGCCGGCGGTCAGGAATTCGAGGGTGGGAAAGTTCTGGCCGAAGGCGAAGCCTGCCGTGCCGTCCGCTGTGTAGAAGCGCGCCGCGCCACGATAGATCAGGAGGCCGCAAAGAGTGACGACGAAAGGCTGGAGGTTGAGCCGGGTAATCAGCCAGCCATGGATCGCTCCCAGAATGCCGCCAAGGATCAGGATCAGCGGCAGGGCGATCGCCCAGGGCATGTTCTGGACGGCGATGAAATCGATGAACAGGACGCCGAGCAAGGCAACCAGCGAGCCGACGGACAATTCGATGCCGCCGGTGATGATGACGAAAGCCTGGCCGATCGACAATATCCCGAAAAGGCCGATAAGGTTCGACGTATTGGCGAGATTGATCGGCAACAGGAAGCGCGGATTGATGATCGTCACGACAATGCCGACAACGATAATCAACAAAAGCAGGCCCAGATCTTTCTTACTCATCGATATCAATTCCCATTGGCCGCGGCCGTTAGAGCAATTCCAAGCGAAGTGCGAAGCATCTTTCGCGGGAAATTGCGCGAAAACAATGAGATAGAGCGGTTCAGGTTTCCCCGGGGTAGCTGAACCAATCTAGTGTAGCGTTTTGCCGACGGCCAGCAAAAGCACGTTTTCCTGACTGAACTGATCCTTTTCGAGGATGCCGGAGATCCGACCCTCATGCATGACGGCGATGCGGTCGGAGACGCCGATCACCTCTTCCATGTCGCTTGAGATCATCAGGATCGCCACACCGGCATCGGCAAGCTTGCGCATCAGGCTGTAGATTTCGCTCTTCGCGCCAATATCGATGCCGCGGGTGGGCTCGTCGAAGATCAGCACCTTCGGGTGCATCGCCAGCCATTTGGCAAGCACGACCTTCTGCTGGTTGCCGCCCGAAAGCGTGCCCGTGCGGGTCGCGACCGATGGCGTCTTGATGGCGAGCTGCCTGCGCTGTGTTTCGGCCATGGCATTTTCTCGCTCCGGTGAAACCATGGAGCGGCGCGCAAAGGCCGGGAGGTTGGGCAACGATATGTTCTGCGAGATCGGCATATCGAGCAGGATGCCATTCAGCTTGCGATCTTCGGGCACCAGGAAAATGCCATTGGCGACAGCATCCCTGGCGGATCGCAGTTTGAGCTCGCGTCCGCCGAGGGCGATGATGCCGCCATAGCTATGGTCGACCCCGAACAGGACGCGGGCAAGTTCCGTCCGGCCTGAGCCGACGAGACCGGCAAGACCCAGGATTTCACCGTAACGGATATCCAGGTTGACGGGCTGCGCCGGATAGGCGGCTGTGCGGACCGCCGCGATCTTCAGGGCGATATCGCCCGGCGGACGGGCCGCCTCCACGGAGCGCGCGGCCAATGCCCGCCCGATCATCAGCTTCACCATGCGATCATGGTCGATGGCGTCTTTCGCCAATGTGCCGACAAGCGTCCCGTCGCGCAGAACGATGACGCGATCGGCGACACGTTCGACCTCATGCAGGCGGTGCGAAATGAAGATGACGCTGATGCCTTCGGCTTTCAGCGAGGATATGACGGCCAGCAGCTTTTCCGTCTCGGCAAGCGGCAGGCTCGAGGTCGGCTCGTCGAGAATGACGAGACGGGCATTGATGGACAACGCCTTGGCGATCTCGACCATCTGCTGCTGGGCAAGCGATAGTGACGCCACCGGCGTATCCGGCGAGAAATTGGCGCCGACGCGCTTCAGAAGAGGGGCGACCATCTCGCGCAGGCGGGCGCGGTCGATCAGTTTCAGGGCGCCGCCGCGCAATGGTTCGCGGCCAAGGAAAATATTGGCCGCGACATCGAGATTTTCAAAAAGGTTTAGCTCTTGATGGACGAAGGCAATCCCGGAGGCGATGCTGCTTTCGACCGTGAAGGCCCCGTGCTCGGCTCCATCGAGCCGAATACTGCCATGATCCGGCCTGACGACGCCGCCAAGGATCTTCATGAGCGTCGATTTGCCGGCGCCGTTCTCGCCGACAAGACCGATCACCTCGCCGGCGCTGACGTCCATCGAGAAATTATCGAGCGCGACCACGCCCGGATAGGTCTTGCCGATTCCCGAAAGGCTGAGGAAGGGCATCGTGGTTTCAGCCGATGCCAAGTTATTCGAACGCTGGTTCATAACGAATATTATGCCTGTGCGATGTGGCTTCGAGAGCCGTGGCGACGCGAGCAACTGCATTCGAGCAGCGCCGGTCCTCGCAACCGGCGCTGCTGGTTGGCCTTAATTGCCAGCCATGGCCTTCAGATTGGCCGCATAGGCATCGACATCGTCCTTGCCGATGATTTTCGTCGGGATGATGATCAGCTTGTTGGCGGGAATGCCCGATTTGTCGCCCTTCAGGTAGGCGGCCATCAGCTTCATGCCCTGATAGGCCCAGAGATAGGGCTGCTGCACCACTGTCGCGGCGATCGTTCCTTCCTTGACGCCGCCGAGCGTGATCGGATCATCATCGAAACCGACGACGGTGATCTGGCCGAGTTTGCCGGCTTCGCGCAGTGCTTCATAGATGCGCGGCGTGTTGTAGGAGTAGAAGCCGACCATGCAGGTGACGTCAGGGCTCGCGACGAGCGCGTCTTCGACATTCTTCTTCGCTCTCGTCTGGTCGATGTCGTCGCCGCGCACGTCGGTCAATTCGATCTTCGTGCCCGCCAGGCCATCCTTCATGCCCTGAATGCGCTCCTTGGCATTGTCGGCGCCGAGAAGTCCCACGAAGCCGATGCATTTGCCCCCGTTCGGCATGGCTTTCTTGGCGATCTCGGCGGCCTGCTTGCCGGCATCGACGTTCGATGAGCCGATATAGGCGACGCGGTTCGTATCCGGTGCATCGCTATCGGTGGTGAACAGCGCCGTTTCCGAGCCGATCTTGTTCAGCCCCTCCGTTGATGTCTTGGGATCGACGGCCGAAACCATGATGCCCTTGACGCCGGCCGCCACGAGGTCTTCCATCAATCGCTGCTGGATCGCGACCGACGATTGTTCAGGATATTTCAATTCCATGTTGAAGTCCGGCAATTCGGCCTGAGCCTTCTTGACGCCGGCTTCGGCCGCCTTCCAGAAGTCGGACGCGCCGTTGACCACAAATGCGAGAGTGGGCTTGTCCGCGGCATAGGTCGCCGTCGCATAGCTCAGCAGCAACCCTGCCGCGAAGGCGGCAGCGCCCCGTGTTACGTATTTCATGATCGTCCTCCCATAGATCCGCCTGCGGGATCTGGTTGCAACTCGCGGCAGGCCGGTCCTGAGCCCCCTCCCAGGGTTTTCTCGCCAAGCGAGATAAGGCACGTCCCACCACGACACCGACGGTATACGACTAATTTCAATTAGTAAATAGTATTAGTAATACAGTTGCCTGCGCGCGAAGCGGCGGACTCTCGAAAATCTAGCTATTTGGTTCAATTGCCAGCGATCTCGCGCTTGAAGATGTGGGTGGCGATTGTATGCCTATCCGCACCGGTTGCCGAGATCGTGCAATTGATGATAATAAAAATTAGCGCATGAAGGCGACCGTGGGGATCGTAGGCCGTTTTCGCTTCAGGGGAGATGAGACGCAGTGAAGAAGATATCGGCCGCGAACGGCGATCGGACGGCCACCGACAACAGGCCAACGAAGCGAAGCGGCCGTCGTTCCGGTACGAGGGTCACGATGACCGATATCGCCAAGGCGGCTGGATGTTCGCAAAGCGCAGTATCCTTCGTCCTCAACAATACGCCGGGCATGCGGCTATCGCAGCAGACCCGTGAGAGGGTCATCGAGGCAGCCCGCCAGCTTGGCTATGTCGCGCCGGTGCTTGCCGCGCCGCCGGCGCTGCTGTCTCCGTCGAGGCTCGATGGCGTCATCGGCTTTGCCGTCGACCAGCTTGCAACCAGTCCGGAGGCGGTTGTCGCGATCGAAGGAGCGCGCCAGGCCTGCTGGAATGCCGGAAACGTTCTGCTCGTCGCACAGACCATGAGTGATCCCGTCATGGAGCCGAGAGCGATCAAGGCGCTCACCAACAGCGGCATCTCGGCGCTCATCTACATGACGATCTTCACCCGCGAGGTGGAGGTGCCGGATTATCTTTATGATCTCAATATCCCGATCATTCTTCTGAATTGCTATACGTCCGACTATGCCTTTCCGTCCGTCGTTCCGAGCGAAATCGCCGGCGGGCAGACCGCGACCCGGCATCTGATCTCGCATGGGCATCATCGCATCGCGACGATCACGGGCGAACCGTGGATGCAGGCCGCCCAGGATCGATTGACCGGTTATCGTCGCGCCCTGGCGACGGCCGACATTCCATTCGATCCGGAGCTTGTCATAGAGGGTGACTGGTCGGCGAGCGCCGGCTATGCCGGCACCATGAAACTACTTTCGCTCCGCGAGCGCCCGACGGCGATTTTCTGCCAGAACGACCGCACCGCCATTGGCTGCTACGAAGCGCTGAAGGAGGCTGGCCTCCACATTCCGGAGGACATGTCGGTCATGGGTTATGACGACGAGGACATCTGCCGTCATCTCGTGCCGCCCTTGACGACCTCCGTCCTTCCTCACATGGCAATGGGCCAATGGGCGATCGAGCATCTGGAAACGGCCGTCTTGCCGCGAGAGCGCCGCTACCAGATCACCAAGCTCGAATGCTCGCTTGTCAAACGTGCGTCGGTTGCCGCACCGGCTGGCATCAGAACCGGGCGCAAGGTGCGAAAGGTTTGATCGGGTTCGCCGGCAGGCGCGCGGCGATCCGTTCGCCTGGCAACCTGTAGAGGCGTCTTGGCGACTGACGGTTCGATTGCTACCATGCGCGTCATGACGGTTCTCTCTCCGGATACCCGCCCGCCGCTCCGGCTTTCGTTCCGGCTGCCGTCGCTCACCCTGCGACTGCTGTGGCGCTTCTGGCCGCAGCTGATGGCGCTGTGGCTGCTCGGCCTGATCGGAAATTCGCTTCTCAACGAACTGGCGGTCATGATCGGCCGGCTGAATGCGCTGGCCGGGCTGTCTACCCTGGCCCTTGTCGTTCTCCTGAAACTTGTCATTATCGTCGCGCTGTTCGAGACCGTGCGACCCGCGTTGGCCTCGCTTGACGCCGCCTCGCGCGCTGCGGCTGCCTCGCCGGAAACCGATACCGGCGACGGCGCCGCGACGCCCAGCTTTACTTCGATACTCGCGCTGACCCTCGTGCCATTCTTCGCCTACTATGCCGCCTGGGGATTTCTCGGCGACACGGTGAGGGAATATTCCAGGCTATCGCTCGACCTGATGCCGTTCGGGGAGGATTATAATCCTCTGAAATTCGGCAGCAGTGCCTGGCTCCTCGTATCGGTTGCCATTGCCTGGGCGGTCAGGCGCTTTGCCAAATTCATGCATTCGCGTTCGAAAGCGCCTGTCTGGGCTATCATCATCGTTGTTTGTGAGGCGAACTGGGCCTTCATCGGTCTCTTTGTCATTTCGACCTGGGAAGGCGACATCCGTTCCTGGGTCGCTAAGCTCCCCGAAACGATCGGGCATTTTTTCGGCTTTCTCAATCCAGTTGGCGATGCCGCGGCGGCCACCATCTTTCCGCCGACGGCGGAGGACGCGTCGCCTTCCTTTTCCAGGCAAATGCGCGGCCTGTTCCTTTATGCTCTTTATCCCGTCGTCTGGCTGACGCTCGCAGCCTTGGTCTATGGCTACGACATCAATGGCGAGCGCCCGCTGACGGAGGGCCGGTTGGCGCGCACGGTTTCGCGCTGGGGGTCGCTGCCAAAGGCGATCCGTGATTTCATTTCGCATTTCATCGCGGGCACGGCAAAACGCTATCGTGCCTTGGCCGAGGGTGTCGGGCTGACCCTCGGCTCCGGTCTCGGGCTGATGCTATCAGTCATTCTGCTTTACCGGCTGCTGGATTGGAGCTCGGCCTGGGCCTGGTACGGCCTCTCCAGGCTGATCGGTCCGCACGATCTGCCTTTGTGGCAGATGATCGCGCAGGCCATTTCGCTCGTCTTCGGCAGTCCCAGCGCGCCGGGTGACGGCGTCCTCATCATGCCGATAAAGATCTGCCTGCTTGCCGCGGCTCTGGAAATCGGTTTCGCGCAGGGGCGGGAATGGCGCCGCGGCGGAAGCTGAAGCACGCAGCGCTTCAGCCTCTCGTGGCTCTGCTTTAATTCAGCCGCAGCGGAAAGGATATGGCGTCAGGTCTCGTCGAAGCGAAGCTCAGCTGTGCCGACAAGGAGGGGATTGCGTCGGCCGGCACGACGAATTTTTCCTCCATGAGCGTATTTGCGCTTTTGGCGGGCGGCTGGCGCGATATGGTATCGCAGCCATCGATGGGAGTGGCCTGTGGATCGAGGTCGCGGCTGAGATCCTTGGAGAGAATGAAATTGAGGGGCTGCCAGCGACGGCCCTTCGGGTCCGTCAGGGTCAGGCTGCATTGAGCCCAGGACTGTCCGATATCTTCTTCGGCTCTCGCGGCCAGCCTTACGATCACCAGGCGCATCTGGCCGGGGAAGGTCATTTTCCCGTCACGTCCGTCGCCGATCACCCTTGCCTGATCGAGTGTCCAGGAGGCCTTGGCATAGATCTGCCCGCCGATATTGCCGCTTACGCGCAGCTCGCTTCGCTTGATGTAATCCTCGGCGTTGCGCCATGCGTTGATGGCATAATAGCCGGCGAGCAAGAAGGGCAGGCTAAGCAGAGATACCAACCAAAGCCGTCGTTCTCGTCTAGACGCCATTATTACCGATCTCCGCGCGGTCGCGCGTCTCGACGCTTCCACCGTCGAGCTTGACGCGAATTTCCGAATCCAGCTGAGGTGATGGCTGCCTGGAAAGCACCAGTGTCATATTGCTCGTTTCGTCTTCCGGCAGTTCGAAGATGAAGATGCCTGAAGTCGGCAGGCCCGGCTGCAAGTCCCTGGATGGCAGAAGGCGAGGGGCACCATCGGCACGATGGGTCTGCCGGTAGGAGCGGCCGGAAGCTCCTTCAATCGCCGCGGCCTGGATGGTCATCGTGTCATATTTCGACTGCAGCTCGACACTGACGATCAGCCAGACGCCGTCGGTCTGTCGCTCGACCGGCTTGCCGTAAGAGGTGAATGCGATCGTTTTCGCGCGCAGGAGCTTGGCGACCTTGACGCTGAACGTCTTGCTCGACACGGTGTCCTTCTGCGGTCCCGACGTTTCGATGGGACCGGTTAGGACGGCGTAGCTCGGTGTCGTCGATTGCAGGAAAGCCAGGAGCAGGGCGGTCACGCCGACGAGCAACACGGAAAGCAAGAGACGTGTCAAGGATTTGCTCCTTGCCCCGCCGAAAGCGGCAAGCCGACGCGCGCCACGTCGTTCGGATTGAACCAGCCCGGCGCGGCATAGAGATTGTCCTTCGGCTTGTAAGTGGTTCCCACGATCGCGACATTCAGCACTTTGGGAAGCGCCTGCGTCGCGGGCAATTGCCAGACGACCTTGACCTTTTCCGGCATCATCGGCTGAAGGTCCCAAAGCAAATCATTGTCCCGGACGAGATAGAATTGCGGGACCGGCGGATTTTCGAGATTTTCGAGCTTCAGCGTATCCCGATAGGAATTCGAGCTTTCCGCCGTCATGTTCTCAAGGGTCAGATCGAGTGTCAGCGCTTTCTTGCCATCGGGAAGGTGTCGGCCATCCGGCGTTTCGGCAGCGACGCCGCCGGAATGAAGCGTCACCATCCATTGGCCGGCATCGACGGGTTTGCCAGGCGCCACCTGTGCCACTTCCGCTTCTTCGCGGGTTTGGTAGATCGAATACCCAAGCGAGAGTGCGCCCGCCAGAAGGCCGCCGATACCGGCGATGATCCGTGTATGGAGCGCCTTGTTCGCTTTGCTGATGGCGGACTGATTCATTGCCTGATGCGATCGGGTGGTGACTTTCGCGGCCTGCATCCGAAGAACGGGCGGCAATCTCTATTTGGTTCAGCCGGTCGATACGGCAAGGGTGGGTGGTGCCGGAGCGCTGGAATATGTGCTGATATCACCGGATAGGCACTTGGTAAATCGATTTGCAAAAGCATTTGCAAATCGATTTACAATGCCGTAGCCTGCGCGCATGACCACAATCGCCAAAGTTGCCAAACGTGCCGGAGTGTCGCCGACCACAGTGTCGCATGTGCTCAATCATGCCGACCGTGTCTCGGCGGATTTGCGCAAGCGCGTTCAAGAGGCAATCGCGGAGCTTGGTTATGTGCCGAACCCGCTCGCCCAAAGCCTCAGGACCGGCCGCACCAATCTCGTTGCCATGCTGATCCCGGATATCCGCAACCCCTTCTATCCGGAGATGGTGCAGGCGGCGCAATCCGATCTCGAGGCGATCGGGGTCGATCTCCTGATCTTCAATACCGATGTTCCCGGAGGCCATTCACAGGAGCACGGCGAGCACTATCTCCGCCAGATCCGTAGCCGGCGCATTGACGGTCTTATCGTCGGCGATTTCGCGCTGCACGGCATGCATGACGCGCTGCTTGAAATCGATCTGCCGACCGTGTTCATCGGCGACCTGCCAAACAAGGCGGTCGACAGTGTCAAGATCGACGATTTCGGCGGCGGCCATCAGATGGGAACCTATCTGGCGAAGAAGGGCCATCGTCGCATAGCGCATCTGACCGGCCCGTCCTTCTTCGCCGAGGCCATGGCGCGCGCCGCCGGATTTGAGCAGGGCTTGCGTGACAACGGCGTCGAGCCGATCGCCGAACTGCGGCGGGAAGGAAGTTATCTTGGTCCGTCAGGGCAAGAGGCGGTCGATTGGCTTCTGGCAAGCCATGGCGACAACCTGCCGTCGGTGATCTTCTTCGGAAACTACCTGATGGCGGCGGGAGCGCTCGCCGCCTTCTTCGATCGTGGCATCAGCGTGCCGAAGGATATCGGCGTCGCCGTCTTCGGCGACCAGCCGCAGCTCGAATATGTCAGGCCGCGGATCACAAGGGTCGGCAACACGCCGTCGCTGCTTGCCCACCGCGCGACCGAGATGCTGCTGGAGCGGCTTTCGGGAGCTTATGCCGGGCCCGCGCGTTCGGACGTGATCCCCTGCAATCTACACGCCTACGATACCGCATGAATTGAGGCTCCGTCACCCGGGAGGAGAGTGGTGACGGTAACGCAAAATGGGAGGAAGTCATGACTGGTAAGGATAAGTTCATCGCCCCCGCCACCCGTCGCGGCGTGCTCAAGAGCGGCGCGATCCTCGCCGCCGGCGCGGCTGCCGGGTTGAGCGGTTTTCCCTACATTTCGCGCATGGCCGTCCGTGCGCAAGGCGCGCCGTTGAAGTTCTGGCAGTTCTACGCGCCGGGCGGCCCGGTCCAGAGCCAGATCGACTGGTTCGAGAAAGCGGTTGCGGCCTGGAACGACAGCCATCCGCAAAAGGTTGAACTCGAATATGTGCCGAACGCGGAATACATCAATGGACCGAAGCTCGCGACCGCATTCGCCTCTGGCGAGGGGCCGGACATCTTCCTGATCTCGCCGGGCGATTTCCTGCGTTATTACAATGGTGGCGTCCTGCAGGACCTGACGCCCCACATCGATGCCAAGGAGGATTTTCCCGAAAGCGTGATCGCCAACCGCATGGTCGATGGCAAGATCTACGGTATTCCGATGGAAGTCGAGCCGATGGCGATGTACTATTCGGTCAAGGCTTTCGAAGAGGCGAAGCTCAACGAAAACGACGTTCCGAAGACCTGGGACGATCTGCTTGAGCTTGCCAAGAAGCTGACGACGCCGAAGCGTTTCGGCGTGCTCTTCGAGACCCAGCCGGGCTACTATCAGAACTTCACCTGGTATCCCTTCCTCTGGCAGGGAGGCGGCGAATTCCAGGGCAAGGACGGCAAGAGCGCCTTCGATTCTCCCGCCACCGTGCAGGCTCTGAAGTTCTGGCAGGATGCCGTCAACTCGGGGGCGGCTCCGCGCCAGGTGATGGGCAGCGGCGCCAATGACACCGTCGCCAACCTCGCCTCGGGCTATTGCGCCATCCAGAATGTCGGCATCTGGGGCATCTCGCAATTGCAGAGCAACGCCAAGGATTTCAAATATGGCGTCTTCCGCCTGCCAACACCGCCAAACGGCAAATATGTGACCGTCGGCGGCGGCTGGGCCTTCGTCGCCAACGCCAAGAGCAAGAATCCGGATGCGGCGGCACAGTTCTGTGCCTGGGCGCTGGCCTCCAAGGATAAAGGCTCCGTTCAGCGCGTCGCCGATTGGTGCACCAAGGGCAAGTCGGACATGCCACCGCGCGAAAGTGCTCTTGCCGCCGGCGGCGATGCCTTCAAGACCGGCATGATCGGCAAATTCGCCTCCGATGTCTATCCGGGGGCGCGTGCCGAACCGCGCGTGCCGCCAGAGGTCTACAAGATCATCTCCGATGCGATCCAGCAGACGCAGCTTGGCGGCGCCGATCCTCAAGCGACGGCAACCTCGGCCTCGCAGCAGCTCGACGCGTTCCTTGGTTCCTATAGCGGCGCGCCGATCCTTTAAAAAGAAACGTCGGCCGCCGCGGCAATCCGCTCAAGCGGCCGTCTCTCCTTCCGGGACGAGATCATGACGACAATTGCAGATGCGACGACAAGCAATGCGAATGGCAGGCGCAAAGGCCTTTCCGCCCGGCATCGCGAGTGGATCGCGGGCTACCTCTTCGTATTGCCCGACGCGCTCGGCCTCTTTCTGTTTCTCGGCGTGCCGATGCTTCTGTCGCTTGCCCTGAGCGTCTATGAAGTCAACGGCTTCGGCGGCTACAATTTCGTCGGCGCCAAGAACTATATCCGCATGTGGCACGACCCCCTGTTTTGGAAGGGAGCGAGGGTGACGGCGCTTTATGCCGTCATGCTCGTACCCTCGCTTTACATGAGCGGTCTGGGGCTGGCGCTTCTCGTGCAGCAGACCAATCGTTTCAATGCCGTCATGCGGTCGATGTTCTTCGCGCCCAACATGGTGAGCCTCGTGGTCGTCGCCCTTGTCTGGCAATTCATGGTGATCGACAAGATCGGCGTCGTTGGTCAGACCATGGCGAACCTCGGTCTTCCCGCTATTTCATTTCTCGGCGATCCGAATTTCGCATTGATCACCGTCGTGCTTGTCAGCGTCTGGTTCCTGATGGGCTTCTATATGCTGATCTTCCTGGGTGGCCTGCAGGACATACCGAAGGAGTATTACGAGGCGGCGATGATCGATGGCGCCGGCCCGGTCAAGCGTTTCCGATATATCACGCTGCCGCTCTTGAAGCCGACGAGTTTCTTCGTTCTCATGGTGTCGATGGTTGCCGCCGTTGCCGGTGCCCAGGCCTTCGACATCATCTACGTCATGACCAAGGGCGGCCCGGCCAATTCGACGGCGGTGCTGATCGTCTACATCTATCAGCAAGCCTTTTCTTTCGGCGCCTTCGGCTATGCGGCCGCGATGTCCTCGATCTTGGTCATCGCGCTCATGGCCGTGACAGCCATTTTCTTCGCCGTCACGCGCGGAGGACGTTTCGATCATGCCGAATGATGCCTCTAACGCCTATCTCGCGCGATCGCAGGTAACGCTGGTGCGCTGCCTATGGATGCTGATCGCTGCCATCCTGGCGCTGATGACGCTGTTCCCGCTGCTCTGGATGGTCTCGATCGCCTTCAAGCCGGCAGCCGAATCCTTCTCCTCATCGCTGATACCGGAAGCGCCGACACTCGACAATTTCATCTATGTGCTGACGGGCGTACCCTTCATTCGCTACATGCTCAACAGCTTCCTTGTGTCGGCGACGGTGACGATGGTCGCGCTGTTCTTCCACACCATGGCTGGCTATGCGCTTGCGCGCCTGCGCTTTCCAGGCCGTGAGATCATATTCCTGGCGATCTTCTCGACCTTTCTCGTCTCGCTGCCGGTGGTGATCGTACCGCTCTTCATCATCGTCAAGGCGATGGGCATGATCAATTCCTACGCGGGGCTCATCATTCCCGCGATCTTCAACGCCTTCGGCATCTTCCTGCTGCGGCAGTACTATCTTTCATTGCCGCGCGAGATCGAGGAGGCGGCGGTGATCGACGGCGCGGGTTACTGGCGGATCTATTGGAGCGTCATTTTGCCAATGAGCCGGCCGATCATGTCGGCGCTCGCTATCCTGTTCTTCCTCGCCAACTGGAATTCCTTCCTCTGGCCGTTGACGATCACCTCCAATGCGAACCTCTGGATGGTGCAGGTCGGCATCGCCAACTTCAAGAGCCAGTATTCGGCTTCCTGGAACTACATGATGGCGGCCTCCACCATCGTCGCCATCCCCACCCTCGTCCTCTTCGTGATTTTCCAGCGGCAGATCATGGACTCGCTGAAGACCAGCGGCCTGAAATAGCCGTTTTCCTCAAGACAGGAGACATCTATGAGCAATCTCGGCCTTTCACCCTTGCGTGGGCTGGCTAAACTGCGCGAAGCAAGGACGCGCCGCTTTTCGAGCTACGACCGCACCGGCGGCAACGACGACCGCTTCCATATCGAGCCGGGAAAGACGGAGGTGATCGCCGAGCACTCGGGCGCCGGCATCATCACCCATATCTGGGCGACGCTTGCCTGCGAGAGCGAGAATTTCCTGCGCAAGATCGTGCTTCGCGCCTACTGGGATGGCGAGACGGCGCCGAGCATCGAGGCACCGATCGGTGATTTCTTCGGCATGGGTCATGGCCGCACGGCGAATTACGCCAGCCTGCCGATGCAGGCGAGTCCCGAAGACGGCAAGGCGTTCAACTGCTACTTCCCCATGCCCTTCGGCTCGCACATGAAGCTCACGGTGACGAACGAGGCCGAACACGACCTGCTATTCTACTATTATGTCGATCTCGAGCTTCATCAGACGCTAGAGGAGGACATGGGACGCTTCCACGCGCAATATCGCCAGTCTCAGCCGCAAGGCATGAGCGACACGGGCCTCACCAACGAGGAATATCTCTTCGGCGGCGAGAATGTCGACGGCAAGGAAAACTACACGATCCTCGAGGCCGAAGGCCGCGGTCACTATGTCGGCGTTCTCTACAGCGTTTATTCGCGCCGCCGCTCCGAGGTGTGGGATTGGTACGGCGAAGGCGATGACATGATCTTCATCGACGGCGTACAGGGGCTCTCGGTGCGGGACACGGTGCGCAAGCCCGATCCGCGCATCGGGCCGAAGGCGGGGCTGATCGAACCGCGAGATGAATCCGCATCCGGTGCCAACGACGCCTGGCCGCCGACCCTGCACGGCACCGGCACCGAGGACTATTTCAATACGGCATGGTGCCCGACCCAGGAATACAGCGCGCCTTATCATGGCATCATCGCCGCCGGCGGTCCAAACTGGACCGAGCCGGTGACGCTCTACCGTTGGCATATCGAAGATCCGGCGATCTTTCAGAAGCACATCCGCGTGACCATCGAGCACGGCCATGCCAACCGACGCTCCGACGATATTTCCTCGGTCGCCTTCTGGTATCAGGCCGAGCCGCACAGGCCGTTCGGCGCATTCCCCGAGGTCGCGGAGCGCGTGCCGACCTTCCGCCGGCCATTCAAGGAAATGGAGATCGCCGTGAAGAAGGCGAGGGGCTGAGAGCGGCAGTATGTCCAAGGCAGCCAACGGACTTCACTACAATCGCTATTGCGTGCCTTGATTTCGCACGAATGCGCTCCAAGAAGAGGCCATAAGTGACCTCTTTTAGGGATTCGCCATGAAAACGATCAGCTTAAAGGATGCCAAGGCGTCATTTTCCCGTGTCATCGATCAGGCCGCGGCCGGTGAGTTCGTGACGATTACACGTCGCGGGCGCGCTGCAGCCGTCGTCGTTAGTGTGAGGGCGGCCGAGGCGGCAAGAAAGGTGATCCTGAGCGGTCGGCCGAGCCTTGTGCAATATCTGAAGACCTTTCCGGCTGATCTCGATCCTACCGACGATGTTTTCTCAAGAAATCCCGCTCCCTCGCGCGAGGTCGATTTGTGAGCCTTCTTCTCGAGATCAACCCGATGTCCATTCGCCTCGTCCAAGGCAAGTGCATCGAACACGTTTGCCGAATGGGTGGATGAACAGGATCGGCGGGACGCGATCTATCTTTCCGCGTTGACTATCCACGAGATCGAAAAGGGCATTCGGTCAATGGAAGCAAAAGGTGCGAAGACAAGGGAAGCGGGGATTCACGCCTGGCTACAAGGGCTAATTGCCGGGTATGGTGATCACATCCTGCCCGTCGACAAGGATGTTGCGCTTGAATCCGGAAGGCTCGAGGCGAAGGCGGTCGTCGCCGGGCATGATCCAGGCGCGGCGGATGCGGTCATCGCGGGAACGGCAAATGTACATAGGCTCGTCGGGATCACAGCCAATCTCAAACACTTCCCGCCGTTTCACATTCCCGTCCAGTCGCCAGACCAAATCGCGCGCTAATGCTCCGGTTTGAATAGAGCGTCCCGGCAACTGCAAAAACAGCAAGCTGGACACATGGCTTGGTAAGCATGCGCTACCGGCATTTCCCTCTCATGCATCGAAAGAGATCCTGTGGATTCAACCTGAAAGCGGGATGCTCTCGTGCGAATGGATGAATTGAAAAAGCGCTGCGTTAGGGCGCTTTATGTATCGGGCGCGAAACGTAAGAGGACGGTTTCTTTCGCCGCGTCGGGTTAATGCCACAGGCGAGTTGCTGGTCTCATGCGTCTCATACTTGTCAATGATGTTTCGATCGTTCGCGGTGGCGCGACCAAGGTGGCGCTGCAATGTCTCGAGGCAAGCAGGGATGCCGGGCTGACATGCGCCATGCTGGTCGGTGATGATGGTGAGGGCCTCAAGCCGCGCTTTGCCGATATCCGCACGGTCGCGCTGGGCGAGCGCGCCCTTCGGGAAGGCCCGGGGACCGTCGATATCCTCGCGAAGAACTACAATCGGCGGGCCTATGAGGCGATGGAGGGCCTGCTTCGGGAATCGGATGAGGAAACCGTTGTCCATGTACATGGCTGGTCGCAGATCCTCTCGCCCTCGATTTTCTATGCGCTTGCCAGGCATCGGGTCAAAGTCATCGTCACGGCGCATGATTTCTTCCTGACCTGCCCGAATGGCGGCCTTATTAATTTCCATAGCGGCGAGGTTTGCGACATCAAGCCGCTATCTCTCGCCTGCCTGACGACCAATTGCGACAAGCGCAGTTATCTCCATAAGCTTTGGCGCTTCCGCCGCACCCTGACACAGCAGGGGGTTGGCGAGAGGTTCTGGAGCCAGGTGGGCATCGTCCTGGCGCATGAGAGCATGGAGGCGTTTCTACGCACTGGCCCCTTCCGGCATTTCACAACGCTGCGCACGCCGACGCAGCCATTGACGCCGGCGCCCGTCGAGGCGTGGCGCAACCGCCGCACTGTTTTCCTCGGTCGCATGTGCTGGGAAAAAGGGGTTCAGACACTGGCGGACGCGCTCAACAAGACGGGCAGGACGGCAACGCTGATCGGGCGTGGGCCATTGCTAGCCGAGATGCGGCGGCTGTTGCCGCATTGCCATGTGCCTGGCTGGCTAAGCGACGAAGAGGTGAGCGAGATCGCTGGCACAGCGCGCGTTTTCGTCATGCCGTCGCGCATGCCGGAGCCTTACGGCCTGGTCGCCGCCGAAGCATTGATGTCCGGCATTCCGGTCATCGTCAGCAGCAATGCCTTGATCGCGGCGGAGGTCGAGGAGAATGGCGCCGGCCTGGTTTTCGATAGCGGCGATGCGGATTCGCTGGCCGAGAAATTGATGGCGACGGATGACGACCGATTGATGCGGCGGCTGAGCGAAGGGGCATTGGCCCTTGGCCGCCGCATCGCACCGAGCAGGGCGGAATGGGGGCGGCGCATGGTGGATATCTATCTGGGACGGGGCGATTTTTCCGCATAGTGATTGGGGGGAGACGATGGTGCGCGCATTGGTGACTGGTGGTTGCGGTTTCGTGGGCCGGCATCTTGTCCGGCGGCTTCTTGCCGAGGGCTTGGATGTCGTCTGCGTCGATTCCCTGGTCGCGGGAACGGGCGCGCTGCATCCGGAACTGTGGCAGCGGCTTCGGCGTTCCCGCTTCACCTTTTGCGAAGAGGATTGCCGGACGTTCTTCGCACGGCCTCCCGAGCATTTCGACTATGTCTTCCATCTGGCCGCGCTCGTCGGCGGTCGCTTGACGCTCGAGACGCGCGCGCTCGACGTCGCCGAGGATCTGGCGGTCGATGCGGAACTGTGGCAATGGGCATCGCGAGCCAAACCCGGTTCGGTCATATTTTTCAGCTCCAGCGCGGCCTATCCGGTGTCGCTACAGACCGTCGCCAATCATCGGCTGCTGTCGGAGGAGATGATCAATTTCGACGCCGCCGTCGGTGTCCCCGATCTCAGCTATGGCTGGGCAAAATTGACCGGCGAATATCTGATGAAACTCTATGTCGAACGCTACGGCCGGCGGGCCATCGCCTACAGGCCGTTCAGCGGCTATGGCGAGGATCAGGATCTTGCCTATCCTTTCCCGGCGATCTGCCGCCGCTTGCTTGCGGAAAAGGGCGCGCCCGAGGTCTTCGTCTGGGGCTCGGGCCGTCAGTGCCGGGATTTTATCCACATCTCGGACTGCATCGACTTCATCTGGCGGACGAGGGAGCTGCTTCCAGACGGGGCAAGCCTCAATCTATCGACCGGCACCGCGACTTCCTTCATCGAACTGGCCGAGACGATCAGTCGGCGGATCGGCTGGCAGCCGGCTGTCAGCGGGCGATCGAATCATCCGGAAGGTGTCTTTTACCGTTGCGGCGACACGGCTCTGCAACGCTCCTACGGACTGACTCCCTCGGTCGGTCTGGAGGAGGGGATTGCACGCATGCTCGCATATCTTCAGGCCGAGCAGGCGTCATACGCAGTCGCCATTTGACCCCATAACCAATCATGGTTGTCACGTCCCGTCGATGAGGTCCGGGGTTGACCGGTTGTGCCCCATCTGAATTCGGCGGCCCACCGCGGTTCCTCAGGCCACGCGTCAATTCGACCTCGGGATCATCCACCGATCTGACGAACCGCGAAATAGTGCTTGCGCGTCTCCTATAATTAGGTAAGTTACCTAACAAATGGATCGGGACGCATGATTGCTGGAATTGATATTGGCGGAACCAAAACGCAGCTCATCGCCGAGATGAATGGCGAAACCGTTGGCGAAAGAGTCGTCCACACCGCTGAATGGCGCGCTCGCGTCGATCATGATGCGGATGCGCGGGCCCTCGTTTCGCTGCTTGTGGCGACGACCGGAGCCATCCCAAAGATCACGGTCGTCGGCGCGCATGGCTGCGACAGCGACGAGGATCGGCTTGGGCTGCAAGCAAGGCTCGCCCGGCACTTGCCCGGCGCCGTGCTGGTTCTCAACGACTCCGAGCTGTTGCTGCCGGCGGCGGGCAAGTCGAGTGGCATTTCCGTCATCAGCGGCACCGGTTCAATTGCGGTCTCGCGCGATGCCGCGCGCAGGATGATCGCATCCGGCGGGTGGGGGTGGTATCTGGGCGACGAAGGAAGCGCGAGCGGTCTTGTGCGGGAAGCGGCCCGGACCATCCGATTTGCGCTAGACCAGGGCCAACCGCTTGATCTCCTTGGTCGGAGCCTCATCGAGGCCCTTGCGATATCGTCGCCGATCGAGATCGGGCGGGCGTTGGGCGAGATCGGATCGGCAGCCGGCATAGGCCGCTTCGCGCCGCTCGTATTCGAGGCGGCGGATGCCGGTTCGAGATATGCCAACAAGGTCATCACGGAGGCGGGTGCCTCCCTTGCCGAGCTCACCGCGCAATTGCTGGAACGTGGCGCGCCGCGTGGCGATGTCGTTACCGGCGGCGGCGTCATTGCCCGTCAGCCGCGGCTTCTGGCGGCCTTCAAGACCGCCCTCAGTGACCGCTTGCCCGATCTGACGCTGACCCTTCTCGACGAGCCGCCAGTGGCGGGGGCATTGGTGCTCGCCCGCAAGCTCAGTCGTGGTGACCTGCCGGCCACCTTGCCGCCGCCGCATCTCGACGGCGAGCTGAAAACCGCTGATGATTGGAGAGCCGCATGACCTCCCGGAAGATCATTCCCGCACGAAACTGGGGGCAGAGATTGATCGCGGTCGTGCTGATCGCTGTCGTCGTATTGCTGGCGTTCATGGTCGCCACCAGCCGTCACATCGCCTGGTCGGCCATACCGCAATATATCTTCGACGAGACGATCCTGGATGGGGTCAAGCTGACCATCCTGTTCACCGTCTTGTCGATGATCATCAGCATTGTTGCCGGCGCCATCCTTGCCACGATGCGGCTCGCGTCCAATCCGGTGCTGTCCGGTTTCGCGAGCCTCTATATCTGGTTCTTCCGCGGCACGCCGCTGCTGGTTCAGATCATCTTCTGGTTCAACATCCAGCTCTTCATACCGAGTATCGATGTCGGATCGATTCATATCGACACCAACTCGATCGTCACGGCTTTCGTCGCGGCGCTTCTTGCCCTCAGCCTCAATGAGGCGGCCTATATGGCGGAGATCATTCGCGGCGGACTGCTCGCCGTCGATAGCGGCCAGCATGAGGCCGCCAAGGCGCTCGGTTATACGCCCGCCCAATCGATGCTGCGCATCATCTTTCCCCAGGCGCTTCGCGTCATCATCCCTCCGATCGGCAACCAAACGATCTCGATGCTGAAGACGACCTCACTCGTCTCCGTCGTTGCGGCTCAGGACCTGCTGACGCGCGCGCAGAACATCTATGCCAGGAACTTCCTGATCATCGAACTGCTGATCGTTGCCAGCATCTGGTACCTCGTGATGACCACGATCGCCTCCGCCATCCAGCTCGTCATCGAGAGCCGGCTTGGAAAATCCACGAACCAGGCGCCTGGCCTCCTGCAAGGCGCCCTGCGCCTCATGGGCGCGGAAGGGAGAAACGGATGAGTGCTCCTGCAACATCGTCCTCGGCAAGGGCCCTCGTCCAGGCGATCGACGTCCACAAATCCTTCGGTTCGCTCGAAGTGCTGAAGGGCATCAATCTCTCCGTCGACAAGGGCGAGGTCGTCTGCCTGCTCGGTCCCTCGGGAAGCGGGAAATCGACCTTCCTCAGATGCATCAACCACCTGGAGCGAATGACGGCGGGCCGCATTCTCGTCGACGGCCAGTTGATCGGCTATCACGAGCGCGGCGATGCCCTGCACGAGATGAGCGGCAAGGAGCTGGCCGTGCAGCGACGCGACATCGGCATGGTGTTTCAGCGCTTCAATCTTTTCGCTCACCAGGACGTGCTGACGAACATTTCGCAGCCGCCGATGCTCAATCGCGGCAAGTCGCGCGAGGAGGCTCTGGCCCGGGCGCGGGAGCTCCTGAAGATGGTCGATCTCGAAGGCCGCGGCAGCGCCTATCCCTATCAGCTCTCCGGCGGCCAGCAGCAGCGCGTGGCGATCGCCCGGGCATTGGCGATGAGCCCGAAGCTGATGCTTTTCGACGAGCCGACATCCGCGCTCGATCCCGAACTCGTCGGCGAGGTGCTGAACGTGATGCGCAAGCTCGCGGCGGACGGCATGACGATGATCGTCGTGACGCATGAGCTTTCCTTCGCCCGCGACGTCGCCGACCGTATCGTATTCATGGATCAGGGTGTCGTCGTCGAGGAAGGGCCGGCGCGCGACGTGCTCGACAATCCGCGGCAGGAAAGAACCCAGGCGTTTTTGAGACGGATGCACTGACTGGCAGGCACCGCGACAAGGCCGCACGTCCTTCACGTGCACGAGCAAAGGGGAATGACAATGACAGGGAAGACAAAGCTGACAATCACCTTCGCCTTGGCGACCATGCTCGCGAGCTCCACGGCCTGGGGCGCGGGCGTCGACCAGAAACTGCACGCCATGCTGCCCGAAAAGATCCAGTCCTCGGGCGAGATCAAGGTCGGGACGGAACCGCAGACACCGCCCTACGATTTCTACGGCGAGGACAATAAGACGATCATCGGCCTCGAACGCGATCTTCGCGACGAGATGGGCGCGCGTCTCGGCGTTAGGTTTACCGACGTGCCGGCGCAGTTCGCCAGCATCATCCCCGGCATCCAGGCCGGCCGTTTCGATATGGGCATGTCCGCCTTCGGCGATTTTGCCGAGCGCGAGAAGATCGTCGATGTCGTCAACTACATGCTCGAGGGCACCAGCATCATCGTGCTGGAGGGCAATCCGAAGGGCGTGCACAAGCTGAAGGACGCCTGTGGGCTCAATGCCGGCGCGGTCCAAGGCTCGATCCCGCTTCAGCTCCTGGACAAGCAGAAGACGCTTTGCCCGGCCGATAAGCCGCTCAACGTCATGCAGTTTCCCTCGAACGACCAGATCAAGATCGCGCTGCAGAGCGGTCGCGTCGATCTTTCCATGGATACGACGGGCGTCGCGGCCTACAGCCTGCAGCATCAACCGGCGGGTAACAAGAAACTGGAGCTCGTGACCGGTGCCCAATATGCGGTGGGCTACCAGGCAATGCTCGTCGGCAAGGATGATCCGAAGCTGCGCGATGCGCTGGCGGCCACCATGCAGTCGATGATCGACGACGGCTCCTATGCCAAGATCTTCGAGAAATGGGGCCTTGGCGAGAACAAACTCGACAAGGTCACCATCAACGATGCGGCGCGCTTCGCCGACTACATGAAGCTGGATTGAGATCGGCCAATCCTCAGGCGGCCGCTACTTACGCGGCCGCCATTCCTTGCAACGAAATGGGAATGATCATGACAGACAGAGTGCCTTACCGCGAAGCGATCGCATTGCAGCCCGCTGCCCTCAATACCTGCTTCAATACCGTCTCCAAACGGCTCGAAACGCTCGACCTGGAGCCGGTAAGGCGTGGACCGACGGTCCTCGTCGGGATCGGCGCCAGCCTCTATGCGGCCGTCGTCGCCGCCGCGCAGATGCGCGCTCAGGGCCTGCGCGCCTTCGCCCTGCCGGGTACCGATCTCCATGACCCATCCGTCGATGCCGGCGAGGCCTATATCGCTTTTTCCGCCTCCGGCCGCAGCGAAGAGCCGGCGCGCGCGATGGAGCTCCGTCCCAACGCCCATTCCTATGGTATCGCCAAGGCGGACGGCACGCCGATTTCGCGGGTCGTGAAGCATATGATCGCAACCGAGAGCGGCGCGGATAGCGGTCCGAATACGACAAGTTATCTCGGATCGCTTCTGAGCGCGGCCTTGCTCATCGACAAGGCCGGTCGCCCGTCCGGCGCGAATTGGCGGGAGCTTTCAGGTCGCGCCGAGGCCGTATTAACCGAAACGCGCGCCCAGGCCGACAAGGGAGCCAAGTTGCTGGCCGGCAAGACGTCAATCGATTGCGTTGGTGCGGGCACGGCACTCGGCACGGCCGGCTATGCCGCGCTCCTGATCCGCGAGGCCGCGCGCGTCGCCGCCCAGGATTGGGATACGCTGAACTTTCTCCATGGGCCGATGGAGCCGAACGACAGGGATAGCGGCGTGCTGTTGTTCGGCAACGGTCGCGAGGTGAAGCTGGCGCGCGATCTCGCCGGCTTTGGCATTCCCTCCGTCCTCGTCACCGCGCGGACCGATATCGCGGATGCCGACAATCTCGTCGTCATCCATGTGCCGGCCTTCTCCGAAGGCATTGGCGATGCCATTCTGCAGGCAATTCCCGCGCAGTTGCTGATCGCGACGCTCTCGGAGGATGCCGGCCTGCCGGTCTGCGAATTCCGCTACCGTCAGACCGATACCAAACGCGACATGTGAACCTCTCAGATGCTGATGCGACCCACGGTCAGCGCATTCGGATAAAGGAAGGCGGCCTTGCCTTCCTCTCCTAAAAGTCTCGCCATGGCGAAGTCGATGGCGAGGCGCACGGCGCCAAGAACGGTCGCCTGGTTCGATAGCTGGCCATTGACCACTTCCACAGGCCAGCACAATTCCCTCACCACATCCCTCACGCCCGGCAGCAATTGCGGGTTCTGCCCGACGCCGCCGCCAAGCACGATCAGTTGCGGATCGAGCACGCTGACGCAGGCGGCGGCCAGGTTTCCGACATCGCGGGCGTGCTGCTCGACAATGGCGCGCGCCGTGCGGGATTGTTCCATGCGGGCAAAAAGCTCGCTGGTGCTTTTCGGCGGCGCACCTTCGTTTTCGGGCCAATCTAGCGCCGCGCGCTCGAGAAGGGCCGTGGATCCCATATAGGTTTCCACTTGCTGCCATTTCGGCCGCTCATGTTGCGACCACGGAAAGGGCAGGTGGCCGATTTCGCCGGCGCCACCCTTAAAGCCCCGGAAAAGCCGGCCGTCCAGCACGATGCCCATGCCGGTCTTCACACCGATCTGCATGTAGATCGCGAAGGAATACTGTTTTGCCGATCCTTCGTGATATTCGGCAAGGGCAGCGCAGTTGACGTTGTTTTCAAGCAATACGGGCGCGGCGTAGATGGCCTGCAAATGTTCCAGAACGGGTATCAAGGTTTCGCGGCCGGACATTCTCTCCAGCGATGCGGAAATGATGTTCGGCAGGGCGATCGCGATTGCGCGCAACGGCGTCGATCGTGCTTCGAACCGGGAAAGCAATCGTGCGACGACATCTTCTATCAGACGAAACCGTTCATCGGCGGATTTGTCGACAAGCGGCATTTCGACGGTCGCGAGTGTTGTCCCGTCGAGGCCGCGGGCAATGGCGTTGATATGGGTCGTGCCGCAATCGACGCCGACGACGAAGCCCGCCCTTGGCCCTAGACCGTAGGTGACGGAGGTTCGTCCGATCGAGCCGCGATTGATGCCGACCGGCGCGAGCAGGTCGTGCCGTTCAAGTTCGCTGACGGCCGCCGACATGGTGGGTTTCGAAAACATCAGCGCCGCGCTTAATTGCGGTCTGGTCGCGGGGCCGCTGCTCGCGATGGTTCGCAGCACCGCCCGCGCGCTCTCCGTCAGCGGCGGCGCGTCAATTCCGGTCTGTTGCCAAGCTGTACTCAAAGGACACCCGGGGCAGTGAAGTCATTCGTAAAGCTCCCTTACCATCGGTGTCATGAAATTGACAGTCATATCCTATTGAAAAATATCGATTTGCTCGCATGATCGCATGCGGATGCCTTTCTGTCAGATGGCGGTAAAGCCATTGTCGACGAAGAGGTGGATGCCGTTGACGAAGTTGGACTCGTCGGAGGCCAGATAGAGAGCGGCGCGTGCCACATCCTCGGGCTCGCCGATGCGCCCTTGCTGGGCCGCGATCGCCGCATCCGAGACATCGACGCCGAGAGCCTGCAGCTCCGCAACCTCGCGCAACCCGTGCGGCGTGCGGATGAAACCGGGACAGACGGCGTTGCAGCGGATATTGCGATCGCGGAATTCGACGGCGATGGCGCGGGCGAACATATGCACCGCTCCCTTCGTCGTGTCATAGAGCACCTCCATCGGGGTCGCCGCGACGGCGGAGATCGACGAGGTGCAGACGATGGAGCCGCCGCCGGCGGCGATCATGCCCGGCAGCACTGCCTTGGTCATCAGGAACATCGAACGGACGTTGACGCCGTGCAGCCACTCCCATTCCTCGAGCGTCGTTTCGAGGAATGGCTTGATGACGATGGTGCCGGCATGGTTGAACAGTACGGTGACGGCGCCAAAGCGACCCTCGATGTCCTTGATCGCGGCATTGACGGCCGCTTCATCCGAAACATCGGCAACCCAATGATCGGCGATGCCGCCGGCATCGCGGATTTCGCGCGCGGTCTGTGCCGCCGCATCGCCATTTCTGTCGATGATCGCGACCTTCGCGCCTTCGGCCGCGAAAAGGCGGGAGGCCGCACCGCCCATGCCGGTGGCGCCGCCCGAAATGATGGCGATCTTGCCCTTGAGCCTGTCTGTCATGTGTTCCCCCATCCGCCGCGTGTCCAGGACCGGCGCCTTGCGATCTTCTTGCGATGCCCTTCGAAACGCCCGAGCCTGCCGAGCTTATCGCGAAAGATGCGCTCGGTTCCATGGTGAGGCAAGGGCAATCAGGGGCGTTCCGGATTACCTCATCGCAGATAGTGAATATGCGGCCGGGAGTGGTGAGGAGAGGCTTCGATCCTTGCCTCGACAGCAAAGACGGTTCTCAGCAGATCTTCGGTCAGCACGGCTTCCGGGGTGCCGGAGGCGACTATCCTGCCTTGCTGCATGACAATCAATTCATCGCAGAACATGGCGGCATGATTGAGATCGTGAAGAGCGATGATGCTGGTGACCGGCAGGCCGGCGACCAGCCACATCAGGCTGATCTGATGCTGGATATCGAGGTGGTTGGTCGGCTCGTCGAGGATCAGTTCCTTCGGCGCCTGTGCCAAGGCGCGTGCGATGTGGGCGCGCTGCTTTTCGCCACCCGACAGGCTCTGCCATCGGTCGTTGCGTTTTGCCCTCATGCCGGCGCGTGCGAGAGCATCTTCGACCGCCTCGTCATCCGCCGACGTCCAGCCGGAAAACATCGAGCGATGCGGAAACCGGCCGAGCTTCACGACATCGATGACCTTGAGATTGGCGTTGGTGGTGCTGTGCTGCTCGACGAAGGCGATGCGCCTTGCGATCGAACGACGGGACATCCGTCGCAGATCCTTCTGTTCGAGCGTGATGCGACCGGAATTCGGCCGTTTCAAGCCGGCAAGCAGACGCAGGAGCGAGGTCTTGCCGGAGCCGTTCGGTCCAAGCAGGCCGAGCATCTTGCCCTGGGGCGCCTCAAAGGAGACCCCGTCGAGTACGGTCTTTGTGCCGATTTTCCAGATGACGTTGTCGGCCTTGATGCTCATGATGCGCGCTGGAACCGGTAGAGAATGATAGAGAAGAAGGGAACGCCCACCAGCGCCGTGACCACTCCGATCGGCAGAACCTGCTGAGGGATGAGGGCGCGCGAGGCGATATCCGCCAGCACCATGAAGATCGCTCCTACAATGGCGCAGGCCGGCAGCAGCCGGATGTGGAGCGGGCCGACGAAGAAGCGGGCCGCATGCGGCACGACGAGACCGACAAAGCCGATCGATCCGACCATGCTGACGATCGTTGCCGTCATCATCGCGGTCAGCGCGAAGAGCCAGATCCGCGCCCGCCCGACATTGACGCCGAGAGACGACGCGGCCTCGTCGCCAAAGGCGAACGCATCCAGCACGCGTGCATAGAGCAGGCAAGCCACGAGGCCGAAACCGACAATGGTCGCGACCAGCATGAATTCCGGCCAGCGGACACCACCGAAACTGCCGAGCAGCCAGAACATCACATCCCGTGCCTGCTGCGCGTTTCCCGACGTCGTCACGATATAGGATGTCACAGCATTGAACAGCTGGGAGGCGGCGACACCGGCAAGGATCGTGCGGTCGGCGCCGCCTCGCGTGCCGTTCGAAAGCAGAGCGACGAAGAAGAAGGCCGCGAACGCGCCGGCGAAGGCACCAGCCGAAAGGGAAACCGCGCCCGCGCCGATGTTGAGTATGACGATCGCGACCGCGCCGGTCGAGGCGCCCGCCGAGATGCCGAGCACATAGGGTTCGGCAAGCGGGTTGCGAAGGAGCGACTGCATGATCGCGCCCGAGAGCGCCAGGCCCGCTCCACAGAAAGCGGCCACGAGCGCTCGGCTGAGGCGATAGTCCCAGATCACCGTTTCGTGGATGCGGTTAAGTTCGATCCCCGTCCATCCCAGCCTGTTGGTGATGGCATGGAAGGTCGTCGAAAGCGGTATCGGTAGATCACCGATCCCGACGCTGATGCCGATCGTCAGGCTGATCGCCGCGAGAGAGGCAAAAAGCAGCAGGCCGATGATGGCGAGCTGCCTCAGGGTTCGATACGCGTCGGTCACTTCAGAAGACCAAGCGCCTTCATCTGCCGGGCGACCTGCTCAGCGCCATAGATCGTCCGGATGGTCGGATTCATGGCCTGGCCGTCCATGACGACGATCGCCTTGTTCTTGACCGCGGCTAGCTGGCTTACGGCGGGATCGGTGGTCAGGAACTTGATCTTGGCTTCAGGCTTGTCGAGCTCCCAGCGATTGCGGTCGAGGCTGGCGACGACGATGACGTCCGGATTGGCGGCTATGATGCTCTCCCAGCCAAGCGTCGGCCACTCCGCTTCGGTGGTAATGGCATTGCGGCCGCCAAGCAGGTCGGCGATATAACCCGAGGGGCTGTTTTTGCCGCCGACATAGGCATCCGCGGATGGCGACGGGCTGGAGAACCAGAAGACATAGGAGAGCTTCTTGCCATCCTTCGGCGCATTCGCGCGCAGTGCCTCTTCCCGCTTTTTGAAATCCGCGATCAGCGCTTGGCCCTTGTCGCGGACATCGAAAATCTGCGAGAGTTCGTCGATTTCCTGGTAGAGCGTGCTCATGTTCCAGATCTGGCTGCGGGCGGCATTGCCGTATTTGTCCTGAGAGGCACCCTGGGCCGGGCAGATACTGGGGGAAACATAGGTGGGAATATTGAGCTTTTCGAAGTCCTCGCGCTTTGCCACCTTGCTGCTCGGTCCCATCAGGGTCGGCAGCGCGGCGATGACGAAGTCAGGATTTTCCGAGAGGATCGATTCAAAGGTCGGGAACTCGACCGTCAGCAGCTTGACCTTGGAATTGGCTTCCGCAAGCTGCGGCAGAACCTTGTTGGGCCAGAAGGCGGTGCCGACCATTTTGTTTTCGAGGCCGAGCAAAAGAAGAATTTCGGCACTGTTCTGTCCAAGCCCGATCGCGCGCTCCGGAGCCTTCTGGAACGTGACCTTGGTGCCGCAATTGTCGATGGTCAGCGGATAGTTGGTCGCAGCGGCGGAGGCTGTCGCTGCGGCAAAGGCGAGCGCCGCGCAAAGAGCTGAAACGGTCAAAACTGATTTCAATATGGTCACGAAATATATCCCGGTGGCTATTGTCGGCGCGATCGGACGAAATCGCCCGCGTGATATAGCCTCGTCGCCCGGTTACAAACAAGAGGAAAAAAGTCATATTATTTTGCGCTGCGAGCATTTGTAAACTTTGCCCGCCATGCATTCTCGAGAGAAGACGTATTTTTCATTAGCTCCGGTTGGCCGTGTCATCCTCGCGTCTGGGTCTGGAAAGGAGAAGGCGGTTCATCTCTGGAACGAAGCGAATCATTTTGAAGCCTGCCATCTCCAGGATTTTCCTTGAGGCTGTATTGTCAGGATGGGCAAAGGCGCGGATCTCTCGAATCCGCAGTTCCCGGTCCGCCAGCCGCAACGCCGCCGTGACCAATTCCGATGCATATCCGCATCCCCAGGCATCCCGATGGAAGAAATATCCGACTTCGCAGCCCCAGCCTGGTTCAAACGGATCGTCGTATAGGCCGCCCCGGCCGATGATTTTTGCATCATCCTTTCTGATCACCGTCCAGGGTGCATATCCGTCGCGTCGACGCCGCCATTCATGAACGGCGATCCTGCGGCGGCAGTCGCCAGGCGTTTCGTCCACATGCGTATGCTTCATGGCTTGGCGGTCGCCGAGAAATTCGAACAGGGCGGCGGCATCGGACAGGAGCGAAGGGCGGAGCAGCAGCCGCGGCGTTTCGATCTGCGAGCCGATGTTTCTCATATGATTTCGCCTTCCATATGCGAATGTTTCACGAAGCGAACGGCAGGCCGACATGGCCGAGCCTTCAAACAGCCCGTCGGATGTAGAGGCTACGACAGGAAACCACTCATTGCCCAGCCGAAATGGCGTTGAAGAGGGTGGAGAAATGCGATTGCGTGCCTATTTCAATGATCGGGAAATGGAGAGCAGGAGGACCGGAATAATGGCAAAGAATACGATTTGCTTGTGGTATGACAAGGACGCGGAGGCCGCCGCCAAGTTTTATGTCGAGACTTTTCCAGATAGCGCCATGGGCGCCGTCATCCGCGCGCCGGGAAACTATCCGGAGGGCAAGCAGGGCGATGTGCTGGTCGTGGAATTCACGGTCGCCGGTGTTTCCTGCGTCGGCCTGAATGGCGGCCCGGTGTTCAAGCACAATGAAGCCTTTTCGTTTCAGATCTACACCGAGGATCAGGCGGAGACGGATCGCTATTGGAACGCCATTGTCGACAATGGTGGCCAGGAAAGCGAATGTGGCTGGTGCAAGGACAAATGGGGTGTCTCCTGGCAGATCACGCCGCGTATTCTGATGGAGGCGCTTCGCGAGGGCGGCGATCAGGCGAAGCGCGCTTTCGATGCGATGATGACCATGAAGAAGATCGATGTGGCGGCGATCGACGCGGCCCGGCGTGGCTGAGGACTGAAGCGGCTTGTCCAGCACGCATCCCATCCCAAGGTCGCCACTGCCGTGGTGATCCGGGATGGCTTGCGTGCGCGGGGCTATGATTGCTTTTATTCAAGACTCCATTAAATATGCATTCAGGCATATGAAATCGGCTGTTGTGGATCGGATAATAACAACTTATCCTTGATCGAATGCAGAGGCAG
Source organism: Rhizobium sp. ERR 942 (assembly GCF_007828395.1). NCBI lineage: Bacteria > Pseudomonadati > Pseudomonadota > Alphaproteobacteria > Hyphomicrobiales > Rhizobiaceae > Rhizobium > Rhizobium sp. ERR 942. The sequence goes on from NZ_VIUA01000008.1 coordinate 208,985, forward strand.
GCCAATGGCGGTTGACTGGTGAGGTTTACAGAGGATGGCCGCACGGAACGCCGCCAGCTGGAATCATTGCAAGGTCACCGCTGTCTTCAGTGGGCGACGTGCACGACCGCGTGATGAAGGCCTTGGTCAAGGAATTTGGCTGACCGAACCTGCCCGTCCCCACAAAAGTCGCTTTCCATGCAAAGATTGGCCGCGGGCTGTCATGTGCTTGCGACTGCTTCGGTGCCGGCGGGTTTCCGGGAGGATTGCCGTGAAATCCCGTCACGCTGACGCCATCAGAATTCCTCCCGACCTGTTCCCGAAGAGTAGAGCTGACACTCATGATAAAACGCATGATAATCATGCTGATCATCATAGGCCTGATCCTTGGCGGGATCTTCGGCTTCCAGGCATTCAAGAACCGCATGATCGCGGCCTATCTGGCTAATCTCAAGTCGCCACCGCAGACAGTCTCGACAATCACGGCGGCTATGAGCCCGTGGCAGACGACGCTGCAATCGATCGGCAGCTTCAATGCCGTCGAAGGCGCCAATCTCTCGGCGCAGGTCCAGGGCATTGTCCAGAAGATCGGATTCGAGGATGGTCAGGACGTCAAGAAGGGCGATCTCATCGTGCAGCTGCTTGCCGATCAGCAGATCGCGACGCTGGAACAATACAAGGCGTCGATGACGAATGCGCAGATCGCCTATGAGCGCGATTCCAAGCTGATCAAGGCGAACACCATCGCGCAAAGCCAGGTCGACAGCGATCTGGCGAACTGGAAGGCGGCGCAGGCGCAGGTCGCGTCGCAGCAGGCGCTGATCGATCAATATTCGATCCGCGCTCCCTTCGATGGCCACCTTGGCATCAGGCTGGTCAGCCTCGGCCAGTATCTGCCTGCAGGAACCGCGGTCGTCACCTTGCAGTCGCTCGATCCGATCCAGTTCGATTTTTCGATGCCGCAACAGGCCCTGTCGCAGCTGAAGGTCGGACAGGCGGTGACAGCGACGGTGGATGCCTATGGAAATCAGACGTTCGACGGCAAGATCACGGCGATCAGCCCGCTCGTCGATACCCAGAGCCGTAACATCACCATCCGGGCAACCTTCCCCAATCCCGATCGCAAGCTGTTGCCCGGCATGTTCGGCAACATAACTGTGGTGGTCGGGGATCCGAAGGAATACATCTCCCTGCCGCAGACAGCCGTCACCATCAACCCTTACGGCAATGTCGTCTATGTGGTGACCGACAAGGGCAACGGCGCGGATGGCAAGCCGCAGCTCGTCGCCAATCAGAAGTTCGTCAGCACGGGACAGGCCCGGGGCGACCAGATCTCGGTGACCAAAGGGTTGAACGCGGGCGAAGTGGTGGTGACCTCCGGCCAGCTGAAACTGAATAACGGCTCGCCTGTCATCATCAACAACGAGGTGCAGCCGTCGAACGATCCCAACGCGAACCCGGCAAATCCCAACTGAGGTGTGGCGATGAATATCACCGATATCTTCATCAAGCGCCCCGTTCTTGCTCTGGTGGTCAGCGCGTTGATTATCGTGATCGGCTACCAGTCGTTCCGTTCGCTAACCGTGCGGCAATATCCGCAGACCCAGAATGCCGTCGTCACGGTGACGACCACCTATCCCGGTGCGGCGCCCGACGTCATCGCCGGCTTCATCACGACACCGCTCGAAAACGCTATCGCCCAAGCCAACGGCATCGATTACATGACCTCGACGAGCACGAGCGGCACGTCGACGATCACCGTCAACCTTCGGCTTAACTACAGCGCCGATGCGGCGATGACCGAAATCAACGCCAAGGTATCCTCCGTTCTCAATCAATTGCCCACGGGCACGCAGCAGCCGATCATGACGGTCTCCATTGGCCAGTCGATCGACGCCATGTATATCGGCTTCCGAAGCGACGTTCTGGCCAGCAACCAGATCACCGACTATCTGACGCGCGTCGTCCAGCCGAAATTGCAGGCGGTCAACGGCGTTCAGACGGCCGAAATCCTCGGCGCGCGAACATTCGCCTTGAGAGCCTGGCTGCAGCCGGACAAGCTTGCCGCCTATGGCCTGTCGGCCGGTGATGTCTGGACCGCGCTTGGCGCCAACAACTATATCTCCGGCATCGGCACCACGCGTGGCCAGATGACGCAGACGGTGCTGACGGCGCAGACCGACCTGCATTCCGCTGATGAATTCAAGGAAATGGTGGTCAAGCAGATCGGCAGCACGATCGTGCGGCTGAAGGATGTCGCGACCGTTGCCCTCGGGTCCCAGAATCCCGACGTCCAGATCGGCTTCGATGGGCAGGACGGCGTGTTCATGGGCATCCAGATCGCCCCGACAGCCAACCTGCTCGACGTGATCGCCGGCGTGCGTGCGGTGTTTCCAGGAATTCAGCAGCAATTGCCGCAGGGGCTCGAAGGCTACATCGTCTACGATTCCAGCACTTTCGTTACCACCTCCATCGACGAAGTCGTAAAGAGCCTGGTCGAGGCTCTCGTGATCGTCATTTTCGTGGTCTTCGCCTTTCTCGGTTCGCCGCGATCGGTTGCCATTCCCGTCGTCGCCATACCTCTGTCGCTGGTCGGCACTTTTGCGATGATGCTGATCTTCGGCTTCTCGATCAATCTTCTGACGCTGCTTGCCCTGGTTCTGGCGATCGGCCTCGTCGTCGACGATGCCATCATCGTGGTGGAGAATGTCAACCGTCACATCGAAGAGGGATCGACGCCCATGAGGGCGGCGCTGGACGCGGCGCATGAACTGGTGGGGCCGATCCTGGCCATGACGGTGGTGCTGATCGCCGTCTACGTTCCGATCGGTTTCCAGGGCGGCCTGACGGGTGCGCTGTTCACGGAGTTCGCCTTCACGCTTGTCGGCGCCGTTACCGTGTCGATGATCATCGCGCTGACGCTGACGCCAATGATGTGCTCGCGCATCCTGAAGCCGCATTTGACCGACCGCAGTGGCTGGGAAGAGCGTATCTCCGACTTCATCGACCGCCGCTTTTCGGAAATCCATCGGCCCTATGTGCGCATGCTGCACGGCAGCCTGAACACCGTGCCGGTGGCGTTGGTCTTTGCGGTGATCGTGCTTGGCAGCATCTATTTCCTCTATACCAGCGCCAAGACCGAGCTGGCTCCCAACGAGGACCAGGGCTTCCTGGCCGCGCAGGTGACGAACCCTCCCAACGCGACGCTTCAGCAAAAGCTGCTGAACTCCAACCAGGTCACCAAGATCTTCCGCAGCTTCCCCGAAACCGACAAGACCTTGCAGGTCGAGGTGCCCGGCACATCCTTCGAGGGCATGGTGCTGAAGCCCTGGGACCAGCGCACGAGAACGGCGGACCAGCTGCAGCCACTGGTGCAGGCCGATCTGGCGAAGATCGCCGGCGGACAGTCCGTGGTCTTCCAGATACCGCCGCTGCCCGGCGCCAGCGGTCTGCCGGTGCAGTTCGCCATCGGCAGCACCAGCGGCTTCGAGCAACTCAACGAGGTATCCACCGCCTTCCTGCAGGAAGCGCAGAAATCCGGCGAGTTCATCTTCCTGACGAAGGATCTTTACGTCGATAATCCGCAATATTCGATCCAGATCGATCGCAGCAAGGCCTCGGCCCTCGGCCTGTCCATGAACAATGTCGGCTCGGCGCTCGCCTCGATGCTGGGTGGCGGCTATGTCAATTACTTCAGTATCGACAACCGCTCGTATCAGGTCATCCCGCAGGTCGAGCAACGGTCGCGCCAGACCATCGATCAGATCATGAACTATCCGATCGCGAACGTGAACGGTAACAAGATCCCGCTTTCGGCGATCGCGACGGCGAAACTCCAGGCCACGCCGCGCTCGGTCGCCCATTTCCAGCAATTGAATTCGGCCACGATCTCCGGCGTGCCGGCGCCTGGTGTTGCCGTCGGCGACGCGCTGAATACGTTGAAGTCGATCGCGGCACGGACGTTGCCGCAGGGCTACTCGGTCGACTATGGCGGGCAGTCGCGTCAATATGTGCAGGAATCGAGCGGCATGGCGACCACATTCGCGCTCGCCCTGATCATCGTGTTCCTGGCGCTTTCGGCGCAGTTCAACAGCTTCCGCGACCCGTTCATCATCCTCGTGTCGGTGCCGATGTCGATCGCGGGCGCGCTTGCCTTCATCAGCCTCGGCATCGGCGGCGCGTCGATGAACATCTACACGCAGGTCGGGTTGGTGACGCTGATGGGTCTGATCAGCAAGCACGGTATTCTGATCGTCGAGGTGGCAAACACGCTGCAGGCCGAGGGAAAGACCAAGCGCGAGGCGATCGAAGGTGCCTGCGGCATCCGCTTGCGGCCGATCCTGATGACGACGGGCGCCATGGTTCTGGGCGTCGTGCCGCTGATCCTGGCGACCGGAGCAGGAGCTGTCGCGCGCTTCAACATGGGCCTGGTGATCGCTGCCGGTCTTGCCATCGGAACGCTGTTCACGCTCTTCGTCGTGCCGGCGGTCTATATGCTGCTCGCCGCCGATCATCACAAGAAGGATGCACCGGAAACAGAAGCAGAACCGGCTCCCGCGCATTGAGTGGAGGCTAGTCAAGATGGGTAACGAGGCTATCGTGCCGGCTGTCGGTCTTCAGGCGGGGGAGGCGATCCTTACGCGGGGATCGCCATGTTGAGTTCTGCCTGACGTCCGAGATGCGTCATCCAGTCGACGAAATCGGGCCGGCTCTTGATCTGGCGACCGTAATGGCGGGCAAGCGCGGCCGTCAGATCGCCCTGTCGGCCGAGCTGTTCGTCGGCAAAGCCGATCATCTGGGAGTTCGGCCAGGCCTGCGGACGGATGGCGACCAGACGAGCAAACAGGCTCTCACCGGGCTCATCAGGGTTTGCTTGCGCCATCAAGGACAGCATGGCGGCGGTCGAGCGCGATACGCCCATGTGGCAATGCACCAGCAGATGACTCGAAGCCCCGGGATATTGTCGCGCCTGAAACTCGGAGCCGAATTTCAGGATGGCTTCGACATGCTCCGGCCGGGGCATGACCCGCCCCGGAGCCGCCGCGATGATATCGTGAAAACGAAGCGTCGTGCGATGATGCTCGGCATAGGAGTGGAAGACATCGAGCTCGGGATATTCCGGATCGAGGAGGGAAAGCACATGGGTGACGTTTCGCGCGCATTGATCGGGCAACTCCTCAATGCCACAAACCGTGAGTTCTGGAGAGAGAAGCACGCTCATTGTGATATCCTTCAAACCGGCTGGCGATTCCGCGGCGCTTCGATACGATATAGCGCCATCGCTCTGAAGTGAAAATGCTTTTCCCCCTGTTGCCACGAAGTGGCGCGGCGAGCCGTCCGCGCAGGCTAGGTCCTTGAAAACAAGACGACCTGCGTTTTGATCTCTTCTTCGTCCATCTCCAGGATACGATAGCCGAATATCCCCGTATCGGCCGTGAGACGTTCGGATTGCTTGACGATCTGATAGGAGACCGCTGGCGAGACATATTGCGTGATGTTTGCCTCCCGGGCTTCGTCGGTCATGTGGTAGTGACCGCAGAACAGGGATATCCGGCAATCCATGCCGATCAGAAGCGATCTGACCTCGTCCCGATCGCGCAGGGCTGCCCCGGTTCGATCTATCGGCGTGTCGAGCGGCAGGATCGGATGATGCAGGAAGATCGCGGCCTGCCTCACACCTTCGAGTTCGCGGGCGAGCCACCGGCGCTGGCCGTCGCCGACGACGTTGTCGGACGTATCGAGGAAAATCCGTTTCAGATGCGGATCTTGCTGCGAGTAGCAAAGTTTCCCAGCCACGGTAGCGCCGCTCATGTCGTGGTACGGCGCGACATCGCCGTAGGTATCGTGATTGCCGAGAATGAGCGACACATCGAAGGCATGGGCGCGCAGATGCTCGAAAAAGCCGCCGACCGAGCACGCGGTGCCGATATCGCCGCCGAAGACGATCTTGGAAATGCCCCGGCGGGTGATATCGCTGAGGACCAGGCGCAGATGCTGCTCGTGCTGTCGCGGTGTATTCTCATAGCCCATTTTGTCGCCGGCGATTTCGGTCTTGGTGACCAGCTTCTGGCCGAGATGGGTGTCGGTGAAAAAGGCGAGGATGGTCTTTGTCATGGGTCGGTTCCGCGGCAATTGCTTGAGCGGTCAGTCTAGGACGGCGATCTGCCCCAATGTTTCGACATGGGTCGAAGCATGCGAACTATTTCGATGTTATGATGCAGCCTGATGTGGAGAGGCCTAGACATGACGACCCAGCCGAACATAGCAGCCGTTGCCTTTCTGATTGCCGATCCCGCGCGGGCCGCCATATTGTCGGCGCTCCTCGATGGCCGGGCGCGGCCAGCCGGCGAGCTCGCCCATGCGGCCGGCGTGACGGCACAGACAGCCAGTTCGCATCTCGGTAAATTATTGGCCGGCGAGCTGCTGGCCGTAGAAGCCGCGGGGCGGCATCGATATTACCGTCTCGCCGGTTCCCATGTCGCGCTGGCGCTCGAGACCCTCGCCTCCATCGGTCCGGCGCAATCCGTGCGAAGAAAGCCGTTGACCCGGGATGCGCGGAAGCTTCGGTTCGCGCGTTGCTGCTATGATCATCTGGCCGGCCGCGTTGGGATCGCCCTAACCCATGGATTGGTGGAGCAGGGGTTCCTTGTCGCGGCCGAAAAGAAGCGGTTCGAACTCACGCCTGATGGTGCGAAGTGGTTCGACCGCATGGGCATGAACACGGCCAGCATCAGACCCACGCGCCATGGGCTTGCCCGGCAATGCCTCGATTGGACGGAGAGAGAACATCATCTTGCTGGACCGCTTGGCGTTCATTTGACCGAGTTCCTCTTGGCGAAGGGTTGCATACGGCGGGCGCCTTCGTCCCGGGCCGTTGACGTCACGCCGAAAGGTTGGAAGGTGTTGAAGGAGCATTTCGGCATTGACGAGCAAGCCTTGCTCTGACGGGCGCTCTCCCGCATTGACTTCATTTCGACAATGGATGATTTTGGTACGCCATATTATGGTATCCGAAGATCGAGGGTCTGGAAATGAATGACGATGCGCATGGCGCCGCGATTCGCGTGGAGCGTCCGACGAAGACGTTGCGGGAGCTCGCCCTCGACAAGGTGCGAGAGGCGATCATCAGCGGCTATTTCCGCCCGGGCGACCGCCTGGTCGAACGCGATCTTTGCGCTCAGCTCGGCGTCAGCCGCACGATCGTGCGCGAGGTGCTGCGCCATCTCGAATCCGAAGGCCTCGTCGCCAACCTTCCGAACAAGGGGCCGATCGTCGCGCAGCTCAATCATGACGAAGCCAAGCAGATCTACGAGATCCGCGCCGCGCTCGAAGGGATGGCGGCACGGCTTTGCGCCGAGCAGAACAACCCCGCGATCGCGGATGCACTGGACAAGTCGCTCGAGGACATAAGGCATAGCTACCGCGAGAAGGACATGGCCGGTGTGCTCGCCCACACATCGTCGTTCTATCAGACGCTGTTCAGCATGGTCGACCGCCATGTGGCCTGGGGCGTCGTCAACCTTCTGACCGTGCGCATCAATCACCTGCGCTCCATGACGATCAAGACGCAAGATCGCGATGTTCAAGGACCCGCGCAGATGGCGCGTATCGTCGATGCTATCAGGCGCGGCGACGGCGACGGCGCCTATCAGGCGGCGATGGATCATGTCGCCAGCGCAAGCGCCATCGCCCAGGCCGTGCTTTCCGGGCGGCAGCTGATCGATTGATTTCCCAAGAAGGCCATGAAGATGCCGGCTTCCTCTTCCTTTCTCGGCTTCCCGGACCGCCTCGATGACGGTGGTCCGCCGCGTGTGGTGATCTTCGGGGCGGGTCACGGCAGTACCTATCCCGGCAGGGACAGCAGCGGGCATGCCTTGTCGGCGGAAGCTATCCGGGACGCCAGCCAGGATGACGCCGGCTTGGTCGATCACTGGGATTTCGATCTCGGTGGCCCGTTGTTTGCTGGTAAGCCCGCTTGCTGCGTCGACGTCGGAAACGTCGAGACTGTCATGCACGACAATGCCGGCAACCGCGATCGGATCGAGGCAAGGACGCGCGGCGTGCTTGCATTGCCGGCTATTCCGGTCCTGCTTGGCGGCGATTGTTCCGTCACGATCCCGTTCATCGCCGGCTTTGCGGATGAGGGGCCGGTCTGGATCTTGCAGATCGATGCCCATATCGACTGGCGCGACACGCTGCATGGCGAGCGCTACGGCTATTCAAGCCCGATGCGGCGGGTAAGCGAGATGCCGCATGTCGCCGGAATGGTGCAGGTCGGCCTGCGTGGCGTCGGCAGTGCCCGCCCTTCGGATATCGAGACAGCGCAACGCTATGGCAGCCGCTTTGTCACGGCCCGCCAGATCCATGCCCAAGGGGTCGAGGCCGCTCTCCGGCACATTCCGGAGGGTGCTCGGGTCGTTGTCACCTTGGATTGCGACAGCATCGATCCCGGCATCATGCCGGGCGTGGCGGCTCGCACGCCCGGCGGCCTCACCTATACGCAGATCATCGACCTGATCGCCGGCCTCGGCCGGCGGGCTGACATCGCGGGTTTTGATCTGGTGGAGCTCTATCCTCCCGCCGATATCGACGGCCTTTCGGCCCTGACCGCCGCGCGCATTGTCGTCAATGTGATCGGCGCCATCATCCGCCAGGGCTAACGGCCGCGAAAATCTCGCCATATGAGGAGCCGGCTTGCGCCACGTCGGATGATGCGAGAAGCCGTCACGCCCCATCAAATTGTCGTTTGCCTCCCGGAGCGGGTTGACACTGGCACGCCTTCGGTGTGACGGTATACCATAATAACGAATACGGAAGCGGAACATCGACGGCTTAAGATCCGCGGCGACAAGCATCGCTTTCGCGGGCACCTTTCTCTGCCCCTCCATAAGCTACTGATATAGCTGATTACTTCTGACAACGGCAGGTTTTTTAGTCCGGTCGCTCGAAGCTGCTTGACAGTTCAGTATTATGGCATACCATCATATGTAATCCTAGACGAGAGCGAGCCATGAGCCTTCAGATCCGAAAAACCGTCCTGCAGATCGAAACGACGCTTGTTGAAGGGGGTAGGGCAGCGGCCACGCCGTTGAAACTCTTCTCGGCATGCGCGATCGTCAAAAACCCTTGGGCTGGTCGCGGCTTCGTCGCGGATCTGAAGCCCGAGATTCATGCCGCGGCACCCCTTCTCGGCGAACTGCTCACCAAGATGATTATCGATGCGGTTGGATCGGGCGAGGCCGTCGAGGCTTATGGCAAATCCGCCGTCGTCGGTCTCGATGGCGAGATCGAGCATGCATCCGCGCTGATCCACACCCTTCGCTTCGGCAATTATTATCGCCATGCGGTCGGCGCCAAATCCTATCTCGCCTTCTGCAACACGCGCGGACCGGCCAATGCGCCGATCATGATCCCGCTCATGGACAAGAATGATGAAGGTCGCCGCTCGCATTATCTGACAATCCAGACGTCGATACCCGATGCACCGGCCGCCGACGAAATCGTCATCGCGCTTGGTGCCTCGATCGGTGGTCGGCCGCATCATCGCATCGGCGATCGCTATCAGGACCTTAAGGATCTGGGACAGGACGTCTCCAATCCTGCCGGCGTTTAAGAGATCGGGCGTCTGGATGCCGGCGATGGAAACGATGGATCAGAACAAGGCCGATCTTCTGAATGTGGGAGGCTTGCCTCGCAAGCACACGGCGCGCGGCACAGCCTATCATGAAGTCGGCAAAGGCGAGCCGCTGGTGCTGATCCATGGTGTCGGCATGCGGCTTGAAGCCTGGATGCCACAGATCGAGGCTTTTTCCAGAAGCCATCGCGTCATCGCCGTCGATATGCCGGGTCATGGGGAAAGCGTTGGTTTGCCTCCGGGCAGCAAGCTGGAGGTCTTTGTCGCCTGGTTCGGCGGCTTTCTCGATGAGATGGCGTTCAGTGAGGTCAATGTCGCCGGCCATTCGATGGGCGCGCTCGTTGCCGGAGGGGCTGCCGCCACCTTCGGTGAGCGGATCAAGAGGGTCGCCTATCTCAATGGCGTCTATCGGCGCGATCCCGAGGCCAAGGCGGCCGTGCTGGCACGCGCAGCCGCGATACCGATTTCAGGTGTCGACAAGGAGGGCCCGCTGCAGCGTTGGTTCGGCGATGATGCTCGAAGTGAAGTCGCGCGGGAACTCACGCGGAACTGGTTGAGCCTTGTCGATCCGAAAGCCTATGCCACGGCCTATGCGGCTTTCGCCGGTGGCGATGAGACCTATGCCGATCGCTGGCCCGATGTCGGGGCACCGGCCTTGTTCCTGACGGGATCCGACGATCCGAACTCGACGCCACGGATGGCGGAGGAGATGGCGACGGCGGCACCCAAAGGCTGGGCACGGATCGTCGAAGGGCACCGCCATATGGTGAACCTGACCGCGCCAGTTATCGTCAATGAGCTGCTTGCCGAGTGGCTTTCATGCGGGGAGGACGCAAGATGACGGCACAAGATTTCGATCCACGGGCGCTGCGCGACGCCTTCGGCGCGTTTCCGACGGGCGTGACGGTCGTGACCGCGCGCGATCAGGCTGGTCTGCCGATCGGCTTTACGGCGAATTCCTTCACGTCGGTATCGCTTGAACCGCCGCTTCTTCTTGTTTGCCTCGCCAAGACCTCGCGCAATTTCGCGGCCATGACGAGCGCGAAGCACTTTGCCATCAATGTGCTCTCGGAGACGCAGAAGGCCGTCTCAAACACCTTCGCTCGACCCGTTGAAGACCGGTTTGCCGCCGTCGAGTGGACTTCCGGGGCAGATGGTTGTCCGATCCTCGCCGATGTCGCCGCCTGGTTCGAATGTGCCATGAGCGAAGTGATCGAAGCAGGCGATCACGTTGTCCTGATGGGACGTATCGTCTCGTTCGACAATAGCGGCCGCAATGGGCTGGGCTATGCCCGTGGCGGCTATTTCACCCCGATCCTGGCGAGCAAGGCGGTCTCCGCTGCGGCGGAGGGCAATATCGAGCTGGGTGCCGTTCTCGAGCGCGACGGCGAGATCCTGCTGCTCGGGGACGATGTTCTGGCTCTTCCCAATTGCGAGGGCAGGGAGGGCAGCCCCGCCGATATTCTCGGTCAGTATTTACGGACGCTGACCGGCCTTACCGTGACCGTCGGCTTTCTCTATTCCGTCTATGAAGGCAGGAGCGATGGCAAGCATCACATCGTCTATCGGGCCTTTGCTTCACAAGGTGAGCCGCGCGAGGGCCGGTTCCTCAAGCCGGATGCGCTCAAGACCGCGCATTTCAAGACCAGCTCCACGGCCGATATCGTCTCCCGCTTCGCGCTGGAAAGCCAGATCGGCAATTTCGGGGTCTATTTTGGCGACGAGACCTCCGGCATGGTGCGACCGGTTTCCGGAAAGGCGGTGCGGGCATGAAATTCTCTCTCTTCGTTCACATGGAGCGCCTCGACGCGAACCAGACGCATAAGAGCCTCTATGAGGAGTTCGTCGCGCTGTGCGAGATCGCCGACAAGGGCGGCATGCACGCGATCTGGACGGGCGAGCATCATGGGATGGATTTCACCATCGCGCCCAATCCCTTTGTGACCATCGCTGATCTGGCGCGGCGCACATCGCGGGTAAGGCTTGGCACCGGAACGGTAATCGCGCCCTTCTGGCATCCGATCAAGCTTGCCGGCGAGGCCGCCATGGCCGACATCATCTGCGACGGCAGGCTCGATATCGGCATTGCCCGCGGCGCCTATTCCTTTGAATATGAGCGATTGTTGCCGGGTCTCGACGCCTGGGGCGCTGGTCAGCGCATGCGCGAGCTGATCCCGGCTGTCAAAGGCATCTGGCAGGGGGATTACGCCCATGAGGGCGAGTTCTTCAAATTCCCGCCGACCACCTCCGCGCCAAAGCCGCTGCAGCAGCCCAATCCGCCGATCTGGGTTGCCGCGCGCGACCCGAATTCGCATGAATTCGCCGTCGCTAATGGCTGTAATGTCCAGGTGACGCCGCTCTGGCAAGGTGACGATGAAGTCGAGGCGCTGATGGGGCGGTTCAATGACGCCTGCGCCAAGAACCCGGACATCGAGCGACCGAAGATCATGCTCCTGCGTCATACCTATGTCGGCTCGTCCGAGGATGACATCGCGCAGGCCGCCCATGAGCTCAGCGTCTATTACAACTACTTCTTCGCCTGGTTCAAGAACGAGAAGCCGATCCATCAGGGCCTGATCGAGCGCATCCCGGAAGAAGACATTCGCGCCAATCCCATGCTGTCGGATGCGGTCATGCGCAGCAATAACGTCGTCGGCGATGCCCAAACCGTGATTGCCCGACTGAAGGCCTATCAGGCGATGGGCTACGACGAATATTCCTTCTGGATCGACACCGGCATGTCGTTCGAGCGCAAGAAGGCATCGCTCGAACGCTTCATCGCCGAGGTCATGCCGGCATTTGCGGAGTGAACACCATGCAGCGCTTCCAGTATTACATCGGCGGCGAATTTCTGGATGGGGAAGCCCGCTTCCAGAGCATCGATCCCGCGACTGGCGACGTCTGGGCAGAAATGCCGGAAGCGCGGGAGGCTGATGTCGACCGCGCCGTCGATGCCGCCGAAAAGGCGCTTTACGAAGGCCCCTGGGCAAAGTTGACGGCGACGCAGCGTGGCAAGCTTCTCTACAGGCTCGCAGATCTCGTCGCGGCCAATGCGCGGAAACTTGCCGAACTGGAGACGCTCGACACCGGCAAGATCATCCGCGAGACCTCGGCGCAGATCGCCTATGTCGCCGACTATTATCGCTACTATGCCGGCATCGCCGACAAGATCGAGGGCTCCTACCTGCCGATCGACAAACCGGACATGGATGTCTGGCTGCGCCGCGAGCCAGTCGGCGTCGTAGCCATGGTCGTGCCCTGGAATAGTCAGCTTTTTCTCTCGGCGGTGAAGATCGGACCGGCACTCGCCGCCGGCTGCACCATGGTCGTCAAGGCGTCCGAAGATGGTCCGGCGCCGTTACTGGAATTCGCGCGCCTGGTTCATGAAGCCGGCTTTCCGGCCGGCGTCGTCAACATCATCACCGGTTTCGGCCCTTCTTGCGGCGCGGTACTCGGGCGGCACCCCAAGGTCGCGCATATCGCCTTTACCGGCGGACCGGAGACGGCACGCCATGTCGTCCGCAATTCGGCCGAGAACCTTGCTTCGACCTCCTTGGAACTGGGCGGCAAATCACCCTTCATCGTCTTTGCCGATGCCGATCTCGAGAGCGCCGCGAATGCGCAAGTCGCCGGCATTTTCGCGGCAACTGGTCAAAGCTGCGTTGCCGGCTCGCGGCTGATCGTCGAGGCCAGCGTCAAGGATGCCTTTCTGTCGATCCTCAAGCGCAAGGCCGAGGCGATCCGCATCGGTTCACCGCTCGACATGGCGACCGAGGTCGGCCCGCTAGCTACGAAGCGCCAGCAGGACCATGTGGCCGCTCTCCTCGAGAAATCCATTGCGAGCGGCGCTCGGCTGATCACCGGTGGCCAAAAGCCAGACGGCGTGGGTTATTACTTCCCGCCGACGATCCTCGATTGCGATGGCGTCAACTCGCCGTCATTGGCCGAGGAATTCTTCGGGCCGGTTCTGTCGGTTGTCTCGTTCGAGAGCGAGGCAGAAGCCTTGAGGCTTGCAAACGATACCCGCTATGGCCTGGCATCCGGTGTCTTCACCCAGAATCTCACACGCGCCCATCGCCTGATGAAGGGCATCCGCGCCGGCGTCGTCTGGGTCAATACCTATCGCGCGGTATCGCCTATCGCGCCCTTCGGCGGCTTCGGCCTTTCCGGCCATGGCAGGGAAGGCGGGCTTGCGGCGGCGCTCGATTATACGCGCACCAAGACGATCTGGCTGCGCACATCGGACGATCCAATTCCCGATCCCTTCGTCATGAGATGAGACCGATGTTTTACGAGATCCGCACCTACCGGCTGAAGAACGGCACGACCCCGCAATATCTGAAGGTGGTGGAAGAGGAAGGGATTGCCATCCAAAAGGCCCATCTCGGCGATCTGGTCGGCTACTTCTACTCGGAAATCGGTGTCATCAACGAGATCGTGCACATCTGGGCCTATGCAAGCCTCGACGATCGCGAGGCCCGGCGCGGGCGGCTGGCCGCCGACCCCAAATGGCAGGCCTTCCTGCCGAAGATCCGCGACCTGATCGAACAAGCGGAAAACAAGATCATGAAGCCCGCCGGTTTCTCCCCATTGGGATGATCGGCGGGTGCGTAAGGCATGCCTCTAAAAACCGAAAACAAGGACAAGGGAACATGAAAGCAGGAATTGCACTCGCGGCCTTTGCCGCCATGATGGCCGCATCCATGCCCGCCAAGGCCGACACCATGGTCTTCACGAGCTGGGGAGGAACGACGCAGGATGCGCAGAAGGTCGCCTGGGCCAACCAGTTCACGGCAAAGACCGGTATCGGCGTCATGCAGGACGGCCCAACGGATTACGGCAAGTTGAAAGCAATGGTCGAAGCCGGCCAGGTGAGCTGGGACGTCGTCGACGTCGAGGGTGATTATGCCGCGCAGGCCGGCAAGGCGGGTCTGCTCGAAAAGCTCGACTTTTCCGTCATCGACAAGTCCAAGCTCGATCCGCGCTTCGTCAGCGACTATTCCGTCGGTAGCTTCTATTATTCCTTTGTTATCGGCTGCAACGCCGATGCGGTCAGCGTCTGCCCGAAGACCTGGGCTGATCTCTTCGACACGAAGAAATTCCCCGGCAAGCGCACCTTCTACAAATGGTCCGCGCCCGGCGTCATCGAAGCGGCGCTCTTGGCCGATGGCGTTCCCGCCGACAAGCTCTATCCGCTCGATCTCGATCGCGCCTTCAAGAAGCTCGATACGATCAAATCCGATATTGTCTGGTGGTCGAGCGGCGCGCAATCGCAGCAGCTGCTGGCCTCGGCCGAAGCGCCTTTCGGCAGTCTCTGGAATGGCCGCATGACCGCGCTTGCCAACAGCGGCGTCAAGACGGAGACCTCCTGGAGCCAGAACATCACGGCAGCGGATGCCCTTGTCATCCCCAAGGGTGCGCCGAACCTCGAAACGGCGATGAAATTCATCGCGCTCGCGACCTCGGCACAGTCGCAGGCCGATCTGGCGAAGGCCACCGGATATGCGCCGACCAACCTCGGCTCGGCGAAACTGATGGACCCTGAAATAGCCAAGACCTTGCCGGACCAGCAGACCGCCAGTCAGGTCAATGCCGACATGAATTACTGGGCCGCGAACAGGGATGCGATCGGCAAGAAGTGGTACGCCTGGCAGGCTCAGTAAGCGGCGGAGATGACCAGACCACCGCGGACAAATCTCCGCGGTGGGGCAATGCGAGGTCCAGGCCTGTGCGTAGCGATCGCTGCTCAACAGCGCCCATGGTGGGAAAGGATTGCCATGTCGACATACGTAGACGTCGCGGACGCGGCCGCACCGGCGCGCAAGACGGCAGGGTCGACCGGATTCGCGCAGGTCGCGCCGGCCCTCGCCTTCGTCGCGATCTTTTTCGTCTTTCCGGTCATCGCGTTGCTTCTGCGCAGCGTGATGGAGCCGGCTTTCGGCTTCGGCAATTACGCCGAATTGCTGGGCTCAGAAACCTATCTAAAGATCTTCGCCAACACGTTCATCGTGTCGGGCGTCGTCACCGTCCTATCGCTGCTGATCGGCTTTCCCGTGGCATGGACGCTGGCGATCATGCCGTCGCGCTGGTCCTCGGTCGTCTTTGCGATCCTGCTGCTGTCGATGTGGACGAACCTGCTCGCGCGCACCTATGCCTGGATGGTGCTTTTGCAGCGTACGGGATTGATCAACAAGATGCTGATCGGCATGGGCCTGATCGACAAGCCGCTTGCCCTCGTCAATAACCTGACCGGTGTGACGATCGGCATGACTTATATCATGCTGCCCTTCATCATCTTGCCGCTCTACGGCGTCATCAAGAAGATCGATCCGGCCGTGCTGCAGGCGGCGGCGCTGTGCGGTGCCAGCCGTCTGCAGTGCCTCACTCGCATTCTGATACCGCTTGCCGCTCCCGGCATGATGGCAGGAGCCCTGATGGTGTTCGTCATGTCGCTCGGCTACTACGTCACGCCGTCGCTGCTTGGCGGCACCGCGAACATGATGCTCGCCGAACTCATCGCCCAGTTCGTGCAATCGCTCGTCAATTGGGGCATGGGCGGCGCGGCCGCCTTCGTCCTGCTGGTCGTCACCCTGACGCTCTATGCCGTCCAGCTGCGGCTCTTCGGCGTTCAAAGCACGGGGGGACGCTGAGATGTTGCTGAATTTCGATCGTCTCGGCTGGTGGAAATATGTGCTGCTTGCCATCACCGTCCTGACCGCGGCCTTTCTTCTTCTGCCGATCCTGTTCATCGCCGCCTTGTCGTTCGGCTCATCGCAATGGCTGATCTTTCCGCCGCCGAGCTGGACCTGGCGCTGGTACGCGGAACTGCTTTCCGATCCGCAATGGCTGGCTTCCGCCTGGACGAGCTTCAAGATCGCTTCGATCGTCACGGTGCTTTCGGTGCTGCTCGGTCTTGTGACCTCCTTCGGCCTGGTGCGCGGGAAGTTCATGTTTCGCGATGCGCTGAAGGCACTGTTCCTGACGCCGATGATACTCCCAGTCGTCGTGTTCGCCGTCGCTCTCTACGCCTTCTTCCTGCGAATTGGGCTGGGCGGCACCTTAGTCGGCTTCGTGTTGTCCCATCTGGTCCTGGCGCTACCCTTTTCCATCCTGTCGATCGCTGGGGCGCTCGAAGGCTTTGATAAGTCGATCGAGGATGCCGCCGTGCTTTGCGGCGCATCTCCGCTCGAGGCGAAGATCAGGGTCACGCTGCCCGCCATCAGCCACGGATTGTTCTCGGCTGCCGTCTTCTCGTTCCTGACGTCCTGGGATGAGGTGGTCGTTGCGATCTTCATGGCGAGCCCGACGTTGCAGACGCTGCCCGTCAAAGTCTGGGCGACGCTCCGGCAGGACCTGACGCCGGTCGTCGCTGCTGCCTCCACACTTCTCATCCTTCTGACGGTCATGTTGATGACGCTGGCCGCGATCGTGCGCAAGGTTCTAAGAAAATGAGCGAATCCTTCCTGAAGATCAAAGGCATCCGCAAGGAATACGGTCCCGTCGTCGCGGTCCACGACGTCAATCTCGAGGTCAAGCGCGGCGAGTTCCTGACCTTTCTCGGCCCCTCCGGCTCCGGCAAGAGCACGACGCTTTATATCCTAGCCGGTTTCGAGAACCCCACCAAGGGCGATATCCTGCTGAACGGCGAGACGCTGCTGTCGACACCATCGCACAAGCGCAATATCGGCATGGTGTTCCAGCGCTATACGCTATTTCCGCATTTGACCGTCGGAGAGAATATCGCCTTTCCGTTGAAGGTGCGCCGCAAGCCCAAAGCGGAGGTTGACAGCCGTGTCAGGGAAATGCTCCGCCTTGTCCGGCTGGAAGGCTTCGAGGATCGCAAGCCCGCGCAAATGTCCGGCGGCCAGCAGCAGCGCGTCGCTCTTGCGAGGGCACTCGCTTATGACCCGCCGGTGCTTTTGATGGACGAGCCGTTGTCGGCTCTCGACAAGAAATTGCGCGAAGAAATCCAGCACGAGATCAAAAGGATCCACGAGCAAACCGAGGTAACGATCCTCTATGTGACCCACGACCAAGAAGAGGCCCTGCGGTTGTCCGATCGCATCGCCGTCTTCTCCAAAGGCATCATCGATCAGATAGGAACCGGCCCGGAACTCTACGCCAATCCACGCACTCGTTTTGTCGCCGAGTTCATCGGCGACAGCGACTTCATTTCCTGTCATCTGCTTTCATCGGACAATGGCCAGGCGACGATCTCACTCGGCGACAAGATCATCTTCGACAGCATCCCGGTTCACGGCCGGCCGGCGTCGGGGAGCAAAGCGGCGTTGATGTTGCGGCCGGAACGCATCCGGCTCGGCCGCGAGGCAGGTGTGAGCAAGGGCCTCAGCGCGACCGTGAACGATATCACTTTCCTCGGCAACAACGTGCATGTGACGACACGGATCGCCGCCGGCGAAACCTTGTCCGTGCGCCTGCCCTTCGGCCACGAAGCCATCTCGGGTCTTAGCCGCGGCGACAACGTGTATCTGGAGTTCGATCCCGACGCCGCGCATGTCTTCTGTTAGCGCTGACCGGAGGCTGGCGTTGTCGAAGCGCGATGAAGACAATGGCAGCGAGGACGGCAGTGCTATTTACGCCAGAGTGCGTTCTATACCATGTAGAGCTTCCCGGATTTGTATTGCGCAGCCGCCAGCCGTTTTTCATCGATGAAAAATACCCTGCAGATTTGGTTGTTTATCGCCCTGGCATCTCTCCCTATTTCTGCCTGCAACGATAGATGATCGTGGAGGACGACATGCTGACCAAACCCGATGGCACGACCACAATGACGCTCTGGAATGGCCGGGAAATTCCACGCCTGGGCATGGGATGTTGGGCGATCGGCGGACCGTTTTATGCTGGCGATGTGCCGCTCGGCTGGGGTGACGTCGATGATGATGAATCGGTCCGTGCCATCGACCGGGCGGTGGATCTCGGCATTCGCTTCTTCGACACCGCCTCGAATTACGGGGCTGGTCATTCCGAAGAGGTGGTCGGCAGGGCGATCGGCAATCGGGACGATATCACCATCGCCACCAAATTCGGCTTCGCGACGGACGAGAAGACCAAGCAAGCCACGGGCGCCTTTTCCGATCCTGCCTTTATCCGGCAGTCCGCTGAGACGTCATTGCGTCGCCTGCGCCGTGATCGTCTGGATCTGCTGCAGTTCCATCTTAACGATTTTCCGCTCGAAGCTTCTGACGAGGTATTTGAGACACTTGAAGCGCTCAAGGCCGAAGGCAAGATCGATGCTTTCGGCTGGAGTACGGATCATCCGGACCGCGCCGCACGTCACGTGCATCGCTCAGGGTTCGTTTCGGTTCAGCATACGATGAACGTCTTCGAGCCGGTCCCGGCGATGATCGATGTCATCGAGCGTAATGGTCTGATTTCCATCAATCGCGGTCCGCTCGCCATGGGGCTGCTCAGCGGTAAGTTCACGCCTGACAAGGGAGTCGGAGAAAAAGATGTGCGTGGTGCGAGCCTCGACTGGATGGTCTACTTCAAGGACGGCAGGATTGCTCCCGAATTCGCCGCGCGCCTGGAAGCGGTCCGCAATCTGCTGACCGAGGGCGGCCGCACGCTCACACAGGGTGCGCTTGCCTGGTTGTGGGCGCGTTCGCCGCGCACGCTGCCAATTCCCGGCTTCCGCACGGTTGCTCAAGTCGAGGAAAACGCCGGAGCCCTGGCCAAGGGACCGCTGCCGGCAGATGTGATGGCGGCGGTCGATCAGGCGCTGGCGGGTCTCCAGTTGTCGCTCCACCAATGACAGGGCATGACGGGTTAGATCTCTTTGCCGTCGTGTCGCGGCTGCAATAACCCGACGGCAGTGCGTCCTCAATTGGAATTTCATTTTGGCCGCAGGCAATCGTAACCGCGAAGGTAATCTCGTGGGTTTCGTGGCTGGTGATCTGGTTGGAGGGGTCGTGTGTTCGATTCCCATCAAGAGCTCACCCCTTTCCTTGTTCATCCTGCCTCAAGAACCATCTTCCCAAACCCACCACCCGCCTCCATACGGCGATGGGCATCTGCGGCTCTATCAAGTGGAAAGACTTCGCCGACGAGTGGCCGAAGCCGTCCATCACCGAACATCGGAAGCGCGTTGTCCGCAAAATGCCGAACCATGGCGCGCTTTTCCTCGATGGCGCGGGACTTCATAACAGTCCCGATCACCTTCAGGTGCTTGTAGAGCACCATATCGAGCGGAATGATAGCGTTGTCGTCCCGTCCCAGCAGCCCGACCTGCACCAAACGCCCGCCTTCAGCAAGGCTGCGGATATTGCGTGCCAAATAGCTTCCGCCAACGAAGTCGATGATTAGATCGGCGCCGCAGGATCCAGTCGCATCGATGATCTCCGCCTCGAAATCCTGCCGGCGGTAATCCCACACAGCCTCGGCACCAAGGGAACGAACCTTATCGATATTGTTTGCGGAGGCAGTTGCGAACACTCTGGCTCCCATCGCCACCGCAAGCTGGACCACAGCGGATCCGATCCCACCGGCGGCGGCATGGACCAGCACGCTTTCTTCTGGCCGTATCTGGCCGAGATGGCACAGAGCTTCGTAGGCGGTAACGAAGCTTTCCATGACCGCCGCCGCTTCTACATAGGACATACCGGCTGGTATGTGGACAGACAGGCCACTGTCTGCTCTGGCGACTTCCGCATAGGCTCCACCGCCGACGATCGACATGACACGGTCGCCGACGGAAAACTCCGAGACGGCCTCGCCGACAGCGATGACCTCCCCGGCGACCTCGAGGCCGAGGATAGGACTGTCTCCAAAGGCGCGCGAGCCATAATGACCTTCGCGCTGAAGGAGGTCAGCCCGATTGACGCCAGACGCCATGACCTTCACGAGGATGTCGCTCGGCCGGAGCTCAGGATAAGGAACCTCTGCGAGCCGGAGCACATCCGGCCCACCAAAGTCGTCGAAGATGATCACTTTCATTGGTCCATCCTTACCTGGCGAGAGCACGCCGTGCGATACTTGCGGCAAAGAGCGGCGTCTCGCGTCGATTGTGATCGCCACCGGCCGCCTGCCGGGCGGCGGCTGCGTCCTCGTAAGTGACGCCGTGCTCTTCCAAAAAGGTCATGAAAGCATCCGTCGGATGCGCCGTCACACGATTGGTGTAGCGCGTCCGGTCTTCGTCGATCTTCTCGGCGATCAGTTCCCAGACCACGTTGACCTGCGTGCGGCCGTTCGCCGTGAACACATCCGAGATGGAGTTCATGCGGCAATAGGCAGCCTCGGCAACCTCGGCGACATAGTGCTGGACGACCAGTCCGGAGCCGATCTGTTCGACGTTGATCGACATGCGACGCCCATCATCCGTCCACGTGATACCGGCTGCGATATGATCCGGCGCGCAGCAGCGCAGATATTCGGCTTCCGGCAGCGTGAAGAGCCAATCTGCGATGTCGACCTTTTCGAAGGGGACATCGATGTCGGCCGAATATGCCGACCGCGAGAGAATTGTTTCGAGAACCTTGACCACGTTGTACTTCCTTCTGTTGAGTGACGGGCTAGACAAGCGCCCTGTTGACGAGAAGGAATGTGCTCCGGATGTTCTTTGATGATAACGATCTCAATGCTCGAAACCGTTTTGCGCTGTAGGCAAAGATGAGAGATCCACGTTTTGCCGAACATCTGGCCGTCTACGTCGAGGTTGTCCGCTCCGGGAGCTTTTCAGCTGCGTCCCGTCGGCGCGCGGTAACCCCTTCGGCGATCGTTCGCCAGATCGATGCGCTCGAGCAGGATCTTGGCGTTCGACTGCTGGTTCGTTCCACCCGGGCCCTTTCCATGACCGATGCGGGCCGGCATCTCTATGACCGTGCCCAGCGTCTGCTCGATGACCTGGCCGACACCCATGCCGAAGTTGCCGCGTTCGACGGTGCTGTCGGTGGCACCCTGCGGATTGCCTGTTTCCCGACGTTCGGCAAACGATACGTCATTCCGATCCTGGGTCCGTTGATGTCCGAATATCCAGCTCTCGGGGTGGAACTCGATCTGACGGAGCGCCTCGCGGATCCCGTGGCCGAAAGACTCGATCTGGTCATCCGCATGGGGGAGCTTCAAGATAGCTCGCTGATCGCCACAAAGATCGCGCCTCTGACGCGGGTCTTGGCCGCAAGCCCGGTCTATCTCGAGCGCATGGGGATGCCACAGTCATCAGACGACCTGAAAAGGCACAGACTGCTCGACAAGTTTCACGGCAATGATCTGCTGGGCTGGTCGGATCTCCTGGGCAGCCCGGCCAGCGATAAGGTGTGCGACCGCGTCGCCTTCCGCTCGGACGACTTCGAGGCATTGAACAGTGCGGCGATCGCTGGAATGGGGATCGCCCTGCTTCCGGCCTGGGTGTCAGGACCGTCAATCAAGGCAGGCGAACTGATCCGCATTCCGCTGGACGACGAGGCATGGAACGGCAAGCCTCCGGGCATCCACCTCCTGCGCGCGCTCCATGAGCCATCGGCGAAGGTTCGAGTGTTCACGGACAGGCTCAAGGCCTTTATCGGATCGCCGCCCATCTGGTCATGACGCTGTTTGCAAACCAAGCCCGTCAAAAGTTCGCAGTTTCAAACGCGCGTCGAACTCGCTTTTTCTGTTGCACTGAAAGTTCGCATCCCTTCAAGAGCTTCGAATATTGCGATTGTTGAAGAATTCTATATCGCTACGCCTAAGCCCAGCTCGTTTAGAAAGACGTGCTTTCGGGCGATGTCCCGGCATAACGTATGCCGATAAACGTCATCAGACTGGCGACTGCGAAAACATTGATACTCAACAGGGTAGCGATTTGATTGCTAGTCCACGGAAAGACGGGCTCTTCAAGCCTCCACCAGCATATCGCGAAACAGATGAAGATGAAGCAGGCGACACCCCGCTGCCACCATTTCTCATCGGATTGGAACGAGACCAGTGTCAGCGCCATGCAGGGTGCAAGGAATAGGAGCGTAGCAGACGCTCTTCCGAAAAGGACGGATTCGCATACTGTGTCGACCGTGCCGATCATTGGCAACGCCAACCGGGCATTGAACGGAGATCTTCTGGCCATCAAAGGGATCGCCATAAATAAGGGGACCGCCGCAAGCGTTATGGCTGAAGTTCCGACGCCATCGCCAACCAGCCACCAGACATAAAATGGGTAGAACGGTTTATTGCCTATGATGAGCCAGGCAATGGTAACCGTTGCCCCAGTCCTTGGATCCAGCTCCGGCTGCCTCATCCCTTTGGCCTCAAAAGATAGTGGCCTACCCCCCAGACATGACCGTTGTCATGGCCGAATAGGCCAGCGGTGGCCAGGAAAAAGAGCCGCCAGCGGCGCTGCCAGAGCGCGTGGTCCCGACCATAGACTTTAGCGAGGATCGGCTGGATTCGATCGATCTCGCGATCGAAGTTGGCGAGCCAGTCGAGCGCCGTCCGGCGATAATGCGTCCCGGACCAGCGCCATTCCAATTCGACTGAAAACAGGTCGGCAAAGCGATGCGGCAGATCATGTGCCGGCATGATGCCGCCGGTGAAGAAATGACGCGCGATCCAGTCGGCCGGATTTTGGTGATCGAAGCGGTAGGAGCGGTCCTTGTGGGTAAAGACATGGAGGAAAAGCTTGCCATGCGGATTGAGCCATGCGCGGACACGCTCCAGCAAGGTGCGCCAGTTGGACATATGCTCGAACATCTCGACCGAGATCACGCGATCGAAGCGCTCATTGGTCGTAAAGTCGTTCATATCTGCGGTGATGACGGCAAGGTTGCCAAGGCCGTGCTTTTGCGCCATGGCGAGAATGTATTCGCGCTGCGAGGCGGAGTTTGACACCGATGTAATTCGCGAATTGGGAAATTGCTGTGCAAGATAGAGGGACAGTGAACCCCAACCGCAACCCAGTTCCAGGATACTGTTTCCATCCTTGATTTCTGTATGCTCTACAGTTTCGGCAAGTGCATAGATCTCGGCTTCCGCCAGCGTTGTATGGGGGTTCGGATAAAGGCAGCAGGAGTATTTTCGCTGAGGTCCCAGGGTGAGGCTGAAGAACTCGGCCGGTATTTCATAATGCTGTCGGTTGGCCTCATCGGTATGCGTCGCCACCGGAAAATTTCCCATTGCCGCGACAAACAAATTTTCCGTGTCTTGCGAAGTCGTCGATAGGCGGTGTTTCGTGCGTGCACAGAGAAAATCTATTCCAGCCAGCGTCATGCTGTCCGTAAGCGGTGTGCGCTCTGCGGCGTTGATCGCAAATGCCAGCATATTCATAGACTATTCTCCTTGGGAAACGAATTCGGTTTTGCGGGGGCCTGGAAAGAAGGCGTTCACGCGCTGCCGTAGAGCGCTAAATTTATCGCCGCGCGAGCGCAGCATATGCTCTTCCAACGGGGGAATTCCGGATACATGCACCAACAGCCAATACATCAACGCCGGTGCGAGCAGCGATAGAAAACTCGTAGGCGAGCTTGTGACGGCGAATAGTGGAAGGCAACACCAGAACAGCCACTCGAAAAAATAGTTGGGATGGCGGGAATAACGCCACAACCCCGTCTCGCACACCTCACTCCTGGCTTCCGGCCTTCGACGAAATCGGGCGAGCTGTGCGTCCGAAATTGTCTCGCCGGCGAGAGCCGTGGCGGCAAGTAACACGGCAAGCCAATCCGTTACTGCCGGATAGGCCTTGTCATTCATCGCCGCGAGATAGATTGCGAATACGAGGACGAAAGCCGCAAGCGCCTGAACCTGCAGAAAGATAAAGAGCCGTGAGCCGGCACTGGCGCCCCAGTCCTTCATCAGTTTGGCATAGCGCGGATCTTCTCCGCCGCCTTTGGTGCGAACTCCAATATGCCAGGCGAGCCGCAGCGCCCAGGCTGCCACGATGAGTATCACCATCATCCGGCGCGAGAACGGACCGTCTGCGCAGCAAGCAGTGAAGATGCCGCCCAAGCCCACAGCCGCAGACCAAATGGTGTCGATCCACCCACTCATGCCGGTTGTCCGCTGCACGATCCAGGCGCCGGCCATCGCCAGCGATATGCCGACAACCACGAGAGCTAAAAGAAACCAATCCATCCGTTCGCTCGCATTGATGCGCTCTTGTGTCTCTATGCATTATTTACGGACGGTCGGTTGAACCGGTTTCGTGCTACTCGAAAAAATCTCTCTTTGTGCGAAACCAGCAGCCGCCGCCCTCCGTATCTGTCTTGAAAGCCAAGAGCTTATTGCGGGAGACGAGGGTTTTATGGGTCACTACGATCGAAAAGGCGGCCGCCGCCTGAGCATTGCGGTCATAGGCAGCGGTATTTCGGGACTTTCGGCTGCTTGGCTCCTCTCGAAGCGGCACGATGTGACCGTCTTCGAGGCCAGCGATCGCGTCGGTGGCCACAGTAACACGGTTAACTTCCAAAGCACCTCAGGGCCTGTCTCTGTTGATACCGGCTTCATCGTCTACAACGAGGTTACATATCCCAATCTGACGGCTTTGTTCCGCGCGCTCAGCGTGCCGACGGCTGCCTCCAACATGTCCTTTGCCGTTTCGATCGACGACGGTGCCTATGAATATTCCGGCGGCACCGGGCTTGGTCTCTTCGCGCAGAAATCGAATATCGTCAGCCCGCGTTTCTGGTCGATGATGCGCGATCTGGTGCGCTTCTACCGTAATGCTCCGCGGGACTTGCCCGACATGGACGGCATTTCGCTTGATGAGTATCTCTGCCGCAACGGCTACGGCTGCGCCTTCCGCGACGACCATCTCTACCCGATGGCGGCTGCGACCTGGTCGACCCCGGCTATGGAGATCGGCGCTTATCCAGCGGCAAGTTTTGTCCGCTTCTGTAACAATCATGGCTTGCTCAATCTATGGGGCCGCCCTGTATGGCGCACTGTAAGGGGTGGTAGCCGCGAATATGTTGCCCGCATGACCAACAGCTTTTTCGACCGCATCCGGTTGTCGACGCCAGTAAAGTCGATAAGGCGCGGATCACAGCGCGTAGAGCTTGAGGACGGCACCGGCGGCCATCAACTCTTCGACGATGTGGTGATAGCCACCCATGCTGACCAGGCGCTTCGAATGCTTGTGGACGCAAGCACCGAGGAAAGACGTATTTTGGGTGCTTTCCGCTATTCGCGGAACGAGGCGGTCCTGCATGGCGATGTGGCGTTGATGCCAAAACGGCGGGCCGCCTGGTCGAGTTGGAACTATGTGGCCGATACGCGAGATGGGCCAATTCAGCCCTCCATTACCTATTGGATGAACA
This sequence comes from Rhizobium sp. ERR 942, assembly GCF_007828395.1. Lineage (NCBI taxonomy): Bacteria > Pseudomonadati > Pseudomonadota > Alphaproteobacteria > Hyphomicrobiales > Rhizobiaceae > Rhizobium > Rhizobium sp. ERR 942. The sequence goes on from NZ_VIUA01000008.1 coordinate 234,839, forward strand.
AGCTGCAGCCGTTAGGAGCGGCACCGCCGACCTTCGTCACGCTTAATCCGCGACGGGCGCCGAAGGAGGAAACGGTCATCTGCCGTGAGACATATCAACATCCCGTTTTCGATCTCCTGACCGATCGCGCACAGAAGGAAATCTGGTCGCTTCAAGGTGTCCGCAATACCTGGTTCTGCGGCGCGCATTTCGGCGCGGGTTTTCACGAGGACGGCATTCAGGCGGGCCTTGCGGTTGCCGAGGATCTTGGCGGCTTGCGGCGACCCTGGCAGGTGCCGCAGGAAAGTTCCCGGATCGTGCGCAAGCCGATTGATCGCTTCGCCGAGCTGTCGTTGGACGTGGAGGTTACCGCATGAGCGCGGACCTTCAATCTGCACTCTTTTCCGGCCTGGTCACGCATGCTCGTGTAAGGCCGAAGCAGCACAAGCTGATCTACAGGATCTATTCTCTGCTGCTCGATCTTGATGAGCTTGACCAGATCGATCGGCGTCTCCGCCTTCTTTCCATAGATTGTTTCAACATTTTTTCTTTCTATAGCAAGGATAGGGGCGATCGGTCAGGGGACGATCTGAAGAAGCAGGTCGAGAGGAGTATGCGTCGCGTTGGGGTTGAGCCGGATGGCGGTCCGGTGCGGTTGCTGACGATGCCGCGACTGTTCGGTTGGGCTTTCAATCCGCTCAGTGTGTTCTTCTGTTACTCGAAGGATGCGTCGCTCAAAGCCATCCTCTGGGAAGTGGACAATACGTTCGGTGAGCGCCATGGGTATATGATCCCGGTGGAGGCGAACGACGGATCGCAAATTATTCAGCGATGCGACAAGGCCTTCTACGTCTCGCCCTTTATGGACATGGATTTGCGGTATGAGTTCCGCGTGTCGCCCCCAACCAACGTTCTTTCCATCCGAATCGAGACTTTCGATCGCGATGGGCCGATACTCACAGCCAGGCATGTCGCCCGTCGCAGCGAGCTTACGGACGGCGCATTGCTAAAGGCATTTTTTGCCATCCCTTTTCTCACACTTCGTGTTGTCGGAGGCATTCATTGGGAAGCGTTCAAGATCTGGCTGAAAGGTATCGGTTTGCGCATACGCCCCCTTCCTCCCGAAAGTCCTGTTTCGTTTGTTAGTCCATCTCCCGCTGACGGGAAAACACGCAATTCCAAGGTTGAAGTTCATGAGCCATTTTGACGAATTCTCCGGCGCTTCGATGCGTGCGTCCCATAGGACTGAGAGGTTTGGTCTTGTCGGCCGCCTTCTTATGAGCTTGTTGCGCGACGTTCGCTACGGCCACGTGAGGATTTCGTTGCCATCAGGGCAGATCGTTGAAAAGTACGGCGCTGAACCAGGGCCGGAGGCTATCATCAACATGCGGCGTTGGCGCCTGTTGCCTCGCCTGATGCTTGCGGGAGATATCGGCTTTGCGGAGAGCTACATCAATGAGGACTGGACGACTCCCGATTTGACCGCAGTCATCCGCTTCGCGGCCAAAAACATCGAAGCATTAGCGCCGGCTATCGAAGGCAGCACCACGATGCGGTTCTTCAATAGGGCAAAACATCTTCTCAACGCCAATACGAAGCATGGCAGCCGTCGCAATATCGAGGCACATTACGACCTCGGCAACGATTTCTACAGCCAATGGCTCGACCCCACGATGCTGTATTCGTCGGGAATTTTTGACGATTCAACATTCACTCTCGAAGCCGCCCAGCAAAAAAAACTTGAGCAAGTTCTCAAAAATCTTGCCCTCGATCCTAGCCAGAGTGTGTTGGAAATCGGCTGCGGCTGGGGTGCTCTTTCCGTATTCATGGCGGCCCGTGCCAACGCCAAGGTGACCGGTATCACTTTGTCACCCTCACAGCTTACCTGGGCGAGGCAGGCGGCCGCGAATGCCGGCGTGACAGAGCTGGTGGACCTGCGCCTGGAAGATTACCGTGATCTTAAAGGTCAGTTCGATCGGATCGCTTCGATCGAAATGTTCGAGGCAGTCGGCGAAGCCTATTGGCTGGAATACTTCGCAACGTTGAAACGTTGTTTGAGACCAGGTGGCAAGGCTGTGCTGCAGGTGATCTCAATTGATGAAAAGCGTTTTGATGCCTATCGGCGCGGCTCCGATTTCATCCAGAAGCATGTTTTCCCCGGTGGCTTTCTGCCCTCCGATCCCGCATTGGAGGAAGCTGTTGCAAAGGCGGGCTTCAAGCTCGCGGCAAGAGAGCATTTTGGCCAATCCTACGCACGGACGCTTCTTGAGTGGCGCACCCGTTTTCATGCGCGCTGGCCTGCCATTGCGGCCCTAGGCTTTGACGAGCGATTCCGGCGCCTTTGGCACTACTACCTTTGTTATTGCGAAGCCGGCTTTGAGGAGGGGAGCATCGACGTCGGACTTTATACACTTGAGCACGCATGAAGGTCGGCGGTTAAAAGGAGATCCAGGCATGAGAGCGATGATTGGAGCGATTGTTTACCTGGCCGCAGCGTCCGCAACTAATGCGCAAGCGGCCGGAATCGAGGGCCTATGGGCTCGGGCAGATGGCAACGCCAAAGTGAGAGTTGCCCCCTGCGGATCGGACATCTGTGCAACAAATACCTGGATCAAGCCGGGAACGCCAAGCGAAAGGGCTGGTGACAAGCTGGTGATGACGATCAAGCCCGATGAACATGGCTTCTATTCCGGCGAGGCTTTCGATCCCCAACGTGATTTGAGCTACCGGATTACAGTGAAAGTGGATGGCGATCGCATGTCCACGAGGGGTTGTGTTATTGCCGGCCTGATTTGCCGGGGCGTCGATTGGACACGCATCCGCTGATCGACCGAAGGAAGGCCGCTATGGAGAATGTGGTGAAAACTTATGTCGTCGCCTATGTTGTCACATTGGTCGTGTTCGTCGCTATCGATTTTATCTGGTTGAACAGCATGACAGATCGTCTTTACCGGCCTGTAATGGCAGACATGCTTGCAGCTGACTTCCGGCTCGCGCCTGCCATCGCCTTCTACCTGATTTATGCGTTTGGACTTACGGTTCTCGCTGTTCGCCCGGGGCTGATCGGGGAGTCGATCCAGACTGCTATAGTGTGCGGGGCGATGCTCGGCCTTACGGCTTATGCTAGCTATGATTTGACCAATCAGGCGACACTCAGGAACTGGTCGACTGTTCTGACCTTGGCCGATCTATGTTGGGGTACGATCCTCTCAGGCATTGCCGCCGGTTGTGGGCAAGCGGTAACGGCGCGCCTCCTCGGATCTCTTACACATGGCTGAGGATCAGGTATGCGTTGTTGTTGGCGACAGCTTGCACATTCAGCGATTTAGCTGCCAAATTTCGAAATTGAGCGCTATCGCGAAGGCAACCCAAACAGCGACAGGCGCAAGGCTGTAAGCAGCGATCCGGTCGAGGAGGCGAAACTTGAGGATTGTGAGGAGGATTAAAATCCATTGCGGAACGATGTTGATAAGCCCAAGTAGCGGGCTATGGAGCGCAAAGAACGCCCATGACCATGCGGCATTGAGCGCCAGTTGCAGATAAAAGCAAATGAGCGCCGCCGACTTTTGCGGTTGATCACCTGGAAGTATCCATATGCGCCAGACCGCAAAGGACATAAGTGCATAGAGGCTTGCCCAGACCGGCCCAAAGATCCAATTCGGTGGATTGAATGCGGCCTTGGCAAGGCCGGCATACCAACCCTCAATGTTCGGCAAGGTCGCCCACTGTCCGAGAACAAGGGTTAAGATGACCGGGGTCACCGCGAGGCCGGCCTTCAGCAAAGGCTTTTGTTGGTTCACTGTTTTTCGCGGCATCATGATCTCTCTTCTCGCCCGCTTCCTGCACGGCGTTTCCCAAACCGAAGCCTTTGTTCCTGCTCTTCAAATCTGATACGTGGATTTTTCTGGATCGGATCATGGGATCCATGCGGCATTGCCCATCGTAGAAAGCGCATGTATGTTTCAGCACCGCCTATCGATAGCCGTGGCAAACAGAACAGCATCATCTCCTTCGAAAGGAGACGAGCGGTGACGACTTTGCACGAGCACGATCCATTGTCGCGCGAAGCGGTCAATCAACTTGTTCTGGCGATAGCAATCCGTCAGGATCGCCAGGCCTTTGCCGAGCTCTTTAATTTTGCAGCGCCCAGGATCAAGGCTTTCATGATGCGCTCGGGCTCGACGGCTGAAACTGCCGAAGAAATCGCCCAGGAGGCGATGCTTGTGGTCTGGCGCAAGGCGACTTATTTCGATCCGGCGCGTGCCAATGCGATGACATGGATTTTCACGATCGCCCGCAACTTGCGGATTGATTTTCAGCGGAAATCAAAATCGTCAAATCAGTCGTATGGTGACGAAACTGAGGTCATGCAGGCCGCTGAACCCACGCCTGAGGAGATTTTGTTTATCAGGGCGGACGAGGAAAAGGTTCGCGCCGCGCTTCAAGCGCTGAGTTCCGAACAGGAAGAGATCATCAGATTGTCCTTTTTCCGTGATCGTCCTCACTCTGAAATTGCAAGGGAATTGGATTTGCCGCTTGGCACTGTGAAGTCTCGTATCAGGCGTGCACTTGGAAAACTTAGGGATATGCTGGAAGAAACATTATGACGAGCAAGCATCATCCCAGCGATCAGACTCTCCTGCGTTTTGCTGCAGGCACGTTGCCGGCCGGTCCTTCACTCGTCGTTGCCGCTCATTTGAGTGGCTGCCCTTTCTGTCAGAGGCGTGTAGCGACATTCGAGGCCGTTGGCGGGGAGATGCTGATCCGGACGGAACCACAGGCGCTTTCTCCTGGAGCTCTTGAACAAACGCTTGCGCGTTTGGATCAAGACGGGAATCCCAGCCATGTCGCGCCGCGTCGGTCACGGGCTTCCGTCGATGGCATCATTCTTCCGAGCCCATTGGCTGGTTGCGAAGTTGGTCCCTGGCGCCCCGTAGGGCCGGGAGTCAGGCTTAGCCGTATTCGCGTGCCTCACGCGCCAGAAGCGAAGGTGATCCTGCTGAAGGTAAAAGCGAATAAGCACATGCCGGTGCACGGGCATACGCATCTCGAGGTGACGCAGGTTCTGAAAGGATCGTTTTCGGATGGCAATAATCGTTACGAGCCGGGTGACTTCGTCGAGGGTGATGATGAGACGGATCATAGCCCGGTGATCGGCGGCGACGGCGAATGCATATCCCTGGCGGCTATCGAGGGACATGTCCGCTTTAAGGGATTTCTTGGAAGGTTGCTCGGGTCTTTTGCCGGCATCTGATTGCGTTTGACCGACTGCTAAGGGGAGAGGCCTCAAATCGTTTGTTTGGAACAATAATTCGTTCTAGTCATTTCGGTTGTGGAGTTCAACGGAGAGTAGACCCGGTAGTGTTCGGGTGGAGACGGAATAATTCTGATCGAAAGGCCAATACAGGGGCGCCTCAAAAAAAGCAAAACCTGGATGTACACTTGATTGAGAGAGAAGCTAAGGATTAATCTTAGCGTTAGTCATATATGGGGGTGACGTATCAGAGGATTTGTTCGCGCAATCGGAAGGGCAATACTGTTGAAATTAATCGGCTATCCCCAATTTCGCTCCTCTAGGCAAGGGATCGAGTATTATGGACCGAGATCAGGATCAGCAAGAGGCAAGGCAAGCTGGTGAACGGCTTGTAGCGGCTCATTCGAGCGAAGACCCTTTCGCCGCGGCATTCAAGGCAACGCGTATGCCGATGATTATTACTGACCCCAATCAACCTGACAATCCGATCATCTTTTGCAACGGAGCCTTCGAACGGTTAACGGGATATTCGAACGACGAGTTGATCGGGCGCAATTGTCGAATTTTGCAAGGTCCAGGGACGAGTCGGGAGACTGTCGCTGCCGTCCGCGATGCACTTGCCGGCGGGCGCGGTGTCTCCGTCGACATTTTGAACTATAAGAAGGATGGCAGCGCGTTCTGGAATGCATTGTTCATCAGCCCCGTTTGGGACCGCCAAGGTCGGATTATTTATTTCTTCGCTTCGCAACTCGACTTCACGAACATCAAAAGCAGGGAAGCGGATCTGGCATCACCCCGTCATCAAGCCGAAGAAGAGGTCAGAGATCGCACCAACGATTTGCGCGCCGCACTTGCGGCAAAGACCGTGTTGATTCACGAAGTCGATCACCGTGTCAGAAACAATCTTCTGACCATGGCTTCGATCGTCAAGATGCAATTGAGGTTGACGAGGGACCATGGCCAGCAAAATGCCCTGATGGCCGTGCTCAACCGAATCGAAGCAATAAGCATTGTCCAGCGTAAGCTTTTTACAACCAACGACGTCACTCGCTTTGATTTGGGTGATTTCGTGTATGAACTCGTTTTGGACCTGCTCGGAGCTATCAAGCGTGATGATATACGACTGACACTCGATATTTCGACGGCTTATGTTCCGGCGGCAAAGGCGTCGCCGCTTGCACTTATCGTGAACGAGCTGGTCGGCGACGCCCTCCGCCGTGGGATCAGGGACAGCGGAGGCGACATTCATGTTGTCGTCAAGCGCTTCAACGACCGCCTTCTTATCAGGGTGGAGGACATATCAGAACCCGTGTCTCCCGATGAGGTGAGCTCAGAATTGGGCCGGCTGATTCTTGACAGATCGGCGCAGCAAGTTGGTGCCATGATAGATCGAAAGCGCGAGGGGCGGCACACAACCGTGGACCTCACTTTACGGGTTGAAAGCTAGAAGGAAATACTGCTTTGAAAGTCATGATCGTTGAAGACGAAATGTTGCTTGCGATGGAGCTCCAATGGGAGATCGAGGCTGCCGGTCATACGGTTGTCGGGCAGGCGGCAAGTGGCGTTCAAGCACTGGAACTTTTGGAAACGTCTCCACCGGAGTTTGCATTTGTGGACATCCAGTTGCAGGATGGTCCGAGGGGAATCGATTTTGGGCGAGCGCTGGCTGAAAGGAGTATCCCGTACGTCTTCGTCAGCGGCAATATCAAGAAGCTGCCGCCGGACTTCGCGGGCGCGATTGGCGCTATCGAGAAGCCTTACACGATGAACGGAATTTCGAACGCTCTCGAATATCTGTCCGCCGTCATTGCTGGTGATGAGGACAGATCGCCGCCAGCAAGCCTTGTGCTTGCTGAAGACACTCTCCAGACCAATCCCAGCAAGAGTGTGCAGTGAATTTAGGTCTTGGATTCTCAAATGGCGGTAGAGAGTCCGCAAACGGTTCGGCTGCCCGTCCTTGACCGGTAGTCAGGCTGGATTCTTTCGACAAATGGCTCTGATTATGAAATCGGCCCGAACCGATAGCTCCGAGAAATTTGCTTGAGAGACCTGTGCGCAGGTATGCTTTCCGGTTGAATTTGCTGCATTTTCTTGTAATAGAAAGCCTCCCAGGCTCATCGGCACGCCCGACTTGGACCGGCGACCGTTGGCAGGGCGTGACGTTTGTCACCTACCCAACTGCTGCAACGATCTTCAAACTGCGTTTCATATTATAGGCGATGGCGGTCAGGCGGATTTGAACACCTGCCTTCGCCAGGCCTCGCTAGCGCATTCGGCGCAGACCATAGCTTCGCCTCCAGGTGCCGAAGATCTTCTCGATGCGGCCACGAATGCGGTGGATCGGTTGGTTCCAGGCCTCAAGGCGTGACCGTATTTCGGCTTCGTCGCGCCCCCACATACCGGTGGCGACAACCCGCGGGATACTGCCTTTGGCGATGACCGCTTTGCCGAAATGGTCACCGCGATGCGCTATCGGCATAAACGTCGCCGGGGTTCTCCGGCAGCGCATCAGGACCAGCCTTACCGTCGTTGATGTCAGCGCAAATGCAAGGCAATTGTCGTGTGGCTGGCGTGACGGCGATCTCCTCGACAAGAGCCATATCGGCGTCGGCACCGACAAGGGCCTAGAAGCCATGAACTGCTCGGCGACCCTTATGCTTGACCCAGTGGCCCTCGTCATCAAAGCGCAAATGTAGGGCATTTGTCGCGGCCTCGCTGATAGACGCGATGATCGTCGCATCGACAAGTGTACCGGTTTTCACCTCGATCGCCTTGGCCTTGAGCTGGCGCGTGACCTCATCGAACAAGGTCTTGTCCAGGCCATAGGCGATAAGGGCCTTTCGAAACCGGACGAACGCTGTCCGCTCCGGCGTCGGCTCGGATCGGGAAAAACCGCAGAACCGTCGGAAAGAGGCTCGATCATCCAGTGCCTCGGGCAAGCTTCACGTCCGAACGATCATACCAGATCGACAAAAGCATCGCCTTGAACAGAGCCGATGGCTGGCAGGCGGGCTCTCCCTTGCCGGCGCACGAGACAACGCTGAGCGCTTCATCGACCGGGTCCCAATCGATCAGCCGGACGAGATCGTGGAGGGAAGATAATGCACATCGATCAACGGCAAATCCGAATGCTTCCTGTCCTATTCGGCGACGACTCATTACCAAATCTCTATCTCTCGACAGAGGCATTGAATCATCAGCAATCACAGACGTCTACAAATACCCATGCACAGGTCTCTTAGAAACAAATAATCAACGTTTCGACGGGTGCGATTCTCATCAAGAGCAAACGAAATTCATCCCGCTGGGCATGGTAGGCGCGGCTACAATAGCACCGCGCAGCCTGAGTCATCAAAGATCCGGATGCTCAAATCCGTCTTCCACGGCGAGGGCATCGAGTTCCTTCCTGAGTGTGGCGACGCGGGTCGTGCCGTTGAGGTTCGCGAACTCTTGCTGTGCTGCCTTCCAAAGAGGCGATGCCTTGTCGTGCAAAGCATGACCTTCACGCGTTAACTCAATAACCCGATAGCGGCCGTCGGAGGGCGATGGATTCATTGTCACGAAGCCGTCCCTCTCCAGCGTTCCGACCATCTTGCCCATCGCCGTGCGTTCGACGTCGAGCCGCTCGGCCAGCATGTTGACCGTCGCGCTCTCTGCCTCTGCGAGCGCGGCGAGGATGAGAAACTGCGTAATACGTAGGCCGGCCGGCTCCAGGTGAGCGTCGTACAGTCGTGTGATCTGTCGGCTCGCTCTCCGCATGGCATTGCAGTTGCACTGGTCTATTCCCAAAGGTTGGTTTGTCGACAACATTGTCTTTCCTTTCAACTCCACTAGAGCGGCGTCTTCAGCAAGTTGCCGAAGACGCCAAGCATTCGCCAAGCTTGGTGGCTTAGAATAATCCGGCCGGGGGCGTGATGTAGCCGGGCACATCGTCTGCAAGCGTGCTCTTTAGCAGAATCGTGCCCTCGTCCGCCATGATCTCGCTTTTGCCTTTAGCAAGCGCGTCGTAGGTCTGGATCGCGACATCGGCGGGACTGGTCTTCGGCACGTCGATGCCGTTCGTCAGATCGGTATCGAGGAAACCGACATGGAGTCCAAGTACCTGGATGCCACGATCAGCGAGGTGGAACCGCACCTGGTTGGTATAGCTCCAGGCCGCCGCCTTGGACGCGGCATACGGCGTCAGGTAGGGTCGCGGCAGCCAGACGATGTCCGAAAGGACGTTGATGATCGCCGCTTTTGGCTGCTTTGACAGAACGGGTTCGAACGCCTGCGTGACCCGCGCCAGACCGTAGTAGTTGGTGTCGAATAGGGACTTCGACTGCGTCTCGAAGTCCATAGCGAGGGGATTATCGATCAGGGCCGCAATACCCGCGTTGTTGATCAGTATCGTCGTGTCCGCGGCCGTTTCGGCCGCGGCGGCGATCGTCACGGGATCGGTGACGTCGATGCGGATTGGTTCAACGCCTGGTTCGTCGAAGCCGCCGGTATTGCGCATGCCGGCGTAGACCTTCTTCGCTCCGCGGCGGACCGCCTCGCGGGCGAAGGCGAGGCCCAGGCCACGATTGGCACCAGTGATGAAGATCGTTGAGTTTCTGATTTCCATGACACTTCTCCTTGATTTGCAGATCTAAGGCTCGCCTCCAGCACGTAGATCGAGGGTTACGGTTTAAAGAAAAAGTTCATCCGGCAACTGCCCGGACAGCGCCGTACGAAGGTGGTTGGCGAGCGCCACGACGGCATCGACGGGACCCATTCGGACGCTGACGCGCGAGACGGTCCCGTCAGGATTGCGATCGACGACGGCGACCGCATTGAGACCTTCACCGCTCGCCAACTTCGCTTCGTATTCGAGAAGCGTCCGCGAGCCGACGGCGCCGAGAAAGGTCGGCTTCTGCTCGACATAGAACTTGCCCACGGCGTCCACGACCTCGCGGATCCTTTCACTGCCCACCACCGGACCGCGCAGGACGGAGCTGATCAGCTCCGCGTCCTCGGTCAGGTCGTCGAGGAAAGGATGTCGTACTTCATGTGTGTTCGACATTGTCGTTCTCCCTCGTTCACCTCAATGGAAGGCGCCGCGATATTTGGCGATGAATTCCGGAACCGATAGCGCAGGTGTTCCGGTTACGCGCTCGACGACGTCGTTGGTGCCGGCGAATATGCCTTCGCGGTAGTTCTGCGCGACTTCGACGAGGTGCTGGATCAGGAAGGGCGGGAACTTGTACAGGTTCTGCATCTTGTCCTTGAAAGCCTCGATCGAGGTCGGCGCGTATTCAATCTTCGTGCCGAGGACATCGCTCATCGCGGCGGCGATCTCGGTGTGGTTCATCTCCACCGGTCCGTGAAGTGTATAGGTCTTGCCGCCGTGACCTTCGGGGTTTGCCAGAAGATGAGCGATCACGCGGCCCTGGTCGTCGGAGCTGATCGGCGCATGGCGGCCGTTCTCAAAAGGGAACTCGATCTTCTTCGAGGCCCAGATCTCCTTGGCGAAGTGCGGATAGACGAGCCAATCGGCGAAGAACGTCGGCCTCAGATGGGTCGTCGCTACCCCTGACCAGTCGAATATGCGCTCCGAGACCCAGTGATCCTGCGCAGCATGACTAGTCGACTCTCGGCGGGCCGAAATCTGCGACATGTTGACGATCGCGGTGACGCCCGCTTCCTTGGCCGCCTGCGCGAAGTATGCCGCGGCGCTCAGGATTCCCGGTGCGATGGGATGCAGGAAGTAGGCCGAATTTACGCCTTCCATCGCCGAACGAATGTGGTCGATGTCCGTGAAGTCGCCAACGGCGATGTCGACGCCTCGGCCGCGCAGGGCTTCCGCGCGTTCGTCGTCCGAGCGGACGTAGGCGCGAACCTTTCTGCCCATCTTCAGTAACTCGTCGATCGCCGCGCCGCCGGTGCGTCCGGTTGCGCCACTGACCAGTATGTCTGCTCCTTCGCTCATCATCATCTGTCCAAATAATAAGAGCATATGCTCTCGATGGAGGATGAAATAAGAGCATATACTCCTATTGTCAAGCTTTCTTTTGAACGACTAGGAGTGGGTTCGGCGCGTACAGTCATGCCGCGCTGACGCTGCGGCAGCATCCGGTCGCCTTCCTTCGCAAGGACCTCTCGGAGCTCAACATCATCCCTGTGCCGACGCGATGACTGCACGGGACGACCGTTGGGTTCAAACGGCGGGCCTGGTGCTTGTGCGGCAAAGGCAGGGACGGCCAAGGGCGTCTTGCCCATTACCATCGAGTACGAGATAGGCTCGGCCAATGTCGTGGTATGGCTGACTCTGTTTGAGAAGAGCCGGCGTGTCGTGCTGGGGTCCTCGATAAGGGAGATCAACGGCCGTATTCAGCGGGAGGAGGAAGTCGTGCATCTCGTCGCCCAGCAGCTCCTCGAGCTGACAGGCGATCTGTACGGCCTTACTGATCGTGACGAGACCTTCAGGCTGCCGAATGGTCGTGGCGACGAGTCAGTGGGGGAAGCTGCGCCGCATTGTGCATGGCCAGATCGGTCAAAAAAGGTCCGAATCAACTTCCAAATGCAGCGGTGGCTTCAATGCAGACTTATCACAGGGACGCCTTAACCTTTTCCGCCACGTCAGGCCAAACCCATTTCATCCAGAGGTCCGGATAGGTCTGGAGGAAGTACTTGGCGCCGTCCTCGTTGGTGCCCTGGTTTGCGTCCATACAGGCAAGGATCTTGCCGACAGTCTTGTTGTCCCACTTGCGGGTTTTCAGATAGTCGGGAGCCACGCCGGAGCGCTCGGCGAACTGTTTGGTGACCACAGTGAGGACGATCGAAACGGGATAGGAGTTCACCTTCCGATCAGGGCAATCGGCGACCGCCGTGCATCGATCCCATTCCGCCTTATCGTTGGGCGTGCCGAAATCAAGCTGCACCATATCGTATTTTCCCATGTGGTTGGTGCCCAATAATAGCCGGCCCACCCCGTCTTCTTCTCGAAGGCATTTGCGATCGAGCCGTCGAGCCCCGCGGCCGATCCCGTTTCGACCAGATCGAAACCCTTTTGCTTGGCCCCGAGCGCCTTGTAGAGATTGCTGGTGACGATTTCGCAGTTCCATCCAGAGGGGCAATTCATGATCGCGCCGCGCGACGGGTCCTCAGGGGCCGGGAATAAATCCGGATGCTTCAGCGCTTCCTGCACCGTAGTAATCTTGGGATGGGCGTCTGCGATGAATTTCGGAATCCACCAGCGCTCGACACCGCCGTCGCTCAGGAGCGGAGCGAGCTCGATCAGGCGGCCTTCCTTGACCGCGGCATCCAGAGGCGTTCGCACCACGGAGCGGATGGGGGGCCTGAGGCGTCGGCCATTATTGCTTCGAGGACGCCCTTGAGACCACCTCAAGCTTGATCGCGAACTTCCCGCAGCGGAGCCGAGACCTTAAGGTCGAGATGCTCGCGACCAAGACAATGGCGAGCGGGAAATGTCCGCTCCCCTCAGCGCCGCCGCTGACGCCGCCGCCTGCAAGTGAGCGGATAAGAGCGGCTTTGTTGCTTCCGACGCGCCTTTAGTTCTCCTCTGTGGAACCAAGATTCTGGCGGAGGAATTCGAGAACATCCGCATCGAACGTCTTGTGGAACGCGGCCCTGTCAAACCCCGCTTCATCCGTGCAGATTTCCGGCCGCGACTTGGTGAAGCCGGGCGGGCATGGTGCGAGGAAGGCGAAGTGGCCTGAACCAGGCACGACATGGAAATCCGGCTTCCTCGGCAGATCGGCGACGAGCGCGGCGACATTGTCCGGCAGCACACCATCACCGCCATGTTCGGAGCTCCAGAGCTGGATTGGAACGTCAACCGCCTTCAGGCTCTCCTTCGTCGAAAAGAAGCTCAGCGGATCGGCAAGCACGAGGGCCTTTATGCGCGGATCATGGGCGAGCGGTTCGGACGGTATTTCGTCTCGGCGGATCTCACCGCAGATCGGAGCGGGCTCTGGGCAGGGAACTGTAGGATCACGAAAATCCGGGACAGCGCCGGCGAGCACCAAGCCCGTATACCCGCCCCGAGAGAAGCCGAAGAAGCCGATGCGATCCGCATCGATCTTTTCCGCCTGTGACCAGCTGGCAAGCAGGAAATCGATCAGTCGCTTGATGTCTCGCGGCCGCTGAAACATGATTGAAATATCGCCAGACCGGCCGGGATCGGAAAAGTTATCGCCAGGATGGTTGAGTGCGACAACCAGGTAGCCGGCATCGGCCAGCGTCTCCGCTACATCGTGATGGTTGAGGGAACCGCCGCCATGGCCATGCGAGATGATGACGAGTGGAAGCTTGCTCCCTGAGATCGGGCAATTGCGGACGGCGGCCACCGTCATCGGTCCAAGCTTCACCTCCTCCGGCGGCGTCGCGCAGGGCGACCAGACGGAGGCGCTAAGAGCGGGACCGTCTGCCGACGCAGGGACCTGAATGGATGTCAGGCCTGCCGCTCTAGCCGACGAGGCGGCAAGACCAAGGACCAAAAGAATTCCAATCTTCATGAAATGCATTTTCTTCTCCGGGAACGGGGTCAAGGGAGACAGGGATAAGTGATATCGACACGCCCGCCCTGATGCCGGCATGTTCCATGCGAAAGATCGATCTTGAGCAGTTCACGCCGCGATACGACGCAGCGGGATCAGTAGATCGGTGGTTATTTCGTGCTCCATCACCCTAGTCGGATGGTTGAGATAGAGCTCGACAATCGGGCGGTCGTCAGGTTCATAGCCGCTCTGCGGCAGCCAGCCGCCGAAGAGCGTCTGAAAGGTCGGCGAAATCAGGGTGTATGAACCCATGAGTCGATAGCAAGCGTAGAGACCATCGGGCAGGTCACGCCGCTCCAAGCCTTCGGTCGCGACATCATCTGGCGGCAATATGACCGCGGCGAAGTACCAGAACCCTGTTCCTTGTTCAGGGTCGCCGGAGCCGATACCGATCCGTGTCATGTCATGCCAGATCCGCCCGTGCTCCGCCAGCCTTTGTGAAAGCCGACGAAAGGTGTGGGGTATCGTCTGAGCCGGTCCTTCATGACGCAATCCAAAGAGTGTTGCGGGCGGCCGGTCCTCGACCGTAACGCTCGATAGATTTTCAGTGATCGCCTGTTGTTGCAGTTGGAATGCGGACGGGGTGAGGCCGGTCATACCACGAAAGGCGCGGGCGAAGCTTTGGGAGCTGTCATAGCCTGCCTCGAACGCCGTTTCGGTGACCGAGGCGGGACTTGCGGTCAATTGATTTGCGGCCTGTGCGAGCCGCACCCTGCGGATCGTGGTGGCCACGCTTTCGCCCGTCATCGCCCGATAGAGCCGATGAAAATGGAACGGCGAGAAACGGGCGACCGCCGCCAGACTTTCGACGGAATGAGGGGCAGCGGGCTCTAGAAGGATCGCCTCGATGACCCGGGCAATGCGCTGGCGGTAGCTTTGTTCTGTAGCGGTTTTCATGGCGTCAAGCCTTAGCACGACTGACGGGGCACTGCGGTGCAGCACTTGCGGATTTTGCTGTCGGCCACTTTGAGCCGTATATGCTCAACCCGGGTCTTCGTTGCTATCCATCGAGTGTATGACGGGAGCGTCTTTCACAAGCCCACACGCTGTGCCGAAGTTGCTTATCACGGTAGTTTGTCATAACCGCCGCGCCGAAATGCTGGGCGTTCCTGAAGGCGCGCGAAGTAGGCGGCGACCGCAGGCAGTTGCGGGCGTTCAATCGGTGTTTTGAGCCAGCGATTGACCGAGAGGCCGATCACGATGTCGGCGGCGGTGAATTCCTCACTCGCGACAAAAGGCATGCCCAACGAAAGCTGCTTTTCCAGAATGACCATTTTGCTGTTCCAATCGCGGGTGCTCGCGGCGATCAGCGCGGGTTCCGAGTAGGCTGCATCCTGTCGCACCAAACCAAGAAAGGCACCGCGCCAGGCACCGTTCAGATCCGTCGCCTGCCAGTCCATCCATCTTTCGACCAAAGCTCTCGGCCAGGGGCTGAGAGGTAGGAGATCCTCGCGGCCGTACTTGGATGCGAGGTAGCGGCAAATTGTATTGGACTCCCACAACACACCATCTTCACTCTCGACAACCGGTACTAGTCCGTTTGGATTGAGAGCGAGGAACGTCGTCTGTGCGGTTGAGGAAAATCCAAGCCCCCAATCCTCGCGCACATACTCGATGCCTATCTCGTCACATGTCCATAATACTTTGCGAACATTGATAGACGACACCCTGCCGAGAATGCGAAGAACAGTCATAATCCACTCCCATGTACCACGATCGTGGATAGCCGAGGGCTCGCGTGCGTGCACGCACCAAAAAAGTCATAGCGACAACAAACGTCGCGCCGGGCTTCCGTGAACACGATACGCCCAGCCTTCGGAAAGATCCGGATAAACACAAGGCACCGCGCTCGCCGGTTGGCTTGGGGTTGCGCGATGCTTGGGGACGGCCGACGCCCATTACCGATATTAGATATCGTGCCCGGACGGATGACAGCAACTCGGCAGGCCTCCTATGAGGGCTTTTGGTCAGCGGCGGGACGATGCAGACGTAGCCCGCGCCGCATATGGTTGGGGGAGACCCGCGGCAGGGGCTGTATTTCGCGCTGATAGGCCTCTCGGGGCCATTTCCAGGCTTCCAGGATTTCGTAGTCCCGACTGTAGAGGATCCAGATTAGCTGATCCCAATCATAGTTTCGCACCTTGGGCACGACGGTAACAGCACTGCCCCGTTTATCGCTCGGGCGATTTGCCTTGATCTGAAAGCGCTGGCCTTTGAATTGGAAATCAAATCCTCCGCCGGCGGCGGTAGCCAGCTTCACCGACGCGCCGTATTCCTTCTCCGACATTCCGAGCAAGGTAACCGCCGCATCATAGCCAGAGATCGCGGACATGATGGACGGCGCCATTCCATATTCGTCTTGCCAAGCAAGCGCGATGCGAACGAGCTCATCTCGAAATGTCATGCCTGACGCCTCACATTCGCCTGCCGCGATAAGCCTCACCTGATAATCTGCTGTCTCGCCGCAGTCGATGATCGCCCCCGATCCTGCTTCGAATGATCAGCAAATCGTCGCTACGAGTCCAAAAACTGACGTCAGTCCCAGAATTAGAACTCTTCCCAGGAGGTCGCTGCCGCTGCCGCTGTAGCGGGACGTCCGAATGCGCCGGCGATCTTGGAGCGCAGCGCCCGTGCAGGCGAGGCGGTAGGGTTGGAACGTTCGGTGGCTGCGACCGGTCTTGCAGGCGAGCGCCCTTTCTGCAGATTGAACTGTCCGAGCAGCTCGTTCAGCGCCGTCACCTCCTTGGCAAGGCTGTAGCTTGCCGCGGTGGACTCCTCGACCATGGCGGCGTTTTGCTGCGTTCCCTGGTCGATGCTGTTGACGGCCGTATTGATCTCCTGCAAGCCGGTCGCCTGCTCGCGGGCAGCCTCGACGATCGCCCGTACATTGCGGTCGATTTCCTCGACTTCCTTGACGATCTGCTGCAGCGATTGCCCCGTTCTGGTGACGAGATCGACGCCGCTGCCGACCTGCTGGCCGGATGTGGAAATGAGCGCCTTGATCTCCTTTGCCGCCGTGGCGGAGCGCTGGGCGAGTTCGCGGACTTCCTGCGCGACGACGGCAAAGCCCTTGCCGGCGTCACCCGCCCGCGCCGCCTCGACGCCGGCATTGAGCGCCAGCAGGTTCGTCTGGAAGGCAATATCGTCGATGACGCCGATGATGTTGGAAATTTCGCCTGAGGATTTCGAGATGGCCTCCATTGCCGAAATCGCGTCCTGCATGACTTCGCCGGATTTTTCGGCGCCGATGCGCGCGCGTCCGACCAGCGAACTTGCCTCTTCGGCGCGCCGGGTGGAATCCTTGACGGTCGTGGTGATCTCTTCGAGGGCTGCCGCCGTCTCCTCGATCGAGGCTGCTTGCTGCTCGGTGCGCTTGGAGAGGTCGTCGGCGGCCGAGCGGATCTGGTTGGCGCCGGCGGCAATGGCCTGGCCACCCTGACCGACCGCGACCAGGGTCTCCTCGACCTTCGCCATCGAGGCGTTGAAATCCATCCGCAGGCGATCGAGATTCGCGACGAAAGGCTGCTCCAGGCGATAGGTCAGATTGCCGTTCGAGAGTTCTCCCAGGCCCTGTGCCAGACTGTCGACTGCAAACTGCGCATCCGCGGCATCCTTGGCCTTCTGTGCCTCGCGCTCAAGCCTTTCCTTTTCGGAGAGGCTGCGGCCATCGGCGGCTTCTTGCTCCAGGCGCAGACGCTCGATGGCGCTGTCGCGAAAGACGGCGACGGCCGCAGCCATCTGGCCGACCTCATCCTTGCGCTCGATTCCCGAAACCAGCTCGTCGGTATTTCCTTCGGCGAGAGATACCATGCGCGCCCGCAGCCGTTCGATGGGGGCGGCAATGCCGCGCGCTGAAACGAGGATGGCGATTGCAATGGCTGCAGCAAAGAGAAGGCCGAGCGCGATCAGAGCGTCGTCAATGGTGCTGTTTGCTTGGTCTGCCAACATGTCGCTCTTGTTGTTGAGGGACTTGTTGAAGGCGTCGAGCCACTGACGAATCGAAACGACCTCGTCATTGATCATCGGATCCACCTGCTTCAAGAGCGTGCCGGCAGTATTGTTATCGTCGACTAGGCCGGCTTTGACGGCTTGATCGGTCAGAGCAATGATATCATTGGCCCTTGCGGCGAGCTTGTCGATTGTATCCGCTTCTGTCGGAATCAGCTGCCTCGCGTTGGCGAAACGCTGCAGCAGTACTTGCTTGTTCTCCTGATAATCCCTGGAGAAGGCCGCCATCTCCGGGTCCTTGGCTTTATACTGCAGGATCTGATAGGCGTTGTAACTCATGGCGGTCATGCGCTGGCTGGCTCTCGAAATCTCCACCGCCGCCGTTTCATCCTTGGCGATAAAATTCGAGTAGGTGCCAACCGTATCCCTATACTGGTTCGAGACGACGAGGACGCCGGCGATCCCGATCAGGCAGATCGGTGTTATGACCGTGAGGACTTTCGTCTTGATCTTGGCGTTCTGAAGAAATGACATGGCTTGTTTCGCTCTCGGGAGAGGACGGCAACCGCTAGGATGATTAGAGAGGGAGTGCCAGCGATGACCTGATCTGGATGATGGAGGCATTACAGAGAGGGAGCATCCTGCTCGTCGCATCTTGGCGCTGTGTAATGACGATTGCGCTTCCTAGCTGACAAAGTGGTTAAATTGACGAAACATTGCATAAATTTAATGTTAAATATTACCTTGATTGAGCTGTCGTTGTCAGTCCAATAACTGCTGATTGCGGTAAATTCCAACTTGCTAACATCAAGGTAACTGATGCGACTATTTGCCGATTATGAAATTAAATGCCACGTGATTACGCACCTTCTCGAATGCAAGTAAATCATGGGGCAAGAACCGATGCGTGCTCAGCTCTTAACCTGAGTCAGAGCATCCTTGCAAACAATAGATGCGCACAGTAGTTCGTGCACGAGGGCAGGCCGAAGATTGCCCAATGGCCTCTGCCTCACCGACTGTTTCAAATATCGATAATGTTGGGGTTCTACGGTTCGGTTCTCTTCAAGAGCTAAGAAACCCTCGAAAGCGAGATACTTGCGTACTCCCCGTAATCGCCCAAAGGCATAAAGGCTGGGGATAACTGTCGTAGCATTGAACGTGGTCTTTAACACAAGGCTAGTCCGGCGGTGGTTAGGTGTCGGGCCTTATGCGGGCCGATTCGGTAGTCAGGACGTGGGTCGCACGACCACCGTTTTGAATGCGGAGTGACAAGAGATTTCAGATCGTCGCAAAGATGCTTGTGAAGTGCCGCGACACCCATGGCGATCGAAATCGTTGGATGGGGGCCCTTTATTTAGCGTGAAGCTCTTTGTTGGTCCGGATTGGGGTCTTCACTCCACAGCAGGCCTGACAAACAAGAAATACCTTTGATCTTCGGCCATGGGTTTAAGAGTATCGCCGAAACGCGCAACGAGCGCGTCGCGTTGATCTTTGGGCACCAACACGCCATCGCCAGGGGTTAGCCATTTGGCTAACTCCGAGACTGTTTTCAGCTTGGTGATCTTGCCCTTGCTATAGAACTCGGCGGAAAAGCTGCGCGAATCGAGTATGGCGAGTCGGCCGGCGGCTGGGTGGTCTGCAACAAGATTCGCTTCACTGGGCAGGAGCGCGCTGTTCACGTTCGTAAGGGAGACGGCGGTCACGCCGATTGCGACAACTACTATTTCCAACATGCCCAGCTCAAGCCAGCCCGCTCCGGAATGCCCGGTGCGTCTCCACAGGATCACTGCAAGCATTGCGGCTGCTGGCACCCCCGGAAGCACATATGCAAGAAGAATGTTTGCGGCTGCGGTGAAAAAAACCAATGGTGTGAGCGCGAACAGGAGCAGGTATAGACAAAGCTCGTCGCCTTTGGGCATTCCAATCTTTCGCTGTCGCCAAAGCAGAACGGGCAATAGCGGGCTCCAAGGCAATGTGGCCACGACCCAGAACAACCAGATCGTACCCCTGGGACGCTCACGGCCAGCACCGTAGAGGTCGCCCGTCCAGCCGGGTTGCAGGAAACGCTGGATGTGCTCGCCGACAATGAAATAGCGAAGAAAACCGGGCGTCGCCATTTCCGCCAATACGTACCAGGGTATGACCAATACCGCGCATGCCGCTACCCCGCCAGCCCACGGCAAGCGACCGAGGTCCTTCCAGTCACCGCGCCACATCATCCAGATAAGGATAGGGGTGCAAGAAAGAACGATAGCGACCGGCCCTTTGGCCAGCAGCCCGATGGCAAGTCCTAGAAAAAACAACCAGCCCCAGTGGCGGCGACCTTCCAGGCCAGCGTAGAAACCAGCCATGCTGGCGGTGACGCCAAGAGTTAGTACCATATCTGTCTCTACAAAGGCCGCGGATACGAAAAACAAGCCGGAGCTGGCGGTAACGAGTATCGCGACCGCCATGGTTCCACGGTCGATTAAAGTGCACCCCCATCGCCAAAGGATTGCCAGCGTTGCGATTGTTGCTGCCAATATTCCCAATCGTGCGGCAAACGGCGTCGCACCGAATGCCGCGATACCCGCCGCCGAAAGCCAGGTGTGCAAAGGTGGTTTTGCCCAGAATGGAACGCCGTAGTCGAATTGTGGGGTGATCCAGTTGCCGGTTTCGACCATTTTACGGGCGATTTCGGCATAGCGTGCTTCGGTTGGATCTGTCAGCGGCACCCAAACCATCGCTAGCAGCCGTACACCCAGCAGCAGGATCAAACCCCAAAGAATGCCGAGGTTCTTGGTCATATTGCCGACTTTTCACTCAGAATTTCCGTTTCGGCTGCCCGGCTTTCGGGGGCATGGCCGGCACATTGCATCGGATCCGTCGCGTCTCCGGGATGGAGCATCACGAGGCAATGTGGGCCAGCCTTCGACAACAGACGCGGAAGCCATCGCCGAACATCGTCCGGATCATCAAGGCGGAGAAAACCTGAGAAATCCTTGTTCGTCTGTAGTCCTGCTCTAACGAACAGAGCCCGTGCCCAGGCCGCCATCGCCATGATGACCAATCCCTTCCGCCCTCCGGCCCGCAGATTGCGCCACCGTGCGGCCCAGGTGGCAGGCAATGGTACTCGCACCCACGTCCCGGGTTTGCGCGGCAGGCGTAAGATCATTGGCGCGATTGCCGGGAAACAATGGCAATGCTGATGGCCATCGTAAAAGTCAGGCAACGTTCCGAAGATTGAAACGAACTCGTTCGTCTGCCGCATCAGCGATGCTTCAATGTCATGAAGTCGCTGTTCACTCTGCATCGGCCATATCAGCGAAGCTACGTGCCAGGTGGGCGCGTCTTCACAGAAGGCCTGCGTGAGGTTCAGATGCAATCCAACCTTCGCGCCGGCATTCTGCAAGGCTCTCAGTCGCTCAATGTCTTCAAGCTTGATCCCCTCATTGACCATCACCGAAGTGCCATCAAGCCGTCCTCCCTCGATGAGCTCAAGGATTATGCGATCATGCCCCCGCCCCAGCCCAAAATCATCCGCGATCCGCAATGGTGTTTTCCTTGCGACTGATGTCATCGGAGAGGATGTAGATAGGACGTTTCTTGGCCTCCAAGACGGACTTTCCGACATACTCGCCCATAAGGCCCAAAAACATCATCTGGACGCCTCCAAAAAAAGCGATCAGCGCAAGAATCGACACAATGCCGGGCGGAACAGCAGAGAAGAAGAAGTGCTGAATCACGATGTAGATGCCGTATGCCGCACTTACCGCGGCGATAACGATCCCAGACAAGGCCATCAAACGCAGCGGCATGGTGGTAAAGCTGGTGATTGCGTCAAGCGTCATCAGCAAAAGCCGGAGCGGGTTATAATTGCTCTTGCCCCGGAGGCGTGGTGGCGGCTCAAGGGGGAGGCCGGTCTGGCGGAAGCCGACCCAGCCGTAAAGGCCCTTCATGAACCGGTTGCTTTCGGGCAGACTGCGCAGCGCGTTCATAAAGCGCTGATTTACCAGGCGAAAATCACCGGCGCCCGGGGGGATCTCGTAACGAAGATCGCGATTGATGACCCAGAAGAACACTTTTGACAATGCGGCCCTCATCGGCCCCTCGGACCTGCGACGGCTGGGCTTGTAAGCATAGACGCTGTCTATATCATCTGTCAGCCAGATACGAACAAAATCAGAGATCATCTCCGGTGGATGCTGAAGATCTGCATCCATTAGAACTGCGGCATCGGCATACTGGGCGGCATCGATCCCTGCGGATAGCGCCGCCTCCTTGCCAAAATTCCGTGAGAACCGGAGCAGACGGGTCGAGCGCGCCCCAAAGTCATGTTCTTTCAGTAGGGCAAAACTGCCGTCGGTGCTGCCGTCGTCGATAAGGATGTAATCGATGACGAGCCCGAATTCACCGGAAAGGCTATCTGCCACCTTACCCAGTCGATCAAGCAGATCAGGCAGGCCCTCTGCCTCGTTATAGACGGGAATGATGATTGAAAGGGTCTTCGCCGTCATGATCGTGTCTTTGCGAAAATCACAGTTGAAGACATGGCGAAATTGATGATTGAGACCAATCCGATCGCAAGAAGAAGCACCAGAGCAAGCGGTAAGCCAGCATAAAGCCCTGCATATAGCAACAAGGCGCGTATCAGGTAGATGAAACAGGACCACAACGTAAAAAGAAGAAATCTATGACGTATATTATCCTGTTCGCCCCGAAATGTTACCCGGTCATGAAAGAGGAACGTGATCGATGCACTTATCGTCATTGCCAGTGCGAGCGCTGTATTTGGCTCTATTTTCAATAAAGTGCTTGATGCCAGTGTTACGACATAATCGATTGCGGCACCGATTGCGGAGCCGCCGGCGAAGAGAGGATAGCGTTTCAACATGCGCGAATTCAGCATGCCTGCCCGCCCCCAAGCAGCTTCGGTCTCTCCACGCGCTTGGAATAGGCCAAAATTGAAAGCGAATCAGCTGCGCCGTCAACATTCTCTATCGAAAATCTCATCGTTTCCCTCACACTCCAGCGGAGGTAGGAGTTATTTCTGACGGCTACCTGAATGCAACGGCAACGGAGACGAGGTTGTGTCCGATATCCATCAGTGCCACAGGCGAGCGCCGCCGGTTCGAATCTCTTCAAGAGCAATTGGGTAACTACCAGTAGGTAAGAGGTCGTATGGAAATGTATTCCAGGCTCCCAGTCCGGAAGGTGCTCGGTATCTATAGATCGGATCTGAGCTTCTCGGGGTGCCCGGTAACAGACTTGAGCTTCGGTCAGACGCACTTGAGAGTTGGGTGTTGTTGGAGAAATTCCTTCTCAGCCTGGTTCCAGATCCGGAGATTCATGCGAGAATATGCGTTCTAATTGTTTTACTTTTTGAGCTGCACAATGCCTGAAGAGATCGAGGTTGATACCGACAAGTTGCGCGAAGCTATCGATGAGGAGATCGAGCGGAAATCCGCCTCGCTGCTGCGCTCCATTGCTCTGACGACGGCGTTCTTCGCCGCGTTGGCGGCAATCGGCTCCCTTTTGGCAGGAGGCTCGATCAACGAGGCGCTGGCTTTAAAGACCGAGGCGGCTCAAAAACAGGCTCAAGCTTCTGACCAATGGGCTTATTATCAGGCGAAAGGTATCAAGGCTGCGATCCTCAAGTCGCAGATGGAGCTGCTTGCCGCGCAAGGCAAGCCAGTGGCGCCGGATCTCGATGAAACGAGCCGACGATATGCGGATGAGGAAAAATCAATCAGCGCCGCAGCCAATGAACTTGAAAAAATGCGGGACGAGAAGGATGAGGAGGCCAATCTCCTTATTCATCGTCACCACTACTACGCCTACGCCGTCGCCATGTTGCAGGTCGCAATCGCGCTGGGTGCCGTGGCCGCCTTGACCCGGAGACGCCTGGCGTGGTGGGGATCCGCAGCTCTGGGCCTCGTCGGTGGCGTGCTCCTACTATGGGCGTGGGCCGCGGGGTAGTTCGGGCTCCGTTGTCATACGGTCGGTCAGAACCAGCCCTTCACCTTGAACCAAACCAATGGGATGACGGTGCTCAATATGATGACCGCCCAACCATATTGATATCCCCAAGCCCAATCATATTCGGGCATGTTCTTGAAGTTCATGCCGTAGATGCCGGCGACCAGAGTCGGGGGAATGCCGGCGATCGACACGATGGTAAGAACCTTGAATATATCGTTCTGAGCGATGCCGATCAGTCCCACGAGAGCGTCCAGCACGAATTGTACCTTATTGGCGAGTTGCTCTTCATAGTCCACGAGCGAGTGGATATCTCGGCATAGTCCTGCCAGACGCGGCTCAAGATTTTCCGACCATCCCTTGGCTTGCTGTTCTGTGTAGGTCACAACGCGTCCGAGACCCTGCAAACCGTCTCGAATTTGCGAGAGACGGTCTCCCAGACGCCCTACCTGGCGTAATTGTGCTCGCAACAGCTTGTTGGCGTGGGCTGCGTGATGGCCGCGAGGGTCCTCTGCGCGAAAGGCCCCCGTTGAAAGGCCATTGAGCTCTCCTGCCAGGTGCTCAAGGGCATCGGCCACCCGGTCGACAATATCCTCGCAGAGCAAGGTGAACACCTCAAGGCTCGACTTCGGCGCATCCTGTGCGGCAAAGCTTGCCGCGACGGCGTCAACAGCCGGCAGTGTCATAAATCGGACCGTGACGAGGCGATCCATGGATAGGACAAACCCGAGAGGAGGTGTCGTATCGGCCCCCTCTGGATGTCGGGCTGCCGACGGCGTACTCATGTAAAGCACGCCATGCTGATTTCTCAGTCGGCTCGAGGTTTCGATTTCACTGAGGGCACCAAGGGAGGGGAGAGGTGCACCAATAACCTCCTCCACCTCCCTCAATTCGGCACTACTAGGACTCAGCAGGTCGATCCATAAGGCTTCTGCAAACGCTTGAGGCTGGCCCTTCTTTTCGCCTTGCGGCACCGGGAAAACACTTAGCATTTCCTGTGATCACTCTCTACAGTATGGCGATAAACTTTCGGTTCGTCCAAGTATCGAACTCAGTCGACCGAGCGGCAATTGGCGAAAATGACCGCCGGAAGCAATGATATGTTCCGGCGCCTCAATTTTGTCCTCACCATCTTTGAAGAAATGGCTGAGATCAACAAGTACAAAACTCCTCCCGGGAAACCGATGCGCTGCGGCCCCACGGGAATCAGCGGATGCGGCGGCGATTTTGCAGCGCGCACGTCCGATCAGCATGGCTGGTTGACGTCGCGGGGCCAGGGAGCTGTTCGATGTGGCTGGCATCCGGGCCTACGGCATTACCGATCCACCGTGAGCAAAGTACTGGCCGCGCATTTCCCGTTGCAGAATGGATTGTTCCGCGGGGACGAGGGAGGATACCTTTCAGAAGGAATTCTTGTTCGAACCCTTTCAAGAGCGATGAATAGGACCTCTATCAATGTTCTCGTGTAGAGGTCTCGCGCCTGGCTGTTAATGGGCACGGTCACTATCATCACCTATGGTCGAGTCTGAGGAAGCCGCCCGCAATCTCATAAACTCTGATGGCTTTGTCGTCGGACCTTGAAGCGTCACGGCCGAGCGGACGTCATTTGCTGGATAACAGACCGTGGCATATACAGGCGGTATATGTTTGTTAGAAAGCTGGATCTCGTGGGTGGCTCCGTGAGCGATGCAATAGGGGTGGCAATTCAACATCTTGTCTTATGACTGTGCCTGCTTCTTGTGAGAAAAAGAAGCGCCGGAGAGGACGGCCATCCTCTTCCGGCGATGGGGGATGGATCGGAGACGCG